>CAWFMQ010000007.1:0-252533 GCA_963816905.1 uncultured Chloroflexia bacterium | reverse complement strand
ATCTTGTCGATGCGCTTAGCGCAAGCGCCTAGCACGCGGGCGCACGACCCGGATATGGGCGACGGACTTCGATCACCGCGAAGCCGGTGCCCGAGGTTGCGTCGGCTAACCCATCGGAAAAGGCGATACAGCGCGTGCTCGATCCGTCCCAAGGCGCGAGCCAGCTCACGATGGCCGCCTTCCGGGTATCGAGAAAGGGAGTGACGTTCACCAGCCGCACGAACCGACCGACGTCCACGCGATGCTCCATGGTGACCGTCTGCCTCGCGGTATAGCCGACCACGCCTGCCTCATCGGCGGTGACATCGGCCCAGCCACCCGTCCCCATGGCCCCCCCTTGGCAGTGCCAGGTTGGCGGACCGTCCGGCCCGCCGCCGTAGGAGCAAGACATGCCCGCGCTTCTTCTATGCGTCCAAGATGGGTGTAGCCGCCGCAGCGGCGGCTGAAGAAGCTGGCTGCCCTACGGTCGGCTCAGTCGCTGACCGAAGTGCGCTGCAACCTGCGCTGGCGCTCACGACGATGCCGACGAGCGCCAGCATGACCATTCGCAACGACGCTGGCTGGCCGCGGCGCTGCATTGCTCGGGCGATCACGATTTGATCCCTAAGGCTCAGTGCCTGGCTGGGTGTGAAGTGGTCATCAACGACTACCCATGCGCCATGCTGCTGTGCGAGCGTCAACGTGAGGAGCACCGTGTTCTGCGGATGCTCGACCACCAAGTTTCCGCCGGGCTGTACTTGTGCAACGTCAGTCCAGACGTCAGCTTCCGCCGACACAGTCGCGACGTCACCAGTAACAGTAACCGCAGTCACAGAAAAACGACTCACGCCAGCCGCAAGATAACGGATTCCCTCCGGTAGTCTCACGGCTGACTCTGGTCGTGGAGGATGCGGACGTGCTTCGCGAGTGCATCTCCCGCGAACCGGCTCCCCAGTGCAGCCTCGCCGTCGCGAATTATAAGAGCTTGGGTGGAGCTGGTCAGCTCACCACCTCCGATGCCCGACGGAACCAGATCGACCGTCTGCTCGCTAATGACCGCCGCACGCGCCGCCTCCGTCACTGCGGCGGTGATGGTCGTCGAGGCCGATGACGACGGGGTCGTGCCCGGTGCGCCGGCCAGTCCCAAATCCCCGCAATCCTACCAGGATCGCCAAGCACACGACGCCACCGACGGCCACCGCACGGGCCGCGAAGCCAGCCTGCGCCGTAGTTGCTGCACGCCGCGTTCGGCAATATCTTCTTCCCTTCACCTGCCTCCCCCGGTCGTCTTCTCACGAGATCAACTCCCGCTTGCGATGTGGACGACCGTCCACGATGTCGAATGACCTTGCCATCCGTCGTAATTCTCTAGGGTCCAATACGCCTGAAGACGAGGATTGTTGTGCGCGTCCACTAGATCACCTGTCCAATACGCATAGGGAGGAGGGGGGTTTAATGGTAGGGCCCAAGCTGGTGTTTGTCTTGCCCGTGACCGACGAGAATGGCCACATGGTCCACGCCTTTGCCACCACCACTCGGCTCGGGCTCGACGCCTCAGTCATAGAACACCAAGTCACCCGTCCTCAACCCATTAGCGTTGCCGTCCATGACCGTTGCGCGGGGCATGTGCCCAGTCGATGCGTTGGTCATGTACCACCGCCCATTGCCTATGCCGCTTGTGGAAAGAAAGTCCAAGAGGTTGCTCGCGCCCACCCAGGTGAGCGTGTAAGCGAAGTGCCATTGAGCATCGCGCGTCATCCACCAGTTGGCGTACTTCGTCAGGTCCCCACCCAGGTGTCGGTACGCCATCCCACCACCCTGCGAGTCGTGCATCGCGGCCGACACGAAGCTGGCGCAATCGTTGCCCGGGTTGGGGTAATTAGGATACAGGGCCGACGCCGCATGGTTGTTCGCCCACGTGACCGCCTTGTCGGGGTTGTAGGCCGCCGCTGACGCTGGCTGCAGCACCCCGACGGCACCGACCGCCACGTAGGCAGCAACCACCAGCACACGGAATCTCCGCCGCATATCTGTCCCTCCTCGTGCTTCAAGTCCTACTGGTCGGCGTTGTAAATGGACGAGATCGTCTGGTTGTAATCGCCGGACCAGTTCCGAAGATCCGACACATAAGCATCACCCGACACCTGATGGCATCCGTCGGAGTAGTTCACGCTCCGACAGAACACTGTTTTGAGAACCACACGGCCGGTGTTGAACGTCTCAAGACTGGACGCGTGGTCATTCCCCTGGCCCTATTGCCCGGGCCACCTTCGCCCATGTTGTCTTTCCAATCCTGAGGTTCCACCAGCCAGCGTGGGTGCCGCACAGGATGATGTACGGGCCGCCATTTTGCTTTCCGTCGAAGTGTTCCCACAGTTCAACACCTGGACCGAAGAAACACCGGCTGTCGCCCGAGCTGGCGGGATAGTTGAACTTCTTGAGAGCAGAGGCAGCAGCTTGGCCCACGAGCGTCGTGTTGTCCGCCACGGACACCAGCACCGGAACGTCCGTAGGACTTGCCTGCGTCGCGAGGGCAATTTGGACGTAGTCATCGCCGTCGATGGTCATCGTCTCGGATCCGGCGCGACCAAGGATGATCTCCGATGGGTCGACGTCCAGTTCGGTGGCAGCCGCGTCGACGGCCGCGGCAAGCTGCGCCGCAGTAGGTGGGTCTGGTTCATAGTGGAACTGCCTCGTAGCCCAGCCGGACCATGAGGAACCATTGTTGACGCGCACTCGCCAATAGTCGCCAAGAGTGTTAGGTATGTCCGTTTCTGTCGGTACGGTCCAACTAACATCTGTGCCCGAGGTTACGCCGCTGTCGGCAACAACGTACTGGAACGCCTCGTCTTCTCCGAGCTGGACCTAAAAGGCCGCCTGCGTGCCAGGCCCGTCGAAGCTCCAAATCACCTGTCGGCTCGCCGTGTACGCATCAGAGTCGTCGGGGCTCACAATCGAGGCTGACGGTTCGTGCGCGACAACGATCTGGCGCTCAGCCTGTGAACGTGTTCCCCGCGAGGTCGCGGACGGTGAGCCGTACGGTGTACGTACCACTCGGCACTGTGCCGGTGTCCCACGCGCCGAGTGGTGCCTCAGTATTCACGGGGTTGATGTCCAGCCCGAACGGCGTCCAGCTCGTCGGCGAGACTCCAGTTCCCCACTCAAGTGCACGATCGTCGAACGCGAATGCATCGGCGGCAACGCCGTCGATCTCGACGGACCCACTTTGCGAACTGTAATTCGTCGGAGAGGTGATCGTCGAGACCGGGGCGACCTCATCCACCGCACCTTCACAGCTCTGCGACGATGACGAGTCGTTCCGTCAGATGCACGCACGCGCCACCAGTAGGTCGTCGCATCTGTCAGGGTGACATTCGATGGGATGGTCCAGCTCGTGTCGCCTGCGGTGACAACGCCGCTGTCCCCATTGGGCAGCAATGCGTCAAAGGATGCGTTCGCAGACAGTTGGACCTCGAACGCCACCTGCTCGCCAGTCTCGGTGCTATCGTCGCGATACCCCCACCGTAGGTCCTGGGCGGCACCCGAACCGAAAACAGCCGGGTCTCCAGCTGCCACCGACGGCCTCTGTTGCCAGGTCACGCTTAGGGTCGTCGCATCGGCGTCGAAGACCTCGGCTCCATCCGGGTTCCATTCGTCAATTTCGCTCTGCTTGAGTTCGATCCCGTAGTTTGACCCCGAGAGCCAGCCTTGGACCGTGTCGGTCAGGTCGATGTCTGACGACGCAATGAGGTCAGCGCTGTTGGGATCGCCGGTGTCGAGCAGGTGGGACGCCGGGTCGGAGCCCCAGTTCCGCTCAGATGCCGACCATGGTACGTCGATGAGATAGATGCCCGTCGAGATGGAGCCGCTTCCGGCCTCCCGCTGGCTGAGCGACAGAATCGCCGAGTCGACTTGGACGTTCGCGAGTGCATCGGCAAGGTCCGGAAACTGGATGAAGACGAAGTTCGCGACGTCGTTCACGGCGCCGAGCCACAGCTCGGTGTGCTGCGGATCGCCGCCCTGATAGCCCCAGTAGTAACAGCTGCTGCAACCCATCGAGACGAACGTCTGGTCGATCGTCGTCGTCTCGGGCGTGAGGTCTGTGACGGTCGGATCAATCGACACCGGATAGCTGGCGGCAGCCAAGTACTGCGCGTCGGGCGTCATCGTGAGCGTCTGCTGCGTGCCCGACGCTCCGATTGTGAGCACCACCGCATTGCTGTAGTGGCGAGCTGCGTCGACCATGTACGGACGCGGCACGCGGCCGATCACCGTCCCACGCTGATCGCGGAACGCGAGGATGTCGTCCGCGTCCTTGGCGAGCGTCAGTCCGGGAGCATCCACTTCGAATGTGAAACTCGACTGGCTTGGCTGCTGGTGGAGAACCAAAAAGCTTTTGACGCCATCGGGACGCGGGAAGACGCGCAGGTCCACCCCGCCCGGCAGCGCGTTCGCATACTGGGCCCACCGGCCGGACGGGTCGATGACGGGGCGGCTGGGTGCCGCGGCCGCCAGGTTCTCGGCGGCGATGCGGAAGCCGATCGTGTGACCTCCAGCAGCCACGCTGAGGAAGTCCCCGGGATCACGCAGGCTGCCGAGCGAGACTGCAGCCGGGCTCGAGTCGGCGACCGCCGCCGGGCCCGACCCGCTCTTGGTGGCGAAGCGAAGATCGATCGGCTGCCACTGCATCGAGCCTGCTGGCCGATAGAACTGCGCCGCGGTGTAGAGCTTGGTGACGAACGAGCCGTCCGCTTGCTGGAAGGTCTGGGAACTCGCGGTCCGCTGTGCGAGCACCTCGGTGCTCCCTGACGGTGGCGCCACGACCGATCGCGGCGGGGAGGATGTCGGCTCGACCGCCAGACCAGGCGCTGGCGCCGGCACGCCCAAGAGAAGCGCCATGGCCATGACCGGCACACGCCAGGTGCGCACCCTCCTCCGGCGAGATCCCCTCGATCCAGTTGACCTCCGCAACGCGCGACTACATGTCCGATCCCCGGCCGTCGCCATCTGACCAGATCCCTCCCTCTGTCGAATCCTCGGATCTCCGATGCGCCTACTGAGCCTGGCATTTACATCAGACGTGACTGACCCTTGGCGTCCCGCCTCTGGGGTGCCTGGTGGGTGGACCACGCGGCGGTGCCATTCGGCTCCATTCCCCGGGCTGCGCCCGTAGTCAGGCGAGCGCGCGGAGGCCGACAGGGCACGACATCACCGGACGAGCCACGCGAACACCCCTGCCCGGACACCATGCGGCGATGGTGCCGCACCTGTGGCGCAGGGCGTGCGGCGGCCCGGGGTCACCCGCCAAGGTTGTAGACGGACGAGAACGAGTCGTTCCAGCCGCTGCCGACATTCGAAACCCACGCGCCGGCCGACCAGTACGTCGCGGCGCCGCCGTAGTTGATGTCCACGTACCACTTGGGCTGCCCGCCGTTGAGCGACTTGAAGCTCGTGATCATGTCGTTCCAGCCGATGTCGCCCAGGTTGCTCCAGGCCACCGCCGTGGTGTACGTGTAGCCGCCGTAGTTCTGGTCCTGATACCAGGTGGCATAGTTGGTCAGCAGCGGCGTCAGGAGGCCCGCGGCTGCCTCGACCGCCCACTGCGCCTGCAGCACCGCGATGTCGGCGTCGCGCGCCGCGGCCGTGGCAAAGCAGCGGATCTCCGGGTAGTTGTCGTCGTGGCAGTGCGCCCCCGGGATCGTCCGCACCGAGGCCACCACGCCCTCGTAGGTCACCCGGAGCGGACCCGCCGCCGCCACGGCCGGCACCTCGATGACGGCGAGCGTGGCGACCAGGCCCAACGCCACCGGACGCGAGAACCGCTTGATGCTGCGCATGTCATCCTCCCCCTCGTTCCCGGGTGCTCGTCGGCACCACGGCGTGCTCTCCACGATCAGACACCCAAGGCGCGCGTCAATCGGGTGTCGCGGCGGTCGAGACGGGGGTGCTTCCCGCGCGCAGAATGAGGGTATCGCCCATCGACCCCCGCCCGGACTTCGCATGAAGACCGCATTCCCGATGGCCGTGCCATCGACGTCACGATTGAGAACGCCGGCTGCGCGCCTCGGCCGACCCCTGCACCTCGGAGCGCCGTCGAGGCCCGCCGCCCAGGCGGCGGTGGTTCTGGCGCTCGCGCTGCTCGCGATTGGCGCCGCGATGGTCGGCGCGCCGCGCGCCTCGGTCAGCGCGACGGGCGCCGGCGCCTACGTCCTTGCGGGCGTCATCCCCGGTTCCTACGCCTGGCTGCGGGGCCTGCGCGACGGCGATCCGGTGACCGCGTGGGAACCGGCCGGGGTGGACCCGACGGGCCAGACCTGGGAGCGCCTCACGGTCATGCACGGCGGCCAGTTCACCGAGTTCCCGAGGCAGATCCCGGGGAGCGGCCAGCCCTCGCTGCTTCTGGCCGTGCTGGCGCTGGCGGCACTGCTCGCGCTGTGGCGGGGGGCCCCGTTCGTTGCTCCGCTCGCCGCCGGCGCCGGCATCCTCGCCGCGGTCACGGCGGTCGGCGAGCTCGCCTACCCGCTCGGAGCGGTGCCCTCTGTCGTGGTCGCGGTCCTCGGCACGTGCCTGGTGCTGCGTCGCGCCGCTCGCCCGCGGGTGCTGGCCGCCGCGGTCGCCGCCGGCGCTGTCGTTGGTGCGGCGTGGCTGCTCATCCCACCGGCTACTCCCACCGGCTGGCAGGCGCTCACCCTCCTCGCCCCCCTCGCAGTCGTGGCCATGTTCGCCGCGGCCTACTCGCGGGCGTTCCTGGCGGCGCTGCCGGGCATTCGGCGGCGGGGTCTGCCGCCATGGCGCCCCACGCTGCTGCGCGTCATGCCCGGCCTCCGAGCGGTTTCGGAGACCGCCCGCAACGAGGAGCGATCGCGCCTCGCGCGCGACCTGCATGCCGACGTGCTGCCACGCCTCTCGTATACCCTCACGCTGCTCGAGCATCCGTCCGCCGGGACCGATCCGGGCGCCGCGACCGAGCAACTCCGCTCCGCGGTCGCGGAGCTCCGCGACCTGATGACCGAGCGGCAGTTCCTCGTGCTCGAGCGGGGCGGCATGGCGGCCGCCATCTCGACCCTCGCCGAGCTCGCCCGCACCCGCAGCGGCATCGACGTCGAGTGCGACTGCCATGGTGAGGCGCGCTACGCCCCGGAGGTGGAGCTGGCCGCCTACCGCATCGTCCAGGAGGCTTTCGAGAACGCGCTCAAGCATTCCGGCGCGGCGTGCGTCTCCATCGCCGTGCAGGCGGAGCCCGGGCGCTTCTCGGCCTCGGTCGAGGACGACGGTGTCGGCATCGATGCAGCGACCGAGGCGATCGCGCGCCGGAATGGTCATCTGGGCCTGTCGGACATGCGCGGGCGCGCCGCGGATGTCGGTGGCTCGCTGGCGATCACGACCGCGAGCGGCGAGGGCACGCGCGTGGAATTCCGGTGGCCGGCGTGACACGCGTGCTGGTCGTCGATGACCACCCCCTGATGCGTGCCGGCATCCGCGACTCGCTGGCCGCCGATGCCTCGCTCACGCTGGCCGGTGAGGCAGAGTCGGTGGACGCGGCGCTGCGGCGCATGGCCGAACTCGCGCCCGATGTCGTGGTGTGCGATCTGATGTTCCCCGATGCCCGCGGCAACGACGTCACCGACGGCCTGCGCCTCGTCCGCGCCCTCACCGAGCGTGACGGCCCGCCGGTCCTGCTGTTCAGCGCCTACGACCGCGAGTGGTTCTACCGCGACGCCTTCGCCGCCGGCGCCGCGGGCTACCTGGTGAAGAGCGCCGACGGGAGCCGCCTCGCCGAAGCGGTGCACCAGGTCGCCAGCGGGGGCACCTGGTGGAACCAGGCGGCCACCAGAGCCGTGCGCCGTGGCCCCCACGCGCCCACCGCCCGCGAGCGCACGATCATCGCGCTGCTGGCGCAGGGTGCCACCAACGCCCAGATCGCCGCCGCGGTCGGTATCAGCGGAAAGACGGTGGAGGCGCACCTCGGGCACCTCTTCGCGCGCTACGGCGTGCAGACCCGGGCCGAACTGGCGGTCCTCGCCGTGGGCGCCGGCTGGATCCCGTCGGGCGAGCCTGGGCCGTAGCGCGCGCAGGACATGGCGACACTGGCCGTGATCGGGCGTGGTGCGGCGCCGATCACAGGCCGCGCGCTGCGCCCCGCGACCAGCTTTCCGTCACCCGGGCCCGAGGTGAGCTGAGGCTGAGCTGAGCTGGACCATCGGCGGCGAGGGAGACGCTACCCGCTGCGTGAGGGTTTTCCCTATGCAGAATGGGGGCGGATCAGCGATGACGGCAGCAGCCGTTGGTTCCAGCATACGCGCCGTCACCGAGGCCGAGGAACGTCCACGGCATCGGAGGCGGCGACGCCCATCTGATCCGCCCTCCGGCCAGGAGGGGAACGTGGCGGTCTGCCCCGGATCGCCCGTCGTGGCCGGACCATCGAAGACGCGCCACCGCCCCCGCAACCGGTTCCCCGACCCGCCGGGCTGGCCGTTGAGGAGAGGGAGACGGCGATGTCGGTCGCGAGGTCCACCTTGCACGGGCGGCCCACCCGCGCGGGTCGAGGGCGCGGAACCGGGCGTTCCCACCTGCGCACGGCGGTGGTGGCCGTGAGCCTGCTGCTGGGCGCCAGCGTCGCGACCCCGGCCGTCGCGACGGCGCCGAGTGCGCCGTCCCCCGAGCACCCGAGACCGCCAGTGCTGGAGCGCTACACGCCCCATCCGCCGGCGCCCGCGCCGGATCGGGAGCCGGTCGCGGTGCCCGATCCCGTGCCTGCGCCGGCGGCCCGGCCCGCCGGCCGCGAAGTGCTCGGGCTGCGCACGGCGCGCTCGCAGACCTTCGCCCAGGCCGACGGCTCCTACGTCACCCAGCTCTACAGCGCGCCCAGGTTCTATCAGCCCGAGGGCTCGTCGGCCTGGCAGCCCATCGAGCTTGCGCTGCACACCGTCAGCCCGACGGTGGGGGGACCCGATGCCCTGGCCGACCATGGCCCGGTGACGCTCGCGCTGCGCGGGCCGCGGGCCTCGGCAGGCTTCCTCTCGCTCGCCGCGGACGGTCACGCCATCAGCTTCCGCTTCCCCGACGGCGCGGTCGCCGCGAACGCCGCCGCTCGCCCGGCACTCGTGCAGGGGGGTGCGTACGCGGAATACGCCGACGTGCTGCCAGGCGGCATCGACCTGCGCGTCTTCCCGCGGGCCGACGGCGTCAAGAGCTTCCTGGTGCTGCCCTCGCGGCCGGCCCAGACATCGTTCACCTTCATCGTCGACGCGCCAGGGCTCTCGCTTGCCGCGCAGGACGACGGCTCGCTGGCCTTCGTCGATGAGAGCGGGGCCACCGTCGGGCTGATCCCGCGGCCCTACCTGCTCGACTCCACGCCGAACACGCGTGCCGGTGCCGGCGTCTACAGCGACGCGGTGCACCTCTCGCTTGGTCGCAGCGGCGAACAGCGGACGGTCACCATCACCCCCGACCCGGCCTACCTCGCGAGCGCGATCTACCCGGTCTACCTTGACCCGACGGTCACCAACTTCCCGGCCGACGCGGGGTCGGTGTCGGACACCTTCGTCTCGGGCGCCGCACACACCACCAACTTCAACACCTACCAGCGCCCCGATTCCCCCTACTACCACGAGCTGTGGGTGGGCGACGACCCGGCCACCGGGCACGCCGCCCGCACCTTCATCGCCTTTCCCGATCTGGCGAGCGTGTTGGGCACCGCGCACGTCGAGTCGGCGGTCCTCTCGGTGCTGCCCTACCACGCCTACTCGGACGCCCCCACGGTCGAGCGCACCTGGATCCGCCGCCTCAACACGGCCTGGAACGCGTCGACGGTGACCTGGAACACGCAGCCGACGTATCCCAATGCCTTCAAGCTGATGCCCGCGGGCGACGATGCTTACGCCGATCTCGTCGAGGGCCAGAGCGGCACGTTCGACATCACCCGTACCGTGCGCGCCTGGCTCGACGGTAGCTGGCCGAACGACGGCGTGGCCATTTACGAGGTCGACCACGAGTCGGATCCGACGCTCTGGAAGCGGCTCATCGCGTCCGAGCAGTCCGGCGGCAACGGCCCCTCGCTCGCGGTCACCTGGCACCGGCCCGTGGCCACCGCGGTGGGCCCCACAGGCGGCGGTTGGTTCGGCGACGCGACGCTCACCTGGACCTATGACGACGGCGATGCCACCGGCGACTGGCCCGAGAGCGGCGCCACCGTCCAGGTGGCCACCAGCTCCTCGTTCAGCAACCCGCTGCTCAACGTCCCGGTGGCTGGCACGAGCTATCACGCGACCGGCCTGGCCGACGGGACCACCTACTGGTGGCGCGTGCGCGTCGCCGACAGCGAGGGTGGCACCTCCGACTGGACAGCGGGCAACTCCTTCAAGCTGGACGCCACGAGCCCCGTCGCGGCGATCACCAGCCCCGCGCAGGACGCCACGGTCAGCGGCACCGTCACCCTCTCCGGCACCGCCTCGGATGCCTCCACGTTCAACCACTACACGCTCGAATACGGGGCGGGCACCTACCCGCAGACCTGGACCGCGATCGGCACCAACCCCTACACCAGCCCGGTCACGGCCGGCACCCTGGGCAGCTGGGACACGTCTGGCCTCGGCGGCATCTACACCGTTCGCCTGCGCGTTTACGACGCGACGCACCAGAGCAGCGGCTTTGGCGAGGTGCTGCGCCGGGTGCGCGTCGGCACCGGGCCTGCCGCCGACCTGCAGACCCCCGTCCCGGGCTCCTATCTACCCGGCATGATCCGCAGCATCAGCGGCACCGCGACCGCGTCGGACCTCGTCTCCTACACCCTCTCGCGCGGCGCCGGTTGTTCGCCCACGAGCTGGACGACGCTCACCACGAGCAGCACGCCGGTCACCAACGGCACCCTCGGGCAGTGGCAGAGCGCCAACCTCGCCGACGGCGGCTACACCATCCGCCTGGTGGTGACCGCGTCCGGCGGCAGCGCCACCGCCACCTCATGCGTCTATGTCGACAACTCCAACCCGACGCCCGTCATCAGCGCACCCGACGGCACGGTCGTGGACGCCGACGTCGACTTCAGCGGCGAGGTCAGCGACGGCTCGGGCCAGATCGCGTCCTGGTCGCTCTACGGCCCCTGGGGCACGCTCGCCTCGGGCACCGCGGCCGTCGGTCCCGGCACGCTGGGCACGCAGCCCGCGGCCGGGCACGAGGGTCCCGCGACCTTCTTCCTCACCGCGACCGACCGGGCCGGCTGGGGCACGGGCGACATGACGACGCTCTACTTCGAGACGAGCCGCCGCGGCACGGAGCCCTACTACACGACCGTACCCTTTGACCTCGGCGGCGGACTCGCGATGGCGGTCGGGACGGCCAACGGGGAACTGACCCTCGATCGCGCCGCCTTCGCCATCCCCTCCTACGGCCCGCCGCAGGCCCTCACCCTCCACTACAGCTCCCTTGAGACGACCCACAGCGGCCGTCTGGGCTACGGCTGGATCAGCAACCTGACCCAGTACCTGACGTCCGACTCGGGCTTCCTCGTCTGGCACCGCGCCGACGGCGGCATCGAGCCCTTCGCCAACCTCGGGGGCACCTGGACCCCCGGACCCGGCCACTTCGAGACGCTCACGCACCAGTCCGGCCCCGGCACCTACACCATCACGGCCAAGGACCAGAGCCAGCTCGTCTTCGCCGATACCAGTCCCTATCGCCTGACCGCGGTCAAGGACCGCTTGGGCAACACGCTCTCCTTGACGTGGTCGACGAGTTCGGCGAGCGCCACCGACGCCGCGGGCCGTGCGACGAGCATCGTTATCAACAGCGCCAATGACCGCCTCACCTCGGTCACCGACTCGGCCGGTCGGGCCTGGAACTTCGGCTACGATGCCAATCAGCAGCTCGCGACCCTCACGGACCCTTTGAGTGCGGTCACCACCTTCGCATACGACACCAACAACCGCCTGACCTCGGTCAGCCGCTCCCGCAGCCGTAACGTGGGCAGCCCTGAGACCATCCTGTGGTCGATCGCCTACGACAGCGCCGGACGGGTGGCCTCCATCACCGACCCGATGGCGGCCCAGGTCAGCAGTTCGGACACCATCGCCTATACGCCGACCACGACGACCGTGTCGCTGGCCAAGGACGCCGACTCCGTCGAGACCTCGGTCTACACGCTCGACGACGCCGGCCGGGTCACCGCGCTCCTTGATCCGGAGCGCTGGACGCACGCCTGGACCTACGACGCCGACGGCAACGTGCTCTCCGCGACGAGCCCCATCGACGCCTCCACCAGCGCCACCACCACCTACACCTACGACGCTCGCGGCAACCATCTCTCGGCGACCACGCCCATCGACGGCAGCAGCAGCGTCAGCTCGACCTGGACCTACAACAGCGGCAACGACGTCACCAACGAGACCGACGCTGCGGGCACCGCGATCGAGCGCCAGACCGCCTACACCTACACGGACGGCCACCTGACCGCCACGGAGATCAACCCGCAGCTTGATGACGGTCCCGACGGCCAGGTCACCACGAGCTACACCTATACCGGGCACGACCAACTGGAGACAACGACCGACGCGCTCGGCCGGGTGACCAAGTCGACCTACGACGCCAACGGCAACGTCCTCTCGACGATCCAGAACTATCTCAGTGGCTCCTGCACCCAGAGCGACTGCAACGTCGAGACCGCCAACACCTACGATGCCAACACCACCGCGGGTCGCGCCGGGCTGGTGACCAGCCAGACCGACCCCTCGGGTGCCACGACCAGCGCCACCTACGACGACCTCGGCAGGGTGCTGACCCTCAGCGCCGCCGCCGACACCGGCGTCCCGGCGACCATCACCACCAATATCTACGACGAACTGGGCAACCTGCTGCGCGCGACTGTGTCGGGCGACGGAGAAAGCGGCAGCACAACGCACGTGTACAACCTGCTGAACGCCGAGATCTCAGTGACCGATGCGACGGGCGTGAGTGTCAGCGTCACGACTGACCTGATGGGCAACACGCAGACCGTCACGCCTCCCGCCACCGACGCGACGACGACGATGCAGGACGCGCTGAACCGCATCATCAGCGAGCAGTCTTCGAGTGCGCTGCAGACCCAACAGACCACCAACGCGGCTGGTGACGTCACGTCCCACAGACAGGTCACCGACGGTGCTTCCGTCGTCGACTCCCAGGTTCTCCGCACCTACGATCTGGCGGGGCACCTGATGACCGAGACAGAGGACCCCGACGGGGCGAACCTGACGGCTTCTTACACGTACGACGTGCTCGGCGAGACGCTCTCGGAGACCGCCCCCGACGGCAATGTCACCCGCTACGCCTACGACCGCCTGGGTCGCCTGTGCCGCCAACTCGACAACGCCAGCGCCGCGGGCGCGTTCACCTGCACGAGCACCGTCACCGGCACCGCGACCACGAACCTCCTCACCACGTATAGCTACGACAAGATGGGTCGCCAGCTCATGACGTCGGGACCGGCGGCCGTTGGCGAGACACCCTCGGCCACGGCGACCGTCTACGACAATCTTGATCGGGCCACCCAGACGATCGCCAACTACGTGCAAGGCTCGCAGGACAGCGACGCCAATATCGCGTCGGGCACCTACTACGACCGCGCGGGCCGGGTGACTGCGACCAGCGACGCCCTCGACATTGTGACCCGCAGCATCTTCAACGACCGGGGCTGGGTGGTGCGAAGCATCGTCAACTGCACCGACACCGGCTTCACCCCATCGCCGGATCCCGCCAACTGCACCGGCGTCGGCACCCACGACGGCGCCACCAACGTGGTCACCGACACGGCCTACGACGACGCCGGGAACACCCTCACGACCACGGTGCGCGATCCCTCCAACAGTGCGCACGACATCGTGACAACCTTCAGCTATGACGGCGCCGGGCGCCCCACCGCGCAGGTCGTCGATGCCGGTGACGGCAAGCTCAATCTCACGACCGAGTATGCCTACGACGAGGCTGGTCGCGAAATCGCCACCCGGGATCCAGAGGGGACGGTCACCCGCTCCATCTACGATGGCCAAGGCAATCTGCGGGAAACGATCGACAACTGCACCGATTCCGGCACCACGCTGCCCACGACCAACTGGGCCGACTGCGCCGGCACAGGGACCGCCGACGCCACCTGGAACCGCGTCACCGCCTACGCGTACGGGGAACTGGGCGAAAAGGTGTGGGAGCAGGCGCCCAACGGCCGGGTGACGACCTACGCGTATGACAACACGGGCCGCCTCGTCAGCCAGACCGACAACGCGGTCATTGGCACCCCCAACCCCGACGAAAACCTCGTCACCACCTACGCCTACGATGACGCCGGCAACCAGATCGGCGTCCGCGCCCCCACCGCGGACAACGCCACCTTCAGCGTCACCGCCACCGTGTACGACGCGTCGGGCAACAAACTCGAAGAGATCGCGAATTGCACAGACGATGGCATGAGCGTCCCCGAGGCGCCGGTCTGCACCGGCGACGGCACCCACGCTGCGTCCACCAACATCGAGACCTTCTGGACCTACGACTCGGCGGGCCAGAACGTCACACAGACAGGTCCCGACCCGTCCGACGACGCGGACGGCACGGACACCGTGACGACCGCGTATGCCTACGGCCGACTGGGACGGCTCTGCCGCACCGTGGCGAATGCCACCATCGATCTCGGGACACTCACGCACCCGTGCACAGACGCGGTGAGCGGGGATGCGGCCACAAACGTCTCGGTGCGCTACGGCTACGATCGCGCCAGCCACAAGACCAGTGTCACCGACGGCAACGGAAACTCCGAGTCCTACGCCTACGACGCCTTGGGGCGCATGACCAGCCGCACCGACGCCGATGCCGCAACCGTCCATTGGTCATATGACGTGCGCGGCAACAAGATCCAGCAGATCAACCGCGTCAACCCGCCGTATGCGCAGGTCACGTGGACCTACGACGCCGCCGATCGTCTGATCAGCCGCACCGCCAACAGCGTCACCGCCACCTACACCTACGACGCGACGGGCAACCAACTGACTGCAACGAGCCCTGCCGGCACGATCACCGCCAGCTACGATCGCGCCCACCGGGTGACCAGCGTCGTGGGCGACGACTCCGCCGAGACTGTCTACACCTACGGCTTCGACACCGCCGCCCGTTCCGACCCCTCGGGCGCCTACAGCTTCAGCCTTGACCACTTCGGCCGGGAGACCAGCGCCACCATCCCCGATCCCAACACCTACTACCAGGACCCGCTGCTGTTCAGCTGGCGCGCCGACGGTCACCTCGCAAGCTCCGTCCGTGACAGCTATGACCAGTACTGGCAGATCTACGAAAACGCCACCATCTACGCCTACGACTCGCTCGGCCGACTCATGGCGTCCGAAGCGGACGCAACGACAGTCGGACAGGGCGACCCCGTTGTCCTCGCAAGCTATGGCTACACCTACAACCGTGCCGGTCAACAACTGTCCGAGGACGCCCAGGTCGAAGGGTCAGGGGCCAACGGCCTCGCCACCTTCGCGTACGATCCGCTGGGTCGCCTCACCGACTACGGCTCACCACTTGGATCGCCGCATGACCAGGCCTACGCTTGGCAGGCCGTGCCAAATCGCGCGAGCGTGGCCACCGGTGGCGGCACTCAGGTGACGAGCACCTACGACAACGCCAACCGTCTCACCGACACCGGCTACGCCTACAACGCCGATGGAGAACGGACGGCCCGGCCGGGCGAGACGCTCGTCTGGGACGACCTCGGACGCCTGACCGGGGTCGACGACGCGAACACCCACGAGCCCATAAGCACCTACACGTACGACGCCCTCGACCGCCTGCGCACCGTCACGCGCGGCGACTCGACGATCCGCTTCGTGTACGTCGGACTCACCGCGCAGGTCGCACAGGAGGTTGACGGCGACGAAACCCCCGTCCTCGATGTCGCAAACAGCTGGTCCGGGACTCGGTTGGCCGATTGGGACGCCGACGCAGTCAGCCGCTACTACGGCATCGATAGCCACGGCGACCTCACATGGTGGATCGACTCATCTGACCCGACGAACGTGGCAGGGTCCGCCCGCTACGACGCCTGGGGGATCGTCATCGACCAGGCGGGCGAGGCTATCGGCGACTGGCAGTTCGCGATGGCGTGGGTCGATGGTGCCGTAGGCTTGGCCTGGCACGGACATCGCTGGTATGACGCGCAGACGGCCGCGTATCTGTCACCCGATCAGACGACGCTCGCACAGACCCACGACGGCTCGGCCTATACGTATGGCGGAGGCGACCCGCTCTCGGCAACGGGCGGTCACACCTCCGACCCGCAACCGCGCTCCCGCGCATCCGGTACTGGGGGCGGCGACTCCGGGGTCACCGCCTCCGAACCCATGGTGTACACCACGGGCACGACAGACTACGACTACCACAACTGCAAGAACGGCTCGCTGCAGGACCCCAACGACGAGAATCGGACGCTGGCTTATTGCCATCTCATCGGCGACGACGTACATCCCGACCCCAGGACCAACGCAGTCGTGTCATGGATCACCAAAGTGCTGGAGCCGCCCTCCAACACCGTTAACCCGACCTTCGACAAGAAATACAACCAGTCCAACCGGGACGACAAAGGCGTCACGTACGGCCACGAGAAGCTCTTCGCCAACATGTGCTCCGAGGGCGCCGCAACGATCGCGCTGTGGACCTTGGCGCGTAGCTACAAACCGGTCACCTCAACGCAGGACATCCAGGACGCGATCACAGCGCTCCGGGCACGTCTCAATGGCTTAGGTGAGTACAAGTTCAAGAAGAAGGGAGCGTACGAGAATCTCGCTCACTGGACCTTCTGGCACAACCAGACTAACCATGGCCCTAATCCCTACAACGGGCGCGGGATCATGATGTATCTGGCTTTCGACGAGGTCCCAATTGGAAACAGCAACTGGACAGAGCCTGGCCTCATCGACTGGACGGCGAGGAAGAACGGAGGTGCCTGGAACACCAGGACCACGTGGCTGTTCAGCGCCCTGAACAAGGAAGCCAGTGGCATTGCCAGTTTCACCAAGGTCGCCGGATCAGGGTCCGGGCTCCAGACCGCTCAGCAGCTGTACGCTCACGTCAAGACGAGCATCGACAAAGGGCAGGCCGTCATTGCGCAGGTCAGCACGAAGTGGAAGAAGAGCGCAGGCCTCTGGGAGGGGCTGTACTTCTGGCAGAACGCGGATCCCGTCGCTCACGCCATCTCGATCTTCGGCTACAGCTACGCGATGGAATTTGTGCCTAGCGAGGTCGACATCCCAGTGGGCTATTGGTACGTCGACACCTGCGGCCGGGCATGCATGCAGGCGAGCAGCTGGAGCAAAGGGCACCACTACATCTCCGCAGGTGTGCTCCTGGACCTCCTCCATGATGAGGTGAACCTCGGGTCCAACAACAAGGGCGACGGTATCATCTTCGTGGGCGTCTAACCGATGAAGCCAACGTGCCTGCCGACAGTTCGCGAATCTGGTGGATCGATGCCGCACGCAGCTCGCTTGCTGGCCGTTGCATGTGCCCTGGTGCTCACCGGCTGCGCGATTGCGCCGCTGGTACAACCCACCGGCGTGGCCTCGCCCGGCAGCCCTGCGGTGTCCGGTCACGTGTCGGATCCGAGCCAGGCGGTCCCGAGTCCCTCGGGGAGCTCGGATCCGGCCACAGAGGCCCCGGCGACAGCCCTCCCGAGCGCGCCAACCGCCACGCCCGGCGAGTCGAGCCTGCCATCACCGGCGCCCTCGGCCACACCCAGTGGCGATGACTGGACCACCCTGGACTGGGCAGCTCCGGGCGTTGTGGACCCGACTCCGGCATCGCCGGTTCCCGGCGACGTGTTGGTGGCCCAGGTGGTGGCATGGCAGGGCGGCTACGTCGCGGTCGGCTGCGAGGCTTTCGATCGAGGGGTCAAGATCGGCAGGGTGTGGCGATCACCCGATGGCCAGCGCTGGCAACGGACGTACGTTGATGGCGCCGAGGCGCCGGCCTCGCTCAACGCCGCGGCAGAGACCTGTCTGATGTCCGTCGTGGCCACCCCGTCGCGCCTGGTCGCCCTCGGTCCTTCCGGAGTTCGCCGCTGGCCCGACCCCAAGAGCTACGACAGCATCGATCCCGACACGGCCGTTTGGACGTCGCCCGACGGCCTCACCTGGCATCACCGGCCACTCCCCGATGGCTTCGATGGGCTGACCATCCAGGGGACGTTCGCAGCGCCCGCGCTCCGCGGCGACCAGATCGTGGTCTTGGGCAGGTATCGTGACGGGAAGCGGGCGCTCATCGAGTCCGACGATGCCGGGGCGACGTGGCGGCGCGTCGCTGTGCCCACAGTCGACGGGCAGGCAGTCAATTTCGACGACCCCGTCACGACGGCGACCGGCTGGTTGCTGACCGGCACCATCGAGCGCCCTGCCTCCGGTGGCGACGGCGGCGAGGTCGACCCGGTCGCCTGGTATTCGGATGACGGCGTCGCCTGGCAGCGCGCGACCATCCAGAGCGACCCGTGGCCCGAGGGCTCCTACAGCGAGCGCGCATGGGTAGGACGCTCGGGCCTCGTATGGGGGGCAGGGAATTTTGGCACCGACTGGATGGGTTCACTGACCTCGATCGACGGCCGAGCCTGGACCTCGGCGGACCTGCCGGCACAGCCCTTCCCCGTCGCCAGCGACGGCACCCGGATCCTCGGCTGGGCGTGGCCGGGGTATGTCATCTCCGATGATGGGGTGCACTGGCGCCATCTGAGCGAAACCGGCGCCGTCGACACGTTTCCCGATGATGGTGATGCGCTGGAGAAAGGCGTATATCTGCTCGGCGACCAGCTCGCCCTCGAGGGCTCCAGCTGCGGTACCGAGGCCGGATACTGCGAGGAAGCCCGCGAGCTCATCTGGATCGCGACCGCAGCACCGTGAGACTCAAGATGGCGATGGAAGATCCACGGGCCCTCTCTTCGCACGGGTGCCATCGGTGCTGGCGTTGGCGAGGCATCCCGACGGTATCGGCGAGAGTTCGGGTTACGACTACGCAGGGCTCGGAGGACCCCGACGCCAACATCGCCGCCGGCACCGCCTACGACCGTGCCGGACGGGTGACTGCGACCGTCGATGCCAAGGGCATCGTCACCCGCAGCATCTTCAATGACCGCGGCTGGGTCGTGCGCTCTATCGCGAATTGCACCGACTCGGGCTCCACACCGTCGGCCGATCCTGCCAACTGCACCGGTGCGGGGACGCACGATGGTGCCACCAACGTCGTCATTGACACGACCTACGACGACGCCGGGCACGTGCTGACCTCGACGCTTCGCGATCCCTCGAGCAGCGCCCATGACGTGGTCACCGCCAGCACCTACGACGCTGACGGCAACATGGTGGAGCAGGTGGTCGACACGGGGAGCGGCAAGCTCAACCTGACCACCCAGTACGCCTACGACGACGCCCGGGCGCCAGATCGCCGCCCGCGATCCGGCGGGCACCGTCAGCCGCTCGATCTATGACGGCGAGGGGAACCTGCTGACCACCATCGAGAACTGCACCAACAGCGGCACCACGGTGCCGGCGACCAACTGGGAGGACTGCGCCGGCACCGGGACCCACGATGCGACCTGGAACCGCACCACCTCGTATGCCTACGACGACCTCGGCCAGAAAGTCTGGGAGCAGGCGCCCAATGGGCGTGTCACCACCTACGCCTACGACAATACCGGGCAGCTCATCAGCCAGACCGACAACGCGGTCGAGGGCACGCCCAACCCCGACGAGAACCTCGTCACCAGCTACGCCTACGACGACGCCGGCAACCAGATCGGGGTGCGCGCCCCGACCGCCGACCGCGCCACCTTCAGCGTCACCGAGACGCTGTACGACGCTCTCGGGAACAAGATCGAGCAGATCGAAAACTGCACTGACGATGGCACGACCGTGCCCGAGACGCCAGAGTGCGCGGGCAGCGGCACCCACGACGCGACGACCAACATCGAGACCTCCTCGACCTACGACTCGGCGGGTCGGAACGTCACGCAGACGAGCCCCGATCCCTCCGACGACGCGGAGGGCACGGACAGCGTGACGACCGCCTATGCCTACGACCGGCTGGGGCGCCTGTGTCGCAGCCTCGCGCACGCCACCGCGGACCTGCAGACGCTCACCCACCCTTGTACCGACAGCGTCAGCGGCGATGCGGCCACCAACGTGTCGACCCACAACGGCTACGACCGGACCGGCAACCAGACGAGCGTCACCGATGGCAACGGCCACAGCGAGTCCTACGGATACGATGCCCTCGGGCGCATGACCAGCAGGACCGACGCCGATGCCGCCACGATCCGTTGGGGTTACGACGAGCGCGGCAACCGAGTCAACCAGATCAACCGGGTCAATCCGCCCTACTCCACGATCACCTGGACCTACGACGCCGCGGACCGCATGACCAGCCGTACCGCCAACAGCGTGACCACGTCGTACACCTACGACGCCGACGGCAACCGGCTGACGGCCACCTCTCCCGCGGGCACCATCACCGCCACCTACGACCGCGCGGGTCAGGTGACTGATGTCGTGGATGACGGTAGCGCCGAGACCAGCTACACCGACGGTTTCGGCACCGCCTCGTGCACCGACCCTTCCGGGTTCTATGCCTTCACCCTCGACCGCTTCGGCCGCGAGACCAGCGCCACCATCCCCGATCCCAACACCCACGCCCAGGACCCGCTGCTCTTCACCTGGCGTGCCGACGGCCAGCTCGCATCAACGGTACGTGACAGCTACGACGAGTCCTGGCAACAGTACGAGAACGCCACGGCCTACTCCTATGACCCGCTCGGGCGCCTCACCGAACTCCGAGGCCACTGCCACGGTCGTCGGCCAGGGCGAGCCCGTCGATCTCGCCGTCTACAGCTACACCTACAACCGCGCCGGCCAGTCGCTGTCCGAGGACGCGGAAGTCGAGGGCTCCGGTGCCAACGGCACCGCCACCTTCGCCTACGATCCCCTCGGCCGCCTCACCGACTACGGCTCACCGCTCGGCGAGGACCACGGCCAGACCTACACCTGGCAGGCGGTCCCCAACCGTACCAGCGTGACCACCGGCGGCGGTACTCCGGTGACCAGCACGTATGACGCCGCCAACCGCCTCACTGACACCGGCTACGCCTACAACGCGGACGGCCAGATGACGGCCCGGCCCGGCCAGACCCTCATTTGGGACAACCTCGGCCGTCTGATCGAGGTCGACGACGCCAACACCCAGGAACCCATCAGCGTCTACACCTACGACGCGCTCGACCGGCTGCGCACCGTGACCCGAGATGGCTCAACGGTCGGTTTCCACTACATGGGCCTCACCGCAGACGTTATGCAAGAAGTAGACAGCAATGACGAGCCTATCCTAGGAATTGCTAACAGCTGGTCCGGTACTCGGCTCGCTGACTGGGATCTACACGATGCTGCTCGGTACTTCGGTACCACCAGGCAGGGCGACGCGACGTGGTGGGTCAACTCACGTGATGCGACCTCCGTGGCAGGTTCCGTTGCCTTCGACTCCTGGGGCGATCTGATAGACAATTCCGGCGATGCTGCGCCAGACACCCAATTCACAGGTCGGTGGCGGGACGATGCGGCGGGCCTGTATTGGAACAGCACAACCTGGTACGAGCCGCTCCATGGCACGAACCTTGCCAAGACGCGAACGGAAGACCAGCCGCTTACGTCAGTTATGGGTCTCCAGCGATCCGACGCATGGTACCTAGCAGCGGCCGCACCTGGGCAGGACGGAGCCAGGTACAACATGGCAGGCGGTACGGGTGGCGGAGTAGACGACACCCTCGACGGCGACTCCGACGCCAGCGGTGTAGAGACTGCAGAGGAACAGGCGGCAGCGGCCAGTTGCAGCGGAAGGAACCAGCCAGCCCGCAATCCCTCCGCTATCGACTCCTGAGGCTCACGCCGTTCAGACAGACGCTGCGCCCTCTGGAACCTGGACAGGGCTGCGGTGGCGCGCGCCGGTTGAGTTGGCGCCGAACCCTTCGACAGGCAATGGTTCGATCGCGGACATGGCCTACTGGCTAGGCCGCTATGTTGCGGTGGGCGTCGTTCAGAGCACCGTTGACCGCTTCTATGCAATTCAGGGAGCCGCATGGACCTCGGGAAACTTCCAACGCTGGGAACAGTCGCTCGTGACCGGTCCCGTCGACCCCGATGTCATGACCGAGCTCCGCATCCTTGTGCCGACTTCGTCGGCGCTGGTCGCCATCGGCTGGGCAGGTACCGAGTATTGCCCACTGCCTGAGGATCCGCGAGCACACTGCTACACGCCGATCGCCATATGGGCCACGACCGACGGGTGGACGTGGTGGAATGTGCCAGCGATGCCAACCTTTCCGCGGAACGCCGCGATCGAGAAGGCCACAGCTTCTGGCACCACGATCGCGGCGCTCGGGCACATCGGCGACCGCAGGACGCTTTGGGTCTCAGACGACGCTGGCCGAACATGGGATCAGGCGAGGCTGCCCAAGGCTGACTCGCCTTACAGCGACGTACTCGATCTGGCTGCACTTCCCGGTGGTGGTTGGGCGATGACCGGCTACGTCGCGCCCGACGCACGAGGCCTCGACTGCCGCGAGGATGGCCACGATCGCCAGAAGCCGATAGCCTGGTTCTCGGCCGATGCACGTAACTGGCTGGTGGCGAACATGCCGAACGAGCCACCTGGCTGCTATGCGAGCTACGGACTGCTCCCGTTCAAAGGCGGGCTGTTCTGGGGGGCACGCGTTCCGTTCGGTGCTCTGACGTCCACGGATGGAAGGACCTGGACGTACACGTCGAGTCCGGACCTGCATGCAGGGATGGTGGTGTCTGCCTCCGATGGCCAGCGTCTGCTCGCCGTAGAGTCGCCCATCAGTTCCCAGGGGGACGCCCTGCCGTACGTTTGCTTCGTTTCGGACGACGGCGTCCATTGGCAACAACTGGCATCGCTAGGGTCCGCACCCAATCAATCGGCCGGGATCGGTGGGGCATGGCACCTCTATTCGACCGGCATCGGGGCCGTTGGTCTCGATAATCAGGTTGGGACCTCTGCCATGTGGTTCGCAGACGCGCTCACACGCCCATGACGGAGGTCTCCCATGGTGGCGTTGCGCTCGTGCTGCTTCTTCTCCGCCTCTCTCCGCTCCGGTGGCCCCGCCATTGCGACGGCGCGCCGCCGGTCGGCTCCGCTGCCCGGTGGCAGCAGCTTTGCTCGTCATGGGTGCGACGACGGCCACGCCCGCGTTCGCGCTGACAGCGAGAGCAGCGAGCCCTGAGCATCCGGCACCGCCCGCCCGCGAACGCTACGTCCCGCATCCGCCTGACTCCGCACCCGATCCGGAGCCGGTCGCGGTGCCCGATCCGGTACCGACGGCTGCGTCGGAGCCCGTCGGTCGCGAGTTGCCGGCCCTGCGCACGGCCACCTCGGATACCTATGCCCAGCCCGACGGCTCCTACGTCACGCAGCGCTAAAGCGCCCCGAAGTACTACCAAAGTGAGGGCTCATCCGCCTGGGAGCCGATCGAGCTTGCGCTGCACACCCGAAAGACGAGCAGCGGCGCACCCGACGCGCTTGCGGACCATGCTCCGGCCACGCTCGCGCTGCGCGGGCCGCAGGCATCGTCTGGGTTCCTCTCGCTCGCCGCCGGCGGCCACACCATCAGCTTCCGCCTCCCCGAGGGCGCGGTGTCGGCGACCGCGGCCGCGCGCCCGACCGTCACCGACAAGGGCGCCTACGCCGAGTACGCCGACGTGCTGCCGGGCGGCATCGACCTGCGCGTGTTCCCCCGCGCCGACGGCGTCAAGAGCTTTCTGGTGCTGCCGTCCCGTCCGGCCCAGGCATCGTTCACCTTCGTCGTCGATGCCCCGGGGCTGACGCTGGTCGCGCAGGACGATGGCGCGCTGGCCTTCGTCGATGAGCCCGGGGCCACGGTCGGCCTGATCCCGCGGCCCTACATGACCGACTCGACGCCGGACACCCGCGCCGGTGCCGGTGTCTTCAGCGACGCGGTGACCCTCTCGCTCGGGCGGGCGGGCGAGCACCAGACCGTCATCCTCACCCCCGATCCGGCGTATCTCGCCGCCGCGACCTACCCGGTCTATCTCGATCCCACCGTTACGCACTTCCCGGCCGACGCGGGGACGGTGGCCGACACCTTCGTCACCAACGCCGCCTCGAGCAGCAACTTCAACACCTGCGCGCGTCCGGATGCCCCCTACTACCACGAGCTGTGGGTGGGCGACGACCCGGCGACCTCGCATGCCGCAGTTCGGTGCCATGCGAGACGCCGACACCGGCGCCGAGCTTAATGCCGCCTACGTCCTCCGCAGCTTCGGTGAGTCGGCGGTCGACGCGCTGATCGCCGCATTCTCGGATCCCGGCCCCTGGCGAACGCCACTATGCCGTCGATGCCTCGGCGAGATCGGCGACGTTCATGCGGTCGAGCCGCTCCGGAGCCAGCCTGAACGACTCGGATGTCGTCGTGCGGCTGGCGGCCGAGCCTGCTCTCACCAGGATCGGCGCGTCTGCGGAGGCGTCGATCATGGCCCCCGTAGAGGTCGACTTGGCGCGCGGACTGAAGGCGCGGCGCTCCGGCACCCGGCTGACAGCCTGACAGCCACGCTGACAGCCACGGCGGTGACAGCCCAGCGCATCCGGTGCACTCCGTGGACGGACGCCCTGCGCGGAGTGGACGGGATGAGGCTCCAGATGACCCTGTGAACGTCCCCCAGCAAGACTTTTAATCCTCGTGTCGTGGGTTCGAATCCCACCGGGCTCACTAGGTATCCACGTGGCACGTGGCTCACATATACCTAGGTATCTGAGGCAGCATACGGCCTTTGAGTGATGGCTGACAGCCACGTTGACAGCCACAGCGGACACACTCGGTGGACGCGGTGCGAGGTCGTGCACCTTGATGAGTATCTCGGCCGGTAGCGATAGCCCACGCCACCTCGCCTGGAAGCCCCGTGGTGAAGGAACAGGGACGGCGACAGCCTCGATGGCGGGAACTCCGTGCGTCGGCCTCGAGCGCAGACCAACCTCCTGGGCCGCCCGACAGGACTGCTCAGTCGATGACGATGACGGCCTTGCCCCGGATCTCGCCCGCGGCCAGCCGCCGGAAGGCCTCCGGTGCTTCGGCCAGCGGATACGTCCGCTCGATGACCGGCGTCACGTGCCCGTCGCGGATGGACTCGATGAGCGCGCTGGTGATCCCGGGCATCGTTGGATCGCCAGGCGACGATGCCGACGCGCTGGTCGCTGATACGTGCGATGAGCTGACCGAGCACGACGGTCTCCAGGATGCGAGCGAACCGCCCGCCGACGATGGCATAGCGACCACCCGGGCGGAGTGCGCGCCGTACGGCACGGACGGACCTGCGCGCCTGGACATCGATGATCCGGTCGTAGCGCTCGCCGGTCCGCGTGTAGTCCTGGGACTCGAAGTCGATGTAGTGCGAGGCGCCCAGGGAGCGCACGAGGTCCTCCTTGGCGGCGCGGTCGACGCCGGTCACCTCGGCACCCGCCGCGGCCGCCAACTGGACCGCGAACGTGCCCACGCCGCCGCCGGCTCCGCTGATGAGCACCCGGTCGCCGGGCGCGACCCCACGCTCACCGTGGAGGCTCTGCCACGCCAGGGCCCCGGCCTGTGGCAGCGTCGCGACCTGCTCGAAGGTGAGGTCGGCGGGCTTGATCGTGAGCGATGACGCCGGGGCGGCCACGAACTGCGCGAAGGCACCGAAGCCGTCCGCGAAGAGATCGCCGAAGACCTCGTCGCCGACGGTGAGACCTGCGACGTTCGGCCCGATCTCGACGACGACACCGGCCACATCGGATCCGGGGATGCGGTGCGGGGGCCGCCGTGGTCCGGCGACGCGGACGATCGTGTCGCCGCGCAGATACTCGACGTCGGCGGCGTTCAGCGAGGCCGCCCGGACCCGCACGAGGACCTCGCCGTCGTGGATCGCGGGCACCGGCACATCCGCCAGCTCGAGGACGTCAGCGCCACCGTAGCGGTCCTGGACCAGCGCTCTCATCCGAATCTCTGCCTCGCGATCTTCGCCTGCTACAGCGTCCCTCCGTCAATGCCGCCGACCGGGACAGTCGTGGTCGGCGGCGCCGTCGCGGCGACAGCCGGCGCCACGATGCTGATGACGACCGTCCCTCGGGCGTGTCCATCTTCGACGTGGCTGACCGCCCGGGGCGTCTCGCTCAATGGGTACGCGCCGTCGATCACGGGGGTGACCTTGCCGGCTTCGATGAGCTCCTTAAGGGCCACGAGGTCCTTGAGGTTCTGGAACTTGACAGACGGGCGCAACTGCTGGCGCACGAAGATCGACGACACGAGCGCCCTGATGACGGGCCCCATGGCGCCGCCCGAGTGTCCGCCACCGTTCGGCTGCAGCCTCCCGGCGGGGGTCAGCGCGCGCCGGGTCTCCGACGGCGAATGGTTGCCCACGTTGTCGAGGATGAAGTCGTAGCGCGGGCCACCCTCCGTGAAGTCCTCCCTGGTGTAGTCGATGACGTGATGGGCGCCGATGGCACGGACCATGTCCACGTTCCCGGTGCTGCACACGCCGGTCACCTCGGCGCCGAAGGCCTTCGCGATCTGCACGGCGAACGTGCCCACACCCCCCGACGCGCCGTTGATCAGGACCTTTTGGCCCGGTTTGACTTTCCCCTGGTCGCGCAGCAACTGGAGGGCGGTCGACGCTGACACGCCGACCGCGGCGGCCTGCTCGAAGGTGAGGTTGGCCGGCTTCGAGACGAGCTGGTCCTCCTTCGCGACCGCGTACTCCGCGAGCGCGCCCGTGCACCAGCCGAAGACCTCGTCGCCTGGGCGCAGCCGCCTCACGTTCGCGCCGACCGCTTCAACCGTTCCGGCGACATCCGTCCCCGGAACGCGGTGCTTCGGCCTGCGCAGACCTGTCAGCAGGCGCATGAAGCGCGGTACGCCCATCATGGTCACGGTATCGCCGACATGGATGGACGCCGCCTGGACCCGGACCAGCACCTCGCTGTCGCCGACCTGCGGTCTGTCGATGTCCCTGAGCTCAAGCACGTCCTCCGAGCCGTACTGGTCCTGGACGATCGCCTTCATGAGGGGGCCTCAGCCTGCGTGTTGTAGACGAAGTACGCCATTTCGTGTTGACCATGCACAAGTGCCATTCGGTTGCCCGAGTCAGAGTCGTTCCGCCCGACCCCAAGGAGCGGCCGAATTGGCCACAGACTCGGCATCGGAAGGTCGGTCGCGACGCCGCCTGAGCCAGGAGCGGGGTGCTGCGCACGGCGATCGCCCACGCCGACGCGCATAGGCTGGAGGCCCTCACGCATGCCCACGCTCGCCGAAATGCTCGAGCGGGACCGTGACGCTTCCTGATGCAATGGCGTCCGTGCGGCGCGTCGGTCAGGCTCGGCCAATGTTGGGACTCCCGTCGTTGGCGCTTGCCCCCGGGCGCTCACCCGCCGAGAACCGCGTCCATACCCGCGGCGACCTGCGGCTGGCGCCGCTCCAGCACGTGCCCATACGTGTTCGAGGTCAGCGTGATCGACTGTGGCCGAGCAGGTTCTTGACGTCCTCGAGGGTGAAACCCTGGGCGAGCAGGAACGTGGCGGCGGCGTGGCGCAGGTCGTGGAACCGGCTGTGCGGCAGCCCGGCTCGGACGAGGGCCCGCTGGAAGGCCCGCGTGACCGCGGCCGCCTCGATCGGGCGTGCCGATCGTGGTGGTGAACACGTGGCCCGTCTCCACCCAACGAGAGCCAGCGAGAAGACGCTCCTGGCGCTGTCGGGTCCGGTGGGCACGGAAGGCCGTCACGACCACTTCCGGCAGCGCGACGGTCCGGCGGCTCCGCTCGGTCTTGGGCTCCAGGACCACCAGGCTTGCTGTTCACGCGCGCGAGGCTGCCACGCACCCGGAGGCGCCGGACCTCGAGGTCGACGCCCTCCCATCGCAGCCCCAGCAGTTCTCCCTGCCGGAGCCCGGTGCCGAGCGCGGTCACATACAGCGCCCACAGGCGATCGTCGACGTTCGCCTCGAGGAAGGCGCGTGCCTGCTCGGGGGTGAGCGGCGTGATCTCGTGATACACGACCCGCGGCGGATCGACCAGCTTGGCCACGTTGCGCGACACGAGGCCCCAGCGTTCGGCGGTCACCAGGGCCCGGCGCAGGACGGCATGGATGTACTGCCGTGGCCGTTTTCGAGACGAAGCACATCCTGGTCGTGGTCAAGACGTACCCACAACCCGAGCCAGACCTACTGCGAGACGGTCTGTTGCGCTGTCATCGATCTCGATACCGGAGGCTGGGTCCGGATGTACCCGATCACCTTCCGGCGCCCTGGCCGAGAAGCGCTACAAGAAGTACCAGGAGATCGAATGCCACCCGAGCGCCTGGTCGTACTCCCTCGGGTCAGGCGCCTGGCGGCGTCATGCCCAAGAGCTGCCCGAGATCGGGCCTCGTGAACGGGTCGTCTTCGACGATCTTGCTATCGGCGAGGCGGTAGTAGGTGAGACCGTGGGCTGGCAGCTTCTCCCCCTCGGCACGAGTGACCTCGAGGGTGAAGCGAGCGACCACCGCATCTCCTTCCGCTACGAGGTCCTGGATGGTGAACCGCAGACCGACCGCGGCAGCCGCCATCCCGGTCAGGATCGCCTTGAAGCCCGCCAGGTCGGCACCGCCCATCGCGGGGTTGACGTAGGTCGGGGCCAGCACTTCGTCGAGCACGTCGAGGTTGCCTCCCTGCAGACCCTCGGTCATGAACCGGCGGACGACAGCCTTGTTCTGCTCCGTTGACACGTCGGGCCCTCCTTGGGGAACTGGATGGTCGGCAAGTATGCTCGCGGCCGAGGCCAGCGTACTCGTTCGTGGCGACATTGAACCGGCAGACGCTCTTGCCGCACGGCGACTGACGCCCGAGTAGGATCAGCGACAACTCTGGTCAATGCGATCAAAGTGAACGCCAAACTCAGGCCACGAAGCCCGCCGATCCGGCCCTCTGTGCCCCGCCGGAGCCCCTCGAGCAGCTGGCCTTCGATCGGTGCCAGGACCGAGTTCCAGCTGAGCGGCTGGCGGACGGCCAGCTGCCCGGCGTCGTCGTAGGCCATGTCCACCGCGAACGTTGCCGCCCGGTCGATCCAGGGTTGCAACAACCGGCGCTCGAGTTCCACCAGGCCCTGCCAGTCCGCCGTCAGCCGTCGCGGTCTGAGCGGTTCGGAGGGTGGCTCGCGCCGCACGTAGGGATCCCAATCGCTCAGCCAGGCCGCCTCTGGTACCCAGAGGGTCGGCGCGCGCTGCGCGGGTCGCGTCTGCTCGTACCCGGCGCGGGGCTGCGGTTCGAGCAGCATCCGCGGCTCGCCGGGCGAGGCGCTGATCCAGAGGGTGTCCGAGCGCCCTGCGACGGCAAGATCGATCCAGGCCGGATCGATTGTCCGTTCCGGGCCGCTCAGCGGCGTCGCTCCCGGGTTGGACCTCCCTGGTGGATGTTGACGTTCGGGGCCCCGTCGCCTTCCGCTGACGCCTGCAACGGCGACCTTCGAGGTCGGGTCGCGAGCCAGCCGGCTGGCCTGTACCATCCGCGCCAATCCTGCAACGAGCCAGCGTCACGCCCAGGATCGGGGGAGACCATGCGCTTCAACCGGATCATTGACCTGCCCTCGCCCGCGCCGGGTGCGACGCTGCTCCCGACAGAGGCCATCCGCGCGGCCGTCTGCATGGCGCCGATGCTGATCGCCTACGCCATCGGCAACACGGACTACCTGGTGCCACTTGGCCAGGGCGGGTTCTTCTACAGCGCCCTATTCCTGCCCGTCGACCGCCGCGGCCGGTTGCTGATGGGTTCGATCGTGGTCGCCCTCGGCCTGGGCTTCTACCTGATGGGCGGGAACGTCATGCCGACGCCCTGGCTGGCCATCGTATTCACGTTCCTGGTCCCGTTGAACCTGAGCTTCCTGAGCGCCTGGGAGCTGGACGGCTGGAAGGTCGGGGGCGCGCTGGCGCTGACGCTCATGATGATCTACACCGCTGGGCTGAATGCCGCGTCGCCCGAAGTCACGTCGGCCAACTTCCTGGCCTTCACCCTGGCCATGGGCTGGTCCGCATTGATCTCGATGCTGCCGGTCTGGAAGGCCATCCCCCCGCACGTCGAGGAGCACAGCGGGGTCGCCGACACCGCGGAGCAGGGCGTGCGGATGGGGCTCGGCAGCTCGATCGCGCTGTTCGTGTCGTTCCTCTTCGGGTTTGCCAACTTCGGGTGGGCGCCGAGCGCCGTGGGCCACATCGTGCGCTTCGGAGAGACGACCACGCGCGGTCGGGCACGGGGGCGCGCGATCGGCACCATCGGTGGCGCCCTCGTCGCCCTGGTCGCCCTTGCCATCGCCCCGAACCTCGCCGTCCTGATCCTGGCGTCGGTCGCGTTCGCCGCGCTCAACGGCCTCTTCAAGGCACGCCCGGTGGGCCAGGTCCCCTTCTTCTACACGGCCACGATCATCCTGCTCTACAGCGCCTTCGACCTCGACAGCGGACCGCTCATCGCGCTGCAGCGCGTCGCCTACAACATGGTGGGCATCGGCATCGGTCTGTTCGTCGTGCTGTATCCCTTCCCGGCGCTGATGCGGCGGCTGCGGGCCGGATTCTGATCCGGGCACCGGATCGACTCCCTGCGACGCTTGACTCCCCTCGACCTCTGGGTGTATACCGACAGTCGGTATATCGACGTTCGGACTACTGAGGCGCAGATGGCCACGACGGCCGGCCCGGAACCCATCGATGGAGCGGAGCTCCTGATCATGGAGAGCCTCGCGGATGGGCCCAAGCACGGCTACCTGCTGACCACCGACATCGCGTCGCGGAACGGGCGGCGGCTGGCTCCCGGGACGCTGTACACGGCGATCGCACGGCTCGAGACGCGCGGGCTCATCCGTGCGCTCGATGCCGAGGACCGACGCCGACCCTACGAGCTCACCGACGATGGGACGCGTGCGCTCGAAGCGCGCCTGCGGGAGCTCGCGCGTTTCAGCGCTGCAGGCCTGGACCGACTGGAGGCGAGGCTGTCATGAAGCGCCTGCTGCGACTCTATCCCGCCGCCTGGCGTGCCCGGTACGAGACGGAGGTCCGAGCATTGATGGATGACACCGGCTCACGACCGCGTGACGTCCCCGCTCTCCTTCGTGGCGCATTCGAGGCACGTCGGCATCCAGGCCGCCTGGGCCTGCCCACGGGCGGTGTCCGGGCCTGGTTCACGCGCACCCACCTCGCCGGCGCGGTCGCCGTCTCCGGCGGCCTCGCCTGGCTGGGCACCTACGTCGCCCTGTGGCTCGCCGCGATGTTCATGTCCGAGAACTACGACCTCCGGTCGGTGGCGCTCCTGGCAGGAGCCGGCCCACTCATCCTGATCGCCATCGCGGGCCTCGCTCCGAGGGGCGAGACCCGAAGTCGTGACCGGCTGCTCGCGGTCGCGGCGCTGTCGTTCACCGCCGTCGGGGCCGTGCTCATGAGTGCGTTGCTCGTCCGGAACGGACTGTCGGCGGAGGTGCGGCTGGTGCCCCCGGATGCGGAGCCGGTGCTGTTCGTCGGGACGGCACTGGTCCTGCTCGGGACACTGGCCACCGCGATGATGCTCTGGGGCCGTGAGGTCGCCTCCCGCTGGGCGCTCGTCCTGCTCGCCGGTGCGGCGATCCTCGACCTCGGCTACCTCGGCGTCTGGGTGGACGTCGGGTTCGGAGACGAGGTCAGGTCGTTCGCCGGGGCCGCTGGCCGGCCTGTTCGTGGGCGTCGGCTGGATCGCCGTAGGCTGGTCGACGATGCGGCGGCCTGAGGTCGTGGCCGATGAGCCGGCTGCGGCCCGTGCGTAGCCGGCAAACCCGTCCCGTTGCGGCCTGGCCGCGAAGTGGCCCGGACGGCGGAATGATCACCTCATTGCGTCGCGGGACGAGGGCTCGTCGCTAGGGCATGACGATCCGGATGCGGTTGTTTCCGTTGTCGACGATATAGACCACGCCATCGTGCACGGCCACCTGCACCGGTTGGTTGAGCTCGGCGCCGGTGGCGGGACCGCAGTCCCCCGCATAGCCCCTGGAACGAGTACCCGCGATCGTCGTAATGATCCCTTCTGCGTCGACCCTGCGGATCGTGTTGCTGTCCCAGTCATCCGTCAGATAGATGTCACCGTTCGCATCGATGGCCACCGCGTGCGGGGTGCCGATCTGCGCTTCGGCAGCGGGGCCTCCGTCGCCCGCGTAGCCCTCACTGCCATCGCCCACGATCGTGGTGATGATCCCCGAGGGGTCCACCTTCCGAACCCTGTGGTTGCCCGCGTCGGCGATGTAGACGTTCCCAGCCTGGTCCGTCGATACCATCCCGCCGTTCTGACTGAAGGTGGCCCGCAGCGCGGGTCCCCCGTCACCGGAGAAGCCGATCGTTCCGGTGCCCGCGAACGCGTGGATGACGCCGTTGGGGTCGATCCGGCGATAGCGATACGTATCGTCGATGTACATGCTGCCATCTGGACCGAACGCCATGCCCCCGGCGTTGATGGTCGCGTCGAGCGCCGGCCCGCCGTCCCCGGTCGAGCCACTCACGCCGGTCCCGGCGAAGGGCGTGATCGAGCCTGACCGACCGACCTTCCAGATCCTGCTGGCGCCGAAGTCGGCGACGTACATGTCGCCGGCCGGGCCGAACGCGACCCCCTGCGGATCGACCAGGGCCGCTCCGGTCGCGGGTCCCACGACCGTCGAGATGATGCCATCGACCCCGATGCGCCGGATGGTCTTCGAGGCGGTGTCGGCGAAGTAGACCGCGCCAGAGGCGTCGACGGCGATGTGCCCGAAGGAGAGCTCCAATGATGCCTTGGTCGCCGGCCCACCGTCGCCCGACGATCCAGCGGTACCGGTGCCCGCGATCGTCGCGATCGTGCCGCTCGGGAGTGGCTGACCAATCGGGCAGGCAGTGGGTGGCAGCGACATCGCCGATGGAGCTGTTGCCGCAGGGGAGGACGAGGCCGAGACCACGGGCGACGCAGGCGCAGCGCTCACGCTCGGTGCGGGCGTGGCAACCGGGGCGGCAGTCTCGGCGGGAGACGGGGTCACCGCCCCGCTGGCTGGCGCGGTCGCGGCGGCGGTGGGCGCGATGGTCGCCGGTGCCGGAGTAGATGCGGCCGGTGTCGTGACCGGCGTCACTGCCGGGGTCGGAGCGACCGTCGGCCGGCACGGGCGTCGGCGTCGATGAGGAGCTGCAGGCAGCTGCTGCCAGCACCACACCGAGCGCCAACCCAAGGAAACGAATGGAGCGGCTCATGCTGCGCACCTCCATTGAGCACGCTATTTGCTGATGGGTGGACCGGTGATGACGAAGCTGCTGACGTTGTCGATCAGCAGTCGCTGGTGCCCTCCGGCCGCGTCGATCGTCCATAGCCCGCTGCAGCAGACGTCGTTGGCCGTCGGGGGAACTGACGAGCCGTTGAACAACAGGCTTCGTCCGTCTTCGGACCATGCGACGTCACCCAGGGCGTAGGCCGGGTCCATGGGCAGCACCCTTGAGGTCCCATCGGGTCCGATGATCCAGATCTCGCCCTCAGCCTGACTCGCAGCCTGATCAGCGGCGCCGACGTTGTCGGTGACGGCCAGCCGCGTCCCGTCGGGTGACCAGGCCGCGCCCCTGACCTGCGTCCACGCAGGAAGGGTCAACCGATGGAGCACTGCTCCGTCGCTGGCGACGATCGTGGCGTAGTCGCCCCTGAACGCGGCGAGGCGAGAATCCGGTGCCCACACAACTGAGCCACCTGCATAGCTCCCCGGCTGCTCAGGGTCCACAAGGTGTGAGCCGGACCCGTCTACGGCCACGAGCAGGAATTGGAGATCGCTCTTGGGGACGCAGGCCAGCGCGCCCCGCATCCAGGGACGGCGATGGTGCGTCCGTCCGGGCGACCAGGACGTCGATTCTGTTCCGACCACGTAACTGGTCGCCCAGCCATCAGGCAGGGAGAGAGGGCCGAGTCTCTCCCCGTCGGGACCGATGAACACGCTGTCAGTCGCATCTGCCAAGACCGCGAGGCGGCTCGAGTCAGGTGCCCACGTGAACTGCATCTCGGTCGGGCCGACGTAGGTCCCGAGGGGTTGACCCGATTGCGACTGGATGACCAGCTTCGTGGTTGCTGGCCGTGTAGTCGAAGCGTGTGAACGCGATGCTCCGTCGATCGGGAGCGAAGCCGAACTGGAACAGCTCGACATCACCGGCAACGACCCCCCTCGGCGCGACGATCACCTGGCCAGTTCCGTCGGCATTCGCAACCCAGAGATCGCCGCCCCTTTCGAAGGCGATGCTGCCAGGCGCGAAGGTGCTCGGCCGGCGACGGCTGCTGCCCGACGGCGGCCCAGAGTGCCACCAGCGACGCGGAGATGACGGCCGCGACCAATAGGAAGCGCAGCCCGTCGGCGGTCCCGCGGGACCGTGCCGTCGGCCAGGACCGACGCCCGTCGGCGCTGCGCTCGGGAATGGCCAGGACGCGCTCGCGGAGCGACGCCGAGGGCCCCTGGAGTGTCCGTGCAGCGAAGGTGTCGCGGAGACTGTCGTCGGTCTCGTTCATCGTTGTCCCTCTTGCCTGCCGGGAGCATCCAGGACCAGGCGCAGCCGGCCGACGGCGCGGTGGAGACGTGACATCACCGTCCCGGGCCGGAGCTGGAGGATCCGCGCGATGTCCTCGACCTTGAGGTCGCGGTCGTAGCGAAGTGCCAGCACGATCCGGTCATCACGTGCCAGCTGCGCGAGTGCGACGTCCATGGCATCGCGGTCGTCGCTCCGGGCGTAGGCGTCCGGAGCCTGCAGGTACAGCTCGGTCGAGATGTCTCGGACCTGCCGACGAGCGCTGTGCCGGAGGCGGTTGCGGCACGTGTTGACGACAATTCGCTGGAACCAGCGTTCGAAGAGCGCCTGGTCGCGCAGGCTCGCCCAGTTGGTCCAGGCGGTGACGAATGCGTCGTGGACCGCGTCCTCCGCCTCGATGGGATCGGTCAGGATCACCCTCGCGAGCCGGTAGCTCCCTTCGAGGTGGCGCTCGGCCAGGGTGCGGAACGCGGAGGCTCGTGCATCGTCCCGCGCTTCCGCGACCGTTCGGCTCATGACCGCCTGCTTCACCGTTCGATCCGCCAACTGTCCATGCCCACGATGACATGACAATCGGCGAGGCCGAAACATTCCCGACTCGCGGAGATTCAGCCGCCCGGCACCATGTCCATCGCCCGTGCCACTTGCCGTGCTGCCGTCGAGCACGTGCCCGTACGGGTTCGACGTCAACGTGATCGAGCTGTACCCGAGCAGGTTCTTGACGTCCTCGAGGGTGAAGCCCTGGGTTCATCAGAGACGTCGCGCATTGAACGCGGGCGCGGGCGGTGGGGCCATGTTGATCCTCGCGCCGTCGCCGGTACCTATGGGGAGCGGCTGCTCGGCCCGAGGCAGTCCGGGCCGGGCCGTCACTGTGGCAAGATCGGCGCCGATGGCGGGGCAAGCCGAGCACACGATGCCTGAAGGCGACCGCGACGAGGCGATGCGCGCGGCCGCCGAAGCCGCCGCGATCAGGGGCGGCGAGCTCCGCCGCGCCACGCTGCGCTTCGCCGACAGCAGGCTCGAGTCGGCATATCGGCGCGACCTCTTCGCAGACGTCATCGTCAGCGTTCGTGCGGCCTACGTCCTGGCCGTCGCGACCTGGGCGGTCTGGGGCCTGGTCTTCCCGCAGTATGCGGTCGAATCTCCGCAGGCCGACCTCCTGGTCCGTTTCGGCGTCCTGATCCCGATCGCATTCGTCGCCCTGCTTGTGACGGCCCTGCCGATCGCGCGCCGGATCTGGGAGGCCGAGGCGGTTGTCGTCGTCCTGCTCACGGCCCTCGTCTGGACGGTCTATGTCACGGTGATCGCGAGCGTGCCGGCCGACCTGGCATACGTCGGGGTGATCCTCATCATGGCCTTCGCGTACACCCTGCTGCGGCTCAGGTTCGTGCTCGTTGCCGTGACCGGCATCACCATGATCGGCCTGTACTTCGCGGCCGTCATCGCCCTCGACGGAACCGGCAGCCGGCCGACCCTGCTCGCGCTCTTTTACCTCGTCTCGTTCTACACGCTCGGGTTGATCGCCTCGTACACCCGTGAGCGGAACAGCAGGTTGCTGTTCCTTCGCGACCGCCAGCTCGATCGGGAACGCCGCCGGTCCGAGGCACTCCTGCTGAACGTTCTTCCTCCACCGATCGCCACGCGGCTCATGGCGCGCGCCGAAACCGGCGCCGAACGACCGGACGGGCATCGGGCGCTGGCAGATGAGCACCCCGAGGTGGCGGTGCTCTTCGCCGATCTGGCAGGGTTCACCGAGCAGGCCGGGCTGATGCGGCCCGACACGCTCGTTGCCACGCTCGACGGTCTGTTCTCCGAGATGGACGTCCTTACGGACCGGTACGGGCTCGAGAAGATCAAGACGATCGGCGACGCGTACATGGCCGTCGCCGGGGTCCCGGCGGAGGTCAGCGACCCCGCGGGTCGGGCGATGGAGATGGCGCTCGACCTGGTCCGCGCGCTGGAGGGCCGCCGATGGCCGTCGGGCGACCCGCTTGCGATCCGCGTCGGAATCGCGACGGGATCGGTGGTGGCGGGCGTGATCGGGCGGCGCAAGTTCGCGTATGACGTCTGGGGCGACACCGTGAACCTCGCGAGCCGGCTCCAGGGCGCGGCGCAGCCGGGCTGCATCCTTGTCGCGGAGCGCGCGGCCCAGCAGGGCGGTGATCGCTTCATCTTCGGCCCGCTCGAGGTCCTGGAGCTCAAGGGCAAGGGCAGCCAGGCGGCCCGCCGCCTCGAGGGGAGAGCCGCAATTTAGGTTGGGCTCGTCCGCGCCGACCGGTTCCTTCTCGCCGCCCACCCGGAAGAGCACGCGACCCGCCCAGAACGCGCGCCGGCCCCAGCCCGACGAGCCCGACCACCGCCTCCGTCAGGACCGCGTCCTCATCACCGCCGTACCACGTGCCTTCGTACCCGACACGGAGGTCTTGAGCGGTGTTGGTGCTGCGCGCGTGCGCAAGACCCGGCTGCAAGGGTGCTGACGGTCGCAATAAGAATAAGAGGCGACTCTGCGCGTCCCTACCGACCGAGCACCGTGTCCATCGCACGGAGCGCCGAGTCGTGGATCGTCGCGCGTCGACGAACTGCATGCCGCCGCTGGGATGATCCGTCACGAGCGCGTCGACTACGGGACGACAATGCGGACGCGGTTTCCCAGCATGTCGACAACGTAGAGGATGCCCGCGTGGTCGGCGAGTCCCCACGGCTCAAGGTTCGCCTCGGTCGCCTGTCCACAATCGATGAGTCCACCCGCGCTCCCGCCGCCCGCGACGGTCGTGATGACGCCATCTGGACTGACCCGGCGGACCCGATCGTTGTGGTGATCGGAGATGAACAGCGAGCCGTCGGCGCCGACGGCAAGCGCCGCCGGTTCGCGCATCGACGCTGCGAGCGCCGGTCCGCCATCTCCTGAAGAGCCTGTGGCCCGGAGCCTGCGACCGTCGTGATGATCCCCGACGGATCGACCTTCCTGATGCGCTGGTTGCCGGTGTCTGCCAGGAACACGTCGCCGGCCGAATCCGGCGCGGTACCGCCCACTTCGGCGAATGTCGCAGCGAGCGCGCGGCCGCCATCACCTGAGGATCCGGGCGACGCCCGTCCCCGCGAACGCGTGAATGACACCACGTGGATCGATGGACCGGAATCGATTCATGTCGTCGAGGTAGAGCGTTCCATCCGGGCCGACCGACACGCTGCCGGCGTTGATCTCGGCCCTGGTGGCGGGCCCGCCATCACCGGTCGAGCCGCTAACGCCGGTCCCCGCGATGCTGGTGACGGTCCCGTGCGGATCGACGCGCCACACGCGGTTGGCGCCGACGTCGGCGACCAGGAGGTCCCCGCTCGCGTTGAACGCGATGCCTCCCGGCTGGACGAAGGGCGCCCCCGATGCGCGCGCCGCGACGATCGAGATGACGCCGTCGGTCCCGATGCGCAGGATGTCCGCCTGGAGCGGTTCCGTCACGTAGATCGCTCCCGTCGGGTCGACCGCGATCCCGCCCGTCGCCAGATCGAGGTGGACGGAACGCGCCTGTCCGCCATGGGCCGGACTGCCGGTGCCTCCCCCTGCGACGGTCGCGATCGTGCCGGGCGCCATGGGTTGGTTCGCCGGACATGCCGTGGGCGGCAGCGAACCGCCACCCACGGAAATCGAGGCGACGGGCGACGCAGGCGCTGCGCTCGTGCTCGAGGCGGGCGTGGCAACCGGGGCGACAGTTTCGTAGGGAGACGGGGTGAGAGCCTCGCTGGCCGGCGCGGTTACGGCGGCAGTGGGCGCGATGGTCGGCGCTGCCGGAGTGGCAGGGACCGGTGTCGTGGCCAGCGTCACCGCCGTCGTCGGAGCGACCGTCGCCGGCACGGGCGTCGGCGTCGATGAGGAGCCGCAGGCAGCTGCTGCCAGCACCACACCGAGCACAAACCCAGGGATTCGAATGGAGCGGCTCGTTCGCGTGGTCACGTCATCTCCCTCTTCCACCCGCGTCGGGTGCTCCAGCGACGTCGAAGGGCTCGCCATCCACGCCACCCACCAGCTTCCGCAAGTCCCCGCCGGCAAGGTCGACGGACCAGATCGCCGCGGCGGGTGCGGCCGCGTATGCGTTCGCCATGAACAGGATCCGTTGCCCGTCCGCAGACCAGTCGACCGCCCCGATGTACCCGCCGGTGTGCGTCAAGGAGAGGGCCGTCTGGTCGATGGTCAGGACGTGCGACGTCCCGTCACCGTCGATGACCACGATCGGACCCGAGGACGTCGCGCCTGTCGTCGACCCGTCGACACCGTCGACACCGCCAACCGCGTGCCGTCCGGCGACCACGCCATCGAGCCTGCGGTCAGCCCGGCCGGGAGCGGGGTCGTCCGGAGGGAACCATCGGCCGACAGGACGGCGATCTCGTGCGTGATGAGCGCCAGTGCGAGGCGGGAGTCCGGTGCCCATGCGAAGGGTCCGGACGGAGCCTGAATCAGCCCGTCGAGCTGGCCGAAGGCCCGTGGCGATCCGTCCGAGGCAACGACGGCGTAGTTCCATACTTTGCTGTGGTAGCCGACCGAAGTGGCGAACCACTTCCCGTCGAGTGACGAGGCGACCAGGGGCGAGCAGCAGTAAGCTGCCAGTCCGAGAGCGGCGCGGCGAGCCGGACCGTCCGTCCGGTCACGCCGTCGATCCCGACGACCGACAGAACGGTGGTGCCGTAGGTGGCGCTGACGAGTTCGTGGCTGCCAGGCGCCCAGCTGAAGCTCGTGAAATAGTCGTTCGGCAGCGACCACAGGCGCCAACCATCAGCGCCCACGACGATCAACTCGGTGCGCGTGTCTGGGGCGCGGTTGCCGGCGATGTAGGCAAGGTACGCCCTGTCGGGCGAGAACGCGAAGTCGCGGGACGACGTCGGGATCGGTCGCCCCGATCGCGACGGGTTCGGAGCCGTCGGGCGCCGCGACGAAGAGCTCGCTGTTTCGAGTGAACGCGATGCTCCCCGGCGTGAAGCGCCGCGCGGTCGGTGGTGACTGGCCCACGACGGCTAGGGCGGCGACCACGGCGAGGAGCGCTGCCAGCGTGATCGCGGCCAGGGCAAAGAGCCGGAACGCGCGCCGCCGCACCTTCGCGACGTCGGGGTCCGTGACCCTCCACGACAGGCCGAATGGACGGTCCTGGCGCAGGGTGGGCAGGGCCTCGACCACCGACGCCCGGACATCAACCGAAAGCGGCCGGGTCCCCTCGTCGAGCCAGGCTCGCAGACTCGGGGTGAGTCGGTCGGGCAAGCTCATGACACCACCTCCGTGGTCGTCCGGCCTGGCGCCGGCTGGCGGGCGTCCGCCTCCAGCGCGGCGCGCAGCGCCGCCATCGCGCCCCGCAGCCGCGAATGGACCGTGCCGATGGGGATGCCCAGCGCCTCCGCGATCGCATCACGCGGCAGGTCGAGGTAGTGGTGCAGGACCACCACCGCGCGCTGGTCCAGCGACAGGCGACGGAATGCCCGTTCGAGCTGATCCCGGTCGACGACGCTGCCGAAGGCGTCGGCATCGTCCTGTCGCTCCTCGATCGGCGCGAGCACGTTGGGCAGCCACCGAATGGTCCCACGTCCTTCGGCGCGGCAGGCGTGGACCAGGATCCGGTAGGCCCAGGCGTCGAAGCGGGCCGGGTCGCGCAGGCGGGGCAGGTGCTGCCAGATGGCCAGCAGCGCTCCCTGGGTGGCGTCCTTGGCGAGCTGCGGATCCCGCAGGATGCCGATGGCGACCGACTCGAGGCGGCCCCCGATGGCGTCCACGATCAGTTCGAAGGCGTGGCCGTCGCCATGCTGCGCACGAACCACCAGGTCGATATCCATCCCGCCTCCGTTCGGCGCCCGGTCGGGCCGAGGCGCCGTTCGACACACTCGCAGCATATGAGTGCCCGGCGAGGGCAGTACGAATTGAACTTCGTCCAGTTGCCTTTCAGTCGGGCAGGGTCGAAACGGGTTCCGCGTCCGGCGCCGGCTGTGAAGCTATCCCGGCGAGCGCCGCGTCCACCGCTCGTGCCACCCATCGCTGCCGCTGTTCGAGCACGCGCCCGTAGGTGTCGGGCGTCAGCTCGATGGTTCTGGCTGTTCGCTCCGGCCCATCAGGTACGCCGCCTGTGCCGCGTTGGCGCACCCAGTTCGCCGGTACACCCCGGCGAGATGTTGGGGCGCCGTCGACTCGGCGATGTCGAGCTCGTGGGCTGCAGCCGCGACCGAGCCAGGTGCGATGTAGGCGCGAAGTGATCTCCATCCGCTGCGGCAGCGCGGCCTCGCTGACCGCGCCTAGCGTCGCGGTTGAGCCCGAGTTCGATCGCCACGTGAAGTCGTTGCGCAAGACGGGCGTCTTACGGGAGGCACCACACGTCATGGATCAGCCCATCGGGCGTGATGCTTCGCACACACGGAGGCGTCGATCCCGTCGCTCGAGACGTACAGCACGCCGTCCCGGTCCATCGCGAGGCCGGACGGGTCCTGCAGCTGGGCGGCGATGGCCGGGCCGCCGTCGCCGGTGTCGCCGTACCCGCCGGTGCCCGCGTACGTGGTGATGGTGCCGTCGGGGTCGATGCGCCGGATGCGCTGGCCCTCCGTCACGTAGAGCGCACCGCTCGGATCGACCACGAGACCCTCCTCAGGTTGGTCGAACGACGCCGTCGATGGCCGGGCCGCCGTCCCCCGTCGAGGCCGCGGTGCCGTTCCCCGCTACGGTCGTGATGATCCCTCCGGGTCGATGCGACGGATGCGGTCGTTGTCGGTGTCGTCGAAGTAGATGTTCCCCGCCGCCGTCGACCGCGATCGCCTCCGGCTTGTCCAGTTTCGCCATCCGTCGCACGTCCACCGTCGCCGTTGAAGCCCTTGTCGCCCGTCCCGGCGATCGTTGTGACGACACCGCTGGTGTTCACCTTGCGGACCAGGTGGCTGTCGCGATCGCCGATGTAGATATTCCCGGCCGCGTCGATGGCGATGCCGATCGGACTGTGGAAGGGCCCGGGACCCGCGAACGTGGAGATGGTCCCATTCGCGTCCACCAGTCGCAGGCGGGCGTGGCCGTGGTCCAGGATGAACATGCCCCGCGAGTCGATCGCCGGGCCGAACGGGCAATCGAGCCCGGCGGCGGGCGCCGGGCCGCCGTCGCCGGAGAAGGTGGGGGATCCGTTCCCCGCCGCCACCACCGGACCGCCGGCATCGAAGCGGAACACCCGTGCTCCATAGCAGTCCGCCCCGTAGAGTCGCCCGTCAGCGTCGAACGCCAGACCGTTGATGAGGATCGGCAGGACGTGTGACGCGCTCGGCGCAGCATCGGGCGTCGCGGTCGTCGCGGAAGCACCGGGGGTCGCGGCTGGCGCGGTCGTGGCCGTGGCCGCGCTGGTCGTCGCCGGCGCTACGGTCGGAGCGGTTGTCGGGGCCGCAGTGGGGGCTGCAGTCGGTGCGGCGGTCGTGGGAGCAGTGGTCGCACCCGCGCTACAGGCCGCACTGATGAGTGCCAGGATGGCGGAGCCAAACACCAGCCGACGGTAACCTCGAGACATCGACTCACTCCTCCAACGAGTCATCGCGGGCACCTCACCGGCCGGTCCTTTCTCACTGCTGCGGCCACATTGCCCGGCTCAAGGCATGCCGTCGGCGACGTCGAATGAAACATCGGTGCCGTCCACGAGTTGCGTGGCCACCCCGCCATTTACGGATACCGACCACAGCCCGGCATTGGATGAGTAGAGGAGCCGCTGGCCGTCGGCGGACCACGCCACGCACTCTGCCGGACCTAGGGGATCCCTCGGTACCACGTGCACGCTGAAGTCCTTGTCGATGACCACGAGCTGTTCCGCGCTCTGGTCCGCCATCACAGCGACGACCACGATGCGATCGCCGGAGGGCGACCACGCGAGGGGGTCGCACGGCGAAGCGACGGCGTTGAGACCGTCCGGCAGCGGGACCTCGTGGAAAGCTGTCCCCTCGGGCGAGAGGATCTCGACCCGCGCGGGGTCCCACTGGTTGAGCGCAATTCGCGAGTCCGGCGACCACGCCATGAACTGGCGGTTCGTCTCCACCCGGCTGGCCAGCGAGGGCGTGACCAGCGGCCGGGAGCCCGAGCCGTCGGTGGCCACGAGCAGGTACCCGGCGATTTGGCCGTTCCTGACGGCGACCCAGTGGCCGTCGGGTGACCATGGCAGCATCGCCGCTCCGTACGACTCCCGTCCGCCGGCGCCTTCCGGCAGCGCGATCGTGCTGAGACGCGTGCCGGCCACGCCGACGATTACCAGGCGACCGGGGTCATCGGGCGTGTATGTTGCGAGCCGCTGTCCGTCCGGAGCCCAGCTGAATTGCAGTTCCCACGGAACCGGGGTGCTCAAGGGGAGCGAGACCGATCCGGTGATGCGACCGTCGGGCGACACGATGACCAGGCGGCCACCACTCGTCGATATCCGCATGAAGGCAAGGTGTCGTCGATCCGGTGAGAAGCTGATGACCGGGTTCCACCCTTCCCCTGGTTGTGGCGGGGCGATCTCGACGGCGTGAGCGCCATCGTGGTCCGCGACATACACCGGGCCTCCGCGCGGCACGAAGGCGATGCTGCCAGGCGGGAACGCGGCGGCCGCCGGCGACTGTGTCGGGCGGAGCGCGCCTGCGACGAACAGAGCCGCCCCGAGGGCTACCGCCAGCGCCATGATCACGATGACGGCGAGGATCCGTAGTACCGCCAAGCGGCGGAGCGTCACGGCCCCGGGGAGCCAGTGATCGGCCATGTGCCGGACACCCACTCGGTGCCCAGCCCTGGGTCGGATCGCGCCGCCGGTCCTGCGGACGAGCTCCAGCGCGTCGACATCGGTCGGGACCTGGTCGGCATAGCGGCGAAGGGCAGCGGATAGGCGCGTCTCGAACAACGAGGGGTCAGGCATCATCAAGCTCCCGGCGGAGGCGGTCGAGCAGGCGGGACAGGCGGCTCCGGACGCCCGACGCGGACATGCCGGCCTGCCGGGCGATCTCGGTCGAGTCGAATCCTGCGACATAGCGCAGCGCGAGCAGTCTTCGTTCGTCGGGGTCCAGGCGGCGCAGGGCTCGCCCCAGGTCGAGCAGGTCGATACCAATGCCGGGGTCAGCCCTTGGGCGGTCGTCGACCCCTACGGAGATTTCCACGATCGTCCGACGACGCTGGCGACGAACGAGGCTGCGTGCCTCGTTGGCCGCGATCGAGACCAGCCAGGGTCGGACCCGCTCCGGCTCACGGAGCTTGCCGAGTTCGCGCCATGCGACCGACCATGCGGCCTGGACCGCTTCACGCGCGATCTCCGTGTCGCCGGTGATGACGAACGCGGCCCTCACCATGGGGCCGTAGTGCTCCTCCACCAGCCGGGCGCACGCCAGTTCATCGCCGGCGGCGGCGAGCCGCACCGTCGATCCGCTGACCGAGGAGTCCTGGAGGACGATGTCCGTCATGGGATAGGAGAGTCTCGCCGAGGGTCAAGTGTCCCACCAGACCGCAAAATCGCCGAGGCACGCAACTGCCGGGTCGCGCGGAAGGGGTGAGCGCCGGTGGACGCGGTGGCTGCGCCTCGGCCGTGCCGGAGCTACAGCTTGACCACCCGGATGCGCTGGTTGGCCATGTCGCCGATGTACAGGTAGCCGTCGTGAACGGCGATGGCCCATGGCTGCAGATATGCGGCGGTCGCGGGTCCGCAGTCGCCCGGTGCGTGGGTGGCAGCGGGGAAGTTCCCGGCGACGGTCGAGATGAAGCCGCTGGTGTCGACCCGTCGGACGACGAAGTTATGGTGGTCGGAGATGTACAGGTTGCCGGCGGCGTCGAGTGCGAGGTCGACCGGATCCTGGAACGTGGCTGCCAGGGCCGGCCCGCCATCGCCCGAGTAGCCCCGCTCCCCGGTGCCGGCCACGGTCGTGATGATCCCGTTCCGGTCGACCCTGCGGATGCGCTGGTTGCCTGTATCACTCAGGTACACGTTTCCAGCGGCATCCGTGGCCACGCCGAACACCTCCGCGTAGGATTCGTCGCTCTTGTCGGTCCCGCCGAACATGGCCTTGACCGCGGGTCCGCCGTCGCCGCTGAAACCCGGCGTCCCGGTCCCGGCGAACGCGTGGATGGTGCCGTCCGGACCGATGACCCGATAGCGGTCGTTGTCACCCAGGTACAGCGATCCCATTGGACCGGCCGTCACCGGGCCCGCACTGATCTTCGCGTCAAGCGCAGGGCCATCGTCGCCAGTTGAGCCGGTCACGCCGGTGCCAGCGATGGGGGACACCTTGCCGGTCCGGTCGATCCGCCAGAGCCGCGCAGTGTCCGGATCCCCGAGATACAGGTCCCCGGCCGCGTCGAAGGCCAGCCAGGCGGCCCGCTGGAATGGAGCGCCGCGGGATGGTGCCGCGATGGTGCTGATGACGCCATCGGCACCGACCTTGCGGAGGCGAGTGTCGTAGTACCCGGAGACGTAGATCGCCCCGGTGTCGTCGACGGCCAGGCCCCCCACGGTCACGTCGATGCTCGCATCGGTCGCCTGGCTGCCGTCGAGCAATGCGGAACCGCCGCCCGCGATCGTCGCGATGGACCCGCTCGTGAGCGGCACGCCGGCCGGACAATTGGTCGGTGGCAGGGACGCCGTCAATGGGGCGATCGTTGCTGGCGAGGACGGAGCTGGCAGCGTCGTAGGCGCAGGCATGAGGCGCGGACTGCCTACGAGCGGATGAGTCGGCTTTGGCGTCGCGATCGGCATCGCCGTGACGACTGCCGAACGTTGCGGCGTGATCGGCGTCGCCGTGGGTGATGGTGTCGGGACGGACGCCGAGCACGCGGCCAGCACCAGCGGCAGCACGAGCAGTTTCTTGGACATCAGCGTCCTCCGTTCGTGTCGATGAGGGTCCGCGTGCCGGTTCGGCCGAGCACCCCACCCAAGAGTCCCACCAAGCACCGGCCGCGCGCCGTTCCACCCGCAGGCGTCGAACGCCGTGCCCCAGACTGAGGGGTGGCGGTCGCCCAGGTCGGCCATGGCGTCGCTGTCAGCGGCGACCTACTGAAGTCGGATCACGCGCTCGTCGGGAGACACGTCCGCCGCCCGCGGGCCCCCAGGTAGCGCGCGTTGCCCGGCAGCCGCCCGTCATGGTCTGGGCGCCCAGAGCTCGGCGGTTGTGAAGGTCGGGTTCGGTCGGTCCTCACCGCCGACGACCAAGACCCGGCCGTCAGGAAGCAGCGTCGCCGTATGGCCGGAGCGCGCGACGCCGAGCGAGCCGGCCGGGCTGAAGGCATTCGTGGTCGGATCCCACACCAAGGTCTTGAGGTCTGAGGTCCCGGCCACGACGAGCACCCGGCCGTCGGGCAGCAAGGTCGCTGTATGGTAGATGCACGATTCGGGGACCTTCCCCATCCGAAGCCTCCTTAGCTCTTTGGTTCAGGGCGCGGCAGCGACATCGAAAGCGATGTGACGGCGTCCCGTCACGTGGGGACACCTTCCTGCGCGCTCAACGCGCGCTGGCGACGTCGAACCCTTCGACACCTTCGATGAGCAGGCGCGGCGTGCCACCCCGCGGGTCGATGGCGTAGAGCGAGCGCAGTGGGGAGGCGTCCGCGTTTCCTATGAACAGCAGTTCCGCTCCGTCCGGCGACCAGCCCACCTCCCCGATGTCAGCCGCTATGTCGTCACCCGCGGTCGGCTGCGGCAACACCCGGTCTATGGGCACGGCACGCACGCTCCCGTCCGACTCCACCACGGTCAGCGCCGTGCCCGACTCCACCACGGTCAGCGCTCCCGTGCCCCCGACGGCCAGCCGAGCACCATCCGCCGACCAGGTCAGGGAACCCGGCTGGACGCCGGGCATGACGACCTGCTGCCGGGTCGACCCATCCGTCGCGAGGATCTCAAGTGTGTCACCCCCCCCGTTTGCGAGCGTCAGCCTCGAGTCCGGCGTCCAGGCCACTTGCACCCCGTTGCCCGTCATAGCCGTCTGCGTCGTCAGCCCGCGCCAACCCGAGCCATCGGCCGCAACCAGCAGGATGGTCGGATCGTACTTGGTGTCGCACGGCTGGATGCAGCCGTGGACCGTGATCCAGCGTCCGTCGGGGGACCATGTCAGGTCGGGCACCCAGCCCCACGAGAAGCCGTCCGGAAGGGCGAGCGTGCGCACGACCCGCCCGTCCAGCCCCACGATGGAGAGCTCCGGCCGAGCCGCCGCAGGAAACATCACCAGCCGGTCGCCGTCGGGGGCCCAGCTGAACCCCCCCGTGTCCGGAACGCTGAACCACGGCGCCGTGTCCGGATTGTCGAAGGCGCGCGACCCCAGGGTCCGTCCGTCGGGAGCCACGAACACCAGCTCCGCACCGCCGTCACTCGCACTCGAGAAGGCCAGGGCGCGGCGACTCGGCGCGAAGGCGAAGGAAGTGATCTGGTGTGTCTTGAGGTCGCCCTGTGCGACCTCGACCTCGTGGTTGCCGTCGGCTGAGGCGACGTAGAGGCTGCCACCGCGGGTGAAGGCGATGCTGCCCGGCGCAAAGGTGAGCGGCGGCGCAGGGCTGACGAGCTGACTGCCGACGAGCGCCCCGGCAGCCGCCAGGAGCGCGATGAGCAGCGCGACCAGCAGGGCGACGGTCAATCGTTGAGTACGGCCCGCACGAGGCATCCCGATCGCCGCCGCCCGATGGACCGACGTGGCCGCAGCCACGATCTCATCGCCACGTGCCACGAGGAAGTCGTTGATGACGCGATCGAGTTCCTCGTCCGAGATGTGGCGGTACATCACTCGCCCTCCTGAAGGGCATGTCGGAGATGCTCGCGGGCCGTCCGGAGTCGCGATCGGACGGTGTCCCTGGGTATGTCAAGGAGCGCCGCGGTCTCGTCGATGGAATAGCCCGAGTGCAGGCATAAGACGACGACCGCGCGCTGGGGCGCGCTCAGACCCTCGAACGCGAGGCGGATTGCCGACCGCTCCGGGAAACGACTCGCGAAGAGATCGACGAGGTCGCCACTGGATACCTCGATCTCCCTGACGGTGGGGGGCCGGATGAGCCGACCGAGCCAGGTGAGACGGGAGCGTCGTTCCCTCGCTGCCTCGCGCACCACGATCCGGTCCAGCCACGGGCGGAGTCGCTCGTCATCGCTGATGGCGCGCCGCGAGCGCCAGGCTCGCTCGAGTGCCATCTGGACGATGTCCTCCGCCGACGCCACATCCCCACACACGAGGCCGGCCAGCCTGAGGAGTCTCTCGTGGTGGACTGCGACGAACGCTCCCATGGCCAGCGTGTCACGGGCAGTCTCGTCCAGCCCGTTGGTGACCTCGTCGCTTCGCACGCTTTCCATGTCCCGTCCTTGAGGGATCGCCGATGACAATACAGACCGAGCGAAATGGCGAAACGGACCATTTCTGGCCGGAATCCCCTGGTGTCAGGCAGATTCGACGGCCAACGACCGTCAAGTTCACCTTCCGAGCACGGCGTCCATCGCGCGCGCGACCTGACGCTGGCGCTGCTCGTCGCTCAAGCGGCCGATGAAGTGCGTCATTCATTCCCACCGGCCATCGAGATCGCGTCGCTATGCTGGCGACGTCATCGCGTTCGCGGGAGAGCGAGAGCGGCGCGACCTGTCCGACGGAGGGAGGACGCGTGGACGACCAAGGTGGCGACCGGGGTCGGGGTCGATGACCGTCCCGGCCGCGCGACCAGCCCGACGGCTCACCAGGCGCCAGGTCTCCGGCATCCTGGCCGTCGTGGGGCTCTTCGCCTTCCTCGGGGGCGTCGCGGCGGCCGTCGAGGATTTCGGGCCAAAGGTCGAGTCTGCCGGGTCGGTCGTGCGCCTCTGGGAGCAGCCGAGCACCAAGACGGGGACGACCTACGGAGTCGACCTGACCTGGGACGGTGGCCAGGGAACCTTCACCTCCCTCGACCTGTACGACGCTCTCAGCCCGTTGGCGAGTCCCGTCGCGGTCACGATCGAGCGCAGCTCGGTGGATGACAGGATCCTCCGAGTCGAGCTCCGCAACACGTGGTACGGGGTCAAACCGAGCCCCGAGGTCGGCGTGATCACCCTGGCAATCGGCCTCATCGGACTCGTGCTCGCTCTGTGGTTCGGCCGCGCGGTCTACCGCTCGCTCTCTGGTTCGGCCGCGCGGTCTACGTGACACGACGCAGAGCCGCCTGAGCGCGTCCGCCGCTCCACCGCGGAAGAACGTGGTGAACGAGGTGCGAAGTCGTGCACCTTCATGCGGATCGTGGCTGGTAGCGACACCGAACGCGACCTCGCCTGGAAGCTCAGTCGATGACGATGACGGCCTTGCCCCGGATCTCGCCGGCGGCCAGCCGCCGGAAGGCCTCCGGCGCTTCGGCCAGCGGATAGGTTCCCTCGATGACCGGCGTCACGTGTCCGTCGCGGATGGACTCGATGAGCGCGCTGGTGATCCCGGGATCGTTGGATCGCCAGGCCACGACGCCGAGGCGCAGGTCACTGATCCGTGCGATGAGCCGACCGAGCACGACGGTCTCCAGGATGCGAGGGAACCGCCCGCCGACGATGGCATAGCGACCACCCGGGCGGAGCGCGCGCCGTACGGAACGTACGGACCTGCGCGCCTGGACATCGATGATCCGGTCGTAGCGCTTGCCCGTCCGCGCGTAGTCCTGGGACTCGAAGTCGATGTAGTGCGAGGCGCCCAGGGAGCGGACGAGGTCCTCCTTGGTGGCGCGGTCGACGCCCGTCACCTCGGCACCCGCGGCAGCCGCCAGCTGGACCGCGAACGTGCCCACGCCCCCGCCGGCTCCGCTGATGAGCACCCGGTCGCCGGGCGCGACCCCACGCTCACCGTGGAGGCTCTGCCACGCCAGGGCCCCGGCCTGCGGCAGCGTTGCGACCTGCTCGAACGTGAGGTCGGCGGGCTTGATCGTGAGCGATGACGCCGGGGCGGCCACGAACTGCGCGAAGGCGCCGAAACCATTCGCGAAGAGATCGCCGAAGACCTCGTCGCCGACGGCTGAGACCTGCGACCTTCGGCCCGATCTCGACGACGACACCGGCCACATCGGATCCGGGAATGCGGTGTGGGGGCCGCCGTGGTCCGGCCACTCGGACGATCGTATCCCCGCGCAGATACTCGACATCGGCGGCGTTGAGCGAGGCCGCCCGGACCCGCACGAGGACCTGGCCGTCGTGGATCGCGGGCACCGGCACATCCGCCAGCTCGAGGACGTCAGCGCCACCGTAGCGGTTCTGGATCAGCGCTCTCATCCGGATCTCTGCCTCGCGATCATCGGCGTGCTTCAGGGTCCTCCGTCAATGCCGGGTCCAGACGAGCCGGCTCATGCGATGCCGCCGACGGGCACCGTCGTGGTCGGAGGCGCCGTCGCGGCGACCGTCGGCGCCGCGATGCTGATGACGACCGTTCCTCGAGCGTGTCCGTCTCCGACATGGGCGACCGCCTCGGGGCGCCTCGCTCAGTGGCGTACGTGCCGTCGATCACGGGGGTGACCTTGCCGGCTTCGATGAGCTCCTTCAGGGCCATGAGGTCCCTGAGGTTCTGGAACTTGACCGACGGGCGCAGCTGCTGGCGCACGAAGATCGACGACACGAGCGCCCTGATGACGGGCCCCATGGCGCCGCCCGAGTGTCCGCCACCGTTCGGCTGCAGCCTCCCGGTGGGGGTCAGGGCGCGCCGGGTCTCCGACGGCGAGTGGTTCCCCACGTTGTCGAGGATGAAGTCGTAGCGCGGGCCACCCTTCGTGAAGTCCTCCCTGGTGTAGTCGATGACGTGATCGGCGCCGATGGCACGGACCATGTCCACATTCCCGGTGCTGCACACGCCGGTCACCTCGGCGCCGAAGGCCTTCGCGATCTGCACGGCGAACGTGCCCACACCCCCCGACGCGCCGTTGATCAGGACCTTCTGGCCCGGCTTGACTTTCCCCTGGTCGCGCAGCAACTGGAGGGCGGTCGACGCTGACACGCCGACCGCGGCGGCCTGCTCGAAGGTGAGGTTGGCCGGCTTCGAGACGAGCTGGTCCTCCTTCGCAACCGCGTACTCCGCGAACGCGCCCGTGCACCAGCCGAAGACCTCGTCGCCCGGGTCGGCAGCCGCGTCACGTTCGCGCCGACCGCCTCGACCGTTCCCGCGACATCCGTCCCCGGAACGCGGTGCTTCGGCCGGCGCAGGCCTGTCGTCAGGCGCATGAAGCGCGGCACGCCCGTCATGACCACGGTGTCACCGACATGGATGGATGCCGCCTGGACGCGGACCAGCACCTCGCCGTGGCCGACGGGCGGTCTGTCGACGTCCCTGAGCTCGAGCACGTCCGCTGAGCCGTACTGGTCCTGGACGATCGCCTGCATGGGGGGCCTCAGGCTGCGTGTTGGTTGACCGAGTACGCCATTTCCTCTTGAAGATGCACAAGTGCCATGCGGTTGCCCGAGTCAGAGTCGTTCCGCCCGACCTCAAGGAGTAGTACGAGTTTCCACAGCGGGCGCACGTCAAGTTCGTGAGGGGTGCTCAGCGGCGGAGGAGTCCGGCGGGGCGTGTCGGGCGGTCGTCGCACGATTTGAGCGGACGCAAGTTGCATCAAAACGGACGATTCCGTCCCACGGGTGGGCCCGGACCGACCGATGCGGGCAGGCTCAGCCGTCATCACGTCACAAAACGACACCTCGCGGCCGATCTGAGACAAAGCAATCGGTCCAGGCCACCCCAGGCCGCGTCCCGTAGGACGGAAGCGTCCGAATTGGGAATAGATGGGCGTCCTGGGGCGGTCGGGGGACCCGCCGCGACCCCGCCGCGATCGACCCGCGCACCCGACAGCTCACGGGATATGTCAGTCAACCGGCGAGCCATCACGCACCGCAGGTCAGGCCGTGGGCAGCGATCACGATCCTGGCGCGCACCCATACCGGCATGGGGGTTTGGAAGCTGCCAGGGGCGATGTATGATCGCCGCCTTCGGGCGCCGACCCGGCGGGAAACGGGACCGTCGCCGTACGGTGGGAGAGAAGGAGGGCGCAGGTGCGGGCCCTGTTCGGTGCGCTGTCTCGTCTTCGTGCGGAGTCGGCGATCCGGCGGAGGGCCGGGGTTCTCGTGATCGCCGTCACCGTGGTCGCCGTGCTGATACCGGGCGCCGCTGCCGCGGCATCGCGCCCGGATGCCGTCGCATCGGCGTTCACCGCGCCGGCCAAGATCTTCACCGGCGACTTCTTCGACCTCAGCTTCGCGCTCGACAGTCACGGCAAGGTGCGCGGCGTTGCGAGAGGCAACAGCGGCCTCTGGTACATCACGAACGCGTCGGGTTCGTGGGTCCGCACCCGGCTGACGACACATCCCGGCGGCGGGGCCGACTACCAGCAGTCAGTGGCGCTCGACGCGAACGACAACGTATTCGTAGCGTTCACGCGCACCGATTGCGCGGGGTGCATTCCCGGCGGCAGCCTCGGGATCTTCATGCTGACGAACCGCGGACGCGCCGACGGGTCGTTCCCGAGCACACCGACGCAAATTGCGCCGCCCGAATTCTCACAGCCGTCCCTGCAGATCGATCACGGTCACATCTACCTCGCGTATGCCGCGTACCCGTTGCCCGGACCCGGCCCATTCCCGGTCTGGTTCAAGACGAATGCCACCGGCTCATGGACGACGCGGCAGGTCGCCGGCAACGGCGAGTCGCCGTCGCTTCGCGTCGGCTCCGACCGCCACGCGCAGATCGCGTGGGACTGGAACGGGGGGATCAAATACGCGCGGGCCGCGACGCTCGCCGGCAGCTTCACGACCGAAGTGGTCACGTCGACGGGCCACGACGATCAGTCTCCGGCCCTGGCACTGGACGGATTGAATTGACCACACCTGGCGTACACCCGCATGAGCGGCCCGACGTTCGGCACCCACTATGCGCACCGGTCGGGCGGCGTATGGGTCGACAAGCGGATCAGCACCTCGATCGCCGGAGTCGACCTCGCGCTCGATGCGAGCGGCAACCCGCGGCTGGCGCTGGTCACGGACAGCTTCCACATCCGCTACTACCACCTGAGCGGCGGCGCCTTCGCCAGCGTCCTCGTGGGGCCCGCAGCCAACGCGTTGCTGGCGAGGATCGCGGTTGATGCGCACGGCCGCGCAGTGATCATCTGGACGCAACCGTCGTTGCCCAACGGGATCTACTTCACCAGGCAGACCTGATCGGGCGAGCAGCTGCGTTCAGCGCCAGTCGACGTTCACGACGTCGATCGGCCCGGACAGGCCCTTCAGCGTCGCGCTCCGGGCATCGGATGTCCGGTGCGACTCCCCGACCGTCGCGACGCTTGCGACGATGTCGCCGGCGCCACCGAGTGCCGCGATCCGGGCCGCCTCATGGACGCCCTTGCCGTGGAAGTCGCCGCCGACCTGCGTCGCATCGGAGGCATGGAGCCCGATCCGGACCTGGGGCGCGAAGCCCTGCGTCGAGCGATGCTCCGCGAGCCGCCGCTGGATCGCGATCGCCGCCGCCACCGCGAGGTCCGGCGAGTCGAAGCTGACGAAGAAGCCGTCGCCGGTCGTGGAGATCTCCTCGCCGCCGTGGGCCGTGAAGACCTCGCGGAGCGCCGTGTTGTGCCAGCGCAGCATCGTCTCCCAGGCCTCATCGCCGAGCGCCTCGACGAGGTTCGTCGACCCGACGATGTCGGTGAACATGAAGGTCTTCAGGACCCGTCGGGCCGGACCGGTCTTGCCGCGCAGCTGCCAGGGCAGGAGCTCCGCGACGTCCTCGAGGATGATCGCCGCGGTCGGGCACGCGAATGCTGCGGCGCGAAGGACCTCCTCGTCGACGCTGTCGGCCCCCACGACGTCGGTCTTGCCGTAGTCGCCAGCGAGCCAGTCGAACGCCGTCGGGGCGAGGGTGATGCAGTTGCCGGCGCCGATGCACTTGTGGCGGTCGACACGCGCCCGGATGGCCATCAGCCGGACCCCACGGCGGCGAGCCCGCGGAACGCCAGCGAGGTCGCCTCGGCGCGGCTCGAGGTGCCGAGCCGGGCGAGCAGCCGGGCGAGGCGCTGGACCACCTCGTCCTCGGGAAGGTCGAGCTCGGTGGCGATCTCGGCGTTCGTCCGGCCCTCGGTCAGGAGCTGGAGCAGGCGGCGCTCGGCATCGTCGAGGACGGCTGGCCGGGCTGCGCGGCGGGCGCCTCGACCCGGCTCGGCGGCTGCCGCAGCCGGTGCCTCCAGGGGCCGGCCAGCTCGACGAGCTCGCGCCCGACGGGCCCGGTGAGCCACCGGACGCGGATCTTCTCGTCGGCCGTGCCCTGGGCGATCCTGGCCAGCGTCTGCTGGAGGAAGCCGCGGACGAACCCCTGCATCTCGGGCGGCCCTCCGGCGAGCACGGCCCGGGCCGCCGGGATCACGATCTCCAGGCTGACGTCCTCGTGCAGCGCCGCCTGGAGGGCCTGGAACGCCGCGCCGCCGGCCATCGCGGCAGTCTCGATATCGCCGCGCGCGAGCGCGACCGTCGCCAGCGCGGCGTCGGCCTGCGCACCCCACGGCGCATGCCCGGGCAGGAGCGGCAGCAGCTCCTTCACCTGCGCCGCAGATCGCTCGACGAGCTCGACGCAGGCGCCGGATCCGGTGCGCCACCGTCGCGTGCGGACGCAGCGACGAGCCGCGACGGCCTCGATCGCCAGGCGAGCCAGGGCCTCGCACCGAGCCGGAGGCCCGGCCGCCCTCGGTTGGCCATCGCGACGGCCTTCTCGAGGTGGCGGCGCATGCCGTCCGCGTCGCCGGCACCCGCTCGCGACCATGCCGCGCCACGTCTCGAGCTGGATGGAGCGCGTCCGCGACGGGGCGTTCGACGCCGCCGCGGCGGCCAGGCCGAGCCACCGCTCGGCTCCCTCGACGTCCCCGAGATCGAGGAGCGTCACGCGCCACGCCGCCGGCGGCGAGGAACTCGATCGCTCCGGTCGCCCTGGAGCTTCGCGGCGCGATGGGCCTCCTCGCCGCGCGAAAGCGCCGCAGTCAGGCACCACCTTGGCTCGCGACCACACGTGGACCCCGAACAGCATCTGGAGGTCGAGGCGGGCCCGCTCGCTCTCGGTGACGAGCTCGGACAGCCGGCTCGTGACACGCCGGATCTCCTCGAGATGGCGCACCGAGGACGTGAAGTGCATGACCGTCCCGTACTGCGCATAGGCCATGGCGATGACCGTCGACATGACGCCGGTCCGGTCGCCGAGCCGCTCGAAGATGCCGAGGGCACGATCCAGGACCTGGGTCGACTCGACGAAGAGCGGGCCGACCGGCGACGCCAGGATGCATCTCCTCGACGTTGGCGCCGGACGCGAGCAGCGCGAGGAGCTCGTTCGCCCGGCCCGGCCCGGACCTCGCCGGCGAACCACCCGCGCCCCTTGGCGAAGTCGATCGTCCCGATCTCCCGGAGCGCCGCGGCCAGGCTGCGATCGTCGTCGAGCTGCTCCGCGAGCTCGATGGCACGGCGGTAGGCCTCCTCCGCGCCGGCGAGGTCGATCTCGACGGCGGCGCCGCCGAACGACTCGCCGAGCGGGCTCCGCAGGAGCGCCTGCCCGAGCTCGAGGGTCGCCCGGAGCTCCAGCGCGGCATCGCCGCGCTCGGCCGCGCGCGTCGCGGACCCGGCGGGCCAGCTCCGCGGCGGCATCCTCGTCGTGGCTCATCCGGAGCGCCGACGCGCGCCGCAGCTGGACGTCGAGCTCGATCGCCGGATCGCGCATCGCCTCGGCGAGCGCGGCCAGCTCGGTCAGGCCGTCGAGCCGCTCGCCGGTCCGGCGGAGAACCGCGAATGCGTCGTCGCGGGTCGCGAGGAGGACCCGCCGGTCGGCCGGCGACGAGACGACCGGGAGCGCCTGCTCGACGAGCCGGAGCGCCTCCTCGGGGGCGTTCGAGGCGAGGGCCGCCGTCGCCGCGTCGATCGAGAAGCGCGCCGCGCGGGCCGTGTCGCCGGCCGCCAGCGCGTGCTGGGCGAGCATCGGCAGGCCGGCCGGGTCCGGATCGCCACCCTCCGTGAGCAGGTCGACGATCGCGGCGTGGACCTGTCGCCGCCGAGCCGCCGAGAGCTGGCTCGCGGCGAACTGGCGGACCTGCTCGTGGGTGAACGTGTAGTCGGCCGGCTCGCCCTGGGCCTGCGGGAGCAGGAGGCCCGCCAGGACGGCCGGCGCGAGGTCGTCGGCGAGCGGATCGGCGGCGTCCGCGAGACCGCCGCCGCGCGTCTGCCGGCGACTCGCCCGCGGCGGCGGGTTGCGGGCCCGCTTCGCCGTCGCCGATCCGCGCCCGGATCGCCCGGAGGTCGCGGAGGCTGAAGCTGCGGCCGAGGATCGCGGCGTCGCCGAGCGCGGCCCGCGTCCGGGCCGGGAGTCGCGCGGCGCGGCGGTCGATGAGCGTCCGGACCGCCGACGGCACGAGCCGGGCCGCGTTCCGGCCGAGCCGCCACTCGCCATCGATCTGCTGGAGCGTGCCGGCCTCGCGGTGCGTCCGGGCCAGCTCCTCGACGATGAACGGCACGCCCTCGGACTGGACGTGCATCGCGGCCGCGGACGCGGCCTCGACCGGACCGCCGAGGACGCGCTTCAGGAGCTCGGCCGTCTCGACGGAGCTGAACCGTCCCGGCCGCAAGCCGCCGGACGAGGCCCATCCGCTCCATGTCGGCGACGAAGTTCACCGCCTCGGTGACCGACGCGAACTCGTCCGGCCGGATCGTCAGGAACAGGAAGACCGGCCGATCGGCGTCGCTCCGGACGACGTACCGGAGCAGCCGGAGCGTGTCGTCGTCGGCCCACTGGACGTCGTCGATGAGCAGCGCGAGCGGGCGCATGCCCGGCCAGCGTCGAGATCGCGACACCCGCGAGGTCGAAGGCCCGGAGGAGCTTGGCGTCCGGCGACAGGGTCTCGAACCCGGGCTCGTCACGCCCGGAGATCGCCTCGACCACCCGCCTGACCGCGGCCTCCGCCGGCGTCCCTGCGGCCGTGTCGTGGATCGCGCTCGACGCAAACAGGCTGCGCGCGACGAGGAACGGCCCGCGGATCTCCTCGTCGGCCGTGATCGCGACACAGGTGAATCCGCTCGCCGACGCGAGCTCGGCGGCGGCGAGCAGCAGGCGCGTCTTGCCGATGCCCGGCTCGCCCTCGAGGGTCACCGCGGCGAGACGGCCGGAGGCCTCCTGCAGCTCCTGGGAGATCGCCTCGAGCTCGGCGCTCCGCCCGATGACCGCGCCCGTCGCCCGGCGCAGCTGGACCGCGAGCGAGCACTGGGGCCCGACGAGGGGGTCGAGCGCACCGCCGTCGGCCACCCGGAGGGACGAGCCACGCTCAACGGACCAGACCTCGCCCGGCATGCGGCGGATTATGACGGCGCGACGGTGGGAAGTCCGGCGTCAGTCTGTGGCGTGGCAAACGCGGCCTGGATCAGGGAGCCCTGCTCTCCTCGAGCGTGGGGCAGGGAGCGATGCCATATGTCGCGCATTCGGTCGCAGTGAACGGTCGCGTGATGGAAGCCCTCACGACGTTTGCCAGTTCGGCGGGGTCGACGGTCATCACCAGGAGGTTGCCGCCTATAGGGGTGGCGGCCAAGGGTCAGCTGCGGGGTCCACGTCTCGGTGGAGAGCGACTCGAGGAATGCGGCGAGATCCGGGCCCGAGTCCAGGCTGGTTCCCGGGACGAATCCGCGTGTCGACTCGGCGGTCCCGGCGGGGGCGTCGGGCCAACCTCGGGCCAGCGTCGCGCCACACCGGGCTGGTCGTGGTCCGGCCCTCCCGGCTGCCGGCGTTGGTCGGTACTCGGGCTGCCTTCGCTCCGGTTGGTCGCCGGAGTGCCGAGTGAGCGGGGCACTGGCCATTGACCGGGGTCACGCGCGAGCCTAGACTTCGCCGCCATTCGCGGTGTCATCGGGGGTTTTCACCACCGCGGCGGGGAGGTACAGGTTGCGGACCATTTCTGGCGTGCTGGTGGCGCTCGGGTGCGCGCTGCTGATCGGGTGCTCGGGGGCGACTCCGGCGTCAGGGGCGCCGGCCTCGCAGGGCGCGTCGGGTCAGCCGACCGTCTCGGTGTCGGCGCCGTCACCGGGCTCCACAGTGACGCTCGGAACGCCGGTTGCCGTCCTCGTCAAGGCTGCGGACAGCATCGGCGTCGCACGCGTGGACCTGACTGTCGATGACGTGGCAGTCGACAGCTACACGACGCCCAATTCCGCCGGTCAGCCGAGCGTGTCGGCGCAGTTGCAGTGGACGCCGTCGGCCATCGGCGCGCACGCATTGAGCGTGACGGCGTACCGTGCCGATGGAACCGCCAGCGTGCCGGCGGTGATTGCGGTGACGGTGTCCGGGCCTGGCGCCGGCGCGTCGCCGGTGGGGTCCCTCCCGAGCGGGTCAGCCTCGTCGCCCGCGCCGACGGAAACAACCACGGCCGCGACGCCCGCCCTGACGCCCGCTCCAACGCCGGCTCCGACAGCGAGGCCCACCCGCCGGCCGCCGCCGCCGACACCGAAGCCGACACCCAGGCCGCTCGTGATCGACCTGCGCACCGATCTTGCCGAGGTGAGCACGCAGAGCAATGGGACCGGCACCACATTCGTCGTGGTGAGCGTGTTCGTCAAGAACCTGGGTAGCGACCCGTCCGGGCCGTTCGTGGTCCAGGTGACCTGCCAGGGAGCCACGAAATCGACGCGGGCGACGAGCGTGCCGCCGGGCACGTACAGCGGGGTGGACGTGGACTTCAGTCCGACCGACGTCGGAACAGACGCCCATGCACGGGCCGTCCTCGACCCGGGCAACCATGTCAGGGAAACCAACGAGTCCAACAACGCGGTGGACATCACAGACTCCATGTGCGCGATTCCCCCGCATTGATCCGGAAGCGCGATGCCGGCGGCGGGGGCGTTCGTTCGCCGGCGGCGGCGCACCCGGGCAGGGCCCCGGATCCCGAGGTCGCCGAGGCAGGTCCGGCCCCGGAGCTGTCCGTAGCCTGAAGTCTCGCCCCTGAGCTCCGTTCAACCGGCCCGCGAGGCGGCGTGCAGGCGCATGGCGCCGGACACGCCCTTGAGCTCGACCGGGCCGATCTCGCGGAAGGCGACCTCCGCCCCGCCCGACGCGTCGACCACCTCCTGGCTGACCAGCACCTCGCCCGGTCGGGCGTACTCGGCGATCCGCGAGGCCACGTTCACCGTCTGCCCGTAGTAGTCGCCCTCCTGGAAGATCACCGGACCGGACGTGCAGGCCCACGTGCGCCGGCGGCAGCCCGGCCTCGGCCACGCCCTCCACCATCTCCAGGGCGGCCACCACCCCCGGGCCGGGGTTCGGGAAGTAGAACATGACCCCGTCGCCCAGCCACTTCACCGGCCGGCCGCCGTACTTGATCGACGTTCGCTGGACCAGCCGGCCGAGCTGCTCGGCCAGCTCGGCGGCCGCGGCATCGCCGTGCTCCTGGGTCAGGCGGGTGTAGCCGGTGATGTCGAGGAAGCACATCGCCGGGGGATGCTCGAGGCGGCTGTGCAACCCGGCCGCGGCCAGCATCGTCTCGAGGCCCTCGATGATGTTGGCCGTCCAGGTCTTCGTCTGCTGCAGGCGGTACATCTCGATCACGGCCCGCTCCGACAGGACGTTCATGCGGGTGACGAAGTCCTCCCCGAAGACGTCATCGGGCTGCTTGCCTGCCGCCATGGCCGGCGACATCACCTCCGAGTTCCACCAGGCGGACTCGGTCTCGGCCAGGCGGCGCAGGCTGTCGCCTGCAGCCCGCAGCAGCCGCTGGATGGCGATCGGGTTGAAGCCCGCGGCGACCTGGAACTCGATGAACGCGGCGTAGGGCAGCTCGCCGTCGCGAACGCGATCGTCGGGCAGTGGCGGGCTGGAGCCGGTGGCCTCGCGGATGAGCATCAGCAGCTCGACGGGCACGCCGGTCCGCTCGGCGACCTGCGCGAAGGTGAGGCCGCTGAGCGCCGAGAACCGCTCATAGGCGGGCTCATCGAGAAAGTCGAGCGAGACCTGGCCGCTCTGCATGGCGGCGCCCAGGCCGTCCAGCGGGATGCCCGCCGTCGCCAGGCTGCTCGACGAGCCCCGCACGGCGCACGTCACCCGGCGTGAAGCGTCCTTCGGCGTCCGGCTTGAGGATGCCCAGCTCGACCAGCCGGCTCAGCTCCTCGACGCTGAGTCCGGCCCGCTCGGCCGCTTCGGCGATCTCGTACCTCTCCACGAGCCGTACTGTAGCGGCGGAGCGCCGAAGGATGGCAGCTGACGGTGAAGCGGCGTCGGGCTCCCTCTCGATCTCGACGAAGCCTGGCGCGGATTTGCCCCAGTTGCTACGTGTCCACCGTAGGTCTGATATCGTCCCAACGGTTTGGGCCATCCGGAGTATCCGGGTGCCGAGCGCCGCACGGGGTACAACATGACCAACCAGGATCCGCTCGCGGTGTCTCACACGGCGCCCGGCGCGGTCCTGGCATCAGGAGCCTGGTCGGGTGATCGTCGGCGACGTGCCGGAGCGTGATCGGGCGATGCTGGAGATCGCCCGGCAACTTGCCACGGCCATCCCCCCGACGCACGACCCCGACCTGACGATGCGTCAGCTGTTCGTGCTGCACCTCCTGTCCCAGGCGCCACGCCCGATCGGCGTGATCGCCAGGGATCTGGGCATCACGATCTCATCAGCGAGCGGGCTGATGGACCGGCTGGAGACGACCGGCCTGATCAGGCGCGTCCATCCCGATGCGCCGGACGACCGTCGGCGAGTCATCTGCCACCTCACCGCAGCCGGCACCGCCGCACTCACCGATCACCTGCGCCTCGGCAACCTGCGACTCGAGGTGCTCCTGGCGGAGCTGTCCCACGACGAGGTACTGCTCGTGGAGCAGGCCATGGAGCTCCTCATCCGAGCCGCGCGCCAGGTCATCGCGAGGGCGCAGCCCATCCCGTCGGGCTCGCCGGCAGCCGCATGACCAGCTGGTCTCCTCGCCGGGGCCGGTCGCGGTACCGGCATCGCCACGTCACGTCGATCCATCCGTTCACGTTTACCCGATAGGAGCCCCACGCATGGCGCTGTTCCTCTACCGGCTCGGCCGGATGACCTTCCGGCACCGGAGGCTGGTGCTGGGTCTCTGGGTCCTGATCCTGGTGGGCGCGAGTCTCGCGGCGGCGACCCTCAAGGGCCCGACCTCCACGAGCTTCTCCATCCCCGGCACCGAGGCGCAGCAGGCCATCGACACGCTCCAGGCGCGCTTCCCGGCCGCCGACGCCACGGGTGCCTCGGCGCGGGTCGTCTTCGCCGCGCCCGAGGGCGGCTCGCTGGCCGATCCCGCGAACGCGGCCAAGGTGGCCGACGTGCTGACGAGCCTGCGCGCGGCGCCCAAGGTCGCCTTCGTGAGCGACCCGTTCACGACCGGCACGGTCAGCCCCGACGGGCGCGTGGCGCTGGCGCAGGTGACCTACACGGTGCCCGCGATCGAGCTGACCGATGCCGACCGGCAGGCGTTGCTGGCAGCGGCGGCGGCCGGCCGGGCGTCGGGGCTCACGGTCGAGGTCGGCGGCGACGCCCTGCAGGCCGTCCCGGAGCAGGCCGCATCCGAGGCGGTCGGCATCGCGATCGCGGCCGTCGTCCTGCTCATCACCTTCGGGTCCTTCATCGCCGCGGGCCTGCCCCTGCTGACCGCGCTGATGGGCATCGGCATCGGCGTCGGGCTGATCACCGCGGCCACCGGGTTCGTGTCGCTGAGCGCCACGACGTCGATCCTGGCGGTCATGATCGGCCTGGCCGTCTCCATCGACTACGCACTGTTCATCCTGTCGCGGTTCCGCTCGGAGCTCGCCGATGACGCCGACCTCGACCCGCTCGAGGCCATCGGCCGGGCGGTGGGCACGGCCGGCAGCGCGGTCTTCTTCGCGGGCCTCACGGTCGTCATCGCGCTCACCGGTCTGTCGGTGGTGGGCATCCCGATCCTGACCGAGATGGGCGTCGCGGCCGCGGTCACCGTCGCCGTGGCCGTGCTCGTGGCGCTGACCCTCCTGCCGGCCCTCATCGGGTTCGCGGGCCTCCGGGTGCTGGGGCGACGCATCGAGCGCCGCGTCCAAGGGCAGCGGCGAGCCGGAGCGCAGGACCGTGTGGCTGCGCTGGCCGACGTTCATCTCGCGCCGGCCGCTGCTCGTCCTGGTGGGCGCCGTGACGCTCCTCGTCGTGATCGCGCTGCCGGCCCTCGACCTGCGGCTCGGGTTGCCCGACGACAGCGTCGCCGGGCCGTCCACGACCCAGCGCAAGGCCTATGACCTGCTCGCCGCGGGCTTCGGGCCGGGCTTCAACGGTCCGTTGACCGTGGTGCTCGACGCGTCCGGCAGCGCCGATGCCAAGACCGCCGCGCAGACGGTGGCGGGCGACATCGCCGCGCTCGACGACGTGCTCTTCGTCGCGCCCGCGGTGTTCAACGCGGCCGGCGACACGGCGATCCTGAACGTCATCCCCAAGAGCGCCCCGAGCAGCGCCGAGACCGTCCAGCTCGTCACTGCCATCCGGGCCGCGGCCCCCGCCATCAAGGCGGAGACCGGCATCACGGTCGGTGTCACGGGCCAGACGGCGATCACCATCGACATCTCCCAGAAGCTGGGCGATGCGCTCCTGCCCTACCTGCTGGTGGTCGTCGGGCTCGCGTTCCTCGTGCTCACCCTGGTCTTCCGGTCACTGCTCGTGCCGCTGACCGCGACCCTCGGGTTCCTGCTGAGCGTCCTCGCCACGCTGGGCGCGGTCGTCGCGGTCTTCCAGTGGGGATGGTTCGGCGGCGTGATCGGGGTCGAGCAACCGTCGGCCATCGTGAGCCTGCTGCCGCTGTTCATGATCGGGGTCGTCTTCGGGCTCGCCATGGACTACCAGGTGTTCCTGGTGACGCGCATGCGCGAGGAGCATGTGCACGGCCTGGAGGCCGTCCGGGCCGTGATCCTGGGCTTCACCCACGGAGCGCCGGTGGTGACGTCCGCCGCGATCATCATGATCGGCGTCTTCGGTGGCTTCGTCCTCGGCGCCGACGCCTTCGTCAAGTCCATCGGGTTCGCGTTCGCGGTGGCCGTCTTCTTCGATGCCTTCGTGGTCCGGATGACCATCATGCCCGCCGTGCTCGTGCTGCTCCGCGAGCGCGCCTGGTGGCTGCCGGCCTGGCTGGACCGGCTGCTCCCGAACATGGACGTCGAGGGTGCCAACCTGGAGCACCGGGTCGCGACCCGCGAAGCGGCGCTGGCAGAGGACATCGCCACGGCGTGATCGCGTTCGCGTGCTCCCCTGCGAGGCCACGATCAACTGGGTCCGGCCGGATCGCAGAGTAGGAGCCGGTCAGGCGGGGCCGGCTCCGCGCAGTAGGCCGGTATGCGGCCGGCGGCCGCGCTCGTACCGGTCCAGCACGCGCATGGCGCGCAGGGTATTCGAGCGGCTCGGCCGGCCTCGCGTGCGACCATTTCGGTCTCGCGTGGGTTCTCGAGCGGCCATCGGTCTGCGGCGCTTTCCGCGCCTCCTCGGTCGTATCGTCGAGGCCCCTGTCGCGGAGCAGCAACATCGCGCACCCACTGGAGCAAGCCAACGCCGGTAACCCCGGTCAGGCAGACTTGCGGCCATGCCTCGCGCGCTGTTCGTTGTCGTCGTCGTTGTGGGAGTGGTGGCGGCATTGGTGTGGGGCGCGATACTGCTCGGCCTGGTGCCTCGACCCACCCCTCTGCCGACCTCGACGCCGGTCCCCACTCTGCCGATCCCGAGCCCAAGCCCGAGCCCCAGCGCGAGCCCGAGCCCGAGCCCCACTCCAAGCCCGAGCCCCACTCCAAGCCCTTCCCCTTCGCCAACCCCGCCCACTCCGACGCCGTCGCCGAGCCCAACGCCCATCCCGACCGTCGCGCCGACCTCCTTCGTCTTTTCGAGCGGCGACGGCTACTCGATGACGATCCCTGCCGGTTGGACCGCTACCCCGATAGGCCCCAACGACACCGAGGCGCTGCTGAGCCTGCTGGGAGCATCGAATCCGGACCTGGCAAACCTCGTGCGAAACATCCTCAACCTCACGCAGGCACGGGCCAGCATGGTCGGCGGGGATCTGCAGGACACGACCGTGGCCGTGCCTCCGAACGTGTCCGTGCTGGTCCAGCCCAGTGGTGGCCTGCCACTCGATCTTGTGGGCCCCATCGTCGAGCAATTGGTGAATCGAATTCCGGGGGTCACCGGGAGTTCCGTCAGGGAGAAGGTGAACCTGCCATCCGGCGACGCGATCCGGCTGGGCTACCAGGTGCAGCCGGCGGGAGGCGGCCCACTCATCAGCCTGCAGACGTACGCGATCGTGAAGGGCAGTGATACGTTCCTGGTGACGTTCAGTACCGCATCCGACCACTTCTCCGACGAGCAGCCGACCTTCGACGCGATGATCAACAGCCTTCGTTTCGGAGGGTGAGCCACAGCATCCTCCGGGGGCCGTATCGTCTGGATGAGCGTCCCTGAAATGACGGACCAGTCGACGCGACGGATGATTGTCGCCGGCAGGCCGGCTGATCCGGGGAACCAGTGCCCCCGTTGACGACACGACTGACCCGATCGTTCGACGACTCCTGGCACGGCGGCCGATCCCTGCGTGAGATTCGGCTACATGTCCCTCGGTTTCGTGTGTGACCTGGGGCGGCTCGGTGACCAGCCCTGGGGCTCCTGTCGTGGCGCAACCGGAGAACCGATCGGCGAAGGCCCGCAACGCACCCGCGGCTCCGGCGCAGGTCATGGGCGTGCCGTGGCCGCCAGCCAGCACGTTCGGCTCGAGCGGCGCGAGCTTCGCGACCGACTCCCTGGTCGCCCGCCAGCTCCAGCTCGTGTACCGCGGTGGCCCCGACACGCCTTGCCGCTGCAGCAGCAGACCCGCCAAGGAGTTGAGCGTCAGGGTCACGATGGCGTCGTCCGCGGTCAAACACGCGGTCGCTGGCTCGGAAGAACGAAACGTGGCCCGGCGTATGGCCTGGCGTGGGAATGCACTCCCAGCCCGGAAGACTCGGGATCCCGGCGTCTCGCTCGAACGGGTGCGAGACATCGCTGAGGCTCGATCCGGCGAGCATCGCCTCACGCCGCCGCCGACCCGTGGCGCGCATCAGCGGCAGGACGACCCAGTGATCGTGCGGGCCGGCGAGCACGGTGTCACGCGGTCCGGGTCGGAACGCCCTCCTGTACGGGTTCGCCGAGCTCGACAATGCGGCCCTCGATCGATCCCGCGTCCGAGTACTCCTCGCGGTGCGGGAGGCCAACCTTCGACAGTCCGAGCGCGGTTGCCGCAGCGTCGGTCAGGAACAGGTAGGGGCGAAAGCCGATCCGCTCTCGAATGGTGTTCTTGAGCAATCGGTGCGCGACCGTCACGGCCGGGCCGAGCAGGTCACTGCCGGACCCGACCGTCTGGCGCACCGCCTGACCCCGATGGAGCACCGCCTTGAGGTCGAGGTGCGCGACGGTGGGGCAGGCCGTGCAGAGGTGATCGTTCGCGGGGAGAGCTCGTGTGCGGCTATCGGTGAACGCCCGGTACGTTGCCCCGAGCCTCTCGAGGACCCGGTCGCCCTGGCCGTCGAGACCTGCCGCCGGCGCAGCTGCGAATACGGCATCGCCCTCGAGTTTGACGACGGCGAAATCGGGCTCCAGGCCCTCGATGACGGCGTCCAGGAGAGCCCCAAGCACGGCGTAGGCGGCTGGGATGCCCGCGCTGAAATCGACCCCGTGCTCCTGTTCGACGCCGGCCATGAAGCCGGTGTAGCCGGAGATGTCGGCGAGCAGCAGGTACCGCTCGCCTGCCGGCGGCTCTGCCTCGATCGGCGACCCGGATCGCTCTGCTCGCTGCACGGTCTCCCTCCATGGCCGTCCTCGCCAAAGCGGGCGATTTCGCGGTCGAAGTCCATGCTACTCGGAACTCGGCCCTTCTTGACAACCGCGGTACCTCGTTCGTGGCCAGACTGGCCTCGGGCCGAATATGCGAGCCGCGCCTTGTCGGGGCGATGCGGGAGCCGATCGCGACCGCCCGCGCAACCTGACCAGCCACGCATGAGGTGAGACACCCGCAGGCAGGCCCATTCGGCGGTCGATTCCGTCTTTCTGTCCCGAGGTCCCGCCGTGCTGTTCACCCCGAGCACGGCGTCCATGCTGAAGGCGACCTGTTGCCGGCGCTCCCGGACGTGCCGGAACCTGTTCGACGTGAGCGTGATCGTGCTACGCCCGAGCAGGTTCTTGACGTCCTCCAGGGTGAAGCCCTGCGCCTGAAAGAACGTCGCGGCGGCATGGCGCAGGTCGTGGAAGCGGCCGTGCGGCAGCTGGGAATGCTCCAGAGCGCGCCATGTCGACCGCTAACGTCGTCGCCCGGCCAGGCCCGCCGCACTGAGATCGATGATCACGCACGGCGGCGAGGCGCCCACGACCGCGAGGTCGCCTTGATGAGGTCCGACCTGCTGTGGCCGAGAAGGAGGTCCCTACTCAGCCTGCGACGAGCTTCGCCTTCAGCGAATCGTACTCGGCGGGAGTGATGGCGCCGGATTCCTTGAGCTGCGCGAGCTTGGTGAGTTCGTCAGCTTTCGAGACACCGGCCACCGCCTGGCTCGCCGCGTCGGCCCGGACCATTTCCTGGACATCGCCTGCCGTTACCTTCGGCCGAGCGATGATGTAGATCAGGCAGCCGATGAAGGGCAGGATGAAGATCACGATGACCCACAGGGCCTTCATCCCCCCGTGGATGTCCGTCCGGCGGAAGATGTCCGAGAAGATCGCGATGAAGATCCAGATCGCCAGGATCAGGAAGAACACCTCGATCGTCCACAGCAGGAAATCTCCAAGGTTGTTCATTGAGCGCAACTCCTCCAAATTGGGCGGTGGCTGGACGAGTAGCTCCTCTCGGATGACCACCTGAAGCTCGAGCCGATCGGCTGATCGTGCGCCAGCGAGCCTGGCCGGCGCCGTCCCATCCGGACCCTACACGCGCCATCCGCGAAGGCGCCTCCGCTGTTTCAGCGGAGGCAGCCGGCCGCCGGGGAGTGCGTGACACTCCGCCGGTCCGGATGGCGCCTCTGGGCCCGAATGGGTCGCGTTGCAGTCTACCTGTTGGAGGCCATGTTCATCGGCTTGATAGCCCCCTCTCGGGTCTGTCGTCTGGCCATTTGCGCGCCCGCCATCGGCATGGCCGGAGTCGCCCGGATCGTCATCAGCTCGCCCGGGTCGTATCAGCTCGCCCGGATCGTCATCAGCTCGCCCGGTCCCGCCTGGCCCCGCCCGGTCCGACCAGCTGCGCTGGAGCCCTTCGGAACCGAACCGACCACGAAATGCCAACGCAGCAAGCCGGGGACGCAACGAGACGAGTGACAAGCGCGTGCCCTGTCGTGCCGGCCGTGCAGGTCGACGCGCGGCCCTTCCCGATGCACCGACCACAACGACCACCCCGGCCGCTCGCCGCCGGTGTGGTGCGATCCCGGACGCCCGGTGGGCCCGGCACGCTTCGGTGTCTCACGTTAGACGGCGGGCCGCGGCCGATCCGGAGCAGCGCCGGGTGGGTTTACGTTCAGCGCTTGCTCGGGATTCACGTATCAGCGGAACGGCGAGGGAATGCCGGGAGTGGGTTTCGGCGGGCATAACGTCGCCACAGGCGACGGATGTCATCGAGATGATCCGGGTTCCGGTAGCGAACGTCGCCACCAGCCCTTCGCGTCACCGCCGTCACCCGCGGCTGGTATCCATGCTGCCCCATGTGCCGCCTTTGAACGCCCAGCGTTCCGAACCGACACGCTTTCCGCCCCTCCCGCGTCAGCCTGAACGCCGGGCGTTCCAACTGCCCGGGATTCGGCTCCTCAGGCGCGGCCATGAACGCCCAGCGTTCCAACCGACACGCTTTCCGCCCCTCTCGCGCCCGTTTGAACAGCCAGCGTTCAGGCGGCCGCTCGTCGGCTCGGCTCTGCCAGCCCGGGACAAATCCGGCCCACCGGATTACCAACTGCCTGTGACGCACAGGCCACAGCCGACGAATGTCATGGAGATGATCCGGGGGGTTGCCGGGGGCGCGGCTGTCCTGAGAGGCGGCCACCATTCCGCCCCGCTCAGCCGGCCCGCGAGGCGGAATGCAGGCGCATGGCGCCGGATACGCCCTTGAGCTCGACCGGGCCGATCTCGCGGAAGGCGACCCCCGCCCCGCCCGACGCGTCGACCACCTCCTGGCTGACCAGCACTTCGCCCGGTCGCGCGTATTCGGCGATCCGCGAGGCGACGTTCACCGTCTGCCCGTAGTAGTCGCCCTCCTGGAAGATCACCGGCCCGGAGTGCAGGCCCACGTGGGCCGGCGGCAGCCCGGCCTCGGCCACGCCCGCCACCATCTCGAGCGCGGCCACCACACCCGGGCCGGGGTTCGGGAAGAAGAACATGACGCCGTCGCCCAGCCACTTCACCGGCCGGCCGCCGTACCTGATCGACGTTCGCTGCACCAGCCGGCCGAGCTGCTCGGCCAGCTGGGCGGCCGCCGCGTCGCCGCGCTCCTGGGTCAGCCGGGTGTAGCCGGTGATGTCGAGGAAGCACATGGCCGGCGGATGGTCGAGGCGGCTGTGCAGGCCGGCCGCGGCGAGCATCGTCTCCAGGCCCTCGATGATCGTTCCGGTCCAGGCCTGCGTCTGCTGGAGGTGGTACATGCCGATCAGGGCCTGCTCGGCCAAGACGCTCATTTGATTGGCGAAGTCGACCCCCAGGATCTCATCGGGCCGCTTGCCGGCCTCGGTGGCCGGCGTGATCACCCCATCACGCCACCAGGCCGTTTCCGTTTCGGCCATCCGTCGCAGGCTGTCGCCCTGGACTCGCAACAGTTGCTCGATGGCGGCCGGCGGGAACCGTGCTCTGAGCTGGGCCCCGATGAATTCGGCGTACGGCAGTTCCTCGTCACGAATTCGGTCCTCGGGAAGCGGGGCAGCCGAGCCGGCTGCTTCGCGGATGAGCATCAGCAACTGGACCGGCGCGCCGGTCCGCTCGGCGAACTGCGCGAACGTGACGTCGCTGAGCGCCGAAAAGCGCTCGTAGGCGGGTTCGTCGAGGAAGTCGAGCGAGACCTGGCCGCTCCGGATGGCAGCGCCCAGGCCGTCGAGCGGGACGCCTGCTGTGACGAGGCTGCGCACCATGCCCACTCGCCGAACGTCTCCGGAGGTGAATCGATCGTCCGCGCCCGGGCCGATGATTCCGAGATCGACCAGCCGGCCAAGTTCGTCGACACTGACGCCGGCGCGACCGGCCGCCTCTGCGATCTCGTACCGCTCCACGATTCGTACTGTAGCGGCGGAGCGCTGGGCTGAGTCGGGCCGCTCTCTCGGGCAGGTTCGATGCCGGCTCGGCCTATCCGGTTGGTGACGCCCGCCTCGCGTCAGGTCTGGCCCGCCGAATTGGACAAGATCCGTTCGATCGCGTTGGCGAGGTCGAAATCGCGCCAGGTGATCCCGCCCGACGCGTGGGTCCACAGCGTCAACGTCACCACGTTCCAGTGGATCAACACGTCAGGGTGGTGGTTCTGCTCGTCGGCCCTGTCAGCGATGCGGTTGACGAGTTCGAGGCCCGCTCGGAAGTCATGCGTCACCACGGTCCGCGTCAGTCGACCACCATTGAGCTGCCACGCGGGCAGCGCGACGAGCCGGCCGGCGATCTCAATGTCGGAGAGCAACGGAGCGGCGGGCATGCGCCGATGGTATGGGCAGCGTCGAAGCACGACAAGCGGCTGTGCCTCTGCTGGTCTCGGGTCCCGCAGTGCTGGTGGCGAGTGCGCCCGTCGGTCGTTGTGACGCCGTCCTGAGCTTGATCAGATGCTGAGGCTCTGCGGCAGGCTGAACTCGACGATGAGGCCGACGCCGAAGATCAGCACGGCCATCGCGATCATCCCCCACCGAAGCATGGGCGGCCGGAACTTGGACGCCGTTCCGGCGAAGAACAGCACGGAGGCGAAGAGGACGGCCGTGAGGACGAAGTCGTCGCTGATCTGGTTGGCCCGCTGCGCCTCCGCGAGGGCCGCATCGGCCCGCGCCGTCAGCTCGTCCGCCTGCTTCTGTTCGGCGAGAACGTAGGCCGGTTGGTCGAACGGGGTGCCGGATGGCAGGCCCTGGGCATCGGGAGATGCGCCGGTCGCCCAGGCCTGGAAGGCAGGCACGAACTCCGCCCGGAACCGACCACGCAGGAAATCCGCCAGGGCGGTGTTCTTCGCCGCCTTGGCCTGGGTCCAGGCGATGAACGTGGCGACATCGAGCTGCACCTGGCGCGAGGCCGTGGCGGCGTGCCGGCCGGCGTCGGCTCGGAGCGCCGACGATTGCGCGTACTGGTCGGCCTGCTCGCCGCCCCAGCGTGTCGCCTGGTACGCCCCCCAGGCTGAGAGGACCGTTGCCAGGGCCAGCAGGATCGCTGCCACGACTTCAACGCGGTCGTCACGCCACAGGCCGCGAGCCGTATCGACCAGGCCCTCGTGATCACGTTCGGACCCAGGCGCTGCGCCTTCGGTGGAGGCGCTGCCGTCGTGGGTGTCGGTCACCGTGCCGCCTCTCTCAGACGCCGGTCTCAGCGGCCATCCGCCCGGTCCTCACCGCCGCCACGAGTGCCGCATGGTCGCGCTCGGTCTGGTCGGCGTAGGCCACGGCGAACCCTGCGAGCGCGTTGTCGAACACCTGTCCGGCACCCAGGTAGCCCGAGAGAAGGGCGGGATCGCCCGATCGAGCGTGGGCTCGAGCGAGCGCCCACGCGCAGACCTGCGCGTACAGTGTCATGCCCGGCGGCCGCAGACGTGTGATGTCGAAGCTGTACTTCATGTCGTGCAGCTGGCGGACGTAATACTCCACGCCACTGACCGGCGACTCGGTCCAGCCCAGGAAGCTGTCCGAGAGTGCCTGCATGATCCGCTGACCCGTGACCACTCGCTCGCCCTGGTGATATTGGCGCCCCGCGCGAACATACGGGGCGAGTACCGACTCGCGCGCCTCCTTGACCTGGAGGACGAGCGGGCCGCCGGCCGGGCCGGCGAAGAGGGCGACGTAGCACCGGGTACCCACGCTCCCGACACCGACCACCTTGAGTGCGACGTCGAGAAGCCGGTGCTTCTCGACGAGGAGCCGGCGTTCGGGCGCCAGCGTTCGCAGGTATGTATGGAACATGTGGGGCACCGCCTCCCGCGAGGGGTCGTCGTCGGCGAGCCGCAGGAGCAGCGGCGGCCGGTCGCGGATGAGCCACCCACCGCCGGGTGCCGGGATCGACAGTTTCCCGAGCGCCGAGATGTGGTCGCGCTGCCGCGCCGCCTCGATGACAGAGACGACGTGCGCCCGGAAACGGGCGCGCTCGACGCGCTTGAGAATTGATTCAATCGGGATCGCCGCGTACCAGACCGTGAGGGCCCGCATGCCGGCGTACTCCCGGATCCAGCGGCGGTACTCCCAGCCAACCGTGCGGGCGATCTGCCGGGCCGTGTCCTCCGTGTACCCGTTCTCGCGCGAGGCGACGACAAAGCTCGCCGCGAGGCGCTTGACGTCCCATTCCCACGGCCCGCGATAGGTTTCATCGAAGTCGTTGAGATCGAACACAAGGCGTCGCTCCGGGCTGGCGTAGACGCCGAAATTCGAGAGATGCGCGTCGCCGCACAGCTGGACCATCGCGCCGGTGGCTGGGGTCGACGCGAGATCGGCGGCCATCACGGCAGCGGACCCCCGGAGGAAGGCGAACGGGGAGGCGAGCATCCGGCCGATCCTGATCGGCACAAGCTCCGGGATTCGGTCCTCGTTCGACGCGATGAGCGTCTCGATGGGGTCGACACGGTCGGCCGAAAGCTTCCAGGCCGCCTGGCTCCGCCTGGTGGCGACCTTCCGAAGACGGCGGCCGCGTTCCATCGACAGGGCGGCGGGGCTATCGGGCGGCAACGACGCGGTTGGGTCAGGGATCATGCCGGCGCCTCCTTGTTTCCCGACCGAGCCTCGGGTCGCGATGCGTAGCCGCCGGATGGCGGCGTTCATCCAGAGCGGGTGTCCAATGCGTTCGCGACAGGATACCGACGGTACGGCCACCGCTGCCCGGGCGGTCAGTTGCTAGCTCGCGACCGCATCCTCCGAAACGCCGAGGCGCCGCGTCCAGGCGGCGAGTGATAAGAGCAGATCTCGGACCAGCGCTCGCGTCGCCGGATCGGTGAGGTTGCTCTCCGCGTCGAACTTCTCGGCGGCGAGCGGAACGAGAACCTCCGGCAGCGGCAGCACGAGGCCATTGGTGAAGGTGAGGCCGTCGCGAAGCTGGGCCTGGGCCCGTGCGGTACCGCCCAGGCCCGGGCTCGCGCCCATGACCGCCACGGGCTTCCCCGTGAGGACGGACCGGCGCGCCGGCCGTGTCGCCCAGTCGATCGCGTTCTTCAGCACCCCCGGAACGCAGTGGTTGTATTCGGGGCTGGCGATCAGCAGGGCGTCGGCGGCGGCGATCGCCCGCTTGAACGCGGCCACCGGCGCGGGATCGCCCTGTGCCTCGACATCCTCGTTGAACATGGGCAGGTCAATGAGGTCGTAGGGCGTCACGGTCGTGCCGTCCGGCGCAAGCTCGATCGCCGCCCGGATCAGACCACGGTTGTACGACAGCCTCCGGAGACTCCCCGCGATCCCGAGGAATGTGAGCGCTCCACCAGACCTGGTCGCCATCGTCGTCGAACCTCCGATCCCGTCAGGACACACGGCTCATGATGCGCCGCGGGTCCACCGGCATCGAATTCGTCGGGCTGATCAGGTGTCCCCCTGAGGCCGTTCGCCCCGACATACGCTCACGGTGACACCAGCCGGATCCCGATCATCGACTGGGCCATCACGATCTCGCCGCCGATCGAGAGCGCCAGCAGCACCCAGCGCCAGCGCACCCGCAGCGGTTGGATGACCGCCGCCACCGCCGGGACGGCAACGAGCGCGTGGCGTGGCATGGACTGCCAGGAAGCAAGGACCAGCGTGGCCAGGAGCGCGGCCGCGGCGTAACAGCCAAACTCCGGGAGGCGGCGCCAGAACAGGCGCGCTGTTCCAAGAACCACCGCAACCATGAAGACGGCCGCGACCACGATCGGTCGAGCGTAGCTGCCGCTGCGGCCCAGATCCGGAAGGAACGAAGTCGGGCCCGACGACTGACCCGTCACGTGCAGCCAGCTGGGCGTCCCCTGGAGGAAGCCGGCCGGGTCCCCGGTCAGGGCAGCGAGGAACACCCACCAGGCGGCGAACACCAGCAGCGGGGCAACCAGGATCAGCCAGGCGTGCGCGTCTCGTCCCCGCGTCCGAACCAGCGCGGGGAGCGCGGTGGCGCCCAGGGCAAAGCCGGTGACGCGTGTCGCCTGCGCCAATGCCGCTAGGACGGGACGCCGCATGGAGTCGGCCCGGCTCAGGAAGAACGTGGCCGCCACGAGCAGGAAGAGAGACTCGGAGTAGGCCATCGAAAGGATGAAGGCAGACGGCGCGAACCCGACGAATGCGATGGCGAAGCACGCATCGCGACGCCCGAACGCCGGTTCCAGGACGCGCGCCCAGAGCACCAACCCGACGACGGCCAGGAGGTTCGCCGCGAGCGAAGCGGTTGCATCTGCCCACGACGCCGGCACCACGTGGACCAGTGGCGCCAGGACGGCCGGCCAGGCGGGCCAAAAGGCGAAGTCGTGGTACCCCCCGCGAACCGTGTTCAGCAACGGGGCCGCGTGGTAGCCGCTGCGCGCGATGGACAGGTACCAGGCGCCGTCCCACGCGGTCGCCGGTCCGGCGGCCAGCGGATGCAGGAACCCCTGCCAGGCGGTTCCCCCCACGACGTACACCAGGGCGGTTCCCCAGACTCGTGACGCAACGGCGATAAGAGCGGGCACCGCCCACCAGGTCTGCCGCCACGAGCCAGGAAACGGCACTGGCGGCGAGGGTTTCTCGTTCGTCACGGGTGCCTGCATGGGCGCCAGACTCGGATCCGGGTCTGGCGGTTCCGGTCGTGCGTGAAAACGCCAGCCTGGCATCGTGCGTCTGCGCGCTCCGAGACAGACATGCGGCAGCGCCATACGATGGCCACGAGTGCGCTCACCATCGCTCATCTATGCAGCCGATGCTCGTCTCCGGGGTTGCGGCCCGATACCGAGTCGCGGTCCATCCGGGCCACAGGGAGGTCTTCATGCCGCAGGCAGACCGAATCGCCGATATTCTCGCGGGTCGGCCGCCGGCCGGTGCGCGCGTGACGGTGCAGGGTTGGATCCGCACGCGTCGTGATTCGAAGGCGGGGCTGTCGTTCCTGCACGTGCATGATGGTTCCTGCTTCGACGCTCTGCAGGTGGTCGCACCTGCGGCGCTTCCCAAGTACCAGGACGAGATCCTGCGACTCACCGCCGGGTGCGCCGTTACCGCCACCGGCACGCTCGCTCCTTCGCAGGGCAAGGGGCAGGCAGTGGAGTTGCTGGCCGAGTCGGTCAGCGTGGTCGGCTGGGTGGACGATCCGGAGAGCTACCCGATCTCCCCAAAGCGGCACACCTTCGAGTATCTCCGGGAAGTCGCGCACCTGCGGCCGCGGACCAACACCTTCGGCGCGGTTGCCCGGGTTCGGCACTGCCTCGCCATGGCCATGCACCGCTACTTCGACGAGCACGGCTTTCTACTGGGTGCACACGCCGATCATCACCGCCAGCGATGCCGAAGGCGCCGGAGAGATGTTCCGCGTCTCCACGCTCGACCTGGCCAACCTCCCGCGCACGACCGATGGCGCAATCGACTTCTCGCAGGATTTCTTCGGCAAGCCGGCGTACCTCACGGTTTCCGGACAGCTCAACGTCGAGACCTACTGCCTGGCGCTCTCGCGCGTCTACACGTTCGGGCCGACGTTCCGCGCCGAGAACTCCAACACCAGCCGCCACCTCGCCGAGTTCTGGATGGTCGAGCCGGAGATCGCCTTCGCCGATCTCGCGGACAACGCCGACTTGGCGGAGGACTTGCTCAAGTACATCTTTCGTGCGCTGCTGGACGAGCGCGCCGACGACATGGCGTTCTTCGCGCGAGCGGATCGACAAGGAAGCCATCACCCGGCTCGAGGACGTTGTCGCGTCCAGTTTCGAGCGGATGGAGTACACCGAGGCGATCGACGTCCTGCAGCGGTCCGGCCGCGCGTTCGAGTTCCCGGTGGAGTGGGGGGTCGACCTGCAGGCCGAGCACGAGCGGTATCTCTGCCGAGGTGTACGTCGAAGCGGCCCGTCGTCGTCATCAACTATCCCGAAGGAGATCAAGGCGTTCTACATGCGCCTGAACGACGACGAGCAGCACGGTGGCCGCGATGGACGTGCTCGCGCCCGGCATCGGCGAGATCATCGGCGGCAGCCAGCGCGAAGAGCGGCTCGACGTGCTCGATGCCCGAATTCGACGAGATGGGGCTCGATCCGGCGGTCTACTGGTGGTATCGCGACCTGCGCCGCTACGGCACGGTGCCGCACGCCGGGTTCGGGCTCGGCTTCGAGCGATCGATCGCCTACGCGACCGGGATGGCGAACATCCGCGACGTCATCCCGTTCCCGCGCACGCCCGCCAGCGCCGATTTCTAGAGGGGCCAGGGAGCGCCGCCGAACTCGTTCCCGGCCCGGGGCCTGCGGCGGACGCCGGCGGTTCGGCCCGTCGTCGTCTGCGTCTACAGGCGAGCGTTCCTCGTCCGTCAGTCCTGCAGCGTCCTGATTCCGAGGTCGCCCGCGAGCGCGCTCGCGAGCCCCACGATGTCGGCCGGCATGAGGCCCATGCCCCGCAGGCCTGAGATGCCCGAGATCCGTTCGAGGTTGCAGCGGCGGATCTCGGAGCGATGGAACTGCGCAGCGGAGAACTGCGCTCGGCCCAGGTCGCAGTCGAGGAACGTGATCGAGTCCCCGCGGACTCCCTGGAAGTCCAATTCGACCAGTACGCAGTGGGAGAACGTGACCCGCGAGAGGGTCGCGAAGCGGAACGACGCCAGGTCGGCCCGGCAGTCCTCGAAGCGGACGTCGAGGAGCTTCCCTCCGGGCCAGGCGAGGCCGGTCAGGCGGCTGTGTCGCACGGCGACGCGGACCATCGTCGATTCGCGTGCGGTCAGGTTCGCGAGGTTGGAGCCGACGATGTCGCAATCGCGGAGCGTGAGATGGGCGAACTGCGCGCTCGAGAGGTCGACCGCCTCGAACCTCGCAGTGGCGAACGTCACCGCCGAACCCTCGACGCCGGGTCCGAGCCAGCCGCTGATGCGCACGCCGTCCCAGTCGGCGTCCTGGAGCACGTCTGTTTCGCCCATCGCGGTCGGGACGAGGTCGGCAGGGATCCGGGGCGCAATCGGTCGGCGCGGCGAGAGGTCGTCCGAAGTGGGAGTTCCGGGCACCGTCGTCATTGGAACCGCCGTTCGCCTCCGATGCCGCCCTCCGTCCCCACATCCAGAGAGGTTCGAGTCGGGCGGCGCACCGGCGCCATGGTCGCCGATTCCGGGCATCGACGTCGGCTCCCGGGATCCGGTTGCTCCGCGATCTCACGATTGACCGGCGCCATGTTCTCTGACTAACATCAGAGAATGGAGGCATCGCTCATCGACCGGGTCCGCTCCTTCAATCGCACGGTGACGTCCTCGGCCGGCGCGCTGGACGACCATTTTCTGGGGCGGAACCGACCACTCGGCGAGGCGCGCCTGCTCTGGGAGGTCGGCGAGGCGGGCGCCGAGGTCCGCGAACTCCGAAGGCGCCTCGGCCTCGATTCCGGCTACTCGAGCCGGTTGCTGCGTGCGCTGGAACGGCAGGGACTCATCCAAGTTGCGCCGGACCTCGCCGATGCCCGGGTGCGGCGCGTCCGGCTGACCGCGGCAGGTCGCGCCGAGCGGAGTGAGCTCGATCGTCGGTCGGACGCACTCGCCAGATCGCTGCTGGAGCCGCTTCCCGAGCAAGAGCGTGAGCAGCTCGCGACGGCGATGGCCCAGGTCGAGCAGCTTCTCCTGCGCTCGCAGCTGACGATCGCGCCCGAACGAGCAACCAGCCCGGACGTCCGCTGGTGCTTCAACCAGTACTTCGAGGAACTTGACCGGCAATTCGAGGCCGGCTTCGACGTCTCCCGGAGCAACCGTGCGGGTGCGGCTGATCTCACGCCGCCCGCGGGCCTGGTGCTCGTGGCTCGCGTCCGCAGTGATCCGGTCGGCTGCGGCGCGCTGAAGCTGCACGCCGACGGCGTCGCGGAGCTGAAGCGGATGTGGGTGTCGCCGCGCGTCCGTGGCCTCGGACTGGGCCGGCGACTCCTGTTCGAGTTGGAGCGCCGTGCTGCGGAGAGCGGGGCGACCGTCGTCCACCTCGAAACCAACCGCAGCCTCACCGAGGCCATCGCCATGTATCGGGGCGCCGGGTACCGGGAGGTGCCTGCCTTCAACAGTGAGCCGTACGCGCACTACTGGTTCGAGAAGTCGCTGGCTGCAGTATCAAGCGCGGCGGACCCGGCGACGACCTGATCGGTCGGGGGCGTTCCTCCACAGTCCCGGCTGTCGCCCACTGATTTGGTGGACAACTCCGTGAGGCGTACGGCCAGTTCGTGGACAAGTCCCCTTGCGGGATCCGGGTCGAACGTCCATTCTAAATCTTGCCCGAAGGGGCCGACACTCACAGCCGAGCCGAGTCGGGGAGCAATCCCCGGAGCGGTTCCGGGAAACCGGACTGACGACCGCAAGGCCGTCGGCAACGGGCCCGGCGGCAGACCGACGATCACGAGCAATCGCGACCGCCGGCGCGCCAGTCGACGGACGGCCGGTTCCTCCGGGCGCTTCGTTGCCCGGCGCCGAATTCGACGGTTCCTGTCCGAGCGACCGGCTCGCGATCGACCCGCTGTGCCGACCCGGTTGGCTCTTGCCAGCCCGCGCGACTCCTTCCTGTGGCATCGTCGATGATGCGCGGCGTCTGCTGGCAAGCATCGCGCTCCTCCCCGACGGCAGGGCCATCGGTCGGTCTCTACCAACCGAGGCATCCGAGGACGATCGCGCAATCGTGAGATCGCGAGGCGCGTGATCCCGGGGGACCGGCGCGGCGCCTGCAGTGGCTATCCGGTGATCGGTGATTCGTCCCAGTCGATCGCGACTTCCTGGTTTCGATCCGCGAGGTCGACCGCCACCGCCAGCTTCACGCCGGGAGCCACCTCCGCGACCTTGTCCAGGGGTACGCGGTGGCCGAACACGGCAGGCCAGGGCGTCTCCCCGGCCATGCTCACCTCGGCCGTGAAGAGCCACATCGGATCGTTGAGTCGCGACGGATCTGCGGCCGGGTTGATGTCGCGGACGGTCTTGCCAAGCGGTTGCGCGGTGGTGATGACCGCGGTGCAGCGTGTGCCCGTGGCGAGCAGTTCCGCTGCGCTGCCCCTGATCGTGGGCAGGGCCCCGCTGCGCACCGCGCCGACAACCGCGGAGGTTTCCCCGGCCACCGGCTGACCACTCGCGTCGAAGCTGAAGTTCATGCCCCCGGACGGGCCGACGACGGATGCCTCACCTGCAGTCTGTGCACCACTGATGCTGCCGAAGTCGAGCGACACCTTCTGCGGGTCGGCCGGGTCGATGAGCACGCCGACGTGGGCACCCGGCAGGACCATCGGCACGAACAGGCGCGGAATCAACGCCTTGACCGAGACCTCGTAGGGTGCCCCGCCGCCAGCCGGTACGACCTGCAGGCCCAGCCGGTATTCGGGCGCGTCAGGCCCGACGCTCGGCATCGTGACGGTCACGCCGGTGTCGGCGATGCTCTCGATCAGGGCGTCGCCGGGCACGCCGTTATCGATCGGGCCGGTCGTTCCCGTGAGCTTCCGAAATCAACCTCGGCCCGAGGAAGAACGGCACGGCGATCGCGAAGAGCACGATCACCACGACGAAGATCAGCCAGGGCACCATGTCCGGAGGGATGACCGGCGGCTGCTGGACAGCGGCGATGGCCGCCAGCAAGGCGGCCTGGACGTCGCCGTTGGCCGCCGGCTGATCCGCAAGCGTTTCGTTCTTCCACGGAGCGTTCGTCGTGTACGTGTCCCAGAGGTCGGAACTTGAGTCGATGTACCCGCCGATCTCGGTGTCCTTCACGGCGAGGGCGATCACCATCGACTTGCCGCCGAGTCCCGAGCTCATGTCGCGCCGTTGAAAAACGCCGCGTTCGCCGGGTCGGTCCCACCGATCGCGATGTCGACGTAAACCGTCCCGCCGAGCCTGCTGCCCAGGTCCTTCGCGGCGGTCTCCGCCTGCTGCCTACCCGAGGCGCTCAGGATGCCGACGCCGTCGAAGACGTGGGTCCCGGAGGCAAACGCGTCGACGCGCGCAAGCGTGCTCATGATCCAGCTCTCGGTCGTCTGCGGGCCGGGCGTGGAGAGGTGCTTGACGACGGCCTTTCCATCGGCGCCGAGCCGGCTGTTGAGCGCGCTGCCGATCGTGATCTCGCCGAACGGGTCCTGCGCGGTCACCAGCATCCCGTCGATGTGCCAGTCGCGGACCAGCGTGGCTTCGTCGGGGATCGACGAGGCGTCGTCGACCGTATAGACCACGACGCTCCCGCCGCCCTCGGCCTCGATCTTCGCCGCCAGTGATTCGGCCGCCGCCGCGGACCGCGTGGAGAGGACGTTGCCGTAGTCGTAGACATGTCGACCCACGGTAAAGGGCGGCATTGTCGGTTCGACGGCCGCCACGGGACCGGCGGCGCTCAGTCCAAGAAGGAACCCAAACATGCCCACCGCCAGGATCGACGGCAGCGGCACCGCGACTGCGAACAGACGCGCACCGGGGCGTGTCGACCTTACCTCCGGTTTCGTGCCCGGCGGCATACTCATCGAACCGGTGTCCTCCTGTGACGGGGTGCATTCGGTCGCGAACCCTATCGCATGCGCGTACCACGCCGCGCTCCGTTCCGGCACCGCGGCTCGGGAATCCCGCCGTCGCGTCACGGTCGCTCCTCGTATGCTGGGTTGGACTTCTCGCCGGCGCAGCATCTGGCACCGCAATTCGGCGGGAGAAGGGAGGGAGCGCGTGGCCGGCAATCTCGACGGCACCACCTGGGTTCTCACGTCGTACGACCGGTGGGGAGTATTGACGGACGTCGCTGCCTCGTGACGCCGCGGGTCGCGCCGTCGCCGCTGCTGACGCCGTTCGTCAAGTGGCCCGGTGGCAAGTCGTCGGAATTGCCCGCCATCGCCGCCGCCGCGCCGCCGCTCACCGGTCGCCTGATCGATCCATTCGTGGGCGGCGGGTCCGTACTCCTCGCGACGCCCGCGGAGGTGCCGGCATGGGCGAACGACGCGTGCGCGGACCTGGTCCACCTGTACGCCGGGGCAGCGACGTCGGACTCGTCAGTCCGCGCGGCGCTCGAAACGGTGGCCGCCGCGTGGGATGGTTTCGTGGGCCTCGACCCGTTGTACCGGGAGTTGGCGGGGGCGTTCCCGGCCGGTGATCGCGCGTCGACCACGGGCATCCTGGCCGATCACCGGCAGGCCCTTCGCGACCTGCTCGATGGTGCCGGTCCGGGGCTGACCGCGCTGTACGCCGCGCGAATCGAGCAGGACCTCCCGGTGAAATTCGAGCGCATGCGGCGCGTCCAGGCGAAGGCGGACGCCCTGCTGTCGCCCGCCGACCTCCTCGCGAACATCGAGGGCGCCATCCGTGCCGCCATGTACATGGCGATCCGGGCTCGCTACAACGGCGCGCGACGCTGCGGCGACCGGGGTCCGTACCGCACCGCCGACTTCCTCTTCCTGCGCGAGTTCGCCTTCGCGGCCATGTTCCGCTTCAACGCGCGCGGCGAGTTCAACGTCCCGTACGGTGGCGTCTCCTACAACCGCAAGTCGCTGGGCGACAAGGTGAGCCTGCTCTACGCAGGTGCCATGCTCGAGCGGCTCTCGGCAACCGAGTGGCGCTGCCTGGACTTCGAGCCGTTCCTCGCCGAGGCCTCGCCGTCGCGTGACGACTTCGTCTTCGTCGATCCGCCGTACGACAGCGAGTTCAGCGCGTACGACAACATGCCGTTCGGGTGGCAGGACCAGGAGCGACTGCAGCGCGTGCTCGAGGGCCTGGACTGCGCGGGTCATGGTCGTCATCAAGGACACGCCGATGATCCGGCGCCTGTACGGCTCCGACCGCTGGCGCACGGTCGAGGCGTCGAAGACGTACATGTGGACGATCAAGTCACGCAACGACCGCGAGGCGACGCACCTCACGATCACCAACTACTGAGCGGTTGCTCGCGACCCGAGGCCCTACTCGGCGTGCCCGAGGGGGCGACGCGGCCACCGGGCCCGCGGGCCGAGGCAGCGTCGAGTTGCTCGACGAACGGTGCAGCGCCGAGCCGGATGAGGATCGCTCGTCCGGATGCCGCCGTCGCACCGGCCTCCGCGTCGTCACCGCCGATCGTCGCGATGAGCATCATGGCCCCCAGGGCCTGCCGCCACGGAAGGCCGAGACGGCCGAACTCCGCGATGACGGCGCGGGCTTCGCGAAGGGCATCGGCCTCCCGGCCGTGCAGGGCTCCGATGCCGGCCTGCACGAGGCGCCGGTCGAGGTCAAACAGGCGCCCGTGGCTGCCCGTGCCCTGGTGGGCGGCGAGAGCCAGCGCGGCACGATCCGGGTCGCCCGCCATCAGCGCGGCAAGGCCGGCCATGAAGTACGCGCGTGGCGCATTCAGCGCATCGCTGGCACCGAACGCCATCCAGTCATCGCAGGCGACCCGATACTCTCCGGCGCCGAAACAGACGTCGGCCTCCATTCCGCGGATCGCCTCGGTCGCTCCGGTCTCGCCGAAGCCTTCTGCCCAGGCGGTGAGTCGTTCGACCTCGGCCGTCACGTCACCGCCGCGCCATGCATTGAACGTCAGCAGCGACCAGCTCGCGTAATTGCGGGCGAACTCGTCGGGGCCCTCGTCGCGTGCCATCGTCAGCTCGCGGATCGCACGCTCCCACTCGCCGACTTCCACGGCGGCGCTTGCGGCGTTCCCGGCGAGCGTCGAGGCGAACGACCGCAGGCCCAATCGCCGGGCCACCTCGAGCGCCGCCATGGCGCTCTCGAACCCGGCTCGCGGGTCCGAGTTCAACTGGAACGCCCCCAGGTTCACGCGCCCCCGCAGGGCGGTGGAGACGAGTCCGTTCTGCTCAGCGAGGTCGAGCCCCGCCCTGATCGCGCCGAGGCCTTCGTACGTCCGGCCGAGGTTGCCCAGGGCCGAACCCCGCGTGATCAGCACGTCGCTCACGATTCCGACCAGGTCGAGCCGCTCCCCGGCCGCCAGCGCCCGGTCGGCGACCTGGATGGCCAGCGCATGTTCCTCCTGGAAAAAGTGGGCACGCGACAACTGGCCGAGGAGTGAGACGCCGCCGGGCCCGACGGCAGGGCCGTCGCGACCGGACGGTTGCGATCCCTCGCCGAGCAGTTCCGCGGCTGCAGGCTGCATCACGGCCAGTGCTGCCTCGGAGCGAAGCCTCGTGACGAGGGTCTCGCCAAGCCTGGCGATTGCGCCGGCGATGGCATCCGTGTCGCCGAGCGCACGTCGCAGGTCCACCGCCGATCGCAGCCGGTCTTCGGCGACCTCGCCGAGGCCTGCCTCCGAAGCCGCGCTGCCGGCTCGCTCAAGGAGCTCTGCGATCTCCGTGTCGTCTCGGGTCACCTCGCGTGCCTGGTCGAGAAACGCCACCGCCTGCCCCAGCGAGCCGAGTCGGATCGCCCGCTCGGCAGCGGCGCGCAGCGCGATCCGGGCCTGGGCGGCCAGGGCATCGGCCTCCGGTCCCTCGGCGGCGCTCTGGCGAGCGGCGAGGTAGTGGCCGGCGAGGGCACCGGCAAGCTCCTCTGATCCCAGCGACTCGAAAAAACGTGCCGCCGCCAGGTGGCGCGTCTTGCGATCGCGCTTCGCCAGTGTGTTGTAGGCGACCTCGCGGATGAGCGCCTGGACGAACGCGTACTGGCCGCGCTCCGGGCTTCTCGGGTCCACGTCGAGCGCGAGGATCTCCCGGCGGAGGAGCGTGCGAAGCATCGGCTCGAGGTCCGATGGCGCAAGGCCGGAGACGGCCGCCAGCCCGGCGAGCGTGAAGCTCTGCCCGAGGACGGCGGCGTCCGAAACGAGGGCTCGATCATCGGCGCCCAGGCCATCGAGGCGGGACGCGATCAACGCGGTGAGCGTCTCTGGTACTGCCAGCGTGTCCAGGTCCCCAACGGGACGGTAGGTGCCCTCCTCGAGGGCCAGGCGGCCTTCGGCCAGGAGCATCCGGACCGTCTCGACGGCGTAGAGCGGCATGCCGTCGGCACGGGAGACGATCGTGGCGACCGCAGAGTCCGGCAGCCCCGGCACCAGCCCGGCGAGAAGCTGGCGCATGGCCGGTTCCGGAAGGGGCTCGAGGTAGAGCGAGGTGAAGTTGCGCTTGCCGGACTCCCAGTCCGTGCGCTTGTCGAGCAGATCGGGCCGGGCAAGGGTGACCACGTAGATCGGGAGTGCCCGCGACCACTCGAGCAGGTGGTCGACGAAATCGATCAGGCCGCCGTCGGCGAAGTGGAAGTCCTCGAAGACCATGACGACCGGGGCGGTAGCGGCGAGACGCTCGAAGAACGTCCGCCAGGCGCCGAACAGCTGTTCCGATCCGGTCGCCGATGCCTCGACGCCGAGCAGGGCGAGCAGTGCGGGCTCGATCCAGCGGCGATCTTCGGGGTCGGGGACATGGGTCGCGAGCGTCTCGGCGACCTTCCTCCGGGTCGTCGGTTCATCGTCGGTCTCGAGCAGGCCGCAGCGCCCGCGCACCATCTCGCCGAGGGCCCAGAAGCTGATCCCGTCGCCGTATGCCGGGCTGCGGCCGTCGTGCCACCAGACCGAGTCGACGACGCCGTCGACGTACTTCAGGAACTCCCAGGCGAGTCGGGTCTTCCCGATGCCGGCCGGACCGATGACCGAGACGAGGCGCGCCCGCTTCTCGCGTCCGGTGGCATGGAACAGGTCCTTGAGGAGGCGCAACTCGTCCTCACGCCCGACGAACGGCGCCTCGAGCACGTCCGACCGACCGCGTCCGCCGACCTCCGCGACGACCCGGAGGGCGCGCCAGGCGGGGACCGGTGCGGCCTTCCCCTTGAGGGCCTGCTCGCCGGCGGGCTCGAAGGCGATGGCCTTCGAGGCGGCTCGATGGGTCGCCTCGCCGACGAGGACGGTTCCAGGAGTGGCCACCGACTGGAGGCGCGACGCCGTGTTGACGAGGTCGCCGGCAACCATCCCCTGGCCGACTGCGCCGATGGTCACGGCGGCCTCCCCGGTCAGGATGCCGGCGCGTGCCCGGATCGTCGGGCCGAGTCCCCGAACCGCGTCGACGAGTTCGAGCCCCGCCCTGACGGCACGCTCGGCGTCGTCCTCGTGGGCAACCGGTGCGCCCCAGACGGCCATGACCGCGTCGCCGATGAACTTCTCGATGGTGCCGCCATACCGTCCGATGACGTCGCGGGCCAGGTCGAAGTAGCGCGACAGCAGGTCCCTCGTTTCCTCCGGGTCGCGCCCCGCGGCGAATTGCGTGAACTCGACCAGGTCGGCAAAGAGCACGGAAACCACGCGGCGCTCGGCGACGGAGGCGGGGGCGGCGAGACCTGCCGGCTGGGCGCCGCCCGCCCGCTCCGTTTCCCGGAGTGGGGTGCCGCAGGTCCCGCAGAACTTCTCCGTGGGTTCGGTCGGCGCGCCGCAGCTTGGGCAGGCCGCTGCCAGGCTGGTCCCGCACTCGACGCAGAACCGTCGCCCGGGCCGGTTCTCGGTTCCACAGCTGGCGCAGATCACGCTCGAAACACCATCGGCTGGCTCAGATGGGAGAGCGTATCCCACGCGGGATCGCGCCGCGATGCCCGGCTGCCCGGCGGCGGATCCGTCGCGTCGGCGTGCTGCGTCCGCGGGCGGATCCGTCGCGTCCGCGTGCGGCGTCCGCGTGCTGCGTGGACCTGACCGACGTCGTGCCGAACAACCTGTCACGCGGCGCGCGCAGGCTCGCCCCATGGCTTCCGATATCGAGCAGGCATGGAATGCGGTGTTCGAGGTGCTGCCGGTCCGCTGGCAGGTGGCCCGGCCGGTCTTCCACCACGAGCAGGAGCGCTGGGTCGCCTTTGCCTACTCGCGGTATCCGAGGAGGGGAGCGTTGGCGTCGGTGGAGGCACGCGGCGGAACCGAGTCCGCGGCGCTCCACGAACTCGCGGACCGGCTGCGCGAGATTCGCGAGCGCGAGTGACGGACCGCGGCGCGAGATCGGCGGTGCGCCTCTGCGGCGGCTCGTCGGTCCGCGGGAAGCCGCGCACTGCGGGAAGCCACGCGCCGCCGGCACCGCGCTAGAGGCTGTCGAGGATCTCCGCTCGCTTGCGTTCGTACTCGTCCTCCGTCACGAGGTTCGCGGCGCGCAGGTCATCGAGTTCGGCGAGCCGTTCACGTGCCGATCGCGCGGAAGCCGGCGCCCCGCTTCCCGGACGGATCAGGCCTCGCGCAGAAGACCCGTCTCCGGTGGCCTCCCTGCCGATCGATCCTGCGACCGGCGACCTGCCGGATTCGGGGACGGCCCGCAGGCCGAGCGCCACGGCGTAGGCGTCGGCTCCGATCTCGCGCCAGCGCGCTTCCGCGGCGACCGCCGCGAGCGCGCCCAGCAGGCGCGCCAGGCTGTCGTAGTGCTCCGCTCGCGCCTTGTTGGCAAAGAGGCCGCGACGGTTCCCGACCGCTACCTGTTGATGCCCCGTCGGCGAGCGAAACGTGAGCAGCAGGCCACCGCCATCGATTGACGGCGATCGCAGTTCGACCGAACCCTCGAAGCTCAGTCCGCTCCAGCGGGCGAGTCGGCGTGTTCCCCGGGGAGCCGGCGTTCCCGCCAGGAGCAGCGCCGGGTCCACGGTGAGGAGCACGTGGCCGCGCTCGTCGCGCAAGCTGATTCCGCTGCCGGCAGCGCGCATGGCCACATCCATCGCTTCGGCGGCGCCGGGTAGACCGACCCCCCGGTACGTGATCGACGACGCGAGGCCGTCCACGGCTTCGTCCAGGGCCGTCGATGAAGCCCCTCCATCACCCGTCCCGCTCGTGGTCGCCCCGATCGCGCCCGAGCGATGGGCGAGCAGCGAGTGGCTCATCTCCGCCTCGGCGATGGCCCGCTTCAGCCCGACGTCATCGAGGATGGACGGGTCGTCCGGGCCATCCGCAAGGGCCGCGAGGTACCACGAGGACCGCGCCGTACCGCATCCGGGACACAGGTCGAGGAACGGGTGCACGTAGCTGCGGCAGTCGGGGCAGACGAGATCGGCAAGGGCGAGGTCCACGCCACCAGCGTAGCGCAGCGAACCACGTGGTCGGGCAACTCGGGCGACGCGCGATCGGCCGCAGGGGCCGGCAGCGCTCGATCGGGCACGCGGCCGCGTCGTGCGACTCCGGCGGATCTCACGGAACTTCGTGGGAAGCGGCAATATTCGGAAGGCTGCCGATCAGTCACGCATCCCTGTGCAGCCACCGAGGGAGTACCAGCGCCATGTCGGTTCCCAGGGGACAGGGACCGCTGAACGACCCGAGTGTCGTCGAACGTCGCGGCGACCTCAGCGGGCTCAACGCGCTCATGTTCGCCGTCCTGGTCATCGTCGCGTTTGCGGCGGCCGGCCTGCTCCTCTGGACGTTCGTTCGCGGCGCCGCCGTGTCTCCGTCCCCGACGCCAACCGCCGTCGCAGCGGCGAGCGCGACGTCCTCGCCGAACCCGTCAGCGTCCCCGCTGCGGACGCCCGCCGCGACGGGCACACCCGGGGGCGAGAGCGCGGCACCGTCACCGGCCGGGCCGGTCCAGGTGGTGCTCGGCGTGACCGCGCCGCTCACGGTCAACGGCACCGCCGTCGGGAAGGTGACAGTCCTCGACGCGACGTACCGGAGCGTGTTCGGCGGGCGGGTCGCTCCCAAGGGCATGCGGTGGTTGACGATCCGGGTCTGGTACGAGGCGACGGCCCCGCTCAGGTACGACGCCGCCGACTGGGAGGCGATCGATGGGGCCGGCGATCGGCAGCCCTGGGCCGGCCACGACCCCAAGCCGCCGCTCGGCAAGGGAACGCTCCCGGCCGGCGGGTCCATCAAGGGGAATGTCACGTTCGCCGTCACCGCGAATCCCAACGCGTCGGCCGTGGTGCTCACCAGCCCGCAGGGCACCGACCTGGTCTTCGTTACCCTGTTCTGACCCGGGTCGCCGGCCGGGAAGGGGTTCAGTCCCCCGGCTGGTAGACGATCGTGATCACCTGTTCGGTGGAGCGATCGTCGCCGATGCGGAAGCGCAGGGTGTTCGACCCCTGGCCGAGTTGCGCTGGCATCGACCAGGTGCCGTCGACCTGGGCCGTCGTGTGGTCGTCAAACCACATCGGGATATCCCGGGTGATCGTTGCGCCCGGGGGTGCGAGCCCGAAGACGGTGATTGACCCCTCCGCAACGACCTGGCCGTCGGACGGGTACGCGATGACCAGGCCGGTCGGGACCGTCGGGGCCTCGGTCGGCTGAGGCGTGGGAGCGGGTGTTGCCGTCGGCTCGGGTGTCGGGGCCGCTGTCGGCTCGTGTGTCGGCGTCGGCGCGGGTTGTTCGGTCGGTTCGAGCGTCGGCACGGGGGTAGCCTCGGGCGTCGGCGCGGGTACGGTCTCGGAGGGAGGCGCCGCGGTGCCGAGGTCCATCGACGTCGTCGGAGCCGGCGTGTCGGCCGATGGGCTCGCGATTTCGAATGTCCCGCCTCCCGACACTCCGGTCGGACGGGCCGTGGTCACGACCGCCACCTCGGTCGGCGAGCCCGGCGATGGCGACGGTCCTGCCGACGGACCGCTCGTGGCGATCCAGCCGATCGCCAGGACCGCGACAGCGAGGGCGATCAGTGCCACCGCCCAGCCGAGTTCCGCCCGGGGCCGCGGAGGTTGACGCCGGGGATCGCCACGCCGTACGGTCCCGGAGGCACGCATCGGCGCCAGCCATGCGCGAGACCGCGGGTCCTGTGGCGAGTGATCCTCGGTCATGGTGGCATCGAGCATAGCCGCTCGCCGGATCCGGTCGCGCCGGCCGTTCCAGCGGCGGCGATCAGCGGGCGACCGGCCATGCTCGGCGCAGGCCTCACGCTCACGGAGAACGACCGAATGAACGACAGCCCCACCACTCCCCATGGTGCATGGCCCTCCCCGCTCACCGTCGACAAAGCCGTGGCCAGCTCGCGTGGACTTCGGGAGCCGTGGTTCGATGGCGAGACCCTGTACTGGATCGAGAGCCGTCCCGAGGAGAGCGGCCGGTGCGTCGTGATGCGTCGTGAGCACGACGGATCGGCACGCGACGTCACACCGGCCGGGTTCAACGTCCGAACCCGCGTCCACGAGTACGGCGGTGGTTCATACACGGTCCGCGACGGCGTCGTCGTGTTCTCGAACTTCGACGACGACCGACTCTATCGCCAGGCCGTCGGCGCCCAGCCTGAGGCCATTACGCACACGGCCGCGCTCCGGTTCGCGGACCTCCGGATCGACGCCGCGGGGGACCGCGTGCTCTGCGTGGTCGAGGACCATCGTGCCGGCGACCACGACCCGGTCAACTCGTTGGGTGCGGTCTCCCTCGCCGACGGGTCCCTGGAGACGCTGGCCGCCGGACGCCGACTTCTTCAGCGATCCCCGGCTCTCGCCGACCGACGATACGCTCGCGTGGCTGCGCTGGGACCGGCCGAACATGCCGTGGGATGGGTGCGAGCTGTGGACTGCCCACGTCGCACCGGACGGGTCGCTGACCCAGGCCCGCCTGCTTGCCGGTGGCTCACGCGAGTCCATCGTCGGGCCCTCATGGGCACCCGACGGCGCGCTCCTGTTCGCGTCCGACCTGTCGGGCTGGTGGAACCTCATCCGCCTCCCGGCGCGCAGGTCGTGCCTCGGAACCGCTGGCCCCGATGGATGCCGACTTCGGTGGGCCGCAGTGGGTCTTCGGCCAGAGTCATCATGCGTGCCTTTCCGACGGTCGCATCGCGGCGATCGGGCGGAGCCGCGGTCGTGACCGGCTCTACCTGGTCGCCGAGGGCCGGGATCCTGAGGAGGTCGATACCCCGTACACGGAGCTCAGTGGACTCGTGGCCGCGGGCAACCGCGTGGCGTTCGTCGGCGCCGGGCCGCTCACCCCGAGCGCGGTCGCGATGCTCGACCTTGGGACCGGGGCACTGGAGGAGGTGCGGCGCACGGGCGATCTGCCCGTCGACGCCGCGTACCTGTCGGAGCCTCGCTGGGTCGAGTTCCCGACCGACGGCGGGCAGAGCGCGTTCGCCTACCTGTACGAGCCGGTGAACCCGGACGCCGCCGCTCCGCCGGGCGAACGGCCGCCGCTCCTGGTGTTCGTGCACGGCGGGCCGACATCGAGCAGCGGAAGCGCGTTCAACCCGGATGCCCAGTTCTTCGCCAGCCGGGGGTTCGCCGTCGTGGATGTCGACTACGGCGGCAGCACCGGGTACGGACGCGCCTACCGCGAGCGGCTCAACGGCAATTGGGGGATCGTCGATCTCGCCGACTGCACGGCAGCGGCGCCGCTGGCTGGCGGACGCAGGGGACTGGTGGACGGGGGCCGCATGGCGATCCGGGGCGGCAGCGCCGGCGGCTACACGACGCTGTGCGCGCTGTGCTTCCGCGACATCTTCGCGGCGGGAACGAGCCTTACGGCATCGGCGACCTGGAGGCGATGGTGCACGACACGCACAAGTTCGAGTCGCGGTACCTCGACCAACTGGTGGCCCCATACCCGAAGGACGTGTCCGTCTACCGGGACCGCTCACCCATCCACTTCGTCGATCGGTTCGAGGCTCCGCTGCTTGTGCTCCAGGGGAGCGAGGATCGCGTGGTGCCGCGGGCCCAGGCGGACGACCTGGTGGCCGCGCTGGCCCGCAACGGCGTTCCCTACGCCTACCTCCTGTTCGAAGGCGAAGGGCACGGCTTCCGGAGGGCCGAGAACATCCGGCGTGCTCTGAGGCGGAGATCTCCTTCTACGGCCAGGTCTTCGGGTTCACGCCGGCTGGCGAGATCCCCGCGGTCGAGGTGCACGGGCTGGAAGCGTGGCGCGTGGCGCGTGCCGCCGGGACGCAGCCGGCCGACGCCGGCGGGCAGACCACGGCCGACGCCGGCGGGCAGACCACGGCCGAAGCGGCACCTGCCGACGAGACCGGGGCGAAAAGAAGCGGCGCGCCCGAGACCGGAAGCGAGTAGAATACCTGCGCGGGGTGGAGCAGCGGCAGCTCGTCGGGCTCATAACCCGAAGGTCGGCGGTTCGAATCCGTCCCCCGCAACCACCCAGATTTCGAACTCGGAACCCGCCCGTAACGGCGGGTTTCGTGGTTGACGGGACGGCTTCCTACGCCCGCCGCCTCCGGGCCGGTTGGAGCATGTCAGATCGTCCCGGGCGCAGACGCCGGCCCACCGTGCGAGAATCCTGCATCACGGTTCCCGGTGGTCGGCGCTCCCGGGGTCTCCTGTTCGGCGAATCAGCGGTCGCTCCCGTCGGCCAGCCAGCCCTGCCGGCGCGCCAGGGTCACGAGTTGCGTCCGGCTCGACACCTCGTACCGGATGAACAGGTTCTTCAGGTGCGCCTCGACGGTCTTGTCGGAGATGTCAAGGCGGCTGCCGATCTCACCGTTGCTGGCGCCCGTCTCCACCATCCGAATGATCTGCAGCTCGCGGCGTGACGGCGGGCGATGCTCGCGGGCGGCTCGCAGCGCAGCCGCCGAGAAGGTCGTCATCCCTTGCGCCGCTGCACGGACGGCTGCCACGATGGCGTCCGGCTCCGCCGACTTGTTCAGATAGCCGGCCGCGCCTGCCTTCACGGCTCGCGCCTGGAAGTACGGCAGATCGAACGAGCTCAGGAACACCACCGCGCCGGCTGCGGCAGCGGTGCCCTGCAGGCGGTCGGGCAGGTCGAGCCCGGCCGGCGACTCACCGAGCATCACATCGCACAGGATCACATCGGGTCGGAGTGCGGTCGCCCGGGCGACGGCGCCATCGAGATCGGATGCCCGCCCCACGACCGTGATGCCGGCTCGCTCGAGGCCGGCAACCAGCCCATCCGCGACGACCGGGTGGTCGTCGACGACCAGGACGGTCGTCACCGCTGCCACCGGAAGCCGACGTCGGTGCCGCTGGGCCGGTTCGGGGTGATCGTCAGCGCTCCGCCGGCATCCACGGCACGCTGACGCATCTCCATCAGGCCGATGTGCCCCCGTCGGGCCGCCGTACCCCCGCCGTTGCCCATGCCGACGCCGTCGTCGATGACGTGCAACTCGACCAGGTCGGGATCAACTCGCACGGAGGCGGTCACTGACTGCGCGCCGGCGTGCTTCCGAACGTTGGTGAGCGCTTCCTGCGCGATCCGATGAACCGCGATCTGCTCTCCCGCCTTTCTCCTGGCGGCCCTTGCTGCCCGGATACCTGCCCCGGGCCGTGGCCACCGTAGAGCCGCCCGGCCGTTCACCCACCGGACCGTCGCAGCGGCCACCGGGCCCACGCCTCCAGGTGGGCGTCAGAGGATGGTCGCCAGCTGGCCGGGAAGGGTCGCTGCCGTCACCGGGCCGTAACTCGTGGCGCGGATGACCCCGGATCGATCGACAAAGAAGGTCATGGGCACGCCGACACTGCCCAGGTACGCGTTCCAGGCCACGTTCTGGGGATCCGTGAGGATCGGCCACGCGGCGCCGTGCTGGTTCGCGAACGCCGTGGCGGCGTCGGCGCTGTCCTGGTGGACGACCCCCAGGATCTCCAGCCCGGCGGTGGCGTACTGCTTCCGCGCCGCCACGAACTGCGGGAACTCGTCCCGGCAGGGGATGCACCACTGGCCCAGAAGTTGACGATCACCGGCCGGCCGCGCGTAATCGGCCAGCCGGACGTGCGTCCCTTCCGGAGTCACGAGGTCGAGCGCCGGCGCCGGCCTGTTCAGCAACGGCGAGCCGCTGATGACGGTCACGCTCGTCCCGGGCGCCGTCGACCCGAGCGGCACCGTTGCGGCGAATGCCGCGACGCCGACGGCTGCGACGAGGACAGCGGCGAGCGCGACCGAGCCGGAGCTGGAGATCCGTCAGTGCCCGGTCGTCTGGTCCTCACTTCGCGATCCACGCGCCGTTCATGTTCGGGTGGACGTCGCACTGGAAGTAGTAGGTGCCCGGGGGCAGCGCGGGCACGCTGTACGTCACGGTCGCCGGTCCGGTGATGATCTCGCCGGTGAAGAGGGTCCTTGGCTCGCGCCGAGCTGTCGTAGATCGCCACGTTGTGCGGCACGCCGGCGTTCTTGTTGTCGAATGTCAGCGTAATCGGTTGCCCGGCGACGACGACCACCTGCTGGGTGTCGAAGCTGGCGGCCGAACTCGCCGAGATGGTCGCCGTCGTCGTGGCTGCGCCGGGGCTTCCGCCGGGGACGCCGGACGCGGCCGACGGAAGGAACGTGAGGAGCCACGGCAGCAGCGTGATGAACACGGTCACGCCGGCCACGCCGAGGTAGACGGGTACCGACTGCTTCGGGAAGGCCCGCTCCGGGTCGCGGGTCCGCGGCTCCGCCGGATGCCCCGCGTCCACCTGCCGATACTCGCGACCCGCATCGAGGTACCAGCCGAGCGCGGCGATGACCCCCATCACGAGGCCGCCGGCGATCAGCCATCGGCCCGAAGACGAGCCCGCCGAAGATGAAGAAGAGCGCGATCGGAGCGAAGAACGGCCAGCGGTGACGGACCGGGCAGGTGGACGCCGGGAGGCGTCGGCCTGGCCTCGGCCCGGGCCGGGATCGCGCTGACGCCCGACCAGCTCGCGGCCGATCTCCGTGCGCTGCCATTCGCGGCCGGCATCGCGATACCAGCCGACCGCGCCGACGATCCCGATCGTCGAGCCCGACCGCCAGCAGCGCGGGGTTGACGACGATGCCATCCGGATGCAGCACCAGGCTCAGCAGGATCGAACGACGCCACCGATCGGGACGATGAACGGCCAGATCGACGGACCCGGGCAGGTGAACGCCGGCCGGAGCCGGTCCGGCCGTGACGACGCGCGGCACGCGTGAGCGGTTGATCGCGGCGTTGCGCTGCCACATCCAGCGCGAGACCGAGCACCGAACAGCCCGAGCAGCCCGAGCAGCAACAGCGGCATGTACTGCAGCAGGTCGTTCCAGGTCGGCGTGACGACCTGAGCGAGGGTATTGAGGAACTGCGTCCAGAGGTCCATGGCTCAGCGCCGTGCTCGCGATCAGAGGTCGCGCGAGCCGCGCAGCAGAACCAGGAAGCCGAAGGCCATGGCCATCGCCGAGCACGACGAGCAGCGTGACGCCCTTCGAGATCCCGCGTGTCGACGCCCCACTTCTGGGTCACGAAGTACAGGGCACCGACGAGGATGGAAGATCGCGCCGAACGCGATCGCCAGGCGCCAGTTCAAGATCGCCCCCTCCTAGCGCAGCAGGTAGATCGTGGCGAAGAGGGCAGACCCAGACGATGTCGACGAAGTGCCAGTACGCGCTGACGGCCTCGACGGCCACGTGATGCTTCGCAGAGAACTGTCCCTGCATGCCGCGGCTCAGGATCACGCTCAGGCCGATCACGCCGCCGAGGACGTGGGCGCCGTGGAACCCGGTCATCGTGTAGAAGAGCGTCCCGTACACGCCGCTGTTGATCCCGAAGTTCTCGTTCACCGACAGGTTGTAGTAGTCGACGAGCCTGGAGGCTGAGGAAGATGATGCCCAGGATCATGGTCACGGCGATCGCGCGGTTCATGCCCGTCCGGTCGCCCTTGCGGATCTGCGACATGCCCCACTGCATGGTGAACGAGCTGCTCACCAGGATGATCGTCACCATGATCGGGAGCCGGGACCGGCGTGGATGAAGTCGGTGCCCTGCGGCGGCCAGACCGCCGCCGTGGCCTTGACGTTGAAGTAGGCGCCGAACAGCGCCGCGAAGAACATGACCTCGCTGGCGATGAACAGCAGCATGCCCATGAGCGTGGTGTCCGTGCCGCGCGCTGGGCACCTGCGCCGTGCAGCGATGTCGGCGTCCACGTGCGTCGCGCATCGGCGGCGTCTCTCCGCGGTCATTGGGCCGGGACCTCCCTGTGCAGAGCCGTCATCGGTCGGTGCCACCCGAGGTCCCGGGGCCGCGACGCCAGGCCGACCGCAGCAGCGGCAAGCCTTGCCGTGCTTCAGGTCGAAGAGCGGGCGCTCCGATCGGACCGGGCGGCAGCGCGTCGAAGTTGTACGGCGGCGGCGGGCTGGTCGTGGCCCACTCGAGCGTGTACGCGTCCCACGGGTCATCGGGCGCGTTCGGCGGCCCGCGGAGCGTGATGAACACGTTCCACAGGAACGGCAGGACGCCGATCGCGATGACGAACGCTCCGATGCTCGACAGGAAGTTCAACTGCGTCCAGCCGGCATTCGGCGAGTAGTCGGCGATGCGCCGGACCATCCCGCTGAGGCCCAGCAGGTGCTGCGGGAAGAATGTCAGGTTGGTGCCGATGAACAGCAGCCAGAAGTTGAGCTTGCCCAGTCGCTCGTCCAGGATGCGGCCGGTCATCTTCGGGAACCAGTAGTAGAGCGCGGCGAAGATCGCGAACACCGCACCGGCGACCAGCACGTAGTGGATGTGCGAGACGACCCAGTACGTGTCGGTGACCATGAAGTCGAAGGGCACGACCGCCAGGAACGCGCCGTCCAGGCCGCCGATGAGGAACAGTGCCATGAAGCCGACCGCGAAGAGCATTGCCGTGTCGAACCTGATCTGGCCGCCCCACATCGTGGCGAGCCAGTTGAAGAACTTGATGCCCGTGGGGACGGCGATGAGGAACGTGAAGAAGCTGAAGAACGGGAGGTAGACGGCGCCCGTCGCGAACATATGGTGCGCCCAGACGGTGAAGCCGAGGGCTCCGATGGAGGCCGTCGCGAGGACGAATGCCCTGTAGCCGAACAGCGGCTTCCGACTGTAGACCGGCACGATCTCGCTGATCACGCCGAACGCCGGCAGGATCAGCACGTAGACCTCGGGATGGCCGAAGAACCAGAACACGTGCTGCCACAGGATCGGGTTGCCACCGAGGGCCGGATCGAAGAACCCGCCGCCGTAGTTCCGGTCGATGAACAGCATGATCAATCCGGCGGTCACGCACCGGGATGGAGAAGAGCAGCAGGATGCTGGTCACCATCGTCGTCCACACGAACATGGGCATGCGCAGCAGCGTCATGCCGGGCGCCCGCATCTTGAAGATCGTCGTCAGGAAGTTGATCGAGCCGAGGATCGAGCTGGTGCCCAGCAGGATGAGGCCCATCAGGAGCACGTCGATCCCGGTCGAGGCCGTGGTCTCCGAGAGCGGGGCGTACATCGTCCAGCCGACGGGAGCCCCGCCGAACACGAACGACAGCATGACCAGTGCGCCTCCGGCGGGGATCAGCCAGAAGCCCAATGCGTTGATGCGCGGGAACGCCATGTCCGCTGCGCCGATCTGCAGGGGCACCATGAAGTTGGCAAGGCCCGTCGTCATGGGCATGACGAACAGGAAGATCATCGTGACCGCGTGCAGGCTGAAGAGCTGGTTGTAGGTCTCCGCGGTGAGGAACTGGAGACCGGGCACCGCCAGCTCCGAGCGGATGAAGAGCGCCATGATCCCGCCGAGCAGGAAGAACCCGAACGCCGTGACCACGTACATGGCGCCGATCTTCTTGTGATCGGTGGTGGTCACCCACTCGTAGACGCGGGACCGGGGATAGGCGCGAACCTGGGGCAGGGCCTGTGTTGCCATCAGCGCTCCTACGGGCCGACTGTGAGCGTGCCGGTCATGGTTGTCGGGTGGATGGCGCAGAAGAACGTGTAGGTGCCGGGCTTCAGGGCCGGAGCCTGGTACGTCACGCTCGTTCCGGGCTGCGCGTACGGCATGCCGATCCAGGGCGTTCCATCCGGGTTGGCGCCCTTGATCGCGATGTCGTGAATGACCGCCGCGTCCTGGTTCGTGAACTGGAACGTGATCGGGGTGTTGGCCGGCGCCGTGAGCGTCTTCTCCTGGAACCCGGCCGTGGCGCTGATCGCGGTCACCGAGATTGACGTGGCGCCGCTTGGCGCAGGTGCGGGCGTGGCGCTTGCCTTTGCCAGCTCCGACTGGGACCAGGACTGGAAGTCGGCGGGCGACACCGCCTTCACCGTGAAGAACATCTCCGAGTGGCCGAGGCCACAGAACTCGGCGCATTGACCGCCGAAGGTGCCCGGCTGGGTGATCGTGGCCTCGAACTCGTTTGTCCGTCCCGGAATGACGTCCAACTTATAGAAGAACTGCGGGACGTAGAAGGAGTGGATGACGTCCTTCGAGTGCAGCCGGAACCGGATCGTCTCGCCGGTCGGCAGGACCATGACCGGCCCGTCCTGGCCTGAGCCCGTGTAGCTCAGCGGCTGGCCCGACGCGGTCCTGAGGTCGGGGTACGCGAATGTCCACTGCCACTGGAAGCCCGTGACGTCCACAGTCACGTTGGGAACCGCCGAGTCGGCATTGACGTTGACCAGAACACCCATCGATAGAACGAAGATGACCATGACGATCGCCGCCGGGATGGCGGTCCAGGCGACCTCGAGAGCGTTGTTGCCGTGCGTCTGCTTCGGCAGTTCCGTCTGGTTCGGCCGCCGCCGGAAGCGGATGGCGATGATGACGATCAGCCCCTCGATCAGGACGAAGATCACCACGGCCACCCCGAACACGATGGGGTAGAGGCTCGCGCTCTGCTGGCCCTGGCTGGTCACCACCAGGCCGGGCGTGAGGCTGGGCGGATTGCCGTCGGTCGTGGGGTGAAGGTTGGGTTGGCTGGTGCAGGCCGCCAGGAGGATGGCGGCGAACAGACCGGCGATTGTGACGCCGACCCGGGCAGTTCGGCGAGCCAGGTTCACCGTGCTCAAGAAGTCTCCCCTTCGATGAGGCCCTTGCGTGACGGTCCGTGATCCCCCCGGAGGCGGCATATCATACGGCCTGATGCAGAGGACCGTCAGGACCGCAACGATAGGCCTTTTGGCACTTGCGCTCTGTGCCGTCGTGGGTGCGGCAGGGCCGGGTGTCGCGCTCGCCGATGCGATCACCCCGGGACCGCCGGACGCGTCCACCCTGCTGACGGGATGGTCCTTCGACCCGGAGATCTGGCTGCCGCTGCTCCTCGCCGGATGGCTCTACTGGGCCGCTGTCCGAAGGGTGGATCGGGAGCACCCGTCGAACCCGGTGCCGCGGCGCCGGACGCTCTACTGGTTCTCCGGGCTCGCGACCCTGGTACTGGCGCTCGAGTCCCCGCTCGCGCTCTACGACACGACCCTTTTCAGCCTGCACATGGTCCAGCACCTGTTGCTGACCATGGTCGCGGCTCCGCTCCTGGTGCTCGGGGCGCCGATCACGCTCCTGCTTCGGTTGGCCTCGCCGCGAGCACGGCGGGAGTGGGTGCTGCCGGTCCTGCAGTCCCGGATCGTTCGGCTCTTCTCGCGCCCGGTCGTGGCCTGGCTGCTCTTCACCGTATTCATGTTCGCGAGCCACTTCAGCCCGCTGTTCGAGGCCGCGCTTGACGACCCGCTGATCCACGTCGTCGAGCACGCGCTCTACCTCGCGACGGCAATGCTGTTCTGGTGGCCGGTGGTCGGCGTGGACCCGAGTCCCTGGCGCCTTCCGCATGGGGCGCGGTTGCTCTACGTAGGCCTGGGCATGCCGTTGAGCTCGTTCCTCGGCCTGGCGATCTACTCGGCCAACAATGTGCTCTACCCGCACTACGTGGCGCTCGCGCGGACGTGGGGCATGCCGCCGCTCCTGGACCAGCAATGGGCGGGGGGCATCATGTGGGCAGGCGGGGACGGGATGTTCCTGCTGGCGTTGGTGCTGGCCCTGCTGAACTGGCTGAAGGCGGAGGAGGTCGAGGGTCGGCGCATCGACGCGCAGCTGGACCGCGAAGCGCAGCAGGGGGCGGAGAGTCGCAGGCGAGGGCTCGCCGGCGCTCAGGGCGTCTCGTCGGGGTCGCTGCCCGACTGACCGGGACGCGGCACCGGGTCGCGCAGGAGGGGCGCCCCGGGGAGCCGTGGCACTCCGGCAGGGGCGCGATCGAGGCTCGCGGATTCCCCACCTGGTGTGTGCGCCGCGGCCTCTACCGGCCAGATCAGCGGTCGGAACGCGCCGCCAGGGCCGGACTCGGGTGCCATCTGCCACTCCCCGAGCGGTGCTGCCGGGTAGGGCAACTCCCAGGCCGGTAACCCGGCCCCTGGCGTCCTCGACCACACTCCCCGCGTGTTTCTGCCGGGTACCCCGAGATTCACCGAACCGCACCGCATCTGCCCTGCCAGCGATGCCGCCGGCCGCCGCTCGTTGAGCATGGGAGTTGCCACTCGACCAGCGGTTGCGCAGGCGGGGGCCACGAGCGCCCCGGCTGCGGATCGCACCGTGCGCCCGGAGCTTGTGAACCAATATGGCTGGCGGCCGGCAGGGAGCCCGGGGGTTGCGCAGCCGATGATTCACCACCGCGGGACGAAGGATCACGGGCGCGGCGGCGGGCCGCTTTCATCTCAAATCGGACGCCATCCGCCGACCGAATCGCCCCGCCGGTCCGGGATTGTCACAGATCGGCGCTCCGATGCCGAATTGAGCAGAAGCAGCGCCGCCGACGCGACTTCTCCGGACGCAAGCGGCCGAAATGAGACGAACCGGTCGGCGGGCATGGGCCTCGCGGCCGTGCCGACGTCGAGCCAAGAGACGCGTGCCTGCCTGGCACATATGTACACGAGCTCCGGCTGCACGGTTTCGGCAGCGGGGCGACCTTGCAGGCGGTTGCGCGGCCAGCCGGCACATCGGATGCACGATCCTGCGCACGAGCCTGTCCCGCCCGTCTGTCGCCGTCCGACTCGCAACTCCCATGCACAGAGACTCCGAACAAGGGACTCGCAGCAGCGCGCGGCGCGAAGCGCCGGTCCGGTCGCGGGGAGTCATCCGCGAGCGCCCCCGACGCGTGCCGAAAGGGCGTGACGAGGAGCGGGCAGGACCAGCCGGCGGCGCAGCCGCGTTCAGCCGGATGTCTCAGCTGCGGGGAGCGTCCTCCAGCTTGACCGCCACGTCCTGCCCGTTCTCGACCTGGTAGGTCACCGTCACCGGCATCGCCAACGCCTGGTGCTCGCGGAGGTGTTCGGGCGGGAAGCTCTGCTGATCGAACGTGACCGGCCCGACCACGAACGTGATCACCTGGCCGTCCGAGGTCCGCAGAAGGAAGCTGCTGATCGCGGACGGAGAAGTACCGTCGACATGGAGCACGATGCCGGTCGCCGTCTGCGACGTCGCCCCGCAGGCCCCCACCACGAGGAGTGCCGCCAGCCCGACCCCCGCCAGGCGGATCCTCACCCGAGGGGCAGGAAGAAGATCGCGTCCAGGACGATGAGCGCGAAGAGGCCGGTCAGGTAGGTGATCGAGAACTTGTAGAGGCGGACGGCTCGCCGGTCGGTCCCCTCGCGCCACATGGCGAACGCCTGGAACAGGAATATCCCGCCCAGGAGAATTGCGCCGGCCAGGTAGAGCAGGCCCATGTGCGCCACAGCGAAGAAGATCAGCGTCAGGCACACCATCAGGATCGAGTACAGCGCGATGTGCCGCGTCGTCTCCGGCACGCCGTGCGCCACCGGAAACATCGGCACGCCGGCCGCTTCGTAGTCACCCCGGATTCGCAGCGACAGCGCCCAGAAGTGCGGCGGCGTCCAGTAGAAGACGATGGCGAACAGGAGGAGCGCCGGGAGCGTGATGTCCCCGGTGACCGCCGCCCACCCGATCACCGGCGGCAGCGCCCCCGCCGCGCCGCCCAGCACGATGTTCTGCGGCGTGTTCCGCTTCAACAGCATCGTGTAGACGACGACGTAGAACGCGATCGCCAGCAGGGTCAGGAACGCGGCCACGAGGTTGACGAGGAAGGCGAGGACGGCGAACGAGACGACCCCCAGCGCCAGCCCGAACACCAGCGCATCCTCCGCCGCGACCTGTTGTGCCGGCAGCGGACGCCGGCGTGTGCGGACCATCAACTGGTCGATGTCGCGGTCGAGGTAGCAGTTGATCGCGTTGGCGGCACCGGCGGCCATGGTCCCACCGACCAGGGTGAAGACGACCAGGCCGACGAACCGCAGCGGGTCCAGGCCGGGCACGCCTCGCCACGCTGCGAGCACCATGGCCGGAACGGTCGTGACGAGCAGGAGCTCGATGATGCGCGGCTTGGTCAGCGCCACGTAGGCGTTCACGCGTTCGCGCAGAGGGCGGCGCGCGTCGGGCGTTCGAGTCTCTGTCGGTGGTGCCTCCCCGTCGGTGGCCGGATCCCTGTGCCCCGATCCGTCCCCGCCGGTCAGGGTCTCACCGACGCCGGCGCGTCGTGCCTCGAAGTACGAGTAGAACGTCGCCCCGGCCAGGAGGCCCCACGCCGCCGAACCGAGCGCCAGGTGGAGGGTCACGGCCCACGGGGCCAGCTGCGTGAAGATCTGGAGCGCCCCCACGACGACCTCGACGGCGAACAGGGCGGCGGCGGTCGCCACGAGCCCGAGGAGCGTGCCGATCCCGGGTGCGCCGGAGGCCCAGCCGCGCCCCCGTGCGCCCCGCCAGGTCACGACCACCGTCATGAGCAGGATGATCGTGACGACCCCGGCGATGGCACGGTGCAGGAACTGCGTGGCCTGCAACGCGGCGACGCCGGCATCGCCGGAGAACGTCGGGATCAACTGGCCGCCGAACGTTGGCCAGTCGGAGTAGATCAGTGCGGAGCCCCCGTTGGGCACGTCCGACGTCGCCGTGACGTGCGCGCCGAAGAGCAGCAGCGCATAGAGCGAGATGGCGGTGAACGCGATGAGCAGCGTCAGGCGCTGGCTGGCCCCGCGGCTCGGCAGCGAATCGGGGTAGCGGGCCCGCACGGCGACGAACGTGAACGCGGCCAGCAGGAGCATCGCGGTCGCCATGTGGGCCACGACCGTGTCGCCCGCGTTCGAGCTTGCGACGGTGATGGCGCCGAGCGCCGCCTGGATGATCGTCAGCAGGAGCGCCACGACGGAGCCGATGAGGATGGCCCGGTTGTGCCGGTAGCTCCGGAACGCCACGATGACGATCGCGAGGGCGAGGAGCCCGACGAGCACGCCCCAGCCGCGGTGGATCCATTCGATCCAGGCGGGCGTATCCCCCAGTGCCGGCACGAGCCGGCCGTTGCAGAGCGGCCAGTCGACGCAGCCCATCCCCGAGTCGGTGCCGCGGACTGCGGCACCGATCACGACCATCACGTACGTGGCCACAACCGTGGCGAACGAGAGTCGCTGGAAGCGCGTCATGCGCGGGGGATTGTACGCAGTTTCGCGGAAGGCACGCGGCGACCGCGATCGCGGGCCGTTCTCGGGCGCCAGTGCCACCCGGCCCCTCTGGAGAGGCCGATGGTCCCCGGAGAGCGCAGGACCGTCGGACCGTCTATCGTGATGGCATGAGCGCCAACCCGTCACGTCGGCGGCTGGTCCACGCCGCCCCCGCACTCTCCTTCCTCCTCCTCCTCCTCGGCCCGCTGCTCGTCGCGTGCACGGGCGGCGGCGGGGCGAACGGGGCCACGTCACCCGCACCCGACCCGAGTGGCGCGGCCAACGCCTGTGCGCCCGGAGGCTCGAGCGGCTCGGCGTCGTATCCCGGCTGGCCGGGCGGCGGTGCACCCGTCGGTGGCGCCGACCTCATCCCGGAGGTGGTGTCGACCGAGCTGACGGTCGGGCCCGACCGGTTCCTGATGACGATCATCGACAGCAAGAACAACCTGGTCGCGGCCTCGAACGTCGGCGTCGACCTGCGCTTCTTCGAGCTTGCGCGCGATCCCGCAAGTCCGGTGGCCGCCGCGACCGCGACGTTCATGGACTCGGGCAACGGTTTGGGGCTCTACCGGGCGTCTGTGACATTCCCGTGCTCCGGCGACTGGGGCGCGGAGGTCGTAACGCACCGCGCCTCCGGAGACACGACGTCCCGGGTCGCCTTCCCCGTCCAGGCGCAGTCGACCACGCCTGCCATCGGTGCGCCGGCCCCGCACGCGGACACCCCGACCGCCACGAGCGCGACGGGGATTGCCGCCATCTCCACCGATCCCAACCCGGACCCGGACTTCTACCGGATGACGATCACGCAGGCGGTCACGGCAGGGAAGCCGGCACTGATCATCTTCGCGACACCGGCCTTCTGCCGCACAGCCGTCTGCGGGCCGACGCTCGGCATCGTGAAGTCGGTCGCTGCCGGCTTCAAGGGCCCCGTGAACTTCGTGCACGTGGAGCCGTACCTGATGGAGCAGGGAACCGGCGGACTGCAGCCGATCCTGGACGAGGGGGGCAATCTCCAGCCGGTGCAGTCGGTGGACACGTACGGCCTCCAGACCGAGCCGTACACGTTCGTCGTGGACGCCCAGGGCCGCATCGCGGCCAAGTTCGAGGCGATGGTCGGCAGGGACGAGTTGACGGCGGCCCTCGACGCAGTGACCGGGCGTGCGGCGTCGCCCGCACCGGGAGGCCCAGGCGTACCAGCGGGTTCGCCGGCACCCGGCGGTTCGCCGTCGACCGCAGCGTCCATTGCTCCGTCCCCGGGCGTCTCGCCCGTTCCCTGATCCGCAGACGCCGGCCGCTGCGGTGATCCGCGCTCAGGGCCGGTACTCGGCGCCCTTCGTGCTGGGGCGACCGCGGCCCCGCGGCAGTGCCGCGCCGATCAGATCCCGCGGTGACGACACTCCGGCGGTCACGCACCAGGCCTCCAGTGCATCCACGAGCCGCAGGGGCAGTCCGGGATCCGCGAACAGCGCAGTGCCCACTGCGACCGCGGTGGCGCCGGCCATCAGGTAGTCCAGGACGTCGTCGAGCGTCCCGATGCCTCCCGAGGCGAGGATCGGGATCCGAACCTGCTGGGCAACCTCGTACACGACGCGCAACGCGATCGGCTTCAGTGCGGGCCCGGACAGGCCGCCGTAGATCGACCCGAGTGCCGGCTGGCGTGCCTCCCGGTCGATCGCCAGGCCCGGCATCGTGTTGACGGCGCTGATCGCGTCAGCGCCGGCCTCCTCGACGGCATCCGCCACCGCTCGAACGTCGCCCGCTGCCGGCGAGAGCTTGGCGAGCAACGGCAGGTCGGTGGCACGCCGCACCGCAGCCGTCACCTGGCCGGCGCCATCCGGGTCCAGCGCGAACAGCAGGCCGCCGCGCGCGGCGTTGGGACAGGAAAGGTTCAGTTCGATCCCGGCGACGCCCGGATGTCCGTCGAGGCGGCGGACGACGCCGACGTACTCGTCGATCGAACCACCCGCGACGCTGACGATGACGGGCACGTCCCAGGCAGCCCACCGACCCGCGTATCGCTCCAGCGCCGCGTCGACGCCGATGTTCTGCAGCCCGACGCCGTTGAGCAGGCCGGCCGGAGTCTCCGCCACCCGCGAACTGCCGTTTCCGTCGTTCGGCCTGAAGGTGAGGGATCGCGTGCAGATCGCGCCGAACGCCTCCACGTCGACAAGGTCCGAGTACTCGACGCCGTACCCGAACGCGCCGGCCGCAGCCACCATCGGGTTGCGCAGGACGAGGGCGCCCGGCCGCCGTGGGGCCAGGTCCACGGCGAGATTGATCTCGACCGGCGGTGGGATTGGCTCCGGGACGACGGTCGGCGCGACGACCGGTATGCGGCGCCCGGGGGCGGGTCGCCCGGGCGCCGGCGCCACTGTCGGCGACCGACGCGACACGCCCGAGCCGCCATCGATCCCGGGCCGTCGCCTGGGAGCGACATGGGCCCTGCTCGTGATCACGGAGCGCTTGCGCTTCATGCCGGCCCGCTTCTCATGCGGGCGGGCTCCATGCGATCTCGTCGGCGGCGAAGACCGGCCCCTCCCGGCAGGCCCGCACCGGGCCGTTCACGCCGGGCACCGCGCAGCCCAGGCAGACACCGGCCGCACATCCCATCCGCTGCTCGAGGCAGACCTGCAGCCACGACCTCCGGCGGGCCGCCGACGTCCCGAGCGGCAACGAGCGACCGCCACCCTTCCGCCCGAGACGCGCCACGCCGAGGCGGCCGTCACGCCCCACCGCCATCCGTGCCAACTCCCCGAGCAGCGACGCCGGCCCGCAGGCGAAGGCCTGGTCGGCCCACGCCTCGAACGCGGGGACGAGATCCGCCACGGAGCCGCGATGGCCCAGGCTGCCGTCGCCCGTCGCGACGACGTACTCGATTTCCTCGGGGAGCAGCGAGGACGGGTACACCTCACCGGCCGTGGGCGCCCCGAACAGCAGCGTCACCCGCCGGCCGGCGGCCAGGGCCTCGTCAGCCAGGGCGCGGAGCGCGCCGATGCCCATCCCCTGGGCGATCAGCAGCAGGTGGTGGCTCCGCGGATCCGCCTCGAACCCGCGCCCCAGAGGACCGTGCAACTCCAGCCGATCTCCGCGTCGGAGCCGCGCAGGCCATGCCGCGCCCTCGACATCGCCGCCGAACAGGATCGAGATGGTGCCGCCCGTCCGATCGATGCCGGCGATGCTGACGGGGCGTCGCAGGACCAGCCCGGAAAAGCCGGGGTCGCGCACCTGCGCGAACTGCCCGGCCTGGGCACGGGCCGCCAGTCCGGGGGCATGGTATCGCTGGAGCCACTGCCCCGGCAGGATTTCGCGGGTCTCGAGCAACTCGGCGGCGGGTGTCGTCACCGTCGATCGGCGGGACTGCGCGCCCGCCTTCGTGCCGGCTCGTAAGGCGTCGGATCAGCCCTGGGAGGGCGTTCCGTACCCGTCGTCGCCGGTGCCGGCAGGGGGCTCCTCCGCCGTGCCGGTTGCATCGTCGGGAGACGCTGCTCCGGCGGCGGGCTTCGTTGTCCCTTCGATGGGCCGGCTTTCGTCGCCCTCGTCCTCGCCTTCCTCCTCGTCCTCGTCGTCCTCCGGCGCAACCTCCGGGAATTGGTCGGCGATCGTCTCGGCAAGGTCACCGAACAGGTCGGTCGGATCGTAGAACTGGACCATGTCGTCGGGCGACCGGAGCGACGTCCACTGGCCTTCTGCCTCGTCACCCTCCTCGCGCTCGGGCAGCACCTCCGCCTCGAATGAGCCGCTCGCCCTGAACCAGAGGCGCTCGTCTTCGTCGTCGAGGATCATCGTGTCGCCGAGCATCCGCGAGTACCCCTGCGCGGCGGACTCGAACTGCTCGATGAGCCGCGCCTCCGATGCCTGGCTGCGCTCCTGGAAGGTCAGCGCGAGGTCGTACAGGCGGCGCGCCGCGTCGGTGGTGTCGACCGGAGCGGTGCCGGCCTGGGCGGCGGCCCAGTCGTCGGCGGCTTCAGCGTATGGATCCACGGGCGTACCGACGGTTTCGGTGGATGCGACGCCGGCAGTCTCGAACAGGTCCTGTGCGGCGGTCGGCTCGGCCGACAGGCCGGCCTCGGCGCGCGCTGCCTCGGCGAAGGCGGCGAAGACGTCGGCCGGGTTGTAGATCTCCACCAACTCGGACGGCGTTGTCGATCACTTCCGTCTCGGACAGCCACTGCCCGGTCTTCTCGTCCTGGTAGCGGGTGCGCGAGCGGAACGTGCCGTCCGGCGCCACCGAGAGGTAGTCGGGATCGTCATCGATGAGCACCATCCCGCCGAGGTCGCGAATCCGCGCGGCGTTGGTCGTCGAGGAAGCGCCGCAGCTGGTCGGCTGCGTCCGTCAGGAAGGAGTTGCGCTCGATGCCGGCTTCCGTCGCGATCTCGCCGAGGATCGCCGCCCGTGTATCGCTCATGACAGCCTCCCTCACGGGTGGTATTCCAGGTCGGGTCCCATCCGCTCGCGGAGGAACATGGCGTGGTGCCGCTCGAACATCCACTCGCCGGCGCGGTGCCCGATTGCACGCGATCGATCATCCGCCTCCAGGCGGTCGATGGTGCCGTAGTCCGGGACCTCGAGCAGGATCACGTTGTCGAAATCCCAGCCGTAGGCCACGTTGTACCAACCGAGGAACCGCATCCCGAACTCGTCCTCGTAGCGCTTGACCTGTCGCGGAAACAGCTTGCGCATGAAGAACTTGAAGAACGGGTCGCGGCCACGCCGGACGGAGAAGAAGGTGGCCAGGACGGGCACTGTGGGCGGGCCTCCTCTCTGGGGCGCTTGGGCCTGACCTGGCACGATCGCGTCGGCTTCGGTCGATGGCGAGACGGGAATGGTGCGATCGTTCCAGCGGCGGCGCGTATTGTCGCACGCCGGGAGGCACGCGCGAGAGCCGCTTCCCCGGATGGGCGGGATTCCGATGCCCGCCTCACCCCGACCTGCAGGTGCGGCCGTCCAGAGTGCGATCCGACCCCGCCGACTCGCACCGGCCGGGGCGGCCGACGGCCGCTCGATCAGGGGGCCCCGCCGGGATCGTTCGTCGATTTCGATTCGTCTCGCGGGATCGCGGCGCCGGGTCGATCCGGCCCGGCTGCCCCGCCTGCGTCCTCGAGCATGCCGACCGTGCTGCGCGCCCCGGATGCGAGGGGCCGGCGGCGAGTGCGCCGATCGGCGGCGACGAGCCGCAGCAGGAAGATCACGGTCTGCCCGGCGAACAGCAGCAGGACGAGCGTGATGATCAGCAGGGCGGCACTCACCCACGGCGGGAACGCCCAGACGACGGTGAGCGGCGTGAGGACCAGCAGGATCCCGAGAAGGACCACCTGGAACCAGAAGCAACCGAGTCCCGGGCCGCGTTCGGCGTCGAGCGGCTCGCCCTTGTAGAGGGGCAGGCCCGGGCTCGGTGTGGCCGGTGGGCGGCCGGGACCGGCAGCAGGGGAGAGCTGCTCGCCGCCCCCGTTCGGCTGCTGGCGTACGGAGTCCGGCTCCCCGTCCCCCGGCGTCGGCCGACCGCCGCCCGTGGTCGCCCGGTGGGCGCCATCCGACGCCTGTGCCGGACCGGAGTTCGGCTGCCCCACCGGCGAGGACACCGACGCCGCCGCGAGGGTCGGCGGATCCGCGTGCGCGGGTGCCCGCTCGGATATCGCGAAACCTCTCCGCGGCTCCTGACCGACCGAGTCCCTGCGTGACCACCGGTCGGCCAGGCGGTACCACTCCCCCGCGACCGGCAGGAACCACGGCCGCCCGTGATATGCGGCGGGGAGAATCGGGGCGCCCGGAAACGGGATCCGCTCAAACGGGTTCGGCTCCGCCGCCACGTCGGTTCGACGGCCGAGCCGGTCGCCCATGGCAAGGCCGAACGAGGTTCCGAGCGCCAGCCCGCTCCCGCAGTAGCCCAGGGCGAAGTGGATGCCATGTTGCTCGCCCATGTGGGGAAGTCGGTCGAAGGTGAAGGCAACGTTGCCGCCCCACGCATACTCGATTCGAAGCCTCGCCGCGCCCGGATGGACGGTTCGCATGGCCTCCGCGAGGATGGCGGCCGCCCGCGGCACCGAGGTTGGGACGAACGACGCGCGGCCGCCGAAGACCAGGCGGCGCTCCGCGTCCACGTGCCAGTAGTAGAGGAAGTGCTTCGAGTCGAAGAATCCGCGGCCCTTCGGGCTGATCGCCTCCGCGAGGTCGGCGGGCATCGGCTCGGTGGCAACGATGTAGCTGCCGATCGAAATCACCCGGTCGCGCAACCACGGAACGGCCCCGTCCGTGTACCCGTTCGTGGCCACGAGCACGGCGCCGGCGCGGAGCCGGCCTCGGTCGGTGTGGACGATCCGGTCGGTGCCGTGGTGCTCGATCCCGAGGACTGCGGTTCGGGGCTGCACCTGCGCCCCCGCCTCGAGCGCCGTGCGAACGAGCGCGGAGAAGTAGCGCCCCGGATGGACCAGTCCCGACTCCTCCAGCACCATGCCGCCGCTGTAGTGGTCCGTCCCCACCTCGTCGCGGAGCGCCGGGCCCTCGACAATGGCGCCGTGCAGCCCTGCCGAGCGGTACTCCTCGAGCTCGTGGCGCAGCCCATCCAGGTGCCGCGGGGACCAGGCGAGCACCGCGAGGCCCGAACGCCGGTACCCGCATTCGAATCCCTCGTCCAGGATGAACCGCTCGGTCGCGACAAAGGCGTCGATCCCGGCCCGATGGAGCGCCGGGCCCAATTCCGGGCCATGCCGCCGCACCAGTGCCGCTCGACCCAGGTGCAGTCCCGGATGGAGGATCCCGCCGTTGCGGGTGCTCGCGCCCCAGCCCGGCGTCCGCCGTTCGAGGAGGACGACCCGGGCGCCCCCGCGGGCCAGGCGAAGCGCAGCCGCGACCCCGGTGTAGCCGGCGCCGACGACCGCGACATCGCAGCGGTCGGGCAGCGGGTCCGCGCTCGCCGAGGGTAGGGGCGGAAGCTGCTCGCGCCAATACGGCCGGCGCGCGTAGACGGTGCCGCGAACCGCGCTCATCGCGTCGATGGTAGCCCGGGGACGTCGCCCACGTTTGATCCGTCCGCGGGGGGCCGGCGGGACCACCGCAGTGCGTTGGCATCCCAAACGGCACTGGCGCCTCGCGGCGAGACACGCCACCATTGGTTCCACACGAGGGAGACAGGGGGAGGAAGGGAGGTTCGTCGATGGCGTGCGAGGGTCTGATCCGAATTCGGCGTGCCACGGTCGACGATGCGTCCGAGATCGCCACGGTCCACGTCGACAGCTGGCGGGAGGCATACGAGGGCATCGTTCCGCGAGAGATCCTCGACGGGCTGAACCACGAGCGGCGCGAGACGTTCTGGAGGGGCACCCTGGAGCTGACATCGGGCGACCACCGGCCCTGGATCGCCGAGAACGACCGAGGGATCGTCGGGTTCGTGAGCGCGGGGCTCAGCCGCGATCAAAAGGCTCCGACGACCGTGGGCGAGGTGTACGAGCTCTACGTCGAGCCCGAGTGCTGGAGCCGCGGCATCGGGCGGGAGCTGCTCGGCCACGCGGTCAAGGACCTGCGCGACCACGGGTTTCGGCTGGCCACGGCCTGGATCATCGAGGACAGCGAGCGGGCACGTCTCTTCTACGAGCGCGCCGGCTGGCACTTTGACGGCACTCGCCGCGAAGTTCCGATCGGCAGCGCGCGCATCCCCGAGGTCCGATACCGGCGCCACCTGGTCTGAACGGCATCATGAGAGCGCGCGGGGGCCGGAATCGGCCGTCGCGATCGGTCGGAGTCGCACTTGTGGCTCCGGCCGGAACCGGCCTCCGGCACTCGCGAGCGCACTCATCGTGGGCTGTTGCCACGCAATGGGCCTGCGCCATGGCGCAGGCCTCACCGGGCGGTCGGGCCCGCTCGGCAGGAGCTCGCCGCCCTCCGGGGTCCCGCGTGGCCTCTCTTCCAATTCGCCGCCCCGATGACCTTCCAGGTGGCCGAAAGCCGCAGACCGCCCGCTCAGTCGAGGCTTGGATCGATGTACGCCAGGCGGCCGACGGCGACGGTGAGCAGCACGCGTCCGGGCAGCGCCCGCCCGAGCAGCGGCGTGTTGCGCCCCTTGGAGCGGAGTGCCTCCGGGAGCACCGACCAGGCATCCGCGCGGTCCACCACCACCAGGTCCGCGACCTGATCTTCACGCAGTGCCGGCTGGGGCAGCGGTCCGGAGGCACCGCCCAGCACGCGCCACGGCCCCGTGGTCAGGGCTCGGATGGCCCTCCCCAGCGAGAGCCAGCCGGCCTCCACGGCTCCGAGCACGAGCGACAGCGCCGTCTCGAGACCGGAGATGCCAGGGAGCGCCTCGCCGAACGCGACCTCCGTGTCGATCGTTCGATGCGGGGAGTGGTCCGTCGCGATCGCGTCGACGGTCCCGTCCTGGAGCCCGACGAGCAGCGCAAGGGCGTCGGACGGCGCCCGGAGCGGCGGCTCCACGCGGGTCGTGGCGTCGAACGGGGGAGCGTCGGTCCGCTGGCCGCTCCACGGCGCGTCGGCAACCTCCCAGCTGAAGCGCCGGTCGCCGCCGAGCCAGCCATCGTGCAGCGCGAAGTGGTGGGGCGTGACGTCGCATGTCAGGGGCAGCCCCTCGGCCTTTGCCTGGCGCACCATGCTCAGCGAATCCGCGGTGGAGATGCGGGTCAGGTGGAGCCGCGGCGCAACCGGCGACGGCCCCTCGCGAATGACCTGCCGCAGTACCGCGATCGCGCGGGCTACGGACGAGGCCTCCATCCCGGCGGGGACACCCTGGAGGCCGAGGATCGTGGCCGGTAGTCCTTCCGTGGCCTCGGCGCCGGGAAAGTGGCGTGGATCAGATGCGGGCTCGATCACCGGGCGCCCCAGCAACCCGGCCTCGGTCAGCGCGGCGCGCAGCAGTTCGACGTCGGCCAGCGGCAGGGGATCATCGCTGAATCCGACCGCACCGGCGGCGGCGAGCGCAAGCATCGGCGCAAGGGCCGCACCCCGCCGCTCGACCGTCAGCGTTCCGGAGGCGAACGCCCGCACCGGCGAGGCCGTTCGGGCTGCAGCGGCCAGGACCCCGGCCACGGTGTCCGCACGGTCTGTCGGTGGGAGGGTATCCGCGGTCATGCAGACCGCTGTGAACCCCCCGTGGGCAGCTGCCGCGAGGCCGGTCGCGATCGTCTCTGCGTCGGCCCCGCCCGGTTCGCGCAGGTGCGCGCGCAGATCGATGAGTCCGGGCGCCACGACCACGCCGGGGCCTGCGTCCTCGTTCCGTGCCCCCGCCGCACGCAGCCACGTCAGCTTCGTGATCCGGCCGTCCTCGACGAGGATGTCACCCGGCCCTTCCCGGCCGCTGGCGGGATCGACGAGCCAGGCGTCCTCGAACTCGAGCCGCCGGACCGGGTCGCCGACGTGGAGGTCAGGCATTGTCCCGGCACCTGCACAGCAGGGACAGCATCGCCATCCGGACCGCGATGCCCATGGCGACCTGTGCCGTCACCAGCGAGCGCGGTCCGGCGGCCACCGCCGGATCGATTTCCACGCCCTCGTTGAGCGGCCCCGGGTGCATGACGACGACGTCGGGGCGGCAGGCGCGAAGCCGCTCGTCGGTCAGGCCCCAGCGGGCGGCGTAGGCCGCCTCGGATGGGGCCCCGGCGCCTTCCAGCCGTTCCCGCTGGACCCGCAGCGCCATCACCGCGTCGGCGTCCTGCAACGCCGCCGCGAAGTCCGCCGTGACCGTGAGCCGCCGCTCGGGGGGCAGGGCGCGGGCCCACGCGTCGAACCCGCGCAGCATCGTCGCCGGGCCGGTCAGCCAGAGATCGGCGCCCATCGCCGTGAGCGTCCAGACGTTTGACCGCGCGACCCGCGAGTGCACGATGTCCCCGGCAATGACCACCTTTGCGCCGCGCAGCCGCCGGCCGGGGAGTGCTGCGCGCAGCGTCGCGAGGTCGAGCAGCGCCTGCGTGGGGTGGGCGTGCCAACCATCCCCGGCGTTGAGGACGTGGCCGTCGAAATGGCGCGCCGCCAGGTACGGCGCCCCGCTGCGCTGGTGCCGGATCACGAGGAAATGCGCCCCGAGGGCCTGGAGCGTGCGGACCGTATCGACCAGCGACTCGCCCTTCGTGACCGAGCTGCCCTGGACCTGCGCGTTGACGACGTCCGCGCCGAGCGCCCTGCCCGCGACCTCGAACGAAATACGTGTGCGAGTCGACGCCTCGTAGAAGAAGATCGTCAATCCGCGACCCCGCAGGTCCTGGGGAACGGTCCCGGCGTCGCGGGCGGCGCGCATGGCCTCGGCGGTCGCGAGGATCGTCTGCAGCTCGTCCTCACCCAGGTTCTGGACGTCGAGCAGGTGACGATGCGCCCACTGCGTGGCCGGCGCGGGGGTCGAATCCGTCGCCGAGGTGATCATGCGACGTCGTGCTCCTCGGCCGGCCCGGTTGCGCTCCCGACCGCCGCGTCTCCGCGTGATCCCTCGGGGCGCTCGATGACGACCTCGTCCGCGCCGCCGTCCACCTCGTGCACGTGCACGTGGACGACCTCGTCGCGGGAGGTCGGGACGTTCTTTCCGACGTGGTCGGCGCGGATCGGCAGCTCCCGATGGCCGCGGTCGACGAGCACCGCGAGGCGGACCGCAGCCGGGCGCCCGTGCTCGATCAGCGCATCCATTGCGGCCCGAACGGTGCGACCCGTGTACAGGACGTCGTCCACGATGACGACGGTCGTGGACTCGAGGTTGAATGGCAGATCCGTGCCGAGAAGCGTGGGTTGGTGCCCCACCCGCGCGACGTCGTCCCGGTGGAACGAGATGTCCAGCGCGCCGACGGGAACCTCGACACCCTCGTTCGCCGCGATCGTCTCCGCGATCCGGTACGCGAGCGGGACGCCCCTGCGCTGGATCCCGACGAGCGCGAGGCCGGCGGTGCCGCCATGCTTCTCGACGATCTCATGGCCGATGCGGACGAGGGCACGTCGCACTTCATCGGCCGTCATGATCTGTCGCGCGCTCAACCGTTTCCTCCTCGCCGGGCTCACTGGGCCGGTCCATGGAAGCCGGCCCTCAGGATACCAGCCCGGCAGTGCGGCGACCGGCCCGTCAGAACGCGGGCACCCCGCCCTGGATGGTGGTGTCGCGGATGCGCAGCCCGCCGTACCCGTGGGAATCCCAGGTCCGGATGCGCAGCTCGCCGTTCGACGGCCCATCGGTCGGGGCGACCCACGCGACGCGCGACACACCCATCGAGAACGAGCGCTGCGCCAGCGTCGGACCGAGGAGGCTGCTGCCACTCGCGATGTCGCCGCGGGCGGTCATGCGCAGGACGGTCAGCTGGCCCCAGGTCCCGCCCTGCCCGTCGGCGACCCAGTAGCCCAGCGCGGTGCCGTCGTCGGACCACCGCACGAGCCAGTCCCGGACTGGATCCGAGGCGACGTCACGGCTCGGCTCGATCGGCTGCAGTGTCACCGCTGGATCGGGTGATGGGGTGGCGGTCGGGCTGGGCAGCGTGCGCGGTGTCAGGCGTTTGGCCGGGCCCTTGCCGGTCGTGCCTCGAATGGGCTTCGGCGTGGTTGCCGCGGGCACCGCCGCTCCGCCGAACGGCAGGGCGCCGGCGGGTGTGGTGGAAGGGATGGCCTTCGGCCCCGGCGATGCCGATGCCTGCGACGCCGGCGACGCCGATGCCTGCGGAACGGGCGACGCCGTCGCGTCAGGAACGGGCGACGCCGATGCGTCCGGCACTGGCGATGCCGATGCCTGCGGTCCGGGTGTGGCCGACGAGCGAGGTGCCGGCGATGCCGAAGCGCGCGGCGCCGGCGACGCCGATGCCTGCGGTGCCGGCGAGGCCGACGAGCGAGGTGCAGGCGAACCGCTGGGCGCGGCGCTCGGGTTGGGCCGGAACGGATCGATCGATCGCCAGTCGACGAGGTACAGGGCGCCGACCTGCGGCGTCACCGTCGTGCCGGAGGCACCGAGGGTTCCGACCCACGCGACCGCGGTGCGACCGGTCGGGTCGAGCGAGGGCAACCAGAGGTTCACCCCGTAGGCACGCCGCTGCACGCCGGTGGTCGGATCCAGGACGAAGGTGCGGGCAGACGGTTGGCCGTTGTCGACCGTCGCGACGCGGCTGACGACGATGCGCGACCGATCCCACGATGCGAAGTAGGAACGGTGATCGTTCGTGATGCGTCGGGCGCGTGACTCCCCGGTCTGCCAGAGGTAGACATCTGGGCCTGGCTCTGGTCCGCCGGCATCGCGCTGAACGCGAGCATGTTGCCGTCGGCGGACCAATCGGGCGTTGCGCCGACGACCCGGACGCCGGCGACGATGGCAACCGGAGCGCCCGGCACCGCGCTCGGTGCAGCGTCGCCCGCCGGCGATGTGGTCGGCGAGCCGCCGTCCTGTCCCGGAAGCACGGGCCCGCTCGACGTGGGAGACCCTGCCGGCGACGATGCGGGGCGCGGCGAGGCGTGGGTCGGCTGCTTTGTGGGTTTGGAGGTCGGCCTCGGAGTCTGGGGCGGGGCAGAGCGCGATGTGCCGGACGGGAGCAGGGATGCAGTCGCGTCGACGGATGCCCCGGGGTTGGTCGTCGGCGCCGTCGAGATGGTCACGGCCGGACTGCCGCCCGGTGAACCGCTGCCCAGGGAGGCGACGCCTGGGGATGTCGGCGTCGCCTCGTTCGCCGTGGCGGTGCCGGGAGCCCCGGCGCCGCTCGCTCCCGTGCCGTTCGTCACGTAGGGCGGCAGCATCACGACCGAAATCGTCTGGTAGCCCTGGTCGTTCCCTGCCACGAGCGCAAGGCGTCCGGTGTCGGAGTGCACCACGAAGCCGCGAGACGCCTGGTCGGCGTGAATCTGCAATACGGGCTGGGACGTCATCTCCGGCGTCGTGCAGTCGATCATCGACGGCGGGCAGACCTCGCTGACCTGCGTCTGGTAGACGGCCACGCCCTGGGGCGTGAAGTCGGCGACGACGAGGTCCTGCCGCGCGACCTGGAACGGGGTCGGCTGTACCGCCACGGTGCCCGCGGGCCGCGGCGGAATGATCGCCTCGTTGCCGGCCTCGGTCACCACGACGACGGCCGCGAGCGCCAGGCTGCCCATCGCCGTCAGCGCCAGCAACGGCGAACTCTGTCTGCGGGTATGACGCCGGCGATCGTCACGAGCCGCTCGAGCCGAATCCGGGCTCCTCGCGATCTCGAGATCGAGCGCTGCAGCGGTGCGCGCCCAAAGGTCCCGCGGCGGCGGAAGCGGCCGCAGCGCCGCGAGTCCCTGGCGCTGCGAGCGGTACTCGCGGGCCACGGCACGACAGCGGGGGCAGGAGGCCAGGTGTGCCTCGAGGTGAATCGTCTCGTCCGCGGGAAGCGGGCCGTCCATGCTCGCGGAGAGGAGCGCACGGTAGGTCGCGTGGACGTCGACGTGTGACTTCATGTATCGCGTCCACCGCGACCGCGCCCGCGGAAAAGGCCGGACCGGGCGTTCGCCTCGGCGCCTGCCTCCACCCTGCCGGCCAGCTTCAATTCGCGCACCGCCGTCTGCGCCTGCTCGACGGTCAGCGCCTGCCGCAGCGACTCGCGAGCCCGGCTCAGGAGCGCCCTCGCGGCGACGTGCGACACGCCGAGTGCTTCGGCGAGTTCAAGGCCGCTCAACTCGTGGACCTCGGCGAGCAGCAGGGCCATCCGTTGCCGGCTCGGGATGGCCTCCAGCGCGCGCTCCAACTCCCCGTTGAGCCGGCCGCGCAGGGCGACGTCCTCTGCCGAGGACGCCACGCCGCGGGACTCGCCGGTCCAGGGCACGAAACGCACGATTCGCCGCCGCCGGATCTCGTCCAGTGCCGTCCGCCCGGCGATCTGGTACAGCCACGCTCGCGCCCGATTCTGGTCAACGAGGGTATCGAATGCGCGGAACGCCTTCACAAACGTTTCCTGTGTGAGATCCGCCGCAAGTTCGTCGTCCCGGAGCATGCGGCAGAGATAGCTGTAGATCTCGGCGTGGTGCGCCGCGTACAACTCTTCGACGCAGGCCCGGGCCGCTGCCTGATCCTGTGTCATTGCCTCTTCCTCGCCCAGCCCGAGCCGGATGTCATTGACGCTCCCATCCCACGGTCCCGATCGGGCTGCACGGCAGCGAGGCCGTTCCGAATCACGTCTCCTGGGCGGGCGTGATCCGCGGTTGTAGGACGCGCCCCGACGCGCGCGTGTGACGCGGCGGCACCGGGGAGTTCCCGGCGCGCTCTCGGGCTCCGGGCGAGACCCGCTGCGGGGATGCCCTCGAGCGTCCTCGCGTCTGCCCGCCGGGTGGCAGCGAGGCGACGGCGCAGCGGACTCACGTTCCCCTCCTCGGGAAGGTGTCCCATGACCGCCCGGTCGATACGCCCTCCCCGGGCGCGTCCGGCCCACCGCTGAACGCCCGCCGGCGAGCAACTCCTCGACGGCCTCTTCCGGGCTCACCGGGTTGACCGGCAGGCCCGTGCCCAGCTCCAGCCCCGCGATCTCGCGCAGCCGCGGATGGATCTCCCAGTGCCAGTGGTAGGTCTCGTCCACGCGCTCGTGAAGCGGCGCGGTATGCAGCACCAGGTTGTAGGGCGGGCCGTCCAGCACGCGCAGCAACTGGAGCACCTTGCGCAACGTTTCCGCGGCACTGGTGAGTTGCGCGTCCGTCGCGCGGCCGAAATCCGCCTCGTGGTGGCGGGGCACAACCCAGAGCTCGAACGGGGAGCGAGAGGCGTACGGCGCGAAGCAGACGCTCGCGGCGTCCTCGAAGACGAGCCGTTCGCGGCGCGCCACCTCCGCCTGGACCAGCCGGCAGTACGGGCAGACACCCTCCCTGATGAGGTAGCGCGCAGCCCCGCCCAACTCCTCGCCCACGCGGTGCGGGATCTGTGGCAGGTCGTAGAAGTCGATGCATAGGTGGTTCGTCCGTGCCCCTGCCTGCGCGCCCCAATTCTGGACCACCTGGACGTACGCGGTTCCCCCTGATTCGCGGGCGAGCCGGATCTGCTCGCGGGCCGCCGTCAGCATCTCCACGACGACCTGCTCGCTCTCTCCGGCCAGCGGCCCGTGGTGGAGGCGCGGCGCGACGATCGTCTGCCACGAGCCGAGGTCGCCCAGCAGGCCCAGGCTCGGCTCACGTTCGTCGGATCCGGCGTCCCGTCCCGAGGGCTCGCGGCCCTGCCCGTCACGTCCCGGGGCCTCGCGCGATGCCCCGGGACGACCGCCACGTTCGCCCGGAGCGAACGTGAATGCCCGGGGTTTCAGCATCCGCACCCAGACGCGATCCGCGGCAGGGGCACCCGCGCAGTTCTGGCACGGTGCGCCGGCGTCGGCCACCACCTGGGCGGGAAGCGCAAAGCGCGACCGGTCGAACTCGCGGTCGACCACCACCGCGACCCACCAACCCGTGATGTCATCGCGCCGAAGCTCGAACAGGCCGCCGGGCACAGTCTTCCCTCACGCTCACGCGATCGTGGCGGCGAGGTCGGCGTCGAGAGTTCCGGCGGTCAGTTGGTCCCCCTCCGGGCTGACATCCTGCTCGTCGCAGATCCGCCCGCTCAATTCGGCGGCCTCGCACAGCCGGTTGGCGAACGAGGCTGCGAACCGGCTGCCGGCATCCTCGACCGAGTCCGTGGAGGGCAGGGCCGCCGGGCCCGTCCAGCCGGCCTCGCGCGCGATCGAGGTGACGACGAGACCGACGATCCCGCAGGGATTGATCAGGGCGAAGTCGGCGACCTCGGTGGTGATGTTCAGCCCGATGCCGTGGTAGCTGACGCCTCGCTCGATGCGCAGGCCGAGCGACCCGAGCTTGCGCGGCGCACCCGTCGGATCGACCCAGCATCCGGGGAAACCCTCTCGACGACCGGCGGCCACCCCGTACCCTGCCGCGACGTCGTCCATGGCCAGCTCCAGGGAGCGCACGAGCGGGCGAAGCAGCAGCCGGCGCGCTGCCAGCTTCAGGATCGGGTACGCGACAAGCTGGCCGGGGCCGTGGTACGTGACCTCGCCGCCTCGCTCCACCTGGAAGACCTCGATGCCCCGGCGCTGCAGCTCGTCGTCGGAGATCAGGATGTGGCTCCGGTCGGCATGGCGGCCCAGCGTCAGGACGGGCGGATGCTCCAGGACCAGCAGCGTGTCGGGGACCTGGTCGGCCGCGCGCGCGGCAACAAGCTCGTGCTGCAGCGTCCAGGCGCGGCGGTACTCGATTCGTCCGAGCCATTCGACCTGGAGGTCCATGCAGCCACGATAGCAGCCCCGGCCCGAGTTGCATCGTCGCTTCGTGCGCGCGGCTCGATCATGGGAGCAGTTGCCGCAACGCGAAGGCCAGGTTCGCGGGGCGCTCGGCAAGCCTGCGCATGTACCACTGGTACCAGTATTCGCCGTACGCGACGAGACTCGAGCAGCGATAGCCCTCCGCCGCGAGGCGCGCCAGTTCGTGCGCCCGGATGCCGTACAGCATGTGCACCTCGAGCTGGTCCTTCGTCCCGCCGCCGGCCTCGGCCATGCGAGTGATGCGGTCGACAAGGTCGGTGTCGTGAGTTCCGAGGGCAGCGCGGGCGCCGCCCTCCCGGGCAGCGGCGGCCAGCAGGACGGCCAGCGCCTGGTAGTTCGAATCGACTTCGGGACGCCGCCGGTAGGCGATCTCGGCCGGCTCGTCGTAGGCGCCCTTCACGAGTCGGATCGCGGGCCGAAGCGGCAGCAGCCGCTGGAGGTCGGCGGCCGTCCGTTTCAGGTACGCCTGGAGCGCGATCCCGACGTGCTCATGGTCCCGTCGCAGTCGCTCGTACAGCGCAACCGTCGCCTCCGTGTACGCGGAGCCTTCCATGTCGAGCCAGAGCCAGGTCTCCGTCGCGCCGGCATGGCGCGCCAGGTCGTCGCAGTGGCGGAAGCATGCCTCGGGGTCGATATCGAGACCCAGCTGCGTCGGTTTCACGGAGATCTCGATGCGGCGAGCCCGTGCGGCACCGCGGTCCAGCACCTCGTGATAGTGCGCGGCGACCGCGTCAGCGTCGGCAGGCATGGTGAGGTTCTCGCCGAGACGCGTGAAGAGGACGCCGAAGCCTGACTCGTTCAATCGATCGGCTGCCGCGAGGGCATCCCCGAGGTGCTCGCCGGGCATGAACCGGCGAACCGCGCGGCGCGCGAAGGGCAGTCGCGGGAGGTGGTCGCGCAGCCACGCATTGCGTCCCATCCAAAGCAGGATCCGGCGCATCATTCCCTCCGCAACGCAGGTAAGAACGACATGGTGCCACGAGCGAGGGGGCGCGCGGACGAGGGGCGAACATCCCTTCGGCCGCGAGCGGGACCGCGATCCCGGGCTCAGGTGAAGATGCCGACCGGCAGAGGATCCACGCCGTCGGGATCGTTGAGGAATCCGGGTGCGGCGCTCGGCTGGTTCGTGTGCCCGTAGCTCCAGACGATGGTGCTGGTGGCGGGATCGATGACGATCACGCGCGCCCGGTCGTCGTCGTTCAGCACGAAGGTGCCGTCGGGGAGCGGAAGCGCAAGGCTGGGGTGGTTCAGCCGCCCGGGTCCGCTCGTGGGGTTGTACCGGTAGACGACCTGCCCGGTCGTCGGGTTGACGACCACGAGCGCACCGTGGCTGGCGTAGTCCACGACGCTGACGTTCCCGTCCGCGAGGAGTTGCGCGTCGGATGGGTAGGAGACCGGCACATGGATGTCGAAGATGACCCTGCCGGCGGCCGACAGGCGCACGACGCGCGAGCCGTAGATCTCGGTGATCAGCATGCCGCCGTCCGGCAGCGGCGTGTCGCCGTTGGGCGACCCGTAGGTGGCCGGCGCGCCGTCGACGCAGATGCCCGTCGTCCCCCACTGTCGGACGATCTGCCTGGCCGGGGACAGTTCGATGACGCGGCAGTTCTTGATGTCCGCGACGGTGATGTCGCCGTTCGCCAGGGGATATGCGTCGTCGGGAGTGTTCAACCGGCCGGCGGCCGAGCCCGGCCTGTCGTACATGCCGTACTCCCAGACGATTTGGCGGCTGGCGATGTCGATGCGGACCACGACGTCATGGAACTCCTCGTTGGCCACGATCGACCTCCCGTCCGGCGAGAGGAACGCATCGTCCGCGGCGAACTTCTCGTTGGGCGGCAGGGTCGTGCCCGGCCCGGGGAACTGCCAGAGGATCTGCCCGGCATCGTTCACGGCCAGGATCCGCCCGTTCCCCTGGTCGGCGATCAGGAGGCCGCCGGGAAAGTGGTGCGAGCCTGGGCCCGGTACCGGCGTCTGGCCGGGGAGCCCCGAGGCACCCGGCGTGGGCAGGCCGGGGGGCGACGAGGCACCGCCGAGCAGGGGCGTGCCCGCTGCCGGCGAGAGCCCCACGGCCGCCGGGCCGAACGGCGACGAGCCGGGGGCCGCCTGGCCGGCGCCCGGAGCCACCGATCCGGCCGATCCGAGCATTGCCGACGGAGCCGACCCGCCGGCCGACGGGGATCCGTTCAAGGCGCCGAGCATGAAGGCCGCTCCTGTCGCCAGCACCACCAGCAGGACGACGACCGCGGCGATCGGGACGACCCGCGGGCCGCCGCGGGACCCGGCGCCCGAGCTCCCCCGGTCAAGATGCTCTCGAGCCCGGCGCCGCGAGCCGCCGGTCGGGGGACTGCGACGCGGCGCGCGCGACCGAGGCCTCGGCACGGCCGCCGCCGTTGATCCTGGTTGATTGCCAGGTCGCGACATACGCAGCATGTGCCGCCCACTCGGCATCGTCTGCGAGGGGTGCCAGGTCATCGATGCCACGGTGCCGCAGCGCGGTCGACAGGATGAAGTCGGCCAGGTGCGGGTTTCGCGGCAGCAGCGGGCCGTGCAGATAGGTGCCGACACGCAGCCCGGCCGGCCCGCCCTCGCCGGGAAGCCAGATCGCACCTTCGCTGCCGTCCGACCCGTTGTTTCCGTGGCCGCCGGAGACCAGGCCGAGTGCGCGGACGCCGTCCCCGAGGTAGGTGCGACCGCTGTGGTTCTCGAACCCGACAATCGTGTGTTCCTCGCCGGGGAATCCAGCGGACGCGGCCGCTCGCCGGCCGAGCGCGCTGATCGGCGAATCGGCGTCCAGTTCGACGACGACCCCGCCGACCATCCGTTGTGCACCCGGCGGCGCCTCGGTGGAGACGTCGAGGATGCCCGGCCCGGGGAGTTCGCCGACCAGCGGCGAGCGGTAGGCGTGTCCGAGGTTCTGGTACCCGCCGCACACCGCGAGAAGCGCCGCACCCGCGCCGATGACGTCCCTCAGCCAGCGATCGAGCCGCTCGAGGCCCGTGGCCACGGCAACCTGCTGCCGGTCCGGCCCGCCACCCACGAAGACGATGTCCGCGTCGGTCGGGCCGTTGTCCGCGTCGGCGCCGACCGGGAGGACCCTGACGTCCATGCCGCGCCAGCGAGCCCGCTGGACCAGCGTTCGCACGTTTCCGCGGTCGCCGTACAGGTTGAGCAGCTCGGGGAAGAGATGGGCGATGACGAGCCGCTCCCCCGAGAGCGGGCCGCTCATCGAGGCGTTTCCGCGACCAGTCCCCGCTCGAAGAGTGTCTGGCGCAGCTGCAGCAGGGCCGTATAGGTCGCGACAGCGAAGATGGTGTCCCCCGGCGAGGTTGCGGCCAGGAGCCCGTCAAGGCCCGCCGCGGGGTCCTCGTACATGCCGACGAGTCCGTCGAGCCCGTCGCCGTGCCGGTCGCCCAGTTCGTACTTCAGTCGCAGGCGGAAATCGTCCGCCCGCGTGCCGCTGATGGCGATGGGCGTGCCCGCGAACAGGGCCACGGGGTTCACATCCCAGTACCAGGACACGTCACGCCCATCCGGGAACCCGTCGTTGAGGGCGAAGAGGACCCCCGAGACGTTCAATTCGGCGCCGATCCGCACCAACTCGGCAAGGCTCGCAGGGTTCTTGCCGAGCGTGAGGATGACCCTTCGCCCGTCGATCTCCAGCTGTTCGTAGCGGCCCCAGGCGGAGGTCGCGGATGCCAGGGCGTCGACGGCGAGGCCGGCCCGAACGCCGAGCGCGGTTGCCGTGGCGACGGCCGCCGCGGCGTTGTACGCGTTGGACGTGCCCGGGAGCGCCAGGTCCACGCACAATTCGTCGGAGAGACCGGGCGCACGGAACCCGAGCGTCTGGCCCTCGATGCCGCGGCTCCGGATCACCCGCACGCGCAGCCACGGTTGCCCGCGGGCGAACCCGCATCGCTCGCAGGCGAAGGCGCCCAGGTGCCCGATGCCGCTCCAGGCGTAGACGAGCCGGCTCTCGCAGCGCGGGCAGGTCGTCAGGTCCGGCGTCAGCGACGTGTCGGCCGTCCACGGGGGCGGCTCCGAGAGGCCGTAGTCACGAATGGTGCCGCGGTGGACGGCCGCCAGGTCGGCCATCCGCGGATCGTCGGCGCAGAAGACAAAGCATGCGTCGAGGGGAAGCCGTGCCAGCATTCCTCGCCAGCGCCGGACGATCTCGTCGGTCTCGCCGTACCGGTCAAGCTGATCGCGGAACAGGTTCGTCGCCAGGAGCAGCGAGACGGGGAGCGACTCTGCGACACGAGGAAGTGTGGCCTCGTCGACCTCGAGGACGGCCAGGGCGCCTTCGACGCCGTGATGCCCGTTCAGACCGGTCCCCGACACGAGGGTGCTCGTGATGGCCTGGCGCATATTCGCGCCGGACGCATTGGTGACGGTCTTCCGTCCGGCCTGCTCGAGGACGTGCACCAGCAACCGTGTCGTGGTCGTCTTGCCGTTCGTGCCTGACACGAGCACGAACGACTGGAGGTCGCCGGCGAGCCTTGCGAGGATCCCCGGGGCGACACGTTCCGCCACGAGCCCGGGCAACGACGTGCCGCCGTGCCCGGTGCGTCGCGCGACCGAGGAGACCACGCGGGCGGCCGCGATGGCCAGCCCGTCGCGACCTCGATCCAGTGAGGCGCGCGCGCCGAGCCCGTTACTTCCTGCCATGGACCCCCGCCTTGCCTGTTCGCGCGCCGGTCGCCGATGGCGGACCTTAGCCGTCGAGGCGCGCCCGGGAATGTGAAGGAGCAAAGGAACCGGACGGGTGAATCCGTTCGGCCGTCGGAGCGCTCCCGGCCCCGCACGAGCCGCCCAGTCCGGTGAAGAAAACACAAGCGAACCGCAACGCGCCCCGGACTCGCCGGGCGGGCGCGCGAACGCTCGAGGCCGAGCCGCCGCCGCGCCTGTTCAGTTGGGGGTGGTCTCTGGCGTGCGCATCTGTGACAATCGCCCATCCGTCACACCCCGGCAACAACGTGAGTGGCCCGACCAATGCACCGCCGTTACCGAGTGTCGATCTCGTTCGCCACCCTGGTGGCCCTCCTCGCCGGCTGCACGCAGGTCGGCGCCCTGCCGGCTGCCGGCGCACCCGGCCCGACTGCCATCGTGCGAGGTGGCGGTGGTGGAGGAGGGGCGACAAGCGCGCCACCCCAGGACGGCAACCCCGGGAACCCGGGGAACCCTGTCCTGCCCGTCCCAACGGGTGCTCCGGGCCTCCCCACGAGCCCGGGTGTGCCCGCCAACCCCGACCCGGGCAACCCCGGCCTCCCCGGCAGCGGGAACCTCGGGTCTCCCGACTGGGTGAAGCCCGGCGTCCGCATCTCGTTCTACGAGGCCGCCGCGTCGGTCGCGCAGAGCCGGTTCGCGTGGGTGGAGGATCCCAACGGCCCGTGGCAGGATCCGAAGACGGGCACGCGGTACCGCCGAACGGACGAGTCGGGGGAGGGCGTGGCCACCGCGAGCGGCGACGGGGTGAGCCAGACCGACATCATCGCTGTCGAGGGCACCAACGTCGTCGTCTCGAATGCCCTCTGGGTGATCGACCACACGACCAACCAGTTCATCGTGGGGCCCGGCAGCGGCGGGCGCGTCGGCGGCGGCGCCGTGAACGGAGGGTGGATCAACCCCCTCGAACTGCAGCAACTCCAGGACGCGAGACTGGATGGACAACTCGTCCTCCGTGGCGACTATCCGCTGGGCGGCACGACATACCACGCGATCAGCTTTGCCAGCACGGCGCCGGGCGCCTACCAGTCGTACACCTACGACACGCAGACCGGGCTGCTGCTCTCGGCGACGACGAGCACTGCCGCTGCGACGTCGCCCGTCACGGCTCCGGGTGAGCCGCCACCGCAGGGCAACACGCAGCTGACGATCACCCGGTTCGCCGGCGTGCGCCAGCGAGACGTCCCGGGCCTCGGTGGGACGAACCCCGACTGGCTCGCTCGGACGAGCCAGCTGCAGTACAACGGCACCTACAACTTCACGAACCCGGTCGATCCCAGCAGCGCCAACCTCACCTACCCGATGGACCTGGCGGTGACGCTCGGACAGGGCGGCTCCACCTGGGTTTCGTTCACGGCGCGCAGCCAGATCGGCATGCCCGGCTCGCAGCCGAGCGAGACGACGGGCGTCACCAGTGGGTCGGGCCTGTACTGGCTCGATCCCCGCGCCCTGGCGAGCATGCAGGCGGGCCAGTCGATCGACCAGGACCCGCTGACGGGCGAACGCATCACGGTGGCGTCGGTGGATCCGGGCAACAGCGGCACGACCGTGACGATCGCGAGCGAACTCCCCGGAGTGTCCAGCCGCGCGACCTACGACCAGGCGGGCGGCGTCCTCGTGGCGTATTCGGCACACCTCGCGGAGAGTGGCGCCACCATCCAGTTGCAACTCCAGAACATGCCCTGACCCGGGCGGAGCCTGTCGGCGGATCCTGCGGGCGCACGTCAACTTCGGGTGAGGGCCCACGGGGCGGACGGCCGGATGATGCGGTCGGTCGTGGCAGGAGGACGGCGGTCGTCTTGTCAAAAAACGGCGGATCCGTCCGGGCTGCGCCGCCGTGACGCCTCAGAACGACACCTTCGCGCCGATCCGAGACAAAGCAGCGCCGACACGCCGCCGGAGGCATCACCACGGAGGACGGAAGCGTCCGATGTGATGTGAGATCGTCGGCGGGTACCGCCGGGACCGCCTGCGTTCCCCCCGCGACCGAACCGTGCGCCTGACGTTGGCATGTGGCTGACAGACACGCGACGAGATGTCCGCCCCCCGGTCCTGCCCAGCGAACGGGTCACGATCCTGACGTGCGCCCGATCTTGCGGGTCCCTTGGTCCCTCGCAGGGCTCGGTGGTACGATCCCGGCACTCCCGAGCGGGAGTAACTCAGTTGGCAGAGTGTCAGCTTCCCAAGCTGAATGTCGCGGGTTCGAACCCCGTCTCCCGCTCCAATCCCCTCACCCACATCGGGCATCGCCGTGGGGCGCGGCGGCGGGACGGTCGCCGGGGGCCCTCGTATCAGCCCGGTGGCGCCTGCTGTACGCTCAGCCCTCTATCGATCAATGTGGGGCGCCGGGTGGTCTGCTCGAACTGCGGGACGGAGAACCGACCGGGTCGGAAGTTCTGTTCGGAGTGCGCCGCTCCCCTGGCGGCGGCCTGCCCGGTCTGCGGTGCGTTGAACCAGCCGGGCGAGAAGTTCTGTGGTGAGTGCGCGACGCCCCTGATCGCCGGCGCCGTTCCGTCCCCGATCCGCGATCGGCCGAACCGGCACTCCGACAACAAGGGCGGCCGTCGCCGAGCGTCGGCTCGTGACGATCCTGTTCGCCGATCTCGTCGGGTTCACGACGTTCGCCGAGGGCCGCGACGCCGAGGACACCCGGGAACTCCTGTCGCGCTACTTCGACCTCGCGGGCGACGTCATCGGCCGCTACGGCGGCGCGGTCGAGAAGTTCATCGGCGATGCGGTCATGGCGGTCTGGGGTGCGCCGACGGCGCACGAGGACGATGCCGAGCGGGCGGTCCGGGCCGGTCTCGACCTCGTCGACGCCGTCACGACGCTCGGGCCCGTCGATCCGCGCGCGGGCGGGAGTCCTGACCGGGGAGGCCGCGGTCACGATCGGGGCCACGAACCAGGGGATGGTCGCCGGCGACCTCGTGAACACCGCCTCGCGTCTCCAGTCGGTCGCCGCCCCGGGCACCGTCCTCGTCGGCGAGGCAACCGAGCGAGCCGCAAGCCGGGCGATCGTCGTTCGAGCCTGCCGGCGAACAGGCGCTCAAGGGCAAGGCCGCGCCCGTGCCCGCCTGGCGGGCCCTTCGGGTGGTCGCCGAGCGCGGCGGTCGACGGCGGGCCGAAACGCTCGAGGCCCCGTTCGTCGGCCGCGACGACGAGCTGCGCCTCCTCAAGGACCTGTTCCACGCCACCGGCACGGGACCGGCGTGCCCGGCTGGTGTCGGTCATCGGCCCGGCCGGCATCGGCAAGAGCCGGCTCGCCTGGGAGTTCCTCAAGTACCTCGACGGGCTCGTCGAGACGGTCCGCTACCACGACGGCCGCTCTCCGGCCTATGGCGAGGGCATCAGCTTCTGGGCCCTCGGCGAGATGGTCCGCCGACGGGCCGGCCTGCTCGAGACCGACGACGAGTCGACGACGCGGGCGAAGATCGCCGCGACGCTGGCGAAGCACGTGCCCGACCAGGCCGAACGCCGCTGGATCGAGCCCGCCCTCCTCGCCCTCCTCGGGATCGAGTCGGGTGTCGGACCGGAGCAGCTCTTCGGGGCGTGGCGGACGTTCTTCGAGCGGATGGCCGCCTCGGCGCCGGTCGTCATGGTCTTCGAGGACCACCACTACGCGGACCCGGGGCTGCTCGACTTCGTCGACCACCTCCTCGAGTGGAGCCGCAACGTCCCGATCTACGTCGTCACGCTCTCGCGTCCCGAACTTGCTCGAGCAGGCGCCCTGACTGGGGCGCCGGGAAGCGCAACTTCACCTCGATCTACCTCGAGCCGCTGCCGGAGCCGGCCATGCGCGCACTGCTCGCGGGGCTCGTGCCCGGGCTGCCGGAGTCCGCGATCCGCTCGATCGTCGCCCGCGCGGACGGGATCCCGCTCTACGCGGTCGAGACGGTCCGGATGCTCCTCGCCGACGGAAGGCTCGCCCTCGAAGACGGGGCCTACCGTCCGGTCGGGGACCTGGCCAACCCTCGCCGTCCCCGAGACGCTGACCGCGCTCATCGCGTCGCGTCTCGACGGCCTGGTCCCGGACGACCGGGCGCTCGTGTCGGACGCCGCCGTCCTCGGCCAGAGCTTCACGCTTGCCGGGCTCGCGGCCGTCTCCGGCCTCGCGGAGCCGGAGCTCGAGCCGCGCCTGCGCGCCTTCGTCCGCCGGGAGCTGCTGACCCTGGAGACGGATCCGCGGAGCCCCGAGCGGGGCCAGTACGCCTTCGTCCAGGCCCTGATCCGCGAAGTGGCCTACAACACGCTCGCAAAGCCCGACCGCAAGCGCCGCCATCTCGCCGCCGCCCGCTTCTTCGAAAGCCTCGGCACCGACGAGCTCGCCGGCGGCCTCGCCGGCCACTACCTCGCGGCCCACGCGAACGCGGCCGAGGGGCCGGAGGCCGACGCGCTCGCGACGCAGGCTCGGATCGCCCTGGTCGCGGCGGCCGACCGGGCCGCTGCCCTGGGCTCGCACGAGCAGGCCGTCGTCTTCCTTCGCCAGGCGCTCACCGTGACCACCGATCCGGCCGAGGAGGCCGAGCTCCTTGAGCGCGCCGGCGAGTCCGCCTCCGCTGCCTCCCATCACGACGAGGCAGAGGCGCTATCTGCGCCGGGCGGTTGCCCTCCACCGCGAGCGCGGCGATCGAGCGCGCGACCGCGCGGTCCACCGCCGCCCTCGGACGGGCGCTCCTCGCGGTCTACCGGACGGCGCAGGCGCTGGCGATCCTCGAGCCCGCCGCGGACGAGTTCGCCGACCTGGACGCGGATCCGGGCTTCCTCGCGGTCCTCGGCCAGCTGGCACGTGGGTACATGCTGACGGAGCAACAGGACCGTTCGGTGGCGGTCGCCGACCGCGCGCTCCCGGCCGCGGAGCGTGCCGATCTCGTTGCGCTCGTCGCCGACATGCTCGTGACGAAGGGGACCGCCCTCGGGGCGCTCGGCCGGATCTACGAAGGTGCCGGCGTCATCGAGATCGGCCTGCGCCTTGCCGAGCGGCACGGCCTCGCAGTGACCACGCTCCGTGCGCGCCTCAATCACGGCTTCCTCATGGGCAAGGTCGATCCCCGTGCGACGCTCGAAAGTGATCGATTCGGTCTCGCCGAGGCGCGCCGGCTGGGCCAGCACAGGTTCGAGCTGCTGTTCCTCACGAATGCGGCGGCGGATGCCGTCTGGACCGGCGACTGGGACTGGGCGCTCACGGAGCTCGAGGAGCTGCTGACCGGCGAGCTCGAGCGAGAGGATCGCTTCCTCGTGCTGGGCCGCCTGGCCATCGTCCGGGCCTGGCGCGGCGGCGGCGCTGACGTGCTCCTTGACGAGATGGAACGCCTGTTGGGCACTGCCCCCGATCCGAACCACGCAAGGTTCATCGTCGAGGTACGCGCAATCCGTGCATTCGCGCTCGGTCAATTCGCCGATGCCGGAGCTGCCTACCGGGGGCTGGCGCAGACCGAAATCGGTAATGCCCGCCTCTACCTCATGGTCGCTGCCCGCGCTGCGCTCCTGGCGCGCGATGCGGCGGCGGTGTCGGCCGACCTCGAGGCGCTCGAGGGACTCGGGGTGCATGGCCCCTGGTTCGACGCCTGCCGGACCTCGATCCGGGCCGGGCTGGCCGCCCTGAATGGGCGCCTCGGCGATGCCCAAGCTCTGTACCGCGATGCGCTCCGTCGGCTTCGCGAGATCGGCGTGGCGCTCGACGAGGCGCTCACCGCCATCGAGATGGCGACGCTCCTCGACCCGGCCGAGCCGGACGTCCGGGCAGCCGCCGGGGCTGCCCGGGAGATCCTCGTTCGGCTCGGAGCGACGCCGTTCATCGCGCGGCTCGACGAGGCGCTCGCGCGCTCGCCGGAGTCGGCCGGTTTCGCCGAGGCCGGGGTCGCCATCCGCGACGCCTCCGTGACGACGATCTGAGGTCGTGCGGAAAGGCGACCCATGCGAACGGAATGGATCGCGGTTGCCGATTCGGTGGCGCTTGCGGCCGACACGTGGATGCCGGCGGCCGACGAGACCCCGCCCTTCCTCCTCGTCCACGGGCTCGCCTCGAACGCCCGGCTGTGGGACGGCATCGCCGCCGAGCTCACGGCGATGGGTCACCCCGTGACCACGGTCGACCTGCGCGGCCACGGCCGATCGTCGAAGCCGGACGGTCCTTACGACGTGACCACCGTGGCCGACGATCTCGCGACGCTCATCGAACGAATGGCGATCGACCGGCCGGTTGTCGCGGGGCAATCCTGGGGCGGCAACGTCGTGCTCGAGTTGGCTGCCCGTCGTCCCGAATTGATCCGCGGGATTGTCTGCGTCGACGGCGGCTGGCTCGAGCCGAGCCGCCGATTCGCCGACTGGGACGCCTGCCGGACCGCGCTCTCCTCCGCGCCTCGCCGGACGGCGGTTCGAGGAGATCGAAGGGTATGTCCGGTCGGCGCATCCCGACTGGCCGGAGGCCGGGATCCGCGGAACAATGGCCAACTTCGAGGTCCGAGCCGACGGCACCGTCGCCCCGTGGCTCACGTTCGACCGCCACATTGCGGTCCTGCGGGGGCTGTGGGAGCATCACCCCTCGGGAGCGATATCCCCACCCCACCGTCCCCGTCCTGCTTGCCCCGGCCGACGGCGGTGACGACGACTGGACCCGGCGGAAACGCGTGGACGTCGAGACGGCGGCGGCGATGATCCCGAAGGCCCGGGTCCGCTGGTTCCTCGGCGACCATGACATCCACCGCGCAGCACCCGGCCGAACTCGCGAGCGTCATGCACGAGCTGACGAGCGATGCATCTCCCGGATGAGCAGATCCGAACCCGCGCCGCCCCGTGATCCGCCGGCCCGGGACTTCCCGGCAGGGGAGATGATGGAGCGGTGGATATCGGGTCGGCTGGAACGATCACCTTCCTGTTCACGGACCTCGAAGGCAGCACCCGTCTCTGGGAGCAGTTCCCGGATGCCATGAAGGGGGCGCTGGGTCGCCACGACGCCATTCTCCGGGGAGCCATCGAGGCATCCGGCGGCCAGGTGGTCAAGACAACCGGCGACGGCATGATGGCAGTGTTCGGGAGCGCGATCGACGCCGTGACAGCGGCGCTGGCGGCCCAGCGGGACTTTGGGACGGAACCGTGGGCCGAAACCGGGCCCCTTCGGGTGCGGATGGGCCTGCACTCCGGTCAGGCCGAGCAGCGGGCGGGCGACTTCTTCGGGCCGACGGTCAACAAGACCGCCCGGATCATGGCCGCCGGGCACGGGGGCCAGGTCCTCCTCTCGGCGTCGGCCGCCGCGCTCGCCCAGGAGCGACTGCCGGCCGGGGCCGGCCTGCTCGACCTCGGTGAGCACGCCCTGAAGGATCTCGGTCGCCCCGAGCACATCGTTCAACTGCTCCACCCGGACCTGGCATCGAGCTTCCCGCCCCTGGCCTCGCTGCGCCCGGCCGGAGCCAACCTGCCCGCGAGGGCCGCCGAGCTGATTGGTCGGCAGAACGAGCTCATGCAGGTCAGGGACCGCCTCGAGGATGCCTCGGTTCGCCTGCTCACGCTGATCGGGCCCGGAGGGACGGGCAAGACGACGCTGGCGATCCGGGCCGCGGAGGACGCCTCGGGCAGCTTCCGGGATGGCGTGTCCTTTGTCGACCTGTCCAACGCCCGTGATGCGAATGCGGTCCTGGTGGCGATCGCCCGTGCCGTCGGGCTCGGCGAGGTCATCGATCGCCCGCTGCAGGAAGAGCTCACTGACCGGCTGCGGGAGCGGCGGATGCTGCTCGTGCTCGACAACTTCGAGCAGGTCACGGCGGCGGCCGCCACGGTGGCGCAGCTGCTGCGCGAATGTCCGGGCCTGACCGTGCTCGCGACGAGCCGCGAGGCGCTGCACGTCCGGGCCGAGCACGTCTACCCGGTTCCGCCGCTCTCACTACCCCCAGTCGACCACAACCGCGCGTCGGCGCTCCAGGTCGGAGCCTACGAGGCTGTCCAGCTCTTTATCGACCGGGCGAGAGCGGTCCGTTCCGACTTCCGGCTGACCGATGACAACGCCCCAGCCGTCGCCGAGATCTGCCGCCGGCTGGACGGCCTACCCCTTGCCATCGAACTTGCGGCCGCGCGGCTGCGGCTCTTCTCCCCGGAAGTGCTCAGGGACCGGCTCGGCGACCGGCTCGGGCTCCTGCGCAGCGGGCCGCGCGACCTGCCGGAGCGCCAGCAGACGCTCCGGGCGACGATGGATTGGAGTTACGACCTTCTCGCGCCCGGTGAGCAGCGGCTGTTCGAGTTCCTCGCCGTGTTCGCCGATGCGGAAGTAGCCGCGGTCGAGGAGGTGGCCGCCCGCGCGGATGCGGTCGACGGCGAGGACCTGGACGTTTTGGACGGGCTCGCCGGGCTCGCCGAGAAGAGCCTGATCCGCCTTGTCGACCTTCCGGGGAGCGAGCCGCGCATGGCGATGCTCGAGACGATCCGGGAGTTCGCCGCCGACCGGCTCGACCGTCGACGCGACTTCGGTGCGCGTGCCCGCCGGGCCCACGCCACGTACTTCGCCGACGTGGCGCGCCGACTGCGGGGAGATCTCACCGGCAACCGGCGCGAAGCCGCGTTGACGGCAATGGCCGCCGACGTCGCGAACCTGCGGATCGCGTGGAGCTTCTGGGTGGCGGCCGGCGACCTGGAGCAGCTCCAGGCGCTGGCGGACAGCCTGCTGATCCTCAACGACGCCCGCGGCTGGTACCTCGACACGGTCGGACTCACCACCGACATGCTCGCCGTCCTCGGACGGAGCGCATCCTCGCCCGACCGGATCGGCCAGGAGATTGCACTCCGGACGAGCCTCGCGCGTGCCCTCATGGCCACCAGGGGGTTCACCCCGGAGGTCGAGGACGCATTCGCCGGCGCCGTTGAGCTCTTTGAACGCGGAGCCGACGTGCGCCAGCAGTTCTCGGTGCTGCGCGGGCTGGCCAGCCTGTACCAGTTTCGCGCGCAGTTCGATCGGGCTGCAACCCTTGGGTGGGAATTGCTGGCGCTCGCTGAGCGCGAGCAGGATCCGAGCATGCTGATCGACGCGCACCTGGTGGTCGGCTCGGTCCTGGTGTTCATCGACGACCTCGACGGCGGACTCGACCACCTCGATCAGGCCATCTCCCTGTTCGCGGCCCGCCCGACGCATGCATTCCAGGCGCGGGCCGGGAACGATTCGCGGGTCGCCTGCCTCACGACATCCGGCTTCACCCTCTGGCTGTTGGGCCATCCGGATCGTGCGGTCGAGCGCATGAACGCTGCGATGGCCCTCGCCGCCGAGCTGGATCATCCATACAGCTCTGCCTACGCCCGATTCCACTGCGGCCTGCTCCACCACTGGCGCCGCGAGTCGGACATCGTGCTGGAGCGGGCGGTGGGCCTGCTGGAGCTCGCCGAAGAGCACGACTTCCGCATCTGGACCGCGACCGGAAGCTGTCTCGCGGGAGCCGCACGGGTCGGACTCGGCCGCTTCGAGGAAGGTCTTGCCGGTATTCGCAGCGGGATGGACCTGTACCAGGGGCTTCGGTCGCCGCCGGTGTTCTGGCCGATGCTGCTCTTCCTCGACGCGGGCGCCAGCCTCCAGGCCGGCCGGCCCGCCGACGGCCTCCGACCGCTCGACGCGGCCATCGAGATGATGAGCCCCGGCGGCGGCACGACGGTGCTGCCGGAGCTGCATCTCCTGAAGGGCGACCTGCTCGCGGCGCTCCCAGCCGAGGGCGGGAGCGGCAGTTCCGGTGCCGAGCACTGGTACCGGCTGGCCTTCGACCGCGCCGGTGAACTGCACGCCCGGATGACCCGATTGCGGGCGGCGACGAGGCTGGGCCGTCTCCGGCTGGCAGACGGCGACCACGACGCCGCGGCACGCACGCTCGGCCCGATCTACGCCACGTTCGCCGAGGGATTCGCGACCGCCGACCTGATCGAGGCGCGGGAGGTGCTCGTCGCTGCCGAGCGCAGTCGATCCTCCCGACCTAGCTCCGCCGGGTGGCAGCGTGCCGGCCGACCATCCGCGTGATCCGCACGCAGAGATTCCCGTCACCGAGGACCAGATGCGACGCCTCCGCCTCTCGATGCAGACTTCCGGACAGCGGGTTTCGAGACGCTCCCGTAGGCGCGTGACCGGTCAGCGTTGCGGTGCGGCGGACCCCGTCACGCGCGGCCCTGGACGAGATCGATCAGGCGCCCGAGGACCCGTTCGCCGTCCGCGCGCAGCCCGTTGTGCTCGTACTCGTTCGTGATCCACGGTCGCAGGCCGCGAATCGCCGCCGCCGTCTCCTCGGCGAAGGCGCGTTCCACGTAGAGGTCATCGGCATAGATCGTCGCGGCGACGAGCACCTCGTTGTGCCGAAGCTGGTCGGCGTCGTACAGCCGCGGCCACGGGTGCTCGGCCAGCAGCGCGGCAGCTTCGCCGATGGGACCGCAACGCCCCGTAGTCCTCGAACATCCACGGGAACACGTGCTCGGCGGTGAATGCCTCGGAGTCGCGGATCTCGTCGGGCAGGAGGCGATCGGCGGACCAGCGCGTGGCGACGCCGTCGGCGTAGGAGGACTCGTGGAGGGTCGCATAGATCGGGTTGCGCGTGAAGCGGACGCCCGCCTGGACATCCTCGAGGAAGGCCGGCGACTCGGGCGGCAACTCCACCACGTGGTGGAGCAGCTCCCAGCCGGCACTGTCGCCGAGCCACAGCCCGAGCTGCCGGAAGCGGCGCACGGTCAGACGATCGCCGGACGGGAGCAGGAGGAGCTCGCTCTCGATGCGGCGGTGGATCTCGCGGACCCGGGCGCGGTCCTCCGGGTAGCGCTCGAAATAGCGGCGGTTCTTCCCGATCAGCCGGCGATAGGTCGCGCCGTAGACATCGTCGACGGACCGCCCGATCGGCGACAGGCCACCGGTGATGTACGCCTCGCGAAGGCCGCCGGGGGCGATCGACAGGTAGGTCATCGTGCAGAAGCCGCCGAAGCTCTGGCCAAGCACGCTCCAGCGTTCGACCCCCAGTTCCTGCCGGATCAGCTCCGCGTCGCGGACGATCGAATCCGCGCGGAAGTGCGTCAGGTACTCGGCCTGGGCGGCCGCCGTGTCGCCGGGGACCAGGCCGACGGGGCTCGATCGCCCGGTCCCTCGCTGGTCCAGCAGCAGTACCCGGTAGTCCTTCAGGGCGCGGGCCATCCAGCCGGACGGCGGGCTCGTTGGGCGTGCCGCCTCGAAGCCGGGCCCGCCCTGCAGGAACAGCAGGTAGGGCCGGCCGGTGCCGTCCGGATCGGCGACCTCCCGGGTGAAGACCGTGATGCGCGTTCCGTCCGGATGGGCGTGGTCGAGCGGCACCTGGTGCTCGCGTTCGGTGAAGATTGCGCCGGGGACTCGGATGGTGGTCGTCATGCGGCCAACGATAGCGGGCTCAGCGCCCGCCACAGCCCACCGCGACCATGCGCAGATCCGTGACCTCATTGCGGCCCATGCGCCCCGACCCCATCCACTCCCGATGTGGCAGATCCGCACTGAACGGTGCGGGAGATCGGCACTGAACGGTGCGTGAGCGGCCGGCATCAACCGGCGGACCGCACTCGCGCACGAACGGCTGCTGCGATGGAATCGCGGCCGACGGCCGTTGAACCCCGGCCCCGGCCCCGAAGCCTCGCCCGCTCGTGCTCCACGCGCACGACCCGGCGATCGAATCGTGGCTGAAGGGCCGTTGAACGCCGCCCCGGCCCCGAAGCCTCGCCCACTCGTGCTCCACGCGCACGACCCGGCGATGGAATTGCGGCTGAGGGCCGTTGAACGCCGCCCCGGCCCCGAAGCCTCGCCCACTCGTGCTCCACGCGCACGACCCGGCGATGGAATCGCCGCTGAGGGCCGTTGAACGCCGTCCGGCCCCGAAGCCTCGCCCACTCGTGCTCCACGCGCACGACCCGGCGATCGAATCGCCGCCGAGGGCCGTTGAACGCCGCCCCGGCTCCGAAGCCTCGCCCACTCGTGCTCCACGCGCACGACCCGGCGATCGAATCGTGGCTGAGGGCCGTTGAACGCCGTCCCGGCTCGGAAGCCCTCGCCAAGCACGACGAGCACCTGATGCGTCGTCCAGGTGGCCTCCGGCACGTCAGGGCTCGGTGGATCCGGGGTTAGCGCCACGACGACTACCTCGACGACATCGATCGAGGGTGACCAGAGTCACGTCTCTCGGCGACGGAGACCGATGTCGACCGCGGGAGCCCCCTCCCGGCGCTCGTCCAGTTGTACGCTCCCTCTCTCACGTCGCAGGGAGGCTGTCCGTTGGTCTGCTCGAAGTGCGGGACCGAGAACGAACCTGGCCGCAAGTTCTGCAAGGAATGCGCGGCCCGACTCGCCGTGGTCTGCCCGTCCTGCGGCGCCGCAAACAGCGCCGACGCGAAGTTCTGCGGTGAGTGCGCGACGCCGCTGAACGTCGCCGCCCCGCCGGCGGCCGCCCCCCGTCCAACGGTCACGGCACGCGCGACCGCTCCCGTCGCCGTCGCCGAGCGCCGGCTCGTCTCGGTCCTTTTCGCCGACCTCGTCGGTTTCACGACGCTGGCCGAGGGACGCGATGCCGAGGACACACGGGAGCTGCTGTCCGACTACTTCGACCTGGCGCGCGACGTGGTCGGTCGGTACGGCGGTACCGTCGAGAAGTTCATCGGCGATGCCGTCATGGCGGTCTGGGGTGCACCGACGTCCCACGAGGACGACGCCGAGCGTGCCGTCCGAGCCGCCCTCGAGCTCGTCGATGCGGTGCGGGGGCTCGGACCCGGCATCGCCGCCCGCGCCGGCGTCCTGACCGGCGAGGCTGCCGTCACGCTCGGGGCAGTCGGCCAGGGGATGGTCGCCGGCGATCTTGTCAACACCGCGAGCCGGCTCCAGTCGGCGGCCGCGCCGGGTGCCGTCCTCGTGGGCGAGGCGACGCAGCGCGCCGCCTCGAAAGCGATCGCGTTCGAGCCGGCCGGCGAACAGACGCTCAGGGGCAAGGCCGCACCCGTTCCGGCATGGCGCGCGCTTCGGGTCGTCGGGGATGTCGGGGGCCGCGTTCGGTCGGGCGAATTGGAGGCCCCGTTCGTGGGCCGCGACGACGAACTGCGCCTGCTGAAGGACCTCTTTCACGCGACGCGCCGCGAGAATCGGACGCGGCTCGTCAGCGTCATCGGCCCTGCCGGGATCGGCAAGACGCGGCTGGCATGGGAATTCCTCCGGTACGTCGACGGGTTGGTCGACACGGTCTGGTGGCACGACGGCCGCAGCCCCGCCTACGGCGACGGGATCAGCTTCTGGGCGCTCGGCGAGATGGTCCGCGAGCGATGCGGCCTCGTGGAGACCGACGACGAGCCGACGACCCGGGCCAGGGTCGCCGAGGCACTCACGACCCACGTGCCCGATCCCATGGAGCGCCGCTGGATCGAGCCCGCGCTGCTCGCGCTCCTGGGCGTCGAGTCGGGCGTCGCCTCGGAGCAGCTGTTCGGCGCCTGGCGGACGTTCTTCGAGCGGCTCGCGGCGACCGCCCCGGTCGTCATGGTCTTCGAGGACCACCACTTCGCCGACAGCGGGCTCCTCGACTTCGTCGACCACCTGCTCGAGTGGAGCCGCAACGTCCCGATCTACGTCCTGACGCTCTCCCGCCCGGAGCTGCTCGACAGGCGGTCCGACTGGGGCGTGGGCAAACGCAACTTCGCATCGCTCTACCTCGAGCCGCTCCCCGAACGCGCGATGCGAGAACTTCTCGCCGGGCTCGTGCCCGGGCTCCCCGAGCCCGCGGTCCGGGCGATCGTCGCCCGCGCTGACGGCGTTCCGCTCTACGCTGTCGAGACGGTGCGGATGCTGCTCGCGGACGGGAGGCTGGTCCTCGAGGGAGACGCCTACCGCCCGGTCGGCGACCTCACCGCGCTGGCGGTCCCCGAGACGTTGACCGCCCTCATCGCGAGCCGCCTCGACAGCCTCGCGCCCGACGATCGGGCCCTCGTGTCGGACGCGGCGGTCCTCGGCCAGAGCTTCACGCTCGCCGGCCTGTCGGCAGTGTCGGGCATCGCCGAGGCCGAGCTCGAGCCCCGCCTGCGTTCGCTTGCCCGACGCGAGCTCCTGGCTCTCGAGGCCGACCCACGGAGCCCCGAACGAGGCCAGTATGCCTTCGTCCAGGCCCTCATCCGCGAGGTCGCATACAACACGCTCGCCCGGGCCGACCGCAAACGTCGCCACCTCGCCGCCGCCCTGTTCTTCGAGAACCTCGGCAGCGACGAGCTTGCCGGCGCTCTCTCCGGCCACTATCTCGCGGCGCACGCGAACAGCGCCGCGGGTCCCGAGGCGGATGCCCTTGCGGCACAGGCACAAGTCACCCTGAAGGCGGCCGCCGACCGCGCCACGGCGCTCGCGTCGAACGCCCAGGCGGCCGGGTTCCTGGAACAGGCGCTGGCGGTCACGACCGATCCCCGGGAACGGGCCGAGCTCATGGAGCGAGCCGGCTCGGCCGCTTCGGCGGCCGGCATGGGCGAGCACGGCGTGTCCCTCCTCGAGCAGGCGGTCGAGCTTCACCGGGCGAGGGGCGATCGGACCGGAGCGTGCCGAGCCATCACGGAGCTGGGACGCGTGACGCTCACCGGTTACGGGAGGGATGCCGCCCCCGCGCTCATCAAATCCGCGACGGAGGAGTTTGCCGACCTGGCCGAGGACCCGGTCGGTGTCGCCCTGTGGGCCCAGCTCGCCCGCGCCCAGTACCTCTTCGCCCAGCCCGCGGAGTCCGTCGCCACCGCCGACGCAACGCTCGCGCTCGCCGAGCGCCTCGACCTCGTGCCGATCGTCGCGGACCTTCTCGTGACCAAGGGGTCGGCGCTCGCCAACGTCGGCCGGCCGCGCGAGAGTCTCGGGGTCATCGAGGCCGGCCGGCGCCTCGCCGAATCGGAAGGCCTGACGTTCACGATCCTCCGGGCGACGCTGAATTCGACCGGGATCGCCGAGGGGGACGATCCCGTCGCGAGCCTGGCCACCGCCCGACGCGGCCTGGATCTCGCAGTCCGACTCAGCCTCCCGGCATTCCTCACGTCCTTTCGCGAGACAGTCGCCTTTCTCTCGATCCGGACCGGCGACTGGGACGGGGGCGTCGCGGTCCTCCGCGAGGGCCTGGAGTCGGTGGACGAGGGCGATCGCGTCCATCTCGTCGGGGCGCTGGCAGCCTTTGGGATCCTGCGGGGCGAGCCGGGCGCCACCGACCTGCGGGAGATCGAACAGCTCCTCGAGCGCGAGACCGTCCCCCAGACCGCGACCCACCTGCCCGCCGCGCAGGTGATCGTGGCACTCGTCGAGGGCGCACCCGCGATGGCCGAAGCCGCGGCCGACCGGATTCGGGAGCTCCTCCCGCAGCCGCTGGAACCATCCGTGTGGAGCGTGCTCGCCCGGACCGCACTGTGGGCTCGCGACGGCGAGATGGCCGCCCGAGCCCTCGCCGGCCATCGCGCCTCTGCGTCCCGGGGGCGTGCGATGGAAGCGGACCGCTCGACGATGTCTGCTGGCCTTGCTGCGCTCGCTGGGCGGTGGGACGAGGCACGCACCACATATCGAGCCGCCCTTCGAAGCTGGCGCGACCTGGGGCTGCCCTTCGACGAGGCCCTCACCGCGATCGACATGGCGACCCTCCTCGATCCCGCCGAACCGGAGGTCCGGGCCGCTGCCGACTCCGCGCGCGAGACGCTCGCCCGGCTCGGAGCCCGGCCGCTGTTGGCACGACTGGAGGCCGCGATGAGTCGCCCCGGGCCGGTGGGCCTCCCGATTGCGGCGGACGTCAGAGGCGTGGTCGAGACGGGGACGGCCCCGCCCTGATAGCACGGAGGGCAGGATCAGTACCGGTCCGAGTGCAGATCCCGTATCGGCTTGAGCATCTGCGAATCCTCGGTTGCCGCGCTCGCGGTGGACCGATTCATTCAGCCCCCTGCGGCTGGTCGGAAGTCCTCAACGCGATCCGGCCGCTACAATCGACGAGAAGAGAGGCGGACATGCCAAGCACTGCGACGGTTATTCACATTGATCCGGACATTCTCGGCGGTACGCCTGTGTTCTTCGGAACGCGCGTGCCGTTCCGCAACCTGATCGACTACCTCGAACGGAGTCACAGCCTCGACGAGTTCCTCGACTCGTTTCCGACCGTCTCTCGAGAACAGGCGGTGGCCGCGTTGGAAGCCGCTCACGAAGCGGTGAGTGCCCGTGCGCATTCTGCTCGATGAGCAACTGCCTCGACAGATCGCGCCGTACCTGATCGGCCACGAGGTTCGCACCGTCAAGCAGCAGGCGTGGGCCGGCCTCAAGAACGGCGTGTTGCTGACACAGGCCGAGGCCGCGGGGTTCTCGGTGTTCCTCACCGGCGACCAGAACCTTGAGTTTCAGCAGAACCTCTCGAAGTGGCGGCTGGGCGTGGTCGTCCTACGCGCCGCCAGCAATACGCTCGAGGACCTGCTTCCGCTCATTCCAGCAGCGTTGACTGCAATCGACGCCGTCGAACCGGGCCAAGTGGTGCGCGTCGAGACCTAGAAGTTGCTGTAGACGGCCGGGCAGTAGCTGCGGCCGATGCTGTCGTGGTTGTTGCTGTAGTGGTCGATGACGACGCGGACCCTGCCGAGCACCGCCATGGACGGCGTGTACCACGTCAGGATGGCAAGTCCCCGGAACCTGCCGGTGAGCGGGCCGGCCCTGGGGACGCCCCTGGTGCCGAACATCGCCGACGTGTGCCGCTTCGCCGTGGCAATGGCCTCTGACCCGGTGGTGACGTTCACCCATACGCCGGCCGTGAGGTGCTGGAGCGTGACCTTGAAGCCCACCTTGCCGGAGCTCGAACCCGTGCCGGCGGGCCAGAACACCGTCGCCGGTGCCTTGACCTTCAGGTGTGTCATGTAGGTGTGACCCGCGGCGCCGCCGCCCGTGTAGTCGCAGATGCCGGCGGGATGCGCGGCGGAGTCGGTCCAGGACCACGCGCCGGGTGTCCCGCTGCTGCCGATGGCATGCGCCGCCAGCGCATCGCCACCTCCGAGCGCGATGCACGCCGCGATCAGCGTGCCAAGAGAAGCGCCGCGCACCAGGCGGCCGACCAGGGAACGTGTCACACCCAACCTCCATGAAAACGACGGACCCCGCACGGGCGTGGCGCATCACCGTAGGGCAGCGCAGTTCTGTGCGCAATGGGCCATCGCCGGGCCGAAGGAGCCGGCGGCCGCCCCGACGTCACGCTACGCTGCCCGGCAATGGACCCCGCCGAGTTCGCCGCCAAGTGGAAGGGCTGCACGCTCACCGAGCGCGCCGCGGCGCAGTCGCACTTCATCGACCTGTGCCGGATGCTCGGCTGGCGCACGCCCACCGAGCTCGATCCCGACCGGCGAGTGGTTCGCCTTCGAGAAGGGCGCCGAGAAGCTCGGCGGCGGCGACGGCTTCGCCGACGTCTGGAAGCAAGGACTGCTTCGCCTGGGAGTACAAGGGCAAGCGGCAAGGACCTGCGCGCCGCCTACCGCCAGCTCCTCGAGTACCGCGAGGCCCTCGACAACCCGCCGCTCCTCGTCGTCTGCGACCTCGAGCGCTTCGAGATCCACACCAACTTCACGGGCACCGCCAAGAAGGTCTACGCGCTTCACGCTCGACGACCTGCGCGACCGCCCCGGCCGAGCCGCTGCGGCTGCTGCGGGCGCTGTTCCACGACCCGCGAGCGCTGCGGCCCGACGGTCACGCGCCAGGAGCTCACCGAGGAGGCCGCCCAGCAGTTCGCGACGCTCGCCATCGGCGCTGCGGGCGCGCGGGCACGACCCGCAGGCGGTGGCCCACTTCCTCGACCGGCTGCTCTTCTGCCTGTTCGCCGAGGACGCCGGCCTCCTGCCGACCGGGCGTCGTCGAGCGGCTCGCCGAGGCCACCAGGGCCGACCCGGCCGGCTTCACGGCGCAGGCTCGGCGAGCTGTTCGCGCGCATGTCGACTCGCGACGGCGGCTTGTTCGGCGCCGAGCACATCGAGTGGTTCAACGGCGGCCTGTTCGACGGCGCGCCGGTGATCCCGCTGGCCGCTGCCGAGGTCGAGATCGTGCGGCGAGGCCGCCAAGCTCGACTGGGCGGAGATCGAGCCGGCCATCTTCGGCACGCTGTTCGAGCGCGGCCTCGACCCCGACCGCCGCAGCCAGCTCGGCGCCCACTACACCGACCGCGACGTCGATCGAGCGCCTGGTCGAGCCGGTGCTGCATGGCGCCGCTGCGGCGCGAGTACGCGCAGATGCAGGCGCGGGTGCAGGAGCTGCTGGCGCAGGGCTACGGCGCCGGACGGCCGGAGCGCGCGCAAGCCCGAGAACGACCCGCGCAAGGTGTTCGAGGCGTTCCTCGACCGGCTGCGCGCGCGTCCGCGTGCTCGACCCGGCCTGCGGCTCGCGGCAACTTCCTGTACGTCGCGCTCCAGTCGCTGAAGGACCTGGAGCGCGAGGCGATCCACTGGGGCTCGCTGACGCATGAGGTTCGTGGCGCAGTACCCGCAGGTCGGGCCGGGCCAGCTGCACGGCATCGAGATCAACCCGTACGCGGCCGAGCTGGCGCGGGTGACGATCTGGATCGGCGAGATCCAGTGGATGCTGCGCAACGGCTTCGCCTACCTGCGCGACCCGATCCTGCGGCCGCTCGACAACATCGAGACGCGGGACGCGCTGATCGACTGGTCGGACCCGGAGCACCCGCGGGAGGCGGACTGGCCGGACGCCGAGGTCATCATCGGCAACCCGCCGTTCCTGGGCGGCAAGCTGCTTGCGGCGCGAGCCTCGGGCGACGACTACGTCGAGACGCTGTTCCGACTCTTCGACGGTCGGCGTGCCCGGCATGGCCGACTTCGTCTGCTACTGGCACGAGAAGGCGCGCGCGCATGGTCGGGGCTGGGCGGGCCAAGCGGGTCGGGCTGCTCGCGACGCAGGGCATCCGCGGCGGTGCGCAGTCGGCGGGTGCTCGAGCGGATCAAGGAGACCGGCGACATCTTCCTGGCGTGGTCGGACGAGCCGTGGGTGCTCGACGGAGCGAACGTCCACGTCAGCTTCGTCGGCTTCGACGACGGCTCGGAGCAGGAGCGGAGCGCTCGACGGTCGGCCGGTCGCCGGCATCAACGCGAACCTGACCGCCGGGCTCGACCTGACGCTGGCGCGCCGTCTCGCCGGAGAACCTCGGCATCGCCTTCATGGGCGACGCGAAGGGCGGGCCGTTCGACATCCCGGCCGAGATCGCCTACCCGATGCTCGACGCCCACAACCCCGACGGACGCTCCAACCGCGATGTGGTTCGACCGTGGGTCAACGGGCTGGACATCACGCGGCGCCCGCGGCGGCATGTGGATCATCGACTTCGGGGTGTCGATGGCGCGGGAGGAGGCCGCCCTGTACCAGGCGCCATTCGAGTACGTGCGGGAGCACGTCGGACCAATGCGCGCGACGGCGTTGACAACCACCCGACGACTGGTGGCTGCACGAGCGGCCGCGACCTGGCATGCGTGAGGCACTGGACGGACTTGCGCCGCTACATCGGTACGCCGACCCTGACGAAGCACCGCCTCTTCGTCTGGCTGCCGACGGAGACTCTTGCCGATCACCAGCTCGTCGTCATCGCGCGAGACGACGACTACATGTTCGGCGTTCTTCACTCGCGCGCCCACGAACTGTGGGCGCTCAGGCATGGGAACGCAGCTCGGAGACTCGGCCTCGCTACACGCCGACCACCACCTTCGAGACGTTCCCGTTCCCGCGGCCGACGCCTGCCCAGCACGACGAGATCGCGGCCGCCGCGCAGCGTCTGAACGAGCTACGGGAAGGCTGGCTCAACCCCGCCGGTGCCGACGAAGCCGAACTCAAGGTCCGCACCCTGACCAACCTCTACAACGAGATGCCGTCGTGGCTTCGCGACGTCCACGATCGGCTCGATCGCGCCGTCCTGGCCGCCTACGGCTGGCCGCCCGACCTCACCGACGACGATCTCCTCGCGCGGCTGCTGGCGCTCAACCTCGAGCGCGCCTCGTCGGCGGCGGCTGAGCCGTAGCGGAGCCGCTCATCTTCGACGCGGCGGCGGGGGCGCTCCGAAACGCGCTTGGGCCGTTCGGCTCATCGCTTGCCGACCAGCTCGTGGCTCGCGCCGAACTCGAGGAACCCCTGTCGTGACGGACGTGTCCGGGCATCACACCTAGATCCGGCCAAGAACCATGCGCAGAAGCGCGATTGCCGCCGCTTTCATGTCGGGGATGGGAGTGTCTCCCGGGGTCATGTTGACCGCTACGCCGTGATCGGCGGTCCGGGCCATGCCAAGCCCCATGAAGGACAGGTCGTAGAACGACGCGGTGGCGCCCGGGATATCGAGCGTGACCGGATTCGACATGCCGGAGCTCAGCTGGTCGAAGGCGCTCAGGCGATCACCGCTCCAGACCGAGACTTCGACTGCGGTGGAGCCGGCATCGAAGCGACAGTGCGTCTCGGAACCGATCGAGACTGCCACGTCCACGGACTTGAGGGTCGCGTTCGCGAGCCCGGTCGCCTGGCTGACCTCGCCGTCCGAGAGGAGCTCACGACAGGTCGTTGCCTTCGGGCCCGCCGCGATCGAGGCGGCCGCCGTTGTCGCCGCCGCCGTGGGCGCCGTTGTCGCCGCCACCGTGGGCGCCGTTGTCGCCGCTGCCGTGGGCGCGGGCGTCGGCCGATTCCCGGTACCGCTCGCTGGGCCGGTTGTACCGGGGCCGGGCGTCGTCGCGCTGCTGGGGCTGGTCGCCCCGCAGGCGGCGGCCAGGAGGACCGTCAGGCACAGCACCGGGAAGACCCCGGCACGGGGACCCATCAGGATCGGGTTCCTCATCGTGATACACCTTTCTCGACGCGCAGAGGGTCCGCCCGCTGACGGACGCGTGCGTCCGCCGGCCCCGACCCCGCTCCCAGACAACCCCCACTGGTCCCGCACGCCGCGATCTGTCCACCGCGCCCCGGAATCCGGGGTCAGATCGTGGAACGCGGACCCGATCTGGCTTCACGGTACGTTGTGCGCAGGGCCGGCGCAATCACATGGATTCAAGCCTCCCCTCGTACCGTCCCGGGTGGCGTGCAGGGAGTGCCGGTGCCTCGGCTTCGTGCGCGCCTCGCCTATGCGCCGGTGCGGTTCACGCCCCCGCCGGCCGCCGCTGCCGGATGTGGCAGCCGGACTCACGGACGAGCGCTCGTCTCGCCGATACCAAGGTGGCGGAGCTCCGTTGCGGCGGCGAGGGTACGCCCGCGTGGAGAAATGCTCGGCGCCACTCCGGTGCATGGGCCGCAACGTATGATCCGGCGATGACCGTGCGTGTGGACGAACAGCGCGACCATTGGTCCCGGACCTACGCCACGAGATCCGACTTCCTCGGAGCCGACCCGAGCGTCGTCGGTCAGGCCGCGCTCGCCCGGTTCCAGGCGCTCGGCGTGCGCGATCTTCTCGAACTCGGGCCAGGTCAGGGACGGGACACGATCGCGTTGGCTGCCGCCGGCCTGGACGTGGTCGCGCTCGATTTCGCGGAGTCCGGTCTCCACGAGATCGTGAACAGGGCAGCGCAGGCCGGCGTCGTGGGGTCGGTTCGCACTGTTATTGGCGACGTGCGTGATCCGCTGCCGTTCGCCGACGCGACGTTCGACGCCTGCTACGCCCACATGCTTCTCTGCATGGCCCTCACAACCGACGAGATCGTCCGGCTGACCGGGGAGATCCACCGGGTCCTTCGCATGGGCGGTCTTCTCGTCTACTCGGTTCGCACGAAGGCCGATGCTCACTACGGTGCGGGCCTCGACCACGGCGACGACCGGTGGGAGATGGGCGGCTTCGTCGTCCACTTCTTCGACCGAGTGTTCGTCGAACGCCTCGCCGACCGCTGGGAGCTCCTCGAGATTGCCGATGACGAGGAGGGAATACTGCCGCGGCGACTCTTCGCGGTCACGATGCGCCGACCGTGACAGCACCGAGCACGACGGCGTGCACGTCGCCCTCGCGCACGTAGTAACAACCCACGAGGCGCAGGAATCGACGGGACGGCGACTGGGCCGGTGCCTGGGCGACGGCGACCACACCGTCGGCAGTCGTCATCGGGCTCGTCGCGCCGGTGGTCGGGCGCGCAATTTCGGCGCGGAACGACGAGGCCGGCTACGTCAACGATGAGGCGGTCGCGATGGGGTGATCCGGGTCGATCTCCCGGCTCGGACGTCGTCGCGACCGTCGGCGCATGGTCACGGTCCGTCAGCTCCCGGGCGCGGCCGCTCCTCCATCAGCCAGCGGCGCTGACACCGCGGCGATCTGGCGCCGCAGTTCCGCCATCTCTGCGCGGGTCTGCGCCATCTCTGCGCGGGTCTGCGCCATCTCCGTGTCGATGCCGCCAGGGATGAGTTGCGCCCCAGCGTCCGTCATCATCGGCTGGTCGGCTGAGGCCCAGCTTGCCGCCGGCTCGACTCCGGCCGCCTCTTCAGGCTCGTCCGCCGCCGCCGGCGAGACCAGCAGGCTGGCGAGGATGCTCGCCAGCGCGCCGATGATGCCGACGCCCGCGAACATCACGAAGACCGCGACGATCCGGCCCAGGAGCGTGACTGGATAGAAGTCGCCGTAGCCCACGGTCGTGATGGTCACCACCGACCACCACAGTGCCTCGCCGCCGGTGGTGATGTTCGCGTTCGGCGCGCGGCTCTCGAACTCCAGCACCAGCAGGCTCGAGGTGACCAGCACGATCATGGCCAGCAGCAGGGTGATGAACGTCGCGTACTTGCTGCGGTTGTGGAGGATGTCGCTGATGAGCTCCTTCTTCCGCTGGCCGCGCAGCATGCGGGAGATGCGCGCGAGCCGGAAGAGCCGGAAGAGGCGAAGGAGTCCGAAGGCCGGGATGAAGCCCAGGCTCGGGATCGATCCCAGGATGTCGATCCAGCCTCGGCGCCGGAGGAAATACTCGCTGCGCGGGTGAGAACCGGCGAGGTTCAGGGCGAAGTCCCCGATGAAGATGAAGCAGATGAGGTTGTCGTAGAACCTGAGCGCGTCGAGCTCCGCGGAGGTCAGAGGCAGCAGCATCAGAACCATGATCGCCAACGACATCACGGTCAGGACGAGGATGAAGATGTCGTAGGAGTTGCCGTGCTTTCGCACGGTGGCGGTTGGCCGGTTCGTCACTCCCTCGTCCCTCCTGCCTGACGCGGCATCACGTCGCTCGATCCTGCGCCTGCGTTACCGCTCGCCGCGATCGCCGGGCCTGGCCTCGTCGGCGGTGGTGCCGTCTGACCAGACCGCGCGCATCGGCACCGGTTCAGGCGTTTGCCGCTGCGCCCGGCCCCACACCACCACGGCCACGGCCACCGGGCCGAGCATATCAAGGGCCTCCCTCACGTCTCGCGAGGATCGCGCCGCCTCGCCGTTCGAAGCCGGAGGGGCGGTCCCGCGCGCGGGGACGTTCGATCAGGCCAGCGCTTTGGCCTTGGCGGCGTCGTACTCGGCGGGGGTGATCGCCCCGGAATCCCGGAGCGCCGCCAGCTTGGCGATCTCATCGGCGGAGGACGAGGTCGCGGCTGCGGCCTGCGGCGGCGCCTGCGCGCCCGCGCCACAGCGGTCTCGGTATCCGCGCCGAGCTTGGGCCGGCTGATGATGTAGACCAGCGCCCCGAAGAATGGGATCACGAAGATCACCAGGATCCAGATCACCTTCCAGGCACCCGACAGGTCCTGGCGGTGGAACAGGTCCGCAAAGACGCGGATGAAGATCCAGATGATCATGAAGATGAAGTAGAACGTGATCATCGCCCAGAAGAAATCCGCGAAGGTGTTCATGCCTCTCCCTGTTCCTGTTGCCGGGCCGGGTCCGGCCGGGCCGATGGGTTCGGATCCGTCTGGCTCACGCGCAACAGCACCAGGCCGAGGTCGGCTACCTGCGAGAGCACGCCCTGCAGCCGCGCCTGGTCGACGATGTCGCCGACCAGCGTCGTCTCGCCGTTGCCGGCTCGCAGGGACATGCCGTCGAACGAGCCGGCGAAGAGATCGCTCAGCTCACCCTTGACCACGATGGTGTAGACGGACATGTCGACAGGGTGGGCCCCCGGGGACGGGCGCGCATCACCCCGCGGCCGTTCCACCCCCGGGTGGATCGGAGGCGCGCGAGGTCAGATCAGTCCCAGCGCGCGTGCTCGTGCCACGGCTTCTGCCCGCGTGGAGGTGCCGAGCTTGCGGTTGATCGCCTGGACATGAGTCTTCACGGTGTTCGGTGACAGGAAGAGCTCTCGGGCGATGGCGCTGTGGGGCCATGGTCCGGCGAGCAGTCGCAACACGCGCATCTCGGCATCGCTGGGCATGTCGCCTTCCGAGACCCGGCGCTTGGACCGCATGTCCAGTGCGCGCTCCACCTCCGCGAGCAACTGCGGAAGGGCGCCGGGGTCCACACTGTCGGCCAAGATCGCCCGCGCCGCGCGCACCAGCGTCCGCGCCCGCTCATCGCGGCCGTTCGCCGCACTGACGTCCGCCAGCCGCAGGAGAGCGTACGCTCGGACGAGGGTGCCGGCCGGGGCACCCCAGTAGGCCAGGGCCCGGTCGAGCCACGGCTCGGCCTCTTCGACTCGTCCCTGTCGAGCCATGGCGAGTCCGAGCGCGAGGGCCACCGCGCCACCCGCAGGCGTGCTCTCGAGCCCCCAGGCACGCCCCCTCGTGAGCGCGTCGTTGCCCTCACGCTCTCCGCCTGGAGCGTCGCCCGCGAGCGTGATCGCGAGCGACCTTGCCGCCCGCCCAAGCAGGTCCACGAGCGGGACCTCGGGGCAGGCGATGAACGGCTCGAGGATCGCGTGCGCGGCCTGCGGCTTTCCCGCCAGCACCAGGGCCATGGCGAGGCATGAACGTCCGATCGCATCCACGAAGGGCAGCTCGGGCTGTCGGCCCAGCAGGAGGCGTGCGGCGTCCATGCTCCGCGACAGGTCCGTGCCGATGAACGAGGCACGCACAATCGCGATGGCCACCGAGATGCTCTCCAGGCCGTCGGGCGTGGGTCCCTCCCATGGCGCCCGCTCGGCTGCCGCCAGGAACCCGTCGCTGATGCCTCGATCGAGACCCCGCCCACCGGCGTTGATCGCTTCGACATACGCCAACGGAGCCGCAAGGGCCCCGCGATCCGGACCGACCGCATCCAGCAGCGCCTGGAGCGTCTCGAACCGACCCACGCCGGCGAGCTGGCGCCAACCGCGCGCGAGCTCGAGGCTCGCCCGCTGCCTGTCCCCCGCCAAAAGCGCGTGTCGCACTGTCAGCTCGAGGTCAGCCTGCTCCGAGTACCAGTCCGCGGCCCGCCGATGGAGCTCCGGGATGCGCGCCGGCGATTCGTTCGCCAGGACCGAGCGCAGGACCTCGGCGAAGAGCCGGTGATAGCGGTACCAGTTGCCGTCCGTGTCGAGCGCGGTCAGGAACAGGTTGTCGTGGTAGAGCTCCCGCAGCCGGGCCGACGAGCCGGTCGTTGCAGTGACGGCGTCGCACAGCGGCCCCGTCAACCGCTCCAGCACGGACGTCAGCAGGAGGAATTCGCGTGTGTCGGGGTCGAGGGGGGCGAGCACCTCGGGCGCCAGGTAGTCGACGAGGTGGCGGCTGGAGCCCGCGAACCCCCGGATGAAGGCGGCGCGGTCCTCGGACGACCGCAGGCTGAGGGCGGCGAGATAGAGCCCGGCAGGCCATCCCTCCGTGCGCTCCTCGAGCGCCAGCACGGCCGACCTGTCGAGGTCGAGTCGGAGCAGATCGTTGAGGAAGCGCTCAGCTTCCGCCTCGTCGAAGCGGAGCTGCGCCTGGCGCAGCTCCTGTAACTCACCCGCCGCACGCCAGCGCCCGAGCGGCAGCGGCGGGTCGGACCGCGTAACGATGACGATTCGGAGCGCTTCCGGTCGGCCGGCGATCAGGCTCGCCAGCAACTCGTGGCAGCGCGCGTCGGACACGGTGTGGTAGTCGTCGAGGACCAGGACGACCGGCGTCGAGCGCGCGGGAAGCTCGTTGAGCAGTCGCGGGATCACGGCTCCGACCAGGTCGGCTCCCGGCGCGGCCACGGAGCGCCGTGTCGACGCCCCGATGGAGACCCCGGCGCGCCCCAGGGCCGCCACGATGTTTTGCAGGAGCCGCGCGGGATCGCTGTCCGATCGCTCCAGGGTGAGCCACGCGACAGCCACGCCGGCCCGATGCGCCCAGCTGCTCAGCAGCGTCGTCTTCCCGTACCCGGTGGGGGCCGAGACGACGGTCAGGCTGCGCGTCGCCGCCTGGTCGAGGATCGCGTACAGCTGCGGCCGCGACACGAGCTCCGCGCGCACTGAGGGCGGATGCAGCTTCGTTTCGAGCAGTGACCACGACGCCGGGTGCGTCATGCGATCCCCGACCATGTTGGGCATCGTCGCATGATACGGACGGTCGGACGGGCCGGCACTGCCAGGTCCCAGCCGGCGTGCGCCGGACGTCAGCTTGCCAGGGGGTCTCGTCAAGGCGCCGGCCCTCGCTCTCGGATCGACCCGGTGCCGACGCGTCCACGCGCGAATCACCCGCGGGTTGGATCGGTCGAGGGGTGATGCTTGCGTGCCCCTATGGGTCCACCCTCGTCAACACGCCGGCCCCTCGGATCATGGTCCTGGGTGAGCAGAGCAAGCGCCGCGCGCGTACCTCAAGTGATAGCCCTCGATGGAGCGTTCGACACATCGCTCCCGGTTGGTGGCATCGCGGGTCAGACCCTTCGGGGGGGCCGACCCGTCCAGAAGGAGGAAGCTCGACCCATGGGACATCACCATGACGAGGCCGAGGACGAGCAGGTCCCGTTCCGGCTCGAAGGCGCCGCGGGGACGGGCCGCCATGTCGTCGTCACCCGGGCCAAGCGCCAGTACGAGGCCAGCCACCCCGAACAGCTCTGGGACTGGCTGGAGACGGCAGCCGGCGGCCCGGGCAACGCCCTGGCGATCACGCACAACGCGAACTTCAGCAACGGCCAGATGTTCAACCCGCGGTACAGCGACGGTCGAGAGATTGACGAGGCCTACGCCCGGCGCCGCGCGCTCTGGGAGCCGCTCGCCGAGATGTTCCAGAGCAAGGGCTCGTCGGAGACGATGCCGGCCCTGTGGCCACACGACGCCTTCGCCGATTTCGAGATCGTCGCGACCGAGATGTTCCAGAAGTTCAGCGGCGCGTCCACCGGAGCCGACGGCCAGATGCGCTGGGCCACCCTTCGGGGCGGTGTCATGGAAGGGCTGCGCCAGCAGGAGCGCGTCGGCGTGAACCCGTTCCAGATCGGGTTCGTCAGCGGCAACGACGGCCATTCCGGCACGCCGGGCAACAGCGAGGCCAGGGACTTGGCCGGCGGGAACGCCTCCCTCGACGATACCCCCGAACTCCGCCTTTACGCCATGGTCGAGGGCGGCATCCCCTCGGTGCTGCTGAACCCGGCCGGGCTGTCCGGGGTCTGGGCCACCGAGAACACGCGCGACGCCCTGTTCGACGGGCTCCGCCGGCGCGAGACATTCGCCACGAGCGGCGTCCGCCTCGTACCTCGGCTGTTCGGTGGATGGGACCTCGGTGCTGCAGATGTTCCCGACCTCGCCGAGGCCGGGTACCGCAAGGGCGTGCCGATGGGTTCCGAGCTGCCGGCACGGCCGGCCGGTGTCGCAGCGCCGACGTTCCTGGTCCACGCGGCCAAGGACGCGCTGGGCGCCAACCTGGACCGAATCCAGATGGTCAAGTGCTGGACCAGCCGGGGCATGCTGTTCGAGAAGGTGTTCGACGTGGCGGCCTCCGACGGCCGGACGATCGACCCGCGGAGCGGCCACCTGCCGCTGGTCGGCAATACGGTCGACGTCTCGAACGCGACCTACCGCAACGACATCGGCGCGACGGAGCTGTCCGCCGCCTGGACCGACCCGGAGTTCGATCCCTCGTTCGCGTGCGCCTACTACGCACGCGTCCTCGAGATCCCGACCCCGCGCTGGTCGACCTACGACGCCGTCAAACACGGCCTGCCGCTCCCGACAAACGCGCCGGCCACCGTCCAGCAGCGTGCCTGGACCTCGCCCGTGTGGTACACGCCGAGCGAGCAGGATCGTGCCGAGCGGCCGACGCTCGAGGGCATGTTCACCATCGGCCAGCTCGCCGACCGGGGCATCCGTCCGATGACCGACGACGAGATCCGCGCCGTGACCGTGGGCCGCACGGTGCGCTCGGTGAACCTCGTCACCGGGTTCGAGGCCACCCTCCACTACGGCGCCGACGGCAACCGCTCGCTGATGGGCCTGGGCGACCGACCGGTCGTCACGCCCTACGAGATCCGCGACGGCCGGCGTATCGAGACCAGCCTGCTCGGGGACCGGATGTCGATCGCGCTGTTCGCGGTCGACGGGCGCACCCTGGGCGCAAGGGATGACGAGGCTGGCTATGTCAACTACGAGGCGTTCGCGATGGGTTGACGATTCGCGTGGCGCCGGTGCGACAATCGAGTCTCGCCAACCGACGAGTCCCCATTCAAGCCGTCGTCGCCACCATCGAACCTGATGGGGGATTGGACGCAGAAGGAGCCAGATATGCCCAGGAAACTCGCGAAGGCTGCGATCATTACCTCTGCCGTTACGCCCGGCCCGTCGCCGGTCGCCAAGGCTGCCGTCGTCGGCGCCGCCGTCACGCCCGGCCCGTCGCCCGTCGCCAAGGCTGCCGTCGTCGGCGCCGCCGTCACGCCCGGCCCGTCGCCCGTCGCCAAGGCTGCCGTCGTCGGCGCCGCCGTCACGCCAGGCCGTCGTCGCCGCTAGTCGCCTCCGACCCGAGTCGGGGACGCATTCATTGGAGGCCCAGCCCGATCATCGGACTGGGTCTCTGCGGCGGTGGCCGGGCCGGTCGCCGACGGCGACCCGGACGCGGCCCGCCACGTCGTGTGCCGGCTCGTCGTCGAGCTGGCACGGATCGCCGCCCAGACGGCGCAGCCCGAAGCCATCGCGGCGCTGGCCGCGACGCTCGGCGAGGCCGCCTCGCTCGAGGGCGACGCGGACGCCGCGGCCGCACATTTCGCCGGCGCACTCGAAGCCATCTCCGTCCGCGACCTGCCCCTCGAGCGCGCGGAGATCGGACGGCGCGCGGGTGTCGCCCTGGTCCGCGTCGGCCGCCGCGACGACGGGCTGGCGGCGCTCGTCGCGGCCGCCCGCACGGCCCGGCGCCTGGGCGCCACCCCGCTCGGTGTCATGGTCGCGGCGGACATGGCAGCACTCGGCGAGCCGGTCGAGCGCCGGCTCGGCGCGCGGGAAGCGCGTCGACTCGCCGACCAGGGCCTGACCCACAGGGAGCTCGAGGTCATCCGGCACGTGGCGCACGGTCTCACGAGCCGGGAGATCGGTCGGGCGCTGTTCATCAGCCCTCGCACCGTCGAGATGCACGTCGGGAGTGCGCTCACCAAGCTCGACTGTCGAACGCGAGCCGAGGCGGTCCAGCGGATCGCCACGCTCGGCCTGCTGACAGCCTAGCCCTGGACGCGAGGAGCCCGGGACCGATCGCAACGCTCGGCCGGGGTGGCGCATTCGACTCGATCCTCTCGACAGGCCCGAAACTCCTAGACACGCAGGGCGCCACGGGCGATACTCCATTGATATGACGGATTCGCAGCCCACCCCCGTCCGCGTCGGCCAGGCTGCCGAGATGCTCGGCGTCTCCGTCGACACGCTGCGCCGCTGGGAGGCCGAGGGTCGTCTTCGGATGACCCGCTCGGAGGGAGGACAGCGGCTCGTCGAGATCGCCGATGTGGCCCGCCTCCTTGATGAGCGGCGTCACGCGGCGACCGACCGGCCGATCGTCGCCCAGTCGGCGCGCAACCGGTTCCCGGGCATCGTGACCAGGGTCGAGCGCGACGGCGTGGCGGCCGTCGTCGAGGTCCAGGCGGGGCCGCACCGCCTGGTCAGCCTCATGACGGCGGAGGCCGTCGAGGAGCTCGACCTCAAGGTCGGCGACGAGGCCGTGTGCGTCGTGAAGGCCACCAACGTCATCGTCGAGATCCCGTCCACGAAGGAGCCGCACTCATGAAGCTCCACCGCCTCACCCTGGTCCTGCTGCTTGCGGTTGCGTTCGTGCTCGCGGCCTGCACGAACGACGCCGCCACGCCGGCACCGACGCCACCGCCCGCCACGCCGGCCGCCAGCGCCGCACCCGCGAGTGCTGCGTCCGCCAACCTGACGATCTATGCGGCGGCCTCGCTCAAGGCGGCTCTCGCCAAGGTGAAGACGACCTACGAGGCGGCCAACCCGGGCACCACGCTCACGATCTCGACGGACGCGTCGTCCGCGCTCGAGACCAAGATCGAGCAGGGTGCGCCGGCCGACGTCTTCCTGTCCGCCGACACCGCCAATCCCCAGAAGCTCGTCGACAAGGGCCTCACGGCAGGCGGCCTCACCAAGTTTGCCGGCAACCTGCTCACCGTGATCGTCCCGACGGCCAACCCGGCCGGCATCCAGACCCCGGCGGACCTGGCCAAGACCGGGGTGAAGGTGATCGCCGCGGGTGACGCCGTCCCGATCACCAAGTACGCCAACAAGCTCGTGGCGAACCTCGCACAGCAGCCGGGCTATCCGGCCGACTTCGTTGCGGCGTACACAGCCAACATCGTGTCCAAGGAGGACAACGTGGCGGCGGTCGTGGCGAAGATCGAGCTCGGCGAAGGCGACGCCGCGATCGTCTACGTGACCGACGCCAAGGCATCGTCGAAGGTGACCCCGGTCGCCGTGCCCCCCGCGGCCAACGTGCCGGCCACGTACGCCGGCGTGGTCGTGAAGGACTCGGCGAATGTGGCCGCGGCGCAGGCGTTCCTGACCTGGCTCGCCGGTCCCGACGGCCAGGCGATCCTCGCCTCCTTCGGCTTCCTGCCGCCGTCCTGACCACCGGACGCACGACCCGCGTGGCAACCGCCGTCCCGATCGAGCGCTCGCCGGCGGCCGGTTCCGCGCGGGCGGGTCGGGGCCCGGGCGAGTGGCCGGTCGTCGCGCTCGCCGGTATCGCCGCGCTGTTTCTCGGCCTCCCGGTGCTGGTCCTCGTGGTCCGGGCGGTCGTCGACGGCTCGCTCGCTCGCGCGCTCGGGGCGACGGTCGTCCTCGATGCCCTGGCGCTGAGCCTGGCGACGACAGCGATCAGCCTCGTCCTCACGGTCGTGTTCGGGCTGCCACTTGCCTTCATCCTCGCGCGTCGCCGGTTCCGCGGCTCCGGGTTGGTCGAGGCGATCGTCTTTCTGCCGATCGTTCTGCCGCCATCGGTCGCCGGGCTCGCGCTGCTGCTCCTTCTCGGCCGCCGGGGGGCGCTCGGCGGCGTCCTTGATGCCGCCGGCATCGAGATCCCGTTCACGATCCTGGCCGTCATCCTGGCCCAGACGTTCGTGGCGGCACCGTTCTTCATCCTCTCGGCGCGCAGCGGGATCGCAGGGGTCGACCGCGACCTGGAGGATGCGGCGCGCGTGGACGGCGGGACGGAGCTGCATGTCTTCCGGAGCATCACGATTCCCCTCGCCGGTGCCGCGCTCGCGGCCGGCCTGGTCATGAGCTGGGCCCGTGCCCTGGGCGAGTTCGGGGCGACGATCATGTTCGCCGGCAACATCGAGGGGCGGACCCAGACCCTGCCCTTGGTCGTCTACAGCGAGTTCCAGGGCGGCGAACTCGACAGCTCCATCGCAGCGGCTGCCGTGCTGGTGCTGGCCGCGTTCGGCGTGTTGGTCGCGGTTCGCGCGCTCCACTGGACGCGGGCGTTCAACGTCGGGAGTCCGTGATGATGGTATGCGCGGTGCGGGCCGGCCCTGGATGACACGGGACGGTGCATCCTGTGCGAGCACCTCGCCATGACCGACCCGCTGCACATCTGCGTTCACTCGTTGACGCTGCTCGGCGTCAGGGACGCCAGCGAGCCGAATTGGCCGGCGCTCGTGCCGGACCACGAGACCGCGTGGCGGATCGACCTGCGCGACCCACCGCCGAGACGTGGCATAGGAGGAACGTCCCGATGAAGATCAGCGCCCGCAACCAGCTGCCCGGAACGGTCAAGTCGGTCACCGACGGAGCCGTCATGGCCGAGGTGGTCGTAGAGGTCGACGGCGGCCACGAGATCGTGTCCGCGATCACCGTCGAGTCCGCCCACCGACTCGGACTCGCACCCGGCAAGCGCGTCACGGCGGTGATCAAGTCCACCGAGGTCATGATCGCCGTCGACGACTGAGGTGGAACCCGTCCTCTACCGCCCGATCGGCGTGATACGGACGCCCTTCACGGACGTCGACGGGATGCCCATCCAGGCGGTCGCCGCCCTCGGTGTCGCCGGCCGGATCGAGTTGGACCCGGCGTTCGCCGAAGGCGTGGCGGACCTTGACGGGTTCAGCCACCTGGTCCTGCTCTACCACCTGCACGCGATGCGATCGTCGCGCCTGACTGTCACGCCGTTCCTCGACGATCGACCGCACGGCATCTTCGCCACCCGATCGCCGGCGCGACCGAATCCGATCGGGCTTTCGACCGTCCGCCTGGTGGCGGTCTCCGGGACCGAGCTCACGATCGAGGACGTCGACATGCTCGACGGCACGCCCTTGCTCGACATCAAGCCGTACGTCCCCGCCTTCGATGACCGCGCCGACGCCCGCATCGGCTGGTTCTCGGGTCGGGTGGATGACCTGGGCAAGGTGCGCCGCTCCCGTGCCGATCGCCGCTTCTCGGACGAGTGAGCGGCAGATCACCAGTCCCCGATGATCACCCCGGCGCGCCTCGGCCCATGGACGCCGACCGCCAGGTCGCCCTCGATGTCGGCGCTCCGGCTGGGACCGCTCACGAGGTTCACCGCTGAGGGAAGGCCACCCTGCATCGCCCTGTGATCGGCCATGATGCGCAGTCCGTCGGGGATGCTCCGGACGATCTGCGAGGGGCGCACGAGCGCCACGTGCGCGGTCGGCAGCAGGCTCGGCAAGCGGCCCGTGGAGGGGGTGGCGTAGAGCGCGATTGTGCCGGTCTCGGCCACCGCCCATGCGCAGGTCGTGATGCCGAGATCGCTCGCGGCGGCCAGGCCGCGTCGCTCCAGGGCGGCGTCGCCGCGTGCTTCCGGCTTGTCTTCGGGGACTGCGGCAGGGGCGGCCTCTGGATCACCTGCGGCGGCCGCGCCGCCGGGCCGGTCCGTCCACCAGACGCATTCGCAGCCCAGCGAAGCGAGCAATTCGGCCAGGTCCAGGGGTGCGAGATCTGCCGACGCCCAGGCGACGACGCGACGAGGAATCCCGGGACCATGCTCCGGGACCATCGTGTCGACGGCCTCGGTGAGGGCACGACGAACGTCCTCCAGTCCGCCCGGGGCCAGCCAGGCGTCGCCGGACAGGGCGACCCAGTGGTCCAGGAACTCGTGTACGAGCCCGCCGCCGCTCTCGCCGCTCTCCTGGCCCGATCCATTCGGTGCGCCAGCGCGGCTCATGTCGGCGACCCCGGTCGGGTCCGCCGCCACCACTCGTGGAATGTCTCCCGGGCCACGGGCGGCGAGTCGCGAGTCGCGGTCCAGCCCCCCACGAGGCCGGGCGCCCTCACCAGCCGGCCCTTCCGCATGAGTGCCCGCTGGCCGAGGCGTGCCAAGCGAGCCGTCAAGCGGTAGCCGGCCGGGTTGGCCCAGAAGCGTCCCCAGAGCTCGAACGTGAGGCGCACCGTCCGCGGCTCCATCGACTCCTCGATTTCGGTCCGCCGCAGCGCGAGGATGTGGTGCGGAAGCTCGATCTCCATGGGGCAGGCGTCGCGGCACGCGTGGCACATCGCACACGCCGACTTGGGTAGTTCCGGAGCGTGGTCCAGGCCTCCGAGCAGCGGTGTCAGCACCACGCCGATCGGGCCGCTGTACATGCTCCCGTAGGCCTGGCCCCCGATCGTTCGGAAGACGGGGCAGACGTTGAGGCAGGCCCCGCAGCGGATGCAGGTGAGGACGTCTTCGTACTCGGTGCCCAGCAGCTCGTGCCGGCCGTTGTCCAGCAGCAGGAGGTGGAACTCCTCGGGCCCGTCGAGCTCGCCGGGCTGTCGCGGGCCGGTGATGAAGCTGGTGTACGTGGAGATGAGCTGGCCGGTTCCGCTCATGGGCGCCTGCTGCAGCAGCACGGCCACGTCGTCCCACGAGGCCACGACCTTGTCGATGCCGACGACGGCGATGTGCACGGGCGGCAGTGAGGTCGTCATCCGCCCGTTGCCCTCGTTCGTGATCAACACGAGCGTACCCGTGTCGGCGACGAGGTAGTTTCCTCCCGTGATGCCGATGTCGGCCGCGAGGAACTCCTCCCGCAGCTGCTGCCGGGCGAAGGCCGTCAACTCGGGCGTCGCGTCGCCGCTGGGCCGTTCCACCCCGCTGCGCCCGGCTTCATCGTCGAAGAGCGCCCGAATCTGCTGCCTCGTCTTGTGCGAGGCGGGCACGAGGATGTGCGCCGGGTGCTCTCCTGCGAGCTGGATGATGTACTCGCCCAGGTCGGTCTCGCGGACGTGCAGCCCTGCCGCCTCGAGCTGCTCGTTGAGCGCGACCTCCTCGGTGGCCATTGACTTCGACTTGACGACGCGCCGGGCGCCGCGCCGGTGGGCGACATCGAGCACATACCGGCCGACGTCGGCAGGACCGGCGGCCCGGGCGACGTGTCCTCCCAGCGCCTCCACCTTGCGGGTGAATTCGTCGAGCAGCGCGTCCTGGTGCCTGAGCGCGCTCCTGCGGGACGCGATGGCGCGCGGTCGCATCGCTTCGCCGGGGGGATAGGCGGCATACGCGGCCGCCTTCTTCTCCGCGAGGTTGCGGGCGCTCAGGGCCACGGCCGCCCGCATCGTGGAGTCGGCGAGGGCGCGCCGACGCCGCTCGGGCCAGGGGGCATCGGCCGGGGGCAACACGCCCGGCATCAGGCGTCGGCTCCCTGGCTGCGCGCGGCCCGCCCGATCTCGGCGACCGTCAACCGGTCCTGGTCGGCCAGGTCCACGAGCTCGGCCAGATGCAGCGTGGGGAACTCGTCGCCGTGCCGGCTGAGCCGTCCGCCGAGCTGCATGAGACAGCCGAGGTCGGCGCTCACGAGGCAGGTCGCTCCCTCGCTGCGGGCCGTCGCCAGGTGGGCCAGCTTGGCATCGGTCATGGCGGCCGAAATGTCCGGCTCGATGAGCCCGAAGCTCCCCCCGAAGCCACAGCACTGGTCGGCGTCGGTGAGTTCGACGGGCTCGACACCGGCGCGGCGCAGCGCCCGCAGCGGCGGTTCGGTCAGGCCGAGCAGGCGACGCATGTGGCAGCCGGTGTGGCAGGCGACCTTGAGGGAAGCAGTTGCCCCTTGTTCCGTGGCGGCCGCAGTGGCTGCGTCGGACGGACCGGGCGCGTCGTGCGCGTCGAGCCACTCGCTCAGTTCCACCACCCGACCGGCGAGGGCCTCGGCCCGCTGTCGCGACCGTGCCGCCGACGCCGGCGTCCGTCCCCGCGCCAGGGCGTCACGCTCGAGGAGCTCCGGCATCTCGACCTTGACCATGGCGGCGCAGGATCCGGAGAGAGCGATCACCGGGGGCGGGTCCGCCGGCGAGCCGTCGGCCCCGGTGCGCTCGAAGGCCCGCACGAATTGCCGGCCCATCGCGGCAGCCTCGCAGTGGTGACCGGCGTTGTAGGCGAACTGGCCGCAACAGGTCTGCCCCGAGGGGAACTCCACGGCGACACCGCGTCGCTCGAGGACGTGCACGGCGGCAATCCCGGCCCTTGGGCGGAACATGTCCACCATGCAGCTCACGAACAGCTGCGCTCGCGTCATCGTGTGGGCCTGTTGGTCGCCGGCACTTCTACTCCTGGATAGACCCCGACCGACCACGCGGCCGGATCGGGAACCCCGGCCGGCACCCACGCGCCGGCCGGGGTTGAGTTGGCGGGATTGATCGGGTGCTACCTGTTGCCAGCTGACGTGTCGTACTGGACGTAGACCATGTGGGTGCGGGTGTTCTCGTAGAGGCCGTGCTTGCCGTCGGCGCCGCCGATGCCGCGACTTGCGCCAGCCGGCGTGGAAGCCCTGCATCGCCTCGAAGTTCTCGCGGTTGATGTAGGTCTCGCCGAACTTGATCTCCTGGCAGGCGCGCATCGCGACGTCGAGATCGCGGGTGTAGATCGACGAGGTCAGGCCGTAGTCGGAATCGTTGGCGTAGGCGATCGCCTCGTCGAGGTCGTCGAAGGTGACGATCGGCACGACCGGGCCGAAGATCTCGCGCCGGATGATCTCCATGTCCTGCCTGCAGTCGCCGAGCACCGTCGGCTCGTAGAAGTAGCCCGCCGTCCGCCCGCGCCGCGCTTGCCGCCGCGTCACGACGCGTCGCGCCGTCGCCGACCGCGCTGCTTCGACCAGCGCCGTCCACCTTGCCGAGCCTGCTCTGCGTTGATCGAGCGGACCCGATATCCACCGTCTCGTCGGCGAGCGGATCGCCGTACCGCGTCTCGCGTCATCGCCGCGACGAGCTTGTCGGTGAACTCGTCGGCGACGCGCTTGCTGCACGTAGACGCGCTCGGCGCAGTTGCACACCTGCCCGCTGTTGATGACGCGCGACGCCTTGACGGCCTCGACCGCGAGGTCGATATCGGCGTCGGCCATCACGATGGCGGGCGCCTTGCCGCCGAGCTCGAGGTTCACCTTGGTGATGTTCGTGGCGGCGGCCGCCATGACCGCCGACGCCGGTCTCGACGCTGCCGGTGAAGCTCACCATGCCGATGCGCGGCGATCGAGGCGAGCGCCTTGCCCGCCGTGGCGCCGCGCCCGTAGCACGACGTTGAACGACGCCCGGCGGGCAGCACCGGCCTGCGCCAGCAGCTTCGCAGAACTTCACCGCGTTGTGCGGCGTCTCCTCGCTCGGCTTGATGACGATGGTGTTGCCGGTGACCAGCGCCGGCGCCGCCTTGCGCGCGATCAGGAAGAACGGGAAGTTCCAGGGCAGGATGCCGCCGATGACGCCGATCGGCTGGCGGAACAGGAAGATCGTCTCGCCGGGCCGGTCGCTCTCGATGATCTCGCCCTCGATCCGGCGCGCCCACTCCGCCATGTAGTCGATGTAGTCGGCGGTGAACGCCACCTCGACGCGCGCCAGGTCGAGCATCTTGCCCTGTTCCTCCGTGATCACGCGTGCGATGTGCTCGGGATCCTTCCGGAGCGCAGTCGCGATCTTGTGCAGGTACCCGGCTCGCTCGATGGGCGCCAGCTTCTCCCAGTCGGCCTGCGCGCGCTCCGCGCTGCGGATCGCCTCTCGCGTGTCCTCGAGCGACGAGTCCGGGACCTCCGAGATCATCTCCCCCGTGGACGGATTCTCCACCGGGATCGTCTTGCTTCCCTGCGCGTCCACGAATCGCCCGTCGACGTAGTTCTGGTACCGGCGCAGTGCGACAGCCGTAACCATGACAACCTCCAACTGGGGCCATGCTGTGACCCGTTGAATTTGGCCCGCCATGCGCCGAGTGGCCAGTGCCGGAGGTCATCTTGGGGACGTCTGGGTGCCCGAGACGTCGCACCCGGGCCGGTCTCGGCTTCAACCTCCTGCCTCGCGAACGGCATCACAATGTCGCGGCGAGCGTGAGCTGCAGGACACGGGCGGAGGAGCCAGTATGAGTGAAGTTGTCGGAGCCGGGAGTGCGATCCGCCTCGCCTATGGCCGAGGCTTCATCGAGGTCGTCCTGCCCGTGGACGCCGACGTCCTGCGCCCCGTTCACGCGACGCCGGTGCTGAACCCGACGGCCGCGCTCGCCGCTGCCCTGCAGCATCCCGCCGCCGGGCCCTCGCTCGCCGAGCTGGTCCCGCGCGGGGCGCATGTCGGCGTCTCCATCTGTGACGTGACGCGACCCTTCCCGACGCGCCTCGCGCTGCCCGTCCTCCTCGACGAACAGCCGACGACCAGGGTCACGGTCTTCATCGCGACCGGCACCCACCGGGGCTGTACCGAGCAGGAGCTCGACGCCATGCTGGGTCCCGCCGTCCGTGAGCGCGTCGAGGTCGTGCAACACGACGCGTTCGATGCCTCTGCCCATGCCCCGGTCGGCACCATCCCCGGCAGCGAAGTCGTCGCCTCGGTCGACCGGCGCTTCCTCGACATGGACGTACGCATCACGTTCGGCTTCATCGAGCCCCACTTTTTCGCCGGCTTCTCGGGCGGGCCCAAGATGGTTGCCCCGGGACTCGCCAGCCTCGACACTGTCCTCGAGCTCCACTCCGCGGCCCGGCTCGCCGATCCGCGCGCGACCTTCGGCGCCCTCGCCGGGAACCCGGTCCACGAGGGAATTGCCGGTGTTGCGGCCGCGGTCGGCGTCGATTTCGCCCTCGACGTCACCCTCGACGCCGAGCACGCATCACCGGCATCCACGCGGGGCGCCCATACGAGGCGCACCTCGCGGGATGCGAACTCGTGCGCGCCACGGCCATGGAGCCGGTCGATGCGCCGTATGACGTGGTGGTCACCACGAACAGCGGGTACCCCCTGGACCAGAACCTGTACCAGTCGGTGAAGGGCGTCTGCGCGGCGGCCGGCATCGTCCGCGACCGCGGCACCGTCCTGCTCGTCAGCGAGTGCGCCGACGGGCTGCCCGCGCACGGCCGATACGGCGAGTCCTTGCTGCCTACCGCGATCCGGCGAGCTTCGTCGACGCCATCGCCGCGGGCGAGCTGCGAGCGCACGACCAGTGGCAGGTCCAGAAGCAGGCCCTCGTCCGCAGCGGACGCGCGTACTGGTGCATGCGGCCGGCCTGTCCGGCGATGAGATCAGGGCGGCCTGGTTCGAGCCGGTGGATGATCCGACCAGGGCGCTCGCGGCCCTCGTCGCGGAGTACGTTCCATCCTGCCGAGTCGCGGTCCTCCCGGAAGGGCCGCAGTCGATCGCGTACGTGCGATGACGATCGTGGAGCGGCACCCCGCTTCCGGCGTACCGGCGGCCAATACGCCGGGACGGGGTGGCCGCGGCCGGCGGGCCGTGGCGGCTGTTAATGTCGTCGCCGCGTCTGCAGGCGCGCGGGAGGACGTTGCGCGGTAATGCAGGGAGCCAGCCAGCTCCGAGATCTCGCCCGACCAGAGGGGAACCGACGTGCAGACCATCCTGAAGGCCGCTCTCCGGGACGACACCGCCACATCGTCCCCCGCCGATGTCCAGGACGCCGTGGGTTCGATCATCGCAGACATCCGCGAGCGCGGCGATGCCGCCGTCCGCGAGTACTCGGAGAAGTTCGACCGCTGGTCCCCGGAGGACTTTCGGCTGACCCCGGACCAGGTCGAGGAATTCATCGCCCAGGTCCCGGCCCAGGCGATCGACGACATCAGGACCGTCGCAGGCGCAACGTCCGCGGTTTGCGCAGGGCGCAGCGAGACTCGTTGTCCGACTTCGAGATCGAGACCCTGCCGGGGGTCTTCCTCGGCCAGCGGAACATCCCGGTCGGCGCCTCCGGGCGCGTACGTGCCCGGCGGCCGGTATCCGCTGACCGCCTCGGCGCACATGACGATCGTCACCGCCAAGGTCGCCGGGGTGCGCACGGGTCGCCGCCTGCACCCCGCCGATCCGTGGCGAGATCCCGGCCGCCACCGATCGCCGCCATGTCGACTGGCCGGCGCCGACGAGATCTACCTCCTCGGCGGCGTGCAGGCCGTGGTCGCCACTGGCGATCGGCACCGAGACCATCGGCCAGGTCGACCTGCTGGCCGGACCGGGCAACGCCTACGTCGCCGAGGCCAAGCGGCAGCTGTTCGGCGAGGTCGGCATCGACCTGTTCGCCGGGCCCGACCGAGATCCTGGTCGATCGCCGACGAGCACGCCGACCCGTTCATCGTCGCCGTCGACCTGCTCAGCCAGGCCGAGCACGGTCCGGACTCGCCGGCCGTCCTGATCACCACCAGCCAAGACGTCGCCAGGCGGGCGATCGAGCACATCGACCGGCTCCTGCCCGACATGCCGACCCGCGACTTCGCCGGAGCCGGCCTGGCGCGACCACGGCCAGGTGATCGTCGTCGACAGCCTGGACGACGCCTACGCGCTCGCCGACGAGTTCGCGTCCGAGCACGTCCAGGTACTGACCGCGGAACCGCGCGAGGCGCTGGATACGATGCGCAACTACGGTGCGCTGTTCCTGGGCGAGGGCACCTGTGTCTCGTACGGGGACAAGGTGATCGGCACCAACCACGTGCTGCCCACCCGCGGCGCCGCCCGCTACACCGGCGGCCTTTGGGTCGGCAAGTACCTCAAGACCGTGACCTACCAGGAGGTCACGCACCGCGCCGCCAGCGCCGAGCTCGGGCGAGCTCTGCGGTCGGGCCGCGCGGGTCGAGCTCTTCGAGGGTCACGCCCGCTCCGGCGACGTCCGGGCCGCGAAGTACACTGGGCGCGAGTTCGACTGGATCCCGCAGCCGGCCGAAGCGACGACTCGCTGACCGAGGCTCCGAATGGTCGATGCTCAGGTCCCCGAGGACGACGAACGCCCCGTACCGGGTGCAGAGGACCTCGACCTTGAGCGTCCGGTCGGGCATCGAGACCGGCCCGGGTTCCCTGCATCGACACGAGTGGAAGATCCAGGTGCGGGAGGTGAGGACGCGCGGCCTCCAACCACGGCCGCCTTGGGCCGCGCGGAACCACTGGCGAGACCGACCCGCGCTCCGGGGGACCCTGCCCGCCCATCGGCCGGGAGCCCGGATGCTGGGGGAGAAGGAGTGCGGCCATGACGGCAGCCGAGAACCTCAGGATCGGGCGTCGCGCGGGGCTGGGTGCTGCAATCGGCGGCGCAGCGGCACTGGCGACCGGTGCCGCCGCATCACCGCCGTCCGTGTTCGGTGATACCGGGGACGTGATGCACGTCGGCCAGGACAACACGGCCACCGCGACGACCAACGTCCTTACCACCGGCGCGCACGCCATCTATGGCCAGACCAACTCGGGTGACGGGCTCCGCGGATGGACCGACGGCAATAACGGCTCCGGCGTGTTCGGCTATGCCTCGGATCCTGCCGGCTTCGGGGTCTGCGGGCAGAACGGCAATCGCGGAAGGGCCATGCTCGGCACTTCCGGGGACCGCACTGCTTGCCGAGCAGTGGAACGCTCCGCTGGCCATGAAGATCGAGGGTACGGCGCAGTTCAGCCGGTCGGGCCGGATCACGATCGCCAAGGGGAAGCGCTCGGCCACCCTCCCGGTCGCGCCGGTCAGTGCGGCCACCTTCGGGATCGCGACGGTGCAGCAGCTGCGAAGTAACCTTTACGTCCAGTGCGTGGTGCACAGCGGGTCGAAACTCGTGGTCTACCTCAACCGGGCGGCCCCCTCCGCGACAACTGTCGCGTGGATGGCGTTCGAGAAGCCGTGACGGCCGGCGCCGCGAGGCAATCGACTCGCGCGTGACCTTCGTTCAGCCTGTTTGACCCGGGGGCGCGTCGATCCCTTGTGAGCGGCCCCGGGTCAACCCATATCCGGGGTCCGTCAGCCCTCCTGGTCGTTGGACGCGACGCCGACGACCTGGCCCTGCGGATCGGCGAACAGCCCGAACGTCACGCCGGGCACCTTGGTCGCCGGCTGCACGATCGTCCCTCCGAGCGCGGCCGCCTTCGCCAGTGCCGCCTTGACGTCGGTAACTCCGGCGAACACGGTGACCATTGTCTGGCCGCCCTGCGTCGGACCGATCCCTCCGGGGATGGTGCCCGCGGGGACGCCGCTGTCCACGTAGGTGTAGTCGGGAAAGCCGCCGGGCGGGTACGTCCAGCCGAACAGGTCGGCGTAGAAGGCGCGCGTGGCGTTCGGATCGGCCGAACGGATCTCGAAGTGGACGATCGGGTTGCCCATGGTGTCTCTCCTGCGGTGATCGTTGAGCGAGGTGCACTTGGACAACGAACAGGCCGGCCCGGAATTGACAGCCGAGGTGCGCGTTCGTCGGGCCCTGCGGGGAGCGCGAGTCCGGCGGTCGCCGACAACTGCGCCGCCGAGGGCGGACGTGCTCTCGCCGTCGTCCGAGTCGGGTTACGCCGCCACTTTGCACATGGAGTGCACGCCAGGGCCGCTGCCGGGTGGTAACGACGCCGAAGCGTGGCTCTGGGCGGGCTTTCCACCCGAGGACCGCGGCGCGCGCAGACCGCGCCGAGCGTCGGGCGACCGCGCGCCGTCCGGCCACGCCGCAGTCCCGACGGAGTCGAGTGGCGTCGCCGGGACTGCGCCTCGCCTACCGCTCAGTCACCGCCGAACAGGTCGAGGATCCCGCCAAATCGGCTTTCACGCCTCCGATCCCGTGGGTCCGACGGCCGACTCTGCGGACTGCCGCCTCGCCGCTCGTCGTCCCGATCGTGGTCGTCCTCGGCGTCGTGGCCCTGTTCCCACCGGCGAAGGTCGGGATCGGTGCCGGCCGTTCGAGTTCCTGTGTCACTTGCACCGAGCCCACCGGCCTCGGCGTCGAGGAGTCGCTCGAGTTCACCCCGGTCGAGGAAGACGCCCCTGCACTCCGTGCACTGGTCGACCATGACACCACTTCGCTCGTAAGTCCGCATGCTGCCCATGCACTTCGGGCAGACCAGGGTAGCTGTAGGGGACATTGGATCTCCTTTCACTGCGTGGGATTACCGGTGGTCGGTTCGGCGCTCAGGCGTGCGTGCCGGGCACGTTCCGATGTCCTGGACTGGGGAACGCGCTGATCGCGATGTCCGCTCGGGCGACCGCCGAGACCGACGCGAGGAACGCGCAGTCGGGCAACGGCAGCCGACATCGGGACGGTGCGGACGAGGGTGAGACTGCGCCACACGTGGCGGTGTACCTCCGACTCCTGGCCCCCGGAGGTTCCGACCATCGGAATCCTCGACCTGGGGCGTTGGTCGAAGGTCTTGTCCGCCTCGATCGAGGTGAGGAGACCGGGCTCGTCGCCGGGATTGTCGATCTCCTCGTGCCGCCTGTGCGACGGCAGGACTACTCCCCTTCGCGAACCAGACTGAGCCCGAACCGCAGGCCTGCCGTCGTCCGATCGGCGTACGATCGGCGGGCCGAAGGTCACAAAGTTGGCCGAACCTCTCTCGCGGTCCATCCGGGGATCGTGTGTTCCAAGCGCTGCGGGGGCCTGGACCGGCGCCTGGAAGGCAGCCTGAGGCTCGTCAGGCCGGAGACCCGGAGCGCGTCGCGCTGTTGGTGGGTGCGGTTGCAGGCGCCCCCGCGGCACCACCCGGGGCCATGGGCCGCGTCGAGTTGCGCGAGGTAGGGCCGCGCTCCGGCCCGCTCGAAGATCTGTGGGGTCCCGGACCGAGACACATCGGTCGCGCGTCGCGGCGCCGTCGGCCGCCAGAGCGTGCCGGATTGCCACATGCCCGAATGGTGGCGCCGCGTGACAGCCATCACCCGGGCGCCTCGCTCCCCCGTGCGTTGAACGAGTCTGCGGCGGCCCGCGCCAACCCGGCCAGCAGGACCGAGATGCCGAGTCGATAAGCCTCCTCCACCTCGTCGCCCAGCCGGAAGGCCGCCCGCCGACTCCATGTCGGTAAACCCGTGCGCGAACGCCGTCAGCACCCGCGCGGCGGCGAGCGCCCTCGCGTGCCCGACGATTGCCTCCGCCGCGTCCAGGAGCGGGCGGACCGCCTCGACCTGCGAAGCCATGGTGGGCGTCGCGCCCGGGGCGATGCTCGAGAACAGGAGCCCGGCGGCCCTTGGCGTCGCGAGTGCAAAGGAGCGATAGGCCGTCGCGATCGAGCGCAGTCGCACGGTCGGGCCTGCGCCGGCTCGCTCGACTGCCCGCGTCAGGGTCCTTCCGAGATCGAGCGCAACGTCCGTCGCGACGGCCGAGAGCAGCGCGTTGCGGTCGGCGACGTGCTTGTAGAGCGACGGGCCCCTGATCCCCATCTGCTCGGCGACGCCCGCCATCGAGACGGCCTCAATGCCGCCTTCCTCGAGGAGGTCCCGGGCCGCCGCGACGATTGCCGACTGCGAGGTACGAGCCCGTGCCGGGCTCATCGGCCCGTTCGTCCAAGCCGCCCCATGTGCGTATCGGCGAACGCTGTCGGGTACCTGAGGCCGTAGCCGGCGGCGCGGTCCATGCCGGTGTGCGCGACCAGGATGGCCCCCGTCAGTGCGATCGCCGGCGATCCGGAGAACCACGCAAGCCCCAGCACGGCGACTCCGGCCACCCAGTTGTGCACGAGGTTGTAGACCGTGGCGCCCGGTCGAGGGCCGGCGAGATACCCCCGGTTCGACGGAACTTATGACCGCAGTTGTTCGGGGAAGTGGCCACCTCCTCCTCCACGCGGCGACTTTGGCGGCCCCGAGTCGCCCGGCAACCCTTGGACCGCTCCATGACATGCGTCGCCTGTGGCGACGGTCGCCACAGTCCCCCGAATCGCTCCATGACACACGTCGCCTGTGGCGACGGTATACCGGCAGAAAGCAGCTCCCGGCGTTCCATTGCCGCGCCGCCGAGCGTGAACCCATCCGGCGCATGCCCCGGACGGCCGAGGCCGGCCGTCTCACGTCGCGTGGAGCGGCATTTGTCATGGAGACGCCGGGCGTGCCGGGCTGACCGGGCGTCCGAGACCGCGCCCACACCGTCGGCGAGCGGTCGGGGTGGTCGCCGTCTTCGGCGCATCGGGGAGGGACCCACTGACCGCGTTCCGAAACTGCGACCGGCAATGCCATCCGGCAATGCCATCCTGCGTGGCGATTGGAGCGCCACGTTGGCGCCGCGCCATCGCCGCCGATCAGGGGTTCGGCGTGGGCACCCCGGTAGGCTGCGGCAGGATCGAGGGGATGGGCTCGATCGCGGGCGGCGCCACGGGCCCCGGCGTCGGCGGCGGGTTCGTCACCAGCGGGTACTCGGTCGCCGGCGCTGCGGTCTGCGGCGCGCCCGTCTGCGCCGGCACCGATGGGAGCGGCAGCGACACCGAGGGCGACACGCCCTCCTGCTTGATGTCGTGGCAGAGCAGGCAGGTGGTGTCGGCACGGAGCGCATGGTCGATCGGCAGCCCGCCGACCTCGGCCGACTGGTGGCAGGTTCGGCACGAGAGGCGGGTATCGGCCGCGTGCGGGTAAGTCGGCGGCGGCAGCGTCGTCGGCTTGTGGCAGAGGATGCAGTCCGATTCCTTGCTGCTCGCCATGCTCGACGGCAGGTGCGCCACGCTTCCGTGGCATTCCAGGCACTTCTGGTCGTGCAGCGCGGCATGGGGCTGCGTGATCGCCGGCCCCGCCTGCGCCACCTTGTGGCAGTTCAGGCACTCTTCCTCGGCGATTCCCTGGTGGCCGGGTGCCTGCCTGCCCAGCGTCGCATCCGTGTGGCACACGACGCAGCGCCGCCAGCCCTCGACGGGATGGAGGATTGCCGGCACGACCTTGAGGCCCACCGATCCGTTCGCGTCGTGGCAGAGCACGCAGTTGTCGCTCGTCGGGATGTGCGCCAGGCCCATGGGCATGAGGTCCGGCGACGCCGAGGCGGCAACTTCCGCCTGGGCCGGGTGACCGGCCGGCGACCACCACAGGTCGAATAACACGCCCACCGCCAGGATCGCGACGAGGACGAAGTTGGCAACGATGAGCAGCTTGACCCAGCGCTCGGCTGTTCCCTTCATGCCGCAACTCCTGCCGTGTCGCAATCACGAGCCAGCGAAGACGACCCGGCCCCGGGCGACGGCTCGACCGCCTCCGGACGCCGGAGCTCATTCAGCGTCATCTCGACCGCAGCCGGCACTGCCGCCCAAACAGCCTCGCTCAATTCCAGGCCGGCGCCGATCTCCGCCGGCTGGATGCCGACGATGGCGACCGACTCGAGGGATGTGCCCATGAGCCGGGCGGCACCGAGCAGGTCACCGATGCCGACCCGATGCGCGGGCCCACCGAACACGAGGGCCTCGCGAAGCGACTCGCCACAGATGACACCGACGGCCCCCGGCGCCCTCCCGAGGTCCGCCGCGTCAACCAGGACGGTCCGGCGCGCGCTCGAGAGAAGTGGCAGCAGGTCGAGGCCGAGCGTGCCGCCGTCGATCACCTGCGTGCCCGCCGGCAACTCGATCTCGCCCTCGGCGGCGAGCCGCGCGATCTCCCGCACGACGTGCACTCCGACGCCGTCGTCGCGAAGCAGGACGTTCCCGATGCCGATCACGAGGCTTGACCCGCGCTGCTCGCTCATTCGACCCGGTCCAGCAGTTCGGGGCCGCCGTCGCGCGACTCGACGATCTCCTCGCGGGTGGGGAACTTGTACCCGGAGAAGATGCTCGACAGCAGCCCGTTCTTCTCGAGATGGTCGACCAGGATGCAGCTGTAGACGTGGAACAGCGCGATCGCGAGGATCGCCCACATGCAGAAGTGGTGGATCAGCCGGATCATCTGCGGCCCCAGGAGGTCGCGGAGCCACCCGAACATGGTCGCCGCCGGCTGCGCGCCGGTGAGGCTGTCGAGGGCGAAACCCGTCGCGGTTTCGACCAGCAGCAGGAAGAACAGTGCGAGGTACGCGGTGGCGGCAAGCTGGTTGTGCCCGAGGACCTTGGGGATCTCCTTCCGCAGGAACGCGTAGAAGCCGGCCTGCCGGAACAGTTCGGTGGCCTGGAACTTCGTGGTCGGGATGAATGCGGTCCAGCGCGCGAAGCGGTTCCCGACGAGCAGGTACAACGTTCGCACCAGGCCGGAGGCGAGGAACACGAACGCGGTCGCGATATGGATGAGCCGCACGCTCGTCATGACCGAACCGCCGGGCGGAATGAGGAACGGATCCGCGATGTAGCCGCCGGTGACGCTCAGGACGACGATGCACGCCACCGTCACCCAGTGCGTGATGCGCACCGGGGCCTGCCAGACATAGAGCCGAACGCGCCCCTCGGCGACGTGCGGCGTCGATTCGCCGTGCGCCGGCAGCGTGGCATCGCCGAGCGCCGGGAGCGACGTCTCGCCGAGCGCCGGGAGCGACGTCTCGCCGAGCGCCGGGAGCGGCGATCGGAGCGGCTCATGGACGGCGGTCATCGCGCAGCTCCCTCAACAGATCCGGATCTCGACCGAGCCACCGGCGCCCGGATCGAACGCGTGGACGGCGCACGCGGTGCATGGGTCGAACGAGTGCAGTGTCCGGAGTATCTCGAGCGGGCGACCCTGGTCGGCGACCGGCGTCCCGACCAGCGCCTCTTCCCATGCTCCGCGGCGGCCGCGGCCATCACGCGGCGAACCGTTCCACGTGCCTGCGTCGACCAGTTGGTACTCGGCGATCCGCTGGTCCGCGATCTTCACCCAGTGGCCGACCGCGCCGCCGGGTCCCTCGACGAGGGCCCATCCCCGGGCCTCGCTCGGCCACTCGCCGGGGTCCCAGCCGGTGAGGTCGGCGACCGCGATGTCACCCGTGGCCAGGTTCGCGACCAGTTCCTTGAGCCACGGGCCGAGTCGATTCCCGACGACCTGCGCCTCGACCGCCCGCGAGACCAGCCGGCCGATCGTGCTGAACAGCAGATCGGAACCGGAAGCAAGCTCGCCGACCGCTCGGTCGATGCCGGTCCTCACATCGGCCACACCGGCGACGTAGGCGACCAGCATCCGTGCCAGCGGCCCGACCTCAACCGGGTCGTCCTCGTACCGGGGCGCCTTGACCCAGCTGTACTTCTCCGAGCCCTCGAGGCTGGTGAACGGAGGCCTCGGTCCGGTGTACGTCGGCCGGGTCTGCCCGTCCCAGGGATGCAGCAATGCGGTATCGCCACCGACGTAGTCGTAGTAGGAGTGTGAAACCGTTTCCGCCACGCCGGATTGGTCGACCTCGACGACATCGGAGAGGTCACGGCCCATGATCCTGCCTCGCGGCAAAAAGAGCGCGGGCAGGTCGGCATCGTCCTGCGGGAATTCGCCGACGGACATGTAGTTGCCGATGCCACGGCCGATCCCGGTCCACGCCGGGTAGTACCCGGCGATCGCGAGGACGTCCGGCACGTACACCTGGTCGACGAAGATCGTTGCCTCGGTGATGAGGCTGCCGATGTCGGCCAGGCCGTTCGCGCTCAGCGCCAGCGGCGAGTTCCGCTCGACCTGCCACGGATGCTCCCCGTGAGCGGGCCGGTTCGGGCCGCCCCATTCCGGCGCCAGCGCCATCCCGCCGACGAGGTACGTCTGGGGATGCGGACTCTTGCCGCCCAGGATGGTGCGGATCCGCAGGATCTCGCGCTGCCATTCGAGGGCTTCGAGGTAGTGGGCGAGGACCAGCAGGTTCGACTCCGGCGGCAGCCGGTAGGCGGGATGACCCCAGTACCCGTTTGCGAACGGTCCCAGCTGCCCGGACTGGACCAGCGCCGTGAGCTTGTCCCTGATCCCCTGGAAGTAGGCGGCGCTCGATTTCGGCCAGTCGCTCAGCGAACGGGCGAGCGCCGAGGTCGCGGCAGGATCCGCGCGAAGCGCCGAGACCGCGTCGACCCAGTCGAACGCGCTCCGGTGGTAGAAGTGGACGACGTGGTCCTGGACGTATTTCGATCCGGCAATGAGATTGCGGATCAGTCGAGCGTTCTTGGGGATGGTCAGGCCGAGTGCGTTCTCCACGGCGCGGACGGAGGCCAGCGCGTGGACACCGGTGCACGCACCACACACGCGCTGTGCCAGGAGCCAGGCATCGCGCGGATCACGTCCACGCAGGACGGACTCCATACCGCGGAACATCGTCCCCGAACTCCAGGCGTCGCTCACCACGCCGTCGGTGATCTCGACCTCGATGCGCAGGTGACCACCGATCCGCGTGATCGGGTCGATCGCGACGCGGGCCATCAGTCGACCTCCGAGGCGGTCCCGCGGGGCTTGTCGGCCGCCACCGGCTCGTCGGCCGCCACCGGCTCGTCGGCCGCCACCGGCTCGAGCGTGTTGCCCACCGGCTCGACCTCGTCGGCGCTCGCCACCGGCTCGACGGCGCCCGCAGCGTCCTCGCCCGCGACCGCCTCCGCCCGGCTGATCTCGGCCTCGGGAGCAGAGCTCTCGGCGGCTTCCTCGCCGGTCCTCCGCGCGTCGCGTCCCTCCGCGGCGCCGTTCCGCCGTTGACGAACCCAGCTCGCCGTGCCGTGCATCGCGGCCACGCCACCGACACCCGCGACGAGCACCATCCCCATCTGGTCGACCGTGACGTTCGGCGCGAACGGCAGCGGCGCCGGGAGCCGCTGGTATGCGCCGCCCATGGAATCCCAGAACTGCGGCATCGTGCAACCGATGCACCCGTGCCCGGCCAGGACCGGCCAGCTCACCCCCTCGGCGTATTTGGTCGTGGGGCAGTTGGCGAACGTCTCCGGGCCCTTGCAGCCCATCTTGTAGAGGCACCAGCCCTTCTGGGCGGCCTCGTCCCCCCAGCTCAGGACGAACTCGCCGAACTCGAAGTGCGCGCGGCGCTCGCACTGGTTGTGGACCAGCCCGCCATAGGCGAACAGCGGGCGGTGCCGCCCGTCCGTCACCGGGAACTGTTTGAACGTCAGGTAGTGGACGATCGTCGCGGTCAGGTTGTCGACGTTGACGGGACACCCCGGAAGGTTGATCAGCCGCGCATCGGAGACGACCTGGGCGACCCCGACCGCGCCCGTCGATCCGCCCGCCGCGGCCGGTGCACCCCCGTCGAACGCGCACGAGCCGACGGCGATCGTGCCCAGGGCGCCGGCGCAGACCTCGCCGACGATGTCCCGGAAGGCGCGTCCGCCGATCGTGCAGTGGATGCCGCCGTCGGCAGTCGGGACGGCGCCATCGACGACCGCGATGTAGCCGTTGGGGTACTTTGCCATCGCGTCGGTTCGCGACTGGATCGCGGCGGTTCCCGATGGCGCCATGATCGTCTGCTCGTACTCGACCGAAAGCACGTCGAGAAGGAGCTCGGAGGTCGTCGGGTTCGACGCCTGGAAGAATGCCTCGCTGTTGCCGGCGCAGCTCTGGCCCCGCAGCCAGATGAGCGGGATCCGAGGCGCCGCGGCAACCGCGGCGGCGATCCTGGGCGCATACGCCGCCGGCAGGGCGAGGGCGCCGGCCATGGCCGCGGCGAACTTGATGAAGGTGCGTCGTGACATGCCGCGGCGCAGCATCGCGACGTAGAGACCGTCATCAGGCCTGGACATTCGGCCCCATCACTCTTGGTTGGCTGGGCGGTAGCGGCGGCGACCGGGCTACCGGCGGCGGCTGGTCGGAAGTCCCGACGGTCCCGCGCGGCGGACCTTAGATGAGCCCACGAGGGCGGCATACGAGCCACACGGCCCGGTCTCCCGATCCCAACGGACACCCCGGTCGGCATGGATCCGGGGGGCCGTTGTGCATATGCCGTGACCTGGCCGGCAACCGCTGAGCCGTCTGTGTCGGCCCCGCGCCGATGCCGCTCGCCGTCCCAACCGTGCCCCGAAGGCCCTGGCGCCGCGCGCGGACGCGGTCCGGTCCGGCGCTGTTCGGCGACTCTTGGTTTGACCAGTGCATCCGATCGGGCCTGCGGCGCTGTTTGCCCCCATTTCCCACGGAGTCATGGCCGCGGATTCGATGACCAAGCGCGAATCGGCGCCCGTTCGGGGCCCTGACACGCGCCTCGCGTTGGCCGGCCACGGCGCTTCCGGGCCCCATGGGCGCCTTCGCGGCGACCGCTCCGTGCACCCCTACGCACAGCTCGGCGAAGTACTCGCCAGCACGTGCGCACTGATGCCGCCCCGACCCCGAACCCCGGCCGGTTGTTGCTCCACGCGCACGACCCGGCGATGGAATTGCCGCCGAGGGCCGTTGAACGCCGCCCCGACCCCGAAGCCTCGCCCACTCGTGCTCCACGCGCACGACCCGGCGATCGAATCGCCGCCGAGGGCCCGGCGATGCCGCGCAGACCCCGAACCCTGGCCAGATGTTGCTCCACGCGCACGACCCGGCGATGGAATCGCGGCCGAGGCCCGTTGAACGCCGCCCCGGCCCTGAAGCCTCGCCCACTCGTGCTCCACGCGCACGACCCGGCGATGGAATCGCGGCCGAGGGCCGGCGGATGCGGCCCGATGCACGGTTTCGCGCTCGGGGCGCCTCCGCGACCGGTTGCACGGCCAATCGGCACACCGGGTGCACGATCGGGCGGGCGGCGCGCAGACGCCGACACGGATGACGGCCCGCGCTCCGGCGCAGGTCGTGATGTTCAGCGGAATGCCGGGCTGACCGGTCCTCGCTGAAACAGATCCTGCGAATCGACCGCCGGGAGCCCGGTGGCCCTCCGATTCCCGGGAGGGCGCGCCTCCCCGCCCGCCGGTCGGATGGGTCAGGCCGGCAGCGGACGCCAGGCTCGGCCGAGGAACAACGCCGCAGCCGCGAGAAGCCCACCGAGTGCCACGAACACGACGCTCACCTCCACCACCTCGTGGTTCGTGATGAGGTTGGTCGGGAGGCCCTGGAATACGCTCTCGAGTTCGCCGGCGCTCTCGGCAGGATGGTAGGTTCCGCCGGTCAGGTCGGCGACCTGCTGGAGCGTCACGTCGTCGATCCCCCTGCGAAAGCCGTTTGCGAGGCCCTGCGCGCCGCCGAACCCCTGGCCACCGGGAAATCCCTGGCCGCCACCGAACCCGCCGGGTCCCTGGCCGCCGGCGAACGCCCCGCCCCCGCCGGGCTCACTGCCGAGGAACTGCGAGGTGCAGACCGGTTCCATGGCCCCGCCGTTCGACGTGCCGAACCCGATCGTGTAGACGCGCACTCCCCGGTCGACGGCCTGCTGTGCCGCGTCGAGCGGTTCGGGACCGAAGTTGTTCACGCCGTCGGTCAGCAACACGATGATGTCCGGTGCATACGCGCCCTTGGGTACCGGCGCGGGCTCGACGCCGGGCGTCGTATCGGACTGGCTCGGCGCAACGCTCTTGTCGACCCGGGAGATCGCGTCGATCGAGGACAGGATGCCGCTGCCGATGGCCGTCCGCTTGCCGGTCACCAGGCTGTGGAGCGCGGTGAGCAGCGTGGCCTGGTCGTTCGTCGGCGTCTGGACAACCTGGGCGTAGCCGCTGAATGCGACGATCCCGATCTGGGCCGACGCCGACTGGTTCTGGATGAACGACGCAGCCGCCGCCTCGGCGGCCTGGAGCCGGTCCGGCGGGATGTCGGTTGAGCACATGCTCCCGGAGACGTCGATCGTGATGATGATCGTCGTCTGGTTCGTTGGGACTGCCATGACGACGGCCGGTCGCCCGAGCGCGAGCACCAGCGAACAGATGGCAAGGGCGAACAGCGCGAACGGGAGGTGCCGCCGGATGCGCGACGAACTCGGCCGCGCTTCCCGAATGAGGGCCAGGCTCGAGTACCGGATCGCGGCGTGGGGGCGGCGCCGGAGGCTCCAGGCGTAGGCCACGACGAGCAGCGGCACGATCGCGAGGGCAACGAGTGAGAGCGGCCACAGGAAATCCATCTAGCGCACCCCTCGCATCCGTCGCCTGCGTGCCGGCAGCCCTGCCGACCCCGTCGACGCCGGCACCCTCGTTGACGCCGGCACCCTCGTTGACGCCGGCATCCCCGGCACCCCCGGCAACCCGGGCCGCAGCAGCAATTCCCGACGGAAGTCCGACCTCACGGCAGTCGCCCCATCCAGAGCAGCGATGCCAGTCCGCCGGCCACCAGCATCAGGACGCTCACCCCGGCGAACAGCGACGTGACCTCGATCGTCTGCGGCTTGACGACGAGGCGGGTGTCCAGGTTGTCGTAGATCGAGCGGAGGTTCTGCGCGTCGCCGGCGCCGTAGTACGTGCCGCCGGTGACCTGGGAGATCTGCTGGAGGGCGGCCGCATCGAGTTGCGTGTGCACCTTGAAGCCGTTCAGATCGAGCGTCGCCCCGGACGCGCTGCCGATCCCGACTGTGTCGATCCGCACGCCCTGGTCTGCAGCGGCCTGCGCGGCAGCCGACGGGTCCGGCGACTCGTTGTTCTCGCCGTCGGAGAGCAGGACGATGACTGCCGGCGCATAGGTGCCGGCGGGTACCGGGGCCGGTGTCGGCGTCGGGGACGGCGCGGGTGATTGATTGGTGTAGTAGTCCACCCCGGGAGGCGAGTCCACGGCCGCGATCGCGGCCAGCGACGCGTTGATGCCGCTGGCCACCGACGTTCCCTTCTGCGGCGCCAGGCGGTTGATCGACGCGAGCACCGTGGCCTGGTCCTTGGTCGGTGACTGGACGGACACCCCGGAGTCGCTGAACGCCACGATCCCGATCAGGATGCCGGGCGGCTGGCGCTGGACGAAGTCCGTGGCGGCGACCTTGGCAGCGTCCATGCGGGTCGGCTCAAGGTCGGTCGCGGCCATGCTGCCCGAGACGTCGAACGCGAGGATCACGGTACCCTGCTGGTCGGGCAGGGCGACCACGCCCTGGGGTCGCGCCAGTGCGAATGCCATGACGGTGAGCCCGAAGAGGACGAGCGCCTGCGGGATTTGCCGGCGCAGCACTCCCGGACGGCGCGTGACCTGATTCGCGACGCCCAGCCCACCGAAGGCACCGGCGCGTCCGAGGCGCCTTCGCTCCAGTGCCTGGTACAGGAGGACGCCGAGCGGGACGAGGACGATCGACAGGAGCATCGGGGGCCAGATGAACGACATCGGTTACCTCCGGCGCCTGCGGCGGAGTTCCGCCATCAGCACGATCGCTGCCACGAGGTCGTCATCCGTCGAAAGCGACAGGGCGTCGACACCGGCATGCCGGAATGCCTCGCCCACTGCCGCTTCCCGAACCTTGGAGGCCTCCTCGAAGCGACGACGGAAGCCCTTGTCGCGCGTGTCCACGTACAGCTGCTCGCCGGTCTCGGCGTCCTCCATGATCAGCGGGCCCACGTCCGGCAGTTCCACCTCGCGCGGATCGACGAGCCGGACGGCCAGGACTTCGTGGCGCTGGTTCAGGAGGTGCAGCTGCCGCTCCCAGCCGGGGACGCTGATGAAGTCGGAGATGATGAACACGAGCGAGCGCCGCCTGATGACCCGCCGCCCGGTCTCCAGCAGCGGCGCGAGGTCGGTGAACGGCGCGCTCGGGAGGCGCGGCTGGCGGAGCAGGTCGTCGATGAGTCGCAGCACCTGGATGCGTCCGCCGCGCGGCGGGATCGTCCGCTCGATGCGGCTGTCGTAGAACATGGCACCGACTCGATTGCCGCGCCGCGTGAGCACCCGCGCGAGAACGGACACGAAGTCGATCAGGACGGTCCGCTTCGCCCGGTCGGTCTCCACGGTGCCGAAGTCGACCGAAGGGCTGAGGTCGAGCAGGAACCACGCGGTGATCTCGCGGTCCTCGTTGTACTCGCGGACATACGGCGTGTCCAGCCGCGCGGTGACGTTCCAGTCGATGTACCGCACGTCGTCGCCGGGCTGGTATTCCCGCAGGTCCGCGAGGTCGATGCCGTTGCCGCGAAAGAGGCTCCGGTAGTCGCCCTGGAGGACCCCGTCGAGACGCCGGATGACGTGCCAATCGAGGCGCTGGAGGATGCGCTCGGGCGTCGTGCGCTCCCGCGCCGCTCGCTCAGGCGCCGACGCGTACGTTTGCATGCTCTCGGGGTGGAAGGGTCGGCAGCGGGATGCGATTGAGGATCGTCGTCAGCACGTCGTCGCTGGACATGTCCTCCGACAGCGCCTCGAACGACAGGACGATGCGATGCCGCATCACGTCACGGGCGAGGTCGCGCACGTCGCGGGGAAGGACGTAGTCGCGCCCGCGCAGGAACGCGAGCGCGCGCGCGGTGAGGATCAGGTTGATGGAGGCCCGCGGGCTCGCTCCGTAGGTGATGTACTTCTCCAGTTCCGGCATGCCGAACGACTTGGGGGATCGCGTGGCGGTCGAGAGGCGCACTGCGTATTCGTTGAGGGCCGGGTCCACGTAGACGCGGTCGGCCGCCTGCTGCAGGCGCAGCAGGTCGTCCGTCGACAGCACCTTCTGCACCATCTCGGCCGGACTCGTCTGGCGCTCGACGATCACGAACTCCTCGGTCGGGCTGGGATAGCCGACGAGCACCTTGAGCATGAAGCGGTCGACCTGGGCTTCCGGCAGGGCGTACGTCCCCTCGGTCTCGATCGGGTTCTGGGTCGCCAGGACGAGGAACGGATCCGGCACCCTGAAGGTCTCGCGCCCGATCGTGACCTGTCGCTCCTGCATCACCTCCAGCAGCGCGCTCTGGACCTTGGCAGGTGCCCGGTTGATCTCGTCGGCGAGCAGCAGGTTCGTGAACACGGGCCCGAGCGAGGTGTTGAACTCGCCCGTCTTCTGGTTGTAGATGCGCGTGCCCACGAGGTCTGCCGGAACGAGATCCGGCGTGAACTGGATCCGCTTGAACTCACCGCCGATCGCCGAGGCGAGCGTCTTGATGGCCATCGTCTTGGCGAGCCCCGGCACGCCCTCGACGAGCAGATGTCCGCGGGCGAGCAACGCGACGACCATCGCTTCCAGGAGGTGGTCCTGGCCGACGATGACCTTCTTGACCTCGAACAGGACGCGCTCCATGGGCACGGTTCCCGGTCCGCCTGCCTGTCGATCCACTCGCATGCTCCTTGCTGAAGGTCTGTGACGGGGCGCCGCGCCCTCGTCCGGGCTAGTACTGCGGCAGTCCCGCGGCTCCGCCGGCGACGTTGATCGGAACGGCCAGGCCGATGCCGATGAATACGTCCTCCTTGGTCGGATTGATGAGGGCGGTGACGATCCCGATGACCTGGCCGTCGCCGTTGACGAGCGGGCCGCCCGAGTTGCCCGGGTTCACGGCGGCATCCACCTGGATGAGGCCCTTCAGGACCGTGGTGCTGTTGGGCATCTGGAACGATCGATCGAGGCCGGACACGACGCCGGCGCTGATGGAGCCGTACAGGCCGAAGGGATTGCCCACGGCGAAGGCATCGCTTCCGATCTGCACGGAGTGCGGGTCACCGAGGGTGGCCGGCACCAGGTTCGCGGGGGGTTGGTCGGCGCGCAGCACCGCGATGTCGTCGGCCGGAGTGCGCGTCACGATGGTCCCGCTCGACTGGGTGCCATCGGCGAACGTGAGCTGGATGGAGGACGCGTTGTCGACCACGTGCAGGGCGGTCAGGATCTCCCCGTTGCCGTTGACGACGATGCCACTCCCGAGGCTGCTCGGCGATCCGCCGCTGTCCCCGGGGGAACTGGTCTGGATGAGGACGAGCGAGGGTTGGACGGCCGCATAGGCCAACTCCGACAGCGGGGGCGCGGGGGTCTGGGAGGCGAGGGCCTGCGCGACGGTCCGGTTCACATCGCTCTGCGTCAGCGGCGGCCGGCCGGGATTGAGTGCGCCGTACAGCGCGACCGCCACGAGCGCCACGGCGATCCCGCCGACGAAGGGCAGCGCACCTTTTGCCCGCAACCGACGGCGACCCCCGCGTGGAGAGGGCGACTCAACCGCGGGATGGAGCGGCTCGTCCGCCTGGTAGGTCATTCGCTGCATGAACTCCGATTCGTGCCCCGCCAGGGGATGATCCCACGACCATGTTCGGGGAGTGGCCCCGACCACGTGCAGTCTGGGGAGCAAGCCTGAGAGATCCCTGAAAGCGCGCGGCTTCCGTTACCACCCGCAGCGGCCGAGTATGAGCGCAATCGGCGGACACGAAACGCAATGCCAAGAATCAGTTGGAAATCGATCGGAACCTTGTGCTAGGCTAAGCGGAACGATTGAGCCCCCCGCCCGGCCCGATGAGGGAGACCTGCTGAAGCGTGCCTGATGATGTCTTCGCCCGCGAGCGACAGAACGACATCGCACGGATCGTCGAGGAACTCGGAAGAGCCCGCGTGACCGAGCTTGCCGATCGGTTCGGTGTCTCGGCCGTGACCATCCGCAAGGACCTCCTCGTGCTGGAAGGCGAGCAGCGGCTCCTGCGTACCCACGGCGGTGCCATCGCGCTCGAGAAGCGGGCGCCGGAACGGGCGTTCGAGGTCCGCGAGCGCCTCCAGCGCGCAGAGAAGATCGCCATCGGCCGCGCGGCAGCCGCCCTGGTCACCGACGGCGAGAGCATTGCCCTCGACGCGAGCACAACGGCACTGTACGTGGCGCGCGCTCTCAAGGCACGCGGCGGGTGGCACCAGGTCACCGTGATGACAAACGGGTTGCGCATCGCCGGCGAACTCTCGGGCGTCCCCGGCGTCGCGGTCGCGGTGCCCGGCGGTTGGGTGCGCTGGGAGGCGCGTTCGGTCGTGGGCGGGCTCGGCGAGGCGGTGTTCGGCCGGATCAACATCCAGAAGGCCTTCATGGGGGCGGCCGGCTTCACCATCGAGTCGGGCCTGTCGGACGCCTCCGAGGAGGAGGCCCTGATGAAGCGGGGGATGGTCGTGGCAGCACGCGAGGTAATCGCGATCGTCGACCACACCAAGTGGGGCCGGGTTGCCGTTGCCACCTTCTGCCAGACCAGGGAACTGACGCGGGTCCTGACGGATTCCCGGGCGAACCCGGAGATGGTCGCGACCCTGCGCGACCAGTCGATCGACGTGCGACTGCTCAACGCCGAGGCCGAGACGCCCGCGCGGCCCGATCGTGAACCGGCCGCCGTCGCTCCGCTTCACTGACCGATGACGACCACCGAGCGGGACGCCGTGATGACACGCCCGACCGATGTCACGCCGGGCGCGGTGAGCGCGACGCCGGTGCCCCCCGCCATCGAGTTGGAGCACATCTCAAAGCGGTTCGCCGCGACCCAGGCGCTCGATGACGTCTCGCTGACCCTGCTGCCGGGCGAGATCCACGCCCTCGTCGGCGAGAACGGAGCCGGCAAGAGCACGCTCGTCAAGATCATGGCCGGAGTCCACCAGCCCGATACCGGCCACATCCACCTGGGCGGTGTCCCGATCGAGATCCGGAGCCCCACATTCGCCCGGGACCACGGGATCGCGGTCATCCACCAGGAGCCGCGCCTCTTCCCCGACATGTCGGTCGCGGAGAACGTCTTCATCGGCCACCAGCCGAAGAGTCGCATCGGTGGTATCGACTGGCGAACCATGCGGCGCGAGACGGGACGCATCTTCCAGGCACTCGACGTCACCATCGCTGTCGACACCCAGGTACGCGGCCTGTCGATGGCGGACCAGCAGCTGGTGGAGATTGCCAAGGCGCTGTCGATCGACGCGCGCGTCCTGATCATGGACGAGCCGACCGCGTCGCTGTCGCTCCACGAGGTCCAGCGCCTCTTCACGATCATCCGCCGGACCCGCGACTCGGGCGTCGCCGTGATGTTCGTCAGTCATCGGCTCGAAGAAGTGTTCGAGCTCAGCGACCGCACGACGGTGTTCCGGGACGGCCGGCACGTTGTGACCGCACCGACGAGCGAGCTTACGACGGCGGCGCTGATCCGCCACATGGTCGGCCGAGCGGTGACGCTGTTCCCCAAGGTCGAGACCCATCCCGGGGAGAAACTGCTCGAGGTGCGGGGACTCACTCGCATCGGTGATTTCCGGGACGTGAGCTTCACCGTTCACGCCGGGGAGATCGTCGGGTTTGCCGGGCTCGTGGGGGCCGGGCGTACGGAGATCATGCGGGTCCTGTTCGGCATCAACCGGGCGGACGCCGGTGAGGTCCTCCTGGACGGGAAGCCGGTTCGATTCGACAGTCCGTCAGCCGCCCTGTCGTCCGGGGTCGCGTACGTGCCCGAGGACCGGCATCAGGATGGGCTCGTCCTTGACTTCCCGATCTCGGCCAACGTGACCCTCCCGATCCTGACGCGGCTCTTTCCTCGGCTCCTGATCCGGAGGGCCACCGAGCGGGCGATCGCGTCGGACTATGCCGGCCAGCTGCAGGTCCGGATGACCGGCGTCGACCAGATGGCCGCATCCCTGTCAGGCGGCAACCAGCAGAAGGTTGTCATCGCAAAGTGGCTGGCATCGAAGCCGCGCATTCTCATCCTCGACGAACCGACCCGCGGCATCGACATCGGCGCCAAGGTCGAGGTGCACCGCATCATCGCCGAACTGGCGGCCTCCGGGCTCGGGATCGTGCTGATCTCCAGCGAGCTACCCGAGGTTCTTGCGATGTGCGATCGCATCTTCGTGATGCACGAGGGCAAGGTCACCGACGAGATGACGCACGCCGAGGCGACGCAGGAGCGCGTGATGTTCGCGGCCACGGGACAGGAGGAGGAAGCCGAATCGCCTCCGGTGGCGAGCGTGGCCGATGGCGGCGATCCTGCGAGCGGCGGGATTGCAGCGCAGCAACCGGCAGACATCTCAGCAGGTGACGCCGCGCAATGACCAGTGCAGTCATCGCTCGCGGGCGCGCGGGCCTGAACGTCGGCAGGGCCGTTGGCTACCTCGGACGTCAGCGGGAGATCACGCTGGTCGTGATCATCCTGTTGCTGGGGGCCGTCGTGACGCTCCTGAAGCCGAACTTCCTCACCGCGCAGAACCTCAACCCCGTGTTCTCACTGGCCGCCATCATCGCGATTGCCGCGGTCGGCGAGGCACTCGTGATCATCACCAAGAACGTGGACCTCGCGATCGAGTCCATCATCGGGCTCGTCGCGTTCGTGGTGGCCGACGTCCTGGCCAAGAGCGACCTTTCCGTGCCACTGGCCTGGGCCCTCGGCCTCGGCCTCGGCCTCGTTCTCGGCATGGGGACCGGCCTGATCGTCACCGTCCTCAAGGTTCCGTCCATCGTGGCGGGCCTCGGGATGCTGAGCATCTATCGGGGGATCGACTACTTCGTGGCCAACGGGCACGAGGTCAACCTGGTCCAACTGCCCGTCGGGTACACCAACCCGGCAACGCAGACCGTCTTCGGCATCCCGCTGTTCGTCCTCATCGCAATCGGGGTGGTGACGATCGTCGCCATGTGGCTGCGGCTGACTCGCATCGGGCGGTCCGTGTACGCCGTTGGGAGCAACGCCGAGGCCGCCTCGATCCTGGGCATCCGTTCGGCACGCGTGGTTTTCACGGTGTTCGCGATCGAAGGCCTCCTCGCCGGTCTCGCCGGCATCATGTGGGGGATCTACTTCGGGACGATCTACGCGAGCTCGGGGTCCGGTCTCGCCCTCCAGATCATCGCCTCCGTCGTCGTGGGCGGCGTGGCGATCGCGGGCGGCTCCGGAACCGTCGTCGGTGCGGCACTCGGCGCCCTGTTCCTCGGTTTGATCAACAACTCGATTCTCGTGCTCGGCCTGCCCCAGGAACTGCTCCAGGCCATCTACGGTGCCGTCATCATCGTCGCCGTCAGTGCTGATGCCGTCATTCGCCGTCGCTCGCAGCGTGAGCTGGCAAGGGCCCGCCTCCGATGAGCGATCCCGTCGGGGTTCCCGCCTCTGCGGGGCCCGCTTCCGTGAGAGCCGCTGCCGAGGTCGAGCGCCCCGAGCAACCAATTCGGCAGGTTGAGCGTGCTGGCGCGCTGGGAGGTGCTCCTCGCGCTGATCCTGCTCGGCCTGATCTGGTGGGGAACCACCATCTCCCCGTTCTTCCTGACGGCCACCAACTTCTCGAACTCGATGAGCGGGATCATGGAAGTGTCGATCATGGCGCTCCCGATGACGCTGATCATCGTGACCGGCGAGATCGACCTGTCGGTGGAGTCGATGGTCGGGCTCGCCGGCGCCGTGCTGGGCTGGATGTGGCTCAAAGGGTTTCCGCTCAAGATCATCATTCCGGTCGTGCTCGTCGTCGGTGTGCTCGGAGGGCTGTTCAACGGCCTGCTCGTGACGCGCCTCGGCCTGCCGTCGCTCGTCGTGACCCTCGGCACCCTGGCGCTCTATCGCGGGCTGGCAAACGTCATTCTCGGCACGACGGCGGTGAGCAACTTTCCGTCCGGGTTCACGCAGTTCGGATTCGGCAACATACCGGGAACGCCAATCCCGTGGACGCTGCTCACGTTCGTCATCCTGGGCGTGGTGTTCTGGTTCGTGCTGCACTCCAGCTGGATCGGCCGCCAGACCTTCGCGCTGGGCAAGAACAAGGACGCCGCGCGATATTCCGGCGTGCGCGTGGGGGGCCTCAAGGTGGGCCTTTTCGTGGTGACAGGGCTCGTCGCCGCGCTCGCGGGCCTGATCCTCGCGTCTCGCTTCAACAGTGTCCGGTCCGACAACGGAACCGGCCTCACCCTCGTGGTCGTCACCATCGTGTTGCTCGGTGGCGTCGACATCAATGGCGGCAAGGGCACCATCCCGGGCGTCATACTTGCCGTGTTCACCCTGGCGGTCCTGCAGAGCGAATTGCGCCTTGCGGGTTGGTCGGGCGAGTACCAGGCAGTGGCCATTGGTCTGCTCCTGATCGTCTCGGTCGCCGCTCCTTACCTAGCTCGCCAGTCCAGGACGTTCATCGGTCGAGTTCGAGGAGGCCGGCAGTCGCCGGCCGGCTCGGCCGCGCCTGGCGAGGTCGTCGGTCAGTAACCAAGAGGAGGAGTATTCGATGATCCAGATCAGCAGGCGAATGGCTGGCGGTGTCGCCTCGTTGGCGATCGTGCTGGCTGGCTGCAACGCTGCAGCGACGCCGACCCCGGTGCCGGTCACGCCGCCGCCGGTCACGCCCGCCCCGGTCGTCACCCCCGCCCCGGTCGTCACCCCCGCCCCGGTCGTCACCCCCGCCCCGGTCGTCACCCCGGCGGCGTCGGCACCGGCACCGGTCGGAAGCGGCGGCGCTCTCGGCTCCGTCGTCATGATCCCGAAGCAGATCAACAACCCGTACTTCGACGTCGCCTACAAGGGCGCGCAGCAGGCACAGACCGAACTCGGCGGCACACTCACCCAGGTCGGCCCCAGCGAGGCAAGCGGCCCGGCGCAGGTGCCCTTCATCCAGACCGCGACGACCCAGAAGGCCAGCGCGATCCTCATCTCGGCCGACGATGCGACCGCCATCGCGCCGTCGCTCCAGGCCGCCATGGCCGCCGGCATCAAGGTCGTCGGCTATGACTCCAGCCCCGCGGTGGGCGCGTACAACGTCTTCGTGAACCAGGCCTCCACCGAGGGAATCGGCGTGGGCCTGGCCGACATGGCCTGCGACAGCGCACCCAGCTGCACCGGCGAGATCGCGGTCCTGTCCGCGTCGCAGACGGCGACCAACCAGAACGCCTGGATCGCCGTAATGGAGACGACGCTGAAGGGTGACAAGTACAAGAATCTTGTCTACGACGGCGTCTACTACGGCAACGACGACCCGCAGATCAGCACCACGCAGACCCAGGCCATGCTGACCGCGCACCCGAACCTCAAGGTCATCGTCGCCCCGACGACGGTCGGCATCGTGGCGGCCGCGCAGGTCGTCCAGGCGCAGAACCTGACCGGCAAGGTCTGGGTGACCGGCCTCGGCACCCCGAAGGGCATGCAGGCCTACGTCAAGGGCGGCCAGTGCAAGGAGTTCGCGCTCTGGAACGTGACCAGTCTTGGCTACCTCACGTACTACGTCGCTGACCTCCTGGTCACCGGCAAGATCACGGGCAAGGAAGGCGAGACCTTCACCGTGCCGAACCTGAACGGCGGCAGCCCCTACACGATCATCAAGGACAGCGTCGTGGTCCTCGGACCGCCATTCGTCTTTGACGCATCCAACATCGACAAGTACGTAGCGGAGTTCGGCTTCTAGGCCGCAACTGCTCAACGGCACTCGGCCCCGGCGGCATCGCGTCGCCGGGGCCGAGTGATTCCAGGGAGGGATTGATGGAGCGCATCGGCTTTGTGATGCGGCTGCTGCCGGGCAGCGAGGCCGAGTACCGCCGCCGGCACGCGGCGGTCTGGCCGGAGATGCTTGCCGAGCTGCGCGCCGCGGGCTGCGGCCACTACTCGATCTTCATGCGCGGCGACGATCTCTTCGGCTGCTTCGACGTCGAGGATTTCGACCGCTTCCGGGCCCACATGGATGCGTCCGAGGTCAACGCGCGCTGGCAGGCCGACATGGGCTCGCTGATCGATCCGCTGACGGACCCGGCGACGGGCTTCCACCAGCGCCTGGACGAGGTCTTCCACCTCGACTGACGGGGAGGGCGGGGGGCGTCGTCACCGATGATGCCGTGCCGTCCTGGCCGCGACTCGTGCCGCTTCCGGCCTCAGTCTCAGACCAGCGTCCGACCGTCCGCCGCGACGACCGGCCCGGCGTTCGACGGTGTGCCGCGACCCGCCCGACCCGGCGTTCGGCTCCAGGTTGTTCGCGTGGAGCACGACTGGGCGAGGGCTCCGGCCCGTTGGGGGTTCCCGGACCGCCGAAGGCGGGCTTTCCCTGGGCTTCCCCTCGTTTTGATGCGCATGTTGCACGGCTCGACGAGGTTTGCGCCCCGTCGAGCGTCCGGAACGGCGCCCCGACCCGCCCGACCCGCCGTTCTTCGCTCACTGATGCGCATGGAGCACAAATCGGCGAAGTCGCGGCCCGGCCGTTCACGTGGGGGACCGCGCGGGCGGCGGGTTGCGGGGCAGCGTACTCGCCGGCGGAGGGCCGGGTCGCGCGTTCAGCCGGTCCCGGGCATCTCCGGTGCGGCCCAACAATGACTCGGAGGTGATGGCCTGTACCCGTCATTCCGCAGAGCATCGGCTGAACGACGGAGGAGTCGGGTCGGCGGCCCGGGTGGGCGCGCTCCACCGACGGGCGTCAGTGGCCCGGCAACCCTCAGCCGTTCGCGCCGGGGCCTGCCTCAACCAGCAGTTCGTCCTCCGCGGCTTTCGTCCAGAGGCCGTCGCGCAGATTGCGCGCGACCCCCGGGAATCGGGACGGCAGTTCGCTCAACCGCATCAATCCCAGGTCGTGCAGCGCCGGGTAGACGACGATCTTCCCGCTGAACGTCCGCGTCTCGACCGCCTCCAGCGCATCACCCACGCCGGCCATCCCCGTGATCCCGTCCAGCGAGATGTTGGTATCCAGCGCGCCGCGTTCCAGGCGTTCGAGGACCGCCCGCATGTCAGGGATCCGCGAGCCACTCGTGCCCAGGAGGTAGCACCGCCGCTCGATGTACAGGTCGAGGTCGATCTCGCTGCGGGTGTGCAGCGCAAACCCCGCGAACACGTTGATCCGGCAGCCCTTGCCGGCCAGTCGCACCGCCTCGGCCACCAGCGCCGGTGCCGGCACGAGCACCGCGATGTAGGTGAAGCCGGGTTGGAGCGGGGTGCTTCGGCTGTTGGCAACCTCCAGCCCGATCCCGTGCTCGCGGGCCAGCGGACCGGCCGTGGCGGCCAGGTGCGCCAGCCGCGGGTCGTCGATGTCGACGCCCAGGATGGAGATGTCCGGCAGCCCGAGCGTGATGGCGCGCACCACGTGCATCAGCCCCATCGGTCCGGCCGCGCCGATCACCGCGACGCGGTCGCCCGCCCGCAGTTCGCCGTCCGGCGGCACCGAGGCGTATCCATCGGCGGGCAATGAACCGTGCGTCCCGACCCAGCGGATGAGGTCGTAGTGGACCCGGCCGACATCGACGGGCACCGGGCCGTCCAGCACGCTCCCACCGGTCACCACATTCACCAGGCCCCGCGGCGCCACAAGGTCCTGCAGTTGGTCGAGGCGCGCGGCGCTCGCCGCCGAAATAGACGAGGTCATCGAACGACTCGCGCGGGAGGTCGGCGATGGAAGCCGCCAACCGCGCCGACGGCCCGGCAGCGGAGCCAAGCGCCTCCCGCTGGCCGTCGGTCGCCGCCCAGGCCGTGATCGCCGACGGTCGGGCCGCTTCCCCCGCCCCCACCAACGCCGCCAGGCCCGCCGGATCGTGTCCCTCCTCCACGACCACCAGGAGGCGCCCGCCCGGCAGAAGCCCCCGTCGCTCACCGAACGCGTACGACGACTCGACGCACGCCCACGGCTCCACGAGCGCGACCGCCGACGCTCCCAGGTCGTCGCCCACCGGGATCAGGAACCGTTCGCCGGTGTCCGGCTCGATGATCACGCGCTCGTCCATCAGGACGTACTCCTGGAGCCCGCCCTCGAAGTTGTAGCCGAACGCCGCGTTGGCCGACACCGTCGGCAGGTGGCGGTAGTCCGTCTGCACCAGGCAGCGCTCCCCGACCCGGTGGTGCCGCACCGCGCTCCCGACGACCACGATCCGGCAGACCACTTCGTGGCCGGGGACCGTCGGCGCCTCACCGGGCACGTAGCTCGGGATCTCCGCGAGGACAGCGGGATCGATCCCGCCGAGCACCCCGCTCTTGCGCGGATGCGACGTGAACGCGTGCATGAGCTTGGTGTCGGAGAAGCAGATGCCGACCGCCTCCACCCGGGCAAGGATCCCGTGCGGGCCGACGGCGGGAATCGGCTTCTCACTCGTGTGCCGCAGCGTACCGGCGGCCACCGAGCTGGATCGCGTGCTCGGTCGCGGGAATCGCGGCGACCCCGGCAACGTCTCGATTCACCTGGCGGATCCTCCTTCGGGCGAAGGCGCCCGACTCCCCCGGCCCTCAGCTCAGCATGACCTGGCCGCCCGTCACCGGGATGGCCTGGCCCGTCTCGTAGCGCTGTGCGATGACGTAGTAGAGCGCCTCGAGCACGTCGGCGGGGGTGCAGCCGCGGCCCATCGGCACCTTGGATTCGTAGAAATGGCGCACGTCGTCGATCGTCTGTGCTCCCGGCACCTTGCCCTGGCGCAGGTACTGCACGAAGAGCCCGGTCTCCGGGTCGGACCACAGCGGGCCGTCGAAGAAGTTGCCCGGGCAGATCGCGTTCACCTTGATGCCGTCGCCGACGAGCTCCAGGGCGAACGACTGGGTCAGGCCGATCCCGCCGAACTTGCTGCCCGCGTAGGCGCTGTTGCGGCTGGACCCGACCAGGCCCGACTTGGAGTTGATCTCGACGATGTTGCCCCAGTACTCCGGTCTGGCCCGATGCTGGCGCGCCAGGATCGGCGCCGCATTCCGGACGCACAGGAAGTAGCCCCGGTAGTTCACGCGCGTCACCGCGTCGAACTCCGCGACCGGCTGCGTCGTGACTGCGCCCGCCCGCAGCACCCCGGCGTTCGAGACGACGACGTCCACGCCGCCATACGCGCGCACCGCCTCGGCGAAGCACGCGGCGACCGATTCCTCGTTCGTGACGTCGAGCCTGATCCCGACCGCCCGGCCCGCGCCGTGCCGGCCGCACAGGTCCCTTGCCTCCGCCTCGGCACCCGCGACGTTGATGTCCGCCAGCACCACGTGCGCCCCCTGCCCGGCGAGATCCGCGGCGATCCCCAGGCCGAAGCCCTGGGCGGCGCCGGTCACGAGGGCCACCAGCCCGACCGCCCTGCCGCGCGAAGCCCCGGCGGCATTGACGCCGCGCCGGTACGCCTCCGCCTCCCAGTGCTCGATGAACTGCCGCTCGGTGTCGGCCAGCGGCCGGACACCGCCGAAACGGTGGGCGCCGATCGAGACGCGCATCGCGTCCAGGAAGACGTCCCGGGCCGTTTCCGCCTGCCGGTGCGCCTCCGCGATCGCGAACAACCCCAGGCCGGGTGCCACGACGATGATCGGCGGCTCTGTGGTCACGCTCGCGCGCGCGGCGAGCGCCCTCTGCAGCCGCGGGAGGACCTCCGCATCCGCGACGCCGGCGAACGAATCGAGCACCAGCGGGTGCGACCCCGCATAGACGATCTGGTCGGGCGTCAGCGGACCCGCCGCGGCGAATTCGCGTCCAAGGGTCGACCCCGCCACCTCGACGGCAAGCGGCGAATCGTCGAAGGTCACGATTGGTAGCCGCTCGCCCGTCCCGAGCAGTCCGCGCAGCGACGGCCCGATGGCGTTGACGAGCGCGGTCGCCTCGGGTGCCGGGAGCCGCTCCACGCCGACCCACGCGAATTCCGGTTGCCGTGCCGCGCCATCGAGGATCTGTGTCACCACCCAGTCGGACAGTTCCTCGATCTCGGCCGTCGCGTCCGCCGCGATCACCAGGCCGTGGTTCTGCAGCAGGAGCACGCGCGGGGCCGGTTTCCCCGTCTCCGCCACTCGCGCCACGCGGGCATCCCGGATGACGCGCGCGAGCGGCAGTCCCGGGTCCGTGTACGGGATCCACAGCCCCCGATCCCCGAAGAGGCGCTCCGTCAGCTCGGCTCCCGCTGTGCTGCAGGTAACGAAGTTGATCGTCGTGGGGTGCGTGTGCAGCACGAACCGCTCGGGCAGGAGCGCGTGGAAGAGCAGCTCCACCGATGGCCGCCGCCCGTCCGCCTGCACCGAGGCGTGCCCCGGCCGCCGCCCGCATGACCTCCTCGGACCCGTGGGCCGCCTCTGCCGACCCGCTGCCATCGGCGTTCAGCAGCTGCAGAAGGCGGGCGATGTCGAGGGCGATGAGGGAGCCGGCAGTCAGCGTCGCAAGGGATGTTCCGCTCGCCTTGATGTAGAGGACTCCGTCCGCCTTGACCGAGCTGTTGCCGCCGCCGCCCCGCGCGAACTCCGGGTCCTTCCCAAAGTGATGGGAGACGGCCACCAGTTCGTCCAGCAGGTCGGCGGGCGCAGCGAGCGCGGCCGGCGCCCCGGATGCGGATCGCCCGCCGCTCTCTCCCGGGACGGTGCTCACTCCCCCGACCCCGCGCCGACCAGCTCGGCTGCCGGCGCGCGGGAAGCGCCGATCAGCTCGGCTCCCTGCTCGCGGAAGGCGCGGATCCGGTCTTCGCTTCCCGCGAAATCGGCGTTCGGGCGGCCGTGGCGGTCGACATACCCCGGCTCCCCCGAGATCACCCGGTGCTGGTGCGCGACCACGACGCAGGTTCCCTCCCAGAACGCCTCGAGCGCGAGCTCGGACAGCGGTTGATCGTCCCGGCAGGCCGGCATGAAGGGGATCGGCTGCTGGGTGTTGTGCTCGGTCCCTGCCGTGACAACGATACCCCGGCTGCGGAACGCGGCCACGTACCGGTCCACGGCGTCGCCGCTGTTGCGCACCGGGATCAACTCGGCACAGTAGATGCCGCGATCCAGCAGCTCGTCCGCGAGCGTCTCGGGCGGATCTTCAAACCCGCAGATGGGGCTCGCGCCGTCGGCGAGCGTCGGATAGCAGGGGATGCCGCCCAACTCCAGGATGAGGCGGTACGCGTCGTCGAACGTGACGGCCGCCTCCGGCACGAACGCGGGTTTCCCGGCCTTCATCAGGTGCGACCGCATCAACTCCTGGACTCCGACGGGATCGTCGGCGCCGACCGCCGATGCGGCCCCGGTGCCCAGGATGCGGGCTAGTGCGCGGTCTCGCGCGGGTTCCGGCACCTGCCGGAAGAACGACTCCTGGAACGCGCGGGCGACGTGCCGTTCCTGGAGCGAGACCCACGGCCGCGGCACGCCGCTGCGCGCAGCGACGTCGAGCGCGATCAGTTCGTCCGTGATGCCGTTCGCGAGCCCGACCGAGGTGAACCGCTCGTTCATGCGGAGCACCATCTCACGCATCCGGGCGTCGTTGGCCGCCCGCATCTCCCCGGCGAGTACGTCCGCCGGCGGGGGCGGCGGGTCGAACCAGGCGATTCCCTTGCCGCAGAGGTACATGCGGCCCGGGTTGGTCGGGTCGTTGATCAGCGTGCCGGCGCGCCGAAGATCCTCGATGAGCGTGATGATCTCCAGGCCGAAGAGCGGCACGATGCCCTCGCGCGCCGCCTGCTCGGCGAACGCCCGGTAGATCCCGAAGTGGTAGTAGTTGGACGCGCCGAGGACCCGGATTCCCTCGGCGGCCGCCTGGCGCACCGCGCCGGTCGCCGTCTCGAACGCGGAGAAGTTCGGTGCGAGATGGACGTGGGTATTCGCGACCAGTCTCGATCGGCCCGGATCACCGGGGCGCATGTTCATCGTGTACATATTCTCTGCCTGTCTCGCTCTGACCGGCGGGTCGCCGGCCGCGGAACTGCCGCGCTCCGACCGGACGCCTCCATCGTTCTCTCGGGGGAGCCTTGGTCGTTTCGGCTGTTTACGATTGCTTGCACTGAGCGTATGCTAGTCCAGCGATCACGTTCTCTCAACTCGTTCCTGCAGTCAGCCGAAAGCCCGGACTCCACCGGACCCAGACCGTGGGGGACGCCTCGGAACCGGCTGGTGCCGTCGAGGCGGGGAGCAGGAGGACCGATGCCCGAGAACCCCGGGAAGCCGGAGGCCGAAGGCAGAGGCGCCCGTCCTTCGCCGGGCCGGATCGCCATCGAACATCGACGATCACGTACGTCCCTGCGCAATCGGGTGCAGGGCCATGCCCGCCACTCGGGGAGTCGCCGCCCTCAGCCCACCGGTGGGCGTCGGGCGGCCGGATGAACCCGAGCCGGTCGTGACGCGGAGGCACAGCCCGCCGCGCCGGGCCAGTCCTGGAGCAGAAGAGGTGGAGACGATGGTTACAGAGCCGGCGTACAGGAGCGACAGTCGCCCCGACTTCGCTCCCCTCGAGGAGTCCTGCGGGTCGATCCGCGGATTCGCCTTCGCCGGAGACCTGCGCTCGGAGCTGGCCGCCTCGCGGCTCGCCGGCCCGGCCGCCCTGGATCTCCTCGACGACATGCTCGCCATCCGCGAACTCGAGGAGATGATCGTCCGGCTGCGGTCGGGTGGTTACGACGCGCTGCCGGGCTACGACTACCGCGGCCCGACGCACGTATCGATCGGCCAGGAGGGGACCGCGGTCGGCGCCTGCGCCGGGCTGCGCGCCGACGATCACGTCACGAGCTCCCACCGGGGCCATGGCGACGCGATCGCCAAGGGCTTCGCCGCGATCCGGACCATGCCGGACGACGCCCTTCGCGCGCGAGTCCCCTGGTCGGTCGCGTCCGACCGCGACGGCCTGCTCGACGACGCGCTCGAGGAGCACGTCTACCGCACCATCGCCGAGCTGTTCGGCAAGGAAGAGGGCTACTGCCGCGGCCGTGGCGGCGGCATGCACATCGGCGACTTCTCGACCGGCCACCTCGGCGCCAACGCCATCGTCGGCGGCAGCGTGCCGATCGCGACCGGGGCGGCCATGGCCGTGCGCTACCAGCGCTCGGACAAGGTCGTGTGCTGCTTCGCCGGTGACGGCGCCTATGCCAACGGCGTCGTCCTGGAGTCGCTGAACTGGGCGTCACAGGTCCAGTGGACCAACTTCCTCGCGGGCGACCGGGCCTACGGGCTACCGATCATCTACTGCATCCAGAACAACCACTACGGCATGACCCACCGCACCGACGACGAGGTGATGGGCGTCCGTCACCTGGCGCGCCGTGCGGCCGGCTTCGCCGAGAACAACATGCACGCCGAAGTCGTCAACGGCATGGACGTCCTCGCCGTCCGCGACGCCGTCGACCGCGCGGCGGCCATCTGCCGCGATGGTCACGGCCCGGTCCTGATCGAGGCCAGCACGTACCGCTACTACGGCCACTCGCTCTCCGATCCGCGCAACGAGTACCGGACGCGGGACGAGGAGAACGGCCTGGCGGGCCGTCGACCCGATCGAGCGGCTGAAGCGCCAGATCGTCGAGGCCGGTGCGGCCGACGAGGCAACCGTCGCCGAGGTCGAGGCGGCGTGCCCGCGAGCGCAACGCCCGCGCCGCCGTGCGCGCCTCCCAGGCCACGGATCCGGACGGTGCCGACGTCCTCAAGTACCTCTACACGGACACCGCGGCGGACGTGGTTCCGGCCGCGGACCAGGTCGTGCACACGTACGCGGATCCGCCCGTCGCCAAGCGCGTCAACGGGCAGATCACCTACAAGGACGCCCTCCGCGAGGCGCTCGTCGAGGAGATGCTGCGCGACGCGCGCGTGATCCTCTACGGCGAGGACGTGGCCGACTACGGCGGCGCCTTCAAGCTCACCAAGGGCCTGCTCGAGGCGTTCGGCCGCGAGCGCGTCTTCAACACGCCGATCTCCGAGGCCTGCATCTGCGGCACGGCGGTCGGCGCGGCGATGGTCGGCACTCGTCCGGTCGTCGAACTGATGTACATGGACTTCGCGCTGATGGCGTCCGACCAGATCGCCAACCAGGCCGCGAAGTGGCACTACATGAGCGGCGCCCAGATCGAGGTGCCGCTCGTCATCCGTGCCTCCGTCGGGGCCGGCAAGGGCTACGGCGGCCAGCACTCGCAGTCGCTCGAGAGCATCTTCACCCACATCCCCGGCCTGTACGTCGTCTACCCCGCGACGCCGGCCGACGCCAAGGGTCTGCTGAAGTCCGCCATCCGGACCAACAACCCGGTCATGTTCGTCGAGAGCCAGGGCCTCTATCCGACGAAGGGCGTCGTGCCCGAAGGCGAGTACCTCACCCCGATCGGCGTCGCGCGCGTGGCCCGCGAGGGCACGCGACACTCACGATCGTGGCCTGGGGACCCGCGGTCCTCGACGCGCTGACGGCGGCGGAACGGCTCCGCGCGGAGAACGGCGTCGAGACGGAGGTCATCGACCTGCGCAGCCTCGTGCCGCTCGACATGGAGACCGTCCTCGCGCTCGGTCCGCAAGACCGGCCGCTGCGTCGTCGCCAGCCAGGCCATCCTCATCGGCAGCTTCGTCAACGAGATCGTCGCCCGGATCCAGATCGGAGGCATTCGACTACCTCGACGCCCCGATCGCCCGGATCGGCGCCGCCAACGGCATCTCGCCGCAGGCGGAGAGCCTCGAGCGCGCGTTCCTGCCGAACGCCGGCGACATCTACCAGGCCGCGGTCTCGCTCCTGTAGCCCACCTCCTCCCAGGACACGCAACCGAGGGACTCCGATGGCGCATCCGATCCTGATGCCGAAACCGGGCCAGATGACCGAGGAGTGCACCCTCGTCGCATGGCACAAGAGGGAGGGCGACCAGGTCCGGAGGGGCGACGTCCTCTTCGAGATCGAGACCGACAAGTCGGTCATGGACGTCGAGGCGTTCGACGACGGGATCCTGCTGCGGCGCCTCGTCGAGGAGGGCCAGACCGTCCCCGTCAATGCAATCTGCGCATACGTCGGCGAGGCCGGCGAAGCACTCCCTGATTCTCCTTCCTCCGCTTCGAGCCCGACCGGGGTTGCCGACCTTCCCTCTCCTTCGGCGGCTTCCCCGGTCGCGGCTCCCCCGGCCGCGCCGCCTCCCCCGCTGCCCCGCCTCCGGCCGTCGCGGCCATGACGGCAGGCCGTGGCGCCCGTCGTGGCGCCGAGGCCGCAGGATGGCGAGGTCAGCGCTGAGGGCCTTGAAACCCGCCTGCGCATCAGCCCCCGGGCAGGCCGCCTTGCGGCGAACGAGGGCATCGACCCGAGAACGATCCGGGGAACGGGTCCGCTCGGCCGGATCACGGAGCGAGACGTGCGGTCCGCGCTGGACGGCTCGCGCGACGGCCGCCGCGGTATCGACCCCGGCGCCCGCTGCCCCGCCGGCGCCTCCGGCCCAGGTTTCGCGGCCGGCCCCGGTCGCCGCGCCGATCGCCGGCGCGCCCGGAGAGGAGCCCGACGAGGAGGCGCCCCAGCGCCTGTCGCGAATGCGACAGGTCATCGCCCAGCGGCTCACCCAGAGTTTCACAACAACCCCGCACTTCACCGTCACCGTGGCCGTGGATGTGACCAGGCTGCTGGCCACTCGGGCGGAGGCGAGAGCCGCAGGGATCACGCTCAGCGTGACAGACTTCGTCCTGCACGCGACCGCGCAGAGTCTCCGGGACATGCCCGAGGTCAATTCCCGCACCGACGGCGCCTCCCTCTGGCTACGCCGGCGGGTGCACCTCGGGCTGGCAGTCTCGGTCCCGGGCGGGCTCGTGGTGCCGGTCATCCGCGATGCCGATCGGCTCACACTCCGCCAGCTCCACGACCGCGCGGCAGCGATGGCAGACCGCGCCCGCGATGGGACGCTGCCCCTCGACGACATGTCGGGCAGCACCTTCACCGTCTCCAACCTGGGCATGTTCGGCGTGGAGGAGTTCAGCGCCATCATCAACCCGGGCGAGGGCGCCATCCTCGCCGTCGCAAGCGCGCTGCCGACGCCGGTGGCGACCGAGGTGGGCGTCGAGGTGCACCACGTCATGAAACTGACGTTATCCGCCGACCATCGGCTGGTGGATGGCGAACTTGGGCGCGCATTCGTCAATGCCATCCGCAGGCGGCTCCAGGACGTGGAGTCGTACCGCGCGGAACTCACGAACGGTTGAGGAGGTAGCGATGAAATCGCACCGCACGGCTGCACGCGGCGGGCCAGAGCCTCTGGCTCGACAACATCACCCGGGACCTGCTGACGAGCGGCACGCTCGAGCACTACATCGCGGACATGTCGGTCACGGGGCTCACGTCCAACCCGACCATCTACGACAAGGCGATCGGCGGGTCGGCCGCCTACGACGACTTCATTCGCGAGCACAAGGCCGCCGGCGAGAGCAACGAGGACGTGTTCTTCGGGCTTGCGCTCGGCGACCTCCGGGAGGCGGCGGACCTCTTCCGGCCCGCCTTCGAGCGCACCCATCGCGTGGACGGCTACGTCTCGCTGGAGGTGTCGCCGCTCCTCGCCTTCGACGCCGATGCCACGATCGCCCAGGCGGCACGACTGCATGCGCTCGGCGGCAGGCCGCAACCTGTTCATCAAGATCCCGGGCACAACCGAGGGCCTGCGGGCGATCGAGGAGACGATCTTCGCCGGCGTCCCGGTCAACGTGACGCTGCTGTTCTCCGCGCGGCAGTACCTGGCGGCGGCCGAGGCCTACACCCGCGGCATCGAGCGGCGGATCGAGGCGGGTCTGGACCCGCTCGTCGGGTCGGTCGCCTCGGTCTTCGTGAGCCGGTGGGATACCGCCGTCGACGGCAAGGTCCCGCCCGACCTCCACCTGAAGCTCGGGATCACGACCGCGCGGATCGCCTACCGCGAGTACCGCCGGTTCCTCGCGTCGAATCGCTGGCAGCGGCTGCTCAACGAGGGCGCCCGCCCCCAGCGTCTCCTCTGGGCCAGCACGGGGACCAAGGACAAGCATGCATCCGACGTCCTGTACATCGATGCGCTCGTCGCCCCGTACACCGTCAACACGATGCCCGACGAGACCCTGCACGCCTGCGCCGACTTCGGGAGTGCCGAGCACGTCCTGACGCCGGACGAGCCGGACGCCGACGCGCTGATCGAGCGATTCGAAGCCGCCGGCATCGATGTGGAGGCGCTTGCCGGCCAGCTCCAGCAGCAGGGAGCCACCGCATTCCAGAAGTCATGGGAGTCGCTGATCAGCCGGATCGAGTCCAAGGCGGCCGCAATGGCCGGAGTCTGAGGGCCCGGCGCGCCGGGCACGTCCTGAAGGCATGCACGCAGAACCGGCACGGGCCGGGAAGGAGGGAGCCATGAGCAGCAGGGCAGAGGCCATCGAGGCGCTGAAGGCGCAGCGCATCGAGTTACCGTCGTGGGCGTTCGGGAACTCCGGGACCCGGTTCAAGGTCTTCGCCCAGCAGGGCGTGCCGCGGGATCCGTACGAGAAGGTCGCGGATGCCGCGCAGGTCAACCGCTACACCGGCGTCGCGCCGACGGTCGCCCTGCACATCCCGTGGGACAAGGTCGACGACTACGCCGCCCTCGCGAAGCATGCCGCGGAATGCGGTGTGGCCCTGGGAGCCATCAACAGCAACGTGTTCCAGGACAACGACTACATGCTCGGCAGCGTCTGCAATCCGAACCCGCGGATCCGGCGCAAGGCGCTCGACCACCTGCTCGAGTGCGTCGACATCATGGATGCCACCGGCTCGCGCGACCTCAAGCTGTGGTTCTCGGACGGCACCAACTACCCCGGCCAGGACGACATCCGCGACCGCCAGGATCGCCTTGCAGAGGCGCTCGCCGCCGTCTACGAGCGGCTCGGGCCCGACCAGCGAATGATCCTCGAATACAAGCTGTTCGAGCCGTCCTTCTACACCATGGACGTACCCGACTGGGGCGTCGCCCTCTCCCAGTGCGTGGCGCTCGGACCGAAGGCCATGGTCGTGGTGGATACCGGCCACCACGCCCCCGGCGTCAACATCGAGTTCATCGTGGCGTGCCTGCTCCGCGCCGGCAAGCTCGGCGGCTTCGACTTCAACAGCCGCTTCTACGCGGACGACGACCTCATGGTCGGCGCGGCGGACCCGTTCCAGCTCTTCCGGATCATGTACGAGTGCGTGCGCGCGGACGCCGTCCGGCCCGAGGCCGGCGTGGCCTACATGCTCGACCAGTGCCACAACATCGAGCCCAAGATCCCGGGCCAGATCCGCTCGGTCATGAACGTGCAGGAAGCCACCGCCAAGGCGCTCCTGGTCGACCCCGGGGCCCTCTCCGCCGCCCAGCAGGGTGGCGACGTGCTGGGCGCCAACGGCCTCTTCATGGACGCGTTCAATACCGACGTGCGGCCGCTCCTCGCCGAGGTGCGGACCCAGCTCGGGCTCGACCCCGACCCGATGGCTGCCTATGCCCGCTCCGGCTATTCCGAGAAGATCATCGCCGAGCGCCTGGGAGGGAGCCAGGCCGGGTGGGGCGCATGACCACCGGCAATGTCGCCGCGGTCGACCTCGGCGCGTCCAGCGGGCGCGTCATCGTCGGCCGCGTCGGCCCATCCGAACTCGACCTGGAAGAGGTGCACCGGTTCCCCAACGAACCGGTGCGGCTGCCGGACGGGCTCCACTGGGACGTCCTCCGGCTCTACGAGGAGATCCTCAAGGGACTGCGCGAGGCCGCAGCTCGCGCGGACGGCCTGGCCAGCGTCGGCATCGACACGTGGGGCGTGGACTACGGCCTGCTCGATGGAATGCACGCGCTCGTCGGCAACCCGTACCACTATCGGGACACGAGGACGGACGGCATTGCCGACGCTGTGCACGCCGTCGTCCCCGCGGATGAGCTCTACCGGCGGACCGGGCTCCAGTACCTCCAGTTCAACACCATCTACCAGCTCGCGGCATCGCGCGAGACGCCTACCCTCGACGCCGCCCGGACGCTGCTGCAGATCCCGGACCTGTTCGGGTACTGGCTGAGCGGCACGATCGGGTCGGAGGCCACCAACGCATCCACGACCGCGCTGCTCGACGTCCGCCGCGGCGCCTGGGATACGGAACTCATGGAGCGCCTCCGGTTCCCGGCGCTCCTCGCCCCGCTGCGGCCGCCGGGCCAGATCTGCGGGCCGCTGCTCGCAGAGGTCCGGGAACGGACCGACCTGCCGGAGACGACCCTGCTGACGACGGTCGGCTCGCACGACACCGCGTCGGCGGTCGTGGCCGTCCCGGCTGAGGATGAGCGGTTCGCCTACATCAGCTGTGGAACGTGGTCGCTCGTGGGCGTGGAACTGGAACGGCCGGTCCTCACCGAGGAGAGCCGCGCCGCCAACTTCACCAACGAGGGAGGCGTCGACGGCCGCATTCGCTACCTGCGCAACGTGAGCGGACTGTGGCTGCTCCAGGAGTCGCTGCGAACCTGGGGCCATGCGGGCGACAACGCCTTCCTTGCCACCCTCCTCAAGAGGGCGGGGGAGTTGCCGGCCGGAGGCCCGGTGTTCGACCCGGACGATCCGGTGTTCTTCCACCCCGGCGACATGCCCGCCCGAATCGAGCAGGCCTGCGACGAGGCCGGGCAGGCGGTGCCGGCGTCGCGCGCGGAGATCGTGCGCGCAATCGTTGACAGTCTCGCGGCGACCTTTGCCCGGACCGTCCGATCCGCTTCCCGGCTGTCGGGCCGCGACGTGGCGGCCGTCCACATCATCGGCGGGGGTGCCCGCAACGAGCTGCTCTGCCAGTTCACCGCCGATGCCTGCGAGCTGCCCGTCCTCGCCGGGCCGGTCGAGGCGACCACGATCGGCAACGTGCTCGTGCAGGGCCGAGCGCACGGTTTCATCGAGGGCGACCTGGAGGCGCTCCGGGCCGTCGTTCGCGAGACCCACGAGATCCGCCGATACGAGCCGCGGATCTCGGGCATGGTACCCGGGCGTGATCGGGCCGCGGTCCACCCAGGGACCGCCGTCACGCCCGTTCGCTCGGCGGAGGACTGACCGTGGCCGTCACTGAACCGTTTGCCGACCTTGAAGAGCTGCTCGAGGCGATCGGTGCGGCCGGCGCGACGCTGTCGGCGATCAACGCCAGCGAGGGCGCGGCAGGCAACATCAGCGTGTGCGTCGGCTGGCCGCTCGAGGTTCGGCGGCGCTTTCCGCTCTCGGAGCCATTCCAGCTGCCGACGCCGGCACCGTCGCTGGCGGGTCGAATCGTGATCGTCACCGGGTCCGGTCGCCGGCTCCGCGACCTTGCGACCGACCCCGCCGCCAGCCTGGGTGTCCTGTCGATCGACGACGGCGGGCTGACGGCGACCCTGCACACCTCCACGAGGCGCTACTTCGAGCGCCTCACCAGCGAGTTCAACTCGCACCTGGCCGTGCACGAGGACTTCGTGGCGCGGACCGGGACCAACTTCCACGCGCTGATCCACGCCCAGCCGCCGTACCTGACGTACCTCAGTCATATCCCGGCCTACCGGGACGAGGCGACCCTCAACGCCAGGCTGCTGCGCTGGGAGCCGGAGACGATCGTCAACCTGCCGGCCGGGATCGGCATCCTGGACTTCATGGTGCCGAGCTCGCAGGCGCTGATGGAGGCGAACGTGGTCGGGCTGCGGACGCACCGCATCGTCGTCTGGAGCAAGCACGGCGTGATGGCGCGCTCCGACCAGTCGGTGAAGCGCGCGGCGGACCGGATCGAGTACGCGGAAACGGCCGCGCGCTACGAGTACATGAACCTTGCCAACGGCAACCTGGGCGAGGGTCTCACGGTCGACGAACTGCGCGCGGTCGTCCGCGATTTCAACGTTCCGACAACGCTTGTCTGAGGGTACCCGTCGATGACCGAAGGTTCCGGCAACGATTTCGACCTCGTCGTCCTGGGCGGGGGCACGGGCGGCTATTCGGCCGCCTTCCGCGCGAGCCAGCTGGGCCTGCGCACCGCGCTCGTCGAGCAGGCCAAGATCGGCGGCACGTGCCTGCACGTCGGCTGCATCCCGACGAAGGCGATGCTCGAGTCGGCGGAGTTGTTCGCGCGGCTTCGGAAGGCGAAGGAGTTCGGGATCGTGCTGGCCGGGCCGCCGGCCCTCGACTACCCGCAGATCGCGAAGCGCCGCGACCAGGTGGTCCGGCGGATGTGGACGGGCGTGCGCGGGCTGGTGGACAAGAACAAGGTGACGTACGTGGCCGGGCGCGGCCGGCTGGACGGCCCGGGTGTCATTCGGGTGGCGCTCAACGGCGAGGACGGGACCGTCGGCACCGGCGGCGAGCGCGTTCTTCACGCGAAGGACGTGATCCTCGCCACCGGGAGCCGCGTCAAGAGCCTGCCGGGCCTGGTCCCGGACGGCCGGCGGATCGTCACATCCGACGACGTGACCACCAAGGCGGACCTGCCGGCGAGCATCATCGTCGTGGGCGCCGGTGCGGTCGGCGCCGAGTTCGCCTCCATGTACCTCGATCTCGGCGTCGCGGTCACCCTGTTGGAGTACCTGCCCGCGGTCGTGCCGCTGGAGGACCGCGATGCCAGCGCGGAACTGGAGCGCGCGTTCCGCCGGCGCGGCATGAAGGTCATGACCAACGCCCGATTCGACCCGGCCGCAGTTCGAGTGACCGCGGACGGGATCGCCCTCGTCGTCGGCCCGGAGGGCGGCGCGGCGGAGGAGATCCACGCAGACCAGTTGCTGGTCGCGACGGGCCGCGCGGCCCGCGTCGAGGACATCGGCCTGGAGACCACGAAGGTCGAGGTCGAGCGCGGGTTCGTCACGGTCGATCCGGGCATGCGCACCGCGGAGCCGGGCGTCTGGGCGATCGGCGACCTGATCGGCGGGCTGCAACTTGCGCACGTCGCGGCGCACGAGGGGTTCGTCGCGGTGCACAACATCGTGGGCGACGGGCCCGCGGATGAGATCGACTACGACCGCCAGCCGCGGGCGACCTACACGCGCCCCCAGGTGGCGTCGATCGGGCTGACCGAGCAGCAGTGCGAGGAGCGCGGGATCGAGATCCGGACGGGCAACTTCCCGTTCCTCGCCGCTGCCAAGGCGGTGATCGTCGGCGAGACGGAGGGCTTCTGCAAGATCATCGCCGACGCGAAGACGGACGACATCCTGGGGGTCCACCTCGTCGGGCCACACGTCACGGACCTCATCGCGGAGGGCGCGGTGGCCATGAACCTGGATGGTTCCGCGACGGAACTTGGCGCGACGACCCACCCGCACCCGACGCTCGCGGAGGTGGTGGGCGAGGCGGCGATGGCGGTCCACGGACAGGCGATCAACTTCTGATCGGGGGCGTGCAGGGCGGAAGGCTGCCGATACCGTTGCGTGGCAGAAACGCACGGGGATTGTGGTCGGCGACGCCCGGACCCGGTTACGGCGTCCCGGAGCCGCTCGTGTCGCGGTGAAGCACACGGGGAGTGGCGGTAATCATGCGACTCCTACCGTGCGTCACCTTCCGACCACGGATAGGGCCGCTGGAGGTCGTCAGCGCGCACACTCCACGCGGAATTCGGGTGACAGGGCGCCGGGCGACCGCCAGGCGCCCTGACCGCCGAAGTCTCGCCGGCGCACACTCGCGACATGGCAGTTGACTGGCGTGAGCGCATCTGGGCGGTGCCCGGCATCCGCAGTGGGCGGCCGCTCGTCCGCGGGATGCGGCTTACCGTAAAGGATGTGCTCGGGTACCTGGCGAGCGGGATGTCGACGGCGGAAGTGCTGGACGACTTTCCCGAACTCACGCCCGAAGACATCCAGGCCGTACTCGCGTTTGCGGTCGATCATCTCGAGGCGGTGCCCGGCGAGGCAGCTTGAAGCTGCGCTTCGATCATTGCCTGTCGCGAAAGCTCGTTCGCGTGGCGCGGTGTGCAATTCCGCCGGGTAGGCCGCCGAGACGGTCGCCGGGACGCGGCGTGGTCGGCCAAGTGGTCACGACCAGCCCCTGCGGTCACGGTATGATGACCACATGGACGTCGGCGTGCGTGACCTCAAGGCCCGTCTTTCGGAGTACCTCGAGCGCGTCACGCGCGGAGAGGTGATCACCGTCACCAGCCGTGGCCGCCCGGTGGCGCAGATCGTGCCGGTGCTCGGTCGGGACAACCTGGAGCGCGGACTGGCGGAGGGCTGGATCACACGCGTCGTCGACCGCCCGCCGGAGCCGGTCGTCCGACGCGAACCTCGGCCGGGTACGCCGACGACGACCGAGCTGATTTCGCAGGATCGAGGAGCATGACGCTCTACGTCGACAGCAGCGCCCTTATCAAGCGGTACGTCGCAGAGGACGACAGCGCGTCGGCCGAATCCGTGCTCCTGGCGGACACTGAATGGGTCACGGGTCGCCACACGTACGTGGAAGTCACGCTGGCCATCCACCGCCGGCTCGGTGACGCGGACCGTGCCGGCGCGATCGCCGCGTTCGAGCGGGACTGGCAACGGACCCTCGTGGTGGCGCTCGATGAGGTGGTGTGCCGCCGGGCGGCTGAACTCGGCATCGCCACCGGCGCTCGTTCGCTCGACGCCCTGCACCTGGCCGCCGCGGAACGGGCCGGAGGCCGCTCGCTGCCGGTCGTCACCTTCGACGTCCGTCTCGGACTGGCGGCTCGTTCCCTGGGGTTCGCCGTCGTGGGGTCCTGAACCCGGAGTTCCCTGTGGCGACGGAACCGGAATATGGGCCCTCGGACTCCCCTCGTCGGGGCCGGGCGGCCCTTCGGCCGGGAGTTACCGATAATCACGCTTACCGGTGGTGGTGCCCGTTGTCGAGCACCGCAGGCCGCTCGGGTTCGCGCCGTCTCGGCACCGGGATGGGCCACCGGGGCGGGGCACCGGCCACGTTCGCCGGCCAGGGGACCGGACCCGATCGACCCGGGCCGCCAGGGAGTACGCCACGTGAGCCCAAGGCAACGGGAACAGTCGAGAGCCACCACGTCGATGGGGCGAGCCGTCGCGCTGGCCGTCGCGCTGGGCATCGTGGCCGTGGTGATCGGGGTTGGAGCCGTGGGCATCGCGCTGACCCGCGGTGCGGGCTCCAACAACTGTCAGGCCGTGGCATGGAACGCGGTCCCGCAGAGCGACCTGTTGCCGACCGGTTGGGCGATGGTCAGCGACCGAGTCTTCGTCGACAACCTGACCACCACGCTCGTGGGGCCGGTGCCGTCCGGTTCGACTCAGCGACCAGCGGTCTACGTCAGCCTGAGCTGCTACGGCGGTGACTCGACCCTGGCCATGCGACGCGCCCACGAGGGAGCGCTGGCCGCAGGCGCGACGGATGTCACGCTCGCCAGTCTGGGCGACGAATTGCTCGCGGTCAGCAACAGCGCGGCCGGTACCACCACGGTCTACGTTCGGCGCGGCGACCTGGTGGCCGAACTCACCGCACCCGCCAACCTCGACCAATCGACGCTTGCGGCCATGGGCCAGACGGTCGATGCCGCCATGGTTCACGCGCTGGCCGCCGGCCCTACAGGGTCCGCGCTCCCGCAGTCGTCGCGGGCGCCGGCCACGCTCGCCGCTCCGACCGCGTCCCCGGTGCCGAGTCCGAGCATGAGCCACGTGGTCCCGGACCTCGAGGCGCTCCTGCCGCACACCGTGGGCACGACGGCACTCACGACCCAGAGCATCCTCGGCACGACGGCCCTCGGGACCAACGCGGCGAGCCAGTCGCTGATCGCGTCGCTCCAGAAGCTGGGCAAGACGCCGGCCGACCTCGACTACGCCGTTGCCTACGACCCGACCGGAACGCTGGATCTACGGCTGTTCGCCTACCGGGTCAAGGGTGTCGGGGCGACAGACCTTGCCTCCGGGATCGTCGCGAGCCAGATGGCGAACCCGGCCGAGGAGCCGCTGAGCTCGCAGGTAACAGTGGCTGGCCATACCGTCACGAAGATCAGTTACGCCTCCGGAACCAGCATCTACGTGGTACCGCTCAACGGGGTCGTCTACGCCGTGGGGACCAAGGACGACAGCCTCGCTTCCACGGTGATCGGGCTGCTTCGGTAGGTCCGGGACTTCGGGCGCCCGAGGCGGACGCCTGGCCGCACGCGGCTGCGCCGCCGGCCGGTCCTGCCCGCTCTTCCTCACGCGCCTTCGGCCCGCGTCAGGGCCGCTCGCAGACGTCTCCCCGCGGCCGGAGGGCGCTGCGGCGCGAAGGCCAGAAACACCGGCTGGACGGCCACGAACAGCGCCGTGAGGGAACTGTCAACGACTATCAGGATCCCTTGCTGAAGACCTGGGACAACGTCCCGGCGATCGGCCAGAACGTCTCCGGCACCGGCCGCTACAACGCCACTTTCAACTGGACCCCGAACGGGGCCAGCGGCGCCTACCTCGACATGCGCAAGAGCCTGAACGGCAGCATGCGGGTCTGGATCAACGGCCAGAAGGTCAGCGGGCAGGTCAGCACCAACCCCACCAAGGTCAAGAAGGACGTCGGCGGCGTCGGCAAGCCCACCATTGACGACGGCAAGGGCAACCAGGTCCCGCTCGTTGGCAAGGACCTCTACACCGGCGACGTCAGCTGGGACGAGCCCATCGTCGACGTCAGCCCGTATCTCGTGAGCGGCGCGAACAGCATCGTCATCGAGTACAGCTCGTCCCTGGGCAACCTGCAGCTGTTCCGCAGGGCGATCACCGCTGGAGCCAATCAGCGGAGCTGGTTCGGCACTACGACCAGAACTACCTGTCGTTCGGCCCGAAGCAGGCCAAGCTCGTGCCCTTCGTGGACGTGCCGTACACGATGGACACGACGACCACGGTCGGCGCCACCTACAACCCGAGCCAGTACGGCAAGCCGACCACGGTGAGTGCCACGGTCGCCTCCGCCAGCCCGGGCGGCCCGGTTCCCACCGGCAGCGTCCAGTTCACCGTGGACGGCGCACCCTACGGCAGCCCCGTGACGCTCGATGCCGCCGGCGTGGCCGCCCTCCCGGCCATCAGCACCCTGGGCATCGGCACCCACACCATCGCCACCGACTACAGCGGCGACGCCACTTGGCTGCCATCCTCCGGCAGCGGCACGCACACCATCAAGAAGCGCCTCGCTACCGCGGCCGCGGTGACCTGCACGCCCAACCCGTCGATCTACGGCGGCACGGTCAGCTGCAGCGCCACCGCGACCCCCGAGAACGCCTCCATCGGCACGGCGCCGGCCACCACAACGTCCGCGCCGTCTACCTCGGTGACGCCAACTTCACCGGCTCCACCAGCCCGGCCTGCCTCCAGACGGTCAGGAAGGCCGTGCCCACCGGCCTCGTGACCGCCGGTCATCGGGGCCAGCCCGATGACGATCACCTACGGCACCAGGCCGATTACCTTCACCGCGGCATTCACCAACACCGCGGGCATCGGGACGCTGACCCCCGCCAACGTCCAGTTCCTCATCGACGGCACCGCGCTCGCGGCGCCGGCGGCCATCACCGCGACCCCGACCGGCGGCACCGCCGCCTTCACCGTCACCTGGAACCTCCCCATCGGGTCCCACACCATCAAGGCGAAGTACCTGGGCAACGCGAACTTCGCGCCCGCCCTGACCAGCGGCTACACCCTCATCATCCACTAGCACACCCTGCGGGCAGGACGTCCCCGCCGTCCTCGCCCGGCCCTTCTCGGCGGCCGCCCGGAACTACCCTCCCGGGCGGCCGCTTGATTTAGGACGACTTCGCGAGTGCCCGCCGGTACTCGACCGGCGTCTTGCCGAACTCCTTCCGGAAGCTGCGGTAGAAGTGGCTCACGTCCGTGTACCCGACGCGCTCCACGACGTCGCGCACGGTCAGGTCGGGATCCCGCAGGAGCGCCTCCGCCCGCTTCACGCGCGCGTCACGGATGATCTCCGCGAAGGTCCTTCCCGTGTGCCGGCGGACCAGTTTGCTGAAGTGGCCCTCGCTGTAGCCGAACCGTTCCGCGACCTCGCGGCGCGTCACCGTCGCGTAATTCGACTCGATGTAGCGCATCGCACCCACGATCCGGTCGTCGCGCTCGGTGGACGCCGGGTCGAACAGAACCGCGTCGCCTTCGTGGTCACGCATCAGCACCGTGCAGAACAGGGTCGCGAGGATCGTCAGTACACGGTTGCGGAACCGGCCGGTGGATTCCGACTCGCCGACGAGGTTCTCGACAATGCCGCGCAGTTCCTCGTCATCACCCGTCCGGAAGAGCACGTACGGCGCGGTTTCGTCCGCCTGGTGGATGAGCCGCGTGAAGAACTTCGAGAGCAGGTCGTCCTGCGCCAGCAGGCCGAGGAAGGCGACGTCGAACCGGGTGCGACGCATCAGCACGTTGACCATGATGGTGTCGTCGTCGAAGACGCTCACGGAATGTTGCCTGCCCGGCGCGATCAGGCAGACGTCACCCCGCTCCATAAGGAGTCTCGAGTCGCCGATCGAATGGTCGACCCGGCCCTCGTACACGTAGGCGATCTCGATGAACTCGTGCGCGTGGGAGCGCGGCGGCAGGTACCGGAGATGCTGGATGATGCCGACTTCGGCGTCGCGGGACATGAACAGCGACTCCGGCATGTTGCCGGCGCCGGCGCGGCCGGCCAGCCCGCCGCCGTCCTGGCGAAGGCGCGCCATGTCCTCCGCGAACTCCCGCTCGAGCTCGGGTGGAAATGGCGCCGCGGGATCCAGCGGCCACGCGTCCGCCCCGCCGGCGAGGTAGTGCTGCTTCAGCAGTTCCTCGAGCCGCCGGAGCCGCCGGAGCCGATCCCGGACGTCCTCGCGTCGCATCCCCAACTCCACTGGCTCGTGCCGGAGCCCAGCATCGCACGAAAAGCCAAGGCCGATCGCCCGCATTTACAAGCCTCGCGGGCTCCCGGCGATTGTACTGTTCTGTCGGGCTGCGCTCGCGTGCGTTTGGTTTCGAATCGGCGCTGCCTGCCGCAACGAGGGTCGCAAAGGGAAGCTGCGGCGTTCGGCGCGTGGGGGTGCCGGGCATCGGCACACCGCAGCAAGGAGGGTAGATGGGGGACGGAACTGGTCCCGCGCAGCAACGAGGGCGGGCTGCGACATTCGGCATCGAGGAGGAGGAACCAGGTGAGACTCTCTGATCTGCGGCGCGGAGGCCGCTCGAACTCACCACGCGCAGGAAGCAACCTGCCCGCGGTCTTCACAAGCTTCGCCCTGGCGGCCGCACTGCTCGCGCCCGGGATCCCGGCCTCGGCAAAGGCGCCGGCCGTCGCGAACGGTGTGCCCAGCGTCGTCGGCTCGCACGCCGCCATCAACCCGGTCACGCAGTTGACGGCGGGGACGTTCACAAACCCGCCGCAGAACGACATGCCGTGGGTTCGCTGGAACTGGGTGCCGGCCAGCACGCCTGATGCGGACATCGTGTCCATGCTCCAGGACTTCAAGGACCACAACATCGCCGGCGTCGAGATCGGCCAGGGCGGCGTGCCGACCGTGGCTCAGCTGGGCGCTGGTCTGCAGACCGCGACCCCGCTCGGCATCAAGGTCAGCCTGAAGGTCAGCGCCAGCATCCCGACCGGCGGCTACGTGAACACCGATGCCTACGCGCGCCGGACGCTCGCCGCGACCAAGACGGTCGTCAACGCGGGTGCGCTCGTTCAGCGGCGCCGTCCCCGGCTCGGCCACCGGCACGATCGTCGCGGTCCTCGCCTATGCGCTGCACGACGGTCCTCTGCCCGGCGACGGCCGGCATGGTCGACCTCGACCGCTCGTCGGTCCATGGACCTGACCTCCACCCTGACGGGCACCAACACCAGCGGCTACCAGGGCGGCACGCACGGCCGGCAACGCTGATCTGGCACCGCCCGCCTCGCCCGGCGGGCGCGTCAGTGGGTGGTCCTCACCGTTCCGCGCGGTGGCCTTCGCCAACATGCCCGAGACGCTCAGCCTCGCCGGCACCACGGAACTGACGGCCGCCTATGACACCTACTTCGCGCGGCCTCGCCGGGACCACGCTCGGCGACCTGCTGAAGGCCAACGGCGGCGACTTCTTCGTCGACTCGCACGCCACCGATCCCTGGGGCGCCGTCGAGGAACTCTGGAGCAGCGGCATGAAGACCGAGTTCCAGGCGCGCGCCGGCTACGACATCATGCCCGACCTCGCGGCGCTGTTCGACCCGCCGATGCTCGGCTCGGGCCTCGGCGGCGTCGGCACCGCCGGCCCGTACTTCAGCTTCAGCGACGGCACCGGCAACCGCATCCGCTCGGACTTCAACCGGGTCCGCAGCACCATGTTCACGCAGTACCGCCTCGTCCCGTTCCAGAACTGGTCCAAGACGTACAACATGCCGCTCCGCATCCAGCTGGAGGACGGCCCCGTCACCTCGACCGAGCGACCAGATCGAGACGGCGAACGTCGCCGACCGGCCCGAGTACGAGTCGCTCACCGGCGGCGACCAGGCCGACAACTACCGGTCGATGGCGTCGGCCAACCACATGAACGGCAACACCTGGTACTCGACCGAGTGCTGCGCCGACCTCAACGAGAGCTACGTCGCAGACCACGCAGGACGCCATCATCCGGATGAACCACGAGTTCGCCGGCGGCGTCACGCGGATCGTCTACCACGTCTCGCCCGTACATCGAGACCCCGACGTCGATCTGGCCGGGCTACGGCTTCAGCGTCGGCAAGATCTCGTTCTCGAACGCCTGGAACCGGAGCCGAGCCGTACTGGGTCGACACGACGGCGCTCGACGACTACTTCGCCCGCACCACCCAGGTCCTCGACGCAGGGCGGCGCCAAGATGGACGTCGCCGTCTACATGCGCCAGTACTCCGATCCGTCGGCCTTCTCCACGCCCGACGGCGAACAACCGCCACTGGCGGGACCTCGGCCTGCAGCGGCCGGCTACACCTGGGACTACCTCGACGAGTCGTCGTTCGCCCTGCCGAACGCGGTCGTCACCGACAACCGCCTCGCCGCGAACGGCCCGAACTACAAGGCCCTGATCTTCGACCAGTTCCTCTACGGGACCTACAACACTGCGCGCGGCAGCCTCACGCTCGCCGCGGCCAACGCGATCCTCGGCTACGCACAGGCCGGCCTGCCGGTCATCTTCGTCGGCAGCCCGATCGGCACCGCCAGCCTGACCGAAGCCGACGCGACCCTGGCGCCCATCGTCACGCAGATCCTCGCCCAGCCCACCGTCCACCAGGTCGCGACCGAGGCCGACGTCCCGGCGAAGCTCGCGACGCCTCGGCATCCAGCCCGCGGCCAAGCCCGCCGCCCCGACGACGCTCCTCAGCGTCCGCCGCCAGGACGCCGCGACAGGTACCGACTTCTACTGGCTGTACAACCAGGGCGTCGACGCGTACCCGGGCTCCAACGCCGCCGGCGTCGTTCGGCCAGAACCCGTCGAACCTCTACGAGGAGCCGACCGCCTGCCGCTACACGCGGCTCCGATGCGGGCCAGAACCCCTGCATGGCGACCGGCGCCGCGGTCGACACGCTCGTGACGCTCGAGGGCCAGGGCACGCCCTACACGCTCGACCCGATCACGCGGCACGATCACCCCGATCGCCCAGTACACCAGCGACGGCGAGCCACGTGACGGTGCGCGTCAAGCTCGCGCGTGACGCCACGACGGTCATCGCCCTGTCGCGACACGGCCAGCCGCTTCGGCATCACCGCGCCGGCGCTCCATGCCACCAGCACGAACGCCGACTCCGTCGTCTACTCCGGCTCGTCGCTGCTCATCCGCGCCGCCGCGTCCGGCATCTACACGACGACGCTCAGCAACGGCCGCACGGCCAACACGCGTGGTCGGCGCCGTCCCGGCCGCGATCGACCTCACCAACGCCGCCTGGCACCTCGACGCCGAGGACTGGCAGCCGACCAACCCGTACGGCACGCGTCGGCCCCGCCGGCACGCTGACCACCAAGGTCCCGGTCTCGCTCGACCTCGCCGCGCTGAAGGCGTGGCCGGACATCCCGGCGCTCGCGAACGCGTCGGGCATCGGCACCTACACCACGACGGTCACCCTGCCCGCCGGCTTCACCACCAGCTACGGCGCGACCCTCAGCCTCGGCCAGGTCACCGACGCCTTCACGCCTCACCGTCAACGGCCATGCGGTCGGCATCGACGCAGATCAGTGGCGTCGCCGACGTCGGGCCGTACCTCGCAGGACGGCGCCAACACGATCGTCGTCCACGTCGCGACCACCCTCAACAACCGCCTCTCCGCAGCTCGACACCGCGGTGCGCAACCGCGGCGTCATCCAGAACTACGGCCTCGTCGGGCCCGGTCGTCCTCGCGCCGTACGGGCAGGTCCAGGCCGTCGCCACCTCGGTGACCACCTATCCGGTCACGAACGTGACGGCCGCGACATTCGCCAACCCGCCCGCCGCCGACCGCCCCTGGGTCCGCTGGAACATCCTCCCCGAGACCACGCCGGCCGAGCTCACGACCGAACTCAACCAGATGCACGACGCCGGCATTTCTGGCGCCGAACTCGGCCAGGGCACCTTCCCCTCCATCACGCAGCTGACCGCGATCCTGACCACGGCCAATGCGCTGGGCATGAAGATCAGTCTGGCCCACGGTCCCACGCAGTTCGGGCCGTCGTCCAATCCCGATACGTACGTCACCGCGTACAGCATCAACGACAACAACTCCCGTGCGTCGCTCGTCTACGGCAAGACGACGGTGGCCGTGGGTGCGACCTACACGGGTGTCGTCCCGTCGCCGGGCACCTCGGCGAACACGACGACCCTGCTTGCCGTCCTCGCCTACCAGTGCGTGGCCTCGCCCTGCCCCGCCTCCGGCACGGTCAGCCTGATCCAGTCCTCGGAAGTGGATCTGACCGCCACCGTGACCGGCACGAACACGAGTGGGCGGAACGGCGGCTCGACCGCCGGGAACATCTCCTGGACGGCTCCGGCCTCGCCGGCCGGTGCCTCGTGGCAGCTGATCAGCGTCTGGATCCGCGGCGTGCAGGCACAGCCCGATGAGTACAGCGCGGCCGGCCTCGCCATCGAGGAAAACGCCATGACGAGCTTCCTCGCTCCGGTGGCGAGCCTCATGCAGGCGAACGGGGGCGACTTCTTCTACGACTCCCACAGCAGTGACCGCGGCAGTCCCACGGAACTGTGGACCAATGACATGCGCGCGCAGTTCCAGTCGCAGAAGGGCTACGACATCGTTCCCTTCCTTCCTGCGCTCTCGACGGGCTTCGCGTTCAGCGACGGCTCCACGAACCGCATCGTCAGCGACATGGCCTCGGTCCGCACGAACCTCTGGCTCTCCAACCAGGTCCTCCCGCTCCAGGCGTGGGCGCACTCGACCTACGGGTGGGAGATCCGCCTCCAGCCCTACGGCGAAGGCAGCGCTGTCGCCATCGATCAGACGGCGGCCTCGCAGTTCCTCGATCACCCCGAGACCGAGACGCTGTTCTACCGTGACGACTCTGATGCCTACCGGCCGATGAGCTCGGCCAACCACATCACCGGCAACCCCTGGTTGTCCATCGAAGGCGCCGCCACCCTCAACCAGGCATACGGCCAGGACTGGCAGGACCTGCTCGTCAAGCTCAACGCCTTCTTCGTCGGCGGCGGGACCAAGCAGGTGTTCCACATCTGGGCGACCGCCTACAGCAACACGTCGCTCTGGCCCGGCTACTCCTACTTCAACCAGGGCTTCTCGAACCAGTGGGGCCCGCAGGAGCCGTACTGGGCGGATGCCGCGCAGAACATGAACTACATCGCGCGCAACCAGCAGGTCCTCTCGCAGGGCATGGCGAAGGTTGATGTCGCGATCTACGCCCAGAACTACCGCAACATCGGGGCAGGCGGCTCCATCTCCCCCGACTACTGGCCCGACCTCACGCTCGAGCAGGCCGGCTACACCCGCGACTACCTGAACGACAGCCTCCTCAAGCTGCCGCAGGTCGCGGTGTCCGGCGGCGTCCTCGACGCGGCCGGCCCGGCCTACAAAGCGTTCATCATCGACAGCACCCTTCAGCCACCCAACGCGTACCCCAGCAAGCTGGCGATGCCGATCGCCGCCGCGCAGCAGGCCCTCGGCTTCGCACAGGCCGGCCTGCCGATCATCGTCGTCGGGACGCCGCCGAACGCGACACCCGGGAATACGCCCGGCGCCGACGCCTCGCTCCAGGCCGTGATCGCCCAGCTGCTCGCGCAGCCGTCCGTGCACCAGGTCGCCACCGAGGCGGCGGTGCCGGCCATGCTGGCGAGCCTCGCCATCCAGCCGAATGCGCAGCCGACCGCTTCGGGCAACATCGAGTCCGTCCGGCGGACAACTGCGGACACCGACTACTACTTCTTGTACAACCAGACCACGCCGAAGTACAGCTCGTCGGACAACGTCATCTACGACCAGCCGCTGATCGGCACCGCCGTTGATACGCAGCTCAGCCTGGTGGGCACCGGCCGCCCGTACATGCTCGACGCGTGGAGCGGCGCGGTCACCCCAATTGCCGACTACCAGACCCTGCCGGGCCGCGTCCTCGTCCATGTCAAGCTGGCGCCCGAGCAGACGACCCTCATCGCGCTGACCACCAACGACGGCAGGTTCACGACGGCGACGCATGCCCTGCACGCCACCAGCGTGTCCGGCGACGTCGTCTTCGGCGCCGACGGCAACCCCGCGATCCGCGCGACGGCGAACGGCTCCCAGACCGTCTCGCTGAGCGACGGGCGCACGCTGACCGTGCCGGCGTCGAACGTTCCGGCCGCGGTCGATCTCAGCACCGCCGCCTGGCACCTGTCCGTGGAGGACTGGCAGCCCACGAACCCCTACGCGACGACCACCGGCCAGACGGCAACGCAGACGACCAAGGTCCCGCACGAGATCGACGTGACGTCGCTGAAGACCTGGCCGAACATCCCCGAACTGCAGGACGTCTCCGGCATCGGGACGTACTCGACCACCTTCACCCTGCCGGCCGGCTGGCGGTCGGACAACGGTGCGTACCTCAACCTCGGCACCATCTTCGACTCGTTCACGGTGACCGTGAACGGCCACGCGCTGGCGCCGGTCAACGCCGCGTCCAGGTCGGTCGACGTGGGCCCTTATGTTCACGCCGGCTCGAACAGCCTGGCGATCCGCGTCACGACGACGCTCCGCAACCGCCTGCGGCTCTATGAGTCAACGCAGGCGAGCCGGCCGCGGCAGCCGTACGGGCTCACCGGCCCGGTCGTCATCCAGCCATACGAGCAGATCAACCTGGTCGGCACGACCACCACGGTCGCCGCGACCTACGACCCGACCCAGTACGGCAAGAGCACGACGCTCACCGCGACGGTGGCCCCGAACGGGACCGGCGGCCCCGTGCCGACGGGCACCGTCCAGTTCAGCCTCGACGGCGCCCCCTTCGGCGCCCCCGTCGCACTCGTCGGCGGTGTCGCGACCTACCCGGCATCTCCGCTCATGGCCATCGGCACCCACACGGTGTCCGCGGTCTACAGCGGTGACGCCAACTGGCTGGCGTCCACCAGCCCGACGATCAACCACTCCGTCAAGAAGCGCCTCGCCACGACCACCGCGGTGACCAGCGCGGGCCCGGTCACGTTCAGCCAGCCCTGGGCCCTGACCACGACGATCACCCCGGAGAACGCCAGCATCGGCAGCGCGCCCACCGGCACCCTGGAACTCGTGGTCGACGGGGCCAAGTTGACCACCGGCAGCCCGCCGGTCCCGGTCAAGCTGCACCTCCCCGACGACACGGTGACCACCGCCGCCTTCACCATCACCATCCACTGCACCTGGCCGCCGCTGAGTTGCACGATCACCATCAACTGGGCCTCCGGCGCGGCAATCGTCGCCGGCAACCACGGCGTGCGCGCCGTCTACAGCGGTGACACCGCCAACTACACCGGCTCGACCAGCCCGACCTACACCCAGCAGGTCAAGAAGGCGAGCCCGACCGGCACGGTCGTCTCCGACCTGCCCGGTCCCATCCGCCAGGCCGACCGGCCCACCTTCACGGCGACGTTCGTGAACCCCGTGGCGCCTGCCGGCAGCCTCGCCCCCGCCAACGTCCAGTTCCTCATCGACGGTACCAACATGGGTGCCCCGGTGGCCATCAGCGCCACGCCAACCGGCGGTACCGCCTCCTTCAAGACCACCTGGAGCCTGCCGCTCGGCACGCACACCATTAAGGCGAAGTACCTGGGCAACGCCAACTTCGTGGCGGTGTTCTCGACCGGCCTCAGCCTGACCATCAACCCCTAATCCAGCACAGCATCCCCGGGCGCCGACGTCCCCGCCGTCCTCGCCCGGAACCCTCAGGGTCGCCCGGTACCAACTCCCGGGCGACCCATCTCCAGAGATAGGCCCCCGACCCCTGACCCGGCGGGGGCCTTCTCTGCGACGCACGCAGAACTCCGATGGGTGAGGCCGTGATCAAGACGCGTTCAATCCCGACCATTCGACCAGCGCGTGCAAAGATCCGGACAACGAACCTTTCAGGCGTGCGACACTCGCGTACAAGATGTTGCGCAGCTCCGCGACGCCACCTGGCGATCTCGTCCCCGAGGAGCGCCGGCGCCAGATCATGGACATCGTCCGGCAGCGCGGCAGTATCAGCATCGGCAGCGTCGAGGAACTGTTCGGCGTCTCGTTGGTGACGGCGCGCCGAGATCTCACGGTCCTCGCCCAGAACGGCCAGGTGCGTCGTACCCACGGCGGGGCGGTGCTCCCTGAGCTGGCCAGCCACGAGGACTCGTTTCGCGCCCGGCTGGAGACGAACCGGACGGCCAAGCAGCGGCTGGCAGAAGCCGTGGCTGCCACTGTCCAGCCCGGCGAGTCGATCCTGATCGACTCGTCGACGACCGCGTTCTACGTCGCCCGGCAGATCATCGCGTCGGGTGTGGTGGCGACCCTGCTTACCAACGCCGCGCCCGTGATCGCGATGGTCGCATCGTCCTCTCCTCGGAATGTCGATCTCGTCGGGTTGGGCGGCTCGCTGCGCAGGCTGACCGAGTCGTTCGTCGGACCCGACACGGTGCGAGCGATCGGCGGCTACATGGCCGACCGCATGGTCTTCTCGGTCAAGGGCATCAGCGCTGACGGCTTCATGACTGACCCTGACCCGCAGCAGGCGGAGGTCAAACGCACGATGCTCGATCACGCCCGTACCGTGATCCTGGTCGCCACCGCCGACAAGTTCGAGGCGCGCGGGCTGACGCTGATTGGCTCGGCCAGCCGAGCCAACCTCGCGTACCTTGCGGATCCGCCGGCCATGGGGCTTCGGATGCTCCGCCTGGCCGGCGTCGAGGTGCACACCGTCTAGCTAGCTAGGTGGGTGCGGCCCAACCGCCGGTCAATTGCCGCTGCCCAGCCGGTATGCCTCGTCCATCTTCACGAGCGCCTGCGGCACTGTGGCCTTTCCCGCAAACAGGTTTTGCACGGCCGCGAAATGCGCCTGTTGGACCCTGGGGTTCGGCCAGAGTTGGTCCATGAAGGGCACCGTTTTGCCGGCGATCTGGTAGTCGCGGAGGTCGGTGATCGCCGGATCGATCTGGAACGCAGCGTTCGGGATCGCGGGCAGCGCGCCCGCAAGCGTGGCATATGAGTTCTGAACGTCGGGCGTGGCCATCATGTCGATGAAGGCAGTTGCGAGGTCCCGCGACTTCGTCTTCGAGTTGACGCCGAAGCCGACCCCCGCGGCGCCGGCCATCCGTGTCTCCGCAGGGTTGTCCGTGGCGGGTAGCGGATGCATGACGAATGTGGTGCCCTCCGGCGCCTGCTTCCGGATGTCATTCAACGCCCATACCCCGTTGACGACTGCGAACGCGTCGCCCCTGGCAACCGCGGTGAGCGTCGACTCCATCGGCACGCCGAGCGGATCCTTCTCGAAGCATCCCCGAGCCTCCATCTCGAGGTATTTCTCCATCGCCGTTTCCCAACCCGAGCCGACGAACGTCCTCGCGCCGGCTGCCATTTCCCGGTCGAACGTCGGGTCCGCCGCATACACCGTTGTCGCGACGAGGGCGTAGTCGATGAGTTGCGTGTTCCAGTCCGTCTGGTTGCCGAGCGAGAAGGCGACCTTTCCCTTCGTCTTCGCTGCATCGCACAGGCCGAGGACGCCGCTCCAGGTGGTCGGAGCCGAGAGCCCTGCGGCCTCGAGCGCCGTCTGGTTGTAGATCGCCCCAATGCCCGTGAATGTGCTGGGCACGATGTATGTGGCCCCGTCGACCTGCGTCACGTTCCTGAGGCCCGATGGGATCTGGCCGACCCACGACCGGTCGGACAGGTCGGCGATCAGCTTGTCGGGGACGAGCACCTCCATCGCCATCGCGTTGCCGTTCCCGGGCCAGACGACCATCACGTCCGGCGCCGTGCCCGACGTGAGCTGTGTCCGGAGCGCAGCCTGGTACTGGTCAACGTCGGCGAGCGTGAGGGTGACGTTCGCACCCGGGTGTCGCGATTCGAATGCTGTGACGACTCCCTCCAGAGCGGTCCGATCGGAATTCAGTCCGGCGACACGCAGTTCGCCGGACGGGCTCCCTCCCGACGCGGGTCCCGCCCGGGTGCCCCCGGCGCAGGCGACCGCCAGCGTCGCGAGCAGGAGACACGCAGACATGAAGGCGGAGATGCGCCCGCCTTCTCGTCGTCGATACCCGACCATCACGGTCGCTCCCCACTCGGCTCCTCGGCGGGCCAAACCTGCGGCGACCCGGGCGTCTGAGCCTTTCTGGCACTATGGCATCCCCGATCCGAACGTGCAGGGCGCCCGATGAACTGGCAGAACCCGGATTACACGTGGCCGCCGGACCAGCTGATCCCGCAGGGAAGCGTCGTCGGCTTCTGGCTGCTCGAGCACATGGAGAACGTGCCGCGGCATCACCACGGCTTCTATGAGCTCGCGCTTGTCCTGCGCGGATCGGCCTATCACGTCGACAGTGCCGGTGAGCAGTTCGTCGAGGCCGGCACGGCCATCTTCGTGTCGCCCCAGGGCGGGCATGCGTTCCATTCGTGCACCGACATGCTGGTCTACAACTGCTTCTTCCGGACCGAGTTGATGGAGTTCGAGCTGATCTGGGCGCTGCGAGACGGGGTGCTCGGGGGCCTGTTCGGCGCGGTCTCGAGCGTACGGCGAGACGGGAGCGAACCGGCGGCAGTGGTGGTCCCGCTTGACGACCCATCGTTCCGGGCGTGCACAGCCGAGCTCGATGCCATCCGGACCTGTGATCCTGCCGAACGGACCCACGCGATGGAGGTCGGCCACCTGCTGCTCGCGCTCGACCTGGTGGCGAATGCCGTCGCGCTGTCGGTCGGCTCGCCCCAGGCGCAGGCAAAGCCGCCGACCCAGGCCGTGGCGGCAGCGCTCGAACTGATGAACGAGGACCCGGCGCGGCCGTGGACCCTCGCCGATCTCAGCGACCGAGCGTCGGTCGGGCCGTTCCGCCTGTCGCGCGAGTTCAAGAGGCAGGTCGGGCGATCGCCGATGGCCTACCTGAACCAGCTGCGGGCGGAGCGCGCCGCGACGCAGCTGGCGGCAACGGACGACTCCATCGCCGCCGTGGGGGCATCGGTCGGCTGGGGCGATCCGTCGCAGTTCTCGCGCCGCTTCCGGCAGGTATTCGGGATCAGCCCGCGCGGGTATCGCGCCCGGCACCTCAGCGCGGCACGAGGACCGCGTGCTTCATCAGCATCCGAGGACGAGTAGGGACCACCCGATCACGGGTTACGATGCGACCCGACGGCTCAGCCGCGCATGCCGCCCGCGAAGCCCGGGATGATATAGCGCTGCGTGAGGAAGTAGACGAGAAGGATCGGCAGCACCGCGATCACGAGGCCGGCGAACACCAGGTTCCAATCGGACTGGTACTGGCCGACGAAGGCGAAGATGGCGACCGGGATCGTCTGGCTGCCGCTCCCGCTGAGATACAGCAGCGGCGTGAAGAAGTCGTTCCAGATCAGCACGGCGTCGAGGACGACGACGGTCCACGTCACGGGGCGCAGGAGCGGGAAGACCACGCGGAAGAAGGCGCCCAGGCCCGCCGCGCCGTCGATGAGCGCAGCCTCCTCGTAATCCCGAGGGACTCCGCGGATGAAGGCGGTGTAGATGAACGTCGTGAACGGAACCTGCTGGCCGCTGTAGAACAGGATCAGGCCCCAGGGTGATCCGAGCAGACCCAGGTCGCGCATCGTCTGGTACAACGGAAGCAACCCCAACTGGAACGGCAGCAGCAGGCCGAGCATGATGAGGGCGAAGGACCAGCGTGACCATCGGGCGGTGACACGGGCGAGCGGCCAGGCCGCCATCGAGGAGACCACCACGAGCACGAGCACGCTGGCGACCGTCACGATCAGGCTGTTCAGGATCGCACTGCCGAGGTTGGCCTGGTTCCAGGCGTCGATGTAGTGCTGGAGCGTCGGCGACGTCGTGGGCGCGAGCACGCTCGCCGGATCGCGCGGGTCGCGCAGCGACAGGTTGACGAGCATGTACAGCGGGAAGGCGAAGACCACCGCCGTGGCGACCATGGCCACTTCGAGGGCGAAGGTTCGGAGCCCGTACCGTCTCACTGGTCGTCCACGCGCGCCCTGAGGGCTCGGTACTGCACGGCGGACACGAGCGCGACGAACAGTGCCAGGACCACAGCCAGCGCGGTCGCGTACGCGAAGTCCCCGAACAGGAACGCGGACCGGTAGATGGTCGTGGACAGCGTCTCCGAGGCGTGACCCGGTCCGCCGCCTGTCATCGCCCAGACCTGGTCGAACAGCTTCAGCCCCGCGATCATCGACAGCACCAGGTTGATGGTCATGGCCGGCGCCAGGAGCGGCAGGGTCACGTGCCGAAACCGCTGCCACGATCCGGCCCCATCGACGGACGCAGCCTCCACGATTTCGACGGGAATGCTCACGAGCCCGGCCAGGAAGATCGCCATCGAATAGCCGGCAAATTGCCACGCGGTCACCAGGACGATCGACCAGAGCACGAGGTCCGGATCACCGAGCCAATTCGGGCTCACGCCAGCGAGGCCTACCGCCGAGAGCAGCGTGTTGACTCCGCCTTCGGGCGCGAGGAGGTACTTCCACAGGAACGCGGTTACGACCGGGGCCATCACCGCCGGGGCGAACAGGACCACGCGGAGCACGTTGCGGCTCTTGATTGCGCTGTTCACACCGAGCGCCAGCAGCAGCCCGACCGACGTCTGGACGACGGTGAATGCGAGCGCGATGAGAACGGTGTGCCCGATCGCGGCGATCGCCTCCTCGTCGTGCAGGATCGCCGCGAAGTTGTCGAGGCCCACGAACCGCCACGTCGCGGAAAGGCCGTCCCAGTCGGTGAACGCCAGGACGGTCCCGCGGAGTGCGGGGGCCAGGACGACGAAGCCGTAGAGGACGAGCGCCGGGACCAGGAACCAGGCCGGCGCGGCACCTCGGCGGCGAAACGCCCGAGCCGCCCATCCGGGTAGCCGGACGCGATCGGCTCGGACGACATCCACGCCGTGGCCCGTGTCCGCCAGAGTTGACTGTTCTTGTCCCCTCATTGCACAATCCTGCCATGGAATCCCACGACAGAGATCTCACGTGGACGGCGGATCAGCTGATTCCGGGTTGGGCTGCCGTGGGGTTCTGGGTCGTCGAGCATCAGCCCTTTGTGCCGAGCCATCATCATGAGTTCTACGAGTTGGCGCTGATCCTGCGGGGCACGGGGTACCAGGTCGACGCCGGCGGCGAGTATCCGGTGCGGGCCGGCTCCGTCATTTTCGTGGCGCCCGGGATCGCGCATTCGTTCCATTCATGCCGAGAGGTGGTCGTGTACAACTGCTGCTTCCGGGCGGAACTCGCGGACCTCGAGTTGCGATGGGCGCAGCGGGACGACCGCCTGTCGGCCCTGTTCGGGAGTGGGATCGGGGGCCGGCCGCGCCAGCCGGTGCTCGCATCGCTCGACGAGACGACATTCCGGGCATGCATGGCCGAATTGGAGGCCATCCGAACCGCGGGACGCGAGAAGCGAACGCGCGCTCGAAGACCTCGGCCACCTGATCATCGCCCTCGACATCGTGGCCAGGGCGTCCATCGCATCCGCGAATGTCGCGGTGCTTCGACGAACCGGTGCGGCGCCCGCCCCGGTTGCTGCCGCGCTGGACGCCATCCACCGGGACCTGGCACGGCCCTGGACGCTGGGGGAGTTGTCCGAGGCAGCGTTCGTCGGGCCGTTTCACCTGTCGCGCCTGTTCCGCGACTGGGTGGGCACGTCCCCGATCGCCTACCTCCATCGTGCCCGCGCCGAGCACGCGGCGTCCTTGCTCGCCGGGTCGGAAGCGTCGATCGCGTCGGTCGGATCGGCGGTCGGGTGGCCGCAGGCGTCGCAGTTCTCGCGACAATTCCGGCAGATCTTCGGCGTCAGTCCCCGTGCGTACCGGGCGCGCCATCGAGATCGACTGGAGAAGGGCGTCGATGATGGCTCGCCGGTGAACCCGGGGGTGCCCGGATTCGAGATGCCCGAACCGACCCTCTGGCCTCCGGCAGAGGATGTTCGCCACGGACCGCCGCCTCGGAGGCGCCACCCAGAACCCGAGGGTCGCCCGGCCTGACCCATTTCGAGGTTATGCGGCCCGGAGGGACCGAACGGCGCGGGTTCATCGACGCGTGCCCCGCGGTCGCCATCTTGACGCCCCGATGCGGTCGCGACCTGGGTCTATGCTTCGCGGGCGCCAACGAGCCAGAGGAGTCACGGCGCCGCGGGTGACGGCGCCCCTGTTACCAAGGAGACGGTCGTGAGGCCGATGCGATATCTCATTGCGCCGCACGCCGGTCGCCGCGCCCTTCAGACGATGCCATGGCTGCTCGTCGCGCTTGTCGCGGGGGCCTGCATGGGAGCCACGCCGACGCCCGGTCCCTCGACGGCACCGACCAGCGCGGCGACGGCAGGCCCGGGCGTCCCCGCCGACACGCCCGGCGGGCAACCCACACTGCCGCCGGCGAGCACGTCCCCGCCGGCCTCGTTCGCGCCCGACCAGCAACTGGCCGCGGTGATGCCCGCCTCCATCGGTGGCGGCCAGTGCCAGAACGTGACCTTCCACCTCTCCGATGCGTTCTCGACGTTTTCGGCCGATGGACAGGCGGCGTTCCAGCGCATGGCTGACGCACTCGGCGTTGCGCTCGATCAGATCAGCCTGGGTAGCGCGTCCTGCTCAATCGGCGTCGGCGGCGAGACCGTCGCCGTGGGCTACGGGACGTACCGGGCCCAGGGAACGGACCCCGACAAGCTCGTGGATGGGTTCCTCGTCCTGCGCCTCGACGGGCAGGAGGCGCCGCCCAGTACCGTACCCGCGACAGTCGGCGGCAAGTCCGTCACGAAGGCCACCCACGCCGACGGAACCGTCGAATATCTGTACGGCTCGGGTGATGTGCTCTTCATCTATCCGAGCCAGAACCAGCAGACTGACGACGTGGTCCTGGCGAGCTTCCCGTAGCTCCTCCCAGGCCGGCAGCGGGCCGCGGCCGGGCAGCCTGACCGACGGCTGCCACGCCGCGAAGTCCTGACAGCGCGTGCCCCGGGGTCGCCAAACGCAACCACGTCGGTTTCGATTGTTGCGACGGTCGGCAAGATTGCGCCAGCAAAAGTCATGAATTGACGAAACGGCGGCCGCGAATGCGGTCATCATTCCAAGCGCGTTCCCGCTGCCCAGTGGGAGAGTTGATCGCGCGCGAGGAGGGGAGTAGCAGAGGCCGTCATCTGCGTGGTCAGGCCCTGCGCGCCGCCGTTTGCCGCGTGGGGAGCCATATCGGTCCAGGCATCCATTGAATCCCATCGCCGCCGCCGCCTCCGTCCGCGGTGCGCTCCGGTGGCGGCGTCATGTCGCTGCCACCGCCGAGAGGTGGGGTCATCGTCCATGGATGGAGAGAGGGAGACGCAAAGGTGCAAAGGAAACTGTTCGGATTGCTCGTCACCGCAATCCTCGTGGGTACCGTGGCGGTGCCCGCCGTGGCTTCAAGTCGGGGGGCACCGGCCGACGCGCCGGTAAAGGGTGCAGCCGTCATCGTCCCGACCCTGACCGTCACATCGCTGCGGGCCGACGCGAGCGTCAATCCGCTCGGCATCGACAATCCCACGCCGCGCCTGACCTGGGCGCTCAGCGGCGGCAACTCGGCGCAGACCGCGTACCAGATCCTCGTCGCAACGGCACCTGCCAAGCTCACGGTCGCCCTTGCGGACGCCTGGAACTCCGGCGTGGTCGCCTCGGTCGACCCGTGGGCGGTGTACGGCGGTAGCCCGCTTGCGTCGCGGACGCGCTACTACTGGACCATCAAGGTCTGGGCGAGCTCGCCGACAGGCGGCCTCGTTTCCGACTGGGCAACTCCCGCCTGGTTCGAAACGGCGTACATGAGCCCGAGCCTGTGGCAGGGCAGCTGGATCGCGGGCCCGCAGCGGACCGAGACCGCCACGCCCCCCGGCACGCTTGACGACGCCTGTTGCCTCGCCGGAGCCACGACGCTCTCGGCGGCGGCGAACCCGGGCGACACGCGCGTTGCCACCACTGCCGTCACCAACTTCGGCGTGGGCGGCAACATCGCCATCGGGACCGGTGCCACCCAGGAAACGGCGACCATCACCTCGGTCGGACCGGCCACCGCTGGCAGCACCACGCTCTTCAACCCCGCCGCCATCGGCGATTCCAACCTCACGGTCAACGCGGTGACGAACTTCGTCGCCGGCGACCTGATCACCATCGACACCGGCGCGGCCGCGGAGACTGCCGTCATCACGGCAGTCGGTTCCGCTGTGGGTGCTGTCACGTCGACCGTTGCCGATGCGGCAGCTGGCGACGGCACCATCATGGTGGCGAGCATCTCCGGCGTCGTTCTGGGTGCTCGTATCACCGTCGACACGGGCGTCAGCCTGCAGACGGTCCAGACCACCCGAGTCGGCACGGCAGCCTCGGCGCCCACGACACTGGCGCAGGCGGCCGCGGTCGGCGACACCAATGTCAAGGTGGCAAGCGCGACGGGCTTCTTCCCAGGCAACCTGATGCAGGTCGACACTGGTGCCGGCATGGAGACCCGCTTCGTCACTGCAGTCGGGACGGCAGCGGCAACCACCACGCTGGTCGCGGCAGCGGCTCCCGGAGACACGAACGTCAAGGTCGCCAGCGTCGCCAGCTTTGCCGTCGGCTCGCCGATCAGCGTCGACACCGGCGGTAGCCTCGAGAACGGCACCGTCACCGCCCTGGGCACGGCCCAGGCGACCACCACGCTCTTCGCGGCCGCGGCTCCGGGCGACCTCAACGTCAAGGTCGCGAGCGTCTCCGGCTTCGCCGTCGGAAACACCATCAACATCGACACCGCCGGCACCGTCGAGTCGCGCACGATCACCGCGGTCGGCACGCAGGGCCGGAATACCACGCTCAGCCAGGCCTCGCTTGCCGGCGCGACCGGCATCAAGATCGCCAGCAACAGCGGCTTCGCGATCGGCGACACCGTGTACGTCGACACGGGCGCCAACCAGGAAGTCCGCACCGTCCTGACGGTTCCGTCCAATAACTCGACCCCGAACCTGACCTTCACCGCCGCCCTCACCCTCGCCCACGCGAGCGGCGTTGCGGTTGTCGATCGCGGCACCGGCATCACCTTCGCGCCCGCCCTCGGCCTGGCACACGCCGCCGCGGCCGCCGTACAGACACCCGGCACCGGCATCACCTTCGCGCCCGCCCTCGGCCTGGCGCACGCGATCGGCGCCGCCGTCTTCACGCCCGGCACCGGCATCACGTTCTCGGTGCCCCTGACGCTGGCGCATGCCAGCGGCGCGGCCGCTCGTGCGCTCGGCACGGGCATCGACTTCTCGCCGCCCCTGACCGCCGCACGCGTGAGCGGGACTGCGGTCCAGGGACTCGGCACCGGCATCAGCTTCATGCCGGTCCTGGCCCAGGCCCACGCAGCTGCCGCAACCGTCGTCGCCGGAACCGGCATTGCCTTCAAGCCGGCTCTTGCTCTGGCGCACGCGAGTGGCGAGGCCGTCGCGAGCGTCCCGCTCGACTACTGTCGGCTGCCCGGCGGTGGCTCCGAGGGCACCTGCCGCGAGATCCGGCCGATCCCGATGCTGCGCAAGTCGTTCGACCGTCAGCCCGGTCTCCGGGCCCCACGGCGCCGTCGTCCGCGCTCGGGTCTACTCGGCGGGCCTCGGCTACAACAACATGACCATCAACGGCACCGCGGCCTCCGACCGCGTCCTGGACCCGGGCTGGACCAACTACTCCAACACGGTCCTCTACTCGACGGTGGACGTCACGAGCCTGATCAACCAGGCCCCGACGCTACCGACGGACAACGTCATCGCGACCATGCTCGGCTCCGGCCAATACGACGATGAGACCAACTCGGGCGACTGGCACTGGGAGACCGCCGAGTGGCGCGACACGCCTCGGCTGCGCTCAGACCTCTACATCACGTACGCGGACGGGACGGAACAGCTCATCACGTCCGACAACACGTGGAAGGTTTCGACCGCTGGCCCTCTCCGCTACGACAACTACTACAACGGCGAGACCTATGACGCTCGCAAGGAGATCCCGAACTGGGACAAGCCGAGCTTTGACGCATCGGCGTGGTCGCCGGTGCGCTCGGTGGCCGGTCCGACCGGCGTGTTGACTGCCCAGAAGCAGCCGGCGACCAAGATCGTCGCGACCTGGCCGGCGGGCACCCGAACCGACCTGACGGCGATCCCGCGTGTCTCCGTCTGGAACACGGGCCAGGCGCGCAGCGGCTGGGCCACGATCAGCGTCTACGGTGCAGCCGCCGGGACTCCGATCCAGGTCCTCTACGGCGACAAGCTGAATACCAACGGCACGATCACCAACTCCGGCTTTACGGCGAACGGCCAGATCCAGACCGATATCTACATCTCCAACGGGACCGGCACTGCCGCGACCCCCGAGGTGTTCGCGCCGCAGTTCACCCTGAAGGGCCACCAGTACATCCAGATCAGCTCCCCCTCCAGCCCCGCCAACCAGTCGGGCGGCACACCTGTGTCGCTGCCGGTCGGCGTGACGGTGGACGTCCTCTCGGTCCAGGAGGTCCGCACGCCGATGGCGCCGACCGGGACCTTCAGCGCCGCGAATCCGCTCCTCAACTCCATCGAAAGCTACGTCCGGGCTGCCATTGCCGAGAACTACTTCGGCGGCATCACGAGCGACACGCCGATCTACGAGAAGGACCCGTGGACCGGCGACGCGCAGCTCTCGGCGCCGACCGCGTCGGTCATGTTCGACACCGAGACCCAATTCGTGAAGGACTTCCAGGACATGGTCGACAACGCGGTCGCCACCACCGGTGAGGTGTCGCTCCTGGCGCCGACCAACACCGGATACGGGTATGTCGGCCAGACGTTCAAGTCGAGCACGAACGCCGGCGCCACCCCGATCTGGGATGCCTTCTGGTTCGTCGTCCCGTGGGAGTCGTACATGCGGTACGGCGACGTGCGGGGTCTCCAGATGACGTATCCGATGATGAAGAAGTACCTCGACACCTGGATGCCCATGTGGACGATCCGGGATGGCGACGCGTTCAACTACACCCTGACGTCGGGTCTCGGTGACTGGGACCCGGCCACCGGCGCCAACGGAAACGCGGCCGAGGGCACGAACGTCAACAACCCGACGATCATCTCGCCCTCCAGCACCGCTTACTACGCCTACATGGCCAAGATCGCGGCACAGACCGCGAGCGCGCTCGGTAACGCCGCCGACGCGGCGCACTTCAACACCGTCGTCGCGAACATCAAGGCGGACTTCAACGCGAAGTGGTGGGACGCAAGCGTCGGCTACTACCGCGAGAACTCCACCCAGATCTTCAGCGCAGACCTTCCAGGCCCTCGCGCTCGCCTTCGACCTCGTGCCCGCCGCCGAGCGTACCGGACTCCAGGCGAAGCTCGTCAACGACGTGATGGTGACCCGACACGGCCACGAAGAGGTCGGCATCGCCGGGTCCCGCTGGATCCTTCCGGTCCTGTCCCAGGCGGCCTACGAGGGTATCGCCGGCGCAGCCGACGCGGCGTACGCGATCGCCAGCCAGACCACCTATCCGAGCTACGGCTACTGGGCCGGCCTCGGTTGGACATCGCTCGGCGAATACTGGGAGCAGAGCTCCCGGACTCGTTCGCACCACATGTTCGGCGCCATCGGCCAGTGGTTCTACGAGAACCTGGCCGGTATCCGGCCCCTCACGGCCGGGTACGAGAAGATCCTCTTCAAGCCCACCGTTCCCGATGGTCTCGCCAACGCCCAGGCGTCCTACCAGAGCGTCCGCGGCACGATCTCGGCCGCCTGGCACCAGCACCACCGGCACGAAGTGGCAGTACGTCGTGACCGTCCCCGACAACGCCACCGGCGAGGTCTGGGTCCCGACCGGCTACCTTGGCACTGGCAACCCGACCAAGGTCGGCACGTCGGCCGGCTTCGACATCTTCGACATCGGGCCCGGCACCACGACCTTCGCCGACGGCAACACGGCCACGGCGCTCGTCGCCGACTTCGATCCCACGCAGTATGGCCATCCGGTGACCTTCACCGCGACGGTCAGCCCCGAAGACAGCGGCGCGGGCACGCCGACGGGTTCTGTCCAGTTCAGCCTCGACGGTGCGCCGGCAGGCGCGCCCGTTGCCCTCGCCGGCGGTGTGGCGACCTGGATGACCTCGACACTTGCCATCGGCACGCACACGGTGTCGGCGGCCTACATTCCCGACACGAGCGCCTGGGCCGCCAGCACCAGCGCGTCCATCAACCACTCCGTCAAGAAGCGCCTCGCCACGACCACCGCGGTGACCAGCGCCGGCCCGGTCGGCTTCAGCGCCCCCTGGGCCCTCACCGCCACGGTCAGCCCCGAGAACGCCGGCGGCACCATCGCCCCCACCGGCAGCCTGCAGCTGATGGTCGACGGGGTCGCCCTGGGGACACCGCTGCCCATCGCCGGCGGCACCCTCACCACGTCGGACTTCACGATCACCATCAGCTGCACGTGGGTCCCGCCGCTGCGCTGCACGATCCTCATCAGCTGGACCGCCGCGGGCGCCCGCAGTGCCGGCAACCACGGTGTCCGCGTCGTCTACAACGGTGACCCCAACTACACCGGCTCGACCAGCCCCACCTATACCCAGCAGGTCAAGAAGGCCAGCCCCACCGGCATCGTCGTCGCCGACCTGCCCTCGCCCATCCAGCAGACCGACCGGCCCACCTTCACGGCCACCTTCACCAACCCCGTGGCACCCGCCGGCAGCCTCGCCGGTAACGTCCAGTTCCTCATCGACGGCACCAACATGGGTGCCCCGCTGGCCATCGACCCGCTCGCCGGCGTGGCCTCCTTCAAGCCGACCTGGAACCTGCCCACCGGCACCCACACCATCAAGGCGAAGTACCTGGGCAACGCCAACTTCCTGGCGGTGCTCTCGACCGGCCTCAGCCTCAAGATCAACCCGTAACCCCGCACATCCCCGCGGGCAGGACGTCCCCGCCGTCCTGACTCGCACCCAACAGGGTCGCCCGGTACCAACCCCCGGGCGACCCACCTTCGCAGAGCAAGGCCCCCACCTGATCCGGCGGGGGCCTTCTCTGTGGACGCAGGAGGCGAGGCATCAGGGCACCTGAATGCAGTGTTCACTGACCCACCGCCGCTGCTGCTGGACGACGGGCTGGTCCTCGACTGGGTTGGCACTTCCCGATTGAGCGTCTTGATGGATCCCATCGGAGGGTCTGTGAGTGGCGTTCCGCGCTCGAAGACGCGGCTTGCCCGAAAGAAGTCATCGAGCATGAGATGTTCAAGGCTGATAACAGCGTCCTCCCTGGCTTCGTGGGCCGACGCCGGGAAACCCCCCGGCCACTCGCCGACCTGGGGTGGCGCATGGGCATGTAGCGATGGCTGATCGGGCCCTTGAGCCCGTCACCACCGACACGGAATCGACGCCCCTCGGACCGGCTGTGCCGCCCCCGGGGATGACTGGCAACGGCGGGGCGCGTGCGGTATGGAGCTACCGAAGGCCTGTGACCTCGAATGCCGTGGACAGCGCTGAGAACGCGACGCCGACGATCGCCTGTTCGGGCCTGGGAATGCCTGCCAGACTCGCCTCGGTGGGCCAGCTCGAAACCGCGGCCGCCACGTCTCGCACGATTTCGAGGGCACGGGCGTCCGTCAGCCCATAGATCCGGTGCGTGGCGACCGCGGCCAGCAGGTCCGGGGCAACGGTGAACCCATCGACGGCGATCGCGTGCTCTCGCTGTTCTCGGGCGGGGTTCATGTCGAATGCCGGCGCGAGCCGCCATCCAGTCGAGGATCGCAGGAACCCGTGGTTGCGCAGGTGATCGTCCCGGTTGCCCGCGACAATATTGAACACCAGCCGCCGAAAGAGCTGCTCCAGGTCGTCACGTACGCCACTCGGAGCGCCATGGACTCGGATTGCCCTGGCGAAGTCGGGATACGCGGCGGGATCGCCGTCGTCCTTGCCCGTCAACGTCATGGCCGAGGCGTAGAACCGGCGTCCCCGTGGGTCTCGGTCAAATCGCCGCGTCACGAACGTTCGGCCCTGACCGCCGAGCGCAAGCAACCGAGTATCCGCGACCTCGATGCCGGCGGAGCTTGCGAGCCGAGCGTAGACGTACTCCCAGCCGCCACTGTCCTGGCGATCGGTCCGTGATGGGAACTTCGCGATCCAGAGGCTCTCGTCCGAATCCTGGAAGTTGGCTTTCGGCCGGCCGCCCCCGAGCGAGCTCCCCGGGGCGACGAGCATCGCGATCGCGGAGTCCGAGATGGGCTTGCTCGGGTTCTCCTCGAACTCCCTCGCGGCGGCCTCAAGGTCTCGCAGTCGGGCCACCGGTGGGACGCCGGGCTCGCGATCGTCGATGAACGGACCGTCCATTCCTCGCCGAAGTCGAAGGGCGCCCATTCGGGTCACGTCGGCCACGCCGGTGAGGAGTTCCCAGGGGCCCAGGCGTCGGCCTGCCCGTCGTTCCAGCAGCATCGTCCCCCACAGATCGGGCGCCGTGTCGCGGAGGATGGCCGGTGGCACGCTCCCCGGCATGTATCGAAGGCCCTCAGTCAGGGGGAGCCGAGGTTCCAGGGCGAACGTGTCACTGCGCTGGAGCCACGACCTCGCGTACGCAAAAGCGATCGCGCGCGAGTCGGACCAGAAGGACAGCACGCCGACGGGACGTGGCGGACCAAGTTCCGGCGCGTCGAGCACGACGACGAGATCCTCAGATCTCATCAGCGAGGCTCGGTGCGGCAGGCCGACGAGGTCGCGGCAGGCGAGCGTCCGCGAGCGCATGCCCGAGTTCGTCCTCCGCAGCGATGCGGTCGAGATCAACGTCCAACCCCAGGACCTCGAGGACCTGCGCGAGGACCGCAAGGCTGACGGACAGGTCGCCGTCTTCGAGTCTTCGGATCGTGGGACGGGACACGAGCACCCGAGATGCCATTTCGGTCTCGGTGATCCGGCGTCGGCGCCGCGCAGCCTCTATTCGCGCGCCGAGCGCCTCAGCGCGGCGCTGCGTCTCCGGGAAGAGGGTCCTCCTTGGCCGACTCATGGTCGATAGTATTACCGTTATCTGTCCTAGTGGCAATACTAACGTCTGAGCGGCAGCCTGCTCCGCCTCACACCCCGCCAGGGGAATCGGGGCCGGCACGTCGCGGGATCAGGCGGAGACGGCACTCGGCCTCGGGTTGCCAGACGGCGAGACCTCGGCCGGCGAGGCTGTCTGCGAGACCGGGTGCCAACCGTTGGCGAACGTCGCCACGACCCGCCCGGCGGAGGCCTTCTCTGACGCCGGCAATGCCGGGATCCCCGGCAGCACAGGCGCCACAGCGGTCAATTGGGGCGTCGACGACTACGACCCCCAGAGCGAGACCAACCCGACCGCGGCCGGCACGCGCACGGTCAACATCGCGACCATCCGGGCGCCGAGTCTCGGGGGGATCACGCCGGCCAACCTGACCACCGCCGACCACCAGGCGACGATCCAGAGGGTTCGCCTCCGGGTCGGCCGCGATCGTCCGCAACGTCACCGTCACCGCACCGCCCAGCCCGCCGGCGCCCGGCGTCGCAACCGGTTTCAGCACCAGCTTCGCGGGTGGCGCCAATACCAACCGGCGGTGACGCGGAGGGGGTAAGGATCGCCAGGGCGATTGCCGGACGTTTCGGCTGGTCATTCGATGGCTTTCGGATTATGCTCACTCTCAACCACGATCCGTCACGAACCACCAAAGAAGGGTCCGTGCGATCGACCGGAGGATGCAGAGGGGCCCCATGTCCGAGGCGCAACTCGGTTTGCGCCGGGACTCAGGGCGAGAGGGAGGAAACGCACCGTGGAACGGACTCGGAATCGGCTCGTGCCCGTGCTTGTGGCGGTACTGCTCGCGGCAGCGGCCATCGTGCCGGCCGGCATGGTCGGTGGCGCAGGAGGTGCCCTCGCCGCCGCGAACCACGCGCCCGACGCCCCGACGGGGCTGTCGGTGGGCGATCGCACCCATCCCCTCAACGTCGAGGGCACCCCGCAGTTCGGCTGGTTCCCGCAGGACCAGGACGGCAACGAGATCCAGACTGCGTACCAGGTCCAGCTGACCCGCGACAGCGACGGCGCCTCGATCTGGGACAGCGGCAAGGTCCTCTCGTCGGCCGAATCGTACGTGCCCTACGCGGGCCCTGCTCTCGCCGACGGCACCAGCTACAGCTGGCGCGTCACGACCTGGGACCGCGGCGACCTGGCGTCGCCCTGGTCGGCCTGGGCGCACTTCGACACCGGCATCAACGACTCCGAGTGGGGCGGCGCCACCTGGATCCGGCGCTTCACGTCGGGCAACGACTCGACCGTCGACTACACGCTGGCCCGCAGGGAGTTCACGCCCAGTTCGAGCAGCCCGATCGTCCGCGCGCGTGCCTACACCTCCGCGATGGCCGAGTACGAACTGCACGTCAACGGCCAGGCCATCTACCGTGGCGACTCGTTCAACTACCCCGGTGAGGGGCAGTACGCCGTCACGGACCTCACGCAGTACCTGACCGCCGGCCTGCCGTTCGCCTTCGGCCTCCAGTACTACTACCACACGTGCACCTGCCAGGGCCGCGCCAACGGCGCGGGCGCAACGAGCACGACGTTGTTCGCCGCAGCAGCGGCCAGCGACACCAACGTGAAGCTTGCCAGCGTTTCCAACCTGCTCGTCGGCGACATCATCTACATCGACCCGACCACGCTCGCCGCCGCATCCCTCGTCGGCGACGTCACGATCAGGGTCAGCTCGGCGATCGACTTCGCAGCCGGTCAGACGGTCACGATCGACACCGGCGCGAGCCAGGAGACGGCGGTCATCACGACGGTCGGCACCTCCGGCTCATCCGGGACCGGGATTACGGTGTCCGCGGCGCTGACAAAGGCCCACGCGAGCGGCGTGACGGTCATCGGCCCCAACCAGGAATTCCCGGACCCTGACCGCGGTCGGGACGCAGGGCAGGAACACCACGCTGTTCGCCGCCGGCGCCCCGGGCGCGACCAACATCAAGGTCGCGAGCGTGACTGACATGCTCGTCGGCGACACGATCAACATCGACACGGCCACGCTGTCAGCGGCCGCCGCCATCGCCGCCACGAACATCAAGGTGAGCTCCGTGACCGGCTTCGTGGCCGGCCAGACGATCACGATCGAGACCGGCGCGAACCAGGAGACGGCCGTCATCACGACGGTCGGCACCTCCGGCTCCTCCGGCACCGGGCTCACGCTGACGGCCGGGCTGACGAAGGCGCACGTGAGCGGTGCCTGGGTTGTCGGCCCGAACCAGGAATCGCAGACCGTGACCGCAGTCGGCACGCCGGGCGTGAACACGACGCTCTTCGCGGCTGCCGCCATCGGCGCCACCAACGTCAAGGTGGCGAGCGTGACCGGCATCGCCGTCGGCGACACGGTCCTCATCGACACCAGCGCGAACCAGGAATCGGGGACCGTCACGGCCGTCGGCACGCAGGGCAGGAACACCACGCTGAACGCTGCCGCCGCAATCGGGGCGACGAACGTCAGCGTGGCGAACCCGACCGGTATGTCGGTCGGCGACACGCTGCTCATCGACACCATCGCCAACCAGGAATCGGTGACCATCACCGACGTTCCGACTGACGCGAGCCGGAGCGGCATCACCTTCGCGCCGGCCCTGACGAAGGCCCACGCGAGCGGCGTTGCCGCCTCCGACCTCGGCACCGGCATCACGCTTGCGTCGGCCCTGGCGAAGGCCCACTCGAGCGGCGTCGCCTTCTCCGATCTGGGCACCGGCCTCACGATCACGCCGGGCCTGGCCCTCGCACACGTCAGCGGCACGGCTGTCACGGACCCCGGAACCGGTGTCACGTTCACGCCCGGACTCACCAGCGCGCACGCGTTCAGCGCACCCGTGAACAACGGCGGGATCGGCCCGTCGGCAATGCTCGTCAAGATCGTCGTGGATCACCAGGACGGGTCGCGAGAGACCTTCGTGTCCGACGGGACCTGGAAGGTCACCAAGAACACCGCCTACACCAACGTCACCAACACGTCTCGCAACGGCGACGCCGGCGACTACGTCGAGCGCTACGACGCCAACCAGGAGATCCCTGGCTGGGACATGGTGGGCTTCAGTGACACCGCCTGGTCGACGCCCTACATCAACGGCCCGCATCCGCGGCCCGTCAGCGCCACGCAGGACCGGTTCACGCATCTCGACGGGAACGTCTCCGGCATCAGCTACCGGACCGTTCACCCGGTGTCGGTCACGAACCTCGCCGACGGCACGCTGGTCGCGGACTTCGGAACCGTGATCCCGGCGATGCCGGAGATCCACTTCCGCAACGGTATCGCGGGCACCGCTCTCAGCATGCTCACCACCTACCGGCTCAACAACACGACGTCGGCGCTCGCGCTCGCGGCCGGCGCCTCGAACGTCAAGGTCGCGAGTGTCGCCGGCTTCGTCGTGGGCGACACGATCACGATCGATGCCCCGGCCGACCAGCACGGAGCCGGCAACCCGGAGGTCGCCACGATCACCTCGGTCGGGACGCAGAACCGGAGCACGACCCTGTCCGTGGCCACGACGGCCGGCGCCACCGGCATCCGCGTCGCGAGCACGACCGGCATGACGGCCGGCGACACGTTGCTGGTCGACACGGGAGCGAACCTCGAAACTGGCACCATCGCGTCCATCCCGTCCCCGGCCCCCGCTTCGCCCAATCCGAACGTATTGCTGGCCGGTCCACTGTCGCTTGCCCACAACAGCGGCGTGGCCGTCCAGGATCCGGGCACGGGCATCGGCTTCACGCCGGCCCTCACCATGGCCCACGCCACCGGTGTCTGGGTCGAGGGTTCGCGCGCCGGGACGTCCAGTTCGGACACCCAGGGCAGCAACATGGCCTGGTACTACACGCAGAAGGCCGGCGACCAGACCGCGAAGGCGTTCACCCACTGGGCATGGCGCTACCTCCAGATCAGCGCCCCCGGCGCGGGTGAGCCGCTGACCGCCGATGACATCTCCGCGATGATCCAGCACACGGACGTCCCGGCCGATCGTGCCGCGACGTTCGTCAGCGACGACGCGATGCTCAACACCATCTTCCCGATGCTCCAGCGCTCCGGCCTCTACGTATCGCAGGAAACCGGCGAGGACACGCCGACCCGTGAGAAGGGCCAGTTCTTGGGCGACTCCGTGGATATCGCGTTCGCCAACACGCAGGCGCTGGGTGAGCGCAACGCGACCAAGCGCATGATCCGCGAGTTCATCTACTCGCAGTCGCACGTCTGGAAGAACACGTCCAGCGGCTACTGCCCCACGGCGCCCTGCTCCTACGACAGCTACGGTGTCCTGAGCACCGGCCGCATGAACGCCGTCTATCCCAACGGCGACAACATGCGCGACATCCCCGACTACACCGAAGCGTTCCCCGACATGGTGATGCGCTACTACCAGCAGAGCGGCGACCTCGCCACCCTGCAGTCGGCGTACCAGTCCATGAAGAACGTCGCCAACTACATCAAGGCAAACGAACCCTCCAGCGGCGCGGCGACCGGCCTGGTCTGGCTCCTCACGGGTGGTACCGGGTCGTACGCGAACGGCATCATCGACTGGCCGTCGCGCCTGGGCTACGTCTTCAACAACAACGCCGCGCGGACGATCCACGCCGAGTCGGGCGTCGCGGCGTTCCGTGACGTGGCCGCAGCGGCAGCGATCCTGGGCAACGCGGGCGACGTGTCGACCTATTCGAACTACGCGAGCGACCTGAAGGCGCAGATCAACGCCGCCCAGCGCATCGCCGGCGACAGCCTCTACTCCGACGGCCTGGGCATCAATTCGACCAACCTGTCGGTCGCCACGCTCGTCGGCGCCACCAATGTCAAGGTCAACAGCGTCGCGCCGTTCACCGTCGGCGACTCCGTGGCCTTCGACTCCGGCAACCCCCCGCTCAAGGAAGTACGCACCGTCGTCGCCGTGGGAACGTCCGGCGCGTCGGGCGGTGGCATCGACCTGAACGCGCCGCTCAGCGTCGCGCATGCGAGCAACGCGGCGGTCGCGACCTTCGAGCACGACCCAGCTGTACCCCGCGTCCGCCACCCTCGCGGTTGGCGCGGCCGCCGGCGACACCAACATCAAGGTCAGCAGCGTCAGCGGCTTCTCCACGGCGCTGTCCACCGGCAACGCCGGCTCGGCGATCGTGATCGACACCGGTGCTGCCCGCGAAATCCGAACCATCGCCTCCGTCGGGACCGCCGGCTCAGGCGGCACCGGCATCACCCTTGCGGCTCCGCTCGGGGCGGCGCACCTGACCGGGACGTTCGTGGCGACGCCCTCCCAGCAGGCCCAGACCTTTGCCGTCTTCAACGGCGTGGCCCCCCAGGGCAGCTACCCGGGCATCGCCGAGTACCTCGCCGCGCAGCACCTCAAGACCGGAGTCATGGACTGGGGCATCACTGCCCAGGCCCTGGTCATCCTCGACCGCCCGGACATCCTGCTCGATTACCTCACCAACGTCAGCCAGTTCGGCCCGGCCCAGGTCGTCGCCCAGGGCGGCACCTTCGCCTGGGAGGACTGGGTCATCGGCACGGGCTCGAACAGCATGTCGCACGGCTGGGGTGCCCGCGGGATCACGTCCATGATCGACGGCCTCGCCGGCATCCGGACCACCGGCCCGGGCGCCGCCACGGTCACCGTCGCTCCGCCGAAGACGGGGCTCACCTCCCTCCACGCCACCCAGTGGACGCAGCGAGGGACGGTGACCTCCGACTGGTCGCGCGGCCCGCACGGCATGACCCTCGACGTGATCATTCCCGTCAACCAACTCGCCACCGTCTCGCTTCCGGAGGTTCCGGGCCACGCATATGCCGCCAGGCGGCCCCGGTGATCCGCAGTACGTCGGCGTGCAGAACGGTCGTGTGATCTACACGGTGGGTTCCGGCGCTTCGCACTACGAGGCGCAGTCGACCACCCGCACCGTCGTCACCGCCAACTTCGATCCCACGCAGTACGGCTACCCGGTGACCTTCACCGCCACCGTCGCGCCGGTCGATCCAGCCGCACCGACCCCGACGGGTTCCGTCCAGTTCAGCCTCGACGGTTCGCCGGTCGGCGGCGCGGTGGCCCTGGTCGGCGGCATGGCCACCTGGACGACATCGAGCCTGGCCATCGGCACGCACACGGTGAGCGCCGACTACACCCCGGACTCGATCAGCTTCGTCGCCAGCACGAGCCCGCTGCTCAGCCACACCGTCAAGAAGCGCCTCGCCACGACCACCGCGGTGACGAGTGACATCCATCCCTCGGTCTTCGGGCAGAGCGTCACCTACACCGCGACGATCACGCCCGAGAACCTCTCTTCTGGCCTCCCGATCACCGGGCACGTCCAGTTCTTCGTCGACGGCGTGGCCACCGGCGGCCCCCAGCCCATCAGCGCCGGGCAGGCCTCCATCGCCTTCAACGACCTGAAGGCCGGCAGCCGGGGCATCCGCGCCCAGTACCTGGGTGACGCCAACTACACCGGCTCCACCAGTCCCACCTACACCCAGCTGGTCAAGAAGGCGACCCCCAGCGGCTCGGTCACCAGCCTCCCGCCCAGCCCCATCACCTTCGGCGCTGAAGCCCACCTTCACCGCGACCTTCGTCAACCCGGTGGCAGCCCGTCGGCTCGCTGGCTCCCGCCACCGTCCAGTTCCTCATCGACGGCACGGCCATGGGTGCCCCCGTGGCGATCAGCGCCACCCCGACCGGCGGTACTCGCGACCTTCACCCCGACCTGGAGCCTGCCGGCCGGCACCCACACCATCAAGGCGAAGTACCTGGGCAACGGCAACTTCCTGGCCGTCCTGTCCGCCGGCTACACCCTCAAGATCAACCCGTAACCCCGCACATATCCCCGGGCCGGACTCCCCGCCGTCCACTGATCCCGGGACCAGCGAGCGGCCCCCGTCGACTGCGGCGGGGGCCGTTCCGTCACTGTCCTTCGCGCGGCCGATTGCCCAGGGCGTTCCGCACCAGCGACCCGAGCAGCCAGGCGAACACCGCCACGTTCACCGCGGCGGCGACCATGGAAACAGCCTGCACCGGCACGGCGAGCGGTCCCTCCTGGGCCAGGAACGTGCCGTGCCACAGGGATGGTGCCGGCGACGCGATTGCCAGGAGATTGACCGTCTGCGCGGACACCAGGCCGAAGTAGCACAGCCATGCGCCGCGGACCGGCGTGACGTCCTCCCAGCGAGCCGCCACCAGCAGCGCGAGCGGCAGCGCCAGCAGGAGGTAGCGCTCGCGCATTCCCGCCAGGACCAGGTACGGTGCCATCGCGAGGATGGTCGCCGGGAGCGCGAGGCCGACTGCCCGCCCGCGCCACCACAGCGCGCCGCCCACGACGACGACCACAGCGGCCAGCATGCCGTACCCGATCGCGCTCACGGGGAACGGGAGACCGAACGCTGCGCCGTCGACCGTGGCGAGACCGCTCGTGTCGCCGAGCCGGAGCAGGTACCAGAGGTTCGTGGCGCTGTCGTCGAGGCGCGAAGTGACGCCCCACAGCTTGCCCAGGTAGGTCAGCGTGCCTCCGCCGATCAGCCACGGGAGAAGAAGCGCGACCACCACGCCGGCCCACAGCAGGATGCCCATGGCCAGCTCCCGCGGCCGCCCGGCGCGCAGCGACCCGATGACCATGACCGGCGCGAGGAGGAGCGGCTGGACCTTGGCAGCGGTGGCAACCCCGTATGCGACCCAGCTCCGCCGGACCTCGCTCCTCGACAGCGCCCAGATGGCCGCGACGGCGAACAGCACGTAGACGGAGTCGGTCTGACCCCAGATCGCCGACAGGTACCACAGTGCCGGATTGAAGACGATCAACGCAGCGGCACCGAGGCGCAGCCTCGTCCCTCGGCCGGAGAGCATGCGTGTCACGAGCCAGGCAAGTCCGATATCGGCCGCGATGGCCGGCAGCTTGAGGAGCAGCACGACCGGGGCGTCGCCGAGCCCCCAGGCGGTCGGCACCCACGAGGCGAACACGCCCGCCGAGCCGATGAGCACCATGGAGAGCGGCGGGTACACCACGACCGTCACGGCGTCGGTCATCGAGACTAACCCGTTGCCCGCGATCGTCCGCGCCCAGTCGACGAAGATCGCCATGTCCGGGGACATGCGCGTGTCGGCGAACGCGAAGGGCAGCCGCACCAGCAGACCTGCCACGAGGATGGCAGCAAGCGCGGTGCGCTCATGCCGCCGGACGCCGGTCCTCACGCCGCACATGCTATTCGGGCACCGGCCAACAACCGGCCGCGCGGCCGCGCGGTGGTCAAGGGTGGCCGTCGCCGGCGCCGGTCCGGCAGTCTGTAATGCGAATGCAAGGCGCGGACCTTCCACCGCCGCGTGGCGCAATGCGACCATTCCGCTCGTTGTCTGCCTCGCGGGGGCGCGCACGTCGTGGGTCGGGGATGGCCCGCGCACCTGGGGCTGTATCGGCTATCGGCAGGAAAGGAGTGCTCTATGCACGTGGGTAAATGGAGGGCCGGCCTGGGCGCGGCGGGGATCGTGCTCTCGGTCCTGATGGCGGGGGCCGCCCCGGCCGCAGCAGGCATACAGGTACCGACGATCATCGCCGACATGCCGGGGGCGGTGCCGGCCGGTCACAACTGGGGGTTCAACGACTTCTTTCCCAGGACGTTGACCGTAACCCGCGGCACGACCATCCAGTTCGTGCTCGAAGGCTTCCACACCTTCACGTTGCTGCCCACCTCGATCAGCGTGGCCAAGGACCTGCGAACAAACGGGATTGGGCAGGGCGACAAGGACGACACGACGCTGAACCCGAACGGGACGACGCACGCCAACTTCAGGGTGCTCGGGTTGCTGCCCAGCCCCGCAGGATGCGGCTCGGCCGGCACCCCGTGCATCTTCGACGGCACCAGTACCGTCAGCGAGGGTGATCCGCTCGGTAACCCGTCCGGACCGGTGGCCATCACCATCAGTGCACACCCGGGGCTGTACACATTCCATTGCCGGATCCACCCGCAGATGGTCGGCCACCTTCGGGTCGTCGCGGACAGCGCAGCTGCGCCATCCGCCGTCGCCGCCGGGGCCCAGGTCAGCTCGCAGCTGAGCAACGACATCAAGGCCGGCAAGGCCGCCGAGGCGGCCGCCAACCACTCGCACGGTACCCAGAACGCCGATGGGACCACCACGTGGATCATGCACGCGGGCACCGAGACGGCGGACGGCCACGTGGCCATCCTCGAGATGCTGCCGGCGAACCTCCACGTCCGCCCCGGCGACAAGGTCGTCTGGAAGGTGCCCGGCCCGAACGAGCCGCACACCGTCACGTTCCCGGGTGACCTCGGCAACGAGTTCCAGCCGATGTGCGAGAACGCCGGCGGCACGGACTCACCGGCCACTCCAAACCACATCCCGCCACAGGGCCCAGCAGACTTCAACTGCAACGGCGGGCCGCTCGACGAGATCGAGTTGGACGGCGGGAACGGCGTCCACAAGGTCACATCGACGGGCGCCGTGGCGGATTCCGGCGTGCTCTTCGCCGCGTGGACCGCCATGGCTGACGGCGTCCCGCCTTCGGCGCAGAGGTCGACGTACGGGATCAGGTTCACCGGCGCCCCCGGCACCTATCACTACGTCTGCCAGATCCACCAGGGCATGGAGGGCGACATTACGGTCCACTCCTGAGTCCCAACCCGGGCAATCCATCGCGGGATCAGGAACCGGCGGGCCCTACGGCTCGCCGGTTCGCTGTGCCGGGCCACGTGGCCGGTGACCGCGGCGCCGTAAACGCGAATGGCGGCTCCCTGATCGAGGAGCCGCCATCCACTGGGAGGGAATATCGCCCGTTGCGCGGGAGGAGGGGACGCGCAGGAGGCGAGGTCGGTTTCGTTTCAGATGACGACCGGCCGCCTCGCCCTTCGAGGTTCCGGGCGGTCGTTCGCTGTCATGCACGCAGTCTCGTGGAACGAGGTTTGCGATCGGGTTACGGGCGTACCGGTGCCGGCATCGATCATCGCGATTCCGGCGGAATCGCGAACCCTACGCCACTTCTCGCAGGCGGCCCGTCTCGACCTCGTAGACGAGGCCGTGGACCGGCACGTCCTTTGTCCACGGGTGCGAGCGAATTCGCTCGACCTGGGAATGCAGGTTCGACTCGAGGTCGGGGAATGGGAGGAGGGGCAGGTCCACCGACCGGCCTGTCCTGACCTCCAATTGCCGGCGGACCGGTTCGTCCTCGAATGTCAGCATGCCGCAACCCGTGTGCTCGAGGACGATGACCTCCTCCGTGCCGAGCAGGTTCTGGCTGATGACGAGGGAGCGGATCGCGTCGTCGGTTGCGAGGCCGCCGGCGTTCCGGATGATGTGGGCATCCCCAGTCCGAAGGCCCAGTACGTCCTCGACGGTCAGCCTCGCGTCCATGCAGGCGACCACCGCGAGCCTGCGGCCGGGCGGAAGGGGGAGGGCCGAGCGGTCGAACTGCGCCGCGTACCGCTCGTTCTCGGCGAGGGCGCGCTCGTACTCGGGGGTGCGGGTGGCAATGGCCATCGAAGGATGCCTCCGTTGGGCGAAGAGCAGGGTTGGGAGCAGCGGCGAGGAGGACGCGGGCTCAGGCCCGGACGGGACTCCGACGCGCGTGGTGCCCGGTGCTGCGGCGGGGGCGCACGTGGAGGGGGACCGAAGCCCGCCCGGGACACATGCAGCAGCCCTGGAGACGGCCGTTAACCATGAGCTACATGGTGGCTGTTTCCGCGCGTCTCGGCAAGTGGCGAATCCGGAGAGGCGCAGGAGTGGTTCGTATGAGGGCGGGACGCGATTTCCGGCTCTCTTCTGCAGTTTCCGTGGGACAGCTCAGGCGGTCCGACGTCCGGGTAGGGTGGACACAGGCCACCGAGCGCGAGCATGGCCCGTAGGTTCAGGCGATGTCGCGGTCGCTGTCCGGCGCCCGGATGGGCAGGGACGCAAGAAACGCGCCCGCGCGTGCCGCCGCCGCCGTGTCGCCCTTGCCGATGAACAGCGCAGCCGCTTCGTCTGCCGTCCGAGCGGCCTCGGCGGTTCGGCCCGCCAGGCGCAGCACGTCCGCCAGGTCAAGCATGGCGGTGCCCAGGCCGTCCGGATCCTCGGCCGTCTCCATGATCGTGACCGCTTCCCGCGCGAGCGCTTCGCCCTCGTCGAACTGCCCGCGGCTGGCGAGCACCTTGGCGCGCACCCCCCGCCATGCGACCTGCGTGCTGACGTCGTCGGCCGCGGCGAGGTCCCGTCCGATCCCTGCGAACCGGTTCGCCTCCTCCCCGCGCCCCTGCCGGAAGAGCGCCTCCCCGAGGAACGCGGCCGTCGTCGAGATGTAGTTGCGCTCGCCCATGGCCGCGAGCGCCTCGTAGTCACGCCGCAACTCCGACTCGGCGGCGACCGGGTCGTCCGCCAGCAACTCCACCGGCCCCGACGCGATCGCTGCGGTCAGTGCGGCATTGAGCTTCCAGCCCAACTCCTCGAGCGTGGCCCTGCTTCGGCGGTAGAGCGTCCGTGCCAGCTCGAACTCCCCGCCCATCGCCTGCAGGTTGGCAAGCGCTCGCAGCGTGTAGGCCTCTGCCTTCCGGTCGCCCTCGAGGTCGGCCAGGACCCTCTCGACGATCGCGATTGCCTCCGGGACCGGCGTCGGTCCCAGTTGGGCACACGTGGCGAGCGCAGGAAGCACGCGCAACTCCATGGCCCTGTCGCCCGCCAGGCGGGCATGCTCGATCATGCGGCGTGCCGCCTGCTCTGCCGCCATGTAGCGGCAACCCGCGAAATGGACGTTGGTGAGCAGTCGCCAGGCGCGCGTCAGCCCGCGATGGTCGCCGGCGCGCTCGAGCACCTCGATGGAACTGCCGACCTCGTCGACGATCTCCGACTCCGACGCGCCCTCCGTGAGGTAGTGCTGGTACAGCCGGACCAGGCGTGCCGTGGTCTCGAGCGCCGGGTCGCCGACTGCCGCCGCCTCCGCGATTGCCTGCACGAGTGCCTCGTCCGCAGGCCCCAGCTCGCCCGCTTCCGCCAGCGCCTCGCTTGCCTCGGTGAGGACGACGATCCGCGTTCGGGTTTCACGTGGGAGGAGCGCGGCGGCGCGCCCCAGGAGGTTGGCCGCGGCGGGCATGTCCCCACGATCGGACGCGCGACGGCCCGCGGCGGTGAGCCGCTCGGCAGCCCGCATCGCCAGAGACGTCGCGTGATCGTCGGGCGGCCCGAGATCGGTGAGGTAGTGGTATGCCTGCTCAAGGTGGTAGCCCAGGATCTCCTCGTATTCGAACCCGTGACCCCGCTCGCGAAAGGCCGCCTCGAACCAGTCGACGAACTGCTCGTGGAGCTTCGCCCGTGAGCGCTTCAGGAGGCCCCGATAGGCGGCGTCCCTGATCAGCAGGTGGTGGAAGCGATAGTCGCCGTCGAGGTTCCCCGCGGAGGCCTCCGAGTGCACAAGCTGCTTGCGCTCGAGGGACCCGAGGTGCGCGGCGACCGATGCGCGGAGAGACTCGGGGGCCAGCGCGGCCACGGCCGGCGACTGGAACACCTGCCCGATGACCGAGGCCGGCTCGATGACGGCCCGTTCCTCCCGCCGCAGGGTGTCGAGGCGCGCGGCCAGGAGCGCCTGGATTGTCGGCGGAACATCGATCTCCGACAGTTCCCGCGCCGCGACCAGGCGGCTGCCCTCACGGCGCAGCGTGCCCTCGTCGATGAGCATGGAGACCATCTGCTCGATGAACAGCGGGTTTCCATCGGCGGCGCGCACGACGCGGGCCGCGACACCGTCCGGGGTATCCGTATCGCCGAGCATGCCCTCGACGATTCTCGCCGCGTCGGCGGGTCCGAGCGGCTGGAGCGGGAGCAGCGTCGCACCCGCGATCTCGCTCCATTCGGGCTGCCCATCGAGCAGGGACTGGCGCGCTGTGCAGAGCAGCATCGCCGGCGCCGACAGGTCCGACTCGACAAGATGCCGGAGCAGGTCCAGCAGTGTCTGCTCCGCCCAGTGGACGTCATCGATCACGAGGGCAACCGGCCTTCGTTCCGCGAGGATCTCGATGAAGCGGCGAACGCCCCAGAAGAGCTCGGGAAGCGGAAACGGCGTGGCCGTGAGGCCCGTCGCAGACGCAATGCGCGCGGCGGCCTCATCGTCGCCCAGGAGGTCGCGGAGCCGATCGCTCGCCGCGGCCGGCGGGTCGTCCTCGCGGATCCCGGCCGCCTCCCGGACGATCTCGAGGAGCGGCCAGAACGTGATGCCCTCGCCGTAGGGAAGGCAGCGGCCTCTCGCCACGAGGGGGCCGTCGCCGATCGAAGTGAGGAACTCCCTGATGAGCCGCGACTTGCCGACGCCGGCATCGCCGATGACCGTCACGAGGCCGACCTTCCGGCCATGGACGGCCGCATCGAAGGCCGCGCGCAGATGGCCGAGCTCGGCGTCACGTCCCACCATCGGTACGAGATCTGCGCGGGAGGCGCCAGCCGTCACGCGGAGCCCGATGAGGCGGTACGCGGCCACCGGAACTGCCTTCCCCTTGAGTTCCAGCGGTTCGAGCTCTTCGACGTCGACGGCGTGGCGGACCAGCCGTAGCGTGGGCTCGCCGATCAGGACCTCATCGGGCGGCGCGGCCTGTTCCAGGCGAGCGGCCGTATTGAAGGCGTCTCCCACGAGCAGGTGACGACCGGCCGCCTGGTCGCCGGCGACGATCTCGCCCGTGTTCACGCCGGTGCGGTTGGTGAGCCGGACGCCGTAGGCGCGGTCGAGTTCGTCGTTCAGCCGCGCCAGCGCCGACTTCATGCCGGCAGCGGCACGCACGGCGCGAAGCGCGTCGTCCTCGTGGACCGTCGGCAGGCCGAAGACGGCCAGGACGGCATCGCCGATGTACTTCTCGATCTGTCCGCCGTGACGCTCGAGCTCGGCTCGCATGGCGTCGAAGTAGCGGGTCATGACCTCGCGGAGCGATTCCGAGTCCAGTCGCTCACCGAGCGGCGTGGAGCCCTTCAGGTCGCAGAAGAGGATGGTGACTGTCTTGCGGACCTCCTGGACGGGCAGCACACCGGGAAGCGGCGTGCCGCAGAAGCCGCACAGGCGAAATCGATCTGGGTTCTCCTCGTTGCAGTTCGGACAGATCTGCACGAGGCCGAGGTCAGATCTGTCCCCGCGGATCACCCGGAGGCACGAGGAATGTCACGGTGACGTTGCCCTGCCGGTCCTTCGAACGATGGAGGACGCACGGCGGAGTCGGGGAGTGGCTCCAGGTGGAGGTATCGGCCGGACTCGGATCATCGTCGGTGCCCCGGCAATCGGGGAGCAGGCCGGCGCCGCCGGGAGGAATCGCGACCCCGTAGCGGTTGGTGAAGCCCGTCGTCGGCGAGCTGAAACAGACCTGGTACCGGTTGAAGGATCGGATGACCGACGACTTTGCGAGCGTGATGGTCACGGTCTTGGACGTGACGGCCGGGGTCAGCCCGAACGTCAGGACCTGCGACGTGCTCACGTAGAACCGATCGGCCGCGTCGTTGCAGCTGATGGTGTCGAGACCGAGGGACATCGACAGGACGGCGCCGGCCGCGGTCGTGGCGCTGACCGTCGCGCTCGTGTCGCCGCGGCTGTCCGACCCCGAGCACGACCCCGAGCACTGCGTCAGGACGTCGCTGATGTCAAAGGCGGTCGAGGTTCCGGGAACGATTCCGGGACTGGTCGCGGCCAACTGGTAACCAAGCCCGCTCTGCGCGATGGACAGCGCGCCGAACAGGGCTGTGCCGCCCACGCCGGTCGCCACCGTCGTCGTGCCGGCAAGCACGGCGCCCGCCGTTCCCGTCCCCGCGACGATGCCCAGGGTCACGGGGATTCCCGCCATCGCGAGCGGGTTGCCGTTCCCATCGGACAGCCGCACCGCGACCGGCGGGCCCGCCGGGTTCGCAGGCTGGCTCGTGATGTTCTGGCCGGCCCCGGCGTTCGCCGGCTCACCGGTCGACGCGAATGCCAGACTGCACGGCGAAATCTGCGTCGTCAGCCGGCTGGCGGGATCCTGCAGGAGCGCGACCGCGCCGGTGTTCGTGTACGAGTCGGTCTGGTGCGCGACGACCGTCCACGAAACGCTGCCCGAGACCGCGCACGGGATCGTGGCGGTGATGGTGATCGTGAGCGACTGACCGGCGTGGTGGATCTCCAGGTTGTTCAGCGTCACGGTGTTGGTCGAGAGGACGGCCGGAACCACCGTCGTGCCGATCGCGGCCGAGGCACCTGTGATCGTGAAGCCGGCCGGCGGCGCCACCTGTGCGGAACCGAGCTCGATCGTGTTGGTCTCGCTGCGCTCGGAGCCGATGTCAACCAGCTGCGTCAGCTGCACCGTGAACGTCGTCGTGGTGCCGCCTGCGCCGTTCGGAGGCGATACCGCCGCCGAGTACGTGGCCACCGGCCCGGAGGCCACGGCCGCCGCCGGGTTCACGGCGAGCGCCACGCCCGTGGCGACGGCGAGCACCGGGATCAGCGCAGCTCGCAAGGATGGCAGGTCAGTCCGTAACATTCGCACTCCCTTCTGCTGGGCATCCCCCGCGGGTGCCGTGGCGATGGGTAAGCTGCGGACGATCCCCCGGCGTGGCTCTCTGACGGCACGACCCGGGATCCCCCGCAACCGCGCACAGGATAAGGGTGCGCGCACGAAATGACGCACCTGAACGCCGGAATCGAAGTAATGCCGGAATCAAATCGAGTCCCGCCGGTCGGGCGGGACTCGATGTCATGGATGGGGTGCGCATCAGGCAACGGCTCGGAGCTGCGCCACCTCCCGTGCCTCGTCGCTGATCCGGCCGTCGCGCATCCGGATGATCCGGTCGCAGGCCGCCCCGACCTCCGGATCGTGCGTGACCAGCACGAACGTCTGGCCGCGCTCCCGGTTGAACGAGCGCAGGAGCTCGAGCACTTCGGTGGAGCGACGCGAGTCGAGGTTCCCGGTCGGCTCGTCGGCAAGGACGAGTTCCGGCCCGTTGACGAGCGCCCTGGCGATGGCCACGCGCTGCTGCTCGCCGCCGGACAGCTCGGCCGGCTGGTGGTCGGCGCGATCGGCCAGCCCGACGAGCTCCAGGGCCTCGAGCGCGGCGGTTCGCGCCTCGGAGTGCGGCATGCCGGCGTACTCGGTGGCCAGCATCACGTTCTCGAGCGCCGTCAGCGTCGGCACGAGGTTGAACTGCTGGAAGACGAAGCCCATGTCGCGTGCCCGGACCTTCGTTCGTTCGCTCTCGGAGAGCTTCGTCATGTCGCGCCCGGCAAAGGTGAGCTCGGGAGCGGGTCCGTGGTTGGGATCCGGTGCATGGAGCATGCCCAGGATGTGCATCAGGGTGCTCTTGCCGGAGCCGGACGGGCCCATGATCGCGACCATCTCGCCGGGCTCGATCGAGACCTCGACGCCGCGGAGGGCCTCGACGGTGTTGCGGCGGCTGAGCTTGTAGGTCTTGCGCAGGTTGCGGCCTTCGAGGAGTGCCATCGGAGTGTCTCCTGTTCCTGTCGTGGCGGGACTATTCGTAACGGAGGGCCGTGACCGGATCGAGCCGGGCGGCGTGGAGGGCGGGGATGATGCCGGCGACGACACCGAGCCCGGTGGCGAAGGTGATCGCGAAGATCGCGGTGGCCGGCGTGAGCTGGAAGAGGACCGTGCCGCCGGATCGGCCGGCCTCATTGAAGGCGAAGACCAGGAGGGCGCCGAAGGCGAGGCCGATGACGCCGCCGATGAGGCCGATGAGCGCCCGACTCGACGACGAGCTCGCGCACGACCCGGACGCGGCTGCCGCCGATGGCGCGCTTGATGCCGATCTCGCGGGTCCGCTCGGCGACGGCCATCGCCATGGTGTTGATGACCGAGAGGCCGCCGACGATGAGGCTGATCAGCATCACGCCGAGGACGATCCCGTTGAAGAGCGACTTGACGGAGCCGACCTGCTTTTCGAAGTCGGCGCCAGTGGCGGCGGAGGCATTGGGGATGCGCTGCTCGATCAGGTCGGCGAGCGCGGCGGTGCCGGTGCCGGGCGTCGGGTAGACCACGATCTGGGTCGCCAGGTCGGACGGGGTGAGGCGCTGGCTGATCATGGGCGGCATGTCCGCCATGAACAGCCGCTGCGCGGCCGGCAGTGCCACCTGGGCGCACGAGTCGGGCGCCGTGAGTGTGGGCTCGAGGATCCCGACGACGCTGAAGGTCTCGCCGCGGAGGGTCATCGTGTCCCCGACGTGCTTGCCCGTCTTGAGTGCGAGATCGGACCCGAGGACGACGTTGTTGGTGGTCATGTCGGCGGGGCTGAGCAGGCGCCCCTGGGCCGCGGTGACCTTGAACGACTCGCGCCCATCGTCGCCGCCCGGGATACCGCCCGTGATCAGGTCCGGAACCCCGAAGCCGGCGTTTGCGGAGCCCGGGTCGAGCAGCATGATGATCTCCGGGCTCCGCCCCCGCCACGCCCGGCAGCTCCCGGATCTGATCGACCAGGGAGATCTGCATCGGGGCGACGGAACCCATCGAGCCACCGCCGGCCCTGTCGGTCACGATGACCTTGTCGGCGTAGTAGCGGCTGCCGCCGTCGACGAGGCTGTTGATCTTGTTGCCCATCGAGCCGAAGACGACCAGGGCGAACACGCCGACCGTGATGCCCATCACGGTCAAGGTCGTCCGGAGCTTCCGGCGGCTCAGGTTGCGGAACGTCTTCATGGTCGGGTCTCCTCCTCAACGTGAAGCTCGGCAATCGCGTCCCGGATTGCCTCCGGGGCATCGGTCTTGGGGATATATGCGTCGGCACCAGCGGCGAGCGCCAGGGGCCGAAGGGTCGACGCGCTGCCCAGCACGACCACCGAGCAGTGCGGCGAGGTCCGGCGCAGCCGGGCCACGAGGTCGAGCCATGCACCGGCGTCCGGCCGGTCGAGGTCGAGCAGGACGAGGTCGGGCCGCTCGGCGGCGAGCAGGTCGAGCGCGCCGATGGCACCGGCCGCCGCTCCGACGACCTCCGCCACGCCGGCGGCTTCCACCAGGCCGGCCAGGCTTCGGCGGACGCGGGGGTCGGTCCCCACGACGAGTGCCCGTGGCCGTCCGGTGAGTGCCTGCGCGGTCGAACTGAACATGGCCAAAGGGTGCCGCCCGGATCACGGCCGGTCATCGGGCGGCGGTCGCGGACGTCCCTCCGACGAAGGACGGCGGCCGGCCTACGTCATCTGGCCGTCGGCAATGACCGAATTCGCCACAGTGACCGCCACGCGGGTCCCGCGACCTGGAGCGCTGTCCACGTCGAAGCGCGCGCCGAGGCGGTCCGCCCGCACGCGCATGCCGATGAGGCCGAGATGCTCGCCGCGGACGCCTCCCGGCTCGAAGCCGGCGCCGTCGTCCTCCACTGAGAGGCGGATGCCAGTGGCCACGCGCTCCAGCCGAATGTGGGCGCAGCACGCGGACGCATGCTTCACGACGTTGTGCAGCGCCTCGAGCGCGATCCGGTACAGGGCGGCCTCCACTGGCCGCGGCAGCCGCTCGGTGACGTCGATATCCAGCATGACCGGCAGCCCGGTTCGCCCGCTGACGGCATCGGCATGTCGTTTCAATGCCACGACCAGGCCCTCCTGGACCAGGCTCTCGGGGCGGAGCTCGAAGATGAGCGCGCGCATCTCCGCGAGTGCGTCGCGGGACAGCTCGCGCAACTGCCCGAGCTTGTCGGCGACGCCGGCGGAGTCACCGCGGGCGAGGAGGATCTCGGCGCTCCCGGTCGTAAGCGTCATGCTGAAGAGCGCCTGCGTGATCGAGTCGTGCAGTTCCTGGGCGAGGTGCGTGCGTTCCCGCCCCGCGGCCAGCTGGGCCGCCTGCTCCCGAAGCCCCCGCTCCAGCCGGTCGCGCTCCTGCATGTCGCGCACCGAACCCGCGGCGCCGGCGAACTGTCCCTCCAGGGCGATGCCGGTCGCGTTGATCTCCACGGGGACGGGCCGGCCGTCGCGATGGCGCAGGTTGCAGCGGAAGATCTGGCTGTCGGTGGGATGCGCGATCGACCACGCCAGCCGTTCTGCGACGTATGCGCGCGTGGAGTCGTGGTTGACGAGGTCCCAGCTGTGCCCGATCAGCTCTGCGGGGCGATAGCCGATGAGCGTCTCCGCCGCATCACTCACGTACGTGAACCGGCCCTCCGCATCGGCCGCCCAGATCGCGTCCGGGGACCAGTGGAGGAGGGCGCGGTAGCGCGACTGGGCTGCCAGCAGTTCTTCGTTGAGATGCGCGTTCTCGATGGCCAGCGCCGCGTGGTCGGCCAGCCCGCGGACGAGCGCGATCTCCGCCTCGCTGAAGGTTCGCGCGTGTCGCGTGAAGACACAGAGCACGCCGAGCGGATCAGCCTGACCGACAAGGGGCGCGGCGACGGCCGACCGAATGCGCAGGATGTTCACGGTCTCCTGCTGCCGGCCCCGGTCCTGCGCCCAGATGCGCTCGTCCTGCGCGTAATCCTCGGTCACGAGCACGCGACCCTGCTCCAGGACCAGGCCCACCAGGCCCTGCCCGGGCTCCAGTTCCCACTCGCGGACCGCAGACCGCGCCCATTCGTCGGGGACACCTGCGTCGTACGTCCAGCGAGCCCGCCCGGTTGCCCGATCGACGAGGTAGAACACCGCCGCGTCGGCCCCCAGGAGCCGGGCCGCCTCGTCGACGGCGCGCTGGAGGAGCACCGGCAGGTCGATGGCGGCCGGGACGTGGGCCCCACCCCTTTCGCCGTTGATCGGCAGGAGCGGCACGAACGGGGCGGCCGTGGGCGGGAAGACGGCAGTGGGGGGAGGCTCTGCCCCCGTTGCCGTCTGGCGATTCCCCCTGCCTTCCGCCACCGTCCCGTGCCTCCGAATCCGGGTTGCTTCTGCATATCACTCGACCACACGGCTCTTCCTCGGACAAGGGCCGAGCGGCCCTTCCTGACGAATGGCTCTGGCGCGCGCCCCGGGTCAACCGGATACTCACCGGCGCCGAGGGCACGACCGACTCGTTGCGCCCGGCCGGCCGGCGTGCAGCGGCACGCGGCCGCGGATGGCTGGAAGGAGGGACCGGTGAACCAGCACGGACGCATCCGCGTGCTCGTTGCCGACGACCACGGCGTTGTCAGGCGCGGCCTGCGTGGATTCCTGGACCTTCTCGACGATATCGAGGTCGTCGGGGAGGCGGGAGACGGGAACGAGGCAGTGGCTCGCAGCCGCGAACTGCACCCGGACGTCATCCTCATGGATCTCGTGATGCCCGGCCTGGACGGAGTCGGAGCGACGGCCGCGGTCAGGGCCGCGCAGCCCGACGTCGAGATCGTTGCGCTCACGAGTTTCATCGAGGAATTGAAGGTTGTCGCGGCGCTGGAGGCCGGCGCGACCGGCTACCTGCTCAAGGACGCATCAGCGAACGAGATCGCCGATGCGATCCGCGCCGCGCATCACGGGGAGATGCGGCTTGATCCCGCCGTCGCGCGGGTCCTGGCCGAGCGACTCCGCCGGGGTGACCGGCAGTCGGAGCCGGTCGAACCGCTGACCGACCGTGAGCAGGAGGTGCTCCGGCTGCTGGGGCAGGGATACAGCAACAAGGAGATCGCCGCGGAACTCACGATCACGGAGCGTACCGCCCGCACCCACGTGAGCAATATCCTCGGCAAGCTCGGGCTCACGAGCCGGACGCAGGCCGCCCTCTACGCGGTCGAACGAGGATACGTGGTGGCCGGGGTACGGTAGCGGCGGCGGACACGGCGGCGGTTTCCGAGCGCCGCGGGCGCGTCCAGGCCCCCGCCGTCGCACCCCCGCCATCGCACGGAGGAGGAGCATGGAACTGCTGACCGTCCGGATCGAGAAGCCGGATGATCTGAACTTCATCCTCGGCCAATCCCACTTCATCAAGACCGTCGAGGATCTCCACGAGACGCTGGCTTTGGTCGGCCCTCACCTTCGGTTCGGCATCGCGTTCTGCGAGTCGTCGGGTCCCCGCCTGGTGCGGCGGTCCGGCAACGACGAGGACCTCGTCGCGCTGGCGGTCAGGAATGCGGAGGCGATCGGGGCCGGCCACAGCTTCATCTGCTTCATGACCGGCGGGTTCCCGGTCAGCGTGCTCAACGCGGTCAAGAACGTCCCGGAGGTCTGCCGCATCTTCTGCGCCACCGCGAATCCGGTCGAGGTGGTGGTCGCGGAGACGGAGCAGGGCCGGGCCATCCTCGGCGTCGTGGACGGAGGCTCGCCGCTGGGCGTGGAGACGGAAGCGGACGTCGCCGATCGGAGGCAGATGCTCCGGACCTTCGGGTACAAACTCTGAGGAGCGCAACGGAGGGTACGCGGGTGCGTGCGAAGTTCATCGGGTTCGGTGTGGTCGAGATCGACGGCCGCCGCTACGATCGGGACGTCGTCGTGGAAGGAGGACGGGTCGGCAAGCGCCACAAGAAGGCATCGCAGCCGCTCCGCGACCAGTACGGGCACACCCCGCTCAGCCTCGAGGAGCCGATCCCGTGGGGCTACCGCCGCCTGATCGTCGGGACCGGCGCGGACGGCGCCCTGCCGATCGTGGACGAGGTCGTGCAAGAGGCAAAGCGGCGCAACGTCAAACTGATCGCCGTGCCGACCGAGGAGGCATGCCGGTTGCTCTCGGAACTCGACCCGGACGAGACGGCGGCAGTCCTGCACGTCACCTGCTAGGCGGCCCCGGCCGGATGGACGACGGCGCGCCGGGCCCCGCGCTCCTCGCCGAGATCGACCTCTGCGTGACCTGGGCCGCGGCCAGCCGTCGCCGGCTGCGGCGAATCCTCGAACTCGATGTCGGCGCAGCCGAGCGGCAGGGCCGCCCTTGAGCGCCAAGGTGAATTGCTGCTCGGCATGGTGGCGCTCGACCAGGCATTCGCGGCCGCTCGCTGGATTGCCGCGGGTGCCGGCTTTCCGCCTGCCGGGGCGGCTGGCGGTGGCTTCGACCCTAGAGGGTTCGAGGCCGCACGGCAGCGGGTCCGGGCGGTTCGGAACGTCATCATCCACATGGACGAACGCCTCGCTTCGAGCATGCCGGCGACCCTGGAGATCGACGGATCGGTGATCCGCGGCGGCCAGAGCGTCGTGACACCGCCGGTCACCATCACGACCCGGGAGTGGGCGCGCTGGCTCGATCTCCTGGAGGCCTGGCTCCCGGAGTCTCGCCCGCCCCGCCGGGTGATCTGGCTCGGCATGTGGACGGTGACATTCCACGGTGAGACGATGGGATCGGGCGCCTGGCGCACAAGCCAGCCGTTCGCGGGCGCCGGGCGATCTGGCGGTGTGGTTCCCCGGTTTGCGGAATTAGCGAATGCCGAAGCTGTCCCGCGGCCGTACCGGGCCGTTTCGGCCCCTCCGGACCGGTGCTACCCACCGTTTGCGGTCTGACCGGAAGGTGGCGGTCCATGGGGACCGCCAGACTCGCCGTACCGCCTCCCGGACCGCCGTCCTTCCGGTGACTCCGCAAAGGACGGCCGTACGGCGCGAAGCTCTCGAGCGGCCTGCCAGCCGTACCCGGGACCATCCCGTCGGCCGGGATTTACAGGACCCCGTTATCCGCCGCACGACACTGCACGTCCCCTCGGACGCTGGTGCCTGCCAATGCATGGTCGGCGCCAACCGCGGGGGACGCAGTTGCGCCGTGGTGCACAACTGACAAGACCCGAAGGGTGGCCGCCACCCGCGCCGCTACATCCGGGCGAGCAACTCCCGCTTCTTGGCCTCGAATTCCTCCTGGGTGACGAGGCCCTGTCGGCGTGCCTCGCCGAGCTTCAGCAACTCGTCTGTGGGAGAGGGTGGCATCAGACGGCCGGAGCGGGCGACGTCACGCTGGAGGGCGAGATACACCAGGCCGAACGGGCCGCCGATCCCGCCGATCGCAAACCCGCGCAGCGGCGCGCGTCCCTTCCGCGGTCCGATGAGTGCGCCGATGATCCCGCACGGCAGGACCCAGGCCAACGCGAACTGTACGAGGAGGGCGCTCCCGTCGGTGTCCATCGGCGCCCAGTGTAGTCGCCGGCCTGGTCCCCAACCTACCCGAACAGCGCCTCCACCGACAGGTACCGCTCGCCGGTGTCGTACGTGAAGGTCAGGATCCGCGCGCCGTCGGCGATTTCCGGGAGGAGCTGTGCCACCGCCGCCAGCGCCGCCCCGGACGACACCCCGACTAGCACTCCCTCCTCGCGGGCCGCCCGCCGCGCGTATTCCATCGCGTCCCCTGACGCAACCTGGAGGATCCCGTCGAGGAGGTCCGTCCGCATCACGCCGGGGACGAAGCCGGCGCCGATCCCCTGGATCGGGTGCGGTGAATGCGTCCCGCCCGAGAGGACCGGCGACAGGGCCGGCTCCACCGCGTAGACCTTCAGGGTCGGCCAGCGCGGCTTCAGCACCTCCGCGCAGCCCGTGATGTGCCCGCCGGTTCCGACGCCCGTCACCAGGTAGTCGAGCCCCTCGGGGAAGTCGCGGTAGATCTCCTCCGCCGTCGTCCGCCGGTGGACCGCGGGATTCGCCGGGTTGTCGAACTGCATCGGCATCCAGGCGCCCGGGGTCTCGCGTACCAGTTCCTCGGCCCGGGCGATCGCGCCCTTCATGCCGAGCTCGCGCGGCGTCAGGTCCAGCTCCGCGCCGTACGCCGTCATCAGCTTGCGCCGCTCGATCGAGAAGGACTCCGGCATCGTCAGGATGAGCCGGTAGCCCTTGACCGCGCACACCATGGCCAGGCCGATCCCTGTGTTGCCCGATGTCGGCTCCACGACCACCGAACCCGTCCCGAGCACGCCGCGCGCCTCCGCGTCCTCGATCATCGACAGCGCGATCCGGTCCTTGATGCTGCCGCCCGGGTTCGCGCGCTCCTGCTTGAACCAGACCTCGACGCGGGGATCGAACAGCCGGTTGATCCGCACGTGCGGCGTGTTCCCGATCGTTTCGAGGATCGTCCCTGCCCGCATGGTTCCTCCCTTCCCCTAGATGACGAAGTCCGTGT
>CAWFMQ010000006.1:0-161417 GCA_963816905.1 uncultured Chloroflexia bacterium | reverse complement strand
GGGACTACCCGCCGGTGACCGTTCCCGTCATGGGCGTGTGGGGAGAGGGCGACATCGCGCTCGCGGAGCGGCAGATGGTCAGCTCGAAGGACCATGTCACCGGACCGTGGCGCTACGAGAAGGTCGACGGCGGCACCCACTGGCTGCAGTTGGAGCGGCCCGACGAGGTGAACGCCCTGTTGCTCGACTACCTCGTTTGACCGCGAGTCGCGGCGAGTCGCGGCGCAACCCATCGAGACGGAGGACGACGTGAGGATCGACAAGATGCTGGCCGCCGTGGGGGCGTCATTCCTGGTGGCTTTCGGCGCGTTCTGGCGCTGGCACTCGCCCGGGGAGAAGCCGCTCACCGAGGAGGAGACGGAGGGCTCCATCGAGGTGATCTCGAAGCTCGCGCTGCCGGAGGGGCACATGCCGCCGATCGTGGAAAGCCTCCGCGCGTGGGCGGCGAAGGACGACGGCAAGCCCGTCCTGATGCTGAACCTGATCCGCTTCCTGCCGGAGAACCGCAACTGGCCGAGCTCGCCCGGGTTCGACGGCACACCCCGGGAGGCCAACTTCCACTACGAGCGGAGCATCATGGGGCTGTGGCTGCGGAACGCCTCGTATCCCATCGCCGGCGGTGAGGTGCAGGGCGAGAACCTGATCAAGATCCAGCCCGACCAAGTCCCGTGGGACGCGGCAAAGATGGTCCGGTACCCGAGCCGCCGCAAGTTCCTGCAACTGCTGTCGAACCCCAGCTACGGCCCATACGAGCCATACAAGTTCATGGCGATGGATATCGACCTCGTGCCGGTCGCCGATGACGTCTCGGTGCTGTCAGGGATCAATCTGCCGCTCCAGAGCATCCCCGACTTCCGGTGGGCGTTCGGCGCCGCGCTTCTCACGCTGTCCTGGCGCTTCTCGGCTGGAAGCGGGCGTCTCGCGGCTGACCGCTGCGGCTCGGTCCGCCGAACACCCGCGCGGGCCGGAGGACGCACACCCCACAGCCGGCTGAATGCCCTGAACGCGATCGGTTCTGCACGTCGGGCGCGCTTTTTCAACCCGCTCGGGTGACGCGTCGACGTGTCCTCCTGCCTACTGTTCTTCCGCGAGCGTCGCCTCGACCGCGACATCGTAAAGCCCTGGTTCGCGTCGCCCTGCGGACGCCTCTACATCCTCGTCTCGCCTTGTCCCTTTCGGGGGAGGTGGACGCGTTTCGTGATGCATTTGGCATCGCTCAGGCCGCCGACCGGAAGCGTCCAGAGCGGCCAGGAGGTCGACAATGGTCAGACATGGCAACGTGTCAGCGAGCGGGACGCCTGAAGCACCCCCGTCAGAGTCAAAGGACGGCGTGAGCGTTCCTCGGCAGCCAACGCCGCCATCCAACGACTACATCGGCGCATGGGCGCCCAAGCCGCCGTCGGGAGACGCGTGGACGGCGCGACCCTGGGTCCACCCCTCGGCGCGCCTGCGCAACAGGACGGCTCACACGCAAGCGTGTGCCGCGCGCCACCCACGCCGCCTTCGAGCCGCGTGCAGGCCGCGACCCCATGGCCATCCTCGGCCGGCAGGAGGCCGACCGGCTTCCCGACCTGGTCCCGCTGCGACACGCGCGAATGGCGGAGTCGCCGTTCGCCTACTACCGCGGCACGCCCGCGGTCTGTCCCAGCGCGCTCCGGCCGGTGCTGCGGTCTCAGCCGAAGATCACTGCGTTGGCAACAACGCCGGTGCGAGGAGTCCTTCATGCTGGAAACACTTGTTCGCTCCATCTCGGTCCGGAACCCTCTCGGGTCGCGAAGCCCTCGCCATGCGGTGGGCACGCCTGCGCTCGACGGGATCGGTGCTCGAAGATCGGTGCGCCGGATCTGGCCATGGATTCGAATCAGACGCTGGAGATGGCCAGGCACGCGGAGGTGACGCTGTCCGCGGATGAAGCAGCCGAGCTCGTCCTCCAGTGCCGGGGCTGGCCCGTGGCTCTCTATCTCGCGATGCGACCGCTCAGAGAACGGAATGGAGACCGGCCCCGGTCGTCGCCGCAGAGCTACTCGAGCCTGATCAACGACTACATCCGGAGCGAGCTGTTCGAGCCGCTCGGCCCGAAGACCAGCAGTGGCTCGCCCGCTCCTCGGTCCTCGGCATCCTGTCCGGACCGCTCTGCGACGCCGCGCTCGAGACCACAGGTTCATTGGCGAGGCTTCGAACGCTTCGAGCGCTCGAATCTGCTGCTCCATCCGCTCGACGATGACAGGACGACATACCGCCATCATCCGTTGCTCCGCGCGATGCTTCGCGACGAGCTCGATGTTCGCCAGCCAGACGCCGCGGCCGCAGTCAGCGTGCGCGCAGCGGCCTGGTGGGAAGCGCAGGGCGACATCGAACGGGCCGTCGACTACGCGCGGGAGTCCAGGGACATGGCGGCTCTCGCCCGGCTCGTGGCTCGGCACGCTTTGCCGATGTTCTGGGCGGGCAGGACCTCGACGGTCGAGCGATGGCTGGGATGGTTCGACCAGGACTCGACTCGTGAGCGCTGGGCCTCGATCGCCGTGCTGGCCGGCATGGCCAATGCGATTGGGGGCCGGCTGTACGAAGCCGAGCGCTGGTTGGCGACCGCTGAGCGTGCCCAGGACGCCGAGCCGATGCCGGACGGCACAGTCGGCAAGGAACCCTGGGTGGCCCTGCTGCGGGGGATGATGGCGCCGCGTGTTGTGCCCGCGCTGCAACAGGACGCACGTGTCGCATTCGAAGGCCTACCCGAGGACAGTCCACTCATGCCCGCCGCTCGCACTCTCGATGCCATCGGCCAGCATCTTGCGGGTTCGATGGGAGAGGCCGCCGATCGGGCGAAGAAAGCGGCCGAGATAGCGGAGGCGCGCGGTGCGGTGCCGGCCCTGGCCATGGCGGTCGGTGCGCACTCGTCTGTCCTCCTGGCCACAGGCGACTGGCAGCGCGCTGCAGAGATCACCCGGCTTGGACTGGCGCGGGTCGAACGGGCGGCCCACGAGGAGTTCGCCTGGTCGGCGCTCCTGAATGCTGTGGCCGCTCAGAATCGCAGCTGTCCGCGGCTCGACATCGGACGCGAACCGATACCTGGGACGCGTCAATCAACTGCGTCCCGTGCTGACCGCCGCGATGCCCTGGTATGCGATCCAGGTGCGGCTCGAAATGATGCGCGCCCTGATCACGTTGAAGGACGCACCGTCGGCCAGGTCTCTCATGCTGGAGGTGGCCGAAATCCTGCGATGGAGGCCGAACCTCGGTACGCTGGTGAAGGAGACCGAGGAGGTGCGGCGGAGCCTCGAAGCGATCCGAGAGTGGAAGACGGGGCCGTGGACGCTGACGACTGCGGACCCGTGGGACGCGGCAAAGATGCGTCCGGTGCCCGAGCCGCCGCAGGTTCCTGCAACTGCTGTCGAACCCCAGCTACGGCCCATACGAGCCATACAAGTTCATGGCGATGGATATCGACCTCGTGCCGGTCGCCGATGACGTCTCGTGCTGTCAGGGATCAATCTGCCGCTCCAGAGCATCCCCGACTTCCGGTGGGCGTTCGGCGCCGCGCTTCTCACGCTGTTCCTGGCGCTCGGCTGGAAGCGGGCGTCTCGCGGCTGACCGCTGCGGCTCGGTCCGCCGAACACCGGCGCGGGCTGGTAGCCGTGCCGGCGCTCTCGCCACTGGTCAACGACGGCGAGGCTGAATGCCAGGGCGAACGCGGTCGTGAGGGCCGGAAGGATGGCGTTCGTCATCGCGTCGGTGCCTTCTGGTGATCGGGATCGACGTTGGAGCCGGGCGTCCGAGCGAACGTCGGCGCGACGGCTCAGGCCGGAACGAACTCGTGCGGTGGGCGGGCCGCCCAACTCGGCGGTGCATCCTTCTGGCCCCGGCATGGCCCATTCGGGTCATCGCGCGCGGCCGGCAGCCTCCGTAAGGTGCGATGAGGAGCGGCCCAGGATGGTCGCCACCCCGGAGGCTAGCGAGTTTGTCCGAGCCGCGGTCTGCCCGTTGGCATGGGCCCATGCATCGGCTCGGTCGCGACCTTGGGATCGCAGCCGCTGTCCTGCTCGTGGTCTCTCGGGCAGCGGGGCTGGTGTGGCCGGTCGGCCACGACGCACATGCGTACTGGGTGGTCAACATCGGGCACCCGTATGTCGGCGCGGTGCCGGGTGCCACGGATGCCTTCAATTACTCGCCTGCGTTCGCCCAGCTGATCTCGCCCCTGGGTGCCCTTCCGTTTCCGATCTTCCTGGGTATCTGGACGGCGCTGCTCTGTGCCGCTCTGCTGTGGCTGGCGGGGCCGCTCGCGATCGTGATTGTGCTCTGCCAACCGGTCTGGCTCGAGCTCGTGGTTGGCAACGTCAACCTGCTCATCGCGGTCGCTGTCGTGATCGGCTTTCGATATCCGGCCGCCTGGGCATTTGTCCTCCTGACCAAGGTCACACCGGGAATCGGGGTGCTCTGGTTCGCGTTCCGGCGCGAGTGGCGCAACCTTGCGCTCGCCCTCGGCGCAACGCTCGCCATCGTCGCCGTGTCGTTCATCGCGGCACCCGCCCTCTGGGCGCAGTGGGTCAACGCGCTGCTGGCAGATTCGGGTCGCACGGGGGTCCAGGGAGCGTACCTGGACCTTCCGCTGCTGGTTCGGCTGCCCGTCGCGGCGGCCGTGATCGCCGTGGGAGCTCGATGGAACAAGCGATGGGTTCTTCCGATCGCTGTCGTGCTCGCCATGCCCTACGTCTGGGAATCCACGCTCTGCGTGCTCGTCGCGATCGTGCCCCTGGCCCGCGAGGACGCCGCCCGGCTCGGGAGTCACCTGTCTCGTCTCGTTCGCCGGGCAGCGACCGGATTCACGCCGAGGCCCACGATCTCCGCCAACTCCTGATGGACGACCTTCGTCGCAGGGGATCGCGCGCCCTGCAGGATCTCATGGACGCGATCCGCCGGTGGTCCGGGTCTCCTCGGGCGCATGCCCTGGGCACGGCACTGTCCGTTGGCGGCTGGGCACTTGGTCTCAGCATGTGGTTCATCCAGACGGGGGGTCGGTTTCCAACTGGGATCGATTTGGGGGCGTATCTCCGTGGCGCGCACGACTTCCTGGCCGGTAACGCCGTGTACGTCGGTCATATCGGCGACGCGACCAACTTTCCGTACGCTCCGACCTGGGCGGTCCTGTTCGCGACGCTGGCGTGGATACCCGGCCCGATGCTCCAGGCCGCGCTCACGGCCCTGGATCTGGCGGCCCTGCGCTACGTGACAGGAAGCTGGAGGGCCACGGGCTGGGTGCTGTGGTGCCCGCTCGTCATGTTCGAGATCGTCTCGGGGAACATCGACCTTCTGATCGCTGCTGCCATGGTCATGGCGTGGCGCGGCCGCAGCTGGCCGCTGGCGCTAGTTGGTCTCGCCAAGATCGCACCCCTCCTCGCGCTCCCCGTTCGGGAATGGCGGCGTGCCGCGCTCGTGATCGCTGGCTGCATCCTGGTGACGCTCCCGTGGCTTCACCTCTGGCCCGAGTGGTTCGCGTACCTGCTTCGCCAGCCGGCCCTGATCCCGATCTCGCTGCCGATCCCATGGTTCGTGCGACTCCCCTTCGCGCTCGCGCTGGTCGCGACCCGGCGCTCGTGGGTCGTGGCGCTGGGCGCCGTGATCGCGATGCCCTCGATGTATCTCTCGACCCTGCTCATCCTGCTGGCGCCCGCCCGCCTGTACCTCGACCGCCCGAGCGGAACCCGCGCGCAAACGCTGGATCCAGAGAAGGGCCATGCCGTGCCAGGGATCCGCACTCACCGGCAACCGAGCGTGATCGGACCGGTTGCATGAAGGAGCGAGCGGTCTGACTGTCGCGCTATGTGGCGTCCATGCTGGTCCTCCTCGAAGGGGGCGCGCTGCTGCCGAGGTAGCTCAGAGCCAGTGCCAACCACGGTCAGCCGGCAGGAAGTCATTCAGGCGGCCATTCCTTGCGGGGTGGCCCTGATGCCCTGATCCTGAGTGATGTGCCCGCCGTTCACGAGCACCACGGCCCCCACCACGAGCCAGAGCGCTGCGCCCGTCGCGATGAGGGACGTGAACAGGGCCTCCCCCGTGATCCCCTCAGGGTTGAGGACGAACTGACTGACGACGATCGGCGTGTGCATGAGCATCACCACGAGGAGGCTCTGGGTGCGGTCGTAGACCCACACCATCAGCACCCGGTAGGGTGGCAGCCACGAGCAGAGCATCGCGGTCATGAAGAGCACCGGCGGGATCCCACCGGAAGAAGCCGCACTGCCGGCGAAGAGCGGGAAGTGCCACGCCCCCCACAGCAGACCCATGATCAGCCCAGTGCCAAGCACGCCATGTCGCAGCCGCAGCCTGGGCGTGGCGAAGCCTGTCCAGCCAAGCTCCTCAAAGGCCGGGACGATCAGCCCGACCGCGATGCCGGTCAGCAGTAGGCTGGCCTTGTCCTCCGCCGTGATGATGGCGGGGAGAAACGCCGGGGAGGTGAGCGACAGCGCGAGCAGGGTCACCGTCGTCACCAGCGGCGCGGTCAGGAGCGCCACCGCGTACCAGCGCACGCCGACGCGCCAACGGCGGAGTCGCGACAGAAGGTCGCGCCAGCCCGCTCTTCCGTCGACGAGGCCCGTCAGGACGACGCCGGACAGGCTGGGACCCAAGAGCGACGCGAAGCCCGCGAGGGCGAATGACGGGCTCGTCCCGGTCGTACTGAGGAAGCCGCCAGGGCCGACGACGAGGAGGATGGCGCCCCACGAGATGGTGAACGCGACGACGTAGTAGGTCAGTACGGGATGCTTCGTCAAGAGTGGCATCACGAGCCTCCAATCGGGGACGACGACCGGGGGATGGCGACGGTCTCGACCGAGATCAGCGACAGGCCGAGATCTCGCATCGCGGCGAGGAGCCCATGGAGGGCGGCCTGATCGGCCAGCTCGCCGCTGACGAGCGTCGTTCCGTCGGGCTCGGCCGCCACCGCGAGATCAGCCAACACGTTCGACCAGGCCGGCGCGAGCTCGCCCTGGACCCGCACTCGGGTCTGGTAGCGGACCGGGTGACTCATCGGGGACCTCCGCATGCTCCGGTCCTGTGCGGCCGGATCTCATGACGGAGCCTGCGACTCAACCCCCGGCCTGCGCATCCATCCACGGATGGACCTGCTGGTTGAACTTCGACGCAGTGGCCCGCTTGGGCTCAGGTTCGGGTGACGTCGCGTCGAACGGCACTGTGCGACCGCGGTCTCCGCCCTGATACTGTCCGGGACTCGTCCCGTCTCCGCGCCCTGACTGGAAGGCTGACCGGCACGATGGAGATCCAAGGGCGAGATGCCCTGATCACGACGAAGCTCGGCGTCCACGCGCGGGGCCGGCGTTACGTCGACCGCGAGCGGCTGCGGGCACGGCTCGACACCGCCACCGAGGCTCGCCTCGTGCTCGTCTCAGCGCCCGCCGGCTTCGGCAAGAGCACCCTGCTCGCCGACTGGCTGGGTCAGCCGGCCGTCCATGGAGCGTGGCTGTCGCTCGACGCGCGCGACAACGACATCGTCCGGTTCGCTCGCTATCTCGCGGCGGCCACGGCACACCTCACAGGTAGAACGGAGGACACCGCGTCGTTCGACGCCCCATCCTTCGATCCCGAGCTCGCCCTGGCCCACATCCTCGACCGCATCGCAGCCACGGGAGACGGCGCCATCCTGGTGCTCGACGACTACCACGTGATCGATGAGCCCGCCATCCACCGGCTCGTCGCGTCCCTCGTCGAGCGTCTCCCACCCGGGGCCCGGCTGGCGATCGCCACGCGCGCCGATCCACCGCTCCCGCTCGCCCGCCTGCGTGCACGCGGCGAGCTCCTCGAGGTCCGCGCCGAGGACCTCCGCTTCACGTCGACCGAGGCGGATGCCCTCGTGCGTTCGACCGGGGTCGAACTCCCCCCGGCGGAGGTCGAGGAACTCACCGAGCGGACCGAGGGGTGGGCCGCGGCGCTGCGGCTCGCAGCGGTCTCGCTCAGGGGCCGGGCGGACCATGCCGAGCTCGTTCGGCGGTTCGGAGCGAGCCACCGCTACATCCTCGACTTCGTCGTCGAGGAGGTCCTCGCCGGCCTGCCGCGCGAGTCCCAGGAGTTCCTCCTGCGGACCTCGATCCTCGAGCGCCTGTGCGGTCCGCTGTGCGAGGCCGTCGCCGGAGGGGCCGACGGCCAGGCGCGGCTCGAGGCCCTGGAGCGCGCCAACCTGCTGATCATCCCGCTCGACGACGAGCGGCGCTGGTATCGCTACCACGCGCTCTTCGCCGACATCCTCCGCGCGCGGCTGCGCACGTTCCACCCCGACGAGGTCGCCGGGCTGCACGCGCGAGCGTCGGCCTGGCACGAAGAGCGAGGCAATGACGACGAGGCCATCGGCCATGCCCTCCTGTCAGGTGATCTCGAGCGCACGAGCCAGATGGTCGCCATCGCCTCGGGCCGCCACGTCAGCGCAGGCGAGCTCAGCACCGTGCGCCGGTGGCTCGACGCCCTGCCGTCGGCGGTCGTCCGCGGCCATGCCCAGCTGAGCACGTCGTACGCCTGGTGCCTCGTCCTCATTCTCGAGACGGAGGGCGTTGCCGACCGGCTCGCCGACGCCGAGCGGGCGCTCGCCGACGGACGCGACGGCGGTCCGATGATGCGGCTCGCGCTCGTGCCACAGCTCACGCTCATCCGCTCGCAGCTCGCCGGTCTCGAAGGGGACAGCGCCACCGCGATCGCGCAGGCGCGCCTCGCGCGCGAGCTCGTCCCGGCTGGGCTTCCGGCGGAGACGGAGGCAACCCTGCGTGGCACGGCGACCGTGCTGCTGGCCTTCGCTCTCGCCCGTGCCGGCGATCTCGACGCGGCTGCGGAGGCTTACGAAGCCGCACTACCCGACCTGCGGGCCGGCGGCAACCGCTTCGCCGTCGGCCGCGCGGTCGGCGACCTGGCCAGGATCGCGATCGTTCGCGGCGATCCCGACGGTGCGCTGAGGCTGTGCGAGGCGGAGCTCGAGCGGACCCCGAGGGAGTCGGCCGCGACCGACAGCGCAGCGGTCTGGGCCGTCATGGCCAGCGCTCAGGCCGAGCTCGGACAGGCCGGGCTCGCCGATGCCGCCGCTCGTCGCGCGCTCGAACTTGCGACCCGTTCCGGCGACGCGCCGTGCGCTCGGTCCGCTCGCGCGACGCTCGAGCGCATCGGCCCCCTGCTCGCGAACGGCGGCCCCGAGCCCCGTCGACGCGAGGGGGCGGGTCGGGACGGTCCGGTCGAAGCGCTGACCGGCCGCGAGGTCGAGGTTCTGCGCCTGGTCGCTGTCGGTCAGTCGAACAGCCAGATCGCGACCGAGCTGTTCGTGACCGTGGGCACCGTCAAGTCGCACGTCCATACGATCTCCGGCAAGCTCGGGGCAGCGAACCGGACCGAGGCCGTGGCACGCGCTCGGCAGCTCGGCCTGCTCGACTGAGCCGGACCGCGGATCGGCGGCGTCTCGCGGACGGTTAGGCAGGTTCGCGTCCAACTCCGCCCTCACAGCCAACCACCCCGTCCGTCCAACGATGGATCCGCCGGATGCCGGTTGAGCCCCACGGTGGACACCGTCAGCACCGGTCGGGATATCGGCCGAGCGACCTGGTTTCCTGGGACCGCTCCGCGCCGGTTCGCCGATCCGCACGGGCCGTCGGCGAACCGCTTGGCCTTCCCGTTTCGGTGCCCTCGGGCACACGCAACGGACCATCTCGGTCGGCGTCTCGCCGATGCGCGATCGTCGGTCCCTGCACGTCCGTTCTTCACCGGGGCGGAGGTCGACGTGGGACGCAACGGGTGCGTTGTCCTGGTGCCCCCAAGGGGGCTCGGGGACCCTCCCGCTGTCTGATGACGACGGATTGGCGTGGTACGTGGCATGACGAACGCCGGGCGCGTCTTCGGGCTGCCTCGGGGTAGTCGTCGGCAAGCTGCGTCGGTCGCGGGCTGAACCATGTCGCTCTTCGGCATCCGCCTCACCTCACGGCTCGCGCTCTCGCACGGCGTGCCGATGACCAGATGGGAACCCGCGCATGTTGCGGCCGCGACCGAGAGAACACGGCGATGACCGCCGAACCGTGTCGTGCATGTGGACGCTACCCGCTGGTGGCTGACCCGGCCGCCGCCGGGAGCCTGCTCGAAGCGATCCGGGCGCGACGCCGGCGCCTGCCGTGGCGCACGGAGGACGTCCTGGAAACGCTCAGCGTCGAGGACCGGACCGCGGTGTACCGCTGGTTGCGCAGCGCGCTCCGACGCCCTCCGCTGTCCGACGCATCCGGTCCGTTCGGGACAATACCGTGCCGACGGCGGTCCCGGTCGGCTCGGGCAGGTCCGCCCCCTCGCCTACCACGGGAGCGCAGGCAACGGGAGCGACTGCAGCACGGTCGGGGCAACGACCTGCGCCCCTGTCGCGATACTAGACTTCGAGGGGCGTCGGCCAACACGCAGTGAGGGCTCGCCGTGACCACGCGCGCAAGCACGTTCGAGTTCCCCGATCGGGATCAGTACCGGATCTTCGTCTATCGGTGGGAGCCGGCACGGCCGGCCAGGGCGGCGCTGCAGATCGCCCACGGGGCAACCGAGCATGCCCTCCGCTACCGGCGCCTCGCCGAGTTCCTGAACGACCACGGCTACGTCGTGTATGCCAACGATCAGCGCGGCCACGGCAGGACGGCCGGCTCCATGGCGGCCGCCGGCAAGGCCGGCCAGGACGGCTGGAACGGGATCGTGCGCGCGTTCGCCCAGCTGCACCGGCATCATCAAGCGCAAGCACCCGGGCCTGCCGGTCTTCGTGCTGGGGCACAGCCTGGGCTCGATCGTGGCCCAGCAGTACATCGAGCAGCACGGTTCCGACATCGCCGGAGTCATCCTTACCGGTTCGTGGGGCACTAACGGCGACACGACTGCCCTGCTGGCGGCCATCGACCGGGCCATCTCGACGCAGGGCCGAAACGCGCCCTCCATGGCCTACGTCGGCCTGTTCGCGACCTTCAACGAGCGCTGCGAGGGCAACACCCCGTTCGACTGGCTCTCCCGCGATCGGGTCGAGGTCCAGAAGTTCATCGACGATCCGTGGTGCGGGTCGTTCGCCTTCAGCAATGGCCTGGTGCGCGACTGGTTCGTGGGCATGGAGCAGATCTGGGCGCCGGAGCACCAGGCCCGGATCCCGGTGACGCTGCCCGTGCTGATCCTCTCGGGCGATCAGGATCCGGCCGGCGGGTACTCGGCGGGCACGCAAGTGCTGATCGACCGCTACCGGGCCCTCGGACTTCAGGATCTGACGTTCAAGTTCTATCCCGGTGCCCGCCACGAGATCCTCAACGAAACCAACCGTGACGAGGTGCAGGCCGACATCCTCGCCTGGCTGGACGCGCGCATCCCGGCCGCCCTCTGACTGGCCATCCCGGCCGCCGTCTTCCGGTGGCTCGGCAACGGTCACCATCCAGTGATGGTGCCGGAGGCACGAGCTACGGTGCCGCCGGAGTTGCGGCTCGGAGTACGATGAGGCCAAGCGCGGGTGCGACTCGCTGGGGAGCGCATCCGTGAGTGGCAGTACGCAGCCCGGCCAGCATCTTGGGAGCGCGCGCCGCCAAGCAGGCGGGCCCGCCAGCGCCGCAGTAGATACGGAGGGCGCTCGTGGTGCGTTCGATCTTTCAGCGTCTGAGGCACACGCGAGCTGAGGGTTGAGGCCCGGTGCGGGCCCCACCCGTTCCGATGGATGGCCGCTCCGGGCCAGGGACATTCAGCAGATGTTCCAAGCAGGCGAAGGAGATCCCCATGCATATCGGAATCCGACGGCTTCTGGCTCTCGGCAGCGGCGCCGCGGTCCTTGCCGCCGCAGGCTTCGTCTCGCCAATGCTCGCGGCCCCCTCCAGCTCAGTCAAGCAGGCGGCCCTCGCCCAGGCTGCGCCGACAATCGTGAATTCGGCGAGCCCGACGACTGGGCCGGTCCCGACCACCTGCGCCGGGCCGATCGTCAACACTAACGGCACAATAAGCTTCTGCCTGACCGCGCCCGGGGCCACCACCGTCGCGCTCAACTTCCAGCACATGCTTGGTGCGTCGCCGGCGGCCGACGTCTTCGCCATGACAGAGACCGCCAGTGGTGGGATCTGGTACATCACGGTGCAGCCGCCCGCCGGCCCGAATTGGTACGGCTACAACTTCACCGTCGACGGGGCGCACGTCGCGGATCCGAACAACCGCAATCTCTGGTCGGGTGCCGCCACAGGTTTCAGTGCGGTGGGGCAGTGGAGCATGGTGATGGTGCCCGGCCCGGCCGCCGACTACATGGCGCTGACAAAGGTTCCGCACGGCGCCGTGTCCACGGTCAACTACTACTCACCGTTTGCCGGCACCGAGCGGGAGATGCAGGTCTACACCCCGCCCGGCTACAACAGCAGTGCCCGCCCCTACCCGGTCCTCTACATCATGCACGGGGCCGGGGGCAACGACACCGACTGGATCGTGAACATGCGCACCAACTTCATCCTGGACAATCTGATCGCTAAGCGCAAGGCGACACCCATGATCGTGGTGGTGCCGGACGCGAATGTCGGGACGTCCCTGAACGGGGAGCCCGCGCCGTTCACGTCGGCGACGAACGATCAGTTCGTACAGTACGAGCTGATGCCCACCATCATTCCCTACATCGAGGCGAATTACCGCGTCCTCCCCGGTGCGCAGAACCGGGCCATCGCCGGGCTATCGCTGGGCAGCGTCAATACGCGGGATGCCATGTTCATGGACACGGATCAGTTCGCGTACTACGGTCTCTTCAGTTGGGGGTTCATGACCCAGGCGATCGTCACCGACCTCGAGCAGAACCATCCGCAGCTGATCAGCAATGTGATCAGGGCCGAGCAGAAGCACAAGATCAGGCTGCTCTGGATCAGCGCGGGTGGAGAGGAGGTATCCCCGGGTGTCTTTGGGTCCTTCATTACGGTGCCGCAGACCCTGACGGCGTTTGACCAGTTGGGCATCAAGTACACCTACGACCCGGGACCCGCATTTGGAGCGATCTACGGGCATGTCTGGGACACCTGGCGCAAGGACCTGTTCGTGTTCGCACCGCAACTCTTCCAGCATTAGGCGAGGCGCAGCGCCGCAGACACGCGCACGGCTCGAAGGCAGCTTCGTCGACCCTTCTGCCGTGGCATCTTGACGGCTTGACTGGTGTGCGAAGGCGAGGCGGTATCGACCGTCTCGCCTTCGCTCCATTCAGCTCGCATCGATCGGCTCGGCTCGCGAGCCATGTGGGCTCTGGTTTGCGGCGATGGGAGCGCTTCAGTGGGCTCGTCGCGGAGCAGTCGATAGTTGCCGCACCACCCGACACGATGACCAAATGGTGGCAAATCCGGGTGCTCGCCCGCGGGCACGACAGTGCGACGCAGGCGGACGCAGCGTCGGTCGCGCTGCCCCAGGGCCTCCTGTGAGTGCCGACGATCGTCCACCGGCCGCGGAGCCGGCGCCTCGTCGAGCCGCGCGTCAGCCCTCGTTCGTTCGAGCCGCCTGCGGCCCGCTCCGCCCCGGCGGCGAGAAACGCTCGACGTACTGCGCGCGCCACTCCGGTGCCTCGAACGGCGCCGCGTACCAGGACGTGGTCTTGGCGACCTTGGACCCCCGAAGTTCGACGATCTGGATCATCTGCCACGTCTCACCGTTCGCGTAGGTGGCGGTTCCGACGTACGTGTAGACGTCGCCCGATCCCTCGATGCGCAGCGGTGCGAAGGTCGCACTCAGCACCCAGCGGTCCTCGGCGCTGACGAGGCGAGTGCTCCGCGGGTCGATCGTGCCCACCCCACCCGGGTAGTTACGGATCAGCGCGAGCTGGTTCGCCAGGCCCCGAACGCGTTCGCCCGACTGGGGCATCTCATCGACGTAGTCGTCGGTGAGGAGCGCCGCAGTGGCATCGAAGTCCTTGTCCTGCAGCGCACGCGCGTAGCGCTCGACGAGTGCTCGACCGGTGGGTGCAGCCATCGTGTCCTCCAGGTGGCGCCGTCGCCGAATGCAGCGTGCGGCGGCGATTCTATCGTGCGGCCATCCGGCCTCCGGGTGTGTGGCGATCGGCGATCGTTGCCTCGGCAAGGGCCAGCCCCCGCCGAGAACGACATTGACGAAGGCCCCGGACTCGCGCCCGGGGCCCGTGACTGGGAGCGGTGGGTCACCCGGCGATCGCCAGGTCCGCCTCCTCGGTGCCGGTGTCGATCGTCGCGCCTGCCGGCGTCTCGTGGGGGCTCGCGGCGGCCAGAACTTCGAACGCAGCTTGGACCTCCTCGCTGGCGATCGCGGTGGTGTACTCCGTCCCCGCCAGTATCTCCGTGGCCTCGACGAGCGCCTGCGCGGCGGCGATCGCCTCGACCGGGAGCGGGCGGTTGACGCTTCGGGCACGCCCGCTCGGGCGCTTCGGCGCGGCGGCCTTCGCTGGCTTGGGCCCGGTGAGGCGGTCCATGACCTCAGGCGTGATCTGCTTCTTGCCGGCTCGCGGCGTACGGGCGGGCCTGGCGGACGCCGGCGCGGGCTCCGTGGCGACCGCCTGGGCGGCCTGCCGCGCCAGCGCGGCCTTGCGGAGTGCGCCGGTGTACTGGGTCCAGTGCGGGCGGCAGAGGCGGCCGAGACCGTCCTTCTGGCTGGGCTGGATCGGGAAGTCGGTGATCGGCGCATCGTGCGGTTCGATGCCGAACGTCTTGGAGCCGATGCACCTGCGGAGCTGGAGTTCCATCGTCGTTCCTCCGAATGGTCGCCCACGCGGACCTTGCGTGGCGCCGCCCATCACTCACTCTGTGGGCGCCCGATTGCAAGGCCGAAGATCGAGGGCACCGCGTGGCGGACAGGGCCTCCGGCGGCTGGCACACTCCCGGCTGCGGTTCGCGCTGCACTCGTGCCGAAGTGCTGTCGCGAGGTGCAAGTGCGCCACGGCGACCCGCCCTTGGGCTCCATAGCCCGACCGGCGCCGTGATTAGCGCGGCCGCCCAGCTCGTCACGAGCGCCGAGGGGTTGCCGCACATCCCCGAGGCCCCGACCGGCGGCGGCTTACGGTCGTGGTCTCTGGCGAGCGGCCAGCTTGCGCATTTGCGTCGGCGATAGTCCTGCGCACGCGGCGGCAATGTGGTCGATCGACCGGGGCGTTCATTCGATGGATCCCCGGGCCGACGGCGGAGTAGCCTTGGCGTGTCACTCCGGGATCACGGACGGTTGGCTCCCCGGTCCAGTCGTATTAGCCGCCCGATGCATCCGGAGTGGGGAGGGAGCGATGAGCACGTCTGCAACGGCCCTGGAACCGCTGCTTCCGATCCTGCGCGAGCGGATCGCACGCCATCAACATCAAGCCATTGGGGAACAGGACACCAAAGCCGCGCTCATCGTGCCAGTCCTGCGGGCTCTCGGCTGGGACGTCGAGGACCTCGAGGACGTCAAGCTCGAGTACCGCCGTCGGCCCGCCGACAACCCGGTGGACTACGCCCTGTTCCTGGTGCGCGAGCCGCGCCTCTTCATCGAGGCCAAGTCGCTGGGTGCCCGTCTCGACGACGGCAAATGGGCCAGCCAGATCCTGGCCTACGCGACCGTCGCGGGGGTGGAATGGGTGGCCCTCACCGACGGCAACGAGTGGCGCATCTACAACAGCCACGCCACGGTGCCGGTCGAGCAGAAGCTCTTTCGCGTGGTCCGCATCGCCGAGCCGGAGACACGAGCCGAGCAGACGCTCCAGCTCCTCGCCAAGTCGCAGCTGGCCGACCACCTGATCGACGTCCTGTGGAAGTCCGACTTCGTGGATCGCCAGATCCGCCTCGCCCTCACCGGCCTGTTCGGACCGGAACCCGATCCTGCGCTCGTCCGCCTCATTCGCGCCAGGGCGTCCGGGCTGACTCCCGCCGAGGTCAAGGCGAGCCTTGGCCGCCTGCGCACGACGTTCGACTTCCCGGTTGTAACGAGCGTGGATCGGGCTCTGCTGCCGCGAGAGCAGAGGCCTGCTCGCGGCACGCCGTCATCGGCCATGCCGACGGCGACCCCGGCGCCGCCCGGATCACCTGCGATGACGCCACCCGCTGCAGCGGCAGCAACCGAACATGTTGGCGACAAGACGCCGTGGCGCCACGTCACGCTCGAGCAGCTCATCACCGCCGGGCTCGTCCGCCCGCCCCTCGGATCGAGCACCGGTACCGCGGGACGCCGTTGCACCGCGGTCATCGAAGCCGCCGACCGCATCGTCTTCGCCGGGACGGCGTACGACTCGCTGTCGCCGCAGGCGGTATGGCGCGCAAGTCGGTCGTCGGCGCGCCAGAGGGCCGGGACTACCCGCAGACGAACGGCTGGACGTTCTGGGAGTACCGGAAGGCGGACGGGAACCTTGGCACGCTCGACGACTTGCGTCGCGAACTCCACGAACACAAGGTGGTCAGTCTCGTGGACGCGCGGCGGATCGGCGCGTAGGTCGAGTCCGAAGGGCGGGTTCGTCCATTGCGTCGCAGGCCCCACACGATGACCGAATTGTGACCTCGGCTTCGGTCCAGGTTGTCGTGGGACTCGGTGGGCGCGCATGCCTCCGCCCCGTAGTCCGCGGCGTCCACCGCGGGTCCCAGTGACCACGTCGGTCGGAGCCACACCGGCGGTGGTCATCGCGGGGGCGACGCTGTCGACGCACGGATCGGCCACGCCCGAGGATCCCGTGGCCCCGGGAACTCCGGAGGTGTCTCGGCGCGGACGCCGGTCATCGATCAGGGTTGATCGTCACCCAGCTGCCCTCCCAGATCGACCACTTCGGACCGAGCGGGTCGGTAGCGGGTAGAAGCCGGGGCGAGCCTCTCGGTCGTGTAGTCGTGGTTGGGCCGAGGATCGAAGCAGCCGCCGCCGTTGATCTGCATGGTGTAGAGCCGGCCCATGATGTACACCCCGGTGACCTGGAAAGCGGCGGTAACGGCGGGGTCGGCCGTGGCCGTGAAGCCGACCATCACCCACGCGCGGTTGCCGGACGCGACCGGCTTGCCGGTCAGGCGCATGCGTCTGGCTGCCGTTTTGAGCGCGCCGGTGCGGCTGTCGCTCTTGACCCACGCGTAGGAGCCCGCCCCGAAGTGGCTGGGACCACGGTGCCTTCTTTGGGACCGCCGCGGCGGCGACAGCCTGGACGAACCCAGGTGGCTGGACGCCCGCGATGTATCCGCGTCTGTTCGAAGAACCACCGTCCGACGTCGCGCGAGTGGACGCCAATGGTCCCGACATCTCGGTCAGCGGCCTCGCGGCTGGACCTACTTCGTGTCGGGTGCTGGCGCTCGATGCCTACGGCCGCCGGATCGGGCGCACGCTCTACCCGGCGTCGAACGAACTCCGCGTCGTCGTGCCGGCTTGATTGTTGGCCTCGACTGGGCTGCTAGTCCGCGGGTGCACGAAGCGATGCCGAACACCATCGCTCGGTGGTGGTGTGTGGCAGGGATCTCCTTAGTAGATCGGCGACATAGGGCCGCAGCTCCCGCTGGCGGACCCCGTCCAGCCATGCGACACGGTGGAGGGGGAATACGTGAAGACAACCGTGCATGGGAACTTGTATCCGTCCGGCAAGACGACGGCTGGAAGGCCAGATATCAGCGAGAGCCCGAGCTTAATGACAAGGCCCGAGTAGTTGTACATCGTCACCTTCTCGATGTAGCGGAAGGACGATGTGAGGTTGCCCGCGTAGCCGCAGACCCCGGTGACGACGAGTACCCGTGGGTACGAAACCCAGCAGTTGGCCGGGTAGGACGAACTCCAGTTCCAGGAGATTCGGCCATCGGTACAGGCGCGGGCGGTAAGCCCGAACGAGACGGACGAGAGCGGGTTCAAGGTGATGGTCGACGTCGGATACGTCTGCCCCTCGCATGTCGTGGGCGGGGACACTTCTGCCGCGACCGGATGACCCGGTCCGCTGACGGCGAGGAACGCCATGGCCAGACTCACGGACATGACGAACACGGCGAAACGCCTGAGCAACAGCCGCTCCATGTCGGAACCCTCCACACCCAGACGCGTCGGCCGACTACGACGCAATCGCTGCTGGTCGCGCTGAGCGGCGGCGATCATAGCAGCGGGCGTGACCTGGGTACAAGAGCCAGTGTGCTCGCCGACCGGTCGAAGCCGGTAGCTCAAACCCAATGAATGATCGCGATGGTACCGACCCCACGGTCCACGTCTGGCTGTTGCCGTCAAGCATGTGCGCGACGGTCCGCGCTGTCAGGCAGGGTTCACGTTGTTCTCGATCGTGAGCTGCGATTGGGCGCGATCAGGCGGGACATCGCTGTCCTCGCAACGCTGGTGTCAGTCCGAGCAGGGCCTTGATGGGGCCTTCAACGCGTGCAGGATCTCGACCATTCCGAGGTCAGATCCCCAGCACAACGGTAAGGCCGCCTCCCGCTTCCTACCGTAATTGCCCCTTCCGCAGAGCCTGCTCGGCGCAGTCGACGAGTTCATCTCGAAGGCGTGGAGCGAACGGCCGCAGCGCATCCTGCAAGGCGGCTCGTGGCTCCTCGCCGGTGCCGATCTCCGGCGTGTCGGTGAGGTCCGCGACCGCCAGCCAGCGCCCGTCGAACTCCCGGATGCGCACGTCGATCCAGAAGTCGAGATCGGGGTGGGTCAGGCGAGGGTGCTGCATCTGCCGCATCGTACGTTCAGGCGTCGCGTCCCGCGCGTGTGGTCTGCCATCAAGCTGGAACACCAACCCATCGGCTCCGCCCATCAACGCCGCCGTATCGAGTTGCGGACTGGCACGGAGCGGGTCTGGATGCCGATGCCGTGCTCGATCAGCAGGTCGACCCCGCTGAAGACGCGGAGCCCGGTGCGGGCAGAGCCTATCGGGGGCCGCTTCCCGGCGACGCCTTGGATTGGCTGAGGAAATCGGCGCCCACGCTATCGAGAGCCTCGACCAATGCCATCGACGCTGGACTCACGTCGGCGGCCAATCGGGAGGCATTGGCGATACGGATCGGCTCGGGGGGTGCACTCGGTCCCGGAAGGCACTGCTCCGCTGCACTCATGAAGTGTGTCGCCAACGACTCGGAGTACGGGACGTATTCGGGGCCATCAAACGGATCGTCCAGTAGGAAGTGCACCCTGCCGACGAAGTAGGTCAGCCCTGAAAGCAGTAGGAGGAGCGACCCCTCGTTTCCCTCGGTCACACTTGCGCCGATCGCCATCGCATACGCCTTCGCACTCTCCAGAAGCAGCACGCCTGGGGTGATCTCACCGATGCGGCGTACCAGGCGGCACGGGACGCCACGCGGATCGCTCTGGCAGCCCTTCCCGACGGGGACCGGATCGTGGCGTTCGACACCTACCGGGCGCGCGTCCTGGGTCTGCCCGACGCGATCGCGGCTGCATCACCGGCTCGACGCGAGGAACTGTGCCGGATCGTGGTCGAGAAGGTTGTCGTGCGGGACCGACGGATCGACGACATCACGTGGACCCCACCGGTCCGGCCGTTCTTCGAGCGCCCAGAAAAACAGCGGGTGTGCCCCCAAGGGGATTCGAACCCCTGATCTCCACCTTGAAAGGGTGGCGTCCTGGGCCTCTAGACGATGGGGGCCCGACGCCGAGTGTAGCAAGGAGCCCGCAGGGCGGCCCCACGGCGAGACAGGTCGGCGGGCTGGCATCGCCGAGTCGGCACCCGATCCCGGGCGCAGGTCGAAATCACCCTCACGTGGCAAACCAGAGAACCGGGGGAACGCCACATCGGGCGGCCGTTTCAGCGACGTTCCCGCGTCGAATTGCAGGCAGGGTGCAGGCCGCCTGTCCTGGCGACATACGCCCACGTCCAGCGACCGCATAGCTGGCCGAAATGTGGGTTCTATGTGCGTTCCAGCGCGGTATAGGCCGCTATCGGACAGGCGGACCCAGGGTTGAGTCGGTATCGGGCGTCTCCGCTTCCAGAAGATGGGCAAATCGTCGTCGTAGCCGAGCGCAGCCGCAGGCAGGCCGTTGCTTCTGTGCCGGACCGCGACGAGGATGCCGGCGGGCCGGGCGCTTCCTCGTACCTTCGGATTGCCTCGCCGGAGCAGCCGGCCGCTGAGTCAGCCCTTCGAGAGGATCGCGAAGACGACCGCGGCCGCCAGCGCCATCGCGGCCGCCAGCGCGAGTAGGCCCCCGACGCATCCGCCGCCAATTGCCCCGGCCGCCCTCCCGTCGCTGCCTGCCCGTACGCCACCGGCCGCAACCGAGACGCTCGCCACGGCCATCGCCATTCCCATCACCGCCAGGGCGGAGACCGTGATCGCGATCGACTGGGAGCCCCGAGCGACGAAGAGGCTGTACGCGGCGACGACGCCGGAGACGACCATGGCGACCAGGACGACGAACCAGAACGGCGTGAGGCGGCGCATCAGGCGGCGTCGCCGAACGTCCGGTGGTACACCGCAACCTTGTACTCGAGCCGGGGCCGCCGCATTCGCTGGGCCACGACCGTGCCGGCCTCACCGAACGCCCCCACAAGGAGATCGTGGGCCTGGTCGAGCGATTCGAAGGTCCACCAGCAGTGCAGGACGCGAACCTTGAACTCGTGCAGGAGGAACCAGCCATCACGACGGCTCCAGGCCAATTCTTCCCGCGCGCGTTCGTCGCCCAGCAGGCCGCTCACGTCGTCTCGGCCGTAGTCGTGCACCACGAGCAACCGGCCGCCGGGCCGCAGGACGCGCTCCGCGTCCCGGACCTGGGCTTCGGTCTCCCGGGTGCCGCCACGGAACCCGGCCCAGCAGGAGACCACGACGTCCGCGAGCCTACCCGGGAGGCCGACAGTTGCGATCCCGGGCACCGAGCTCACGCGCCCACCGAGCGCCTCGAGCTGCGCGGCACGAATGCCTCGGTCCGCATCGAGGAGCACGACCCGCTGGCCGGATATCGGGCCCAGGGCTTCCAGGGCAAGCGGGATCTTCCCCTCCTGGTCGATGGCGTGCTCGATCTCGGAGCGGATCCTGGGGTCGGCGACTCTCACGGAGTAATCAGCCACGGGCGGCGAGTATAGGAGGGCGCGAGACGGTGGCGCGGGAGCGCCGGTGGGCAGCGGCGATACGCGTGGCAGAATCGCCGAGTGCTGCAGCACTTGCGCGCCATGCCGGTCGGCGTCCGCATTTTCCTCGTCTACGCCTTCGTGCTGCTGGGGTTCGTCGGCGTGACCCTGCCACCGGTCGTCGACCTGGCCATCGATTCCCCGGTGTCGCCCATCGGCTTCGTGTGGATGCTCCTGTTGGCGTACCTGGTCTTCACGATCACCCTGGTCCTCCAGCGCAAGCAGGCGGGCTATCCACTTGCGCTCGGGCTGGCCACGCTGACCGTGCCATTCGTCGCGGTCATGTACCTTTCACCGGCGCAGTTGCCGGGGGCCATCGTCGCGTTGCTGATCGCGATCCTGGTCTTCGCGTCACTGGGTCGCGCCACGACCAGGGGCTGGTTCGTGGAACCTTGACGGGGGCGATGCACAGAGGACGTACGTGAGCAAGAAGCAGCGAGGCAGGTACGGCCCGGGCGGTTCGGAGTTGTCCCGGGCGCCGAGAGATCCCGGGCAGAGTTCCTCAACGGGAGAGCCGGGGGCGCCGCAGGTCGGTCCGATCCGCGGATCATCCGTCACGACGCGGAGCGCGCGCCGCCGTGGTCGCGCAGCCGGGCAGCAACCCGGCTTCCTCGAACGGTACCGGCTTCTGATCCTGGCGGGCATCGGCGTCGTCGGGGTCCTGATCATCCTCCTGGCGATCTCCATGTCCGGCGGCGCGTCGGCCGCGTACGCCTGCGACACGCTCCTGACGCCGGGCCCGCTCGACACGCTGGAACCTGCGACTCCGACGCCGGCCGAGACGCCGGCGCCCAGCGCCGCGTCCTCGCCCGCCTCGGCGCCGTCGCCTGCGGCCGGTTCCAGCCCGGGCGCCTCCGCATCCCCGGCCGCCAGCGCCACACCAATCCCCGCGCCCACGCTTCGTCTCGGATTCCCGACGGCGGATCTCGGCAGAACACACGTCGACCAGGGCGCCTCCGTCGACTACGGCTTCTGTCCGCCAACAAGCGGTAACCACTGGAACGTGCCCGGTGTCGCGCCGCTGCCGCGCGCGTTCTACGGACCGAACGTGACCCATGTGCCCCAGAACTGGGTCCACAACCTTGAGCACGGGTACGTCGTGATCCTGTACAAGGACACGCCGCCGCAGACCGTGCTGGACTCCATCAACAATGTCGTGAACAACGCGAAGGGAAGCACGGCGGCGGCCTCGTGCGGGCTGCCCAACAAGGTCATCGCCGTGCGCTTCGACAGTATGAGCACGCCGTACGCGCTGGTCGCGTGGGATCGTGCGCTGCTGCTGCCCCAGTGGGACGAGGCACAGGCGATGACGTTCGCGGAGCAGTGGCAGGACAGCCCGCAGCACCCGGAGCCGGGCACATGCTGACCCCGGCGATGCGCCGCCCTCGGGCCGTCGGCTCCGGCCGCGAAGGCCGCTCGCGGCGCCCGTTCGCGCAGGAGGGATGACGCGATGACGCAGGTGGAAGCAGCGCCCAGCGATTCGCGGACGGACCCGCTCGGCTACCTCCGCGAGGAGATCGACGCACTGAAGGCGCGATCCCTCTACCGGCCGCTCGTCGTCATGACCGGCCCGCAGGCGCCGCGCACGACGATGAACGGGCGCCCGGTCATCAGCCTCTCGTCCAACAACTATCTCGGGCTCGCCACGCACCCGCACCTCGTGGAGGCGGCGCTCGCCGCGGTGCGAGACCTCGGCGTCGGCAGCGGCGCCGTCCGGACCATCGCCGGCACCATGGACCTCCACGAGGCGCTCGAGCGGCGCCTCGCCGCCTTCAAGCACGTCGAGGCGACACTCGTCTTCCAGTCGGGCTTCACGGCGAACAGCGGCGTCATCCCGACGATCACCGCCGAGGACGACCTGATCGTCAGCGACGAGCTCGAACCACGCCTCGATCATCGACGGCGTGCGCTTGTCGAAGGCGAGCCGGGCCGTCTACCCGCACAAGGACGTGGACGGTCTCGAGTCGGTGCTGCGGGAGGCCCGGGCGAAGGGCGGTCCCCGCGGACCTTACGGCCACATCCTCGTCATCACCGATGGTGTCTTCTCCATGGACGGCGACATCGCGCCGCTCCCCGGAATCTGCGAGATCGCCGAGAGATACGAGGCGGCCGTGATGGTCGACGACGCGCATGCCTCCGGCGTGCTCGGTCGCAACGGCCGCGGCACCATCGACCATTTCGATCTCCATGGGCGCGTCGACATCCAGGTCGGCACGCTCTCCAAGGCGATCGGCGTGCTCGGCGGCTACGTCGCCGGTCCGGGGCACCTCCGCGACTACCTCGTCCAGCGGGCGCGGCCATTCCTCTTCTCGACGTCTCATCCACCCGCCGTTGCTGCGGCGTGCCTCGCCGCGATCGACGTCCTCGAAAGCGAGCCCGAGCGGATCGATCGCCTGTGGGAGAAGGCACGGTTCTTCAAGTCCGGCCTGGAGTCCCTCGGGTTCGACACCGGCATCTCCGAGACGCCGATCACTCCGGTCATCGTCGGTGCTGCCGAAGTGGCCCAGCAGATGGCCCGCCGGCTGTTCGAGCTCGGCGTCTTCGCGACGTCGGTGGTCTATCCGACGGTGCCGCTCGACAGGGCGCGGCTGCGGACGATCGTGAGCAGCGAGCACAGCCGTGACGAGTTGCAGGAGTGCCTGGACGCGTTCGCGAGCGTCGGCCGGGAGTTGCGCCTCATCGCGTGAGCAGCACGCAGCAGGCCGAGCCGGACCGGTGGGTCTGCCTCGACGTGGGCGAGACCCTGATCGACGAGACGCGGCTGTGGTCCATCTGGGCCGACGAACTGGCGATCCCGCGACTGACGTTCATGGCCGCGTTCGGCGCCGCCATCGAGCGAGGGCTCCAGTACCGCGACGTGTTCTCCATCCTCGGTGTGCCCGACTGGCGAGACCGGATGCCCGGCGTCCAGCGCCGCTACGGCGGCTTCCAGGCAGTCGACCTCTACCCGGACGCGCTCTCGGCGGTCGACGGCCTCTGGGCACGCGGGTTTCGTGTCGCCGTCGTCGCGAACCAGCCGGCCGTTCGGACGGCCGAGCTGCGAGCCCTTGGCGTCCGGGCGGAGGTGATCGCGATGAGCGACGAGTTGGGCGTCTGGAAGCCCGATCCGGCGTTCTTCGCGACGGCATTGTCGCTGATCGGCGACCCCGACCCGGGCTCGGTGGCGTACGTCGGCGACCGCCTGGACAACGACGTCCGGCCGGCCGCCGCGGCAGGCATGCGCGCCGTCTGGCTGCGCCGTGGCCCGTGGGGCGTCATCCCGGAAGCGCCGTCGCCCGATGCCGTCCTGGTCGTCGATTCGCTCGGCGAGCTGCTCGAGCGGATCGAGGAGGCCTGGCCGCTGGGCGCCCCGGTAGATCGGGGCGGCGGAGTACAGTCGGAGTCGCCCGACCCCGCTGCAATGGAGCGTCCGCCTCATGACTGAACGTGGTGACCGTCGACTCCGGCTCACCGTCGTGGGTTCGGCACCGGCCTGGGCGTTGCGCCCTGACCAGCCGTCGTCGTGCTATCTCGTCGAGCACGAGGGCGAGGCGATCGCGCTCGACTTTGGCCAGGGCTCGCTCGGCGCGCTCGGGGCGATCCGGGCGCCCGAGAGCCTCCGTGCGATCTTCATCACCCACCTCCATGCCGACCATCACGTCGACCTGATCCCGCTGCGCTACTACCTGCTCTACGGGATGGAGCGGCCCGGCAGGGTGGAACTGCACGCCCCGGCGGAGTTGCGGTCCCGGTACGACGCGTTCCTCGGCGAGGCCCACTTCCTCGCGCCTCTTCCCGGCGACGATGTCGCGACCGGGATTCGCGAGGTGGGACCGTTCGTGATCGAGGCGCGCCCCGTTACCCACGGGCTCAACAGCTTTGCGTTCCGGGTCTCGTCGACCGGCGAGCCCGGTGCGCCGGGCCTGGTCTACTCGGGCGACTGCGGGCGCTGGCAGGACCTGGTACCGCTGCTGCACCCGGGCGACACGCTGCTGTGCGAGGCGTTCTGGGGCTGTCTGCCGGCACAGGAAGGCGCGCAGCACCTGACCGCCCGTGATGCAGCCCGCGCGGCGCGTGCGGGCCGGGCGGCCCGCCTGGTGCTGACCCATATCCCCGACGCGCACGATCCCGGCAACGCCGTTGAGCATGCGACCACCGCGTTCAACGGCGGCGTGGCGCTGGCCGAGCCCGGACTGCAGTTGGTGGTCGAGTAGCCGGGGGCGGGCGTCGAGTACGCTGGGCGCACCATGAGTGAAATCCCGGCGACAGCCATGCATGTCCCGGCACCCCGTACCGTCGTGCGCGAGTCGGTCGAGCGTGCGTGGGCAGCGACCGTGCGAGACGGAGGGATCCCGCCGCTTCCCGCGGACGCGGGCGCTCCGGCCGTGGAGATCACCCACCCGGCGAACTCGGAGCACGGCGACCTCGCGAGCAACCTCGCGCTGCGCCTGGCGAAGCCGCTGCGCCGCCCGCCGATGATGATCGCGGCGGCGCTCGCCGCCGCGATCGAGGCGGATTCGGCGGACCCGGCGCGTGCCCCCTCGCCGGTCTCGAGCGTCGCCGTCGCTCCGCCCGGCTTCGTCAACGTGCGGTTGTCGCCGGCGTTCCTCGAACGGGCCCTCGACGATGCCCGCGCCGCGGGGCCTGGCTTCGGCCGCGTCCCCGCCGCGAATCCGCGCACCGTCAACGTCGAGTTCGTCTCGGCCAACCCGACCGGCCCCCTGACGGTGGGGAACGCCCGCGGCGCGTTCGTCGGAGACCTCCTCTGCCGGGTCCTGGAGGGCGGCGGCCACACCGTGACCCGGGAGTACTACTTCAACGACTCAGGGCGCCAGGTGCAGCTCCTGGGCGCGTCGGTGGTCGCTCGTCGGTTCGGCGAGCCCATCCCCGAGGACGGGTACCGGGGCGAATACGTGGAGGACCTCGCCGGCGCGCTGCCCGAAGAGATGTGGGAGCGGGCCAACGCGCCGGGCGCCGAACGCGACTCCATCATCGGAGCCTGGGCGTCCGATCGGGTCAGGGCCGGCATCGAGGCCAGCCTCGGGCGGCTCGGGGTCCATTTCGATGTCTGGAAGAGCGAAGGATCCCTGTACACCGAGGGTTGGGTCGAACGGGCCGTCCAGCGGCTCCTCGACGCGGGCACCATCTACCAGCAGGACGGCGCGACGTGGTTCCGTTCCACAGCGTACGGGGACGACAAGGACCGGGTCGTGTACCGCACCAACGGCGAGCCGACCTACTTCGCGTCGGACATCGGATACGTGGCCGAGAAGTTCAGCCGGGGCTTCGACCGGCTGATCTACATCTGGGGCGCGGATCACCACGGGACCGTGGCACGCGTCCGCAACGCGGCGGCGGCGATGGGCTACGACCGCGACGCCGTGGAGATGATGCTGATCGCCTGGGTCCGGTTCGTTCGCGACGGCCAGGAGGTGTCGATGTCCAAGCGGGCCGGCGAGTTCGTCACTCTCGACGAACTGCTGGCCGAGGTCGGCGCCGACGCGGCCCGCTGGTACTTCGGCTCACGCGCCCACACGACCGGCGTCGACTTCGACATCGAGCTGGCCAAGAAGCAGTCCAGCGACAACCCGGTCTACTACGTCCAGTACGCACATGCCCGCATCGCGTCGATCCTCCGGAAGGCGGCCGAGTCGGGGTTCGAGCCGTCAACCTCCCTCGTGGGATCGCTGCTGGACGACCCGGTGTCGCAGGGGCTGGCGAAGGCGATCCTGCGGCTGCCTGAGGTCGTGGAGGACGCGGCGGCCATCGAGGAGACCCAGGGCATCACTGCTTACGCCACCGACCTGGCGACCACCTTCCACGCCTACTACCGCGATCGGCGGGTGATCGATCCCGCGGATCGCGAGACATCGGGCCGGCGGCTGGCGCTCGTCGATGCGACGCGCCTGGCCCTGCGCAACACGCTCGCGATGCTGGGAATCTCCGCGCCCGACTCGATGTAGGGGTCCGGCGCGGGGCGGACGAGGGCTTCCGAGCGCCGAGCAGCCCGGCCGGGCCGATCAGGAGCCGGACGGCATGGCCTGCTTCACGGTCGTCAGCGTGGCCTGGTCGCTCGCGATCAGCACCAGTACCGGGGCACGGAGTTGGCCGGCAATGCTCTGCTCGAGCACGTCGTGCGCGCCGGGCAGACCGGTCAGGACGGTCCCGGCCGCCCCGACGAACTGCGATGCGTCGGTGCTGCTGTCCCACGCCGTCTGCCAGACCACCGCCCACGCGCCGTTCGGTCCCTCGAGGCTCACGATCCGGTCGCCACCCCAGCCCGCAGCCGCGTCGGCGTTCGGGAGCGGCGCCGGGAGTCCGAGCATGCCTCCGCCGCCGTCCTGCCCGTTTGCCAGCCAGATCCCCGTGTCCAGCTCGCCGAGGGTCTGCGTGTAGCCGGCCTTCCAACCGTTCCCGAGCGCGCCTGCGATGTCCGGGAGCGTGACGGAGATCGGCTGGTCGCCGGAGAGGTACTTCTCCGGGTGCATGATCTGCTCGGTCGACACAGGTTGGTGGGTCCATGCCCTGTTCACCGTCGCCCAGCCGCCGGCATCCTGCTGCTGCAGCGCCATGACGAACTGCATCCCGGAGAGGTAGGGGAACATGATCTCCTGCCGAAGGATCAGCGGTGCGCTGTCGAGCAACTGCTGGTCTTCCGGGGCGACGTCGTTGCCCAGGCTCATCATCTCGTCGAAGGTCAGGTACTTGAGCGCCCACTCCTCCATGGTGGTCGTGGCGTCGCCCTCGATCAGGGCAAGCTGGGCCGCGGCACGGTCGCCCTGGCCGGGGTCTGCACCCTCCTGCATCGCGCCCAGGTTCCAGTACTGGTCCTGGAGCGCGTGGTCGTACTCGTGGGCGACGTATACCTCGTCGGAGGGCCCGAACGTCTGCCCGCGATCGATGACCGTGAAGGTACCCGTCGTATCGTCGTAGAAGGCGGCGACGCCGCTGCCGTACAGGCCGAGCAGGAGATCCCGCAGGCTGGCCGACTGGGGCAGGAGACCCAGGCGCTTCTCCAGCGCCTCCTGGGCGCTGAGCTGCGCCGGCGCGTTCTGCTGGTCGAACTGCTGCTGGAACTCCACCTGGAACTCCGCCTGGTCGATGAAGCGATACGGCACGTCCTTCTTGGCCTGCAGGCCTCGGACGCCGGGGACCTCGGTGACCACCTTCTTGATCGCGTCGACGATCTGCGGGTCGATCGACGATGGGGCCTCCTCGCTGGCGGCCGGTGTCGGGGCGCCGCTGGCGGGCGGTGAGGCCGTGGTTACCGGTGCCGTTCCCGCGGGCGTCTCGGACGCGCCGTTCGTTGGAGTCGTGACCGGCGATGGCGACGGCGATTGGACGGGCCCGAACGTCGGCGTTCCCGCCGGTGTCCCGGATGCCGCGGCAATCGGACCCACCGACCGTCCCGGGGTCACGGACGGGGAGACGCCGGGCGCGAGCCCGTTCGGGCGAAGAAGGACGTACCAGCCACCCGCGAGCAGCACGAGCCCTACGACCAGGGCGAAGACGACGAGCGGCAGGGATACGCCTCGCCGGTGCTCAGCAGGAGCCGGGCCGGGGTTGTACCGGTAGCCGGGAGGGAGGTTGGGGGGCCGGCTCGATGCCCATGGCGGCGGCGGGCCCGGGGGCTGGAAGGTCGGCCCGCCATACGGCCACGGTCCCGGAGCCGGGCCTCCGGGGGGTGGCGGGTATGCCCCTGCCGGCGGGTATGCCCCTGCCGGCGGGAATGCCCCTGCCGGCGGGAAGTGCCCCTGCCGGCGGGTAGTGCCGCCTGGCGGGTAGTGCCCCGGCGGGTATGCGCCCGGAGGTGGGAGCGCGCCTCCCTGCGAGATCGAGCCGCCCGGTCGCGGATCCCAGGGTGCCGGCTGCGGCCCGGCCGGGTACGCACCAGTCGAAGCCGGCGGCGCCGGAAGGCCGTATCGCGCGCCAAAGGGGGGCACGGGGTTCCCGGCGACCTCCGGCTCGGCGGGCCCGAGTCCGGCCGTCTCGTACCCGCGCGTCTGATCGTCGGGCCCGGCCGCCGGCTGGTTGGGATCACGCATGGAGGCATTGTGCCAGCGGCGCCCGCCCCTGCGAGCCCGACCATCGTCATGCGGCGGGCGCCGGGGGTTGGTCCCGGCGGCACCGACAAAGGTGTGCGTTTCTTCACCGACTCGCGTCTTGGGTATTCACGCGAGTCGAGTAGATTTCTCCTTGCGGAACCGCGAAGCATCGCTTCCAGTTCCCTCTCCCTCCCTCGGGAACGAGGGGCGCTGATTGGGCAGGCGCCCCTCGTTCTCTTTTTGTGCGCCTCGCTGTGGCACCATCCGGGTCATGGAAATCACCTGGCTCGGAGAAACCTGCATCCGCCTGCGAGGCCGCGAGGGAATTGTCGTGGCCGACGCGTACCGTTCGATCGTCGGACCGACCGGTCGAGGCCTGACCGCGGACATCTGTACCTACAGCCATGCCGACACGTCGGAACCACCGCGACCTGGGACCCGTGCCGCGAAGACGGCCGAGGGGAGCCGCACGGCAATCGTCCGCCCGACAAGCCTGGAACCGGCGTTCTACCTCGATGCGCCGGGCGAATACGAGGTCCACGAGGTGCTGATCACAGGCATTCGCACGTTCCGCGACGACGCCCGCGGCATGGAGCGCGGGCTGAACACGACATTCGTGTACGAGCTCGACGGACTGCACGCAGTCCACCTGGGCGACGTCGGGCATCTGCTCACCGAGGAGATGCTGGAGGAGATCGGCGCAGTGGACGTGGCGTGCGTCACGCTCGGCTCCGCACTCAATGCAGCCCACGCGGCCGAAGTCGTGGCACAACTGGAGGCGAACCTCGTGGTGCCGCTCACCGTCGGGGACGAGGAGGCAGCGGCGGCCGAACTGAGCCGGTTCCTGCAGGAGATGAGCGTCCAGCAGGTGCAGCCGGTCGGCAAGCTCGCTGTATCGATCTCGACGGTGCCAGCCGAGACCACGGTCGTCCTGCTGGAGCAGCGCCCTCGGATCTAGCTGGGACAGTGCGGTCGGGCCTGGTCGAGCATCCGGCCCGGAGTGTTCCCGACGGGGGGAAGCGTCGGCACGCCGGCCGCCCCTTGATCAGTGCCGGGTGGGGTCGCGCCAGACGATGCTCCCCCGCTTCACCACCACGAGGGCCAGGTCTGCGCCCATCCAGTACGGCAGCAGGTCGACCGAGGGCACCTGCCATATCACCAGGTCGGCGGCCTTCCCCGGCTCGAGGGTCCCGTGGGTCGCCTCGATCCCGAGGGCGAGGGCAGCGTTGGCCGTGGCTGCCACCAGCGCCTCGGCCGGCGTCATCGCCAGTTCGATGCAGGCAAGCGACAGCACCAGGTGGAGATTCGGCGTCGGCGAGGTGCCGGGGTTGAAGTCGGTGCCGAGCGCCACGGGCACGCCGCGCTCGATCAGGCTGCGCGCCGGGGCGCCGTGCCCGGACATCAGGTAGAGCGTCGTGGCCGGCAGCAGCGTCGCGACGACCGGCGAGCCGGTGTCGGCAGCCGCACCGAGTGCATCGATGCCCGCTGCCGACACCGCGCCGAGATGGTCCGCGGACGCCGCGCGCAGTTCGGCCGCAAGCGCCGCTCCCCCGGAGTCGCGCAACTCGTCCGCGTGGAGGCGCGGTCGCATGCCGAGCCGCGCTCCGGCCTCCAGGACCCGCCGGGACTGCGCGGCATCGAACACGCCGAGCTCGCAGAAGACATCGCAGAACCGCGCGATGCCCTGCTCGGCGACGAGGGGCAACTGGCGCTCGACGACGTCGGCTACGTAATCGTCGGTCGCGTCCGGTCGCCCGCGCATGGCGCCCGGGACAGCGTGCGCCCCGAGGTACGTGGGCACGACGTCGATGGGGCCCTCGCGACCCAGGTCGCCGGCCACCCGGAGGAGCCGCAGCTCCGTCGGAGCATCGAGCCCGTAGCCCGACTTCACCTCGACCGTCGTCACGCCGTGGCGCGCCATCTCCCGGAGCCAGCGCCGGCCGTGCGCCCGCAGCTCGTCCACGGTCGCCTCGCGGGTTCGCTCGACCGTGGAAAGGATGCCGCCGCCCGCGGCGAGTATCTCCAGGTACCCGGCCCCCGCCTGGCGCATGTGCAGCTCGCGCTCCCGCGTGCCGCCGAACAGCAGGTGCGTGTGCGGATCGATGAGACCCGGCGTCACCAGCGCTCCGGACGCGTCGATCCACTCGAGGAGCTCCGGGTCGATGCCGTCGGCTCGCAGGCGCGCGAGCACCTCCACTTCCGGACCGACCGAATGGACCAGTTCGCCGACGACGGCGATCGCAGGCCGTCCAGCGGGAGCATCAGTGCCCGCCCGGCTCCGCAACACGCCGGCATCGCCCTGGGCCGTGCCGCGCCGTGGCCCACCGGCGACCGTGGCGACCTCCGCGGCCCCGGTGACCAGGAGACCGCCGAGCATCAGCCTGCGTGCTCCGCGAATGCCTCGGGCGCGGTCTCGCGCCGCAGCGCGTCCGCCAGCCGCAACTCCAGGGCCATCGAGGGCTCGAAGTCACGGATTCGCAGCCATCCGGCCGCGCCGGTGATCCGTTCCTCGACGGGCCGGTCCGGCGGCAACCCGACATGGTCGGCCACGGCCGTCAACGACAAGAGCGGCGCCAGGCCGATCAGCTCCGACTCCCGCAGCCGGACGTCCGCCGCCCCTGCAATGCGCTCCACCTCCTCCCAGACGCGCCACAGGGGCGTGATCGTGTGGTCGAGGAGGTTCATCGAGACCTGTGCACATCCCTGATCGTCGAGGAACAGCCCGAGCGCCTGGACCCGGGGCAGGCCGCCGTTTCGCTCGCGGATCGTGGAGGCGATGCGCTTGGCCAGGGCCAGGTCCGCCGACTCCAGGTTGATGTTGTAGGCGATGAGGAACGGCCGAGCGCCGACGACCGTGGCCCCTGCCGTCGGGTGGACGCGGCGCGGTCCGAAGTCCGGCTCGTACTCCGGCTGCTCGATGAGCACGGGCAGCCCCTCGAACTGGGGACGACGGATGTCGGCGAGCACGCGGCGCTCGGGCCGCGCGGCGGCCTGCGCGTACAGGTAGACCGGGAGATCGTTCTCCGTTGCGAGCCTGGAGCCGAAGGCCCGGGCGATGTCCACGCACTCGGTCATCGTGGTGTCGCCCAGCGGCACGAACGGGACGACGTCAACTGCCCCCAGGCGCGGGTGCTGGCCCTCGTGCTCCCGCAGGTCGATCCGATCGATCGCCACCCGCGCGGCCGAGGCAGCCGCATCGGAGACCGCCCCGGGGTCGCCGGCGAACGTGAGGACCGTGCGGTTGTGGTCGCGATCCGACGTCCGGTCCAGGAGGACGACGCCCGGCGTCGCCGTCACTGCGCCGGCGATCGCATCGACCACGTCCGCTCGACGTCCGTCGCTGAAGTTGGGCACGCATTCCACGAGTCGAACCATGGGCCGCAGTGTAGGCCCCCGGACCGGCTCGGCGCCGGCCGGTGGCGCTGGGCTCGACACAGTCGGCCGACCACCACAATATGGCTGTGCTCTTTCACTTCCACCATGGTGGACTTGACAAAAGGAAAGTGATGTTTCTACACTCGCGGCCTCAAGCACGCATATGCCCCGTCCGGCGGCGCAGGGGCGTGGGGGAAGGAGCGATCGATGTTCGACCATCACTGGATACTCTCGTCGCAGGTTCAGCCCCATCCTCGGGGAGATCGCCAGCCGGCCCAGCGTTTGACCCGCTGGACCGAGCGGCCATCGCGCCCACATCCCGGTCGGGCGGGACGCGCCGACCCGGCCACGAGGTCCTGAAAGAGGCGATCGATATGCCCCACGACGTCATCGCCACGTGCCCGGTCTGCGAGCACGAACTCAGCGTCACCCGCCTTCGCTGCCGCGAGTGCGGCACGACGCTGGAGGGTGACTTCTCGGTGGGCCGCTTCGGGCGGCTGACGCGCGACCAGCTCGCGTTGCTGGAAAGCTTCCTTCGATCTCGCGGAAACCTGCGCGAGATGGAACGGGAACTCGGCATCTCCTATCCGACGGTCCGAGGCAGGGTGGAGGCCCTCGTCCGGGCGCTCGGTCTCGGCGGCGGGCCCGCTCCAGAGCCCGTCGACCTCCAGGGACCGCCGGACGCCGGTCGCCAGGGAAGCGCCGACGGCTACCTCGCCGGCGAACGGCGACGGACGCTCGAGCGCCTGGCCCGTGGAGAGATCTCGGCGGAGCAGGCGTCCATCATTCTCCGGGCGCTGGGCGGCGCATCCACAGCCACTGCGACTGCGGGCCAGCCGTGGACGGGGTACCCGCCCGAGCCACCGGCAGCGCCGGCCGTCCCGGAGGTACCTGCGGCTCCGGGAGCACCGATCAACGGAGATCTTCAGCCATGACTGCCACGCAGCGATCCGCACTCATCACGCACCCCATCGGGCCGGGAGGCACACTGATCCTTCGGACCTTCCGCGGCTCCGTTCGCGTCCGCGGCTCGGACGGGGCAGATGCCGTCATCGAGGCTCGCTACCGCGACGGAGGCCGCGCCTCGGATCCCGAGCAGGACGGCGAACTGCGCATCACCCGCCGTGACGGCGAGCTCGGAGTCGAGGCCTACGATGTCGAGTCGAGCCTGCTCGGCGCCCTTGGTCGCCTGGTCGGTGGAGGGAAGCCCGCCATCGACCTTGAGGTCTCGATGCCCCGGTCCGCGACGCTGCGCCTCTCCGGCGTCAGCGGCGACCTCGACATCTGGGGCCTCGCCGGAGACCAGGAGCTTCGCACCGTGTCGGGAGCGATTTCGGTCGGCGGCGCTGCGGGCCGCATCTCGCTCCAGTCCGTGTCCGGCGACGTCCGGATCGAAGGGACGTCGCTCGAGCTCGACGCGTCGACCACCTCCGGTGACATGGAGGCCATCGTCGAGCTGTTCGAGCGTTTGCGCATTCGGACCGTGAGCGGGGACGTTCGCGCGGCCGGCGCCCTGAGGATCGCGGTCGACCACGCCCTCGAGTCGATCAGCGGCGACGTGGAGCTCGCCCCACTCAACGGGGTGTCGATCCGCGTGACCGGCATGTCCGGGTCGATCCAGAGCGAACTCCCGCATCGTCGCGAATCGGGGCCACAGAAGATCCTTGTGGTCGGCGATGGCGCTGCGACGCTCTCGTTCCGCACCATGTCGGGCGATCTGTCGGTGGTCCGCCCCGGTCCCACGGGAGCGGTGTCCCCTTCGTTCGAGCCGCCCACTGAAGCTGCGGCGCCCCAGTCTCGCTCCGGCGACCTGCAACCAACCGACGAACTCGCGATCCTCCGTGCCCTCGAGCGCGGCGAGATCGACGTCGAGCAGGCCGCGCGCCTGCTGGAGGGTAGGAGCTCCGATGCCTGAAGAACTCGACTCCATCCTTCGCCGAGTGGCGTCGGGCGAGCTGACGCCCGAGGAAGCAGAACCGCTGGTCGCGGCGGCCACCGCCGCGCGACGCACTGCGCCGCAGGGAGAACCGGGCACACGCAGCGGCTCCGGCCCTTCGAGTGCCGGATCGGAGCGAGCCGGCGGCCCGCGGGGCCCGTGGTCATCCTGGAGTCAGGCCGGGCCGGGGGATCCGCCTCGGCGGACGGTCCGGCTCCAGGTGTTCGAAGGCGGGCGGGTTGTGGTCAACCTCCGGATCCCGATGTCGTGGGCCGGCCTCGCCGGCAGCGTGCTGCCGGGTCTGTCCGTTGCCAACGCCGAGCGCATTCGCGAGGCGATTCGCTCGGGCGAGGTGGGCACCATCCTGGAGGTGCACGACGAGGATGGTGGCGGCGTCGTCATCTCGACCGAATAGGCTGGTGGGCTGCGACCGGCTTGTTTGTACTCGGTGTTAGCCTGACGGCTCACCGCTGTTAGACCAGGTGCGCAGAGGACGGTTCGTGTCGGACTCCACCAACCCGGCAGCCTCGGTCAGCCGTGGCGGGCTGCTTCGCCACCCCGACTTCATGAAGTTGTGGGCCGGGCAGACGATCAGCCAATTCGGGACGCAGGTCAGCCTCCTTGCGCTGCCGCTCGCCGCTGCGCTCATCCTGAAGGTCAACGCGTTCGAGTTCGGGCTCCTTGGGACGATCGAGTTCCTGCCCTTCATCGTGCTGAGCCTGCCGGCCGGTGTGTGGGTCGACCGGCTCCGGCGTCGCCCGATCCTGATCGCCGGCGATGTCGGCCGCGGTGTCGCGCTGCTGTCCGTGCCGGTGGCCTACGCCCTCGGCGTGCTGACGATCTGGCAGCTCTACGTGGTCGGTTTCATCAGCGGCTGCCTGACGGTCTTCTTCGACGTCGCCTACCAGTCGTACCTGCCCGCGCTCGTGGATCGCACCGAGATCCTGGAGGGCAACTCCAAGCTCGAGGTGTCGCGGTCGGCGGCCCAGATCGCGGGGCCGAGCATTGCTGGCGTGGCGATCAGCCTCGCCTCGGCACCGTTCGCGATCGTCCTTGACTCGATCAGCTACTTCGTCTCCGGCGCGTTCATGGTCTTCATCCGGAAGGCGGAGCCGCTTCCGAAACAGCATCATGCCGAGGGGACGGGCATGCGCCGCGAGATCTCGGCCGGCCTCCGCTACGTTCTCGGCAATGTGCTGCTGCGGAGCATCGCCGCGTGCACGGGGATCTCCAACTTCTTTTCCAATATCGGGTTTGCGATCCTCGTCCTGTACCTGATCCGGGAACTTGCGTTCACGCCCGCCGAGCTGGGCCTGGCCTTCTCAGTGGGCTCCATCGGCTTCCTCATCGGGGCAGTGTTCGCGAACCGGATCGGCAGGAGGCTCGGCGTGGGGCCTGCCATCGTGCTCTCGGCGATGATCTTCGGCCCGAGCCTGATCCTGGTCGCGGTCGCGCCCGCGGATCTCGCGCTGCCACTTGCCGCGGCGTCGACCTTCCTCGGGTCCTTCGGCGGAACCGTTTACAACATCAACCAGGTGAGCCTTCGCCAGGCCATCACGCCGGAGCGGATGCAGGGCCGCATGAATGCGACGATGCGCTTCATCGTGTGGGGCACCATCCCGATCGGGACCATCCTTGGCGGCTTCCTTGGCGCGGTGATCGGCCTGCACGAGACCATATGGATCGGCGCGATCGGCGGCATCTTCTCGTTCCTGCCGGTCCTGTTCTCGCCCGTCCGCTCGCTCAGGGAGATGCCGACGCCGATGGCCGACGATCAGGCTCCGACGCCGGTGCGGCCGGATGAGGCGTTCGAGGCGGCGTTCGAGGCGGCCAACGAGGGCGACCTCGAGCTCGCGCCGATCACGACGCCGCTCATACACCGGGAGCACGACTGAGCCGTCCGGCCGCCCGGGCTCACGCCCACTCCGCGCGCCCTGCGACCAGGGTCAGTCTTCCAGCATCGGGATCCGGATGCCCTGTTCGGCCGCGACCTCGATCGCCCTCTCGTAACCGGCGTCGACGTGCCGGACGACGCCCATGCCCGGGTCGGTCGTCAGCACGCGCTCGAGCTTCTGCGCGGCAAGGTCCGTGCCGTCCGCCACGACGACCATGCCGGCGTGCTGGCTGTACCCGATGCCAGTGCCGCCGCCGTGATGGATGCTGACCCACGTGGCACCCGCGGACGTATTGACGAGCGCGTTCAGCAGCGGCCAGTCGGCGATCGCGTCCGAGCCGTCGCGCATCGCCTCCGTCTCCCGGTTGGGTGACGCCACGGAGCCCGCGTCGAGGTGGTCGCGCCCGATGACGATCGGCGCGCCGACTGCGCCGGTCCGAACGAGGTCGTTGAACGCCAGCCCGGCCCGCGCCCGCTCGCCGTACCCGAGCCAGCAGATCCGCGCCGGCAGGCCCTGGAACGGCACCCTCGCCTGCGCCATGCGGATCCAGCGCGCCAGCGCCGCGTTCTCCGGGAACAGCTCGAGGATCACCTCGTCGGTGCGCAGGATGTCGTCCGGCTCGCCGGACAGCGCGGCCCATCGGAACGGCCCCCTGCCCTCGCAGAACAGGGGCCGGATGAACGCGGGCACGAAGCCGGGGAAGTCGAACGCGTCGGCCACCCCGGCCGCCTGCGCCTGCGCCCGGATGTTGTTGCCATAGTCGAAGGTGACTGCCCCCGTGGCCTGCAGTGCCAGCATTGCGCGAACGTGCTCGGCCATCGAGGTCATCGCCCGGCGAACGTAATCGTCCGGGTCCGCCCGTCGCAGTTCCACGGCGTCCGCCGCGGTCACACCCGCCGGCACGTAGCCGTTGAGCGCATCGTGGGCGCTGGTCTGGTCGGTCACCGCGTCGAAGCGCTCGCCGCGGCGAACCAGCTGCGGTTCGATCTCTGCCGCGTTTCCCACGAGGGCGATCGATTCGGCACGCCCTGCGGCCGCAGCCGCTCGCGCCCATGCCAGTGCTTCGTCCATCGTTTCCGTCATGCGGTCGACGTAGCCGATCGAAAGCCGCCGCCGAGCCCGCTCCGGGTCGACCTCGATGCACAGGGCCACGCCCTCGTTCATGGTCACGGCGAGAGGTTGGGCGCCACCCATCCCGCCGAGCCCGGCGGTGAGGACGACGCGACCGCGCAGCGTGCCGCCGAAGTGCTGCCGGGCCAGCTCGGCGAACGTCTCGTACGTGCCCTGGAGGATTCCCTGGGTGCCGATGTAGATCCAGGATCCGGCGGTCATCTGGCCGTACATGGTCAGTCCTGCACGCTCGAGCTCGCGGAACGTCTCCCAGTTCGCCCACTTCCCGACGAGGTTGCTGTTCGCGATCAGCACGCGCGGCGCCCACTCGTGTGTGCGGAATACCGCCACTGGCTTGCCCGACTGCACGAGGAGCGTCTCGTCGCCGGCCAGTCGTCGCAGCTCCCGGACGATGGCGTCGAAGGCATCCCAGCTTCGGGCGGCCCGGCCGGTGCCGCCGTAGACAACGAGGTCCTCGGGTCGCTCGGCGACCTCCGGATCCAGGTTGTTCATGAGCATCCGGAGCGCCGCCTCCTGCTGCCACCCGCGGCAGGAGAGCTCGGTCCCGCGCGGCGCCCGGACGGTTCGTAGCGTTGCGATGGTCATCGATCTGTCCTCGTCCGGTCCAATGTCAGGCCGATTCTGCGCCCCGGGCGAGTGCCGGTGCGGCGCCATCCGCCGGTCCGTTGTGATCTGCCCGGATTCATGACGCGGGCTGGCAGGACAGGAGCGTAGTCTCCGCGCGAACCATCGAGCGGAGGACACTACGTGGCCACATCGATCCAGTTGGTTTTCGACACAGCCAGCCCGGACCGCCAGGCCCAATTCTGGGCGGCGGCGCTGGGCTACAGGCTCCAGGAGCCACCCCCCGGGTTCGAATCATGGCAGGCGTTCCTGGAGGTCAGGGGCGTGCCCGTCGAGGAATGGGATTCGGCGAGTGCCATCGTCGATCCCGAGGGCCGGGGACCGCGGATCTACTTCCAGAAGGTGCCGGAGGGCAAGACCGCCAAGAACCGCATGCACATGGACCTGAATGTCGGTGGTGGCCGAGCCGAGCCGCTCGATGAGCGACGACGGCGCGTCGATGCCGAGGTGACGCGGCTGAAGGCCCTCGGCGCGACCGACGAGCGTGGGTCGATGGAGCGCTACGACGAATACTGGGTCCGGATGAACGATCCGGAGGGCAACGAGTTCTGCGTGCACTGAGGCGGCGCAGGCGCTCAGTCCAGGTCGCGGCGCATCACCGGGAAACGCTCGTCCGGAACCGCCACGCCGAACCCGCACTGTGTCCAGAAACCCGGGCGTCCCGCGCTCGTGTCGTCCTCGGGACGTGTCAGGTCGGGATACGCCTCGACCGCGGCGAAGCCGCGTCCCGCGAGGTCGCGGCAGACCTCCAGCACGAGCGCCCGACCGTACCCGTGCCTGCGTCCCTCGAGCGTGGTGGCCGTGCAGGTGATCACGGCCGGCAGCGGTGCCTGCGGCAGCTGCGGATACAGGTCGCGCAGGCGGATGGCTCGCGGGTACGCCGAGAGCGGCCCGAACTGCGCGTAGGCCACGGCTCGATCGTCGCGGAACGCCACCTTCGCGTAGCTTCCGAATACGCCGCGACCGCGGTCGAGCAGTGCCAGCTTGCGGGGCACACCTTCACGAAGTGGGCGTTCGCGCCGCTGGGTCGGGACGAAGGGGTTGACCGCCGGCACCTCGATGGCGTCGTCATCGAGCAGCAGGCCCAGCTCGACGGCACGGCTCGCGGGCGCAAAGGGGTTCGCGGCCTCGCCACGGCGTGTCGGGGCGAAGGGGTTGCCCTCCAGCGACGGTCGTGCTGGCGAAAGTGGCGGCGCGACGGTGAGCCAGGTCGGGCGGGCCAGCTTCGAGCCCCGCTCGGGATCCTCCCAGTAGTCGCACGTGCGGTGGTCGAAACGCGGGTCTGCGCAGGGTGGAATGCGCTCGAACGTGGAAAGGTCCGCGACGTCGACCATCCGCAGTTCGTTCACGCCCGGAGTGTACGACCCCGCGTCTGCGGACGGGGTCAGCTTCCGAGTTGGAAACTCCGCGCGAACGCGTCGAAGGACGCCTGGACTGCCGGGAACCGGTCGGGGGACGTCGCACAGCTGATCAGGTACATGCGAGACCCGTGTGTGACGACGTACGTCTGCACTCGGATCGGCGTTGCACCCGCGGAACGCTCCACCATGAAGTCGAAGCGGATCGATTCGGTCGCCGGCAGCGGCACGACGTTCCTGTCCACGGGTCCCGTCACGCCCTTCAGGCGAGCGATGACCGCGCCGGTCTGACCTGCGACCAGGTCGAGCGTCGAGCCCCCGGCCGGCGCGATCAGCACGCTGACGTTCGGCGGGACGCCTCCCTCGGCAAGGCTGCGGATATCCCCGCCGACCATGCTCACCTCGGCGCCCGTCCGGCCAAGGACGTCGCGGACAAGGTCGGCGAGGTCGGGGTTCGGGCCGCCGACCAGGTCCAGGAGCACGCCCTGCTCCGCCCTGCCGATGGAGGATGCGGACCACCCGGCGGGGAGCGTCACCGAATACCCATCAGAGCTCGCGAATCCCAGCGGCGTCGGGTCCGGAACCGGCATGGATGCAAGCACAGGCGTCGGAACGACGGTCGCCGGCGGATCGCCGATGTCGGCCGGCGTAACCCCCGGGGATGGCCCGCTCGAGAGCCCGAGGATCGCGGGCCCCAGCGCAAAGGTAGCGACGACGAGCGTCAGCAGGACAAGGGCATAGAAACCACGGCGCATGGGACAAGTGTGCCTCACCGGGCAGGTATCCGCCTGCCTCCCGAGCAATTCCGCGTATCAGTCCGGCAACAGATCAAGCAGCGAGCCGCCCCGGACAAGGTCCAGCGAAGCTGCGATGTCGGGGCCGGGGGCTCGGTCGTCGGCGAGGTGATCCACCCGAGCCCGGAGCCTCCGATGGGCTTCCGCAACGCCCGCGCCGGGCCGCCCGATGCGTGCAATCCGGAAATCGAGACCCTGGCCGGCGCAGAGGAGTTCGAGCGCGATCACGCGCTCCACGTTGCGCAGTACGTCGCGCGCATGCCGCGCGGCGATGGATCCCATCGAGACGTGGTCTTCCTGGTTTGCGCTCGTCGGGATCGAGTCGGCCGACGCCGGGTGCACCAGCGACTTGTTCTCCGAGACCAGCGCGGCGGCAGTGTACTGGAGCAGCATCATGCCGCTGTTCAGGCCAGCATCCTCCGCCAGGAAGGCAGGAAGGCCGGAAAGCCGCCCGTCGATCAGGAGCGCGATCCGGCGCTCGCAGATGGAACCGAGCTCGGCGATCGCGAGCGCCGCGAAGTCCATTGCGAGCGCCACAGGCTGTCCGTGGAAGTTCCCGCCGGAGATGACCCGCCCGCCGCCGGTCGCGAGCGCGTCGGGATCCGCGTCCGAACCGGCGGGGAACACGAGAGGGTTGTCGGTGGCGCTGTTGATCTCGATCTCGAGGACACGCCTGGCATAGGCGAGCGCGTCTCGGCTCGCGCCGTGGACCTGTGGGACACACCGCAGCGAGTACGGGTCCTGCACCTTGTGGGCCTGCGCGTGGTGTGCGAGTTGCAGCTCAGAATCCCGGAGGAGGAACCGCAACTCCTCCGCAACGCGACCCTGGGCGGGATGCGGCCGCGCCGCCGAGTAGGCCGCCGCGAACGCGACGTCCGTGCCCAGCAGCGCCTCCACCGACATCGCGGCCGTGACGCTGGCGACCCCCGCAACGCGTTCGGCATCCAGCACTGTGAGCGCGCCGACCGCGCTCATCTGCTGCGTGCCGTTCAGCAGGGCGAGGCCCTCCTTCGCGTCGAGCCGAAGCGGCGCAAGGCCGACCCGCGCCAGTGCCTCACCGCCGTCCAGGTGCTCGCCCTCGACCTCCGCACGACCTCGTCCGATGATCGGGAGCGCCAGGTGCGCAAGTGGCGCCAGGTCGCCCGACGCGCCGACCGAGCCCTGCTCGGGGACGACCGGGTGCAGTGCGAGGCGCAGGAAGTCGATCAGGCGCTCGACGAGTTCGGGGCGACATCCACTCTGGCCACGCGCCAGCGTGTTGGCGCGCAGCAGGAGCATCGCGCGAACGGTCGCTCGATCGTGGGCGGGCCCGACGCCGACGGCGTGGCTCACAAGGAGGTTCTGCTGGAGCCGCCGCGCGTCCGAGGGGTCGATGCGGACCATCGCCAGGTCGCCAAACCCCGTGGTGACGCCGTAGGCAGCCTCTCCGCGCTCGACCAGCTCCTCGACGACCGCGCGGGAGGCCGCCATCCGGCTGCGGGCCTCGGGGTCGAGGGCCACCGGCGCGCCGTGGCGCGCCACGGCATCGACCTGTTCCAGCGTGAGGTCGTGGCCGGTCAGGATGACGGGGTCGGGCATGTGGTCAGCATAGAGATCTCGCGGCAACCTCAGCCGGCACCCACGTGACGAGGTTCATCGTCCGCCGGGCAGTCGTTGGGAAGACTGCGTGACCAGGATGGGCCGGCCGCGGTCACGTCAGACGGTTGTATCAGCCCGGTGCCGCGCCGAGGTCGGACGGCGCGCCGGGGAGCCTGGCCGCCTCAAGCCCGCTCGGTGAGGAGGGTTCGCATCAGGTGTCCCAGGTCGCGCCGCTCGTGCCGCGAAGGTGCGAGACATCATTGGCGAGCAGCAGCATCGGTCCGGCCGAACGGTCGGCGGGGAACCGAAGGACCGTGAGGTTCGCCCAGTCCTGGCGAAGCCTCCGCCGGTAGTCGCGCAGCGGCAGGCCCAGGCAGTCGGCAAGGAGCACGCGGTTGAGAGTGCTGTGCGCAACGACGAGGACACGGCGGTCCTGCGCCGGCGACCCGAGCGCATGCTCCCACGCGACGATCGAGGCCACGAAGGATCGCGTGCGCAGCGCCACGTCGTGCCCGCTCTCGCCGCCGGGGATCGTCGTCGCGGCCGGATCGAGTTCCCAGGCCCGGCGCTCGCCCGCCCACTCGGCGTCGATCTCCGTCGAGCGTGTGGCCCTCCCACGACCCGTAGTCGGCTTCGGCGATCCGGTCGTCGGTCTCGATCACGTTCGTGGGGCGCGCGCGCTGCGCCGTCTCCAGCGCACGACGCAGCGGGCTGGAGATCACCCGGTCGAACGACATGCCGATCAGCCGTCGACCGAGCGCATCGGCTGCGGCGCGCCCGAGCGCATCGAGCGGGCATATCGATCCGCTGGCCCAGGTACTGCTCCGGATCCGAGCGGTCCGTGTGCCCGTGGCGCGTCAGGACGATCGTCAACATGGCAGAGGAGTGTACGGTGGGGCGCCAGCCACGCCGGTCCTGAGGAGGCGGCCGGGAATGCAGGCCCGCCACGCGGCCACCCGGCCACCCGGTCGTGGCCCGGCCGGCTCTGGCCCGGTTACCGCGGCGCCCCTCGACCATGGGGGGCGAGAGGCGGTATCCTGTTCGCACATCACGCATACGCCTCGCCTTCGGGGTTGGGTGAAATTCCCGACCGGTGGTCGGCGGCACGGACGCCAGTCCCCGTGCTGCCAGCCCACGACCCGGCGCCGCTCGTCGGCGACGGTGGATTCCCTGGCAGGGAGCCGACGGTACAGTCCGGATGGGAGAAGGCAGGCGCTCGTGGATCGACGCGGGCGCACGGCCTTGCCGCTGCGTGAACGTGTCGAGACGCGTTCCGCCGTTCCGTTCGACCTCCGTGCCCGTTCCGATCCGCGATGTCGGCGCGGCACAGGAATGAGGACGAACCGCTGGACGCTGTCGAGATCCGGGACGTCACCCGCAGCTTCATCGTCGCGAAGCAGCAGCTCGTCGCGCTCGACGAGCGTCGAGCCTCGCCGTGCCGACCGGCTCGATCGTCGCGGTCGTCGGTCCCAACGGGTCCGGCAAGAGCACGCTGCTGCGGCTCGTCAGCGGGCTGCTCCCGGCCGGACACCGGGGAGGTGCTCGATCGACGGCTCCCCCGTCACCGGACCGGATCCGCGCGTCGGGCTCGTGTTCCAGGAACCGCGGCTGCTGCCCTGGCGCACGCGTCGTCGACAACGTCGCGTTTCCGCTCGAGCTCGGCGGCTGGCCGCGACGCCGGCGCGATGGAGCGCGCGCAGCGAGCTGCTCGCCAGCGTGTCGGACTTGCCGGGTTCGAGGGCGCGCACCCCGTCGGAGCTTTCCGGCGGCATGGCGCAGCGCGTCGGCATCGCGCGAGCCCTCGCGTTCGGAGCCGCACGTGCTGCTCCTGGACGAGCCGTTCGGCGCCCTCGACTCGCTGACCCGCGACCGCCTCAACGACGAGTTGCTGCGCGCTCTGGGAGCGTGACGCACTCGACGATCGTGCTCGTGACACACAGCATCTCCGAAGCCGTGTTCCTCGCCGACCGCGTGCTCGTCCTCTCGCCGCGTCCCGGACGGCTCGTCGCGGACGTCGCCGTGGACCTGCCACGACCGCGTGCCCCGCACGACGCCGACGGCGCGGCGTTCTCGCGTGCCGCCGCAGCCGTGCGCGTAGCCCTGGCCGACGGTGCCGCCGTGGCGCCGAGCAGTCGTGGGTCGGCCCGACGGACCTCTGCCTCGAGCGGCGGAGGCGCTCGCATGAGAGCGCGCCGCATGGCCCGTGGTATCTGGCCGATCGCCGCCGCCGCCGTCATCTTCCTCGGAGCCTGGAGGCCGTCGTTCTCTGTCGGGCAGTACCCTCGTACATCCTGCCCCGACCCGCCGACCGTGCTCGGCACGGTTCGCCTCGTGCATGGCAGAAGGGGATCATCCAGCCCCACGCGTCGACGACGCTGACTCGAGGTGGCGCTCGGGCTGCTGGCGGGCGGGCTGCCGCGGACTGGCTGATCGGGATCGTGCTGGCTCGCTCGCACATCGCCGAGCGGCTGCTCTCGCCGTACATCGTGGCAGCGCAGGCGACTCCGATCCTCGCGCTGGCGCCGCTGATCGCGCTCTGGTTCGGGAGCGGCCTGGGCAGCAAGGTCCTCATCTGCGCCCTGATCGTCTTCTTCCCGATCGCCGTCGCGACGATGGTCGGCGATCCGCTCGGTCGACCGCGCGGCTGCTGGAACTCGGCCGCAGCCTCCGGGCCACCGCGGTGGCAGCTGCTGACGCGACATCGAAGTGCCGGCCGCCTTGCCGCAGATCCTCGGCGGCGTGCGCGTCGGCGTGACGCTCGCCGTCGTCGGCGCGATCGTCGGCGAGTGGGCGGGCGCGCGACCGTGGTCTCGGCGTCCTGATCAACCTGGCCCGCGGGAGCCTGTTCGACACCCCGCTGATGTTCGCAACGCTCGTTGACGATCGCGATGATCGGCGTGGTGCTGTACCTCGTGCGTGGTCCTCGTGGAGCGCCGGCTCGTCGGGACGCTGGCGATGATCGGCAGTGCGATCGCGCAGTCGCAGCAGCGTGCCGGCGTCGCACTGGAGCTCGTCGCGATCGCTCATCTCGGCTGCGGGTCCGCGGCTTCGCCGACCCCGTGCACCACCGGCTCGAACGGGAGCGCCTGGCGCGGCTCATCTGCATCGCCCGCGAGAACTCGGCTGAAGGTCGGCCTCGGCTACATCCCGAGCGTGCAGTTCGCGCCGTTCTACTACGCCGAGCAGCAGGGCTACTACACCGCCGCCGGGCTCGACGTCACGTTCGAGAACAAGATCGATCCAGAGCTGATCACGCTCGTCGGGCAGGGCGCGCTCGACGTCGGCATCGGCGACGGCACCAGCGTCATCCCCGCCGTCGCCAGGGCATCCCGGTCCGATACGTGGCGACCATCTACGGCCAGTTCCCCAACGTGGTCATCGCGCGGGCGATCGCCGGGCATCACCACGCCGGCCGACCTCAAGGGTCGCAAGGTGGGCATCCCGGGCCGGTACGGCACGAGCTGGGTCATGCTGCAGGCCATGCTGGCGTCAGCGGGCCTCACGCCCGACGATCTCCGGACGTGCTGTACCCCGACTTCGGGCAGGCGTCGCGCTCGCCAGGGTGCCGTCGATGCGATCACCGGCTTCGTGAACAACGAGCCCGTGGTGCTGGCAGAACTCCAGGGCATCCGCACCAACGTGCTGACGGTCGACCAGATCACGCCGCTGCCGGGACCGGGCCTCGTCATCGGGACGGCGACGCTCGCTGCCAAGCGCGACGCGCTGCGGCGTTCGTGGCGGCCACGTTGCGCGCCATGCAGCGCGATCAGGGCGGATCCGCAGAAGGGCCTCGACGCCACCTTCGCCGTGGTGCCCGCGCTTGCCTCAGACCCGCGACGCAGCTCGCGATCCTCGACGCGACGATCGCGATCTGGTCGAGCGCCGTACACCGACGCCCACGGACTTGGCGCGATCGACACCAGCGCGTGGACCAGGTCAGTCGGCGTTCATGCGCGACGCTGCCGGACGGTGTCCGTCCCGAATCCGGTCACGGTCGGACCAGCTGGTGACCACGGACCTGCTCCCGTAGACTTGCGGGCCGTCACGGACTCGTCGGTCGGTCCGGACCGCGGGCACAGGAGATGGCAGATGAGCCGTGAGCCGATGCGGGCGATGCCGGCGAGCGGGCCCGGTGCCGGCGCATGCGGCCATCGATGCCCATGCGGAGCCCGCGCATCGACCGCGACACGGGGCCGACGAGCATGGCGGCGACGGCGAGGCTCGGCTCGGCCCGATCGACTGGCCTGCGCTGGGGGCTGAGCCTGGTCGGCGTCCTGCTCGGCTCGGTCGTCGTCGTCTGCCTGTACCTGACTGCCTACCCGAGCTGAATTGGGCGCGCGCAGGGCGCCCATCCGGCTGGTTGCTCCGGCTGCCGCGCGCCCGACCGCGCGGCGCAGGGCGGCGCCGAGACTCAGAAGAGGCCCACGATCCGCCCATCAGCGTCGATGTCGACGCCTTCCCCGTTGGGGTGCGCTCGGCAGGCCCGGCATCGTCCGCATGTCGCCGCAATACGCCGTCACGAAGCCTGCGCCCGCGAAGAGCCGTGCATCGCGAATCGGCACGCGTACGCCGCGCGGCCGGCCCTTGAGGGCGGGGTCGTGGCTCAGCGATGACTGCGTCTTGGCCATGCAGACCGGCAGCCGCCCGTAACCCGAGGCGCTCGATCGTCGTCGAGCTGCCTTGCCGGCCTCGCCGGAGACGCCGATCGCCGTCCGCCCCATAGATCCGGGTCGCGATCGCCTCGATCCGCTCTCGATCAGCTGTGGCGGCGTCGTCGGTAAGGAAGCGGAAGTCGGGTGCGCCCTCCTCGGCCGCGGCCCAGACGGCGCGTGCAAGGTCCGCGGCGCCCGTCGCCGCCCTCGGCGAAGTGCCTCGCAACCACCGCGTCGCGTGCTCCGGCGTCGAGGGCGGCCTCACGGATGACGTCGTATCTCCGACTCGTGGTCATCCGGGGAACGGCGTTGATGGCAACGACCGCCGGCACGCCGTACTCCCGCACGATCCGAACGTGCTGCGCAAGGTTCTCGCAGCCGCGACGGACGCCGTCCGGGTCCTCGATGAGCAGCGCCGGGTCGAGCGGCCGCCCGGCAACGACCGGAGCCGACACCACCGTGCATCTTCAGAGCGCGGACGGTGGCCACGATCACGGCCGCGCTCGGCCGCAGGCCGGAGATACGGCACTTGATGTCGACGAACTTCTGGAAGCCCATGTCCGAGCCGAAGCCGCCCTCCGTCACCACGGCGTCCACGAGCTTCAGGGCGACGCGATCGGCGACGACCGACGAGTTGCCGTGGGCGATGTTGGCGAACGGGCCGGCGTGGACGAACGCCGGGCCGCCCTCCAGCGTCTGGACCAGGTTCGGCTTGATCGCGTCGCGCATGACGACGGTCATCGCGCCCGCAACCCTGAGGTCGTCCAGGCGTCACGGGCCGCCCCTTGAACGTCTCGGCCACCATCACCCGGCCGATGCGCGCGCGGAGATCCTGCAGATCGCTGCGCGAGTGCGAGGATGGCCATGATCTCGGACGCCGCCGTGATGTGGAACTCCGACTCACGGACATCCCGCGTCTCCCCGATGCCGATGAGGACCCGCCGCAGCGCTCGATCGTTGACGTCGATCACACGCGGCCAGCGGATGGTCAGGGGATCGATCCCCAGGTCGTTGCCGCGGAAGAGATGGTTGTCGAGGAAGGCGGCGCCGAGGTTGTGGGCCGCGGCGACGGCGTGCAGGTCACCCGTGAAATGGAGGTTGATGTCCTCCATCGGGCAGCACCTGGCTGTACCCGCCGCCCGCCCCGCCGCCCTTGATCCCGAAGACGGGACCGAGCGACGGCTGGCGAATGACCGGCGCGGCACGGACCCCGATGTGATTGAGCGCCTCCGCCAGGCCGACCGTCGTGGTCGTCTTGCCCTCGCCGAGCGGCGTGGGCGTGATGGCCGTGACAACGATCTCGCGTCCGTCCGGTCGATCGGCGAGGCGCCGCAGGATGTCGAGCTTGACCTTGGCCTTGAACGGCCCGTACGACTCGAGCTCGTCGGGGAGGATGCCCATCTCGGCGGCGACGTCCGCGATCGGGCGGAGTCGTGCGCGCCTGGGCGATCTCGAGGCTGCTCGGTCCCACCATGTCCGGCTCAGCCTGCAGCGACCATCGGGTTTGAGCTCGGCTCGGTGCCCGCGCCAGATGCCCGCGCGCCCGATCGTCCATCGAGCTGCGAACGAGCGGCGCGAACGACGTGCTCCAGCAGCACCGCGTTCGTCACCGGGCCAACGCCTCCGGGGACCGGTGTCACCGCCGCCGCGACCGCCGCGACGGAGGGGAAGTCGACGTCGCCGATGATGTGGCCGTCCACGACATTGATGCCGCAGTCGACGACGATCGCTCCCGGCTTGATCATTTCGCCGCGAATCAGGCCCGGTATTCCGGCCGCCGCCACGATCAGGTCGGCGTCTCGAAGTTCCGCGGTCATGTCGCGCGTCTGGCGATGGCACACGGTGACCGTCGCGTTCTCTCGCATCAGCAGCAGGTGCGCCGGCTTGCCGACAACGTTGCTGCGCCCGACGACCACGGCCCGAAGGCCGGCGAGGGCGTACCCGGATCGCTTCAGGAGCTGCACCGCGGCCTCCGCGCACGAGGGGAAGAACCCCTCGTACCCGAGCGTCATGAGGCCGGCGTTGATCGGGTGGATGCCGTCGACGTCCTTCCGGGGATCGATGCTCTCGATGACCGCGCGCAGCGGAATCCTCGGCGGGAGCGGCATCTGGACGATGATCCCGCTGACGAGGGGATCGGCATTCTGCTCCTCGATCGCGCGTCGCAGACGCGCGGTGGAGGTGCCGGCCGGTAGTTCGGTGACGCGTCCAGGGAGCCCGACCGCCTCCGCGTTACGAAGGATCCGCCCGGCGTAGACGCGGCTCGGCGGGTCGCTGCCGACGATGACAACAGAGATCCCCGGCACGAACCGGTGTCGGCGACGGAGGGACCTGACGTCGCTGGCAACACCGGCACGAATCGTCGCGGCCGCCGCGGCACCGGTCAAAAGGCGGGCTCGGGGTTCTTCACGCGGACATTCCGTGGCCGCCGTCGCCTGCGCACGGCCTTCGCGCAAGCTCATCCAGGCTCCGGCGCCCGAAGGCCCCCCGAGCGGACCTGGGAGTGCACCATGGCCACAACCAATTCGATGCCGTGCAGGTGATCCTCGACTTCCCAGAGCGCTCCTCCGGCAAAGCGCGGATCGTCCACCATCGGCAGATTGACGATCACGTTCGCTCCGGCCCCACGTGCGGCGGCCTGCGCCAGCAGGGCCGCCACGTCGAGGTCGCTCGCTGCGTTCAGATTGCTGCGGCCGCTCAACGACTCGATCTGCTGCACCAGCTGATGGCACTGCCGGACAACTTCCAGCGGCACTTCGGCGGCGCGCCGAGCGGCCGCGTGCATCACGCGATCGCGCTCTGCTCGATCCTCATCCGTCTCCCGGGGCAGTTTCAGCGCCGCGGAGAACGCGCCGTACGCCGTCGAATTCTTCATCGGCGAGCCCCAGGAATCGGCTGCGGGCGACCTCGGCAAACGCAATTGCGCGCTCGTGGCTGGCGGTGTAGACGGCGTATTTGGGCCGATCCAGCGAGAGTCGCGCGACCATGACCACAAGTGATGCGGCAAGCGCCGCCGCGACCGCGGACGCGCTTCCACCGCCGGGCACGGGCTGCGCGGAGGCGAGCGCCTCCGTGAAGCCGGCCAGCGTGCTGACTGCGTACGTCGAATCCCCCTCGCCCATCACGGTGATTGTCGCACGTCATGGGCGTCGTGCAGGAGAACGGCCGGGGGAGTACCCCACGGAATCGGCTCACGTGGCGACGCATATGCGGTCGTAGCTACACGTTCGTCCCGCCGACCGCGGCGATCATCACACGGAGGCAATGCGCTGCGCCGGGTGCACACGCGCCGGCCGATCTGCGCCACTGGGAGATCGCCAGGTTGCCTGTCCCCGTTTCAGGCAGCACTCCCACCAATGCCCGGCGCGACGGGCCACCCGACGGCGCCGGGCGATGTCGCCGGTGGTGCACCAACGCTCGCAAGCGGTCCAGGGCGTATGTCCACTCCGTCCACGAGCCAGTGTCGCGTACGGTGCTGGAACGCCAGCCGAAGGCGATTGAACGGCGTCCGCACGACGAACAGCGTGCGCGGTCCGCATTCCACCCGATACGCCGCGGATTCGTCGCGAATTCGCTCAATCGCGACGATTCGGAGTTCCTCGCTGCCGAGCCGCACGGCGCGCGGTCGGCCCGTGAAGGGATCACACGCCACCGACACCTCGGTGGGCAGAACGTGCACCATGGTCATTGCCGGACATCCTTTCTGTGTCGTCTCGTCCAGGACCGGGGCACGGCGGGGGAGCGAGTGGAACGTGCGTTCTATTGGCTCGACAGTAACCGAACGAATGTTCGACGTCAAGCGCCGGCTCCTCACCTCATCGGGTCCGTAGCGACACGAGGCTCAAGCCTTGCTGTGCCAGCTTGTGTGTCACAGCCGGAGACCAGCTTGTGCGCCACGCCAGCCAGAAGCTCGTCACCTTCACGGTGACGGTCGAGGAGGCGGATGCCATCATCACCGCGCCCGACGCGTTACGAGCCAGATCCGTGCTTATACGACCCTGGCGGCGATGACGAAGACGAATTCGAGCATCCCGGCGGCGAGGCATGCCTCGGCTGGGCGCCCCAGGAGCCGGCATCTCTCGACCGCGGCTTCGACAAGCTCAGCGATGTCATTCGCGGTGAGGTCAGGCGCGAGTAGCGCTCCGGGTGGGGGTTTCGATCCTGGGCGTCCGCGAGACTGCGACCTGGGCCGTGCCAGAAGTGGCCTCGCCCGTGCCGTTGGCTTCCAACCCGTTCGGCCACGGCGCGCAGCGCGTCGGCGACGAGCTCCGCGAACAGCGTGATTGGTGGGGCCGGCGAAGCCACGCATCGCGTCGCGCGCGGCGCCCGAGTAGAGGGTGCCCTCAGGCCTCGGGCGCAGCTGCAGGAATGGCGGAAGGCCGTAGCGTTCGGCGAGGAAGTTGACCCACAGCCGCGCCGTGCGTCCGTAGCCGTTCACGAAGGGATGGATGCGTATCCACTCCGCGTGCGCGTGGGCCGTCAGCTCGACGACGGAGCGCAGCTGCGCCGCGTCTCCCGGGGGCGATCCGGACTACGCACGCCCTGCGAAGGGACCGCGGTCGAGGTGCGCGCACCACGGCGTGGGCCGGGTGTGGGGCCAAATCAGATCGTCATTTCCGCCCCAGGTGGGGCCATTTCACGTCGTCATACCCACACGCGCGTCGTCCCTCGACTGCGGGGCGGCCGTGACGGCCACGCCGGCCGGCCGTCTTGTCACATTTCGGGCGTTTGCGTCCGGAGGAATCGCGTCGGCGGGGCTGCTTCTGCTCAATCCGGCATCGAAGCGCCGATCTGTGACAAGTCCAGGCCCGCCACGCGATTCGGTAGGCCGATCGCGTCCGATTTGATACAAAACAGCGCGCCGCCGCTCTCGTGATCCTTCGGCCCGCGCTCCCGAATCATCCGCTGCGCAACCCCCGAGCTCCCTGTCGGCGGCCAGCCATATTGGTTCACAAGCTCCGTGATGAGCTCGAGTTCGTGCCGCGGCGATCGAGTTCCAGAGATCGCCGTTCGGCGGCGCGTTCGCGGTCCGGCGGCGCGCTCCGGGTTCGGTGCGTCGGAGTCCAGACCGCGGGTTTCAGCCCGCTTCGTCGTCCGCCGGAGGTCCCGGCCTGCCGATCTTCCGGGCCTCCGGAGCAGACGTCGGGTCCCGCTCGAACGGCTCGGCGACACCGCCTTCGAGAAGCCGCGCCCGTGTGATGGCGCGCGACCCGAAGCGCCGCCGGATTCGATCGGTGGCCTCCGTCGCCCGCCGGCGTCGGTCGTCCTCGGCCGGGAACAATGCCAGCTGCTCACGCTCTCCCAGGTGGGTCGCCGCAACCCCGAGCAGCCGAACGCGGATTCCACGTATCTGCGGCCGTGCCAATGCGACCGCGGTCCGCCAGATCGTGTCCGTCTGGTCGGTCGGCGTTTCCAGCGCCCGCTGCCGGGTCACCGTCACGAACGCCGAATCGCGAACCTTGACCCCGATCGTTCCGGCCTTGACGCCGCCCGCTCGCAGCCGGCCGGCGACTCCTTCGGAGAGGCCGAGCAGCGTGCGCTCGATGACGTTCCAGTCGTTGGTATCGACGTCGAACGTGTGCTCGTGGCTGACCGATTTGGCGGCCTCGCCGCCCCCGACGCTCGACTCGTCGACGCCACGTGCGCGTTCGGCGAGAAGGGGGCCCTGGTTGCCGAACCGGCGCCGCAGCACATCATCCGGCAGCGCTGCCAGGTGGCCGATCGTGGTTACGCCGTAGTCGCCCAGCGCGGCCCGCGTCCGCTCGCCGACGCCCCACAATCGAAAGATCGGCAGCGGTGCCAGGAAGGCGGCCTCGGTGCCCGCCGCGACGACGACCAGCCCATCCGGCTTTCGCAGGTCGGATGCCACCTTGGCCACGAGCTTGCTGCTCGCGACGCCGACCGACGCCGTGAGCCCGAGCTCATCCCGGATCGCCGCCCGAATCGCGACCGCAATCTCCTCCGGCGAGCCGAACAGGCCTTCGCTGCCGAGGACGTCCAAGAACGCCTCGTCGATCGAAACCTGCTCGACGCTCGGCGTGAATCGCCGGAACAGCGCCATGACCTGTCGACTGACCGCGCCGTATTTCCTGCCGTCGACCGGCAGGAAGACCCCGTTCGGGCACAACGCGCCGGCAGTGCGCAGCGGCATGGCAGAGCGAACGCCGAACTTCCTGGCCTCGTAGGAAGCCGTGCTGACGACGCCGCGGTCGTTCGGCCCACCACCTCCCACGATGACGGGCCTGCCGCGCAGCTCGGGTCGATCACGCTGCTCGACGGCCGCGAAGAACGCGTCCAGGTCGACGTGCAGGATGGTCGCTCGAGCCCGAGTCACGGCTCCATATCATGGTCCCGCCGCCGAGTCGACGGGCCGAACACGCCGCATACGCGGCTCGGCCGCCTGGCCGCACGCCGAACACCGACGAGATACGTGCCAGCCGCGCGGCCGGATGGCCCGCTCGACTGCACGCCCCCTTCAGCCCCTGGCAGGCCCTTGGCTAGCCCTTGGGCTCGACCGCAACCGTGACCTCCGGGGTGAGACCGCTGTAGACGCGGACGGCAACCTTGTACGTGCCGAGCGTCTTGAGCGGCTCGGGTAGGTCGACCTTGTGGCGATCGACGATGATGCCACGGCGTCCGAGCGCGTCTGCGATGTCCTTGGCGGTGATCGACCCGTAGAGCTTGCCGCCCTCGCCGACCTTGACGCCCATCGTGAGCGTGGTGCTGCTGATTCGCTGGGCTGCGATCTCCGCTTCTTCACGCTCACGACGGCGCTTCTCTTCGCGGCTGGCGATGTCGTGCTGCCAGGCGCGGTATGCGCCGCCGGCCGCGGGCACGGCCAGCTTGCGCGCGATCAGGTAGTTGCGCGCATACCCGTCGGCGACGTCCTTCAACTCGCCGCTCTTGCCAAGCGACGTGACGTCCGATATCAGGATGACCTTCACGCGGAGAACTCCTCCTTGGGCTGGGACCGGTGCTTGCGCCACGGTACGGACACCCGGACCGGGCAATCGGGTCGGCGCGCCCACCGAATCCCGAGTTCGCGACGGAGTGCGGCTGCTCCGCGATCGAGGACTTGTGGCAGGCGCCTCGCCGCAAGGAGCAGCGGGAGGGGAATCAGGCGGCGGATCGACTCGAGATCCCGCTCGAGCTCGCGCCCGTCGATCCCCAACGAGTACATCTTCTCCATCACCAGGGCCCGCGGCACGCTATCGAGGAACAGGTCGATCGCGATGACTGCGACCACAAGGTCGTCCATGCCGCCGACCAACGGCACGGAGTCCGGGATGATATCCACCGGCGCGGCGATGTAGGCGACGGCCAACCCGAGCAGGGCCTTGCTCGACCACGGAACACGAGCGTCCCGTACGAGCTCGAACAGAAGGCGCCCGTACAGCGGCGCGCGCGACGCAGCGGGCAGGAGCGGCCATAGGCTGAGAACGCCCAGCCCGAGCGTGAGGGATCTGCGGAGGGCCATCGACATGCGGAGTATATCGAGCCACGGCGGTCGCCTCGAGGCGACCCCACTTGACAATCGAACAGGCGTTCGGTAAGGTGCACTCGGAAGGAGGCGCCGGGTGACCAAGCACGACGCCGCGCGCAGGCAACGGATCATCGACTACATAGCGGCCACCCTGCGTGCACGCGGGTACCCGCCATCCGTGCGTGAGATCGCTGCGGCCGTCGGTCTTGCGTCCACGTCAGCCGTCCACCACCATCTCTCGGCCCTGGAAAGGGACGGGTACCTGGAACGCGGCGCCACGCAGTCCCGTGCGCTCCGCCTCACGCCCACGGCGGCGCTCCACGGTGGCCTCGCTGCGGAACTTGTCCCCGGGCTGGCCCGCGAGGACACCCATATCCTGCCGATCGTCGGGGAGATCGCAGCCGGCGGACCGATCGAGGCGTACCAGGACGCGAGCGAGACCCTGTCGGTCCCGGAACTGCTCGCCCCCAGCGGAGATGCATACGTGCTGCGCGTCCGTGGCGATTCGATGGTTGACGCGCACATCACGGACGGGGACTTCGTCGTCATTCGACCGCAGGAAACCGCCCGTGACGGGGACATCGTGGTGGCACAGGTGGAGGAGAACGCAGTCACGTTGAAGCGGTTCTTCAGGGAACGCGGTCGGGTCAGGCTGCAGCCCGCGAACGACCAGTACCCGCCACAGTTCTACGACAGCGTCCGGATCCAGGGAAAGCTCATCGGGGTCATTCGCCGCGTCGACTGAGGCCGGTCGTCCACCGGGCGTCCACAACCCGGATGCCCCCGACCACAGGTCGTGGAACAAGCTGTGGACAGTCCACTGGAGCCGAGCGGCAACTAGGTCGACCATCAGGTGGGCGCTCGTTGTCACGGCGTGTCCGCAGTGTTGTCAGGAGCCGTCCTTGTCCATCGACCGCCTGCCGCCCCAATCGATCGAGGCCGAACAGTCCGTGCTCGGCGCCCTGCTCATCGACCGCGATGCCGTCGTGGAGGTCGCGGAGATCCTTCGGCCGGACGACTTCTACCGGAACCAGCACGGCAGCATCTACTCGGCCATCCTCGAGCTCTACGAGCGCCGAGAGCCGGTCGACATCGTCACCGTGTCGGAGGTCCTTGAGAGAACCGGGAACCTCGACCATGTTGGCGGCTCGGCATACCTTGCGAGCCTCATCAACCTGACGCCCACGGCGGTCAACGCCGTGTACTACGCCCGGATCGTCGAGCGCAAGGCGGTCCTCCGGAACCTGATCTCAGCCGCCGGCCGCATTGCCGGCATCGGCTACGACGAGAACGCCGACGTCGACGAATCGGTCGACAGGGCGGAACAGGAGCTCTTCGCCGTCTCGCAGAAGCGCGTGACGAGCGGGTTCGCTCCCTTGAAGACCCTGCTGCACGCCGCGTACGACCGACTCGACTACCTGCACCAGCACAAGGGGGAGATCAGCGGTATCAGGACCGGCTTCGCCGACCTCGACGCCATGACCACCGGGCTCCAGAAGTCGGACCTGATCATCGTCGCGGCACGGCCGAGCATCGGCAAGACCAGCCTCGCGCTCAACTTCGCCGAGCATGCCGCCGTCCGCGAGGGCAGGACTGTCGGGGTCTTCAGCCTCGAGATGAGCAAGGAGCAACTGGTGCTGCGGCTCCTGAGCTCGGTCGCCAACATCGATTCACAGCGGTTGCGAACCGGCTTCCTCGAGGAGATGGACTTCACGCGCCTCGCCCCGGCCATGAATGCCCTTGCCGAGGCGCCGATCTACATCGACGATACGCCGAACATCAGCACCATGGAACTGCGGACCAAGGCTCGTCGCCTGCAGGCGGAATCCGGCCTGGACATGCTGATCGTCGACTACCTCCAGCTGATGCAGTCGACGGTCCAGTCCCGCGATTCCAACCGCGTCCAGGAGGTGTCGGAGATTTCGCGCGGGCTCAAGGCGCTTGCCCGCGAGCTGGAGGTGCCGGTGGTCGCGCTGAGCCAGCTCTCCCGGCAGGCGGAGATGCGCGAATCCAAGGAGCCTCGCTTGTCCGACCTGCGCGAGTCGGGCTCGATCGAGCAGGACAGCGATCTCGTGATGTTCCTCTGGAGGGAGAAGGAGCGCGGCGGCGCGGAGGAGCAGGACCAGGACGGCGAGGTGGTCAACCTGAAGCTGGCAAAGCACCGGAACGGTCCGACGGGCGAGACCAAGCTCTGGTTCAAGAAGCGCCAGACCCGCTTCGTGTCGTATGCCGAAGAGGGCCGGTACGTCGCAGGCGCCTACGCCTGAACTCGGGGGCGCCCGTCGCCCGGGCGGGTGAGAATCAGAACCTGTCGCCGGGCAGCAGTGGTCGCAGCGAGAGCGAGTACGCAGTCCCGTCGGGCGCCGTTATGCCGATACCCGCGGCCCCGCCGGACGGGACGGTCGTGACCTTGGCGGCCTGCTCTGCCGTGAGGTCGCCCAGGAGCAGGCCCAGACCGCTCGAGTCCGCGGAGAAGTCGCTGAGCGCAAGCTCGGGCCACGGCCATGCCACGGGTTGGGAGGCACCGGGACCCTGGCTGAGAATCGCCCGATACGTCTGCGGCTCGTAGGGCGCCACGGACACCACGTGGCCCGCGGCGACCTGTTCGTCGAAGCTGCGGAGCCGATCGGAAAGGGCGGAAAGGCCTTTGATCGCCGCGGCATCCGGATCACCGGCGGGGACCTTCACGCCCAGGCCGGTGACTGAAACTCGCTTGGAGACTCCACCCGCCTCGATCGTGAAAATCGTCGTGGGTGCATCGGGCGCCGGCCTGGCATACGAGTCGTGCGCGTCCCGGAGATACCCGGTGCCGAGCGCAAATCCGAGCAATTGGTCCACTTCGGCGGCGCTCAGCACGGCGCGCATGAGGGGCGGATAACCGGTGCCCGCGGAATTGGTCGCCGGGCGGTAGACCACGGTGTTGTCGCCGTAGAGCGTGAAGACGGGCGCGTTGATCAGGTTTGCGCCGGGAGCCACGAACCCACCCGTGCTCTCGAGTCGCAGGACGACGGCTGTCGAATCAGTCGGGTGGTTGATCTTGCCGATCGGTACCGGGGTCATCGAAGGTAGCGGCGATGTTGTCGGTCCTGGCGTCGGGGCGGCGCTGGATCCGGGCGTCGGGGCGGCGGTCGGCTGCGGCGTCCCCGTGGAGGTCTCGGGCGTCAGAGGAGCGCTTGCTACGGGGGTCGGCGGAGGGGTCGAGATCATGGCCGACGCGCTGGGCGAAGGGCTTGAGGCACCCGAGGTGCAGGCACTGACGATGAGGAGGCCAGCGAGTGCCAGGCACCGACGGTCCGAGACAACTGGAAGTAGGCGGCGTTCAGACATGCGGCCGCAGACGTCCGGGTGCGACAACAGGTTCCCGGGTCGCCGGGTCGATCGTACACTCCGACTCGGCCGATGGCCGCCGGTCGAACGCGTTCAAGGAGGCTACGCAGTGGGCGTGATCATCATCCGCGAGATGGTTGGGACGAGTCCGACATCGTGGAGCGATGCGGCTCGCATGGCCGTCGCGACGGCCGCTCACACGGTGCGCAACATCCGGGAGGTCGAGGTCGTGAAGTCGACGGCGCGCGTCGTCGACGGCCAGATCACGGAATACCGGGTGGAAGTGAAGATACACTTCGAGTACGAGGGAGCCTGACCGTCGCCGAGCGGCGGTGCCCAACCTGAACCCGCCAGCAGGTTTCCCACATTCCCAGATAAGCCCCGGTTGAGCCCAGGACCGGATCATGCCGTCACCGTGCACCGTCGCGATGCAAGATCCCAGTCTCCGTCGGCCCGGGTCATCCCGAGCGCGCTTGGTCGTGTCGCCTTCATGAGCGCGATCGGAGGGGAGGCGATCGGCGGAGGGAGCGATCAGCTCGATCGTTCGATCATTCGCAGCAAGGTCCAGTCGCCCCCGGTCCGGGCCGAGACACTGGAACGACCGCGCCTTCTCGATTGGCTCACGGCCCACGTCCCCGACCGCCTGAAGGTCATCGCGGCAGACGCGGGTTACGGCAAGTCGACGCTGCTTGCCGACTTCGCGCGCCGAACGTCGGTCCGATGCCTCTGGTACCGGCTCGAGCCGGGCGACCGGGACTGGGTATCGTTTGTCAACTACGTCATCGCAGCCGTTCGCGAGCTGAAGCCCGATTTCGCCCCGGACACTGCCAGCCTGCTCGGGCAGATGGCCGCTCTCAACCCGTCACTCGAGATCGTTCTCGGCTCACTGGTCACCGAGCTTCAATCGATCGGGGACGTTCCCACCATGCTGATCCTCGACGACTTCCACGTCGTCGACGACAGCCCGGACATCCACACCATCCTCGCCCGCCTCTTCGATCGTTCACCCCGCAACCTCACGTTTGCGATCGCCTCGCGCGGAGTACCGAGCCTGCGGGTCGGGAGGATGGAGGCAGCCGGCGAGGTGGCGCACCTGTCTACGGCCGACCTGCGCTTCTCGCTCGAGGAAACGACCAACCTCTTCGCCGTCGCCTATCACCACCCGCTCGAGCCGGACCTGGTGAGCGAAATCGACGCTCGCACGGAGGGCTGGGGGGCATGCCTGCAGCTGGTCTACGCATCCATCCGTTCCAGGAAGCCCAGTGAGGAGCGCGCGTTCATCCACTCCCTCTCCGCGGCCGACCGGGCCGTCTACAACTACCTGGCGGAGGAAGTCCTTGCACGCCTGAGCCCGCTCCTGCGGCGGGTGCTTCTCCACGCATCGCTGCTCGAGCGCGTCGTTCCGGATCTGGTGGTGGCCATCCTCTCGGTCCACGGCGATCCGCCGAGCGTCGAGCATGTAGCCGGTTGCCTTGCCGAAGCAGATGAACTCGGCCTGATGAGCCGGAGCGCCACGATGTCGGCGTCAGCCCGCTTCCATCCGCTGCTGCGGGACTTCCTCGCCCGGCAGCTGGAGGACGGGACCAGCCCCGAACTGCGGAGCGAGATGCACCTTCGAACAGCAAGGGCAGCCGAGGCAACCGACTGGCTAGCGGCTTGCCACCATTACCTGGAGGGACTTCAGCCGGCAGAGGCCATGAGGGTCCTAAACGAGGCGGCAACCTTGGCCCTCGGTCGCGCCGACTGGGGATCTGTCGAACGATTTGTCCGGAGAATGCCGCAGCTTGAGCAGCCAGTGGCCGTGTTGCTTATCAGGGCACGAGGCTTGACTGCTGATGGGGATGCGACTCGTGCGCTCGACCTCCTCCTGAAGCTCGATATCGAAAGACTCGCCCCTCGGGATCGCGCGCTCGCACGCCTGACCACGGCCGGAGCGCACCACGAAGCAGGGAATTCTCGACTCTCTGACCCAGTGTGTGGACGCGCTAGTCGACGACGTTCAGACCCCGATAGAGATACGCGATATTGCAGTGGCGTGGCGAACAATGTTCGCGGCGTCGGCCGGTGGCAGCCTCCAGCGGGCGACCTCAGTACTGGTCCCTCTGGCTCACCACCAGGCGGGCGCAGGTCAGCATTTCTTTTCCGGCATTAGCTACCACAACGCCATGACCTGCGAGTTGGCCAGAGGACGCTACGCAAACGCATATGCGCTTGGCGAGGAAGCCACAGCAGAAATGACACTGCTCACCGATCTTCCGCCGGAGCTTGCGTCAACCTACGCAACGATGGCAGTCTGCGCCTGGGAACTAGGCAACGATCGATTGGCGCTGAGCCTCGAGCACGACTCAGCAAGTCTAAAGCGTATTCATCCCGACGCCTCGGCAGATTGTGCATACGTAGCAGCAATTCACGGCGATCGGGAACGCGCAAGAATCCTTCTCGCAAAAGCGGTTTCGCTCGCTCGCCACGGGAAATACGATATTGGCGCTATGGGATCCATAGAACACGCCACCGTGATCCTTAGACTTGTCGAATCCAGTGGCCAGCACAATGCGATTCTCTTACCTCCGGTGCTTTCCGCTGGAGCCGATCCAGACATGAGACCAAGACGGCTGCTACTTCGTGCTCTTGTGGCTCTAGCCTCTGGGTCCATCGACAGCGTGGCACTTGCGTCCGAGGGCCTAGACGCTGCGCGAGCACAGGGCGCCGAGAGGTACGAGAGTCGTTTCGAAGTCCTCGTAGCGGCAGCAGAACGTGACCGCACGTCGTTAGGTGTCGCAATTGAGCGAGCTTCCGAGTCCGGCTCGCTAGCATTACTCGAAATTGCGGACGGAATTGGTACAGTGTTGGACCTGTGCGATCCCATGCCCCATCGCCTTCAGGAGTCCATCAGACAGTTGGGAGGACGTTGGCTGCCGGTGCTTCGACGAGAGCTGACACATGGCAACACACCATGCGGACACGCCGCAGCAAGGTTGTTATCCGCCTTCGGATTGCTCGAGGACGTGCCGCGACTCACGGCTTACGAGAGAACGTACGGCCATCGGTCTCGCGTCAAGGGTCTGGGCAAGGCACTCGTGCGTAGAACAAGTCCAACGCTCTTGCTGCACGACTTGGGTAGGACCGTGTACTCGGTCGGGAATTGAGAGGTCACACTCTCCGAAACGAGACGCAAGGCAGCCTCCCTGCTCATGTACCTTGTCACGCGCCCGCAGATGACCGCACCCAAGGAGAAGGTGCTGGAGGATCTCTGGCCAGCTCTCGATCCTCGGCAGCATCGAACAGTCTAAACCAAACCCTGTATTTCGTGCGCCATGACATCGACCCGTGGTACGACGCAGGCGTGTCCGCGGAGTACGTGGTCAACCAATCCGAGCTGGTGTGGCTGGACCCTTATCTCGCGCGCGCCGATAGCGTCGAATTCTACAGGGCCGCGAGTGACTGTCTGGCGCGAGGTCGAGGGCCCACCTCTGCGGACGTGTCCAAGCGAACGTGCACCTCATATGCAGGTCGGTTTGCACCCGAGTTCGAATACGACGAATGGGCGATGAGTTGGCGTGACCGCGTCCACGCAACCTATTTGCACCTCGTCCATGCCACCGCGCAGAAGTTCGCAGCAGATGGTCGCTACGAAGACGCGTTCGAGGTTCTGCAGCAAGCGACGGAGATCGACGATGAGGCGCTGGAGCTGGAGACGGCCCTGGTGTGGGTCTACGAGCGTCTCGGTTCCCATGGCGCTGCCGTAGAACAGTACCGTCGGCTGGCGGCCGCGTATCGACGCGACCTTGGGATTGACCCTCCGCCTTTGCAGGAGGTTCTCGGGGCAGCGCCGTTCGATTGAGCAGCTCGGGCCCATACGCACTAGCACCTATTGGAGCGAACGGCACAAGCTTCATACAGTCTTCGCATCGCTCGGTACCTCAGTACTGGCGAGATCTGTGATGAGATCGGACGCATCGAAACCTCACCCGAACTGGGCACTTGGGGCGAGGTGGAGCGACCAGTGCAACCGACCGACGTCCACCGTCGAGTCGGCGTTTGTGCTGCGCACGGACTGCCGGAGGAGGGAGTCCCTGATGGAAGCGAACGCGAATACCAAGGGTTGGTAGCCCAATTGGCTGGGCGTTTGACACGCGTGGTTGTATTGGTCGCCGCCGCGACCTCGATCTTAGTGACAGGCGGAATGGCCATCCGGTTGATCTGACGGGCACCGCCGGCGCAGTACCTTCGTCTCATTGGGTCTGTGTGGATCACGATGCCCATACTGGAGCAACTCGGATGGGAAACCTGGAGCCGCGGTAGTCGTGACCAAGTCCACTCGTCTAGCCGTGATGGCTGTCGCAGCGACAGCCATCACTCTGTTCATGGCGTCAATTGTGGCGGCGCCTCTGCGAGATGGAGGCGGGCGGAGTCGGATCCACCTTCTACGCCATCGTCTTCTGGACGCTCGTGACGCTCGTCGCTTCGTCATTCCCTGTGCGCACCCCACGTGGCCCTGTCGTCAGCGTATCCATAGCACCGATCTTGGCGACCGCTGCGCTCTACGGGCCACAGCCGCGGCCATTGTCGCGTTCGTGGGAACACTCGAATTGAGAGAAGTCCGATCGGAGGTCCCATGGTACGGGACGCTGTACAACCACTGCTCTGCGGCGATTCCCGCAATCGCCGCCGGGTTTACGTACGAACTTGTGGCAGATGCGGGCAAGCCACCGCAGGATTTTGCTAGCCTCGTCGCTCTCCTGGCGGGTGCGGGTTGCTACGTTGCCATCAACGAAACCCTAGCCGCCATCGCGATTGGCATTCGAACGGGCCGTTCATGGATTGTCGTGCTGAGCAGCGACCTCCGAGCCTACGGCCTGTCGCTAGCCGGCCTGGCACCGTTATCGTGGCTCATGGCGCTTGCGTACGTGACCGTCGGGCCCATGGTGGTGCTTCTGTTCGCGCTGCCCCTGTACACCACGCGGGCGTCCTACCAGGGTGTCGTTGAGATCCGGAAAATGTTCACCCAGACCGTGCGCGCGCTGGCCTCCGCCATCGACGCCCGCGATGAGTCAACGATGCGTCATTCTGACAATGTCTCCTCGATCGCCGTCGAGATCGGCCAGGTGATGGGCGTGGGCGAGGCGGCCCTCGAACAGCTTGAGTGGGGCGGGCTGCTCCACGACATTGGAAAGATCGGCGTGCCCGACGCGGTCCTGTTGAAAGCGGGCCGGCTCGACCGCGCCGAGCGGGTCACGATGAACAAGCATCCGGAGATGGGCGCCGAGATCTTGAGCGGCGTGGAGAAGCTGGGCCCTGAGCTGCCCCTCATCCGGCACCACCATGAGTGGTGGAATGGTTCCGGGTATCCCGATCGACTCGTCGGTGAGGAAATCCCGTTTCTCGCTCGCGTACTGCACGTCGCCGATGCGTACGAGGCCATGACGGCATCGCGGCCGTATCGCCCGAGGCCCCTCAGCCCGGCGCAGGCGCTCGGAGAACTCCGGAAGTACTCCGGGATTCAGTTCGATCCGCGAGTTGTCGACGCTTTCCTGCGGACGAGGACCGGGGTGGCGGCCATAGCCGATCAGGGTGACACTCCGCTCCTCGCCGACATTCCGAGCCTGGCGCAGTTGGCGGCCATGCGCACGGTGGAGTCTGAGCACGCGGCTCTCGCGTCGGCGCAGGCGACGGCGTCGAGCAGCGCTCGTTGACGTGGCCCACATGCCATGTCCAGTTGAACCAGTGAGCTGACCCCGCTCGGAGGAATGCACCGGCTCTTTCCATCGGCTGATCGCTGGCCTTCGACATGCTATTGATCTGTGCTGTCATCGGCGTGATTGTCGGGGCGCTGGCGGGCGGAAGCTTCCAGGCCCTGATCAACGTCCGGCTGCGGTTCGCTGGATTGTTGTTTCTGGCGCTCTTCGTACGTCTGGCAACGCAGTTCGCAATAGCGGGCGGTGATCCGCAGGTCCAGTCGGCAAGGCTTCCGCTGATTGCGATCGCGTTCGGTTGCCTCATCGCCGGCCTGTGGCTCAACCGCTCGCTGCCCGGACTGCTGGCGGTTCTTGTCGGCGTGGCCTGTAACGGCCTGGCCATGGTGTTGAACGGTGGATGGATGCCGGTCTTCATGCCGGCGGCAACGGCCGCGGGCCTGGGCAGTGCCGACATCTCCTCGCAGTTGTACGTGGCGCTACCGACAGATCTCGGCCTGCCCTTTCTCCTCCGTGCCGGCCCGTTCGCGGACGTCATTCCGCTTCCTCTTCCGGCATTGGCGAACGTCCTCAGCGTCGGTGACGTACTCATTGCTCTCGGGCTCGGCTGGTTTGCGTTCGCCACGATGTTTCGCGGCAACCCGTCGCCTGAGCAGGTGGGCGTTGCGCTCTGGAGCGGCACCACCCCAACAGCGGGTCCTGCCCGTCCTGCCTGGCTTGGCGGTCTGGCTGGGGCCGGGTGGCTGCCGCCGTCCCTGGGCCGCCACGAGAGGGCTCCTCGCCTCCGCCCACCGGCGCCGAACCTCCTGCACCGCCTGAGACGGCATCCCTATGTCCGGCTGATGCGCGACGCACGCTTCAGCGCGTTCTGGACCGGCCAGACGATCAGCCTGTTCGGTGATCGACTCAATCAGATCGCACTGGGTGTGTTCGTGCTCACATCGACCGGGTCAGCGACACAGACCGGCCTCGTGTTCCTCGCCGCGACCCTCCCGAACCTGGTCCTGGGCCACATCGCCGGCCCGTTTGTCGACCGTTGGGACCAGAAGCGGGTCATGGTGGTGAGCGACCTGCTTCGGGCGGGGCTCGTCCTGCTGATCCCGATGGCGGGCCGGATCGACATCGTGCTCGTGTACGTGGTGGTGTTCCTGGTGACGACGGTGAGCCTCTCTTCGACCTGCCAAGACGGCCGTCGTACCGAGACTCGTGCACGCCGACGACCTGCTGGCCGCAAACAGCGCCGTCTGGACTGGCGAAACGCTCGCCGACATCGCCGGCTATCCGCTCGCCGGGCTGTTGGTCGCCTTCCTCGGAAGCCAGATCTGGATGGCGTTCTGGCTGGATGCCGCCAGCTACCTCATCAGCGCCGTTCTCCTGGTGTCGATCTTCATTCCGCCTGCCGTTCGAACATTGGCGCCACGCGTAACGGGCGCGATTCGCGCGTTCGCGGCCGAGTGGCGCGATGGATGGCACGTCCTCCGCAGGCGACCCGCGCTGTTTCAGAACACGCTCGTGAGCGCGGTCGCGCAACTTTCCGTCGGCACCACCCTCGCACTCACCATCGTCTACGGGCGGGACGTCCTCGATGGACGGTTCATCCCATTCCCCCAGAACTACGCCGCCATCGACGCCATGATCGGTGTCGGCAATCTCGTCGGGGGGTTCGTGGTGGGGGCGATGGGAGCGACCACGAGGAAGGGTCGCCTCGTGGTCGTGGGTTTCATCGTGATGGGGCTGTCGACCGTGCTGATGGGGCTGACGCAGAACGTCCTGCTGGCTCTCGGCGCCGCGTTCGTCATGGGCATCTTCAACCTCGTGTACATCATCCCGACGCAGGCGCTGTTCGCCGAACTGACGCCCCCGGGCTTCATGGGCCGGGTCGTCGCCTTCCGCTCCAGCCTGGTATTCGGATCGATGACGCTGGGAATGGCGATCGCGTCGATTGCCGCCGAGCGGGTCTCGGTCGGCGTCATCATTGCCGCCAGCGGATTGGTCACGGTCTGCGCGGGGCTCGTCGGAGCGATGCTTCCAGCGGTTCGAAGCCCCGAGGAGAGCGTCTCCGGACCGCCCATTCCGCAGATCCATGCGCGCGCATACGTGGAGGATGGATAATCGGCGGCAGGTGCCGCCCGAACCTGCCGTTGTCTCGGTGGTCGTGGCCGTCGTCATCGCCGTGTCGGCGGTGGTCGCGGCCATCGTCATCCGACGCCGCATCGGCCGACTACGCGCCGACATGCACGCTGCCCGAGCGCGCATGAAGGTCGCGCAGGATCGGGTGCCGCCGAATGTGCGACGGCTGCGCTCGCAGCTGGAGCACGAACATGGATGGGTGGTTCGGCGATCCGCCAACCTGGCCGCCGTCGACGGACGGCTGGATGCCTGGCTGGCGACGCTCGAGAGCGGCAGGACCGCGATCGAGCGCATAAACGTCCGGCGGCTGGTCCCGGTGGCTCGGCTCGCTCGGCTGCTGGAGACCGTGGCACGGTACGCGGTCCTATGGAGGAACCCGTTGGGATGACGGCATCAGGTCGACCAGGCGCTGGCGAACCGGCTGATAGCGCCAGCCAGGGCGAGGACGTCGAAGGCACCGAGCCTGAGGGCGCAGAACTCCCGGAAGAAGGGGAGGCGGAAGGCGCTCCCGTATGGAGCGAGGATGAGCTGGGCGCGACGGCCACAGCCGAGGGGGCTGAGACTGCAGCCGGCGAGCCCACGACGTCACGGCGCTTCCGCCGTGGGGCCGTCGCTGCGACCACAGCCCCGACCACGCCCACAGCCGGCGAACTCCCGTACATCGATGACCCGGTCGCGAAGATCTGGGTAGGCGTGATCATCGCGGTCTTCGCGCTCATCGCCATCTACGCGGTGACGTTCGGCTACGGCGGAATCTTCTACCAGACGCCGACTGCGCCGCCATTGCCGTCCGAGGCGGCCTTCACGCCAGAGCCGGCGACGGCATCGCCGGTCGTCACGGCGTCACCCGTTGTATCGGCGTCGCCGCTCGTATCGGCGTCTCCGCCGGTCGTCACGCCATCGCCGGTGGTCACGCCATCGCCGGTGGTCACGCCATCGCCGGTGGTCACGCCATCGCCGGTCGTCACGCCGTCGCCCGTGGTATCGCCGTCAACTTCACCGGCCGGCGCGTCGCCCTCGCCATCCGGGACCTGACGCGGAGGAACATGCATGGCGGACGGCGAAGAACGGCCGCCGAACGATCCCTTCGCCGACGCACGCGGCCGGATGGTGACGCTGCAACTCCTCGCCCGGGGTATCCGTGACGGCGACACGCTCGCCGCGATGAGACTCGTCCCGCGCGAACGGTTCGTGCCGCGCGATCAATGCGGCCGGGCGTACGAGGACGGGGCACTCAGCATCGGTCGCGGCCAGACGATCTCGCAGCCGTTCATCGTGGCTCGCATGACCGAGGCGCTCGGTCTCACCGAATGGCGGGCCGGCAGACCCGACCAACCAGTGCGAGTGCTGGACGTCGGGACCGGCTCCGGTTACCAGGCTGCGGTGCTGGCCGCCATGGGCGCTGCGGTGACGTCGATCGAATGGGACCCGAACCTCTCTGCGGCCGCGCGAACGTCCCTCGCCGACCTCGGTTTCGACGTCGAGCTAGTCGTGGGCGACGGCGGCGAGGGCTATCCGCCACGCGCCCCCTACGCGGGGATCGTGCTCGCGGCAGCCGCACCCGCCGCGCCACCTCCGCTCGTGGAGCAACTCGCCGATGGCGGGAACCTCGTCCTGCCGATCGGGCCGCCGTGGCACCAGCAGCTGACGGTCATCCATCGCATGGGCGCGAGAATCGAGTCTCGTGACCTCGAGCCGTGCGTCTTCGTCCCGCTGCTGGGTCACCACGGGTACCGCTGAATCCGGTCGGAGCGCGCAGAGGATCCCGTTCGCCGTTCGCGGCCCGGGAGGTCACTCGCCACGGGCGGATGCTATCCTCGCCGCCCATGACGCACATCTTCGTGTCACCGCACCCGGACGATGCGGCACTGTCCTGCGGGGGACTGATCGCCACGCTGCGCGAACTTGGGCAGGCCGTGACCATCATCACGGTGTACTCCGGCGGCCCGGGAGCGAGCAGCGACCAGACGGACTACCAGCGCCAGGCCCTGGGCTTCGGGACGAAAGCTCTCTGGCCGGTGGGCGAGGCGTTTCGGCGCAGCAACATCTCTGCCGACGTTCCGGTCCACACGGCAGCCCCGGGTGCGCCCTGGGCGGCAGATCCCGATCGAATTGTCCTGACGCAGGAGCGGGCGAACACCCAGGCTCGGCAGTTCTGGCAGCGGGCGGCATGGACCCGCACCGCCAACATCACGAACGTGGAAACGGCCGAGCGGCCGCTGGCCGATTCCGTCGGTGGACAGGGATCGCTGGAGGTGGTCGACTTCCAGACGGCGGACACTGCGGACATCCGTCGGGCTGAAGACGAGCGGTACGCCTGGTTCATGGAGGCGTCCGTCGTCCAACTCGACCTGCCGGATGCCATCTACCGCGGCTACGAGAACGACGAGCAGTTGCTCGGGTCTCCGCGCGACGATGATGAACCGCCGTACGACCTGCTGCGGCAGGAGATCCTTCGACTCGAACCGCAGATGGTGTACTTCCCGCTCGCGGTGGGCAACCATGTCGACCACCAGCTGTGCCGAGAGGTCGGCCTGGCAATGCTGTCGAACGAGCGAGCCTGGGTCATGCCGGGACCGGATCCCGCGGGACGGACCACCTTCTACGAGGACTTCCCGTACGCCTGGTGGAACGACTTCACCGGGCCGGCCGAACTGGAGGGCGATGGGCTCGACCTGCCGCGCGGGCTGGATGTCGAGGCTCGCTACAGCGACGTCAGCGATGTGCTCGAGCGCAAGGCGGCCGGACTGCGCCTCTACGCCAGCCAGATCGTGCGCCTGTTCGACAGCGACCAGGGAATGCTCGACGATCTCTCCGGGTACCACGCTCGGGTCGCTCTCGCGGCAGGCCTGGGGAAGGGTGCCGCGGAGCGCTACTGGAGCGTCCTGAGACCGTAGCGGGCCCTCGTCGCGAGAGGTCAGTACTCCTGTCCCGAGTTCGTCGGGGTGTCCCCGGGCGACGAGCACAGGACGAGGATCCGGTAGACCGGCTCGTCGACGGCGCCCCATTCGTACTTGTAGCCCTCGTTGCCGCGGAGGAAGTCGAAGCGCTCCCGGCCGGACCCGAACCGGTCCCGCATGTACGCCGCTGTCCCCGTCACACCGGGGGACAGGTCGCGCGCGGCCGGATCCATGCCGGCGTTGTAGTAGAAGCACGTGGCGCCGTCGTCGAAGCCGACCGTCACGAAGATCAGGTGGTCGCCGACGAACGTCTGCCCGAGCTGCAGGACGGCGCCCGGCCCTTCCGCTGCCTCGAGCTCGGTGAGCCGGTGAAGGAAATGCCGGCTGCGGTCGCCACCCTCGGTCGGCGGGAAGAGCCCGTCTTCGCCCCAGCGCGCCTGGTGCAGGTCGATGAACCGCTCGACGGACCGCGAGTCCAGCGGTGCGTGGACAAATCGAAGCTCGCCGACCTTCTCCGCACGACGAACCTTCCGGCGGATCTCGTGACGGGCCTTCTTGTCCAGCGTGCCGAGAAACGCGTCCCAGTCGCCTCCGGCGTGCGTGGTGACCGGGCAGACGTCCTCCTGCTCGACCCGGACCTCCCACTCCCCTTCGTCGGCGTACCGCCTGAAAGCGGCCTCCAGGGCAGGCAGCACCGGATCGTCATGCCGGAACCGTCGCAGGTCGATCACATCCCACGGAACCTCGCCGTGAACTCGATCCGTCGGCTCCAGGCAGCTCCGGGCCACCGTGTCAGCGACCGCGTCGATATCCGACGCGGCGCACAGGAGTGTCGCATAGTCGGCGTGGTAGCTCGCCCCCATGAAGATGGCCTTCGCGTCCGGCCGGACACTGGTACCGGGTTCGCAGGGCCGGCGCAGGATCGTCGCGTTCTCGGCATCGCCCGGCTCGACTTCGTGGCGGTGCATCAGCGGAACGATGCCGACGATATCGGGTACGTCGGTCATGGCGCCGTCAAGGGCACCGTTCGCGATCACGGCGGCGCCTGGTCGGATGCAGGCGAGGTACTGCTCATGCGCCGTCACGCCGTACGCGTCCCACCAGGCACGGTGGAAGGTCCAGCGATCAAAGGGCGTCCCGGCGGGTGATGCCGCTGCGAGGCGGTCCCAGGTCGCGCGCGGGATGGCGGCGAACGGAACGCGGCACGGGATCAGTCTGTCTCCGTCCGTCTCCGACGATGGACGGCCCGGTGAAAGCGGCACAGTGGTCATCAACTGAGGGCAGTGTACGGCTCTTCTGCCCGGTGTACGTCGCGGTGGATCAGCGGGGTGCGAAACAGGTCCCACCCGACCCGTAGCGCGAGGGCCGGTCGCACCCGCATGCGTGAGCCGCGCTTGTCCGACCACTGGACCGGCACGATTGCGATCCGGTACCCACGCCGGCGCGCGAGGTGGATGATCTCGGCGTCGAACACGATGCTCGTGATCTTCTGGCGCGCGAACAGGTCTCGGGCCACATCGCGCCGGAACCCCTTGAACCCACACTGGGTGTCCGGCACATTGCCCGTGACCCAGACGCCGGAGAGCAGCCGGAACGCCTTGCCCAGCATTTGTCGATGGAACGGCTGGCTGGCGCGCCGGTCGCTTCCGTCGGGCTGGACGCGGCTCCCGAGGGCGAGGTCGGCAGCGCCGAGCGCACGCGTGAGCAGGGGCAACTGGTCGGGCGGTGTGGCCATGTCGGCATCGGCGAAGACGATCAGGTCGCCGTCTGCCGCGAGCATCCCGGCGCTCACGGCTGCGCCTTTTCCCATGTGCGGCCGTCGCAGCACCCTGAGCTGCGGCGGGGCATCGCCCACCGGATGCGCCTCTCGACGTGATTCGACGACCTCGGACGTCGCATCGGTGCTGCCGTCATCCACGACCAGCACCTCCCAGCGGCCGAGCTCAGATGCCGGACCGCCGCCCTCGCGCGGCGGTCCGGTGCGCTCGAGGTAGCCGAACAGCTCGTCGAGGGCAGGCCCGATCCGTCCGGCCTCGTTATAGGCCGGCAGCACGATCGTCACACTCGCTGCGGTAGGTGTGGGCATGCCGCGCATGGTAGGGCCGGCGCTGTCCCGGCGCGGCGAACCGGCGTGGGTTACCGGGAGGCAGAACGTGGGCGGGCTTCCCCGTCGAGAACGTCGCGGCACGGGGACGACCGGGACGTGGCGCCAGGGCGGCTGGCCAGTCTGCCGATGGCCCGTTTCCCTTGTTCGAACCGCACAGGAACGCACCGCGCGGCACACCCGGCGGCTCCCCGGTGGCCCATTCGTACTGGTCGGAACGAGCGAAGGCCGTTGCTATCCTGCACCGGCCATGGCCGTGCCGCTGCTGTTGTTCGTGTTCGCCCTGGGGGTACGGCTGGCCACGGCCGCACTCTTCGGCGATCCCGCGTACCCGGATTCGTACTACTACGTCGAGGTCGCACGGCAACTCGCAGGCGGGCACGGGCTCAGCATCGACTTCATCTGGAACTTCGTCGATGTCGGAGGGCAGCTGCCGGCGGCTGCACAGGCCGTCCTGCCGATCCCGTCGAATGCCCACTGGATGCCGCTTGCGGCGCTTGTGCAGGTCCCGTTCATCTGGTTGCTTGGACCGACCGCGCTTGCTTCCGCGCTGCCGTTCTGGCTGTGCAGCGCGGCTGTGTCGCCGCTCACATGGTGGATCGCACGTGATGCCGGGCTTCCGCGGGCGGTCGCGATCGGGGCCGCGATCCTGGTGGCGGTTCCGGGCGGGGTCACACCGTACCTGGGGCAGCCGGACAACTTCGCGCTGTTCATGCTGCTCGGCGTTCTCTCGCTGTGGGCGTGCTCTCGAGGCCTGCGCGGTGATCGCAGGGCATTCGCGCTTGGTGGGCTCTGCGTCGGCCTGGCCACCCTGGCGCGAAACGACGGCGTGCTGCTGGGCGTGCCATTCGCGCTTGCCTTCGGCGTGGACCTCTGGCGACGCCCCCGGGCATCACGGATCGGCTGGGTCCCGGCCATCGCGTGCGCAGCCGGGTTCCTCCTGGTCGTATCCCCATGGTTCCTGCGGCAACTCGCCGTGTTCGGGTCGCTGTCCCCGTCGGCGGCCAGCGGGCGCATCCTCTTCATCACCGACTACCGTCAGCTGTACAGCGTCAGCTCGGTGACCACCCTATCCGCCTTTCTGGACCAGGGAATCGGGCCGCTGCTCGCGAGCCGTCTCGGGGGTCTGGCCGCGGCCCTGGGGATCCTGATCACCATGCCGCTCCTCGTGTTCCTGGCGCCCTTCACGGTGATCGGGGCGTGGCTGCGCCGGCGTGATCCGGCGTTCGTTCCGTGGCTGGTCTACGCCGCCACGCTGTTCACCTTCAGCGGGCTGCTGTTCGCGGTGCATGTTCCGTACGGCACCTTCCTGCACTCGGCGGTGGCACTGATCCCCCATGCGTTCATGCTGTCGCTGCTCGGGATCGCCGCCGCGGTGGCGTGGGTGGCCAGGCGGCGGCCGAGCTGGAAGCCCGCCCGAGCGACGGCGGTGTTCACCGGAATGGCGGTCGCGGTGGCGGCGATCGGCGCTGTCGGCGCAACGCTGGTGACCGTCCGCCAGTGGCGCGCCGAGCAGGACATCCGGAAGACCGTCTCCGCCGCACTGGACGCGTTACCTGCGGGCGATCGCCTGATGAGCCCCGACGCGGGGGGTTACGCGTACGCGGCGGCGCGGCCGGGCGTCGTCACGCCGGACGACCCTCTGCCGGTCGTCGAGCAGACCCTCCGCGAGTACAACATCCGGTGGCTGGTTCTTGAGCGGAACCATGTCACGGTGTGGCTGGCACCGTTGCTCGCAGGCACCCAGCGGCCAGCCTGGCTGTCCGCGCCGGTCATGACGGTCCCTTCCGACGCAGCTCCCTCGAATGGGTCGGCGGTGGGGTCCGGACGCTCCATGGCGAACGCCATCGGCACCGCGGGCCCCACGGCACCGGGGCCCGATGCCGGCGCGGCGGCGACGGTCGACCTGCGAGACCTGCCGGCTGCAGCGCTGTACGCGGTGTGTCTCCAGCCCACCGACACGCGGTGCGGACCGTGATCAGGGTCGAGCGCCCCGTGGCACTGGGCAGGCCGGGGCTCCGCCTCTCGATCCGGGTGCGCCCGTCGGTCGCCCAGCTGGTCGTCCCGGTCAGCCTCCTGGTGCTGGCGGCGGTCGTGCGTGTCGCCGCCGCCTCGATGGTTACCTTCCCACCGACCGAGGACAGTGCCTACTACGTGGATGTAGCGCGCAACCTGGTGAGCGGGCACGGACTCGTGAGTGACGCGATGTGGAGCTACGCCACGCCGCCGCTCGTTCTCCCCAAGCCCGCCTTCGAGCTATGGCTCCCGATGGGGAGCTTCATCGCCGCACTTCCCATGGCAGTGCTGGGAACGGCCTTCACCTCCGCCCAGTGGGGGGGCGTGCTCCTGGGCTCCCTCGCTGCGCCGCTCGCCTGGGCCGTGGGGCGAGAGGCCGCAGCCCAGGCGGGGCTCTCGGGACGGCGGGCCGGCGCGGTGGCCATCGGCAGCGGCCTCCTCGTCGCGGTCTTCGGGCCGTTCCTCCTGGGGGCAATGGCACCGGATTCGACGACCCCGTTCCTCGTATTCGGTCTGCTCGGGGCCCTCCTCATGCCGCGCGCACTGCGGGTCGCGGAACGGCAGGGCGCGGAGGGGCAGTGTGGCCCGGGGACGTTCACCGATGCCACGGTGGGCCCCTCGGTCGGCACGGTCGACCTGTTGGCTGGTCAGGTCGACCCGACCGCGGCGATCCGCGGTCGCCGGGTGGCGCTGCGCCGCAGCATGCCCGGCCTGGCCCTCGGCGTCTGCCTCGGGCTCGCGTACCTGTCTCGCCAGGAAGCGGCCTGGCTCGGGCTCGGCTACCTCGCAATGGTCGCCGTCGCTATGCGTTCGGCGGCGAGCGGAAGGCGCCGGGGCCTGGCCTTGGGCGCGCTCTGGCCGGTCGTTCTGGGGGGGCTGGTGGTCGTCGTGCCGTGGCTCGCCCGAAATGCGCTGGTCTTCGGAAGCCCGTTCGCCGGCCAGGCGCTCCAGAACGCGTTCCTCGTTCGCAACGAGCAGATCTTTGCCTACCTCGACCCGCCAACCCTTGGTGGCTTTCTTGCCCAGGGACTGCCGCAGATCGTGGGCCACCAGGCAACCGGGATCCTGCACAACCTGGTGACCGTCCTGTTGGTCTCGGCATTCCCGGTGGGGATCGCGGGGCTCGCAGCGCTGCCGGGCCTTCGGCACTCGCCGGCGCTTCGGCGGCCGACCGCGCTCCAGGCTCTGCTCGTCAGCGGCTTCATGACGTTCCTGGTCACCGGGTTGTTCTTTCCGGTGGCGACACTGTGGGGGACATTCCTGCACGGGTCGGGCCCTCTGCTGGTCGGGCTCTGCGTGACTGCGATGCTCGGTACCGACGCCCTGGTGGCACGCATCGGCCGTGCACGCCACTGGTCCCGTACAAACGCCTGGCTCGCTCCGGCGGCGCTGCTGGCAGTCTGCGTGCCGTTCGCCGGGCTCCAGGTGATCGTGATCGCTCGCCAGACCGCGGTGCTGCAGGCGCAGGTCTCCGACGCCGCTGTCCAGGTGCGCCGGCTGCTCGACCTGGCTCCCGGGCCGGGGCAGGGCGTGGACGCACGGCAGTCTCCGATTGGCTCGCCCGTCCCGGCGGCGGAAGCCGTGATCGAGGGTGGCCCGATCGTCATCGCCGATCGCCCCATCTGGATGGCAGACGCGCTCGGGGTATCGGCCATCGCGCTGCCGGACGAGGGGCCAGATTCCATCCTTGCGCTCTCGCGCGCGTTCAATGCCCCGATCCTGGTGGAACTCGACGAGCGCGGACGGTACCCCGAAGCACTGCTCGGCGGGAACCAGCCGTGCATCAGGGAGGCCTCCAGTTTCGGGCCGTTGGCCGGTGGGTCCGCATGGCTGTTCCGCGTGGACGCGGGGTGCCGCCAATGAGCTTCAGGTCGTCAGTTCCCAGCGCATATACTCGCGGCAAGATGGAGATCGGAACGGTCAGAGAGCAGCGGCAGGCAGAAGTCGACGCCCTGTACGCCGAGGCCAAGCAGCTGCTCGCCCAGGACGCCAACCAACTCCGCGCCGTCACGGAGCGTCTGCGAGAAACGTACGGTGCCGCCCTGCAGGAGTTCGAGGCTTCAGCCGGCGAACAGGGGGGCGGAGCGATGCGCCGGGTCGAGACCTCCGGCCTCGTTCGCGACAGGTCGCTGCTGGCCCGGCTCGATGCGGCGCTGCGCGACATGGAGCAGAGCTGGCTCTTCCTCGAGCGCGGCATGAGCGGCGAGTTGACGGTCTCCGGCCGTTGGTCGGCCGACGATCCGGAGCTCAATGTCCGCTTCGGTGGTCCCTCCGCGATGCAGATTCTCGAGGCCCAGGAGGCGGAGCGAACCCAGATCGCCGAGGAATTGCACGATGGCCCGGCCCAGGCGCTCGCGAACGCCGTCTTCCAGGTCGACATCATCGACCACACGCTGGCGGCGGATCCCGGGGCTGCCCGGGCCGAGTTGCGCGCGCTCCGTGGTCGGCTCGAGCGTGAGCTCGAGACCCTGCGCGGGTTCATCCACCAGCTGCACCCGGCGCTGAGCGAAGGCGATGGGCTCAATCCGGCGATCGAAGAGCTGGCCCAGCGCATGCAGAAGGAAGACGGCATCCGGACCGACGTCCAGCTGGCCGCGCCGCAGGAGCTGCTCGACCTGATGAGCAGTTCGGTCGCCCTGCGAGTGGCGCAGGAAGCATTGCGCAACGTGCACAAGCACTCGGCCGCATCGCAGGTACGTATCTCGACGTTCCTCGAGCCGCCGGACGACGGCGTCGCCGGACGGTGGATCCTGGAGGTGGCCGATAACGGGCGTGGCTTTGCGGTCGATGAGGTCCTGAATCACGTTTCGAAGCGGAACTTCGGCGTGCGATTCATGCGCGAGCGCGCCCAGCTTGTCGGCGCGCGTCTGGAGATCGTCTCGAAACCGGCGGCCGGCACGACTGTCCGCCTGGCCATCGAGCCAGGAGCGAGGAGTTGAGGGAAATGGGAATGGCCTACTCTGGCCCGGACCGTCGCAGAGGCGGTCCGGACCGTCGCAGCCCAGATGCCAAGGTCAAGATCCTGCTGGTCGACGACCACGCGCTGTTCAGGGTGGGGATGCGACAAATCCTCGAGCGCGAGCCGGACTTCGAGATCTGTGCCGAGGCCGAGGACCCTCGCGGGGCATTCGACGCCGCGACCCAGCACTCTCCCGACATCGTACTGCTGGACCTCTCCATCGCTCCCCCAGGCGGGATCGAGACAACGCAGCGCATCAAGCGGGAGGTGCCCGCCACCGGCATCATCGCGCTCGCCGTCCAAGAGGACGAGGACCTGTTGTTCGAGGCGATCAAGGCCGGAGCCGCCGCCTTCATCCTGAAGGACGTCAGCCCCGAGGACCTCGTCACCATCATTCGCCGCGTCAACACGGGTGAGTACCTCATCAACGACAAGGTATTCGCGCGGCCCTCGGTGGCAAGCCGCGTCCTCAAGGAGTTCCGGGAACTGGCGATCTACGGACAGGAGGCGGCGCCCATCTTCGCGCCCCTCTCACCGCGCGAGGTCGAGATCCTGGACAACATCGCGAAGGGCATGACCAACAAGCAGGTCGCCTATGCACTGTCCATCAGCGAGCAGACGGTCAAGAACCACATGAGCTCGATCCTCCGCAAGCTTTCGGTCAACGACCGGACTCAGGCTGTGGTCTATGCCATGAAGCAGGGCTGGATCCGGATCCCGGAGGACTGAACCCCCGTGGATACCGGATCTTCAGCACGTTCGGTTGGGCTCGGAGGCACGACCGACGGCGATGGGAGCGAAGGCCTCGGTTCCGTGCGCGCGTCCCTCGGCGAAGAACTCGCGCAGCTCGATCGAGAGCTCGACGAGATCGGACTGCTGGCACGCCAGGCCGCCACGGAGGCGGAACGGCACGAAGGACGACGGGCCAAGGCCGAGGAACGGGTCACCGCTCTCGAGCGCGACCCGATCGCCGGCCCCGAGGAGGTCCGCGACGCCCGAATCCAGCTGCTGACCCTGAGCCGCAGGGCGATGCTCTTCTCCGCGCAGCAGGACGTGCTCGAGGGGAAGCAGAAGACGCTGCAGCGGTACCGCGACCGCCTGGCCTGGGTGATCCAGTCGCTGGGAGGGCTGGACCCGCGCAGCGTCCCGGTTCGCCGGCCTCCCGAAATCGGAACGAGCTCGACCGAATCCTCGCGGCACGGCGCGCCACATGCGCCCGAATGAATTGGCCGACATGCTCCGCGCGCAGGAGGACATCCGTCGGGACATCGCGCGCCAGATGCACGACGGGCCGGTGCAGAGCCTCGCGAACATCGCGCTCCAGTCGGAGATCGTCGAACGGCTCGTCGGCCGCGGTGACTCGCGCGCCACGTCGGAGCTCGCCGCCCTTCGCCGCATGGTGCAGTCCACCCTGGCGCAGACCAAGGACTTCGTGTTCGACGTGCGCCCGATGGTGCTCGACGACCTCGGCCTGGTACCGACGCTGCGCCGCACGGCAATCGACCGGGGACAGCGCAGCGGCATCGAGATCGAATTCGACTCGTCGGGCACGGACCGCCGCCTCGCTGCCGATCTCGAGATCGGGCTGTTCCGCATCCTCGACGACGCGATCGCCGGCTACGTGGCGCTCAGGCCGATCCGCGTGACCGCGCGGATCGACTGGGGTGACCGCGAGCTCTCCGCGATCGTCAGGGCGGTGTGGGCGGCGCCCGAGGGAGACGGGGCCGCAACGGCCCCCCTGAACGAGCGCCGCTCGGAGCTGCCCCCGGCAGCTCGCGGCGATGATCGAACAGAACGAGAGCGAGGAGCGCCAGACGCGTGCGGTCGCTCGCATCACTGCCCGATGTCCGACTCCAGGAGATCAGGGATCGCGCGGGGACTCTCGGGGCCTCCATCGCCATCCTCGACGGCGGTCAGAGCCTCGAGGTCGTCGTCGCGCTCAGCTGAAAGCGCACCGGACTCTCGGGGCACGAGCACCGGACCACCGGTCCATTTCCGTACCCGGCCGACCCGGCCTAGCCTGCGTCTGTCCATTATCTTGGACTCATCGCTCTCGGAGGCTCGTATATTCCGATGTTCCAGGTTCTCCGTCGCGACTGCGATGAACGAGGACAGGGCCTTGCCGAGTACGCCCTGGTCATCGGGTTGATCGCAATTGTCGCGGTCGCAGCACTCCTGTTCGTCGGGACCTCGATCAGCACCGCGATGTCTCAGATCATCGCCGTGCTGTGAGGCCCCGCACACCCCCGATCAGCAGGGCGCCGGCCGAGAGGCCGGCGCCCTCGATTTGCGGCGCGGATCGCGGCGGGTATCGCGCCGCAATCATCCCGGTCTTCCGGTCGCAACTCCTATGTCGGGTTGCGGCGTGCCGCGTGTCGGGCTGCGCCGGTGCCCCGCGCGGCCGGTCGCGATCCCCGCGGCGTCACCGCCCATTCGTCCGATCCCGGGGGCATGCGCCGGCGGAGAACGCATCGCCCGACCGTCGCAGGGGTACCCGTACGCCATTCCTATAGGCACGGCAGGGGGTCGGGCGCAGAGTCATCACACCGTCCTCAGACGACGCGAATTCTTCAAGGAAGGAGGTAATCGCAACCATGACCTACTTCATGACGTGGCTGTCCGCCGTTCTCCACAAGGAGGAGGGACAGGGACTCGCCGAGTACGCTCTGATCCTGGCGCTCATCGCCATCCTCTGCATTGGTGCCGTCACGCTCCTCGGCGGCCAGATCGGCGCGATCCTTTCGAACATCGGCGCCGCGATCTGAGCGCCTGCTGACTCTCGTTTCTCAGAGCGGTGCTGCCCACCCGGGCGGCACCGCTCTTTTGCCAATGTTGTGGCGCTCCGATATTGTGGCTCGACAGCGGCCGGAACAGCGGCGACATCCGCGGGCGACGGGCGACGTGGGATTGGGGATTTTCTCGGACCTGTGGCCGGATGCCCCGGCCGGTGAGGACGACGGCAACAGGACCACTGCGGCAACCTCCGCGTCGGCGCCCTCAGCGAGGTCCATGCGGGGAATTGCGGAGGTGACGACGGCTGCCGATCCGCACGCAGGGCACGCGAGCCCGGTCTTCCGGCCAAACTGATCGCAGGCCGGGTGGATAGGTTGCCAGCGGTGCAAATTCGCTGCGGACCGGCGCACGGTGACACCGGACAAGGTCCCTGGGGCTTCGGAAGCAGCGGTCCGCGGTGGCGCTCGCGCATCCGTGTCTCCGCCTCGCTCGACTCCCCCGGAACCGGCTCAAGCGCAGCGTTGTCCACCGTCCTATCCCGCTCATAGCCGATTCGTCATATCGCGCCTGCACCCCCCAACCAATAGAGTCGAGCGTGCCTGTCACAGCACCGGGAGATCTAATGTTGAAGCGCTCCAATCGCCTCATGCTCGTGCTGGGCGTCCTCCTGGCTCTCGTGGCCTTCGGCGGCGTCCTTCTCTTCGGCGCCGGGTCCGGCAACGCGCAGCCGGCGCCCCCAAAGACCGTCTCCGCGGTGGTCGCATCCGTCGACATCCCGATCGGGACCGCGCTCGTGGGGTCGCTCCTCGGCACGATCCAGCTCAACGTCGACGACGCCATCGAGACATACGCTGACCCTTCCCTGGTCGTTGGCCAGGTGGTCAGACACACCGTCCTCAAAGGTCAGGCATTGAAGGCGTCCGACTTCGCGACGACCAACGGCAGTGCCGCTCTGGCCGACATTTCCGGGAGTCTGAAGCCGGGCCATGTCGCCATTGCCGTGAGCGTTGACGGCCTGAACGGAGTTGGCGGATTCGTCCAGCAGGGCGACTACGTCAGCGTGATCCTTGCCGCCAAGGCCCCGGTCGTCATCGACTCGTCCAAGTTGCCCGGTGCAGACACATCGGGCACCAAGGGCTCGGACACGGCCCCCTACCTGAGCGTCGGCGACGCAGCCAATCTCATGAGCGTCAAGGTGCTCGTGCAGAACGTCCAGGTCCTCGGCCGAGGTGCCGTCGGGACACCGGAAACGGCATCCACGTCTGGATCGACATCCAGCGGCACCGACCAGGTCGACCCTGCGACCGGTCAGGCCGTGCCCGCCTCATCCATCTTGATCCTGAGCGTCAGCCCCCAGCAAGCCGAGATCATTCGCTTTGCACAGGCCGCCTCTCCGGATGCGTCCCTGTCGCTTGTCCTCCGCGCCCCCGGCGATGTCGGCGCAGCCGATGTCACCACTGACGGCATCACGCTGCGGAAGCTCGTCGACAAGTACGGCGTTCTCCCCCCGCAGACCATCACGGTCGAGTACCCGTAACAGCGCGAGCCCGTTCCGCCGAGCGATCGCCGAGCGAAAAAGGAACTTCATGAGCGATACCATCAGGATCCTCGTCGTCGACGACATCGCCGAGACGCGCGACCACATCTCGAAGCTGCTGTCGTTCGAGACGGATATGGAGGTCGTCGGCGCAGCCTCCTCAGGCTTCGAGGCGCTCGAGGTCGGCAGCCAGCTGCTCCCGGACGTCGTTCTCATGGACATCAACATGCCCGGGATGGACGGCATCACCACCACGGAACAACTCACCAATCGCGCGCCCAACGCCGCGATCGTGATGATGAGCGTCCAGGGGGAAGCCGACTACCTGCGCCGTTCCATGCTGGCCGGTGCACGCGAGTTCCTGGTCAAGCCCTTCAGTTCGGACGAGCTGTGTGACTCGATCCGGCAGGTATACGCGCGGGAGCGGGAGAAGCACGTCCGTCTCGCGCCGATGGTGCCGGTCGCGAGGCCGGCAAACAGCAGCGGCGACCGGCCTGCCGGCAAGGTGATCGCCGTGTTCTCGCCCAAGGGTGGCGTGGGCCGGACGACGCTCGCAGTGAACCTGGCCGTGGCGATAGCCTCCGAGCTGCACAAGTCGGTGGCTCTCATGGACGCGAGCCTGCAGTTCGGCGATGTGGGCGTGTTGTTGAACATGTACCCCAAGAACAAGTCGATCGTTGACGTGCTGCCCGACGTGGCCAACGGGGATATCGACGCTGTCGACAGCACGCTCATCACCCACTCCACCGGCATCAAGGTGCTGCTCGCACCGCCGTCCCCGGAAATGGCCGAACTCGTCACGCCCGATCACGTGCGCCGGATCATCGAGCGCCTCGCCGAGACGCACGAGATCGTCATCGTCGACTGTTGGCCGCTCTTCCAGGATCCGACGATCGGCATCCTGGACCAGGCCGACCTGATCCTCTGCCTGCTCACCCTCGAGATCACCAACATCAAGAACATCCGCTTGTTCCTCGGCGTTGCCGACCAGCTCGGATACGACAGCGACAAGCTTCGCCTGGTGCTGAACCGCGCGGACTCGGCGTACGGGATCCGCGTGGCCGACATCGAACACTCCATCGGCCGCAAGGTCGACCACACCGTCGTGAGCGACGGCCGAACAGTCGTCTATGCGCTGAACCGCGGTGTGCCCTTCGTCTGGAGCAATAAGCAGGCCCAGGTCAGCCAGGACATATTCAGCATTGCGCGTGCCGTCGCCGGTGATGTCACCGTCGCCTCGGAGAAAGCGGTCCAGCGCCGATCGCTCTTCGCACGCCGATGACCGCGCCCATTCGCGTCTAGCTGGGAGAACAGGCGATGTCGCTGTTGCGACGCATCGAAAGCGTACGCCCGGGAGCGGACGGATCCCTGCCGCTGCCCCTGCCGCCGGCCCAGGCCGGCGCTCCCTCGCCGCTTCCTCCCGCGGGGACCCCACCTGCACCCACCCGGATGGTCTCGCAGGCGCCCGCCCGGGAGGCGTTCCGCGACACGAAATTCCGGGTCCAACAGCGCGTCATCTCCGACCTCGACCCCAAGCTCGACCTGACCAACCAGGTCGAGGTGCGCCGGCAGATTGAAGAGATCTTCAGCAAGGCGGTCGATGAGGAAGGCCTCGCGCTCACCCGCGCAGAACGGGTGCGCATGCTCGAGCAGATCACCGACGAGATCGTCGGCCTCGGTCCGCTCGAGCCGCTGCTGCGCGACGAGAGCATCACCGAGATCATGGTCAACGGCCCGCGGCAGGTCTACATCGAGCGAAGCGGCCGGATCGAACTGGCGAATGTCACCTTCCAGAACGACGACCACGTGATGCGGATCATCGACCGCATCATCTCGCCGATCGGCCGACGGGTCGACGAATCCAGCCCGATGGTGGACGCCCGCCTCGTCGACGGATCGCGGGTCAATGCCGTCATTCCGCCGATCAGCCTCATAGGGCCGGTCATCACGATCCGGAAATTCGCGGCTTCCCCGCTGACAGTGGAAGACCTGATCCGCTTCGGGACGTCCACTCCCGAGATGTTCGACTTCCTGAAGGCCTGCGTCGAGGCCCGACTCAACATCTTCGTCTCTGGGGGCACCGGCTCCGGCAAGACGACCATGCTCAACATCCTGTCCTCGTTCATCCCGAACGACGAGCGAATCGTCACGATCGAGGACGCGGCGGAACTGCAGCTGCGCCAGGAGCACGTGGTCACACTCGAGGCCCGCCCCGCCAACATCGAGGGCAAGGGCGCCCTCCCGATCCGCGAGCTCGTCCGCAACTCCCTGCGCATGCGGCCGGACCGGATCATCGTCGGCGAGGTGCGTTCCGGCGAGGCACTGGACATGCTGCAGGCGATGAACACCGGCCACGACGGATCCATGTCCACCGGCCACGCAAACACGCCGCGCGACATGCTGTCGCGCCTCGAGACCATGGTACTGATGGCAGGCGTGGACCTGCCGCTCCGGGCCATTCGCGAGCAGATCGCCTCGGCGGTCGACCTGATCGTGCACCAGAACCGGCTCAAGGACGGGACGCGCAAGATCACCAACATCACCGAGGTCCAGGGGATGGAGGGCGACGTGATCGTCATGCAGGATGTCTTCGTATTCGAGCAGACGGGCGTCGTCGAGGGCAAGATCCAGGGGCGGCTGAAGCCGACCGGTATCAGGCCGAAGTTCACGGAGAAGTTCGAGATCATGGGCATCCACCTGCCGCCCGGTCTCTTCGGCTTCTCCTACTAGGCGATCGACGATGGACCCGTTCGTGCTGTTCGCGGCCGCCATGGCGGCGGTCGCGGTCCTGCTCATCGTCTTCGGGCTCTTCGGCGGCCGTGGCGGTGATGTCAATGTGCGCCTTGAACGATATGCCTCTGCGGCCCAGCCGGCCAAACCCGCAACGAAACGGGAGCGCCGGACGATCGGGCAGTTGTTGTCCGGCTCATCCGCACTCACGAGCGTCAACAAGGTCGTCGAGCGCAGGGACTGGGGTGCCAACCTCGCGCGCGAGCTCGCTCGCGCGGATCTGGTCCTGAAGCCCTCGGAATTCCTCATGATCCGTGCAGCTGCGATCGTGGGTGTGCCTGCCATCTGTTTCGCGCTCGGGTCGATCGCGTTCCCAACACTTGCCAACCCATTTGCACTGGTCGGCGCCGCGGTGGCCGGGTTCTTCATCCCGCGCTTCTGGCTGAACCGGAGGAAGGGAAAGCGCCTCAAGGCGTTCAATACCAGCCTCGCCGACACCATCACGCTGATTTCCAACGCGCTTCGTTCGGGCTCCTCGTTTCTGCAGGCCATCGAGCTCGTCGTTCGCGAGACACAGCCACCGATCTCGACGGAGTTCAATCGTGTCATCCGCGAGGTGAACCTGGGCCTGCCGTTCGAAGAAGCCCTCGCCAACATGGTCCGTCGCGTCCGATCCGACGACCTTGAACTGATGACGACGGCAATTTCCATCCAGCACCAGGTCGGCGGAAATCTCGCCGAGATCCTCGACTCGATCGCTTTCACGATCCGTCAACGCGTCCGCATCAAGGGCGAGATCCGCACGCTCACCGCGCAAGGGCGAATGTCGGGCTACCTGGTGGGCTTCCTGCCCATCGGCCTGGTGGGAGTCCTCATGGTGATCGCCCCGACGTTCATGCAGCCCATGTTCGAGAAGCCGCCCGAAGTGATGGGCGTACCCGCCGGCACCATCATCCTTGCGGTCGGAGGAATCATGATGGGGATCGGCTTCTTCTTAATTCGCCGCATCGTCGACATCGAGGTCTGAGGCATGCCGCTCATCATGGCCCTGGTGGCCGCCCTCGGCGTCTTCCTGGTCTTCATGGCGGTGATCGGTAGCCGGACGCCCGATCCCGTCCAGGCTCGGCTCACGCAGCTCGGGTCGATGCAGGCGCGGAGCCTCGAGGAACTGGAACTGCAGCAGCCGTTCTTCGAACGCACCGTCCGTCCGCTCGCGATCCGGCTCTCCGGCATCGGCCAGCGTCTCACCAGCCCGAAGAAGCAGAGCCGGACGGCGGAACGGCTCGCCCAGGCCGGGAACCCGGCCAGCCTGCGAACGACCGACTTCCTGGGCATGAAGATGGTCGTGGCCCTTGGCCTGGGCGGCGGCGTGCTGCTGGTCTTCGGGCTGGTCCTGGGCGACTTCGCGTTCGGAATGATTGCAGCCGTGTGCCTCGGCGCCATCGGGTTCTTCCTCCCCGACTTCTGGCTCAGCCGGCGCATCAAGAAACGCCGCAAGAAGATCCTGCTGGCCATCCCGGACACACTGGACCTGTTGACGATCTCCGTGCGGGCCGGCCTCGGCTTCGATGCGGCGCTCGGAAAGGTCGTCGAGAAGACGAAGACCCCTCTGGCGGATGAGTTCCAGCGTGCGCTCGCGGAGATCCGCGTCGGGAAGGCACGCAAGGACGCGCTGCGCGACGTGGTTGCACGGACCGGTATCCCGGCACTCACCTCGTTCATCGGCGCGATCATCCAGGCCGAGCAGCTCGGCGTGTCCATCAGCAAAGTGCTCCAGGTGCAGTCGGAGCAGCTGCGAATCGAGCGACGACAGCGGGCCGAAGAGTCGGCCGCGAAGGCGCCGATCAAGATGCTCCTCCCGCTCGTGGGGTGCATCTTCCCCTCCATGTTCATCGTGATCCTTGGCCCGGCGATCATCATGATCATGAAAACCATGGGCAACGGCGGGCTGTGACCGGAACGCCAGGTTTCGCACTGATACGGTACATGCCCGAGCCGAGGTTCCGTGGCCGCGAACCAGTACCTGCTGCCCGGTCAGGTACGTGCATGGGCGAGGCCACGTTCCCATCCTTCGTGGCCGCCCGCAGGACGATGGAGGTCTGAGCTCGGAATGACTGATGCAGGCACCGTGCCCGCGCCGGTGAGCGTGCCGAACGCGCGCAGCGTCCCGAACGATCGCGCGCCGTGGCTCGTCCGGAATGCCGGCAGCGGTGCAGTCGTCGCCACCAGGGTTCGGGAGGCGCGATCCTTCTGGGGCAGATTCCGCGGTCTGATGGGTCGACGGTCGCTCGCTCCGGGAGAAGGCCTCTACCTGCCCGACAACAGCATTCACATGTTCTTCATGCGGTTCCCGATCGACGCCCTGTTCGTCGCCGCCCCCGAAGCCAACGGGGAGCGGCGGATCGTCGCCGTGCGCTCCTCGCTCCGTCCATGGACCGGAATCGTGTTGCCAGTCCGCGGAGCTTCAGGCGTCGTCGAACTCGCAGCCGGGGCTGTCGCGCACGCCGACCTTCAGGCCGGCGGCGCAGTCCGGTTCGAGAGCGCCCCCGGCACCGATCCGACTCCGGCTCCCGCCTCGTAAACGTCACGGGCCGGCGTCCCGCGAACGGGCGCACCGTCGCCGACGGCGATCAACGGCAGGATCGTCGCCGCCACGGCCAGCAGCGGGGCGATCGGGCCGGGGAGCCACGCGAGCAGCGGCAGGCCGAGGGCCCATGTGCGACCGCGCCCGGCGAGGAATGCCGTGGGCAGCAGGAGGTCCACGAGGTAGTGGTCCCAGAGGAGCGGCGACAGCAGGAGCGTCGCACCAAACACCACCATGTAGCTGACATCGCGGTCGCGCCGAAGACTCACCGCCACCGCCCCGATGGCGACCCCGAACCCGACGGCGACCAGGGCAGCGGCAAGGGCCGGCCCCGCACCCAGGCTCAGGGCCGTGGAGCCCAGATCCACGTTGTTGGGGACGCCCGCCATGTCCGAGAGGTGGAGAAGCATCCTGAGGTAGTCGGCGTAGGCCCCGGTGCCCGTGAACGGGAGCGAGGCGACGATGAGGACTGCGCCCGTGCAGAACGCCCAGGCAAGGGGGCGCCACTGCCGGCGGACGATCCACCAGGCCAGGAAGATTCCCATGGTCGGCCGCAGCGACATCGCGAACGCCAACGCCACCGAGCCCGGCGGCCGATCAAGCCAGCGCCAGCCGATGACCGCGAGGAACATGATCACCAGGCTCACGTTGCCGAGGAGGAAGTCCGTCAGCACCGGCTCGCTGAGCGCGCCGACCGCGAAGACGAGCAGCCGCGTCCGCCGCGGGACGGGCATCAGGGCACAGGCGGCGACGAACAGGCCTGCGTGCAGGATGAACCACACGTCAGTGGCGGCCAGCGACGACAACGCCGTAAGCGGCAGCGTCACAACAGCAAGCGGTGGAGCGTAGAGATAGAGACCGAAGGGGCCGGGACGAAACGGCCCTGTGAGCATCCATGCCAGGTAGATGGGCTCGCCTCGCCCAAGCCGCTCCGCGGCGAGCATGTAGGACTGGAAGTCGAACCCCCAGCCGATCGATCCGTACACCATGACGAGCCACACGGCAACCGCAACGGCCGCCACTGCCGCGGCAGGACCGGCCCATGCGCCGAGGTCGCGGTCCACGACCATGGCGACCGCCCTGCCCCTGGCTCTACTCGCCTTGGTCACCGCCGGCGGGGCAACGGCAGGCGGGACCGTGCCCTCCGCGGCCTCCCGAGCCGAGCCCGGCGGCAAGGTGTCCACCAGCCGATCATACCGGGCGTCGTCCGGGCGCCCGACGTAAGCGACCGATGAGAGCCATGAGTCAAGCTGCTCGGGATGCGGGCGATGCTCGACCTGTTCATCCCTCCCGTCTGTCCCGGCTGCGGCCGCGAGGGCGAGCTGCTGTGTGCCCGGTGCCTCAAGCCGCTTTCCCGCAGGCTCGACGAGCCGGCCGGTGCGCCGATCGGCCTCCCGGCAGACCTGCCACCGGGCATACTCCAACTGGAGTGGTGTGCCGCCTTCACGGGACCCGTTCGAGCCGCATTGCACGCGCTGAAGTACTCCGGCGAGCGCCGGCTCGCGCCGCTGCTGGCCTCGACCATGGCCGAGCGCTGGCGCCGAGCCGGATGCGGAGCGGAGCTGCTCGTGCCCGTCCCCGTGCATGCCAGCAGGCGTCGCGAGCGGGGGTTCGACCAGGCGGAGGATCTTGCGCTCGCCTGCGGCAGGATCCTCTCGTTGCCGTGTCGGGCGGCACTCGTGCGGTGGGAGCGAACCGCGGCGCAGCATGCGCTCGGCCGGCGCGAACGCGCTGCCAACGTTGGCCATGCCTTCGCCGTCCGGGATCAGGAGGCCGCCGCCTCCGTGCGAGGCCGCTGGATCCTGTTGATCGACGACATCACAACCACGGGCGCCACGCTCTCGGGATGCGCCGCGGCGCTCGAGCGAGCCGGCGCGCTCGCCGTCTCCGCCCTGACGGTGGCGCGGGAACGATGACCACGCCGGAACGCGAAATGCGACCCCGCCCTAATATCCCGTAGCCAGTAGGGAGGACTCCGTGCGCACGATCGTCAAGGGCAAGAACTTCGACGTCAGCGATGTTGACCGGCAATATGTCGAGCAGAAGATGCGACGGCTCGAGCGTCTGCTGGATGATCGCAGCGAAGCGTTGGTGGAGCTCTCCATGGAGCGACACAAGAGCGCGGACGACAGCCGAATCGTCGAGGTAACGCTCAATATCGATGGCCGGATGTTCCGCGGTGCTGCCAGGGCGGCGACCCATCACGCCGCCATCGACGAGGTCATCGACAAGCTGGAGCGACAGACCGTCGACCACAAGGAGCGACCGCGACTCCGCGCACGACCCGAAGAGGAGAAGGAGATCCTGCGCTCGATCGCGGATGGAACGCCCGACGTGGAGATCGCGCGCCCGCGGGTCGTGAAGGTCAAGCGCTTCGCCATCGAGCCCATGTTCGAGGAGGACGCGGTCGCGCAGATGGAAGAGCTGGGCCACAGCTTTTTCGTGTTCGTGAACGCCGAGAACGAACGGTTGGGCGTCCTCTATCGGCGCAACGACGGCGACTACGGGCTGATCGAGCCCACCGTGGGCGGCCTCTACACCACCGGGATCGAGCGCAGGGCGCGGAGTGCCGGCTAGGGCTGCGTAGCGACGATGCGAGCCCGAGTGCCTCGTACTGTCGGCCAATCGGATTCGGGACGGAGACGATACACGCCTGCCGCGCGCTGCATGAACCCGGCATCGACGAGATAGCGCCGCAGTGCGGCCACGTCGGGATACCGCAACGCGAGCAGCATGTTGACTTCCTTCTCGGGATAGTCGCGACCAGGCTCGAAGGCGCTCAGGGCGAGAAAGCGCAGCACGAGCAGCCGCTTCTGCTCGCCCGCGGGGATCGTCGAGAGCCGCCCGTCGACGAGGAATCCGCTCAGCACCTTGCGTTCCTCTGCCGTCCAGCCTCCGGAAGGGTCGGCGACGAGCCCGGTCGGTGCGCCGTTGCTGCGCTCGAGGCGGTCGAGCTCGGCGCCGAGCGTTGCCAGCGTGCTCCTGCGCAACTGGTAGTCGCCCTGGTCGCCGGGCCCGCCACGAATCTCGACGAGGCCGCCGTGCTTCAGGGAGCCAAGACCTCGCAGCAGGACGCGGCGCGGCAGGCCGAGCTCCGAGGCGAGCGCGTCGACCGATCGAGGCCCGGCTGCGAGCTCCCCGAGGATCCGCAGGCGTGTCGGGTCGGTGAGCAACTTCAGCGTTCCGATGAGGTCTGGGTCCATGGGCGTTGAGTGTATCGGCCGGGGGTCGGGAACCGGCGGTGGCTGGCCGGGAGCCCATCGAACGGGCGGCCGCCCCGCACCGATCGGCGCAGGCCATGACGCGCGTTGCCCGCTTGATGGCAGGCGGTACGATCCCGCGGTGCCCACCAGACCGGCGAGCCACTCAACCCCTCCGGCGACGGGTGAGCCCGCCCCGGAACAGCATCGCGAAGGCCCCGTCACCGTGCCGGACGCCATGGCCGCGCTCGGCGGCAGGCTGATCGGTCCGCACCTGCCACTCGCCAGGGGTCTGCCCAGGGCAGCAGATCGTGCCGGCGCAATCGGCGCCACCGCAATCCAGGTGTTTGCCGACAACCCGACTGCCTGGCGGCGCCGAACGGAACCACCGGATGACCTCGACGAGTTCCTGCGGAGACTTGAGGCCCACGGCATCCGGTCTCTCGCGATCCACGCGCCATACCTGATCAACCTCGCGGCCGCGGACATCGACTTCCGGGAGAAGTCGATTCACGCCCTGGCGTCCGAGCTGCGCATGGGCAGGGCATATGGCGCCCACGCCGTCTGCGTCCACGTCGGGTCACATGTCGGGCAGGGGCTCGACCGCGGGATCGAACTGGTCGGCGGAGGGCTGGCCAGCGCCCTGGCCGAGGTTGGAGACGGACCGGGTCTGCCGATCATCGCGCTGGAGAACTCGGCGGGGCAGGGTGATGGCCTCGGAACATCCGTGGAGGAACTCGCCGCGATCGTCGACGCCGCGGCGGCGGCAGGTGCCGACGCCTCGCGGATCGGTGTCTGCCTGGACACCGCGCACCTCTGGGGAGCAGGTTACGCGCTCGACGATCCCCTCGCCGTCGACCGGCTGCTCGCCGATGTCGACGCACGGCTCGGGCCGCATCGGCTGCGGATGCTCCATCTCAACGACTCGAAGGTCGCCTGCGGGTCGCGCCGGGACAGGCACGCGCACATCGGGGCCGGGATGATCGGCCGGACAGGCCTCCGGCACCTGCTGATGCACCCCCGGCTGGCCCTCGTCCCGGCCTACCTTGAGACGCCCGGCATGGATGCGGGGTTTGATGCCATCAACATGGATCGAGTGCGCCGCATCATCACCGGCGAACCGTTCGAGGAACTTCCGCCGGAAGAGCCCACGGCGAGCGAACGACGGTCTCGCAGGGCGGCGAGCAGGTCCGAGTCATGATTCGGGAGGCCTGACAACGCCGAAGCGCGGCGCAGCCGCTCGCCCTCGGTCGGTGCGCGACGCGTCTCCCAAACGTGATGCGGGTACTCCGCCGGACTACTCCGGACCGCACCTCTCCGCTGCTCCGGTCGGCCCGTGTCGCGGGGTACCAAGAGGCTATATCGGGCAACACCGGCCGATTTGATCATGTGCGGTGCCGCACCCCCCGACGCGGCCTGCCGGTGAACCGCCCCATCGCCTGTGCAGCGGCCCAGAAGCCCATTCGGGAGCCCCATGAGCGTGCAGAACGGTCGAGCCTTCAACGAGTGGCTACGCGCCCAACTCAAGGCCAAGAAGATGAGCCAGCGCCAGTTGGCGCAGCAATCGGGAGTCGATCACTCCACGATCTCACGCCTCGTTCGAGGCGATCGCACGCCATCCCTCGGGACCGCCACGAAGTTGGCGCGCGGGTTGCGCGAGGTCCGCGATGAGTCCGAGACGCCGCACTACTTCGGGCTCGTCGCGTCGAACGGCAGCCACCCGACGGCCCGCGTCGAGTACGCACTCCGTGCGGACGACCTGCTCAACGAGCCGCAGGTGCGCCAGGTGATGGAGTATTACCTCGCGCTGCGTATGCGACGCCTCGCCGTCCGGCAACCGGGCGCCGGTGTCGTCGTTCGAGCGGTTCCCGTTCTCGCGAAGCGCAACTAGCGCCGAGGCGGCCGGGCGCAGAGACCGCTCCATTGCGCCGTGCGCCGGCCGCCGGCGCGGTCGAGTCCACAATCGATCTGGTCATCCCTGGCCCTGCCGAGTTGCACCGGTTCGTTGAGGGCGAAGTCAGACGGACGGGGTTGCCACGTCGGCCGGCGGCTTCGGACGGGTCCCCTTCGTCTTCGACGACAGCATGTAGGCCACGCTTCCGAACACGATAATCGACAGCACGCTGATGGCGCGGTCGACCAGGGCGATGGCAGCAGCGTCCGTGGGCGGGACGTGATAGACGGCGGTGAGCACGAACACGATGCCACCCTCAACGATGCCAAGGCCGGCGGGCGTGAAGGGAATGGCGGTCAGCAGGGACGCGATCAGGGCGACGAAGAACGCGCCGCTGATACCGAGTGACACATTCGTACCGAGGGCCAGCACCACGAGGTAAAGCCGCATCGCCTCCGTGGCCCAGATCAGCACGGTCACGACCATGAGTATCGGCAGCTGGCGCGGCGAAATGGAGAATACGCCCTCTTCGAATCGCTCATACAGAGTGACGACCCGATGGGGCAGCGGGAGGCGCGTCATGGCGCGCCTGCCGAAGTTGCGGATCAGGAAGAGCGCGACGGCGAGGACCACGACCACCGCCACGCCCAGGCCGAAGATCACCTGGACCACCGGCTTGAGGCCGCCCCGGAAGCTCCAGAAACCGGCCGCCAACCCCAGCAGGACGATTGCGAACAGGTCCAGGATACGCTCGATGAAGATGGTCCCGAAGACCTTGCTGAGCGAGACCGTGTAATTCAGGCTGAGCAGGTAGGCGCGATAGACGTCACCGAGCTTGGCTGGCACGAGACAATTGACGAGCCAACTGATGAAGATGATCTCCGTCGAGTCACGAACGGAGACGTTGTAACCGACATTCCGGAGAAGGAGCGCCCACCGGTAGCCGCGCAGCGGGAAGCCGACGTAATAGATCACGAACGCACCCAGCAGGTACCACGGGTTGGCGGAAACGATGATGTTGACGAACGTTGTGAAATCGAAGTTGGTTGCCGTGGCCGCGATCAGCACCAGGAGTACGATCGGCAGGACGATCGAGATGATCGTCCGCGGGTTCCGCAATCGCGACGCCAGCGTCGGTGGCGGCTGGCCGGCGTCTTCCCGAACGAGTGGGTAGTCGGTGACCGGTTCGGATCCCACGCCTTCGGTTACTGCGGGCGGGTCGGTCTCGACGTCCTGGCCGGCCCGTTCTTCCTGGTCGTCCTCGGGACTCACCGACTGCTCGATTCGGGTGCCGACGGCGGCACGACTCGACCGTTGCCGCGCAGCCGCTGGACGACCTTGGCGACGGGCGTGAAGGCGCGCACGTAGTAGGAGGCTCGGCCCAGGATCAACTCGCCGCCGCCGAGCAGGACGCGCAACTCGTCCGCCGTTTCGAAGCGGCCGTGCAGCACCGTGTACGCGACGCCGACCTCCATCGGACTGTGCGCATCGCTCGACGAGACTCCCGGCAGCCCGCGATCCTTTGCGAACAGCGCGGCGCGTTCGTTCGCGCGACCCACGGCCCGCGCATTGTGGACTTCAACGAAGTCGATCGCACTGGCGAGTGCGGAAAGGGACTCCTCCGCCCGCGCCAGCGAGGCGCCCGACGAGCGGAACCTGTTCGAACGGGTGCGGCAGCCCCACGAGGCCGCCCTGCTCGCGGATCGCCGCGGCTGTCTCGGCCGCGGACATGCCGCGCGGCACAGCCCGTTCGAGGAACAGTCCGAGAAGGTCGCCACCTGTCGTTCGTATCTCCTCGCCGACGATGACGGTCACTGCGTCGCCCGCCATGTCACGGGCTCGCAGCGCCCCGTCGATCCGCTCGTGGTCCGTGATCGCCACGTGCGTCAGCCCGAACCGTTGTGCGTTCCGGATGATGTCCCGCGGCCGGCTGAGCGAATCGAACGATGCCGAACTGTGACAGTGCAGGTCGGCGAACGATCGATCTCCCGGTGCGACCACCGTTCAGATTCGCTGCACCAACGACTTCTTGAAGAAGTCGAAGTGCTCCAGCGCAAGCCCGGTTCCGAGAGCGACGCAGTTCAACGCGTTCTCGGCGACATGGCAGGGCACGCCGGTAACCTGGGTGAGCAACCTGTCGATGTTCCGCAGCAGCGAGCCACCCCCGGACATCACCATGCCCTTGTCGATGATGTCGCTCGACAGCTCCGGGGGCGTTTCCTCGAGCACCGCGCGCACGGACGCCACGATCTGCTGCAACGGTTGTTCGAGCGCCTCCATGACCTCCGAACTGGTCAACGGGATCGTCCGCGGCAGTCCGGCGATGAGGTCGCGACCGCGAACCTCCATCTGCAGTTCGCGATCGAGCGGCAGGGCCGTTCCGATCGTGATCTTCACCTCCTCGGCGGTGCGCTCGCCCACCATGAGGTTGTACTTCTTTCGAATGTAGTTGGAGATGGACTCGTCGAACCGGTTGCCACCGACGCGAAGCGACCGCGACACGACGATGCCGCCCAGGGAAATGACCGCGATCTCGCTCGTACCGCCGCCGATATCGATGATGAGATTGCCCGATGGGCCGCTGATCGGCACGTTGGCGCCGATGGCGGCTGCGAGCGGCTCCTCGATGAGGTACGCCTCGCGTGCCCCGGCCTTCAGCGCTGCGTCTCGGACCGCCCGTTTCTCCACGCTCGTCACGCCCGACGGCACGCTGATCATCACGTCCGGCTTTGTGAACGATCGTCCGGCTTTCTTGATGAAATACCGGAGCATGGCCTCGGTGATGACGTAGTCGGCGATGACGCCGTCCTTCATCGGTCGAATGGCGGTGATATGTCCCGGAGTACGGCCGATCATCTCCCGGGCGTCATCGCCGACGGCGACGATCATGTTGTCCTCGCTGACCGCCACGACGGACGGCTCGCGGATGACGATGCCCTTGCCCTTCACGTAGACAAGGATATTGGCGGTACCGAGGTCGATCCCGATCTTCATGATGTCCTGGTGCTCATCCCCTCAGACACGTGCTCGATCTGCGCGCCCAGATCGAGGAACTTGCGCTCGATGTTCTCATAGCCACGCCGAACCTGGTGAGCCCCGTGGATGAGGCTGGTTCCCTCGGCAACGAGTGCCGCCAGGATCAGCGAGGCACCGGCGCGCAGGTCGCTCATCTCCAGCTCCGACCCGTGCAGCCGCGATGGCCCGGTCAGCGAGGCGTGATGATCGTCCCGGATGTCGACTCCGGCACCCATCCGGCGCAACTCGGACATCCATTCGAGTCGATCCTCGAAGATCGTCTCATGGATGTGGCTGGTGCCCCTGGCCTGGGTGAGCAGGACCGCGGTGGGCGGCTGCAGATCCGTCGCGAGGCCGGGGTATGGTGCCGTCTCGATGTCCGTGGCGACGTACTCCCCGGCTTCTGGTGGCACGCCGTGCACTTCGATCGCGTCCTCGTGGCAGCTGAGCGTGACTCCGACCGTCGCGAGCGAATCGAGGAAAGCCCCCAGCTTTTCGCATGGTGCGCCACGCACGACCACGTGCCCGCCGGTCACAGCCGCTGCGACGACAAAGGTGCCGGCCTCGATGCGGTCCGGGATCACGTGGTGCTCCGCGCCGCGCAGGCGTCGCCTGCCCTCTACCTCGATGACGTCGGGGGCGGTGCGCTGAACCTCGGCGCCCATCTTCTGCAGGAAGGCGATCAGGTCGTCGACCTCCGGCTCACGTGCCGCCGGCCTGATGGAGGTGTGGCCGTCGGCAAGGGTTGCGGCCAGCAGCGCATTCTCCGTTCCCATCACGGTAACGTCTGGAAAGTGCACCTCCGCGCCGCGGAGCCGGCCGGGCGATCGGGCGAAGTAATAGCCGTTGCGGTACTCGATGTCGGCGCCGAGGGCGCGCATTGCGTCGACGTGGAGATTGACCGGCCGCCTGCCGATCCGGTCGCCGCCCGGGTTGCTGATGATGACGCGCCCGAACCGGGCCAGCAGCGGGCCGAGCAGGATGAAGCTCGCGCGCATCTTGGCGGCCGCCTCGAGCGGCACGAAGAGCCAGTCCACGTCGCCCGCGGCAACTTCGTAGGTGTGCGGGGCCGGATGGTCGACAACCACGCCCAGGTCCCTCAGCACGTCGACCAGGACGAGCACGTCGGCGATCTCGGGGACGTTGGTGAAGCGGCACCGCTCGCCGGTCAGCGTTGCGGCTGCCAGCATCTTCAGCGCGGCATTCTTGCTCCCGCTGACAGGCACCTCGCCGTTGAGCGGTCGCCCGCCCCGGACGCGGAACGCCTCTCGCTGGACCGGAGGTGCCTGGTATTCCCAGTGAAACGGGCGAGCGTCAGCCACGATGGGATCCTATTGCCCTGCCCGCGATCGCGGGCCTTCACGGCGGCGGCGCTCGGCCACCCGGATGCGCAGCAGCGCCTTCTGCATCGCGGCGCGCGCAGCCGCGAGGTCGGCGGGCTCGGAGAACCCCTCGGACAGCGCCCGCTCGGCTTCGCGCCGGGCGTGTTGCGCGGCCTCGAGGTCGATCTCGGACGCGAGGTCTGCGGTTTCGGCCATCACGACCACCTTGTCGGGGCGCACCTGGACGAAGCCCCCGGCGATCGCGAAGTACTCCTCGCGGCCGCCTTTGCGGATCTTCAGCTCGCCGTATCCGAGCGTCGAGATCAGCGGGGCGTGGTGCGGAAGGATCCCGATCTCACCGTCGGAACCGGGGCAGGTCACAGCATCGACATCGTCGGCGAAGGCGAGCCGTTCTGGAGTCACGATCTCGAGTCGCAGCGGCATCGCTAATCCCTTCCAATCCGAGACCGGAGGCGGGCGGCAGTCGCGCGAGCCCCTTGCTCCGGCCGACCGTTGCGAACACCGGTGGCGGGCGGAGGGCCGACGGCGGACCGGCGACCGGCCGACAGGACCCGTGGGTTCTCCTGTCCACCCGAAGCCCGAGCGGGGGCGGCGGCGTCCGTGCAGGAACTTCGCCCCAGCCGAACCATGTGAACACGGGTGGCGGGGGATCGCTCGGGGAGTCGCGAGCCCGCTCGGCCGCCAGGCCGAGGGCGAGCGGCGTACCGACGACCCCCCGACAGGACCCGTGTCTTCCTCATGCGTTCAGCTTCGCCGCGTACTCGCGGACGTCCTCGATCGTCCCGGCGAGGAAGAATGCCTGCTCGGGCAGATCGTCCGCCTTGCCGTCGATGATCTCCTTGACCGAGGCCACCGTGTCCTTGATCTGCACGTACCTGCCCTCGCGGCCCGTGAACGGCTCCGCGACGAACATCGGCTGGCTCATGAAGCGCTGGATGCGCCGCGCGCGCGACACGGTGAGCTTCTGCTCTTCCGAGAGCTCGTCGATGCCCAGGATGGCGATGATGTCCTGCAGGTCGCGGTAGCTCTGGAGGATGCGCTGCGTCTCGCGGGCCACGTCGTAGTGCTCCTGTCCGACGACGTTCGGATCGAGCACCGTCGACGTGGAGGAGAGCGGGTCCACCGCCGGGTAGATGCCCAGCTCGGTCAGGTACCGCTCCAGGCGAATGGTCGAGTCGAGGTGGCCGAACGCCGTCGCCGGCGCAGGGTCCGTGTAGTCGTCCGCGGGCACGAACACGGCCTGGAGGGAGGTGATCGAGCCCGTCTTGGTCGACGTGATGCGCTCCTGGAGGCCGGCCATCTCGGTTGCCAGGTTTGGCTGGTACCCCACCGCCGACGGCATCCGGCCGAGCAGGGCCGAGACCTCGGAACCGGCCTGGGTGAACCTGAAGATGTTGTCGATGAAGAGCAGGACGTCGCGCCCTTCGTCGCGGAAGTACTCGGCCATCGTCAGGCCCGTCAGGCCAACGCGCAGCCGCGCACCGGGCGGCTCGTTCATCTGGCCGAAGACCATCACCGTCTTCGCGATGACGCCCGATTCGGTCATCTCGTGCAGGAGGTCGTTGCCCTCTCGCGAGCGCTCCCCCACGCCGGCAAACACGGAATAGCCGCCGTGCTCCTCGGCGACGTTCCGGATCAGCTCCTGGATGATCACCGTCTTGCCGACACCCGCGCCACCGAACACGCCGATCTTGCCGCCCTTCGCAAACGGCGCGATGAGGTCGATGACCTTGAGGCCCGTCTCGAACAGCTCGGTCGCCGTCGCCTGCTCGTCGAAGGCCGGCGCAGCGCGATGGATCGGGTAGTGGGTCTCGGCCGTGACCGGGCCCTTGTTGTCGATCGGGAGGCCCAGCACGTTGAAGACGCGTCCGAGTGTCGGCTGGCCGACCGGAACCATGATCGGCGAGCCGGTGTCGATCGCGGTGGTGCCGCGGGCAAGCCCGTCCGTCGTGGTCATGGCCACCGTGCGGACCCAGTTGTTGCCGAGGTGCGACTGGACCTCGCAGACCAGCGGGTCACCCTCGCGCTGGATCTCGACTGCGTTGAAGATCGCCGGGAGCCGGCCTGCCGGGAACTCCATGTCCACCACGGGACCGGTGATCGCGATCACCCGGCCGGTGGCCTTCTCGGCGGTGGACTCCGGTGTCTGCGGGGCGGCGACGGCCATCGTGGTCAGTTCCTCCTTGGGCGCGGCGCTACAGCGCGTTCGCGCCTGTGGCGATCTCGATCATCTCGCGGGTGATGTTCGCCTGCCGCACCTTGTTGTACGTCAGGGTCAGGTCCTCGATCAGCTCCTGCGCATTCTCGGTCGCGTTGCGCATTGCCACCATCTTGGACGATTGCTCGCTCGCGGCAAGTTCGAGGACCGCCTGGTAGAGGCGCGTCGCGACGTAGCGTGGCAGCAACTGGCGCAGGACGGCGTCCGCGCTCGGCTCGAAGATGAACTGGCGACCGGGAATCCCGCTCGTGTCCGACGACGGCTCGATCGGCAGCAGGCGCTTGAGCACAGGGCGCTGGGTGAGCGTCGACACGAAGTGCGGGTAGACCAGGTCGACCTCGTCGTACGCACCGGCGAGAAAGTCGTCGGTTACGAGACGAGACAGCGGCAGGACCTCCGCGAAGGTCGGGCGGTCCCCGTAGCCCTCGAAGCTCGCGGCCAGCGGGACGCGCGCACGGCGCATGGCTGCCTGGCCCTTGCGCCCGACCGTCACGACGCGAAGCTCGCCTCCGTGCTCCACGATCTCGCGTGACGCGAAGCGGATCGTGTTCGTGTTCAGCGAACCGGCCAGCCCGCGGTCGGTGGTGAACAGGGCAATGAGCCGCGTGCCCCCGGCCGAACGGGCCAGCAGCGGGTGGTCCTCGCCGCCGAGAACCGCGGCGACGTCGGCCAGGACCTCCTCCAGCTTGTCGCTGTACGGGCGAGCCTGCAGCACGGCGTCCTGGACCCGCTTCAGCTTCGACGCCGCGACGAACTGCATGGCGCGGGTGATCTGCTTGATGTTGCGGACCGATCCGATGCGGCGTCGGATCTCGCGCTGGCTGGGCACGAGCGGTTCTCTGGAACCTCCTGGAAATGTGCGTCTGCCTGGTGGCGCCGTCGGGGCGTGCGGCGGGGCGACGGTGCCCGGCCGTCTGCCCCGTCAGGATGTCGCGAATGTCTCCTTGAACGCGGTGACGCCGTCCCGGAGTCCGGCGACGATCTCGTCGGAGAGTTCCGGGCGCTCGCCGAGAGTCGCGAGCACGGCCGGCCGCTCCGTCTCGAGAAAGTGGTAGAACTGCCGCTCGAAGTCGCGGACGCGGGCCGTGGGAACGTCATCGAGGAAGCCGTTCGTGACGACCCAGAGGATCGCAACCTGCTTCTCGACGGGGAGTGGCTCGTACTGGGGCTGCTTGATGACCTCGGAGATCTTCTCGCCCCGGGTCAGCTGGTCGCGAGTCGCCTTGTCCAGGTCGGAGGCGAACTGCGCGAATGCGGCCAGTTCGCGGTACTGCGCCAGGTCCAGCTTGAGCGGGCCGGCGACCTTCTTCATCGCCTTCGTCTGGGCGGCCGAGCCCACGCGCGAGACCGAGATTCCCACGTTCAGCGCCGGTCGCTGGCCGGCGTTAAAGAGGTCCGACTCGAGGTAGATCTGGCCATCGGTGATCGAGATCACGTTGGTCGGGATGTAGGCCGACACGTCGTTGGCCTGCGTTTCGATGACGGGGAGCGCGGTGAGCGATCCGCCACCGTTGTCCTCGTTGAGGCGTGCCGCCCGCTCGAGCAGGCGGCTGTGCAGGTAGAAGACGTCTCCCGGGTACGCCTCGCGGCCGGGCGGCCGGCGGAGCAGCAGGGACATCTCGCGGTAGGCCCAGGCGTGCTTTGTCAGGTCGTCGTAGACACACAGCGCGTCCTTGATGAGCCTTCCGCTCACCTCGATGCCGCTTTCCATGATCTCCTCGCCCATCGCTGCACCGGCATACGGAGCCAGGTACTGGACCGGGGCGGGGTTCTCTGCTCCGGCCACGACGACGATGGTGTGCTCCATGGCGCCGTGCGCCTCGAGCACGGCCACGGTCTTGGCCACGGTCGAGAGCTTCTGGCCGATCGCAACGTAGATGCAGATCAGGTCTTTGCCCTTCTGGTTGATGATCGTGTCGATGGCGACGGCGGTCTTGCCGGTCTGCCGGTCGCCGATGATGAGCTCCCGTTGGCCGCGGCCGATCGGGATCAGCGCGTCGATTGCCTTGATGCCGGTCTGGACGGGCGTGTCGACGGACTTGCGGGTGATGACGCCGGGCGCCACGCGCTCCACGGGGCGCGTGCTCGTGGTCAGGATCGGACCGCGGTCGTCGAGCGGCCGGCCGAGCGGATCCACGACGCGGCCCACCAGCGCCGCGCCGACCGGCACCTCCACCACGGAGCCGGTCGTCTTGACCGTGTCGCCTTCCTTGACCTGCGTGTAGTCACCGAGGATCACCGCGCCGACGGTCTCCTCCTCGAGGTTCAGCGCCATGCCCCGGATCCCGTTGGGAAACTCCAGCAACTCGGAGGCGAGCGCGCCTTCCAGGCCGTAGATCTGTGCAATGCCGTCGCCGACCTCGACCACGGTGCCGACCGAGCGGGTCTCGACGCCCGTGTCGAACTGGTCGATCGCGGACTTGATGATGGTCGTGATGTCGTCGGAGCGGATGGCCATGAACGCTTTCCTTCTGGTGCGCTATGCCTGGAACGTACCGGCGGCGAGCCTGGAGCGCAGGCGCTCAAGGCGTCCCCGGACGCTGCCGTCGATCAGTCGATCGCCCAGTCTGACGACGACGCCTCCCAGGATCGACGGGTCGACCGCCACGGTCATGTCGATCGTGCCGCCGGCGATCGGCCCGAGGCGTTCGCGGAGCGCGGCGACCTCGGCGTCGTCGAGCGGCGCGGCGCTGGTGACGGTGGCCGGAACGATTCCGGCCCGCCGATCGCGGAGCCGTCGCAACTCTCGCTCGACGCCCGGCAGGAGGTCGGCGCGGCCGCGGCGGACGAGCAGCAGGACAAGGTTGCGCGCCCTGTCGCTCACGTGGCCTCGCAGCACCCCCTCGGAAATCGAGCTACGCGTGGCGGTCGGAATGGCGGGGTTGGCCAACAACCGGGCCACGTCACCGGCCGCCAGGAGCCCGACAGCGGTTTCCAGGTCAGCGACCCACTCGTCCAGCGTGCCGTCACGCTCGGCGATCTCGAATGCCGCCTCCGCGTATCGCCGGGCGCTGCTGCGTACCACGGCCATCAGTTGCGGCTCCCACCACTCGATGCGCTGGCAGCAACCTCGGCCAGGAACTCGTCGACCAGCCGGCGTTCGCGCTGGCCGGTCATCGTCTCGCCGACGACCTTGCCTGCGGCAAGGAGCGCGAGCTCGGCAACCTGGGCGCGGACATCGGCGATCGCCCGCTGGCGCTCGGATTCGATCTCCGCGACCGCCTGCTCGCGCATGCGATCGATCTCCGCCCTGGTCGCCTCGACCTCGCGGGCATGCGCCTCCTCGGCGAGATGCTGAGCACGCGCGATGACGTCCGTCGCCTCCCTCCGGGCGTCCAGCAGGATGCTCTGCCGCTCTTCGACGGCTTCCTCTCGCGCCTGGCGGGCGAGATCCGCGTCTTTCAGACCCTGCTCGATTCGTTGGCGCCGCGTCTCGAGCGTGGTCGAGACGGGGGTGAAGAACAGGGCCCATATGACCATCAGGAACACGATGAAGTTGACCGCCGCGACGATCACCCAGAACAGGTTGATCTCCACTCCGCCGCTCTCCTACTGGACGGCCGGCAACGGGTTGGGAGCGCCGCCGAGGACGACGGCCGGGACCTGCACGACTGGATTCCCTCCCGGCCTACTTGATGAAGATCGTCAGGAGGCCGACAACGATCGCCAGCACGCCGAGTCCTTCGGCGAAGCCGGCCAGGATGATCGCGAGGCCGCGGATCTGGCCGGCGGCGTCCGGGTTGCGCCCGATCGCCCCCGCGGCGAGCCCGCCGAGGATGCCGATGCCGATGCCGGGGCCGATCACCCCGATTGCGGCCAAACCTGCGCCGATGTGTTCCAGCATTTGTGTGGACTCCTCCTGACGGTACCGGGTGACGTCCCGGGTTTCCTGGGCTGTGGTGATGGTGGAGCTGTCAGTGTGCGGGTTCTGCCTGCCCCTGTTCTCCCTGGAAGTGGCCGAGTGCCTCTTCGCCGATTGCTCCTTCTTCCTCGTGGTGACTCTCGATGGCGGTCAGGATGAACATGAGCGTCAGCGTGCTGAAGATGAGCGCCTGGATCAGGGTCAGCATCCCTTCAAGGAGGAACAGCAGCACCGGAGCAAGGATGAGGGTCAGCGACGTGATGACGGCGAGCGCGACCTCGCCGCCGTAGATGTTGCCGAAGAGTCGCATCGAGAGCGTAAGGGGCTTCACGAACTCGAGCATCAACTCGATCAGTCCCACGAACATGGCGATGAGCCCGGCGCCGATGCCATTGCGGAACTCGTAGATCGGGAAGAACTTGCCGGCGTATCCCCGAAACCCGAGCCGCCGGAAGCCCTCGCCCTCGAAGATGCCCCAGCTGACCAGGGCCAGCCCGATGGTGATGTTGAGGTCACTGGTGGGGGCACGCAGGAACTCCACCTTGCCGATCGGCGGCACGAGCCCCGACCAGTTGCAGGCGAGGATCAGGATGAAGTACGCCGCGAAGATCGGGATGTAGGGGATGGACTGCCGTCCGCCGAGCGATGTCCCGAAGCCCGATAGCGTCTCCCAGACGTATTCGGAGACGTTCTGCACGCGACCCGGGACCGGTGCGCGCAGCCGCCCGAGGAAGAACGCGACCACGAGCAGCAGCCCGCCGATGATCCACATCGTGAGCAGGGTGTTGCTGATCCCGATGGTGAACGAAAGGATCTGGTCAGTCGGCGGGGCGGTGCCGATGACGGTGGTCGGAGCGGGCAGCTCAAGGTTGCCGTTGATGAAGCAGACGGGGAAGTCGCAGGTCACGCCGGGCTGGCCGGGCGGGAACGGCGGCACGACGATGAACGCGACCACGTCCAGCAGGATGAGCGCGGCAATCACAAGCACCCAGCGCCGGCGATTCCCCCTGCGGGTTCCCCCCGGCTCCGTCACGGCATCGCCGGCCGGCTCAATCAGATTCTGATCGGTCGTCACGCTTGCTCCCCGGACCCTCGCGGCGTTGGCGGTTCACGTCAATCCTCGAACCTGGCCAGGAACCTGGTGATCATGCGGTAGTCGGCCACCGCCCCCAGACCTGCACCACCGAGGAAGCCCAGCACTCCGAAGATGGGATTTGTCTGCAGCTGCTGGTCAAGCCAGTGACCCGCCAGCGCCCCGAACAGAGTCGTCACGAACAGGGCCACGCCGATCTCGGCGAACAGCACGAAGTATGCGCCTCGGCCGACACTGCTCATGGGCAACCCGTCAGGGCGGCGCGAGTATAGCAGCGGGGCATCCCCCGGCGCGATCCCCGGGTTGACCGCGCCAACGGGCGGACCGGTCCCGGCCGCGGAGACGATCGACGCCCGTCGGGGCACCCGGGCAGGTCGACCGCCGACATGTCGGGACACATCCTAGCCGGCGCCCGGTTGCCGGTCGCCCGCCTGCACATCGTCCCGCGGCTCATCATCCGGTGGGCGGTCATCCGGTGGGCGATCATCCGGTGGGCGATCATCGGGATAGCTGCGCGCATCGAGCGCCTCCTGCGCCCGTCGCGTCAACAGGTACAGCACGAGGCCACCGACGACGACGATCGCCACGAAGGCCCGGATCGTGTCCGTCGTCTGCAGCACCAGGCTCAGCACGGCCAGGACGATGCACACGGCATAGATGACGAGCACCGCGCCCCGGTGGGTGAGGCCGAGGTCGAGCAACTTGTGATGGAAGTGCCCACGGTCCGGTGTAAACGGGGACCGTCCGTGGGAGAGCCTCCGAATGATGATCCAGAACGTGTCGATGATCGGGACGCCGAGGACGAGGAGGGCGACAGCCACCTTCGCCACTCCGAGAATCGACAGCACCGCCAGCGCATAACCGACGGCGAAGACACCCGTGGTTCCGATGAAGACCCTCGCCGGATGGAAATTCCACGGCAGGAAGCCGGCCAGGGCCCCGGCCAGGACCGCGCAGAGGAGCGCCACCATGGGCTCGTTCTGCGACGGCGTCAGCGAGAGTACCCCCAGCGTCACGGCGGCGATCAGGGCGATCCCGCTCGAGAGACCGTCCAGGCCGTCGATGAAGTTGAGGCTGTTGATCATCCCCACGATCCACAGCGTGGTGAGCAGGATCGCGATGGGTTCGGCGAAGAACAGCGATTCGCCGCCCCCGAAGATACTGGCGGGGTTCGCCACGAAGGTGATGCGAATCCCACCTTCGGTCGCGCTCGGGGCGCCGCCCACGATGACCAGGGCCGCCAGCCCCAACTGGGCCAGCAACTGCCAGCGAGCGCGGATCTGCCAGCGATCGTCGACGAAACCGAGCGCCGCCGCGAGCACGCAGCCGCCGAACAGCGTGACCAATGCGGCTGGTCCTATCTTCCCGACGGGGATCGCGCCGGTGGATCCGTTGATCCAGACGGCCGCAACGCCGACTGCCACGAACGCGGCCGCGACGGCCATGCCGCCGGCGCGCGGGATGGGCTGGACATGGACGCGCCGGCCCGAGTCCGGCTCGTCGATCGCGCCGGAGGCCTGCGCCAGGCGTATCGCCACGGGGCTCAGGACATACGCGAGCACGGCCGCCGCGCACAGCGCGGCGATGATCAGCGCGGTCGGCTGGACCTCCCCCGCGGTCACGCGGAGGGCAAACCCGGGACCGGGAAGCGATCACAGATCTCCCGAACGGACGCCGATACCTCGGCGGCTACGTCCGGGTCGTCGCGGTCCCGCAGGGTCCGCACGAGCATGTCGCCGACCCGCCGCATCTCGTCCGGGCCGAAGCCGCGCGTCGTGATCGCGGGCGTTCCGATCCGGATGCCGGACGCGGTTGCCGGCGGCAGCGGGTCGAACGGGATGGCGTTCTTGTTCACGGTGATGCCCACTGCGTCGAGGAGCGACTCCGCGACCTTGCCGGTGACGCCGAGCGGCGTCACGTCGACGAGCATCAGGTGGTTGTCGGTGCCGTTGGACACGAGCGAGGCCCCGTGCCGTCGGATCGTCTCGGCCAGGACCGCCGCGTTCTCCACCGTGCGATGCTGGTCGCGCCGGAATTCGTCGGTGGCGGCGAGGAGCAGCGCAACCGCCTTGGCCGCGATCACGTGCATGAGCGGCCCGCCCTGGGTGCCGGGAAAGACCGACTTGTCGACCTGCTTGGCCAGTCCGGCACGGCAGAAGACGAGCCCGCCGCGCGGCCCGCGCAGGGTCTTGTGCGTTGTCGTTGTGACGATGTCCGCCTTCGGAAACGGGGTCGGATGCAGCCCGACCGCCACGAGACCGGCGACATGTGCCATGTCCACCATGAGCAGCGCGTCCACGGAGTGGGCGATGTCGGCCATGCGGTCGAAGTCGATGATCCGCGGGTACGCGCTGGCGCCGGCGACGATCAGCTTCGGCCGGATCTCTGCAGCCTGCCGCTCGAGCGCCTTGTAGTCGATCCGGCCGTCCTCCTGGCGCACCCCGTAGGGATGCACCTCGAACCAGCGGCCGCTGAAGTTCACCGGTGATCCGTGGGTCAGGTGGCCGCCGTGAGCAAGGTTCATGCCCATGATGCGGTCCCCGTGATCGAGCACGGAGAGGTACGCGGCCATGTTGGCCTGGGCGCCGGAATGCGGCTGGACGTTCACGTGTTCGGCGCCCGGAAACAGCGCAAGCGCGCGCTCCTGGGCCAGCCGTTCGGCAATGTCGACATACTCGCAACCGCCGTAGTAGCGCTTGCCCGGCAGGCCCTCGGCGTACTTGTTCGTGAGCCATGATCCCTGCGCCTCCATGACGGCGGCGAAGACGTAGTTCTCGCTGGCGATCAGTTCGATCTTGTCGCGCTGGCGGTTTCGCTCGCCGATGATGGCCTCCCAGACCTCGGGATCGACCTCAGCGAGCGTCGGCCCGCCCATCGCAGTTCGGGCGGTCAAGGTCATTCGGGCGGCCTCCTCTCCGGCTTGACGTGACGACCAGTGTACCCGCGGCGACCGGTCGGGTCCGACGCACCGGCCCCGAATCGCGACCTCAGGAGGCCCAATGGCGGGGGAGCGGCGGCTCGGCGGGGGAGCGGCGGCTCGGCGGGGAAGCGGCGGCTCGGCTCCGGTCAGGGCGTCGCGAGCGCCGATCGAACCACCGCCTGCGGGAGTGCGCCGAGCCGGAAGAACGTCAGCCCGCCGTCCGGCGCGATTCCGACCACCGTCGACGCCACCCCGCCGCGGACCGGACCGTCGTCGAGCACCAGTTCAAGCGACGAGCCGACTGCCTGGAGCAGCGCCTCCGCAGTCAGCGCCGGCTGTTCGCCGCTGAGGTTCGCGGAGGTGACGGCAAGTGGCCCGAGGCGGCGTGCAACGGCTCGCGGGACCGGGTGATCGGGGATCCGCACGCCCAATGTTCGTCGGCCTCCGGTCAACAGGTCCGGCAGCTCCACGTTGTGCCGGAGCGGCAGCGCGAGGGTGAGCGGCCCCGGCCAGAAGCGGGCCGCAAGCCGGTGGGCGACCGGCCCGACCTCAACGAGATGCGCGACCTGGTCGAGGCAGTCGATCAGCAGCGCAATCCCCTTCTCCTCCGATCGCTGCTTCGCTGCGATCAGCGCTGCAAGGGGACCAGGTTGGGGCAGCGTCGCCAGCCCGTAGAGCGTTTCGGTCGGTATGCCCACGATCGCGCCCGTCGCCAGGGCGGCCACCGCTGCGTCGATCGAGGCCGGGTCGCGCGCTGCGAGCCTGAGTGGGTTGCTCACGCTGAGCCCGGAGAGGAGCGCAGCATAGGTCGCCCGGAAGTGCCCCGGCCGCCACGCAGCGGATCCAGCTGTCCGACCCTGGGAAGCCCGCTGAGGTCGGCATGGATGGTGACGAGCCAGCCCGGGAGCGCCGCGGCGGCCACTTCCTCGAACGCCTGCCCCTGATCGCCGCCGATCTCGACGAGCGCCCGACCGCCCTCGGCCACTGCGTGCGGGATGCCGAAGAGCAGGCGACGGATCACCGACAGGCCGTCGGGCCCACCGTCGAGCGCGAGCGGCGGCTCGAAGCTCGCAGCAACCGGCAGCCCCGGCACCGTCGCACTCGGGATGTACGGAAGATTGGCGAGGAGCAGGTCGACCGGCCCAGGTGCCGGTGGAATCACGTCAAGGAGGTCCCCGGTCCCGATGTCGATCACGTCGGCCACGCCGTGCGCCACGGCGTTCTCGACCGCGAGCCCGACGGCGTCCGCCGAGACGTCCGTCGCGAGGATGCGGCACTCCCCGCCGTAACCCCCGCGGCGCAGCGTAACGGCCACGGCGATCGCGATTGCGCCGCTGCCCGTGCCCACGTCCCAGATCCGGAACGGCGGCGATCCCAGGGGTCGGGGCGTCGCGGTGAGGACCGCCCGAACGTGGCCAAGCGCCAGCTCCACGAGGCGTTCCGTCTCCGGGCGTGGGATCAGGGCACGCTGGTCGACCGAGAACGCGAGCCCGTAGAACTCCTTCATGCCCCGGATATACGCGACCGGTTCGCCGCTCGCGCGACGTTCGATCGCGGCCTCCAGATCGCGGACCTGGCCGGCGCCCACGCCCGCGCCGGGATGTCCCAGCACAGTGGTCCGATCGACGCCAAGGACGTGCGCCAGGAGCAGTTCCGCGTCGAGACGGGCCGTTCCCGAGCCGCTCTCCCGAAGCCGCTCGCTCGCCTCGCGCAGCAACTCCCCAACTGTCGGGATGCTCGCTCCTGCATCGGCTCGGTTCATGGGGTTGTGCGCACCCTCAGAATCCTCCGGGAATCTCGTTTCCCGCACCGTCGAGGTGCGCCAGGCGGTGAGCCTGGTCCGTGGTGATCAGCTCGTCGATGAGGCGGTCGAGGTCGCCGTCGAGAACCTGCGGCAGGTTGTGGAAGTCCCTGCCGATGCGGTGATCGGTGACTCGGTCCTGCGGAAAGTTGTAGGTCCGCACTTTCTCCGACCGATCGCCGGACCCCACCATGCCACGCCGGACCGCGGCCTCCGCCTCGTGGGCCTTGCGCTGCTCCATCTCCAGCAGACGAGCCCGGAGGACCGCCATCGCCTTCGCCTTGTTCTTGTGCTGGCTCTTCTCGTCCTGGATCTCGACCACCAGGCCGGTCGGCAGGTGGGTGATGCGAACCGCCGAGTCGGTGGTGTTGACACTCTGGCCGCCCGGGCCGGAGGAGCGCTTCACGTCGATCCGCAGGTCGTGCTCCTCGTCGATCGCAACATCGACCTCCTCGGCCTCCGGCAGCACGGCGACGGTCGCAGTGGAGGTGTGGATGCGGCCGCTGGACTCCGTCTCGGGCACGCGCTGCACACGGTGGACACCGCCCTCGAACTTCATTCGGCTGTAGGCACCGTCTCCGTCGATCTGAACGATCACCTCGCGCAGGCCGCCGATCCCGGTTTCGTTTGCCGTCATGACCTCGGTCTTCCAGCGGTGCCGCTCGGCGTATCGGGCGTACATCCGGAACAGCTCGGCGGCAAAGAGGGCCGCCTCTTCACCGCCCGCGCCGGCGCGAATCTCCATGATCACGTTGCGTCCGTCGTTGGGATCGCCGGGCAGCAATTGAAGGCGGAGCGCCTCCAGCAGCCTCCGTTCTTCCTCCTCGAGTTCGCCGATCACCTCGTGGGCAAGTTCACGGAGATCCTGGTCCGACTCGCCCTCCCGCTCCCTGCGTGCTGCCTCGAGTTGCTCCCGGGCGGCCTTCAGGCGCCGGGAGTTCTCGACGAGGGGCACCAGCTGTGCCTGCTCGCGACCAAGGCGCTTGGACGCCTCGAGATCACTCGCAACTCCCGGCCGCGACCACTCTGCTTCGACCTCGGCGAGGCGCCGCTCGATCTCGTCGAGGCGCTCCTCGAAGGTCATGTCGATGGCAGGTCGGGATCAGCGGCTGCAGCCTTCGCTTCGACGTCCGCGGCCAGTTTCACCGCGTCCGGGATCGGCTCGATCGTCGGTTCGAGGCTTCCCTCGGGCGCCTTCTCGCCGTCGGCGGCGAGGGCCTCGCGCATCGACGCGACCGCGACCTCGATCATCGAGTCGTCCGGTTGGCGCGTGGTGATCGCCTGGAGCCAGATGCCCGGCAGGAACAGCCAACGCACGGTCCAGTTGTCGCGGCGTTTCGCCCCCCACTTGAGGATCTCGTACGAAATGGCCGCCACGACCGGAATGAGCAGAATGCGCCCCACGATCGCGACCCACACGTTCATGCCGGCCAGCAGGCTGAACAGCAGGATGCTCACGATGATGAACACGACGAGGAACTCGGTGCCGCACCGAGGGTGGGCCGTCGGATATTGCCGGATGCGCTCGATCGTCAGGGGATCGTCGTGCTCGAGGGCATGGATCGTCATGTGCTCCGCGCCGTGGTACTGGAAGACGCGGCGGACCTCGGACGATCGGCTCACGAGCAGCAGGTACCCGACGAACACAAATACCCGTATGAGCCCCTCGAGGAGGTGCTGGACCAGCGCCTGTCCGCCCGGTATTGCGGCATTCGTCGCTCCCTGCGCCACGAGCAGCGGCAGCACAACGAACACGCCGAGAGCGAAGACGATGGTGATGGAGAAGGTCAAGGCCATCGCGCCGCGGCCCATCGCGACGCCCTCACCCGCGGCGGCCAATGACCCCGACTTCATCAGCCATCGCGTGCCGATGACGAGCGTCTCGTAGAGCACGACCACGCCCCGGAAGAACGGCGCACGCGCAAATCGGTTGCGGTGGAGGACGCTGTCGAGCTGCTCTGTCGCCCCGAAGATCTGGCCGTCGGGACCTCGCACCGCCACGCCGATGGCGTTGCGGCCCCGCATGAGCACGCCCTCCATGAGGGCCTGGCCGCCGTATGCGAAACGAGCCATCGTCAGACCGGGGCGAAGTCGGGCCCGGACATGGGCGGGACCTCGCTTCGGCTCAGATGCGGGCCGACCGCTCGAGGCGCTTCTGGAAGCGCTCGACCTGACCGGCCGTGTCGACAATCGTCTGCTTGCCCGTGTAGAACGGGTGGCAATTCGAGCAGACGTCCACGTGCAGCTGCGACCGCGTCGAACCCACGGTGAACGTGGTGCCGCAGGAGCCGCAGCTGACGGTCGCGTTGTGGTACTTGGGGTGGATGTTCGGCTTCACGAAAGGGAGTCTCCGGGCTTCTATATGACTCGGCGCCGGTGTCGGCAGGGGTGCCCTCAGGCGCCGGCGCGGGCGGGAGCGGCAGCTGCCGCTGAATCGTCAACCATGGGCGGTGCATCGGCCACGATGCGGATGCGCTTCTTGTCGCGTCGCTCGTGCTCGAACCTGACGCGGCCTGTGACGGTCGCAAAGACGGTGTAATCGCGCCCCAATCCCGCGCCTTCGCCGGCCAGGAAGGTCATGCCGCGCTGGCGCACGATGATGGTTCCGGCGTGCACCAGCTGGCCGTCACCGGCCTTGACGCCGAGCCGCTGGCCGACGCTGTCTCGCCCGTTCTTGGAGCTGGAGCCAGCCTTCTTGTGGGCCATGAGTGGTTACTCGTCCTTCTTTGGTGTGCGCTTCTTGGGGGTCTGGGTGCCTGACCCGGGCTCGCCGGCCTGAGTTCGCGACGCGGTGCTCTTACCCGCCGGCTTCGTTTCAGTGTCAGCCGATTTTGCGGCCGGCTTTGCGGCCGAACGGACACTCAGGCGGGCCCGGCGCGGAGCGGGCTTCGCGGCCGTCTCCGTCGCAGGTGCGACAGCTTCCGCCTGCAGCTGGTCGGCAAGGGCCTTGTCCGCCTCTGCCCTGCGCGCGGCCTCTTCCGCAGCTGCCTCGCGCGCGGCTTCCTGCTCCGCGGCGAGCGCCAGGGCTTCCTGAGCGGCGCTGCGCTCCCCGAGGGCAATGTCAGCGATCCGGAGCACCGTCAGATCCTGACGGTGGCCCTTCTTGACCCGCCGGCGAGCCTTCGGCTTGTACTTGAAGACGACGATCTTCTCGCCGCGATCCCGGCGGACGACAGATGCGCTCACGTGCGCACCATCCACCAGCGGCCGCCCGATCGCCGTCTCGTCCCCGTCTGCCACGAGCAGGACACGATCGAGCTGGATGGTTTCGCCGGCGTCAACCGCCAAGAGCTCGACCTCGATCTCCGAGCCGAGTTCGACGCGGTATTGCTTGCCGCCCGTTTCGATGACTGCGTACATGGTTCCCCGAAGTATCTTGGGAGAGGAGGGCGGCCTTCCGGCTGGCACGGCGTGACGCCGGGGCCCTTCCGGTCGGCGGGAACGGTGATGGTACACCGGATGCGGGGATTCGCGTCAGCGAGGCGGCGAATCCGGCGGGCTCACCCGTGATCACCGGTTCCTCGGTCTGCTACGCTCGGCCTCCCGACGTCCGAGGAGAGCGGTGGCAGCACGCAAGACCTACTACCAACTGCTGCAGGTTGATCCGATGGTCGACGACGACATCCTGGCGACCGTCCATCGTCGGCTGGCGCAGCGATTCCATCCTGATCGCGACACCAGCCCAGAGGCCGTGGACCGGATGCGCGAGATCAACCACGCGTACGACGTCCTGAAGAACCCTGACGCGAGGGCGCGTTATGACGCCGAACTCGCGAGGCGCCGAGATCGGCGCAGCAGCGATCGGTACGTCAGGCAGGCGGGCGGTGCCTGGGTCGGTGCAACCGATGGCAACCCCTACGGCGCGGCTGGGGCGCCGCGCGGTCCCGCGAGTGGGAGCGTCCTGGACTTTGGTCGGTACAAGGGGTGGACGCTCGGTCAGATCGCGGCGCAGGATCCCGATTTCCTCGACTGGCTCGAGCGATCGCCGACCGGTCGCCAGTTCCGCAGCGAAATCGCGCAGCTGAAGGCTCGTCTCGGACCTGCGGGGGCGCCCAGGGCGCGCTAGCAACCAGACTCCGGCTTGTTGGTCGCGCGGCCGCCCCTCACCTGATTGCGCAGGCGGCCGGTCACCAGGTCGCTCGGTCTTGGCGCATATTGATGCTCTGGAGAATCCCGAGCGCCAACGCGATGCTGATCAGTGAAGCGCCGCCGTGAGTGATGAAGGGAAGGGGGATCCCCGTGATGGGCATGATGCCCAGGACCATCCCCACGTTGACGAGCAACTGGAACAGCAGCATCGAGGCGATTCCTGCGGCGAAGGTCAGCCCGAACGGGTCTTTCGACCGCCACCCGATGAGCAGCACACGCCAGACAAGCGCGGCGAACAGGAGCAGCACGAGGATGCCGCCGACGAATCCGAGTTGCTCGCCGAGGGTCGAGAACACGAAGTCGGTGGCCTGGACCGGCAGGTACTGGTCGCTGGTCGTCCCATTCGTCAGGCCCTTGCCGAAGATGCCGCCGGAGCCGACCGCGATCTGCGACTGGATCAGCTGGTATCCGGAGCCCTGCAGGTCTGCCGCCGGATTGAGGAAGGACAGCAGGCGCTCGCGCTGGTAGTCCTTGAGAACGCTGGTCCAGATGATCGGGAGACAGGCCGCGATCAACGCGATCGCGACCGCCAGCCAGCGAAGGCTGGCGCCGGACATGTACAGCGCGCCGAACACGATGGCGCCGAACACGAGCGACGTTCCGAGGTCCGGCTGGATCAGCACCAGCACAAGGGGTGGCGCCGCAATGATTCCCGCACCGATGATGGTCCAAAGGCTCCCGAGTCTGTCCTGGCGTGAGGTGAGGTAGTTCGCCAGCACCACGGCCATCAGGATTTTCGCGATCTCGGAGAACTGGAACTGAAGGCCGAAAATCGAGACCCAGCGCGAGACCCCACCGATCCCGGATCCGATCGCGAGGGTCAGGCCAAGGAGCCCCAGGTTGAGCACGTACACCGGCCAGGCGAGGGTCTTGAGCCAGCGGTAGTCCATCGCCGTCGTCAATGTGAAGGCCATGATCGCGAGCGCAAGCCACACCAGCGCCCGCGTGAAGATCGAGCCGGAGGCGAGCGGCGGACCGGTGCTGTTCGAGTACGCCATGAGCAGGCCGATCACCATGAGCGCCAGGGCGTAGAAGGCCAACTGGAAGTCGAACACGCTCCAGGCGTTCGACACGGCCTTGGATGTCCATGTGCCGAGGCGGGCCGGTTGCAGCCGCAGCGTCCCCATCAGCGCCGCACCACCCTCTCCACGATCGCCTCAGTTGCCGTAGAAGTTGTCGCGGACCAGCAGCGAGTCGATGCGCAGGTCCACGTCGAGGTGATAGTAAAGCTGGAGAAAGTACTTGGCGATCTCGGTTGCGGCGTTGCCGCGGGTCCGGGAGTCGAAGGCGAACGCCAGGAACGCCAATTCGCTGTCCGAGCGCTTGACGGCCTCCCACCCGTTGGGATCCGAGGGGTTCTTCCACGCATTCTTGGGGGTGAAGCCGGCGAACCACGAGTGGAACGGGAGGCGACCCCTGCGGTCACGAAGGCCGAACTCCGCGGTTCCTGACTTGCCGGCGGAAACGATCGGCAGGTCCACGAGGTTGTACGTGTGCCGCACGACCTCGACGTTCCGGGCTGCAACGCGCATCACCTGGAGGACCGACGGATCGATCGGCAGGACTCGAACCTTGTCCGGCTCGAAATCCTGTGCGACGGTGCCGTCCGGTGCGAGGACCCGACGGACGATCTGAGGCCGATACAGCGTTCCGCCGTTGGCCAGGCAGCAATACGCGGAGATCAACTGCAGCGGCGTCACGGCGTTGTAGCCCTGTCCGATCCCTGCCTGGTAGACCTCGCCGGGGTAGATCGGCTGGCCGAAGACCTGCTCTTTCCAGGCGTTGTTCGGAATGATCCCTGCTGCCTCGCCGGGCAGATCGACGCCGGTCGGCTGCCCGAACCCGTACTGGTGGGCGTAGTACGCGAGCCGGTCGATCCCCAGCATGCCGGCCACCTGGTAGAAGAACGTGTCGGACGAGTGGGCAAAGCCGTCGTAGATCGTCAGGGCCCCGAAGCCGGCGCGGTTCCAGTCGTAGTAGCGATACCGACCGATCGTGAGGTAGGCGTGGGTCATGAGATGCGTCTGTGGCGTGATCTTGCGGTCCTGGAGGCCCCCCGAGCCGGTGACCAGCTTGTACGTCGAACCCGGCGGGTACTGCTCCTGGATCGCGAAGTTCTCCAGTGGCCGCGCCGGATCCTTGAGCAGTTTCTGGAACTGCGCCTGGCTGATGCCACGCGCGAACAGGTTGTTGTCGAAGTTGGGCAGCGAGACCATCGCGAGGATCTCACCGGTCTGCGGGTTCATCACGAGGAAAACGCCCCGTTTCAGGCCGGCGAGCTTCATTGCCCAGCGCAGCGCCTTTTCGGCGATGCGCTGAGTGTCGACGTCAATGGTCAGTTCGAGTGAATTGCCCTGGACCGGCTCCTGGAGGGTCTTCAGGGGCCGGACCGTGCGACCCTGCGGGTCCCGTTCCACCTGTTGGGCACCGTACCGGCCGCGCAGGGCCGTTTCGAACGTCTGCTCCACGCCGGCCTTGCCGAGGTAGTCGTCGTTCAGGTAGCCCTGGTCCTTGAGCTTCACGTAATCGTCCGCGGAGATCGCCCCGGTGAAGCCCAGGAGGTGTCCGAGCAGCGGCCCGTAGAGGTACTCGCGCCGCGCCTCGACGTCGACGTAGACCCCCGGTAGCTGGAGGTGCTCCTCCGCGAGAACTCGCGCCGTCTCGGTCGGAATGTCCGAGGCGATGCGGACGAGATCGAACCGCGAGCCCGCGTTGCGGTCCAGCATCTGGAGGATTTCGCGAGGGTGCCATGCCCAAGAGGTCCCCGAGCCGCGTCACGACGTCCTGCCGCTCGCTGAACGGCAGGTCCGCCGGACGAATCTTGACCGCGAACGAGGGCACGTTGTCGGCCAGCAGCCGGCCCTTGCGGTCGTAGATGAGGCCGCGATTCGTCGGGATGGGTTCAACGGCGGTCTGTTGCGTCTGGGCGAGGTTCGAGTAGTAGCCGCCTCGCGCCACCTGAAGATCGAAGAGACGCGCGCCGAGGACCGTCTCGACGGCGGCCACCGCGCCGCCGAAGATGAGGAACCGGTGCAGGAGCTGTCTCCGCGAATATCGTCGTGTTTCGAGCGAGGAGCTCATCTGGTCACCAGTCGGTCCGTTCGGCGGGACCGTAGCGGAGGTAGAGGCCTTTCACCACCCACGCGGCGACGGCCGCGATGGCGGCATCCATGATCGCACTCAACAGGAAGGTCCCGTAGGACCAGCCTCCGACGGAGATTCCGGAGGTGGCCGCGATGATGGCGAACAGCAATGCCTGGTAGACGAAGCTCAGGGCGAAGGTGACGACGACCACCGTGGCAACCCGTGGCGGCTGCGTCACGCGCGCGATCAGCACGGCGACGCCGGCAACGAGCAGGAGTGTCAGCGTCGTTGCCCCGATCGGGCGGCCGCCCGCCGCCAGCAGGTCGAGCATCAGCCCTCCAAGGAATGCCCACACGAGGGCCTCTTCCACACCGACGATCATCGCGGTGACGACCATGAGCAGGAACACGAGATCCACGCTGGAACCCGCCAGCTTGAGTTCGGGAAGGACGCTCGTTTCAAGAATGGCCGCGAGGACGGCGCCGGCGGCTGCGCTCAGGAGGATCATGCCCTTGGTGTCTGCCTGCGGTCCCCGATCCGGCGGCACACTGACCGGCCAGGCAGCGCCGCCGCCTCCAGCACCACCTCAGGCCCAGTATACCCAACGGTCATCCGCCGGCCGTCGGCGAATCCCGAGCAGTCGATCTGCGGCGAGGCGCGGTGGGAGTCAGCCGTTGGGGAGGGCACGGCGAAAGAAGGCCCGAGCACCTTGGGCATGTTGCGGGGCAAATCAGGACAGGTCCGGGGAGCAGTGCCATTCGGCCGCAGGATTGTCTCTGCCCACGTGCGGGGACATGAACCGACCAACCGGGATGCTCGGCACGGGACGCACGGCGCTGTGCACGGGACGCACGGCGCTGTGCACGGGACGCACGGCGCTGTGCACGGGACGCACGGCGCTGTGCACGGGACGCACGGCGCTGTGCACGGGACGCACGGCGCTGTGCACGGGATACAGGGGCACGGCCGCGTAGGAGGCGCCGCAGCACGGCCGGTCGCCGGCACTTGGGCGGTGGGTCCGCAGCACGGCCGGGCGCCGCGCGCCTCCCTGTTGGGATGGATTACCCGAAGGGCAACATCGGGGGCCGGGTCGGAGGGGTGACACGGCGGGTCGCGGGGAGCACGTGGGACGCGTGAGAGGCACGCGGCGGGGCACGGAGCGACAGGCCATGCCCCGGACCTTCAGGTTGGCAGGCGCTGCGTGTTGGCCCGGGCCGGGGCCGATGTTCACGCGCTCCTCGAAGCCGTCGCCGGTGGCGTCTTGGACTGGGCGCATCATCCCGAGGCCGTGTCGTTGCTTCATCTGCTGGAACCGCGCGTAGGCGCGACCGCTGAGGTCGGCCTGGAGAAAGTGGTCAAGTACGGGCATCAGTTCATTGCGAAGGTATGGCCCGCGCGCCATCCACTGGAAATAGTGTCTCCCGCCGTGATGGTAAGGACCATAGAGGCGACCTCCGGGCACATGGTCCATGAGCCACTGGAAGACGGCGGCGTGATCGGTGTGCATCCGGAGCGTGACCTGCGGTTGGCGGCCATCTCCGCCGAAGTGGCCCTCCCCGACGAGCAGACCGACCAGGAAGCCGGCCTCGAACTCCGATAGCTCGCGGCCTCCCACCTGGAACGTTTCCTCGGGCATGTCGCTGCACCTCCTCAGGGTGCGGTGGCCGGTGCGGTGTCGGCACCGGCCGCGCGGCGCACTTCCGTAACGTCGCGGTTGGCCATAGCGTCCGATGCGAACTCCGCGCACGCGTGGCCTGTCCACCCGCAACCGCTCCACCCGCAACCGCCGCATCCGGAGACTGGGGCTTCGCGCCGAGGTTGCGCCGCAGTGCGGTCCTCGGAACATGTCGTTGTTTCACCGTACGGTAACACGTGAAACAGGGTGTCTGATGATGCGGTTTCGACTGGCCCTCATCCATCCGTTGCTCGCGGGCCGGTCTGTATCGGACCCAGCTCGGATCCAGACCCGGTTGCTCGGATCCAGACCGGTTCGACGAGCACCGAGACCTCACACGGTCCCCCGCACGTCGAGCGCCGCGGCGATAGACCCTGCGAAGGGACAAGGCCATCCCCGCCTGCTTTCATGCTGGCGAGGACCCCGCTCGCTCTTGTTGTTTCACCGTGAGGTAACACGTGAAACACCTCGCTGCGTGGCGCAACGCGCAGCGCCCAAGAGGAACTGCGCGATGTCCCGCGGACCTGGCGCCCACATCCCCTGTGGACAAGTCGGCGTCAAGCGTTCGACCTTACGCTTTCGCTCCACCTGGACCAACCACCCCGTCAGCTTCCGTCGCGGCGCGGAAGGGGGGATTCCGGTAGAATCGGAGGCCGTGGATGCGTACCGACAAGGCGCCTGAGTGAGCGAGGTCATCGCTTGCGCAAACCAGAAGGGCGGCGTCGGAAAGACCACGACGGTGGTCAGTCTGGCCTCGTATCTCGCCCTCGACGGGCTTCGCATCCTTCTCGTCGACCTTGATCCGCAGGGCAATGCCACGAGCGGGGTGGGCCTCGACAAACGCGCAGTACAACGTTCGGTGTACGACGCGCTCGTCGGCGAGTACCCCATCGAAGACCTGATTCAGCCCACCATCATCGATGGCATGGCCATTATTCCGTCGTCGCGGGACCTCGCGGGCGCAGAAGTCGAGTTGGTGGGAGTGCCCGCTCGAAGAACGCCGGCTGCGTACCGCTCTCGCCCCACTCGTCGACCAGTTCGACTACGTGCTCCTCGACTGCCCACCTTCATTGGGGTTGCTCACCATTAATGCGCTCGTCGCGGCCAACAGTGTCCTGGTCCCAATTCAGTGCGAGTACTACGCACTCGAAGGGCTTGGACACCTCATGTCCACGATCGACCTCGTACGAGTCCGCCTCAACCCGGGTCTCCACCTGAAAGGCGTCCTTCTGACCATGTACGACGCTCGTACAACCCTCTCGGCCGATGTCACCGCGGAGGTCCGGCAGCACCTGGGAGACCGCGTCTTCGACGCCATCGTGCCCCGCAGCGTCCGCCTTGCGGAAGCCCCGAGCTACGGCCGACCGATCTGTCTCTACAGCCCGGCCTCCCGCGGCGCGCAGGCCTATCGCGACCTCGCCTCCGAACTCGTGCGCCGAGACGGACAGAACCCGCTCTCGAGCGCGCCGGGCGACGCTGCGCCGGCCTGGGCGACCGCGCGATGACCCTCGAAGCACGGCGCACAACCGGTGGTCTGGGTCGCGGTCTGGCTGCGCTCATTCCGGAGCCTTCCACTGACGGACAGCGCCGCGATATTGCGCTTCGAGACATCGCACGCAACCCTTACCAGCCGCGCGGTCGATTCGAGCAGGAGGAGCTCGAGCAGCTCGCCGCGAGTGTTGCCCAGCATGGAGTCCTGCAACCGATCCTCGTCACGCCCACGGAGAGCGGCTTCCAGCTGATCGCCGGCGAGCGACGCCTCCGCGCCGCAGAAATGGCCGGCCTGGATCGGATCCCGGCGGTCGTCCGCGAGGCGGACCACCAGCAGCAACTGGCATTCGCGCTCGTCGAGAACATCCAGCGCGCCGACCTCAATCCAATGGACGAAGCCCGGGCATTTCGGCAACTCATCGACGAGTTCGGGCTCACGCAGGAAGACGTCGCCAACCGCATCGGTCGTTCACGTCCCGCCATCGCGAACACGCTCCGACTGCTCGCCGTCTCGCCCAGGCTCCAGGCAGCGGTCGAGGAGGGCACGATCAGCGAGGGTCACGCCCGCGCCATCGCCGGCATCGAGGACCATCCCACGCAGGACGAAGTGCTGACGGTCGTCGCCGCGCGAGGCCTGTCCGTGCGTGAGACGGAACGGCTGGTCCGCGGGCTGCGCAGCGATCCCGATGCATCGTCCAAACCAGTCCGCCAGCCGACGGCTCCCGATCCCGACACTGAGCGAATTGAAGCGGGACTCCGCGCGGCCCTCGCAACCCGTGTGACCATCAGTCCCAGCCAGCGTGGAGGTCGCATCACGATCACGCTACTACGACGCCGACGACCTGGCCCGCCTGTACGAGCGCCTGACGGGAGGGGAGCAATGAGCGTCACGGCCCCGCGCCCCGGGCAGGAGCCTGAGGACTCCTCGCAGCAACGCCGGCGCCGATCCGGCGACGGCGGGACTGGAAGCGCCAGCGGCGGCTATACGGCCGAGAGCATCCAGGTACTCGAGGGGCTGCAACCAGTGCGCCTCAGGCCCGGCATGTTCATCGGCTCCACCGATGTGCGCGGTCTCCACCACCTGGTCTGGGAGGTCGTCGACAACTCCATCGACGAGGCGATGGCCGGTCACGCCAGTCACATCGAGGTGACGATCAGGGCCGACGGCAGCGTCGTCAACGTCGATGACGGCCGAGGCGTACCAGTCGGCCGGCAGAAGCAGACCGGCAAGGACGCCCTCGAGGTCGTCCACACCGTGTTGCACGCCGGCGGCAAGTTCGGAGGCGGAGGCTACAAGGTCTCCGGTGGCCTCCACGGCGTGGGCGTGAGCGTGGTCAATGCGCTGTCGGAATGGCTCCGCGTGGAATCGGCTCGCGACGGCAAGGTGTGGGGCCAGACCTATGAACGAGGCAAGCCCACGGGGCCAGTCCAGCTGATCGGGGAGTCAAACGGCCGGCGCGGCACGACGACCCAGTTCATGCCCGACTCGCAGATCTTCGAGACCCTCGACTTCAGCTACGAGACGATCGCCCAGCGGCTCCGCGAGTCCGCCTATCTGACGAAGGGTGTCCACATCCGCCTCGTGGACGAGCGCGTTACGCCCCACCGCGAAAAGAACTTCTATTTCGAGGGCGGCCTCGTCAGCTTCGTCCGACACCTCAACAAGGACAAGGAGGTCCTCCAGGCGCGGCCGATCTCGATCGAGAAGCGTGACGGACCCACCAGCATCGAGGTGGCCATCCAGTACAACGACTCCTTCTCGGAGACCGTGCTCGCCTTCGCCAACAACATCAACACCGTGGACGGCGGAACACACGTCACCGGCTTTCGGGCAGGCCTCACCAGCTCCCTCAACGACTGGGCTCGCCGGTCGGGCGTGCTCAAGGACTCGCAGTCGAACCTCTCGGGCGAGGACGTTCGCGAGGGGCTGACGGCTGTCATCAGCGTGAAGCTGACGAATCCACAGTTCGAAGGTCAGACCAAGGCAAAGCTCGGCAACGCCGACGTGAAGGGCCAGGTCCAGGCGGCCGTTTCGGAGGGAATCGGCCAGTACCTGGACGAAAACCCGGCCGACGGGCGCCGCATCGTCGAGAAGTCGTTGACGGCGCAGCGCGCCAGGGAAGCCGCCCGCAAGGCCCGCGACCTGGTCATCCGCAAAAGCGCCCTGGAGGGAGCCGCGCTGCCGGGCAAGCTCGCCGACTGCCAGGAACGAAACCCCGAGCACAGCGAGCTCTACATCGTCGAGGGCGACTCGGCCGGCGGCTCTGCCAAGCAGGGCCGCGATCGCCGCTTCCAGGCCATTCTGCCGATGTTCGGCAAGATGCTAAACGTCGAGAAGGCACGCCTCGACAAGGTCCTGTCCAGCGAGAAGATCCGGCCCCTCATCATCGCCCTCGGGACCGGAATCGGGGACACCTTCGACCTCTCGAAGCTTCGCTATCACAAGGTGATCCTGCTCGCCGACGCGGACGTGGATGGCGCCCACATCCGCACGCTGCTGATGACCTTCTTCTACCGGAACATGCCCGAGCTGGTCGATGCCGGTCACCTCTATATTGCCCAACCGCCGCTCTTCCGGATCTCCACTGGGAAAGTCACTCGATACGCCCGCGACGAGAAGGAACGAGACCGCATCGCGAAGGAGATGAAGGTCAAGAACCTCATCGTCCAGCGGTTCAAGGGCCTCGGCGAGATGAACGCCGAGCAGCTCTGGGAAACCACGATGAGCCCCGAGAGTCGCACCCTGCTCCAGGTCGACAGCTCGCACATGGAACTGGCCGACCACCACTTCACCGTCCTCATGGGCGAGCGCGTCGAACCGCGCCGCGACTGGATCAAGGCCCAGGCCCGCCAGGTGCAGAACCTTGACATCTGACGCCACGGCACGCGCGAATGCCCTCGTCGCCGATCGCCGGCCTGCCGCCGTCGCACTCGGGCACGAACTGGCAGACATCGTCGACGACCCCGAGGCGTTCGTCCTTGCGTTGACTCGGGGTCTCGACGAGCTGGCCGACCCCGCCTACGAGGCGGAGCAGGAGCGCATCGCCCCCGGTTCCGGTCCAACGATCGGGGTTCGCGCTCCGCTCTGGGCCGAAGTCCAGCGGCCCCTGCGACGATCACTCCGGCAGTCATCCTCCGCCTCTGCCCTCTCTCTTGCGCAGCGTCTCGCGACATCCGATTTCCGGGACGTGCGCCTCTTCGCACTGCCATGCCTGCGCAGATCGCTCGCCGACGATCCGGAGCGGAGCTGGCAGCTGATGCGCCGGCTCGCAGGCGGCGCAGCCGAATGGATCAGCGTCGACTCGCTCGCCGACCTCTGGGCATATGGCCTGCTACTGGAGGCCCATCGCTGGGCGGAACTGGAGCAGCTGGTCTACTCCCCTCGGCAGGGTGAGCGCCGCCTGGTCGGTTCCTCGCTCGCGCGCATTCCCTACCAGCTGCCGCCGGGTGACCGGGCCAGCCGGCTCGATCCCACGCAGCCGCTGGCGCTGATCGCGTCGCTGATGGGCGACGATGCGGACCTGGTGCAGAAGGCGCTCAGCTGGGCGCTGCGCGAGTGGAGCCGGTTGGACCACCTCGCCGTCGAACGGCTGCTCGAGGCGCAGGCACGCATCGCCGTGGAGACCGACGACGGGCACCGAGCCTGGGTCATCCGCGATTCCCTGCAGTTCGTCGACCCGGCAGTTGCCGCGGCGCTGCGCGCCCGACTCGCTGGAATCCGCCGGCGGCCGCGAGCCGGCCCAACCAGCACCGCGTCGCAGGTTGCCGCGGCGTTCGCCGCACCTGCGGCGCTCACGCAGCGTGCCCTGGCGCAGCAGGGTGAGCGGTTCGCAGGGAGTCGCGCATGACCGACGACCTGAGCCGCGTCATCTCGATCCCGATCGAGGACGAGCTCCGCACGGCCTATCTCGACTACGCGATGAGCGTGATCATGAGCCGCGCGCTGCCCGACATCCGCGACGGCCTCAAGCCCGTCCATCGACGGATCCTGCACACGATGAACGAGATGGGGCTCACGTCGGGGGCCGCGTACCGGAAATGCGCGGCGATCGTCGGCGACGTGATGGGCAAGTACCATCCGCACGGCGACGTCGCCCTGTACGACGCGCTCGTCCGGCTGGCGCAGGATTTCTCGCTGCGCTATCCCCTCGTCGACGGCCAGGGCAACTTCGGCTCCGTTGACGGCGATCCGCCGGCGGCGATGCGCTACACGGAAGCCCGCATGACGGCGATCTCCGCGGAGCTCCTGGCCGACATCGACAAGGAAACCGTCGATTTCGTCGAGAACTACGACGGCACCCGCATGCAGCCGTCGGTCCTCCCGGCGAAGCTCCCGAACCTGCTCATCAACGGGTCGGCGGGCATTGCCGTGGGCATGGCGACGAACATTCCGCCGCATCACCTGGGCGAGGTCGTCCGAGCCACCCGCGCCCTCATCGACAACCCGGAACTCACCTCCGACCAGCTGTGCGAGCACGTGCAGGGACCGGATTTCCCAACCGGCGCCACGATCTTCCGCTACGAGCGTCGGCGCAACCCCATCACGGGCCAGTGGGAGGAAATCGACGCCATCCGTGATCTCTATGCCCACGGTCGCGGCCGAGTGATCATGCAGGCGCAGTGCGCGTTCGAGGAGGCACGCAACGGGCGCACGGCGATCGTCGTCACCGAGCTCCCGTACCAGGTCAACAAGGCGGCCCTGGTCGAGAAGATTGCCGACCTGGTGAAGGCGGGCAAGCTCGACGGCATTGCCGACCTGCGTGACGAGTCGGACCGGGACGGCATGCGGATGGTGATCGAGTGCAAGCGCGACGCCCCGCCCAAGAAGGTCCTGAACAACCTCTTCAAGCACACGGCACTCAAACTGGCGTTCAACGCCAACATGGTGGCACTCGTCGACGGGCAGCCGCAGACGGTCACGCTCAAGGCGATCCTGCAGCACCACGTCGACTGGCGGCGCGAGGTCGTCCGTCGTCGGACCGAGTTCGATCTCCGCAAGGCTCGCGACCGGGCGCACATCCTCGAAGGCCTCAAGATCGCGCTCGACAACCTCGATGCGGTGATCCGGACGATCCGCGAATTGGCGGATGTCGAAGCCGCTCGGGCGAACCTGATCGCGCGCTTCAGCCTGAGCGAGATCCAGGCAAACGCGATCCTCGAGATGCAGCTGCGGCGGCTCGCGGCGCTCGAGCGCAAGAAGATCGAGGACGAATACCTGGCGACGATCAAGCTGATCGCCGAATTGGAGGACATCCTCGCCAACCCGGCGCGCGTCCTGGCCATCATCAAGGACGAACTTGGAGACCTCGAGAAGCGGTACGCCGGCCAGCGGCGGACCCGGATCCAGCACAGCGCCGACCACGAGCTGACCGACGAGGACCTGATCGCCGACGAGGACGTCGTGATCACGGTTTCCGGTCGCGGGTACATCAAGCGACAGCCCCTCGCGACGTACCGCCGGCAGGCCCGTGGGGGCAAGGGAATTATCGGGGCGAAGACGGTCGAGGAAGACGCCGTCGCCCACCTTCTCGTCGCAAACACGCATGACTGGGCGCTCTTTTTTACGAACCGCGGCCGTGTCTTTTCCTCGAAAGTCCACCAGGTCCCTGATGCGAGCCGACAGGCGAAGGGGATCCCGATCATCAACCTGGAAGGCGTCCAGGTGGAAGCGGGCGAGCGGGTACTCGCCGTCATCACGATCCCCAATTTCGAGCGCGGCCACAACCTGGTGATGGCGACCGTCCAGGGCATAGTCAAGAAGACCCCCATCGAGCAATTCGAGCGGGTGCGGTCGACCGGGATCCGGGCGATCACGGTCGCAGACAACGATGCGCTCGCGTGGGTCGCGGTGTCGTCGGGCCACGACGACATCGTGCTCGCGACCACAATGGGCAGGATTGCCCGGTTCAACGAGTCGGAGGTCCGACCAACCGGTCGCAACGCGGCCGGCGTGATCGGCATCAGGCTGGCCAACGTGGGAGACCAGGTCGTCGGCATGGGCGTCGTCGAGCCCGGCGCCGACATCCTCGTCCTGACCGCCACCGGCTACGGCAAGCGCGTGGCCTTGTCTGACGTCCGGACTAAGCACCGGGGCAGCCAGGGGGTCCACCTGATCTCGCTGGAGGGCGCCAAGACCGGGAGCGTCGCCGCCGTCGAGCTGGTCACCGAGCAGGACGAGGAGCTGTTGCTGATCAGCTCCAGCGGCCAGGTCGTCAGGACGGACGTCAAGAGCGTCAACCGGTATGGAAGCAGCGCCCGTGGCGTCATCGTCATGCGGCTCAACCCGGGGGACGAGGTCGCCGGCATCGCGGTGTTCCGCCAGGGTTTGGCGGAGGGGCGCACGATACCGGACAATGGCGATCCCGGGTCGGACCCCGGATGACCCCGGAAGCTGGAGCCGCGCAGTGACTGTCAGGGGACGCGAGGGCGCGCCATGAGCGCCTTCGGCATCGCCGAGCCAGGCCGAACCGGGGAGACTCTCGACCTCTACACGGGCAACGCGAATCCGACGTTGGCCAGGAAGATCGCACGGTACCTCGGCATCAAGCTCGGCAGGTGCGAGGTGTTCGAGTTCGCCAACGAGAACATCTTCGTCAAGATCCTGGACAACGTCCGCGAGAAGGACGTGTTCCTCGTGCAGCCGACCTGCTCGCCGGTGCAGAAGTCGATCATGGAATTGCTGATCATGATCGACGCGTTCAAGCGCGCCAGCGCCGGGCGCATCACAGCCGTCGTTCCGTATTACGCGTACGGCAGGTCCGACAAGAAGGACCAGCCACGCGTGCCGATCACGGCGAGGCTGGTCGCGGACATGATCAGCGTCGCCGGTGCCGACCGCCTGTTCACGATGGACCTGCACCAGGGGCAGATCCAGGGGTTCTTCAATATCCCTGTCGACGAACTGACCGCCGTCCACATGCTCAGCAACTACTTCATCCAGAAGAACCTGCAGGACATGGTCGTGGTCACCGATCTCGGCTTCGCCAAGCGGGCTCGGCACGTTCGCCGAATTGCTGGACGCGCCACTCGCCATCATCGAGAAGCGCCGCCAGGACAACGACGATCGGGCTGAGGTGCTGAACGTGATCGGGGAGGTTCGCGGCAAGCGGGCCATCGTGGTGGACGACGAGATCGACACCGGGGGGACCATGATGGAGATCACGCGCGCCCTCGAGGGCGAGGGTGTGACCGAGATGTACGCCTGTGCCACCCACGGCGTGCTGTCGGATCCGGCGATCGATCGCATCCGCAACTCCAATTTCGTCGAGGTCGTGATCACCGACACGATCCCGCTCCCGCCCGACAAGCAGCTGCGCAAGATCCGGGTGCTGTCCATTGCGCCGCTCATCGGCGAAGCGATCAGTCGCATTCACAACGGGGAGTCCGTGGGCGCACTATTCTCGTCGGAGATCCAGCTTGTCCAGGAGATGCTGCTGTGGGGCGACGAGGGCGACGACGTCCGCGGCGGCGAGGACGACCGCTATCCAGCCCGAAGCCCCATCCACCGGGAGCCTGACCGATGTCCCTGAAGTTGTACCGGCCGACGAGTGACGGCGCAATGGAGCCCGTCCCGGCCGCACCAAAGGACTACCGCACCCAGCTGCGCTCGCGTCGGTGGAAGCCGGCGGCCTTCTCGAACGCGGAGTCCGGCAAGACGAACCCCTGGATCGGCCTGTTCGTCATCCTGGCCCTTGCCGCATTGACGTTCGCTGTGCTTGTGCTGGGGTACGGGTCGCACTTCTGGGGATAACGGGATCCGGGCGCGCCCGCCGCACGTCGAACCGCCCGCATCCGGGCCTCGATGCGATCAGCGACCGTGGCACCGCTTGTACTTCAGCCCCGATCCGCACCAGCACGGCTCGTTCCGGCCGATCTTGGCGGCGTTTGCCGGCGCCCCGGCGGACGTGACGGCCTGGTCGCCATGCTGAAGGGTCATCGGGCGGTTGCGCCCGAGTCCCGGGAGCACCGGCGGACCGGCGGACGGGCTCGGTGCCGCGGCCGGCGCACCCGCTATGGGCGATCCGCCCGAACCGCGAGCGCCGGCCGCCTGCGAGGCACCCGCTCCCACGCGACCGGCTGCCGCCCCCACGGGCTCGGCCACCCCCTCCCCCGAGCCGTTCCCGGATCCGTCGGCCCCGGACCGCAGCGCGGCGAGCTCCTCGGGTGACGGCATCCGCATCGGCTGGGGCGGCGGCGGCGGGGCCTGTCGCTGGATGCTGACGCGGAAGATCTGCGCAGCGACCTGCTGGCGGATGAACCCGCGCAGCTCCTCGTAGAGCTGGAACGACTCGCGCTTGAACTCCACGATCGGGTCGATGCCGCTGTAGCCGCGCAGCCCCACGCCCCGACGGAAGTCGTCCAGCTCGGTGAGGTGGTCCACCCACAGCGAGTCGATCGAGCGGAGCAGCACGAGCCGTTCGATCAGCGACCAGACCTCTTCCCCGTACTCCTCGTCCTTCGCCTCGAGCGTCGCGTCGGCAACGTCCCAGATCGCCTCCCGGATGCCTTCGCGGCCCACGTACGAGGCCAGGCCGTCGGCATCCATGTTTTCGCCCTGGATACCCATTGCTGCGACCGAGCGGGCGAGTCCGTCCAGGTCCCATTCCTCGACGATGGGCCCGAGGTGCGCGTCGAGGAGCACGTCGATCTCGCCGTGGAGGAACTCCAGCACCGTCTCGGTGAGGTCTTCGTTGCGGAGGACCTTGTCGCGCTCGGCGTAGATCGTCTCGCGCTGCTTGTTGATGACGTCGTCGTACTCGACCACGCGCTTGCGGATGTCGAAGTTGTAGCCCTCGACCCTGGTCTGGGCGTTCTCGATCGTCTTGGAGACGAGCCGCGATTCGATCGCCACGTCGCCTTCGAGTCCCATGCGCTCCATCAGGCCGGCAACCCGATCGGAGGCGAACCGCCGCATCAGCGTGTCCTCGAGGGACAGGTAGAACCGCGACGACCCCGGGTCGCCCTGGCGGCCCGCGCGACCGCGCAACTGGTTGTCGATGCGGCGGGCGTCGTGACGTTCGGTGCCGATGATGTGCAGGCCCCCGGCGGCAACGACGCGCTCGTGGTCCTCGGCGCACTCCGCCTTGGCCGCCTCCAGCGCGGCCTGATAGACCTCCGGCTCCGCCTCCGCCGGGTTGATGCCCCGTGCGTGGAGCGCAGCCGAGGTCATGCCCTGCGGGTTGCCGCCGAGCATGATGTCGGTGCCTCGTCCGGCCATGTTCGTGGCGATGGTGACCGCGGAGGAGCGCCCGGCCTGCGCCACGATCGGCGCTTCCTTCTCGTGGAACTTGGCGTTCAGGACCTCGTGGCGGATGCCGCGTCGCCGCAGCATCTCCGAGAGCACCTCGCTCTTCTCGACGCTCACCGTGCCCACGAGGATCGGCCGCCCGGCTTCCGACAGCTCCACGATCTCGTCGATGAGCGCCTCGAACTTGGCGTTCTCGGTTCGGAACACGAGGTCGGCCTCGTCGTCGCGGATCATCGGGCGATGGGTGGGGATCGACACCACCTCCAACCCGTAGATCTTGTAGAACTCCTCCTGCTCGGTCATCGCCGTGCCGGTCATGCCGGAGAGCTTGTCGTACAGGCGGAAGTAGTTCTGGAAGGTGATCGTGGCCATCGTCACCGACTCGCGCTGGACGCGCAGGCCCTCCTTGGCCTCGATGGCCTGGTGCAGGCCCTCCGACCAGCGCCGGCCCGGCATCTGCCGGCCGGTGAACTCGTCGACGATGATGATCTCGCCTTCCTTGACGATGTAGTCGCGATCCCGCTTGTAGAGGGCGTGGGCCTTCAGGGCCTGGTCGAAGTGACGCGCGAGGCGCGGGTCCGCACTCACTTCGTAGAGGTCCTTGATCCCGAGCAGGCGCTCGATCTTCTCGATGCCCTCCTCGGTCGGTGAGACGGCGTGCTCCTTCAGGTCGATGAAATAGTCGCCGCCCTCCTCCTCGCCGTCGGGACGTTCCTTCAGCCGGGGTACCAGCCTGGCGAACTGGTAGTACAGGTCCTCCGACTCTTCGGCCTGGCCACTGATGATCAGCGGGGTGCGCGCCTCGTCGATGAGGATGTTGTCGACCTCGTCGACGATCGCGAAGTAGCGGTCTCGCTGCACTCGCTCCGGCAGCTCGGTGACCATGTTGTCCCGCAGGTAGTCGAACCCGAACTCGTTGTTCGTGCCGTAGGTGATGTCCGCCGCATAGGCCTCGCGCCGCGGGACCGGGCGGAGATGCGTCATCCGCTCGTCGCTCGGGCGGTAGTCGGGGTCGAACAGGAACGAGCTTTCGTGCTGGATGATTCCCACCGACAGGCCGAGGCCGTGGAAGATGGGGCCCATCCACTGCGGGTCGCGCTTGGCCAGGTAGTCGTTCACCGTGACGACGTGCACGCCGCGGCCGGACATCGCGTTGAGAGCGGCGGCCAATGGTGCGACCAGCGTCTTGCCCTCGCCGGTCTTCATCTCCGAGATCCGGCCCTGGTGCAGCACGACGGCGCCCATCAGCTGTACGTCGAAGGGCCGCATCTCCAGCTTGCGCCGGCTGATCTCCCGCGCGGCCGCGAACACCTCCGGCAGCACGTCGTCCAGCGCCGCCTGGAGCCGCTTGTTGTCCGCCTTCCGACGTGCACGCCGCGCCTCGCGGCGCCGTTCGCCGGTGAGTTCGAGCTCCTCGTCGTCGGGCTCGGATGGCGCCGCGTCCTCTGCCACCTCAGCCCGGAGGTCGCGCATCTCGGCGCGGATCTCCTCGTCGGAGAGAGTTTCGTAGTGGGGTTCGAGTTCGTTGATGCGGGCGACGATCGGCCGAAGCCGGTTCACGTTGCCCTCGTTGCTGCCGCCCATCAGGCGGGAAATGAGACTGCGCATGGGAGCCGAAGTATAGGTCGGTGCAACTTTTCCCGACCGACCCCTTGAGTTGTCGGGCAGGTACTGCCTATACTCGCCTCAACCCGCCGGAGGTTTCCTCCGGCGTCGTCGTGCGGCCCGGGCAGGAGCGCTTTCTGTTCGGGGGAGGGAGAGAGGGATCTGTGAAGCCGTACCCCTCGTTGAGCGAAGCGGAGATCGGAGAGGACGCCTTCACCGACCTCATCGCCTGCGAGCGCGATTGTCGCACCTGCAGCTATGCCGCGTGGCTCGATTGCGACGGCAACTGCGGCGTTTGCGCTCACAACGGATACTGTCCGTGTGTCAACCCCGTCGTCGCCCGGAGCAAGACCGCATTGAGGATTCTCGAATTGCGGCCGCTGTTGCTCCAGGACCTGCAGGCGAAAGGCTAGAGGGCCGGTTGGAACCCGCCCTCATTCGCGACCTCGCCGCGCGGATCCACGCGACCTCGGGGCGGCTTTGACCTTCCCGGCAGGGAAGCGAGACTGGCGGAACTCGAGGAGCGGACCGCCGCGCCCGATTTCTGGTCCGACCAGCGTTCGGCGCAGGCGGTGCTGCGCCAGGCCGAGGATCTCCGCGACGAACTCGCCATCTGGCGTGATCTCGAAGCCCGGGCCCGGGATCTCGCGGAACTGGCCGAGCTGGCGGAGATCGACCCTGCCATGGAGACCGGCCTGGAACGGGAGTACGACGAGCTGGCGCGTGACTACGCCGCCCGCCGGACAAGCCTGCTCTTCAGCGGCCCGTACGACGAATCGGCTGCAATCCTGACGATCAGCGCGGGGGCAGGGGGAACCGAGGCGACCGACTGGGCGGAGATGCTGCTCCGCATGTACCTCCGCTGGGCGGAGCGCCACCGGTTCGGCACGGAGATCGTGGACCAGCTGGAAGGCGAGGAAGCCGGCCTCAAGAGCGTGACGCTGGCCATCGAGGGTCGGCGCGCGTACGGGTTCCTGCGCGCGGAGCGGGGTGTCCATCGGTTGGTGCGCATCAGCCCGTTCGACTCGCAGAAGCGCCGGCACACGACGTTCGCGCTCGTCGAGGTGCTCCCGGAGGTCGAGGACGACACGGAGGTCGGCGAGATCCCCGATGACGACCTGCGGATCGACACGTTCCGATCCCAGGGCGCCGGCGGCCAGCACGTGAACAAGACGGACTCCGCGGTGCGCATCACCCACCTTCCCACCGGGATCGTCGCCCAGAGCCAGAACGAGCGCTCGCAGCACCAGAACCGCGAGTTCGCGATGAAGATCCTCCGCGGGCGCCTGCTCGAACGACGGATTGCCGAGCGCGAGGCGGAGATCGCCCGCCTGAAGGGCCGCCACGTCGAAGCCGGCTGGGGCAACCAGATCCGCAGCTACGTGCTGCACCCGTACCAGATGGTCAAGGACCACCGGACCGAGGTCGAGACCAGCGATACGGGCGGGGTGCTCGACGGCGACCTGGACCGCTTCATGCTGGCGGAGCTCGAACGGGTCGCGACCGAGGACGAGGTGGGGGTGGACGCCGCGTGACGGCCGCATTGGCGGATCCGCCGCGGTTCCGGCCGATCCTCCCCGAGGACGTCGACGCGTGCCTCGACGTGTTCTACACGTCGATGGAGGAACTCCACGTTCGGCTCTCGCAACCGAACTCGCCGCGCAATCCCGCTCCGCTTCGCCGGCTGCTGGAGCACCTGGTCTGGACCGACCCGGCGACCGCGTGGCTGGCGCACGTGGATGAAGGCGTCGTCGGCTTCGGGATTGCGCACCGGCGAGAAGACCACTGGTTCCTCGCGTTCTTGTTCGTCCTGCCGGATTGGCAGGCGCGCGGCGTCGGGAGGGCCCTGCTGGAACGGTGCCTGCCGACGGAACCGGAGCGGTCGTCCGTGCGCCTCTCGGTGTGCGTCGAGGCCATCCAGCCGGTTTCCACCGGCCTCTACACGCTGTACGGCATGGCGCCGCGCGTTCCGATCTACGTGCTTGTCGGGACGCCCCGGCCCGGGGTCCTGCCGGCGCTCGACCCGCGGATCGCGGTGGTCCCGGTGGGCCGGCCACTCGTTGGAGCGGTCCCGGTGCAATCAGACAACGCGTTTCGCGGTGAACCGGACTCGGCCGCCGGCCGGGAATCGAAAGGCGCACCGGCCCCGATCCAGGACGTGACGGACGCCGAGCTGCAGCAGGCCGGATCGGTCGATCGCGCGCTGATGGGCTACGAGCGCCCGCAGGAACACCGGCTCTGGCTTGAGACCGAGCGTCGCGGGTTCATCTACGTCGCAGCGGAGACCGGCGCGACGCTCGGGTACGGGTACGTCCAGGAGAGCGGCCGGATCGGGCCGGTCGGCGTCCTCGACCCCCACCTGATGCCAGGAGTGCTCGGCCACCTGATCGGGGAAGCGGCTCCCGTCGGCCCCTGGCAGGTCATTGTCCCGGGGCCGGCGACCACCGCGCTGGTCCCACTGCTCCGCGCTGGGCTGCGGTTCGACGAATACCCCGCGATCTACAGCGCCTCATGGGCAGGGCCGCGGTTCGACCGCTATCTCCCCATGAACTTCGCGCTCCTCTAGCGCGGGCGTCCGGGCGTCCCGTGGCACGCAACCTCCGTCTCGCGCGGACCGGAACGCCCATCGGCCGCCGGCTCGACCTGGCGCTCGACCTGTGCGACACGGCGGATGCGCTCTCGTCGGCCGGCTTCCGCCGGGATCATCACGTTGAGACGAAACCGGATCGCTCGTTCGTCACCGAGGCCGATCGCGCGATCGAGACGCTCGTACGCAACCAGATCCTCGAAGCGTTCCCCGGCGACGGGATCGTCGGCGAGGAATTCGGCGAGCGACGCGGCACCTCCGGGTTCCGGTGGTTCATCGACCCGATCGACGGGACACACAACTACATGCGCGGCATCCCCGTCTTCGCGACCCTGCTCGCCGCGGAGATGGACGGGCAACTCGAACTTGGCGTGGTGAGCGCCCCGGAACTTCGGCGCCGGTGGTTTGCCTGGCGCGGCGGCGGCGCATGGGTCGTCGGGCGAAGTGAGAGCGGCTGGGACATGGATGGCGCCCAGCGACTGCAGGTCTCAAGGATCGGGCGGATCGAGGAGGCGCAGGTGGTCTACTCCTCGCCTTACGACGTCGAGGCGTCCGGACACCTGCCGGGGTTCCGAGACACGTTGAGCCGTGCGTGGCGCGATCGAGGGTTCGGCGACTTCTGGGGCTACACGATGGTGGCGGAGGGCTGTGCCGAGGCAATGATCGAGGTCGGCATGCACAGCTGGGACCTGGCGCCGGTCCGCCTGCTCGTCGAGGAGGCAGGCGGGACGTTGACGGATTTCGATGGCGTTGCGACGATCCACGGGGCCGGGGCGATCGCCTCGAACGGCATCCTTCATGATCGACTCCTGGATGCATTCCACGGGCCAACGGAGCGCCCGCCGACATCCTGAATGCCGCCCGGTGGCGGACGGCCGACCTGGGTGGATACGCGGGAGGAGCCTCGGTCGCGGCCCGCTCGCCGAGGGCACGTGTGCTCGCGGCGGATACTGCTCCGGCGGCTCGAAGAAGCCCCGCGCGGCCGGCGATGCGCACTCCTCCGCGAGACGATGCCCGCCCCGACGCGAGCCTGCGGGCGGCGGTCGCCACATCTCCCTGTGCTACGCTCCTCAGCCCGTGACGCCGCTCGCCGTGCCCAGAGGAGACTCGTCGTGACGAGGCCACGGCACCGGCACGGCTCCTGAGTCGGCAACTGGAGCACCCGTGACACATCGATCGTTCCAACTCCCCGGGTTGCCGCGCTCGAACCGCTCCGGGCCGGACCCGCTCCGGGCAGCGCTGCTGGACGCTCCCGAGCGCAGCCGCGACGATGCCTCGTCGTCGACGATCGAGACACGGGCACATCGCTCCGGTCAGGGCGTGGCGCCCGTGGGTCCTCCCCGCGCGCCCCGGGATTCTGTGCGGCTCGAGGATGTCAGCAAGGTCTATCCCAACGGGAAGGTCGCGCTGACTGACGTCGACCTCGTGGTGCCCGAGGGCGACTTCGTCTTCCTCGTGGGCCCTTCCGGTGCCGGCAAGAGCACGCTCATCAAGTTGCTCGTCCGCGACGAGGTGGCCACGACCGGCACCGTGGAGGTGGCCGGACGCGACCTGTCGCGCATGCGCCGCGGAGATGTCCCGCGTCTCCGACGGCAGATCGGCATCGTCTTCCAGGACTTCAAGCTGCTGCCGCGCAAGACACTGCGCGAGAACGTCGCCTTTGCCCTGGAGGTCACCGGGACACCCCGTCGCCAGATCCGCACGAACGTCGACCGCGTGCTGGCATTGGTGGGTCTTTCGGAGCAGGCCGACCAGCGGCCGAGCCAGCTGTCGGGCGGCGAGCTGCAGCGCACCGCGATCGCCCGTGCCATGGTCCACGATCCGCGCCTGATCATCGCCGACGAACCAACCGGCAACCTCGACCCGCTCATCAGCTGGGAGATCATCCAGTTGCTGCTGCGCATCAACGACCTCGGGACGACGGTGCTCATGGCCACGCACAATGCCGAGGTCGTGACCGCACTGCGAAAGCGGGTCGTCGCCCTCGAGGCCGGGCGGATCGTTCGCGACGAGGTGGGCGGGTACCACCGTGACTACTGATACGGCGTTCCGCACGTGATCCATTTCCTCGTCTTCTCCGTGCGGCGTGCCGCGGAGGGCCTCGTGCGCAACGGGATGATGAGCCTCGCCGCGGTCGTGACCATGGTCCTGATGCTGGTGCTCCTCTCCAGCCTGGTCATCGTCCTCTCGGGCATGGACGCAGGCCTGTCGTTCATCGAGAGCAAGGTGGAGATCCGGGCGGAGCTCAACGACGGCGTGTCGCAGAACACGGTCGACTCCCTGAGCAGCCAATTGACGGCGTTGCCCGAGGTGGCCGGCGTGTCGTACATCAGCAAGGACGAGGCGCTCGCGGAGTTCCGGCAGCAACGGCAACAGGCCGGCGAGGAGGACCTGACCCAGTACGTCGGCTTCAACCCGTTCCCCGCGCAGCTGAGCATCAAGCTGCGGGATCCCAAGGAGTTCGCCCAGGTCGTCTCCACGCTGGAGGCCGCGCCGGGCGTGGTCGCGCGGGTCGTCCAGCAGCAGACCAACGTCGACCGGCTCATCAGCGTGACCGGGCTGCTGCGAACGATCGGACTGATCGTGCTTGCCCTGGTGGGGATCACCGTCCTGCTGATCGTCGTGAACACGATCCGGATGGCCGTCATGTCCCGGGCGGATGAGATCGAGATCATGCGACTTGTCGGGGCCTCCGATGCCTTCATCCGGTCGCCGTTCATCTTCGAGGGAATTCTCGTCGGCCTCATCGGTGCCGCCATCACCCTGGGCCTTCTCCTGCTCGCCTCCGGCCCGATCGGCCAGCTGGCGAACGCGATCGCAGGACAGGTACCGGTCGGGTTCAGCGAGTCGCTGACGGGCCAGATTGCCGCACTCGTCCTCGGCGCCGGCATAGGCCTCGGGGGGATCGGCGCCTGGATCTCGGTTCGCGCCTACCTGCGGCGGTGAGCGGCCGGTGCGCCAACGAGAACGCAAGGTCGCGAGATGATTGAAGAAACGACAACCCTCCGACCAAAGCGGGGCGCGCGGACGTAGAATTCCCTCGAACGCAGGTCGGCACCCGAAGATCCGCCCATCGTCACTCCCTCGGAGAGAACTCGCATGTCCCTGGTTTTCGATCCCGACGGGCCGGAGTCCGTCGGTCGGTCCGATTCGGCCGAAACACCGCTTTCGGTCGAGCACCCCGACGACCTGACGGCGCCGGAGTCCGGGACCGAGGCTCCAGTACCGGCGCCCCCGGTGGCGCGGAAATCGCGGTCACGGGTCCCCCTCTACGTCGCGCTCGTGGTGGTCGCGGTGCTCTCCGCGTCGGGCCTTCTCGTGGCCGGATACGCCCTGGGCGAACAGCACGCGCTCACGCCGGGAACAACCGCCGACGACCAGGCGCTGTTCGCGCCCTTCTGGGAGGCCTACCACAAGATCGTCGCGGAGTACGTGGGCCAGTTCACGCCGAAGGGACTTGTCGAGGGCTCCATCAAGGGCATGTTCCAGTCCCTGAACGACCCGTTCTCCTCGTACATGACCTCGGAGGAGTACAAGGCGAGTCTGTCAGGCGTGAGCGGGCAGTTCGAGGGCATCGGCGCACAGATGAGCGCCCAGGATTCGACCGGGAAAGCGTGCTCGCCGATCGGTGACAGCTGTCCGCTGACCGTGGTGCACGTGATCAGGAATTCGCCCGCGCAGAAGGCCGGGCTCCAGGAGGCCGACGTCGTCACCGCGGTCGACGGGACCTCCGTCAAGGGCCAGACCGTCGACGCCACGGTCGCCAAAGTGCGTGGTCCCCGGGGTACGCAGGTGACCCTGTCGCTCCTCCGCGGCGGCAAGCCCATGGACCTGGCGATCACGCGGGACGTCATTCAGACCGAAGAGGTCACGGCAGGCACGGAGGCTGGGGGGACGGTCGGATACCTCAAGATCTCCGGCTTCGGCTCGAGCGTCTCGGGTGACTTCACCAGCCTGCTCAAGGACCAGCTCGCGGCGGGCATTCACCGGTTCGTCATCGACCTGCGCGACGATCCCGGCGGATTCGTGGATGCCGCGGTCAGCGTCGCCAGCCAGTTCATCCCCTCGGGACCGATCTACTGGCAGGAGACCTCGGACGGCCGCCAGGTGGCGACAAACGCAACTCCGGGAGGCTCCGCAACTGATCCCTCGATTCGGGTGGCGGTCCTTGTGAACGGCGGATCCGCCAGCGCCTCCGAAATCCTGGCGGGAGCGCTGCACGACACGGGGCGAGCCTCGCTCATCGGCACGAAGACCTACGGCAAGGGAACGATCCAGCAGTGGATCCAGCTGTTCGAACGACACGGGTGGGTTCCGGCTCTCGGTCGCCAAATGGCTCACGCCGAACAAGACCTGGATCCACGGCGTGGGCATCACCCCCGACATGGTGGTCCCCGTCCCCGACGGCACGCCCGTGGGGCAGGACCCGCAGCTTGCTGCCGCCCTGACGATCCTCGCCAACAGTCAACCGACGGCCGGGACCGTCCCCGGCACGCCGGGCGGCTCGCCGGCGCCGTCGCCGACCTCGGCGCCGAAGCCGGCCGGAGATGTGCCACACGCCATCCAAGTGACGGTGCGCGGCCGCCTTCCGGTCGCCGCCTGAGCAGACCGGCAGGCCGCCCGGTTGCGGTGGCCCATTGTCGGAAGCCCCCAAAAAAGGGTCCCTTGCGCCGATTCGAACGATCAGGTAAGGTGACCGGGAACGAAAGGAGGTGATGTGCAGTGATAGAAAGTACGCGTCGCTGCACCACCTCGGAGGCTCGGCGCTAGTCGAACCCCCGGGTGGTGATGGCAGCCACGAACGCCGGCCCGACCTGGGCCGGCGTTCGTGCGTCCCAACGCCTCGCCTCAATGGGTACCGGTCTCCGAACGCACTGCCGCAGCACAGGCCGCGCCCGGCGCACCGGTCTCGCACCTCGTCCTGACAAGGAGCCATTTCGATGGGCGCCACCGTCGCCGTCAACCGCAGGGCACGCCACGACTACAGCATCGAGGACACGCTCGAGGCGGGAATCGTGCTGACCGGAACCGAGATCAAGAGCGTTCGCGCAGGCAAGACGAGCCTCCAGGAGGCCTACGCCCGGATCGAGAAGGGCGAGGCATGGCTCGTCGGCGCCAACATCGCGCCCTGGGCGGGCGGCAACCGGTTCAATCACGAACCCCGCCGAGACCGGAAGCTGCTGCTGCACCGGGTCCAGATCGACCAGCTGCTCGGCAAGACGCGCGCAAAGGGCCTGACGCTCGTCCCCCTCCGGGTCTACATCAGCGATCGCGGCATCGCCAAGCTCGAACTCGGCGTGGGGCGCGGCAAGCAACTGCACGATCGCCGCAGGGACATCGCCGCACGGGACGCCCGGCGGGACCTGGAGCGCCAGATGGCGGACGTAGGACGGGGCCGCTCCTGAGCCGCCTGTGGATTCCCCGAAGGGCTGGCCCGGCTGCTGCGGCCAGGACCCGCGGCGCCGATGGAGGTCCCCGCCCCGAGGCGTATCTCCCTTGCGAGATCAGCCGCGCTCGACCAGGGGCTTCACCTGCCCGACGAACCGCTCCAGGGTCTCGGTGTCGTACGGGGCAGGCTGCTCGCTGATCACCGTCCGGAACCCCAGTTCGACGTACGGTGCCAGCCGTTCCGCGATCTCCTCAGGAGTGGCGTTCCAGAACGTGTCGTCGTCCTCGACGTAGGCCATCGGGGTGCGGTTGTGCTCCATCGCGGACCGCCGCACGGCCTCCGCCTCAGCCGGCGAGTCCCGGATCGTGAGCTTGACCCCGAGCGTGAACTCGATGTCGGCGGGATCGCGCCCGACCTCGTCGCAATGGCGACGCAGCACCTCGACCTTGTGGGTGAGCATGTCGAGCGAGCCCATGGCGTTCCACATGTCGGCATACCGTGCGACGGTGCGCAGCGTCTTCTTCTCGCCGCTCCCTCCGATCATGATCGGCAGGTGAGCCTGCAGCGGGGCCGGCAGCTGGCGCAGCCCATCGAAGTGATATCGGCCGCCGGGCGGCGACGTCACGGTCTCGCCGTCCAGGATTTCCCGGCATGCCGCGATCGCCTCATCGAACCAGTCGAGCCGCTGGCCGAAGCCGGTGCCGAAGTCGAGCCCGTGCGCGCGGTGCTCGAGTTCGAACCAGGCGCCGCCCAGACCGAGGATGGCTCGGCCGCCACTGATGTGATCGAGCGTCGTGACCGACTTCGCCACGAGTCCCGGGTTTCGGAAGGTATTTGCGCCGACGAGCAGACCGAGCCGGAGGCGTTCGGTCGCCATCGCCCAGCCGGCAAGCGCCGACCAGCCCTCGAAGATCGGCTGGTACGGGTCGCCGAAGATCGCCAGCAGGTGATCCCATGTCCAGAGGTGGTCGTAACCCAGCCGCTCGGTGAGCCTGGCCGCGTCGACCATCTCCTGCCAGCTCGCTCCCTGGCTCCAGAGCAGGATTCCGGTCCGCAATTCGTTGGGCGTGGAGTGCGTCAGGTCCGTCATGCCACAGACTATGCCGCATGCCGAGCCCGGTGTCAGCAGCCTGCAGCGCCGGGCCGGTCTTCTGCCGGCCGTCAGTCGGGCTCGCCGATCCTCAGTTCCTCGCCGGTCTCGAGGAGCGTCTTGAGCCCGGAGAGGATGGTCGCCCACCCACCTTCGACATATGCCTCGGTGGCCGGACCCATCTCCTCGTGGGTGAGGACGAGCCGGCAGGCGGCTCCCATCTGTTCGATCTCGAACGTGAGTCGCGACGGTTCCTCCTCGGCCGCCCCGGGGTCGTCCAGCACGCGAAACGTCTGGACGAGGCGGCGGGGCGGATCGATCTCCAGGATCTGCCCTTCGAGATAGACGTGCCCGTCCTCCGATTCGCTGGTCCACCGAGCGGCTGGCTGCCACACCGAGAGGTTCAGCGCGCCGTACCAGTAGCGGCGTGTCTGCCGCGGATCGGTGAGCGCCGACCACAGATCCTCCGGCGTCGTGCGGATGTACAGCTCGTGCTCCTGTCGGGACCTGGCCATCGAACCACCCTCCACTCGCTGCCGACGCCCGGCCCGGGCGACCCGATCCACCGACCAGCGAGCCGACCAGCGGGCCGGAGATCTCGAAGGGGACTATAGTTGGAGGTCGTGGGGATGCGTGGTCTCGACAGGGCCCGAACCCCGAGGAACGCGAGCCGAGGTGCCGTCAGGCCTCGTTAAACAGGCGGCAAAAGAAGTAACTGGCAATCGCCAGCCTGCTCTCGCCCTCGCCGCTTAGGCGGTAAGGTGAGCGTGGAAGCAGCCTCGTCCCCGCGGGCTGTGGAAGCGTCATTCAGCGGGGATGCGCCTCCGAGTAGCGTCGCGTAGTCGGAGGCAAAGCCCGCAAGGGGACGTGACTGGACCGGTCGGGATGCTGCCGATGGCAGCCCGGTCGGTTGACGATAAAGCATCGGACACGCTCGTAGCTGGTCCTCGGCCGACGGTTCTGGACGGGGAGTTCGACTCTCCCCCATCTCCACCACTTCTCTTCTGTCGCAGGCTGCTGCGCGCGCGTGGTGGTTGCGGGCATGCGCCGGTCGTTCCGGACCCGTGTTTCGCGATGAGCTCTCCCCGAAGCGTCACGTTGACCCGCGAACCCGGCTGGGCGTATGCTTCCCACTACGAACGGACCGACCGTCGGTCTGTCCCCGAGAACAAGATGCCGAGCACGCTCAACCCCGCCGCCCATGCCCTCAGGCGCGACGCCTTTCTCGATGCAGCCGAGCGCCTGATCCGGACGAAGGGGTACGAGCAGGTGACCGTCCAGGACATCCTGGACGATCTCAACACGTCCAAGGGCGCCTTCTACCACTACTTCGAATTCGAAGAACGCGCTGCTCGCAGCTGTCATCGAGCGCATGGTGGACATCGCGTTGGCGGTCGTGGAGCCCATCGTCGCCGACCCGGACCTCCCTGCCGTCCCGAAGCTCCAGGCGGTCTTCTCCACCGCCGGTCGATGGAAGAGCCAGCGCAGCGACCTCCTCCTCGCCCTCATGCGGACCTGGTACGCGGACGAGAACGACCTTGTCCGGCTGCGGCTCGAGCGCGCCGCCCTGACACGCCTGACGCCGCTCCTGGCCCGGATCGTGCGCCAGGGCGTGGCCGAGGGCACTGTCAGCGCCACCTGGCCGGACCATGCGGCCGCAATCCTCGTCGCCATCTTCAACGGCTCCAGCGACGAGATTGGCCGACTCGCCCTGGCCCGGCGGGACGGCCTCGTCACGATCGATGAGGTGCAGTGGACGATGGCGGCCTACGGCGAAGCAATTGAGCGGGTCCTGGGCCTGCCCGCGGGCTCGTTCGAGGTCGCCGACAACGCCACGCTACACGCCTTCTACGACTGAAGGCACTGTCACCCGGAAAGGAGTCCCATCGATGGCGGTCATCACGCTCGAGAAGCTGACGAAGTCCTACGGCTCGCACCGCGGGATCGTCGACGTGGACCTCGCCGTCGAGAAGGGCGAGGTGTTCGGGTTCCTTGGACCGAACGGGGCCGGCAAAACGACGACGATCCGGACGATGCTCGACCTGATCCGCCCGACGAGCGGCCGCGCGCTCGTGTTCGGAATCGAGTCGTCCGCCGACCCGGTGGCGATCCACCGCCGTGTCGGCTACCTGCCCGGCGAGTTCACCCTCTACGACCGGCTCACGGGCGGCCAGACCCTCGAGTACTTCGCGAACCTGCGCGGAGGCGTCGACCGGGAATACCAGGCGTCGCTCATCGAGCGGCTGGACCTCGACCCGTCGCGCCGGTTCAAGGAGTACTGCAAGGGCAACAAGCAGAAGGTCGGACTCGTCATCGCGCTCCAGCACCGACCGGAACTCCTCGTCCTCGACGAACCGACGTCCGGGCTCGACCCGCTCGTCCAGCAGACGTTCTTCACGACCCTTCGCGAGACGGTGGCCGACAGCGCGACCGTCTTCCTCTCGAGCCACATCCTGTCCGAGGTGGAGAAGAGCTGCGACCGGGTCGCGATCATCCGCGATGGGCGCCTCGCGAGGGTCGACACGGTCGATGCCCTCCGCGACATGGCCCACCACCAGGTCGAGCTGCGCTTCGCCGGCCCCGTGCCGGCCGCCGCGTTCGAGGCGCTGCCCGGGGTGAGCGATCTCGTCGCCGACGACCACGTCCTGCGGATGCGCGTCGCCGGTCCGATCACTCCGGTCGTCCAGGCCGCCGCCCGCTACGACCTGCTCGACTTCGTCGTCTCGCGAGCCCAGCCTCGAGGAGACATTCCTCGCACAGTACGGCCGCGAGGCCGTCGAGGTGAACAGCCGTGACCGTTGACGCCGGAGCGCCGCGCCGGGTGGCCGTGGCGACCTTCCCACCGATCCCGCTCCATCGCCGCCTTTACGGCTTCGGCAGCATCTACGGCAAGACGATCCGCGACTCGCGACTCGCCTTCATCATCGTCGCCGGCCTGCTCGGCGGCATGGCCCTCGTCATGGGTGTCGCGATCTCGAGCGTCTTCCCCACGGCCGTGTCGCGACTCGAGGTCGACAAGCTCATCGGGAGCATGCCCGCGTCGATGGTCAACCTGTTCGGCAGGCCCGAGAAGCTCGGGACCCTCGGCGGGTACATGAGCTGGAAGTACGGCGCGACCTTCGCGCTCGGCACCGCGCTCTGGTCGATCCTCGCCCTTTCCGGCACGCTCGCCGGCGAGGCCGGCCGCGGCAGCCTCGACTTCGTCGCGGCCGCCCCGTTCGGCAAGCGTCGCATCGCGCTCGAGAAGCTCGCCGCCCACCTGACGATGCTGGGGCTCGCGATGGCGATCCTCGCGGTCGCCACCACGGTCAGCTCCACGCTGTTCGGCGACGCCGCGCTCGGCGACCAGATCCCGCTCCTGTCGTCGATCGGGTTCGCCCTGTGGGTCGGCTTCATCGCGCTCTTCTTCGGCGGCGTGGCGTTCGCCCTCGCGCCGATCCTCGGCCGCTCCGGCGCGGCGGGGGTCGCCGGTCTCGCCATGATCGGGCTGTGGGTCGCGAACGGGCTCGACGTCCTCGGCCCCGTCGCCGCCCTGAGCCCGTTCCGCTGGACAGCCGACCATATCGCGCTCGTCGGCGAGTACGACTGGGTGGGGCTGGCACTCGTGGGCGTCGCCGCCGCCGTCCTCCTGGCGATCGGGGTCGAACTGTTCACGCGCCGCGACCTCGGCGTGACCGCCGGCCTGTCGCTTCCCGGCCTGCCGGCGGACGTCCTCGGGGTCCGCGGCCCGACGAGCCGGGCCTTCGGCGACCAGCTGCCCCGGGCGCTCGCCTGGGGGATCGGCCTCTTCCTCATGGGCGCGCTCCTCGCGTCGCTGGTCGGTCCGATGGCGGACCAGATCCGGGCCGACCCGGGCCTCACCCAAACCTTCGCGACGATCTTCCCCGACTTCGACCTCGGCTCGGCAGGCGGCTTCCTCCAGCTGTACGTACAACTCTTCTACATCGCCGCCGGCTTCGCCGCGGCCACCTTCGTCTCGAAGTGGGCTTCCGACGAAACCGACGGCCGCCTCGAGATGGTCCTGACGACGCCGATGGCGCGCGCCCGATGGGTGGTCGCCGGTGGGGTCGCTGCACTCCTGGCGATCGTGGCGATGACGGTCCTCTTCGCTGCCGGCATCGGGCTCGGCGCCGCGTCCGGGGGCCTGGCTGCCGGCGACGCGATGATCGGCTCCGTGTCGCTCGGCCTCTACGGCGCTGCGATCGTCGGCATCGGTGTCGCGGTCGGCGCCATCTGGCGGACCTCGCTCGCCGCCGACATCGCCGCGCTCGTCATCGTCGTGACCTACCTCATCGACCTCATCGCGCCGCCGCTCAAGCTGCCCGACTGGGTGCACCAGCTCGCGCTGACGGCGCACATGGGCCAGCCCATGATCGGGGCGTGGGACATGTCCGGCGTCGTCGCCTGCGTGGTCATCGCGGCCGGCGGGATCCTGCTCGGCGCCTGGGGAGTCACGCGGCGGGACGTGGGGCGCTGACGTGAGGAATCGGACAGGCGGCTCGGCAGCCTACGCCCGGACGATCGGGTCGATCGGATAGGGACGGAGCGGGCGGGCACCGTCCGCGGTGACCCGGTGGACGTCCTCGAACCGGACGCCGCCGAACCCGGGGATTGCCAGTACCGGGTGTCCGATCGTCACCGTCATGCCATCGCGAAGGGGAACGTTGCGGTGCGGCGGGATGATCGTCGACGCCGGGGTCTCCTCGAACCGCAGGCCGATCCCGTGGCCGATCCCGTACACGTGGTACGCGCGGAGGCCGTGGCGCTCGCAGATTGCGCCGACCGCGTCGTCGAGCCGGGCGACAGTGGTGCCGGGCCGGACCTGGTCGGGCAGCTCCGAACAGATCTCCGTGTACGTCGCAAGCAGCTCCACCTGGCGCGCGTCCGGCTCGCCGAGGACGAACGTCCGCGCCAGGTTCGCGCAGTATCCCTGCACCTGGGGCGTGAGGTCGATGACCGCAAGCTCGCCCGTCTGCAGGGGAGCCGCGCTCCGGCCACCGTGGAGCATGCACGTCTCGACCCCGAAGCTGACGTAGATCGGCGTGCTGGTCCGCTCGGCACCGGCCCGCATCATCGTGTAGGTGATCTCGGTCGCCAGCTCGTGCGCGGTCACACCCGGCCGCAGCAGCTCTCGTGCCCGGTCCATGCCGAGCCCGGCGATCCGTTGGGCCTCCGTCATGAGCGTAATCTCGCCGTCGTCCTTGACTGCCCGAATGGGGTCCATCACCGGGTCGGACGAAACCAGTTCGACCTCCGGGTTCACCTGCCGGAAGAGGTCCACAAGGAAGGCCGGCGTATCGAACCACAGCTGCATCCCGACCTTCGGGCGACCTCCGGTCCCGGGCGGGCTCGAGCCTTTGCGGGCCGCCGCGGCCACCAGCTCGCGCAGGCGTCCGACGATGTCGTGGATCTGGCCGCCGACCGAGCCAAAGACGCGAACCTCGCCCTCCGGAAAACCCGCCCGCACATCCGGCTCCTCGCCGGTCGACACGATCAGCTCCGGCCGGCCCACGGCCGGTAGCAGCGCCCGCGGCTGGGTCCGATCCGCCCCGAAGAGGTAGCGGTGGTCGTCGTGGTTCATCACCACGATCGCGATCAATCCATGCTCCCGCATCCCGGCCTGGACGCGGGCGATGCGGTCGAGGCGGACGTTCATCCCCGGCTCCTTCCCGGTCGACCCGGTGCGCGGCGTGGTCACGGTGGCCGACCCACAAGGTGTTTCACTGCCCCATCAGTGTGGACCGCAGGTCCCGCGAACGCGCCCAGCTTCACGCGCGACCGCACGATCACGATCTGCGGGCGTACCGCCACAGCCGCCTGGCCAGCCATGCGCCGCCGACGACGGTGATCGTCGCCCACATCCATCCACCCGGATCCGACGGGCCGGCGGCGATGCCCGTCGGCCTGATGCGGACGAGTGGCAGGTTGGCGGTCCGTGACCGCAACTCCTCCGAAGAAGCCGTGCGGACGTCCGCGACCAGGCTCCGCCCCAGCAGGCCCATGGCCCGCACGAGCGCGCGCCAGGCGCGGTCCAGTTCGTCGGGGTCGGTGACCTCCTCGGCGAGGCCGGCGATCGCCGCTGTCGGGAGGACGACCTCGACTCGCGGGTCGACGCGGATGTTGCGGTACCACTGCGTCCGGGGACCGAACCCTGCGCAGCAGTAGACGCAGCCGTCGAGGATCACGTATCCGAGCGGCGCCTCGCGGAGGCGACCCGATGTCCGGCCTCTGGTCCGCAGGAGCATGAAGGGGCCGGTGACCGGGTTTGCGTGCAGCGGCGCGAGCCCGAGCTTGATCGCCGGGACCGTGTAATAGCGGTTGAAGAAGAGGAACGCGTCGTAGAGCGGTTTCAGGACGCGCGTCATCGCCGGCCCATACGGGAGGGCGCCGAACGCCTCGGCACCGGGGAGCGGCTCGGCGCCCCCGAACGCCTCGGCACCGGGGAGCGACTCGACCGCCGCATTCCCCGGCCCACCCGTCACCGACCCGCCCTCCGATCCTCCGACCGGCCCCGGGCTGTCTGCTGCCGCCTCCAGGAGACGTACGCGGCAAGCTCGATTCCGACGGCGGCGATCGCGGCAGTCCACCGCAAGGCTCGCCACGGGGAGCGGCCGCCCGCCGACCTGCCGTGCTTCATCGGTTCGATGCCGGCCCGGTGGGCCGCGGCTGCCTCATCGCGCACCGACCACGCTGCGGACGACCGACCTGAGCACCAGCATGCCCACGATGGCGATCATGCCCCCGATCAGCGTCAGGCGCTGCACGTCGTACGCGGGCTGCCATATCACCTGATCGCCCTTGATGACGTAGACGCCCGCCGGGCTGGCGGCGACGCCCCAGCCGACCCCCATTCCGGGCGCGGGATTCGCGGCGCCGGTCGCCCCCTCGCCGGCCTCCGCCGCCACCGTTCCACCGCCACCTGCGCCGCCCATGACCCGGGCGACGGGAATGACCGTCACGCCGTCCTTTTCGATGGGGTCACCGAAGACCCGTTTGACGGACATCGTGTCCCGGGCCTGTGCCAGCAACTCCTTCGGATCCATGGCGCTCCTCCTTCGACTCGTGGCCGTTCAAACCCCTCGGCTGGGGACGCTATGTCTCTGCAGACAGCGAACTCGGGTCATCCGTGCGCGGCACCATCAGAGACGGGCGCGGGCACGACCGGCCACTCGATGATCGTCCGGATCTGGTCCGATGGTGTTTCCGGCGGGCTCAGGTAGACCTCGCGTGGAGCGTCCGCGCTCCGGTAGCCCTGCTGTCCCACCCATGCGGCAAGAGCGTCGTAGGCCGACCCCAACTGCTCGTACGGGCCCACGTGCAGCGTCGAGGCAACCAGGCCGCCTGACAGAGTGCGGTACTCGAGGCCAGCCGGCGCTTCAACTTCGCGGGACACCGGCGCGCAGACCTCAACGTCCCAAACCTTCGACCCGGGGTCGGATCGATAGATCACGAACGGCGCACCGGCCGGTGGCACGCCGATCGCCGCAAGGTGCGCGTAGAGCCGCTCGAACGTCCCACCGATCGCCGCAGGGAGACCCTCGATCTCAACGCTGAGCCGCCTGTAGAGGATGTGCTGTGGATGCGTGTCCTTGAGCGTGACTTCGTACGCCATCGGTGGTTCCCTTCCCCTCCAATTCGCCGTCGGTCCGAAAACCACGTCGCCGGCGGAGAGAATTCGCGCCGGGCGCTGCGGCCCGGCCTGGGCGCGAAGCCGGCGCGCTGACCGCCCTGCGCCGATTGCCGGTTCCTCGCCGTGATTCTGGACGATCGCGTCCGCCCCGCCAACTGCCGTCCGGCCCCTTCCCGGAGCGCGTCGCGATTTGACCGCTCCGCTGCGGACCCTCGACAATCGGATGCGATGGTCCGATTTCTCGGCACCGACCTCCCTGGCGCGCCGCGTGCCCTGGTCGCCCGCGCCTCGGCAACGCTGCTGCACCGAGCGCCGTACGCCGGCGTGCGCGCGTTCGAGTTCCTGCTCCGGCATCGGGGCGAACCCTCGCTGGTCGTCTTCGACGACTTCCTGCACTCCGGCGACGTCGTCGTCGACGTCGGCGCACACCGCGGCGTCTACAGCGATCGCCTCTCGCGGCTCGTCGGCGACCAGGGACGGGTTCACGCGTTCGAGCCCAACCCCGACGGGCTCGCGGTCCTGCAGGCCGTGGCACGGCACCGGCCAAACATCACGATCCACCCGGTGGCGCTTTCCGATCACGTCGGGACGGCGGAACTCTTCCGGCCCGTCGTTGCCGGCGCCAGGGTGGACGCCATGAGCAGCCTTTCGAACCCGATGGTCGCAGCCGCGACGCACGACTCGGTGAGCGTTCCGCTGGCGAGGTTGGACGACGAGATGGCTTCGGAGCGGCGTCGCATCGCGCTGGTCAAGATCGACGTCGAGGGCCACGAGCACGAGGTCCTGGGCGGTGGCGGCTCGCTCATCGAGACGTCTCGACCCGTGCTCGTGATGGAGATCGAGCAGCGGCACCGGCAGCGGCCGCTGCGGGAGACATTCGATTGGCTCGCGGCCCGCGGCTACCAGGGCTTCTACCTGGCGCCCGGACGCCGCCGGCCGCTCGCGACCTTCGACGTGGAGCGGGACCAACTCGCGTACCTGGGTCCGGGCTTCCAGGCGGGACGTCCGAACCCCGGGTATGTCAGCGACTTTCTCTTCGTGCCGACGGTGCGCCCACCTGCTCCGGCCTGAGGACTGCCCGCCCGGACCCGGGATCGGGCCCGGGCGAGATCAACCGTCAACGGCGAAACGGCGGGTGGCTCCGCCGCGATCACCCGAGAGCGTCAGCCCTCGACGTGCAGGATGACGATCCGGCGCTGCGGCTCCTCGCCGATGGACTGCGTGGCCACGCCGGGCACGTCACGCAGGGCAAGGTGCACCCAGCGTCGTTCGAGCGCCGGCATCGGCTCGAGTTGCAGCATGGTTCCGGTCTTCACGACGTGCTCGGCCGCCCGGTTGGCGATCTCCACGAGCTGTCGTTCGCGCCGTCCGCGGTAGTCCTCCACGTCCACGAGGACCCGCGTCCAGGCACCCATGCGCCGAGACAGCATCAGGTTGACGAGGTGCTGCAGGGCGGAGAGCCGCTCGCCCTTCCGGCCGATGAGCGCACCGAGCGCCTCTTTTTCCGTCTCATCCGCACCAGTCACGTCGATCTTCGAGGTCTGGCCGGCGTGGACGATGACGACTGCTCGGTAGCCCATGAGTTCGATGAGATGCTCGAGGATCTCCTGGCCGGCGGCGAGCGCTTCGGGCGAGGCCTCGGCGGCCTGGATCTCCTCGCGCTCGGAGCCGATCGATGCCCGGGCATTGGCGACCTCGGCCAGCTCGCGCTGGGTCAGGCCACCCGTGCGGCGGTCGTCCCGCCCCGGACGACCGCGATCACGCCCGGCGTCGCGGGCCGGACGATCGCGGAACGGCGGGCGTTCCCGGTCTCGGGCCGGAGCACCCGGGCGTGCGGGGCCGGCTGAAGTCGCCGGTGCCGGGCCTCGCGGGGGTCCCGCGGCGGGCGTCGGCGGGCGTCGTTCGGGCCGGTCCGTTCGTTCCGGGCGGTCCGTTCGTTCCGGGCGGTCCCGGCGGTCGCGGTCGACCCAACCCTGTGCGGGCCGATCGCCATCCTCCATGGGCCGGGGCGGACGCGGCCGATCCCTGTCTTCCGTCGGTCGCGGCGGTCGGGGGCGATCTCGATCACGCATCGGTGGTGTCGGGATCGGCGACGCGGCCGCGGCCTCACGCCGCGGGGCGGCACCGCCCAGTGCAGAGCGAGGCGCAGCGATGATGCGCGCCGGCTCCGCGCCCATTCCCAACACGCCGCGGCTCCCCGATGTGAGGATCTCGAAGTCGAGGTCGTCCAGCCCGGTCACGCCGAAGGACTCTCGCGCCGTGCGGAGTGCTTCCTCGACCGTCTTACCCGTGAATTCCTGGTATTCGCTCATCGGCGTCTCCCTCGCCGGCTGGTGCGCGCCCTTGTCCGTGCCGGCCTGATGGTACCTGCCGCGTTATCAGCAGCGTTGCGGCGGGCGGGCATGGGGTTGCCTGCTCCGGCCGCGGACGTCTCGACACGCGGGGTGAATGGTGGGACTGGGAATCGCGGCTGGTGGTTCTTCGCGATCTCGGGTGTCCATCCGAACACCGGGAACAACCCGCCCCAGCCGAGAATGAGGAACTGCTGCACGATCGAGAACAATGTCGACGTGATCCAGTAGATGAAGAGTCCTGCCGGAAGGAAGAAACCGTAGACCACCGACAGCAGCGGGATGATAAGGAAGATCCGCTGCTGGCTGCGTGTCTGCGGATCGTCGCTCTTGGTCATCGTCATGCGCGTCTGCACAAGCTGCAGGAGCGCCGAGATGATCGCCAGCAGGCTGACGCCGAAGCCGAGGATGTAGAACCAGATCTCCGGCTTGGCTGCGTTGAGGCCACCCAGCCACCAGATCGTGCCGTTGATGCAGGGGACGACGACGCCGGGCGCCGGCGGCGTCTGGCAGGTCACCTGGATCACCTGGTGGCCGAAGATCGTCAGCATCGAATCGATGTTCGGCGCCGACAGGCCCTGGCTGAAGACCTGGTACATCGGGATCAGGAGGACCATCTGGAGCAGACCCGGCAGGCACCCGGATGCCGGGTTGTACCCCCGCTCCTTGTACAGCTTCATCTGCTCTTCGCTGATCTTGCTGCGGTTGCCCTTGTATTTCACGGAGATGGCCCGCAGCTCCGGCTGGAGCATCTGCATGCGCCGCTGCGACACGATCTGTGCCCTGAAGATCGGCACCATGAGCAACCGCATGATCAGCGTGATGATCACGATCGCGGTGCCGATGTCGTGGGTGGGCGTCACGTTGTAGACGAGTACCATGCCCATGAAGATGGCCTGGAAGATCGGGGTGAACGCCCAGGCGAGGATGCTGAAGGGGTCGCTGCCGTTCAGCTGGGCCGGGCAGAGGTTGTGTGGCACCGGTGTCGTGCCCGGCACCGGCGTCGGGGCGCCCGACGGCAGGGGCGTCGGCGTTACGTTGGGGCATGCGGGTGTGGCCGCCGGCGTCGGCCCTGCCGTCGCAGGTGACGCAGCGACCGTCCCGATCGGTGATGCCGTGGTTGTCGCGCCGCTCGGATCCGCGCCGAGCACCGGAGCCGCCATGAAACAGAACAGGATCAGTCCGATCGAGATCACGATGGCGAGATCGATCGGGGCCAGGCGCAGCAGCGCCCGGACGGGTCTCAATGCGAGATCGAGCGCCCGCATGTCAGCGCACCGGATCGTAGCCGCCGGGATTCCACGGGTGACAGCGGGCGATCCGCTTGGCACCCATCCAGCTGCCCCGCAACAGGCCGTACTTCTGGATCGCCTGCTCGGTGTAGCGCGAGCAACTGGGCTGGAACCGGCAGCTGGGCGGCATCCACGCGAACACGATGCGATAGAGCCTGATGAGCCCGACGCCCAGCGACTTCCCGGCGATCCCCAGCCACTTCACGTTCGTGTTGTTCCTTCTCCCGTCGTGTCCACTGAGGCCACCAGGGGCTCGAGCGCGACTCGCAGTTCCGCAAAGGTGGCATCCGCGCTGGCCGGTCGAGCCACCACGAGGATGTCCCAGCCGGCCGCACCCGTTCGGTCCATCCCCCGAAGGATCTCGCGGATGCGACGCCGCACCCGGTTGCGAACCACCGCCGACCCCAGGCGGCGACCTGTCGAGATGCCGTATCGGTTCCGTCCGATGTCGTTCCGGCTGAAACGAACGATCATCAGGGGATGGCCTCTGCTTCGACTCCCGCGCTGCAGCGCGGAGAAGTCGCGCTTCGACCGGAGCATCTCGAGCGAGCCGCCGATAGTGGCGGGTCCCTCGGCCATCTCAGACGGTCAGCTTCTTACGCCCCTTTGCACGCCGGGCGGCGAGGACCTTGCGGCCACCCTGCGACTTCATCCGCGCCCTGAAGCCGTGCTCCTTGGCGCGGTGTCGCTTCTTGGGCTGATAGGTCTGCTTGGTCATGCTGGCCTGACGGCTCCTTGGGACGAGCGATCCGAGCTATCCGGAGGCCGGCTCGTCCGGACGACCCCCGTGCGGGAACAAAAACGCGCCGGGCGCTGGTGTCGCGCCTGTCGAGGGCGCGGCTGCGCCGTGGCGCGTCCATGTCCGGCGGATTATATACGTGAAAGGAGCGAAGGTGTCCCAAGAGCGCCCCTTCCAGTCGCCCGGCAGCGCGACGATCGAGGATTTCGACCGGCTTGACCTCCGCGTCGGTCGAGTCGTCGACGTCTCGCCGTTCCCGGAGGCCCGCAGGCCGGCATACCGCCTCTCGATCGACTTCGGGCCCGGCGGCATCCTGCGCTCGTCGGCGCAATTGCCGGCCACCTACCCCGATCCGGAGGCGCTCATCGGTCGTCTCGTGATCGCCGTGGTCAACTTCCCCCCGCGTCGGGTCGCGGGGTTCACGAGCGACGTGCTGGTCCTCGGAGCCTTTCCCGCGGACGGCCGGATTCCGCTCCTCTCCGTCGATCCTGGAGCCTCGCCGGGCGACCCGATCGGTTGACGATCCGGCTGGCACGGGGTTCGACCCCGGGTGCGAGGCCGGGCCCCGACACGGCCGCGGGCAGGGCCCGACCACACGCATCCGGCGTCCCGGCGGCATACCCCCCCAGGGTATGCGGGAAACCCGTTGCGGGGTTCCAGAAGGCGCGCTAACGTATGCCGCCCCGGCGTCCCATTGACGCCGAGGACGCCGCCCCCGGTGCCCACCGGAGCAGGCTTTGCCCGCATCCGGCGTGCCCCAATGGTCATTGATCGTGCAGCCCGAGTCACTGGGGATGGTTTCGACGTGGGCTGCGCCTGGATTGTCGAACGTCGTCAGAGGCAGCTCTCGATGGATGCGAAGCAGGTCTGGCGCGCCGCACTCGGAGAGTTGCAGGTTTCACTGTCACCTGCCAACTTCGAGACCTGGCTCAAGGACACGGCCCTCGTTGCGGTCGACGACAACCGCTTCCGCGTCGCCGTGCCCAACGGGTTCGCCAAGGACTGGCTGGAGACTCGGTACCGTTCCCTGATCTGCCAGACGCTCGCCCGCGTCGTCGGGTACAGCGTGAACGTGGAATTCGAGGTCCGCGAGGTCATGGCCTCCGAGCGGTCGGACGCCGATCAGGGTGAGGTCGTGCCGGGGCGGCAACCGGTCGAGGCGCCGAGGCCATCCGTCGAGCGCATCCGGCTCGAGCCGGGACGGGTCGGGGGACCGGACGGCGGGGCCGCCAACCTCAACCCCCGCTACACGTTTCGGACGTTCATCGTGGGCTCGGCAAACCGGCTCGCGCACGCGGCCAGCCTCTCGGTGGCCGAGCGCCCCGGCCACGCGTACAACCCGCTTTTCCTGTACGGCGGCGTCGGTCTCGGCAAGACGCACCTGATGCACGCGATCGGCAACGCCGTCGTCGCGCGGTTCCCGCGCAAGCGGATCGTCTACGCCACCAGCGAGAAATTCACCAACGAGTTCATCACCAGCATCCAGCAGGGGCGGGTCGACGACTTTCGCTCGCGCTACCGGCGGATCGACGTCCTCCTGATCGACGATATCCAGTTCATCGCCGACAAGGAACGAACGCAGGAGGAATTCTTCCACACGTTCAACACGATCCACGAGGACGGCAAGCAGATCGTGCTGTCGAGCGATCGGCCCCCGAAGCAGATCACGACACTGGAGGAACGACTCCGGAGTCGCTTCGAGTGGGGACTCATCGCCGATCTCACCGCTCCCGACCTCGAGACGCGCATCGCGATCCTGAAGGCCAAGGCCGATGACCAGGGTGTCCCGATCGGATCGGAGGCGCTCGAGTTCATCGCCCGGAAGATCATTTCCAACATTCGCGAGCTGGAGGGTGCGCTCAACCGGATCGTGGCGTACGCGAACATGCAGGGCATGCCGATCAACGTCGACCTGACGCAGGCCGTTCTCTCCAACGTTCTCTACAACCCGAAGCGCCGGATGGTGACGCCAGAGCGGATCGCCCAGGCGGTGTCGGAGTACTACGGCGTGGAGATGGAGGCGCTGCGGGGCCAGAAGCGTGACCGGGCCATCGTCATGCCGCGGCAGATCGCGATGTACCTGATGCGCGCGGAGACGGACGTCTCCCTGCTTCGCATCGGCGCGGAGCTCGGCGGCCGCGATCACTCGACGGTGCTCCACGCCTGCGACAAGATCGACCGCGAGGCGCAGGAGAACGAGGAGCTGCGCCGTGAGCTGGCCGCCGTCCGGGAACTCATCTACTCGGACTGACCGGGCCGCCGGTGTCCCGATGCGTGCCTCCGCAGGACGCGAGCAGCGCAGTCCGGACTGGCGCCGCTGGTGGACAACCGGCCGCAGGGCGGTGGACCGCCTCGCATGGCTGAGCACGGGACCGGAGACCCCGATCGTTGACGCGCGGTGGATCCCGCGGCCCATCTCCACGTCAATCGGGCGACGTGTCCACCATGCTCCCTTCGCCCACCCCGGGTCGTCCACGCAGCCGCGCCCTTCGTCCACGGTGACCGGGCGCCCATCCGCCGAGTGACCCGAGCTTGGCCGCCCGAAGTTCGTCCACGGTTTCCACACGATGATGATGACGATGGGATGAGAAGATACGAGTTCATCACGAGGGTCAGAACCAATCCGGCCTGTGGATCGACCACTGGCCCGCATGCAGCACCGTCAGGAGCCCGTCAGACGTGAAGCTATCTGTCATGCAGGAGAACCTGGCGCGCGGCCTCTCTGTGGTCAGTCGTGCCGTGAGCAGTCGCAGCACCCTGCCCGTCCTGGCCAATGTGCTGCTCCGGACCGAGGACGCCGGCCTCAAGCTGACTGCCACAAACCTGGAGATCGGGATCACCTCCTGGGTCCCGGGCAAGATCGACACCGAGGGCGCGCTCACAGTCCCGGCTCGGCTGTTCACCGACATCGTGGCCGGCCTGCCTCCCGGCGAGCGCGTCGACCTCGAGATCGAGGGCGGCACGACGCTGCGCGTTCGCGGTGGCCGCTACCAGACACGCCTCCGCGGGATCGACGCGGACGAATTCCCCGTCATCCCGTCTGCGGGCGACCGGCCGACAACGAGAATCGTGCAGCGAGCGCTTCGGCGAGCCCTTGCCGAGGTGGCCTTCGCTGCGGCCAGCGACGAGGCCCGGCCGATCCTCACGGGCGTGCTCACCCGGTTCGCCGGCGATCGGCTCACCCTGGCGGCGGCGGACAACTATCGGATCGCGGTCAAGACACTGACAGGACTGTCGCCGGTGGAGGACACGTCGTTCGTCGTGCCGGCGAAGTCCTACACGGAACTGCTCCGGATCCTCGGTGACACCGACGACCCGGTCGACGTGATGCTCGCGCAGCCGAAGAGCCAGGTGATCTTCCACGTCGAGGGCACGGAGCTCGTGAGCCGGTTGATCGACGGCCAGTTCCCGAACTACCAGCAGGTGCTCCCGGCCAACCACTCGAGCCGCGTTGTGGTCGACCGCGAGGACCTCCTGAAGGCCGTGCGTCTCTCCGCGCTGATCGCCAGTTCGGCGGCCAACGTCGTCCGCCTGCGGGTGGGCGATGAGGAGTCGGCCGGGATCACGATCGCCGCCAACGCAGACGTTGGTGAGGCCGAGGGCCAGGTCGAGGCGACGCTCGAGGGTGACCCGGTGACGATCGCGTTCAACGCTCGCTACCTGGCTGAGGCGCTGCAGAACATGGTCGGCGACCAGCTGGCACTCGAGTTCAGCGGTCCGCTCTCGCCGGGTGTGCTGAAGCCCATCGCGGATGCCGACTACGTCCACGTGATCATGCCCGTGCGGACGCCATCCTGACGCCGGTCGTCTCGCTCTCGGTTGCCCGCGGCGGCGGGGTTCGCCGCCTGTCGCTTCGTGGATTTCGCAGCTACCCCGAACTCGACGCGGAGTTCCCGGGCGGCCCGCAGGTCATCGCCGGCCGGAACGCCGCGGGAAAGACCAACCTCGTCGAGGCACTCGTCGTGCTGACCTCGGGTCATTCACACCGGACGGGAACGGACACGGACCTCATCGGGTGGGGCGCGGACTTCGCCCGGCTCGAGGCTGACGTGGGGGAGATACTGCCGGCCGGGGTCCCGGGAGCCGCGGAGGTGGATCCGGGAACGGACCTGGGCCGCGGGAGGCCCCGCGACCCCGGCGGAGCGGAGGTACCCGGGGCCGTCGCGACCGTGGCCTCGTCTCCGGAACCCGCTCCGGGCACGGACCGCCTGGAGGTCGTGATCCTCGGGCCACGTGTCCCCGGTTCTCGCAAGCGTGTCAGGGTCAACGGCGTGCCGCGTCGCGCGACGGCCCTCGCCGCGGCATTCCGGGCCGTGCTCTTCGCGCCGGAGGACATGCTGCTCGTCGTCGGGTCTCCGTCACTCCGACGTGCGACCCTCGATCAACTGGTGGTCCAGCGGACTCCATCCGCGGCCGGGACACTCGCCACCTACGCACGGGCACTGACCCAGCGCAACAACCTGCTCCGCCGGATCCGCGAGGATCTCGCAGGTCGCGACGAGCTCCGCTACTGGGATGAAGTCCTCTGCCTGGAGGGCGGCCGCATCGTCCGCTGGCGCCAGGAAACCCTGGCCGCGATGGCCGGTCCACTGGCGGAGGCGCACGCGGAAATCGCGCCCGGGGAGGGCAGGCTCGGCCTCCGCTACCTCACGAACGCCCCGGCGAAGGGCGACGAAGACCCCGAGGAGGCCCTGCGCCGGCGTCTTGCCGAGACGGCCGAGAAGGAGCTGTGGAACGGGGTCACGCTGGTCGGGCCGCACCGTGACGACCTGGCGTTCGAGCTCGACGAGCGGGAGTTCGCATCGTTCGCCTCGCGGGGCCAGCAGCGCACCGCCATCCTCGCGCTGAAGCTGGCGCAGCTGGACCTCATCGCCGCGCTCGATGGGCAACCCCCGCTCCTCCTCCTCGACGACGTCTTCAGCGAGCTGGATCCCGAACGCCGTGCCCACCTGGTGCGGCGCATCGGCGAGCTGCCCCAGGCCTTCGTGACCACGACGACCCTTGCCGACCTCGACCCCGCGCTCGTGGCGGCCTCCACCGCGTGGCGCGTGGAACCGGGTCGGCTCCTGAGGGTTTCAAGGCCGTGACGGGGCGCCGCCGCCCGATGCGCCGGCTGTCGGACGTCCTGCCCGAGGTCGCCTCCCAGCTGGGGCTCGACGACGAGCTTCGCCTGTCCCGGGCCATGGCCAGCTGGGATCGCCTGGTGGCAGAGTTGATCCCGGCAGCGTCCGGCGCGAGCAGCCTCGTCGAGATCCGGCCGCCGACCCTCATCGTGAGCGCGGTGGACGCGATCGTCGGGCAGGAGCTGCGGCTCAATGCCCACGATCTGCTGGAAGCATTCGCCACTGCTCCGGGTGGCTCGCGATTGCTCGAGCTCCGGGTCGTGGTCCGCCCCGGCGGGCGCGGATTCGGGGACGGTCCGGGGCGGCCCGGTCGGACCCCGTGGAACGGGTAGACTACGGCCCCCATGGGTTCCCGCCTCCAGCTCAAGTACGGCCTCGTCGCGGAGCAGGATCGCCTATCCACATCGGCAGACACCTTGTTGGTGAACGAGCCGGTGACAGGCTCCAAGTCGCGAACAAAGGGCAACCTGTACCTCCTCGTGAGTTCCGCCGGCACCGGCGGAAGGACTCGCGACGCCACCGCGCTCGTCGCGCAGACCATCAGTCGCGAGTACTACTACGACGAATCCGCAGGCATCCCGATCTGCCTCGAGAAGGGACTGCGGAGCGCAAGCCGCAAGCTCCGCAGCAGTCGCGAGGGGTCCGGGCTGCCGGCCGGCTGCCTCGGCGTCGCCGTGGCCGTTGTCCGCACCAACGAGCTCTACCTGGCGACTGTGGGCAACGTCGACGCGTACCTGGTCAGGGCCGCCCGCCTCCTGATGCCGGAGCACGCGCCGGCGCCCGGCATCCCGGCCGACGACCACCTGCGCGTGGATGTGTGGCGTGGCGAGTTCGCCGTCGGCGACTCGCTCCTGCTGGTGTCCCGGAACCTGACCGAGGTGGTCGGGACGGAGGAACTGAAGAACGCGGTCGTGACGCTCCACCCCCAGTCGGCGGTGGAGCATCTGCACCACCTGTTCGTGGCTGCCGGCGGCGATGGCTCGGACGCGGTGCTCGCAATCGAGGCCAGCGAATTCGGCGACGGCCGCCCGTCCGGCCGCGTGGTCCCGATCACGCCGGCCGCAGACCCGTACGGGGAGCTTGCCACGGGGTCGCCGATTCCTCTCGCCGATCCCATGATGGGCGCCGCGACCGCCGTCGGCGGGAAGGCGCGCAGTGCCGCGGGTTCGGTGACCGGTGCGTTCGGCGGGTTCGTCGACCGGATATTCGACTCGATGCCCAGGCGGCGGACGTCAACACGCCGCATCCAGCCCCAGGTGTCGAGGCGGGAGGCACAGCGACGGGCCGCCATCGCGATCCTCGCGTTCCTCGTGGTGGTGCTCGTGCTGGGCGTTGCGATCACCTTCTGGCCGCACGGCAAGGAAAACACTCCGGTCGGGCCGATGGGCCAGGGTGAACAGGCCCTGAACGACGCGACGAACCTGGTGAACCAGGCACTCGGCCCGGACGGCACCGTGGTGGGCGATCCGGTGCAGGCGACGAAGCTGCTCCGGGAGGCCTACGCGGATGCTCAGCGGGCGGCGCAGTCGGGCATTCCGGCAGATGCCACGGCTCCGGTCATCGGAAAGATCACCAACGCGCTGAACGGCCTCTATGACGTGCATTTCGGGACGACCAGCCAGATCACCGGGCTGCCAGCCGGCACGGACCCGACCGGTCTCGAGCGCGGTTCGGACGGCGCCCTGTACTACATCGACAAGAATGCAGCCACCGTGTCGCGGGTGGACCCGACCAAGACCGGCGCGAAGCCGATCGCCGTCATCAGCGCCGGCGACGGTCCCGGCGTCGGCATCGGCAGTCCGAAGCTGGAGAGCTCGGGCGTGTGTGAGGTGGTCATCGTGGACATCCGCGGCGGCGTCTGGCGCTGGCGGCCGTCAGACAACAAGGGCAACGGGACGCTCGGCAAGATCAACCTCAGCGACACACCGGACTGGACGACGTCCGTGACGGGGATCGAGACGCTTGCCACCAACTCGCAGCAGTGCCTGTACAACCTCTACGTGATCGATCCGACCAGCAACCAGATCCTGAAGTACTCGCTGCAGGCCGCCGGGGGCGGGTTCTCGCCGCCGGTGAGCTATCTCAGTACCAGTACCGAGGCGGTCGACTCCTTCCTGGCCCTGCAGGTCGATGGGGACATCTATGCGCTGACTTCGTCGAACGTCGTGAAGCACTACAACGGCCAGTTGCTCGGGTTCAAGCTCCAGACCCCGCCGGACGACGGCGACCTGCGGCCCGGCCACGACTATCGCCTCATCGCGGGCACGGGCGACCACGTCTCGGGCGGCCAGCTGTACGTCTACGACGCCAAGTGGAACCGGATCCTCGTCTTCGACAAGAAGACCGGTGACTACCTGGAGCAATGGCTCAGCACCTCCTCGTCACCGCCGATGGCCAACGCGCAGGGCATGGTCCTCCTGCCGGGAACGATTCCGCCATCCGGTCTGGCACCGACAAACGGGCCCGTGGCCACCCCCTCACCGGGTGCGAGCCACGCCGGAACGCCGACCGTCCTGTACTGGGTCAGCCCGACCGGCGTGGAACGCACAACCTTCGTAGACGCCCCGAACGACTCCGGCGCCAGCCCGGCACCGTCGGGGTCGCCGACCGCCTCCGGTGCGACGCCCAGGCCGACGAAGACACCGAAACACTGAACGTGGCCGTGGCGACCCGAGGGTAGAATCGCACCATGCCGGCGGGGATGCGGGAGATGGTTGTCGAGAGCGTTCGGGTTCACATGCTCTCGTCGCAGCACGTGGTCATCCTCAAGGAGACCGGGCGTGAGCGGTACCTCCCGATCTGGATCGGGTCGTGGGAGGCCAACGCGATCGCCATGAAACTGCAGGGCGTGACCCCCGACCGACCGCTGACCCACGACCTGTTCTCGAACACCCTCGAGGAACTGGGCGTGGCGATGCGCCGGATCGTGGTCTCGGACCTGGCGGAGGAGACGTTCCGGGCGCGGATCGTGCTCGAGCACGGCGGGGAGACCCGCGAGATCGACGCCCGGCCGAGCGACGCGATCGCCCTCGCCATCCGGGCGGCCGTGCCGATCTTCGCCACCGACGAGGTGCTGGACCGGGCGGGCGTCATCCCCGAGACGGACGAAGAGGAGAAGCTCTCCGTCTTCCGGGAGTTCGTGAACTCGCTGGACGTGGACCTGGAGTCGGGCGAGGGTTCAGGAGAGCCCCCCGGCGGAGGTCCCGAGGGCCGCCGCCGGCCCGACTGAACGGGCCCGATCCCGCACTGCGTAACCCGCAGTTCCGAGGAACGGGTCCCGCCGTGGCGCTCCGGTCCTGCCTCAGGCGCCTTCTCTGCGGAGAACCGGTTCGCCCCGGCGCAGCGCCGCGCGACGATGCGCCCACAGGTGCAGTCGCAGGCGCCAGAAGTCCCGCACCGCACGCAGCACGACCCGCGGGTCCGCCCCCGAAGCGCTGCCCGCCACCCGGGGGTAGTGCGGGACGCCAACCTCGACGACGCTGCGGCCGCCGGCGCGCAGCTTGATCAGCAATTCGGCGGAGAGGAATGCCCCGCCCGATTCGAGCCGGACGCCATCCAGCGCCTGGCGGCGGAAGAGCTTGCACGCGCAGTCGACGTCCCGGACGTCGAGCCCGAACAGCAGCCGAAGGCAGAGCCGGTAGACCCGCGCGTAGGCGAGGCGGATCGGCGGATCGGCGCGCTTGAGCCGGTATCCGACGACCACGTCGGGGAGCGCGGGATCATTCGGTGAGATCGGCCGCCCGATGCGCGCCAGCAGCGGGCCCAGGTCCGACAGCCGGAACTGCCGGTCGCCATCCGTGAACGCGACGAGGCCGTAGCGCGACGCTCCAAAGCCGCTGCGCAGTGCCGCGCCGTAGCCCTGGTTCACGGCGTGGTGCACGACCCGCACGACCTCGGGATGCGCGGCTGCCAGGCTGTCCGCGAGGTCGGCCGTCCCGTCGCGGCTCCCGTCGTCGACCGCGATGATCTCGAAGGACCGCGCGAGCCCCGGCAGGACGTCCAGCGCCTCGGCCACCAGCAACTCGATGTTCTCCGCCTCGTTGTGGGCGGGGAAGAAGTAGCTCAGTTCGTCGACGCGGTCGCCGGCCGCGTCGGAACGGGTGTCGGATTGGGCGGCAGCATCGGTCACGGCGTCATCGTACATGGGGGCGGGCTCACGGTGGCGTCGCCGCGTTCTTCGGCGTGACCCGGTAGACGGCGCCCCCATCGGTGCCCGGGATCTCCGCCACCCGGGTGAGCGTGTAGTCGGCGGCGAACTGGGGCAGGTCGTACGAGGTTCGGATGAGGTAGACCGGCCGGCTGCCGAGGTAGGTGTCGATCGCGACGTGAGCGCTCGGGTTCCCCTGGGCGTCGAGATACCCGTCGTCGATGATCGTGCGGTCGTCGATGATGGTCACGTCGGGGCGGAGGCCGTCGACGAACTGGCCGTACCACAGGGCGGTGGAGAAGCTCCACCAGCTGACGAGGACCGCGTTCGGGTCGAGCGCCCTGAAGGTCGCCCGCATCCAGTCTCCGGCGGAGTGATCCGCGGACTGGTCCACGGCGGTCAGGCGGTCGGGGACCTGAACGAGGATCGGGACGATCAGCATCACGCCGGCCAGCGCCATCACGGCGATGCGTCCGGTCCCGGGGACGCCATGTGCGGCCGCGGCTCCGTCGGACGATCCGGGCCGAGGTGGCGTCGGCGGCACATCCACCGCGCGGGACCGGCCCACGGTGCTCGACCAGATCGAGACGATCGCGGTCCATGCGGCATCGACCGCCAGCGCCGCCCAGATCACGGCGATCAGCAGCGGCACCATGTAGTACCGCTCGATCGATGCGTTCTCGTAGCCGAGGGCGAACGCGAACGTCAGCGCGAACCAGAGTACCGACAGGATCGTGAACGCGGCCGACCGCAGCGTGCTCAGGAAGACTCCGGCGAGCGCCAGCCATGCTGCAATGCCGAGGTTGGCCACCATCTCGTCCCAGATCATCAGGAGCCCGTCGTGGAGCGACGGCATGGCGTGGAAGGTGCCCCGGAACTGCTCGCCGAGCACCAGGTACCGGAACGCCTCCCAGGTCACCGGCTTCGCGTAGTCCATGGGCGGGTTCATCGACGCCCGGATCGGGATGTAGGCGTACACGGCCACCGTGGTCAGCACGACAGCCGCCGTGCACGCCACGACGAGACGGGTGCGCCGCCAGAGGATCCGGGGGTCGACCACGAGCACGAAGACCGCGATCCCCGGAGCCAGGAGCAGGGTGAGGGCATGGTTGCCGAGCGAAAGCCCGAAGGCGATCGCGGCGGCGAACAGCCAGCGCCCGGCCCGTGCGTCGCCCGCGCGGTGTCGCTGCATCCAGCCCACGAGGAGCACGAGCATGAGCGCGGCGAAGAAGAGGTGCAGGGCGTGCGGGTCGGCGACGAGCGCGAGCTGGCCCCATGCGAGGGGGCAGGTTCCCAGGAGGAGCCCCGCGGCAAGGGCGATGATGGGTCGGCGCGTGAGTTGCACCAGGAGCACACTCGTGAGGGCCGCGGCTCCCGAGACGAGCAGGGCGGACAGCAGATCCGCGCGGTACGCCGGGTTGCCGAACGGCTGGAGTACGACCGAGGCCAGCCAGGCGAGCAGCGTGTAGGTCGGGTATCCCGTCGGATGGGCAATCCCGAGGACGGGTCCGACGGCCTGGAACTCACCGGTGTCCCAGAACGCGACATCCGTCAGCAGCGTCCGGAGGTACAACCCGAGGCAGACCACGAAGACGATTCCCGCCGGGACCGCGAACGCCAGCAGGTTGCCGAGGTCGGCCCGGGATCGTGTCGCCACGGCGGCCTCCGGCTCCACGAGATCCAGCTGTGCCCCAGGGGCGACCGGAGCGGCCGACCCCGCGCCTGCCACCGGCTCGGCCGTCGCACCCGTATTCCCGGTCACCATCCGAGGGCCACTCCCCAGTAGACGCCCCATGCGTTGATGAGCACAGAGAGTGCCACGAGACCGGCCGTCCACCACGTGACCCGGAACCGGGCGATCGCCAGGGCGACGAGGATGACGGCGAACGGCGCAAAGTCGTTGCTGAAGCGGTATCCGAACTGGACCCAGCCCTGGGAGAAGTGCATCAGGTTCACGAAGGCGATCGCGAGGACGGCAAGGGCCGCCCCGACGACCAGCCGCCGCCGCCGGCCGAGCCAGACCATGGGGATCGCGAGCAGGTAGGCCGGGCTGGTGAGCAGCAGGCTCATGCCCTCCGGGTCGGGCCGGAGGATCGCGCACGTCTTGTCGAAGATGAGGCCGAGGCCGGTCGGTGGTCCCGACCTCGCGGGAGCGTCGTTGGTCGCCGCCTGCGGGGCCTGGCATTGCTCTGTGAACCATGGCGCCTGCGGCAGCCAGAGCAGCAGGACCTGCGCGTTCTGGGGCACGTAGCGCACGTCCTCGATGCCCCAGTCCGGGTGGTAGAACGCGGGCACCGGCTTGTACTCCACCTGGCGCAGGTAGTCGTACGCCGGCTGGAAGAACGAACCGGACGTGACCACGTTGTAGCCCAACAGCAGCGCGAGTGGGATTGCCGCCCCGAGGCCGGCCGAGATGGCCCGTCGCCGGAAGCTGCCCCCGCCGCCGACGAGGACGAAGAACGGCGCGCCGAAGATGGTGGTCAGTCGAGCCAGCGCCGCGAGGCCGAAGATGAGGCCGGCGACGAACTGGCGGATGTCGATCAGGCCGAGGAACCCGCGCGCCACGCCCTGGAGGCTCTCGCGGGCCTCCGCGTCGACGGCGGCGGTGATCGCGAGGAACAGGAACGTGGACGCCACGATGTGGGCGGCGTACCAGGTGCTGCCGAGCATCGCGGCGTACCAGGCCACCGTGCCGAACGCGTAGAAGACGGTGCCGAGGACCGCCGCCCCGCGCCGATCCGTGACGCGCAGCAACAGGCGCCAGCAGAGCCCGACGTTGACCGCCCCGAGGAGGGCCCAGATGAGGGCAGCGTTGGTGGTGAGCCCCCACGCTGCAACGAACGGCACCAGGAGCAACGCCGGGAGCGGCGGGAATGGCAGGGATCCATAGCCGGGCTGGCCGGCAATGGGCATCACGTCCTGGAAGTAGTCGTTCCGGACCGGGCCGGTCGAGACCGGGTACGGGATGGCCGCGCTCCCGTTGAGGAACGCCTGCGCCTGCCAGACGAAATGGTTGTAGATGTTCTGTCGGGCCGGATTGCTCGCAACGTAGACCACGATCGCAACCAGCACGAAGCAGGCGCCGATGGCGGCCGGGTCGACACGCTCGAGAGCGCGCTCGAAGCGACCGGCGGGCTCCTCGGACAGGTCACCGCGGACTGCGGGGCCGGGGGTCGTTGCTATACTGCCGGACACCTCATCCTCTTGTTTCCTGGAGGCCGGTCGGCGTTGAATTCGACCCCGGCACACGGGGCCGACCGCGTCCAAAGGGCATCTGGACGCGCGTCCATGGCCCTTTCGGCGACCCCTGCCCTCATGATGCTACTGCTTGGCGCGCTCGTCCTGCGAGTGGCCATCGCGTACGTCTTCTTCCCGAACTCGGGCTTCTCCACCGACCTGTCGTCGTACGTCTCCTGGGCGCTGACGATGGCGGACCACGGACCCGGCGGCTTCTACGCGACGCTCCACGCCGCGGACGGCTTCATCGACTACCCGCCGGGCTACCTGTACGTCCTCTGGCCCATCGGCGTCCTGGCGAAGCAGATCGCTTCGGTCACCGGTGGCGACCCGGCAGGCGTCGCGGAGGGACTGCTCAAGATCCCGCCGATCGTCGCCGATCTCGCCATCGGCTGGGTCCTGTACCGCCTGGTCTCCGGCTGGGCCCGCCCCAGCCGGCGCGCGGAGGTGCTCGGCCTGACGGCGGCGGCGCTCTACCTCTTCAACCCGGTCACGTTCTATGACTCGGCGCTGTGGGGCCAGACGGACGCGATCGGCGCGCTGGTGCTGCTGCTCGGCGTCGCCGCCCTGATCCGAGGCAACTCCGAGGGGGCCGCGGCGGCGGCGGTGGTCGCGGCCCTGGTGAAGCCGCAATTCGGAGTCGTGCTCATCCCGCTGGTCGCGGTGGTGCTCGT
>CAWFMQ010000005.1:0-169387 GCA_963816905.1 uncultured Chloroflexia bacterium | reverse complement strand
ATCGCGCGCTGCCAGATGAGGCGGTAGAGGCGGAGCTCGTCCGAGGACAGCTGGCCGGTGAGCGACTCCGGGTTGCGCGTGAAGCTGGTCGGCCGGATCGCCTCGTGCGCCTCCTGGGCGCCCTTGGAGGTGGTCTTGTAGACGCGTCCCTTGGCCGTCGCGTATTTCGGACCAAAGCGGGCGGCGGCGACCTTGACGGCGTCCTTCATCGCGACCGAGGCCATGGCGGTCGAGTCGGTCCGCATGTACGTGATCAGGCCGACCTGGCCCTCCGCGGTCTCGACACCCTCGTACAGGCTCTGTGCCGCGCGCATCGTGCGGCGCGGATTGAAGCCGAGCTTCCGGCTGGCTTCCTGCTGGAGCGTGCTGGTCGTGAAGGGCGGGGCCGGGTTCCTGCGGCTCGTGCGCGTGGCGATCGAGTCGATCACAGGCTCGGACTGTCGGATGGCCTCGGTGTGGGCATGGGCGGCCTCGCCGTCCGCGATCTCGGCGGCCTTACCGTCGATCTTCGCCAGCGCCGCGATGAACCGGTCGCCGGCCTCCGCCTGGAGCAGGGCTGCGAGTGTCCAGTACTCGCGCGCCGTGAAGGCGGTGATCTCGCGCTCCCGGTCCACCACGAGCCGCACCGCGACCGACTGGACGCGGCCGGCCGAGAGGCCGCCGCGGACCTTGCGCCAGAGGAGCGGGCTCAACGTATACCCGACGACGCGGTCCATGACGCGGCGAGCCTGCTGCGCGTCGACCAGGTGCATGTCGATCGCGCGGGGATGTGCGAAGGCCTCGCGGATCGCGCCCTCCGTGATCTCGGAGAACGTGACGCGGCGCGTCTTCGCCGTGGGGATCTCGGCTGCCTCCACGACGTGCCACGCGATCGCCTCGCCTTCCCGGTCGAGGTCCGTGGCGAGGTAGACCGTGTCGGCGCGGACGGCAGCCTTCTCGATCGTGGAGACCTGCCGTCGGCGGTCGTCGCTGATCACGTACTCCGGCCGGAAATCGTGCTCGACGTCAACCCCGAGCTGGTTCTTGCCCGGGTTCTCGGGCAGGTCGCGGACATGGCCGTACGAGGCCAGGACCCGGTATCCCTCGCCGAGATACCGCTCGATGGTCTTGGCCTTCGCCGGTGACTCGACGATTACCAGGTTCTTGGACATGCGGCCGGGAGTGTAGCACCGGGCCCTCGCCGAACCGGGTATACGGCGGGAGGCGGCGGCTGGTCAGTACGGGACGGAGCCGCCGACGACGGGCGGCGTGCGCCGGGCACAAGGGTGTCCGGCGTGCCCGCAGGCCCTCGCCGAACCGTCGCGTATCCGGTCAGAACTCGCGCAGTCGGCGCAACAGGTCCGCCTCGCTCTGCAGGTCGATCGCCTCCGCAGAATCGTCGAGGTCCGACGCCCCGCCTGCCGGCAACGCCAGCATGCCGTCCCGTGCCTCTGCGCCCTCGAATGAGCTCTGTGGGATCTCCACGAATCGGACGATTCCGAGCGGCATCAGGAACCATGAGTCGACGTGGTCGATGAAGCTCGGCTTCGCCCCCGAGAGGTAACGCAGGTTGGTGCAGACGAGGCAGGTGTCGACTGCTGTCGGCAGCGAACGAATGTCGCAGAGCAGCGGCTGCTCGTTGTTCATGTGGACGACGGCGTTCTTGATCACCCGGCGATGCTAGGTGCCCGGCTCGGCGGCCGACACCCGTACGGACGTCACGGGAGCGGTAGGGATCGGCACGGTTCGGTGTGGCCCGGAGCGGCGGATCGGCTGCAGGTGTGTTCACCGTCCGCCCTCCGACCGCCTGCCCTCGCGCAGCAGCGGCCCTGCGGCCAGGTATGCGGGACCGACCGCCTGCGCCCAGCCGCGCAGCATGAGGAGCGTGAGCGCACCCGACGCGACCGCCGGCGGGAGGCCGGTGGCGGCAATGAGCGCATCGGCGGTGGCGGGCCCCCGGCGCAGCCGCTCGGCGACCGCCCGTTCGGCGGGTGCCAGCATCCGCACCGCGGCCTCGGCGCCCAACCTCCGGTCCGGCCGAGGCTGCGTTCCGGCATTCGCCGAGGGTTCGACCGCACCTGCTGCGTCCAGCGGGTCCCCGGGGTCCAGCCGGTTCCCGGCGTCCGGCGCGCCTTCCCCGGCCCGCACGCCTCCGGCTCCGTCCGCGCCGGGCCGGGGCGCGTCGTACCCGAGGTCCGACACCAGCTCGTCAAGCCCCACCAGCGGTCTGGCAGGTGTCTCGCGGAGCAACGCCAGACACCCGGCCGTGGCCGGGTCCCCCGGGCGGCCCGGTGCGGCGAGCACCGGCCGGCCCTGCTCCAGCGCATGGTGGGCGGTAATGAGCGCGCCGCTGCGACTGGGCGCCTCGATCACGATCGTGGCATCGGCGAGGATGCTGATGATCCTGTTGCGGCGCGGAAAGGTGCCGGGTGACGGAGGCGCATCCGGCGGCAGCTCCCCGATGAGCGCGCCACCGGTGTCCAGGATCCGTTGAAGCAGGAAGCGGTTTGCACGCGGTCCCGGGGTCGCGTGACCCCCGCCGATCACGGCCATGGTGAGTCCGCCGGCCTCCATCGCGGCGGCGTGCGCGGCACCATCCACCCCGATTGCCAACCCGGACACCACGACCGCGCCCCACTCCACGAGCCTCGTGGCGACCTGCGCCGCCAGCGCGCGACCCGCGACCGTGGGTCGCCGGGTTCCCACGACCGCCACGCTCCGCTCGACCTCCAGGCCGGCCCACGCACCCTGCACGTAGAGCACCGGCGGTGGTGGATCCAGTTCAAGGAGCCGGGCCGGGTACGCGGTGTCCATCGGCGTCACGGTGGCGACCCCGAGTTCGCGACAGCGCCGCTCCACCGCACCCGGATCCGCGGCGGCCTCACGGATCCGATCCACGACCTCGGAGGGCAGCCTGGCGCCCGCGCGTTCCTCGAAGCGCCATCGGACCTGTGCCGGGGTCCCACGAAGCGAGGCTTCGAGCACGGCCTTCGCGCCGCCATACGAGCCGACCAGGCCGCCGAACCTGACGTCGCCGATCCCGTTCACCGCCGCGAGCGCGATCCACGCGCGGCGATCATCGAGCGGGGAGCGCCGCGCCGTCGCGCCGGGGCCGTCGTGCGACCCCTCCCCGGCGACCTGATCACGAGCGATTGCCGCGCCCATCGCCGGCCTCACGCCGCGAGCGGCGCGGACGCGCCCGGGTCGCGTAACCCGGCCGCGGCAAGGAGGTCGTCGTCGGAGACGGTGGCCGATCCGCCGAGGTCGGCGATCGTTCGCGCCACCCGCAGCACCCGGTGGATTCCGCGGGCGCTCATCGCGTCCCGGGCCGCCAGGTCCGCCAGGAGTCGTTCGGCACGCGACCCCAGGTGGCACGCTCGAACCACGGCGGCGCCAGGCAGATCTGCGTTGCTGCGCCCGTTGTTCCGCACCAGGGAGCGGCGGCGCGCGGCTGTGATCCTGCCGGCCACGACCCGACTGGGATCCCCGGGCGGCCCGCACAGCAGGTCCTCGGGAGGGACGCGCGGCATTTCCACGCGGATGTCCAGGCGATCGAGCAGCGGGCCGGAGACGCGACGGACGTAGCGCTCGGGATCGCCGGGTGGACAGCGGCATGCGCGCTCGATATCCCCGAACCTGCCGCACCGGCACGGGTTCATGGCCGCAACCAACTGGAGCCGGGCCGGGTACTGCACGTGGCCGGTCGCCCGCGCGATGTGGACCGTCCCGTCCTCCAGCGGCTGCCGCAGGGCGTCGAGCACGTTGCGATCGAACTCCGCGAGTTCATCCAGGAAGAGCACACCGCGATGCGCCAGGGTGACTTCGCCCGGCTGGAGGCGCGGCCCGCCACCGACGAGTGCCGCGTACGAAATGGTGTGGTGGGGCGCCCGGAATGGTCGGGCTCGTCGCAGTCCCGGCTCGTGCAGCAGTCCTGCGACACTCTCGATGACCGTCACCTCGAGTGCCTCGTCGTCGTCGAGCGGCGGCAGCAGGCCCGGGATCGTCCTGGCGAGCAGCGTCTTGCCGGCACCCGGCGGTCCGACCAGCAACAGGTTGTGGCCACCGGCCAGCGCGACCTCCAGGGCCCACCTGGCATGTGCCTGCCCGCGCACGTCCGCCAGGTCGACCGGGGAGACGCCGGCCAGGGCCGGCGGTGCCCCCTCGTCCGCCGGGGCTCCCTGGATCCGCGGCGTGTCCCAATCCGCCGACGCGGCCCGGACGCGACAGCCCTCGTCGCCCATTCCCTCGTTCGACACCAGCGTCCCGTCGCGTGCAGCGTCCGCGACCGGTGCGGTCTCACGCTCCCGCCCGTCATCGTCGCCGACCGAGCGAGTTCCCGGTGGCCCGTCGACCGCTGCCGTGGCCGGAATCCCCTGGGCCGAGAGCTCCGCGGCCGGCAGCGGCGCCTGCGAGACGTCCACAGAGGGTCGGCGTGCCGCGGCAGCGGCCCGTCGACCACGCGGACCGGCCACCAGCCGTGCGGCGTCGTCCAGTCCCTCCACCGCGGCCGCCTCCGCGCCCGCGACGAGCCGCGCCTCTGCCAGGTTCGCCGCCGGCACCGCGACGCGCCGGTAGCCCGCGCGAACGAGCGTTGCCACCATCGGAAGGACGCCGGGCACCGGCTGCACCGCGCCGCCCAGTGACAACTCGCCGAGGAGCGCCCAGGACCCGGTCGATGCCCGGATCTGCCCCGACGCCGCGAGGATCCCCAGGGCGATCGCCAGGTCGTAGGCCGCGCCATGCTTCCGGCGGTCGGCCGGCGCAAGGTTCACCGTGATCCGGGACAGGGGGTACTCGAAGCCGGAGTTGCGGATCGCCGAGCGGACCCGCTCGCGCGCCTCCGAGAGCGCCGTGTCCGGCAGCCCGACGATGTGGCACACCGGCAGGCCCGGGGCGACGTCCACCTCCACGCGGACGATCTCGCCGCGCAGGCCGCTGATGACTGCTGTGACGAGCATGGCCAGCACGCTTCCAGTCTCCACCGGGCCGCTTGGCTGGGACTTTGCGCCGGCTTATCTGCCCGTCACGCGAACGCGATGGACGACCGCACAGGTGGCCCGAACGGACTCCGGATCGAGATCGTGGGACATCCAGCCAGGCGGCCGTACGGCGACGTGTGGGCGAGCACTCTGCCCGTCCTTGCCACGACGACGCAAAGGTCAATCCTCTCCCGCTGCCGGTAGAGGGTGCCGACGCGGCCCGTAACCGGTCGCCGGCGAAACCGCCCACTCGACGGGACGACCGGCACTGTCCGCGTCTGCTCCCCCCTGCTACACCTGCACAGTCGGCAGACCCCGGGCGAGTCGCGCGGCGGCAGAGCAGCTGGGCCACCGCAGGAGGAACGCGAGTTGCGGTGGAATGAGAGCGCGAAGGCGACGATGCGCGGGGCAGTTGTCGCGGGGGCGGCCTGCGGCCTCCTCTGGGCGTACGGCGCCTGCAGCACGGCCCTGGATCTGCCGGCCCTCGATTCGCTCGCCATCGTCATCGGCGTCTGCGCGGTCGGCTTCCCTGCCGGGATCGCCTCCGGGCACGTCGCCGATGCGCCGGTGTCGACGATCGCCGCGCTGCTCGTCGCGCTCGGGGCAGACTGGGCCCTGACGGCCACCGATCCCGCCGGTCCGTGGAGCGGCGCGACCACGGTCGCCCTGGCCGCGGAGTACGCCCTGGTCTTCGTCCCGCTCGTCTGCGGCGGGCACGTGCTGGGCGTCGGGGCCCGGCGGGGGACGGCGGGCCTCCTCGCGAGCCGCGCGGCGCGAGACTCCGCGTATCGGAGGTCCGAGTAGCGGGCTCCCGGTCCGTCCCGGGAGCGTTACGTGGTGGTCGGCAGCAGGCGCTGGCGCAGCGCGCTCGATTGCGACTTCGGCGCGTCGCGGTCGGCGGTGCGGACGAACTCGAGCACCGAGCGACCGATCGGCGAATCGGAGCGGTGGACCATGAATGGATCGCCGCTGTTCAGGGCGCTGATCGCGGCCCGGTAGTCGTTGATGATCTGGTATTCGACCGTGCGGCCGAGCACGCCCTCGATCGACTTGAGGCTGATCCCGGTGAAGGCGTTGCTCCGGTTGAGCAGCAGCTCGACCTTCCCCGCGGGGACGCCGATCTGCGTCATCGTCTCGAGCACGAGACGGACGTTCTTGAGGCACGACAGGTCGGCGGTCATCACAACGAACAGTCGGTCGGCGGCGCCGACGATGTCGAGGCTGTGGTCGTCCAGTCGCTTGTCGACGTCGACCACGACGTAGTCGTAGAGCATCCGCAGCGCCTCCACCACCTGCGCCATGTGGTGACGCTCCGAGCTCACGAGTTCGGCCTGCTCGGGTGATGGCGGAGCCAGCAGCAGATCGATGCCGGATGGGTGGTGCACGACGATGCTTCGCAACAGGTCGCTGTCGATGCTCGAGGCGTTCACCGCATCGACGATCGACGAGCGCTCGGGGCCCAGGTCAAGAAAGACGCGGTGGTCGCCGAACTGGAGGTTGGCATCGACGAGGACGACCTTGCGACGCAGGCGGTGGAGGGCGATCGCGGCGTTGATCGCGACCGTGGTGGTTCCCACCCCGCCCTTCGCGCCGTAGAAGGCATGGACCCGGCCCCGGACCGGCCCGCTGGCCACCGTGGAGCCCCGCGGCGCGAAACGCGCGAGCAGCCGCCGCGCCCGGGCCGCGAGCTCGGCCGGGTGGATGGGCTTGTCCTGGTAGTCGTCGGCACCTGCCCGCAGGAACGTGACACGTGCAGCGGGCTCGTTGGAGCCGACCATGAGGATGGGCGTGTGGATGCCCGGCCCGTCGGCGGCCCGGATGCGCCGAACGGTCTCTGCCGCCTGGGCGGCCTTTCCGGCGTCCATCAGCACGAGATCGGGGCGCTCGTTCGCGAAGGAACGCAGGCCATCGGGTCCGGTCCTCGCGGTCAGCACGTCATGACCCTCGCCACGCATGGTCTGGGTCAGCAGCTGCTCGAGATTGGCGTCGTCGCTTATGACAAGGATGCGAACGGGCATCACTTCACGGGAGGGACATCAGAGGTCCGTTGCGAGTGATGCTATCCGTCCTGTACCGCCCCACGCACGCGCCGAACGTCCGGCCGGGATCCCCGGGAAGTACCACCCGGGCAAGATCAACCTCCGGCTCCGGCATCGGGGCCCGCGGACCCCGGCGTCGGGTACGGCCCGAGCGGGGGCGCACTCGTCTGTGGTGCTCCGGGCATCATCGGACCGCCGGCCAGGGGACTCGGCGGGGCCGGGCGCAGCGGCTCGGGAGCCGGCCGCGGGGCCCCGGGCGAAGGCGGCGTGAACGGTCCGCCGATCCGCGGTGCAGGCATCGAACCTGGCGGCGGAGGCGGCGGCGGAGGAGGCGGCCCTGCAGCGGCGGGAGGTGCCGTGAAGCCGGCCTCGATGTAGTTGCCGACCTTTCCTGCCAGTGCCGACAGTTCGAGCGGCAGGATGTACTTGGTCGACGGGCTGGCCCCCAGCGCCTTGAGCGCGTCGAGGTACTGGAGCGTCATCGTCCGCTCGTCGATCAGGCGGGCAGCGCCGAAGATGCGCTCCAGGGCCTGGCTGAAGCCTTCGGCCGACAGGATCTGCGACTGGCGCTGGCCCTCCGCCCGCAGGATCGCGGCCTGCTTCTCGCCCTCGGCGACGTTGATGTTCGCCTGCCGGGCGCCCTCGGATTCGGTGATGACGGCACGCCGGTTGCGCTCGGCGGAGAGCATCCGGTTCATCGCCTCCTGGACATCTCGCGGCGGGATGATCTCGCGAATCTCGACGGTCGTGATCTTGCCGCCCCAGCGCTCCGTCTGCTCGTCCAGCTTTGCGCGCAGCACCTCGTTGATCTGGTCGCGCTTGGATAGCACGTCGTCGAGGAGGATGTCTCCGATGACGGCGCGCAGCGTCGTGGTCGCGATGCCCTGCAACGCTCCGGCAAAGTAGGCGACGTTCACGATCGACCGCAGCGGATCGACGATGCGCCAGTAGATCAGGAAGTCGATGTTGATCGGCGCGTTGTCCTTGGTGATCGTGGTCTGGCTCGGCACCTCGATGAACTGCTCGCGCAGGTCGATCCGGACCGGCCGGTCGACGACCGGGATCAGGAGCACGAGGCCAGGTCCCTTGACGAGATGGTCGCCCGTCTTGCCGAGCCGGAACACGACGAGACGGTCGTACTCGTTGACGACGCGGATCGACAGGAACGCAAGGACGAGCAGCACCACGACGAGCAGGACGACGGATGAGATCGCGATGGTGTCCACGTGCCCTCCCTACCTTGATCGTGACGACCTGGATGTGACGGTTGTCTGCTTCACCGGTGTGCCGTCCCCAGGTCCGCCAGCGGTGCGACCCGGGTCTGCGGCGCGACGAGCAGCAGCAGCCCGTCCTGGCCCACCACCTCGATGGTCGTGCCGCGATCGATGACGTCGCCGCCGGAACTGCGTGCCGTCCACTCCTCGCCCGCAGCATAGACGGTCCCGAGTGGTGCCAGCGGGCGCCGCACGACGCCTTCGGTGCCCGAGGGCAACAACTGGCCGGTTCCGGCGATCCCGATGTTGACGTTGGGCATCCGCCTGGTGCGCCACGCGACGCGCACCACGCCCAGCACGATCAGCGCGGTGAACCCGGTCATGACGGCGATGACCGGCCACGCGACGCCGACCGCGGGCGCCGCGGGCGTGCCGGGGCTGGAGTAGAGCGCGGCCGCGCCGAGCACGAACGCGACGAGCCCGGCGACCGTCAGCAGGCCATGCGAGGTGACGGTCAGGTCGACGACGAACAGGACGATCGCCAGCGCGACGAGCAGCAGGCCGGCGAGGTTGAGCGGGAGGCTGCCGAAGCCAATGAAGGCCAGGATGATCGCGAAGGCGCCAAGGATGCCGGTCACAAGGTTCGGGTGGGCGAGTTCGAACAGGAGCCCGTAGAACCCGATGGTGAACAGGATGAAGGCGATGTTGGGGTCGGATGCGACATGGAGCAGGTCCTGGAGGAATGTCATGCCGACGGTGCTGGTCTCGGCGCCGGCGGTCTGCAGCACCACCGGGTGGCCGCCCACCTGGACGGTGCGTCCGTTGACCTGGCTCAGCAGGTCGGGCAGCGAGTCGGACCTGATGTCGGCCGCGCCGGCCGCGATCGCCTGGTCGACGGTGTAGGACGTCGCGTCGGTGATCGTCGCGACGGCCCAGTCGACCGGCCTGCCGCGGGTCTGGCAGATCGCGGTCATGAGCGCGATCGCGTCGTTCGTCACCTTCTGGCCCTCCGGCCCGGTAATTGCGTTGCCGTTCTGGTCGACCGGCGTGGCTGCACCGATGTTGGTGCCCGATTCCATCGCCACGATGTTCGCCGCGAGCGTGATGAACGTGCCCGCGCTGGCCGCCCGCGCTCCCGACGGCGAGACCCACACGATGACCGGGAGGGGCGCCTCGAGCTCGCTTTCGACGATTGCCCGCATCGAATTGAGCGAGCCGCCCGGCGTATCCAGCTCGATGACGACCGCCGCCGCCCCATCCCGGGCCGCGTTGGTGATCCCGCTGGAGATGTAGCCCTCCATCACCTGGTCGACGATGCCGGTGGTCGGAAGGACCACCACGCTCCCCGGCGTCGCGCCGCGCGCCCCTCCCGCACCGAGCGCGACGAGCGCAAGGGACACGAAAACCACGCGTGCGAACAGCAGGGTGGTTGCGAGACGGTGTCCTGTCATTGTTTCGTGCCGCCGGGGATCATCCTACTCTCCCCAGCCGGCGCCGCCGCAGCGTTCGATGAGAATCCGCCCTCGAAGTGCACGCCCGGCGCCCGACCGGTGAGGTAGTCGAGGAGCAGGCTGCTCCACGTCTCCATGTGGTTGTACGCTGCCAGCACCTCCGCCGGTTCCGCGAACGATCCTTCGAGCTTGTGAGTCTCGCGCACGGCGACGGGCCCCTGCGCCTCCGTCATGAACACGATGCCGAGGTGTACCCGGCCGACCGGATCGGTGTCATCGTTCAGGAGGCCGACCGGCGCGAAGTCGGGGCGCCAGTCGGCGATCAACTCCTCCTTCCATTCGCGCCGCAGCCCGCCGGCCACGCCGCCGTCACCCGGGTTCACGTGCCCGCCGATGCCGATCGAGTAGCGCTCGTGGAGCCGCGCATCGGAACCGGCGCGCGTGCGGCGCATCAGGAAGAAACGCTCGCCGCTGCGCAGCACGACGTAGGGGATGACCTGCTTCCAGCCGGGGTCGGACTCCACTTCGTCCCGCGGACGGAATTCACCTTCGGATTCGATCAGGTCGAGCAGTGGCCGGATCGGCCCGTGGAGGATGCCGCGCCAGGTCGCCCCACCCATGATCCGCGCCCGCTGGATGCCGAGCACGAGCTCGCGACCGGTGACCGTCAACGTATCCCCTCGGAACCGGCGCAACGCGTTTGCATTGCCGCAGGATGGCAGGTCTGGGGTCGGGCGTGGAGAGCGGGCGTCTGCGCGGCTGCGCCGCCGGCCGGATGTGGCATTCGTCCGGCAGCGGCGTTCGGCGCGCGTCGAGGGCCGTTCGCAGACCGCGCGCCCGCGGCCGGGCCGGCGCTTCGCGCCGGGTGGTCCGTGCTCGCCGGGTCCGCCCGCACGAGGTCTGCAACGGTGCCTCACTCCGAGCCGGCCTGCGGTCGGTGGCCGCCGGCTCTCCCAGATCAGGGTCCGACCGGCCCGGTCTGGACACGATGGTGCACGGGCCGCGCGGTCCGTCGAGCTTCGCCGCGGTCGGAGGCCGGGCGACCCGCCGGCCGGGGTCTCTGCAAGTCGTGCACGAATCCGCCACCAGGGGTGCACCCCGGCGCTTGTGAACCAATATGGCCGGCGGCCCGGGTTGCGCAGGCGGTGGTTCGGGAGCGCAGCCCTCGCGATGACGAGCAGCCCCCGCCGACGCGACTCGACGGGCGGGGAGACAGCCCTGGCCGCGGGGCCCACTCGCCCGGCGCGGAACTCCGCCGCTGCCGCCCGCCGCGAGCAGGGGTGCGGCGCTCGGCTGTCCTGTATCAAATCGGACGCGATCGGCCGACCGAATCGCGTGGCGGGCCTCGATTTGTCACAGATCGGCGCTTCGATGCCGGATTGAGCAGAAGCAGCGCCGCCAGGGCCGGGATGCGGCAGCGGCTGGCCCAGCCCAGCCAGGCATCGAGATGGGCCGCCGCGAGTGCCGCGTCGGGCAGCCGGTAGAGCCGGCGCAGCGCCTCCTTCAGCAGGTAGCCGCGCCACAGCAGCGAGTCGCTGGCGCGCAGCTCCTCGAGCACCGCCCGCTGCGAATCCTTGAGCGTGGCGGGATCCTTCAGCAGGGCCCAGCGGGTGTGCTTGACCCAGCGTGAGCGGACCGTTGGGAGAGCGTTGGCCGGCGGTCTGCCGCGCGGCCGTCTGGGCTCGGGGTGGGCGTCCCGCTCGCGGTTCCAGGCCCAGCGCCGCGTCGCCTCGAGGGCCTCGTTGGCGAGCTTCACCACGTGGAAGGGATCGACGCACTGGGCGGCCCCCGGGGCGAACCGCTCGGTGGCCAGGCGGTAGGCCGGGCCCATGTCCATCGACACCGCCGCGAGGCGCGCGCAGCGCTGGGGCCCGAGCTCGGCGTAGAACGCCCCGAGGACCGCGGCCGACTTGCCCTCGCCCGCCCACACCACCGCGCCCTCCCGATCGTGGTCCGCGACCACGGTGAGGTAGCGGTGGCCCTTGCGGTAGGAGACCTCGTCGACGCCGATGCGCAAGAGGTGCTCGAGCCTGGAGGGGTCGAGCTGCTCGGCCACCACGCGCACCACGATCGCGGCGACCGTCTCCCAGGCCACCCGCAGCAGCTTCGCCACACTCGTCGTCGAGCCGCTGGGCGAGCCAGGCCACGACGTCCTCGAGGTCGCGGGTGAGCCGCGAGCCCGGCCGGGCCCAGGGCACCTGCTCGGTGCGCACCCGTCCGCACCGTCGGCAGTGGAGCCGCCGGATGTCGGCCTCCAGGTAGAGGCGGCAGGCACCCAGGTCGAGGTGCCTCCAGCGGCGCACCGTCCGGTCATAGGCGGCCCGGGTCGACCAGCCGCAGGGACAGGCCAGCCGCCGCGACCGCGCCCGGATGCCCACCACGATCCCCTGGGGCGTGAACTCGACCGATGTCACGCCCGCCCCGGGAATCGCCAGCATGCGGTTGAATGCCGTGGTGACGCGCATGCGCACAGCCCTCCTGGTTCGGTTTGCCGCCAAGCGGCTGAACCATAGGCGGGGCGCGTGCGCGTCACGGCCTGCAGCGCGATCCCGACACCTGGGCCGACGAGACGATCAGGGCGGAACTGCGTGGCGGGCCTCGATTTGTCACAGATCGGCGCTTCGATGCCGGATTGAGCAGAAGCGCGCCGCCAGCGCGATTCCCTGCGGACGGAAACGGCCGAAATGAGACAAAGCGGCCGGCGGGCGCGCGATCAGGGGTGCGGCACTCGGCTGTCTTGCATCAAATCGGACGCGATCGGCCGACCGAATTGCGTGGCGGGCCTCGACCTGTCACAGATCGGCGCTTCGATGCCGGATTGAGCAGAAGCAGCGCCGCCAGCGCGATTCCTGCGGACGGAAACGGCCGAAATGAGACAAAGCGGCCGGCGGGCGTCGGCGTTCACGGCCGCCCCGACGTCGAGGGACGACACGCGTGCCCGCTTGGCACACACGGCGGCCACCGCCTCGGCGGCCGGCGGCGGCCGGCCGCCGTTCTCGGCCGCGGCCGATCCTTCTACGAGCGGCACCTGTCGCGCGCCGAGTGCCATTCACGCGGAACCGCCACGATCAGCCGGCGGCGCAGCCGCGCAGTTCGTCGCCCGCCCGACCTTCGCATACGCGCCGAACCCCGGACCGTTGCCGATTTCGGGGTTCGCACGTCGTTTGTGGACTGCCGCGGCGTCCGCGGCGGCGGGATGTCAGTAGTTCGGAACCGTTTCCATCGAGTGGCGGACCTCCTCGATCGGGTACTCGTAGTCCTCGAGGTGGCCCTCCAGGTACTTCTCGTACGACGTCAGGTCGAAGTGGCCGTGGCCCGACAGGTTGAAGAGGATCACCGGGCTCCTGCCCTCCTCCTTCGCCTGCTTTGCCAGCTGGATGACGACCGCGATCGCGTGCGTCGGCTCCGGGGCCGGCAGGATCCCCTCCGCTCGCGCGAACAGGACACCGGCCTCGAAGCTGGCGAGCTGGTGCACCGCCTGGGCCTCGATAACGTTGTGCTCCTTCAGCAGGCTGACGAGCGGCGACATCCCGTGGTAGCGCAGGCCGCCGGCGTGGATGGGCGCCGGAATGAAGTCGTGGCCGAGCGTGTGCATCTTGACCACTGGCGCCATCTTGCCGGTGTCGCCGTAGTCGTACCGGTAGGTGCCCCTGGTCATGCTGGGCGCCGCGAGCGGCTCGGCCGCGATGACCTTGTAGTCGGCTTCGCCGCGCAGCTTCTGGCCGATGAACGGGAAGGTCAGGCCGGCGAAGTTCGAGCCGCCGCCGGCGCAGGCGACGAGGATGTCGGGCTTCTCGCCCGCCATCGCCATCTGTTCGATGGCCTCCAGGCCGATCACGGTCTGGTGCAGCATCACGTGGTTGAGCACCGAGCCGAGGGAGTACTTGGTGTCGTCGCGGCCCAGCGCGTCCTGGACCGCCTCGGTGATGGCGATCCCGAGCGATCCGGGGTTGTCCGGGTTCTCGGCCAGTTCGCGACGCCCGAACTCGGTCGTCATGGAGGGACTGGCCACGACCGACGCGCCGTAGGTCTCCATCAGGTACCGCCGGTACGGCTTCTCGTCGTAGCTGGCGCGCACCATGTAGACCATGACCTCGAGGCCGAAGATCGAGCCCGCCAGCGCGAGCGCGCTGCCCCATTGGCCGGCGCCCGTCTCGGTCGCCAGTCGCTTGACACCCTCCTGCTTGTTGTAGAAGGCCTGGGCGATCGCCGTGTTCGGCTTGTGGCTGCCCGCCGGGCTGACGCCCTCGTACTTGTAGTAGATATGCGCGGGGGTGTCGAGCGCCGCCTCGAGCCGATGCGCGCGGTAGAGCGGCGACGGCCGATAGAGCGCGTACGCCTGTCGAACCGGGTCCGGAATCTCGATCTCCCGATCGGCGCTGACCTCCTGCATGATCAGGCCCATCGGGAAGAGCGGGGCGAGATCGTCCGGGCCGATGGGCTGGCCGGTGCCCGGATGCAGCGGTGGCGCCTGCGGCACCGGCAGGTCCGCCGCAATGTTGTACCAGCTGCGCGGGATCCGATCGTCCGGCAGCACGAACTTGGTTTGCTGGAACGCCATGGCGCGGGCCTCCTGCGGTGTCGCTCCGGCCACGTCCCGGGGCCGGAAACTCGTGACCGGCCTTCTGTCCTGCCGGGACGAAAGGCCGGTCCTTCCGCGGTGCCACCCGTGTTCGGCTGCGAATCGGTCCCGGCTTCGTCCGGTCCCTCAACGCGTGCCGCGCTCGTGAAGTGGGCTCACGGGTCCATTCGCCATCGCTGCCACCCCGGCTTCCACCAGCCGCCGGGTCTCTCTGCCGGCTGCGCGACGGGTACTCCTCCCGGTCACTGCCCACGATCTTCAGTTGTAGGCGGGAGCATAGCAGGAGCGGCGGGGTCGTCAACGCCCCGGCAGCCCGGCCCGGCCCGCGCCTCCTGCGGCCGCGGGCACGTTTGGAGGACCTGCGGCGCGCCGGGGTGCCGCGTGGTGCTCGGTGCCTGTCGGGGAGAGGGGCTTGCCCTTACGTGGCAGCAGCGCACGATGAGTGTGGTCGGGCGTCGGCGACCGTGTAGGCCCCCGACGAGCCGTCCCCGTCCCCGGCCCCGGTCCCCGGTCCCCGTCCCCCGGCGCCTCGACGAGGCAGGCCCCGGCCCCCGGCCCCCGGCCCCCGGCCCCCGGCCCCGACGAGCCTCACCCGGCTCCCTCAGCCGTGCAGGTGGGCCTCATGCAGTCGTTCGTAGCGAGCGCCGGTCCGTTCCAGGTGGCTCCGAAACAGGACGATGCGGTCGGCGGTCCAGGTCACGCGCAGAGTCGCGGGCGGCGCCTCCTCCAGGTACCGGATCAGCTCTGACGAGGCGCGGCGAGCCACGGTGAGGTGTGCGCTGGGCGATCGTCGCGGCTCGCGACCGCCCGCCGTTTGTCCTGCCACGGTCGCCTCCAGCCACCCGCCGATCCGTGACGTCTCAGCGCCGCCGCGGGCAAGGCGCAGCCACGCGACACCGTCGCCGTCCGCGCGGTCGCGCCCACCGCCGGCGCCCGTCTCGATCGTGAACGGTGGTTCTCTCTCCACTGCCGAGTCGATGGCTCGCACGAGGGCCGGTCGTCGGGCGGGGTCGGTCGCGCCGAGGAACACGAGGGTGAGATGCAGGAAGGGCAACGGGATCCAGCGTGCCCCTGGAAACTCGGCGCGGGCGGCGGCCAGGCGCTCAACGACGGCCGCGGCTGCCTCTTCGGGGAGCGGCAGCGCCATGAAGAGCCGCCACGGCCCCGGATCGGCGGTGGCCGGACCGCGGCCGATCACGAGACGGCGTTCTGGGCGTTCGCGGCCCCGGCGCCGTCGGTGTCCTGGGCGCCGCGGCCCCGGCGCCGTCGATGTCCTGGCCGCGCCCCCGCTGCGCTCCCTCCTCCATCGGTGTCTCCCGCAGCCCCTCCGCCCTCGGCGTCCCCGATGATCGAGGCTCGCCCGGGAGGCGCCGCCGGTCGCCCGATCCCCAGCAGGTCGAGGAGACCGAGGAGATCGCTGATGACCGGCACCCCGGGGGGCACGACTCGCCCGTGCGCGCGCGTGTGTATGTGGGTCGCGCGGTCGATGAGCACCGGCCCGATCCCGGCTCCGCGCGCGCCCTCCACGTCGGCGCGGACCGAATCACCGACGTGGATTGCTCGGTCCGGCGTCGTCGTCATCACCGACAGCGCGTGGTCGAAGATGCCCCGGTGCGGCTTCAGGTAGCCGACCCGGGCGCTGATGACCATCGCCTCGAAGTGCTTCGCGAGCTCGAGGTCGTGGAGCAGCTCGGGCGCCTGCCAGCTCCAGTTGCTGACCACCGCGAGGCGGATGCCGGCCTCCCGCAGCGCGTGCAGTGCCGGGAGAACGTCCGGAAAAACCCACCACGACGTCACCGAGGTGAAGACCTCTTCCACGCGCCTGAAGAACGCCTCCGGCAGGTCCCGGTACCCAAGCAACGAGAAGACCCGACCGTCGAGTGCCCTCAGTCGCTCGTACGAAGCCTCGGCGCTGGCCTCGAACGGCCCCTCGTGCTCACCTTCGGCGAATGCCGCGGCAAAGGCCTGGTCGAATTCCGCCCGGGACACATCGATGCCGAACTCGGGGAACGTCCGTGCGTAGACCTCGGCCCATGACGGATGCGCGCGCACCAGCGTGTCGCCGAGGTCCAGGAAGCACACGTCGGGCCTGGGAATGCGCTGTTGGGGGCTCACGGCCCCGAGTCTACCCGGCTCCGCCGGCCACGGCGCCCGCTTCACGGCCGCAGGCGCTCGCCCGTCCAACCCGGTGCCCGCCCGTTCATCCCGGCGGCCGCTCGTGCCAGGGCACTCGTGCTCCCCTGACGCCGCGACGATGTTGCAGGAGTGCTCTACGGTGAAACCTCGATTGCCGCCGCAGGGTGGCCACGAGAACGGAACTGCGCCCTCGCGTTCGGCCGCACAGTACCGCCGTGCGACACTCCTGGTGGCAGGGCCGGGGACGGGGGACGCCGGACCTCACCTTGCAGAAACGCACCGAGAGTGTGGTCGGAGGCTTCCGGAGACGGGGTACGGGGACCCGGGGCGCCCGTGTCAGACCCCCATCGTCCTGCGGGCGGCCACGAAGAATGGTGCTGCTCGGGTTGGGAGGACCCGATGGAGGGCGGCGTGGCCGCTCCGACGCCGCGACCCGGTGCGGCTCAGACGCCGACGGACCCGTCAGTCGTTGTAGAGGCGTTCCTCGATCAGCTTCTCCTGCACTGTCCGACCGTTGGCGTCGAAGCAGGAGTACTCGAAGTGCTTCTGGAACTCCAGGTCGACCGCGTTCTGGCCGCCGCGGTTCTTCTCGATCGTGACGATGACCCAGTCCCGGAACCGCTGGGCCTGGTAGGGGTTGAACTCGATGTTGACCTTGGCGACGATCTGGTACTTCTCGTTCAGGATCAGGATGATGTCGGCCTCATAGTTGATGGCCGACGAACCGCGCAGATGGTGGTTGCGCAACCGGGCAGCCTTGAGGCCCTCCTTGTCCGCCGCGACGATCGAGATCATCGGCACGTGGAGTGAGAGCGCCACGTCCTTGAGCCCGTTGACGATCGTCGTGACCTTCTCCGACTCGGTGTTCGGCTCGGGGATGACCGGCACCTTCTGCATGTAGTCGACGAAGACGACCAGACGCCGGTCACCGGACAGGTCCTTGTACCGCTGGATCAGCGTGCGCATGTTCGCGACCGTGCTCGTCGTCTGCGACCCGCGCAGCAGGTAGAGGTTCTGGCCGTATCGGGCGAGGCGGTCCAGTGCAGGCTTCAGCCTGGGATTCGCGGCGAGATCCGCCCGATCGCTGCCCTGGGCGAGCCACGTCCCCAGGATCTCGCGCCGGACCTCCTGGAGTTTGACGCCGCCGGTCTTGGCCGGGAGTTGCGCGAGCGCGGACTCCAGGGAGATGAGTCGGTTGAGGAGGTACTCCTCGTCGTGTTCGAAACAGATGTAGAGCACGCTTGCCTGGCCGCCGAGCACGATGTTGCGTGCCATCTGCACGGCCATCGTGGTCTTGCCGGTGCCCTGCGCGCCGCCGATCAGCAGCAGCTCGCCGGCTCGCAACCCGCCGCCGATCGTCTTGTCGAGCGGCGTGAACCCGAGCGGCACCGGCTGATACTGGTCGACGGACCCGGCGCTCACCTTGTCTGCGAGTGTTGCAAGGACGTCCGAGGCGGAACGCGGCTGGACGACGGCGACGCCGGTGTCCACGGCCCACCCCGGCGGCGGCGGTGTCGGACCCGAGATCGGGGCGGGAGGCGGCGGCGCGGGCGGTCGCGGGGCCGACACCGGCTCTCGGACCGACACCGGCTCTCGGACCGACACCGGCTCTCGAACCGACACCGGCTCTCGAACCGGTGCTTCACGGACCGCGTCCGGAAGGCCCGCTCCGCGCCACGCGTGCGGCGCGGCGACGGCGGGATCAGGGGACGGCCCGCCGGGAGAGCCATGTGGCGGCCCCGAGGACCAGTCGGACGGGTCCTGCTGGTCGCTCGTGGCGAAGGTTCCCCAGCCCGGGCTGTCCGGCTCGACCGGGGCCGGCTCAGGTGTCGGGGCCTGCGCGGAGAATTCGCGGCCGAGTGGCCCCGCATCGGGCGCTGCGCCATCGGCCGATGGCGCCGGCCGCGGGGGCATCGAACCAGTGGCTGGCAGCGGGCTCATCGGGCCACGCGCGGGCCCGGGGGGCACCGAACCAGGGGCAGGCGCGTCGTCGAAGGCCAACCGGACCGGCGTCGAAATGCTCCGGTCCATGTCGGCCTCCGCGTCTTCGTCGGTGACCGGCCTGGGGGACCGGGTGAGGGTGGCGGGCCAGACGGCGGGGCGTGACCCCTGCCCGTCGGCCGGTGCACCGGGCGGCTGAAACTGGGCGGTCGGCGGAGCCGGCGTCGGACTCTGGCGACCCCAACGGCTGATGTTCACGGCTCCTCGCACTCCGTGGGCGCGCTGCGAACGGGCACCGGATCGCACAGGCGACGGCGCACGACCATGTCGGCCGGGTGGCCGAATGCGGCGACGCTAGCAGTGCCCGCGGCCCACGGGCAGCCTTCCGAACCTCCTACGTCCCTACCCCATCGGTACCAACCGCCGTGGACCGATCCGTCGGCCCCAGCACGGCAGCCCGCGGAGCCGCCGCACGAGGCGCATCCCGGGGGAGGCGCCTCGTCAGTGGGGAACGCCGGCCAGGGCCTCCCAGTAGCGCACGATCGTCCGAATGCCGTTCTCGTAGTTGTCGAGCCGCATCGACTCGTTGGGGGCGTGCGCCTGGTCGTCCGGCGGCGTGAAGCCCAGGAGCACGACGGGCAGACCCAGCACCGACCCGAACGTGGCCGCTGCCGGGACCGAACCGCCCTCGTACAGGTAGTACGGCGCAACCCCGAACACTTCGGAAAGGCTGCGCGCGGCGGCGGCCGTGGCCGGATGGTCGATGCCCGCCAGGCTCCACATGCCGAGGCTGATCTCGGTGACGTCGACGTTCACCCCCGGCGGCGCGACAGCCAGGATCCGGTCGCGAACGCGCTCGAAGGTCCGCCCCGGATTCATGTCCGGGACCAGGCGGCAGCTGAGCTTGGCGTGGGCATGCGCAGGGATGATCGTCTTGGACCCCTCACCCGAAAACCCGCCCCAGATGCCATTCACGTCGAGGGTCGGGCGGGCGCCGCGGCGCTCGAGGATCCCGAACCCCGGCTCGCCGAAGAGCGCCGGCACGCCGATGCCCTCGCGGAACTCCTCCTCGTCGAGCGGCAGCCGGGCGAACTCGGCGCGCTCGCGGTCGGCGAGGACGCGCACCTCGTCGTAGAAGCCGGGGACATCCACGCGCCCATCGTCGGTCCGCAGTGCCGCGAGGATCTTGGCCAATGCGTTGGCCGGGTTCTGGACGTTCCCGCCATACGTCCCGGAATGCAGGTCGACGCGTGGGCCGGTGACGTCCACCTGGCAGTACATCAGGCCGCGCAGGCCGACCGTGATTGCGGGGAGATTCCCCTCGAAGAACCCCGTGTCGCTCACGACCGCGAAGTCGGACGCGAGGCGCTCCCGGTTGGCGACGATCCACTCGTCGAAGTTGGTGGAACCGGACTCCTCCTCGCCTTCGATGACGAACCGGACGTTGACCGGGAGCCGGCCCTGCGTCTCGAACCACGCACGCAGCGCCCAGAAGTGGAGATGCATCTGTCCCTTGTCGTCGGAGGCGCCGCGGGCATAGATGCGGCCGCCCTCGACACGGGGCTCGAAGGGTGGACGAACCCACAGGTCGAGCGGATCGACGGGCTGGACGTCGTAATGGCCGTAGACGAGCACCGTCGGCGCGCCTTCCGCGTGGAGCCAGTCCGCGTAGACGACGGGATGACCGGGCGTCGGCGACACCTCGACATGCTCGAGCCCGGCGGATCGCAGGTGGTCGGCGACGTAGGTCGCGGCCGCCACCATGTCGGGACGGTGCTCGCTCAGAGTTCCGATGCTCGGGATGCGCAGGAACGCCTTGTAGTCCTCGAGCCGTTCGTCGGCGGTCTCCGCGAGATACGACTCGATCCTCTCGATGGCTGCGGTCATGACTCCCTCCTGGTGCTCGGCCGCGGGCCGGCTGCCCACGAGCAGGCGGCCCACATGATGAAGCAGCCCGCGGCGTCCGATGACGCAGCGGGCTGCGAATGTGCAGTGTGTCGGTTCAGGCCGGTTGCGGCGACGGTGCCGGACTCGTGGTCCCGGCAGGCTTGTCGATCGCGCGCCGATCCGGATAGGCCAGCGGGACGGGTGTCGATGAGCCGCCCGCGTCCTTTCGCGGGTCCGGGAGGTCGGCGAACATCGCCTCGAAGGCGTCCTGCTCGACGGTCTCCTCGGCCACCAGTCGCTCGGCCAGCTGGACGAGGCGTTCCCGGTGCGTGCTGAGCACCTCGGACGCCCGCATGTAGGCCTTCTCGATGATCGCGCGAACTTCCTCGTCGATCTGGCGGGCGACGTCGTCCGAGTAGTTGCGCTGCTCGCCGATCTCGCGGCCAAGGAAGACGAGTTCGTCGCGCTTGCCGAAGGCGAGCGGTCCGAGCTTGTCGCTCATGCCGAACTCGGTGACCATGCGCCGGGCGACCGTGGTCGCCTTCTCGATGTCGTTCGACGAGCCCGTTGTCGTGTCGCCGAAGATGAGCCGTTCGGAGGCGTTGCCGGCCAGCATGCCGGCGATCTTGTCCTCGAACTCGGCCTTGCTCTGGAGGTAGCGGTCCTCCGTCGGCAGGCCCATCGTGTATCCGAGCGCCATGCCGCGGCTGATGATGCTGACCTTGGAGACCGGGTCGCACTTGGGCAGGATCCGCTGGACGAGCGCATGACCGCCTTCGTGGTAGGCGATGATCGCCTTCTCGGCATCCGAGATGATCCGGCTCTTGCGCTCCGGACCGGCCACGACGCGCTCGAGCGCCTCGGAAAACTCGGTCGTGCCGATGAGCTTCTTGTTGCGGCGCGCCGCGAGGATGGCTGCCTCGTTGACCAGGTTCGCCAGGTCGGCGCCGGAGAACCCCGGGGACTGCCGAGCCACGTGCTGCAGGTCGATCTGCTTGTCGAGCGGCTTGCCCTTGACGTGCACCCGCAGGATCTCCAGCCGGCCCTTCATGTCGGGGCGGTCGAGGATGACCTGGCGGTCGAAGCGACCAGGCCGCAGGAGCGCCGGGTCGAGGACGTCCGGCCGGTTGGTGGCGGCGACGACGATCACGTTCGTGTTCGTGTCGAATCCGTCCATCTCGACGAGGATCTGGTTCAGGGTCTGCTCGCGCTCGTCGTGCGATCCGCCGAGGCCCGCGCCGCGCTGGCGGCCGACCGCGTCGATCTCGTCAACGAAGACGATGCACGGGCTGTTGCGCTTGGCCTGGTCGAACAGGTCGCGCACGCGGCTGGCGCCGACGCCGACGAACATCTCCACGAACTCAGAGCCGGAGATGCTGAAGAAGGGCACTCCGGCCTCGCCGGCCACGGCGCGGGCGAGGAGCGTCTTGCCGGTCCCCGGGGGCCCGACGAGGAGCACGCCGCGCGGGATCCGCGCACCGAGGGAGTTGAACTTCTCCGGGTACTTGAGGAACTCGACGACCTCCTGGAGTTCCATCTTGGCCTCGTCCACGCCGGCGACGTCCTGGAACGTGACGACGGTCTTGTTGCCGAGGAACATCCGGGCCCGGCTCTTGCCGAAACTGAGTGCCTGGTTGTTGGTGCCCTGGGCCTGCCGGAACATGAAGTAGAGGAAGACGCCGATCAGCAGGACCGGCAGGAGCGCGCTCAGCAGGAGGCCGAGCCAGGCGCCGCCGTTGTCCGCAGCCTGTCCGACGACGCTCGGCATCGACGCGCAGGTCGGCGGCTGGCAGGCTGCCCTGACGTCCAGGGCGACGTTCGTCGCGTACTGGTTGGGCACCCGCGAGGTCTCGACCACGTTCTTCCCGGTGGCATCGCGCTGGTTCAGCGTGACCGTGAGCTGGTCCGCCGCCTGCTCGATGCTGAGGACCTTGCCGGCTGCCACCTGGCTCAGGACGTTGTCCGTGCCGCCGACGTAGGCGATCTGCTCCTGTGTGCCGGAGTTGAAGAAGAACATGTACAACAGCAGCGCCGTGCCCACGACGAGCACGAGCGTCACGATGCCGTTGCGCAGAAAACGACTGTTCAAAGGAAGAAAGCCTCCGCAACCAGCCCACCAGGCCGCGCCGAGTGGGGAACCCGATTATAGGACCGCATCGGCCATGTCAGTCGATCATGCCTGTCGATACGGTCCAGAAGTCCCGTCGGATGCCTCCGGCCGACACCACCGCACGGCCATCAGGGCTGTCGAGGAGAGGGAGAGGGAGTGAACGGTCGGGCGAGATGAGTTCGGGCCTCCGGACGCGTCGCTCGCAGTCCGAAGGCCCGCATCTGTGGACGAGCCTGGTAGCGGAGGGCGGATTTGAACCACCGACCAAGGGCTTATGAGTCCCCTGCTCTACCGCTGAGCTACTCCGCCACGGTTGGCTGATTCTACCAAAGCCGGATTCGGAGGTTGGGTGGCTCTGTGGCGTGCGCGGCAGGGACCGCTCAGGAGGCCTTCGGCAGGAGCTCGGCGACGATATCGTCCGCGATTGAGGCCCCCTGGTCGACGACTCCCCTGGTCGACTGCCGCGGCAACTGCGCGTGCTGCGACACCGAGACGACCCTCGACGGCTCGGCGCCCGTCGCCGATGCCGCAGTTGCCAGGCGGATTGCCCGCAGCTGTTCCCGGTTCAACCCGACCATGTGACGCATCGGCGCCCGCGACTGGTGGCGCTCCGGGGTCATGAACATGATCGAGAGAACGATCCCGAAGACGGCGGCGACGGCAAGTTCCAGTTGCATGGCGGTGGCACCTCGCTGTGGACGCCAGCGAACCGCGAACAGCGTTCCTCCGCAATAGCGATTTAGGGCCATGGTCCCCCGGGGACCTGCGGAGCTGGGGCCTGAGACCCACGCTCCACGCCAGGCGGGCGGGCGGGCGTCGTAGCTGCCTCCGAGCCCGATCGCACCACGAACGACAGCGTGGCGACGCTCCCTCCATGACAGATGCCGCCCTTGGCGACGCTGGACAGGGCGCGTTGCTCTCCGAGGCGTGCGCTGGGGAGTACCTCACGCTCGCCGTGGCCCGCCGAAGGACGCTTTTCAGAGTCTCCCGGTCGGCTGCGTCGGCTTACGTCGCCACGAGCGACGAATGTCATGCGCGACGGATGTCATGGACGTGGTTGGGCGGCGTCGCCCGGGCGATCCTCGCGGCCGGGCCGGGCGATCCTCGCGGCCGGGCCGGGCGATCCTCGCGGCCGCACGATGGCCGCGACGCAATCCTGGCTGCACGCCACGACGCCCCTGGGTCGCACGACTCCGCGGCACCGCCCCAACCGCGCGCCCAGTGTGGCGAGCCGTGACTCCCTCCGCCTCAGCCTCCCGGCCCGTGGATGTAGGCACTCGCGGATGCGAGCACCTCCCCGATCAGCGGCCCCGCCACCAGAAACGTCAATGCCGCCAGGGCGAGGGCTCCACCCATTGCCGCCACCGCCGGCCATGGCGATGGCGCGCCGGATGCCCGGCTCGCCATTGCGTCACGCCCGAACAGCACATGCAGCGGGATGAAACCCGCAGCCGTCGCAGCAGGGTCGGCCATGCGACGACGCCTCGCCCTGGACCGCAGGAACGGCACGGCCGCCAGCGCGACGACCAGACCGTGAAGCCACAGGATCGGCAGGGCGAGCATCGCCGCCACCCCGACCGTCCAGGGTCGGTCCGTCCGAGCGCCCCATGCGACGAGGGTCACTGCGATCGGCAACCGGAACACGAGCGGCGGTGGGATGCTGTAATCCTGCGTCTGCTCCGCGTTGACCGTCAGGGCACGGATCCATTCACCCCACAGTCCCGGTGCCAGCACGTACGCGACGGCGCACACGGCGATTGTGAAGCCGGTCGCGATCGCCAGGGCACGCCATTCGCGTCGCACGGCGAACCAGACCAGGCCGATTCCCGGCGTGACCTTGGTCAGCAGCACGAACGACCATGTCCACGGCCAGCGGAACCCCATGACGATCGCCACGGCGATCAGCAGGTGCACGTTGCCCTGTTCGAGCTCGAGCGCGACCGGTGGCAACGCGAGCAGCGCGATCGTCCAGCTGCCGCCCAGGTAGACCAGCGCGCCGCCCATGAGCGCCAGCCACGCCCACAGGAAGAGCTCCCACGGCACCTGGTTGAGCCACGCTCCGAGCAGACCGATCGGCGGCGCGTAGCGGAAGCCACCCAGCGCGTACTGGCTCTCCATGGTCCGCGCGTACATGGAATGCAGGTCGATCGACCAGTAGGCGAACGCGTCGTACCCGAGGCTCCTGCCGATCGCCGGGATCACTGTGAGCACAAAGGCGCTCGCCAGGAGGCCAGCCACCAGCAAGCCGTCACGGACGGCCCGCCGCCGCAGCTGCCAACGATCCCGTGGCAGGTGCAGCAGTCGTTCCGCGACCTGCGCCCCGGTCGGCCGTGTCCATGGTCGGGTTCGCCCGACCCCGACGCCTGCGCTCATCCGATGCTCGCTGCGCCTGTCACACCGTGGCCTGCCCTGTACGCATCGCGCAGAGGCGACCGAAACCCCTGCCGATGGTCATCCTAGACGACGGCCGAGCGGCTGCATACGGGTTCGGCGCATTCTCAGTCGGGGGCTCGCCCCCGGCGCGGGCTCGGTTGGTAGACTGGCCGCTGATGCGCCACCTGCACACAGAAGCATGAGCGATCCGTCCGGCTGGACACGTTGGGGCCCCCCGCTTCCGCCGGAGCCGGGCACGACACCTGGCCAGGCTCCCGCGCCCCGGTTGCGACCGGCCGGAGTCATGGAGCTGCTGGAGGTCGGCGTCAGGGTCCTGCGCCGGCACTGGGGACCGCTGCTCGGCGCGGCCATCTGCTTCCAGGCGATCGTCATCCTGCTGGACGGGACCACGTCGGCGCACTTCGCTGAACTCATCGGCTCGACGATCGTCAGCAACCCCGACGGCACCGTCTCGATACTGGTCACGGATGCGCAGGTCACCGACATCACCATCGCCATCGGCGCCGTCTTCCTCACGACCCTCGTCGGCGCGTGTTTCGGGGCCGTGGCCGCCGTGGTCTACGCCGCGTATGTCGATGCGGACTACCGCGGCCTCCCGATCACGGTCGGCGATGCGTTCCGCCAGGCGCTCCGGCGGGGTCCGGCGGCCTTCGTTGTCGGCCTTCTCTACAACCTCACGATGATTGCCCTCATGGTGGGCGGCGCGGCCCTGGCACTCGGTTGCATCAGGCTGTTCCCGGCAACCGCGGGCAGCCAGGGTGGTTTCGGGGCATTCCTGGCACTGGTGATCGCCGTCGGGTTCGCAGTCCTGTTCGTGGTCGTCGCGCTCCGGCTGTCGATCAGCCAGATCGTCGTCGCGCTTGAGGACGTGTCACCGCTGCGGGCGCTTCGCCGGGGTTGGCAGCTGACCGGCAACAACATCTGGCGGACATTCGGCCTGACGCTCCTCGTCGCCCTCGTGGTCCAGGTGATCACCGGATTCATCGACCAGATCCTCACGACCGCCGTCACGGACCTGTCGACTGCCGAGGCGATCGCCGCGACGGCGATCATGTCCATCCTGTTCGCGCCGGTCCTGCCGGTGATGCTGGGAACCCTCTACTTCGACCTGCGCGTCCGGCGCGAGCACTTCGACCTCGGCGTCCCGATCGTGGACGGGGCGAACACCGTCTGACGGGCAGACGCTCCGGTGACCGATCGGGGACGGCCGGCACGCGCCGCGGGCTCGCGGTTCGAGCACCAGCGGGTTCTCGCCCCCGATGCACTACCGACTGAACAGCAGGTTCAACCAGTCCTGGAGCGCGTCCGGCGGCGCGGCGGGCGACGCGATCGGTCCCAGCGGCGTGATGCTGGGCGGGGGCGGTGCGTCCGTCTCGAGGGCAAAGGGATGCTCACGGGCGGAACCCATCCCGTAGGCTCGTGACTCGAAGGAAAGGAAGGGCGTCGTCTGGAGGTACGCGATCTCCTGCCGCCCGGCCTCGACACGTGCGCGCAACTGGTCGTTGATGGCCTGCTCTCGGACCCGACGGGCCGCGAGCGAGCTGGCTTCCGAGAAGGCACCGGCCACAACGGCGATGAGCCAGGCCAGTCCGATGACGGCCGCGACGACGCCGACGGTCCGGCGCCTGGGACGGCCCGTGCGCCCGGACCGTGTCGCCGGCCCCGGCCGGGCGGATTTGCGGCGGCCGGAAGGTTGCGCTGACACCGGCGCGTCGGGCTGGGAGCTCGAGTCATGTGCCGGCCGCTGCATCCTGATTGAAGCGTAGCTGTCGGCAGCTACGCTGTCAATCGGCCGCGATGGGCGAATCAACCGGGATTCGTGTTCGACGGGGGTGGCACGGGGCCTCACACGGCTGCTACACTGCGCGCGACAAACCGAACATCCGATCGGTTTGAACGCCGTGAGTTCGCCCAGGCCGGGAACCCTGCGCACGGGGAGGCGCGAGATGCGACTGTACCAGCCACGCACCACTGCCGAGGCGCTCGAGCGATTCCTGGCGGAACCAGGGGTCGCGGCCGCCGTCACCGCCAGGCGCACGCTTCCCGCCCGCGAGCCCGTCCATGCACCCATCCCGGAATGGCTCGACCCGAGGCTGCGGACGGCCCTCGGGCGGCGCGGGATCGAGGCGCTCTACTCGCACCAGGCGGAGGCGATCGAGGCGCTGCGCGCCGGCCGTGACATCGCGGTGGTCACGCCCACGGCCTCTGGGAAATCCCTCTGCTACAACCTGCCCGTTCTCCAGGCCATCACCGAGGATCCCGCTGCCCGGGCGCTCTACCTGTTCCCGACCAAGGCGCTGAGCCAGGACCAGACGGCCGAGCTTCGGGACCTCGCGGGCCTCGCGGAGCTGGAGCTCAACGCCGGGGTCTACGACGGCGATACGCCGACGCCGATCCGCTCATCGATCCGGGCCGCGGGCCAGATCGTCGTGACCAACCCGGACATGCTGCACGCGGCGATCCTCCCGCAGCACACCAAGTGGTTCCAGCTCTTCGAGCAGCTGCGGTTCGTCGTCATCGACGAGGCGCACACCTATCGCGGGATCTTCGGCAGCCACGTCGCCAACGTGCTCCGCCGGCTCGCGCGCATCTGCGCCCATTACGGGTCGAACCCCCGGATCATCTGCTGCAGCGCGACCATCGGGAATCCGCGGGAGCTCGCGGAGACGCTCACCGGCCGGACCATCCAGGTCATCGACCGCAACGGCGCGCCGAGCGGCGAGAAGCACGTCGTGGTGCTGGACCCGCCGCCGATCGACGCGCGCCTGGGCATCCGGCCGGGCTCCGGCTGGCTGGCGCAGCAGGCGGCACTGTGCTTTCTTCGCGCCGGTCGCCAGACGATCGTCTTCGCGCGAGCCCGTGTCCTCGTGGAATTGATCCTCAGCCGGCTGCGGGAAGCGCTGCGCGAGGGCCGCGGGCCGCTCGACCGCGTTCGCGGCTACCGCAGCGGATACCTCCCGTCCGAGCGCCGGCAGATCGAGGCCGGCCTGCGATCCGGCGAGATCCTCGGCGTGGTGAGCTCGAATGCGCTCGAGCTCGGGATCGACATCGGCAGGTTGGACGTCGCGGTGCTGGCGGGCTATCCCGGAACCATCGCCGGAACGTGGCAGCAGATGGGGCGCGCGGGGCGGCGCCTCGACGTGAGCGTCGCCATCCTCGTCGCGGGTGCGGACGCCATCGACCAGTACGTCGCCTCGCATCCGGAGTACCTCTTCGACGCATCGCCTGAGGAGGCACGGCTGGACCCGGAGAACATCCACGTCCTGCTTGCCCACCTGCGGGCCGCCACGTTCGAGCTGCCGTTCTCCCCGGGCGACGTGTTCGGAAACGGGCCGGCGGACGACCTCCTGGCATTCCTCGAGGAGGAGGCCCACGTCCGCCAGGCGGACGACGGCCGCTGGTACTGGGCCAGCGAGAACTTCCCGGCGTCGGAGGTCAGCCTTCGAGTCGGCGCACCGGAGAACGTGGTCATCATCGACACGGGCCCCGCCCGCCCGCGGGTCATCGGGGAGGTGGACCTGTTCGCGGCGCCGGTGCTGGTCCACGAGAACGCCATCTACCTGCACGAATCGCGCCAGTACCACGTGGACCGGCTCGACTGGGAGGAACGGAAGGCATACGTCCGGCCGATCGACGTCGACCACTACACCCAGGCGGAGCTGGCGGTGACGCTCAAGCCGCTGGAGATCTTCGCGCAGGCCGACCTCCCGGGTGGGGAGCGGGTCCACGGGGAGGTGATGGTGAGCACGCTCGCCACCATGTACAAGAAGCTGAAGCTGGACACCAACGAGAACCTGGGATGGGGCCAGATCCACCTCCCGGAGACGGAACTGCACACCACTGCCTGGTGGGTCACGGTCGACCTTGCGGCAGTGGCCGGGTGGCGTCGCGACGACCTCGATCGCGCGCTGGTCGGCGCCGGGCGAGCACTCAAGACCGTCGCTGCCGTGCTGCTGATGAGCGACCCTCGCGATCTCGGGATGGTGGCGCAGGTTCGCTCGCCGCACAGCGAGCGGCCGATCGTCTACCTCTACGAGGCGGTCCCGGGCGGCGTCGGGATGGCGCCACGGATGTTCGATCGCACGGACGAGCTGCTGGAGGGCGCCCTGACGCTCATCGATACCTGTCCGTGCGACTCAGGGTGTCCCGCGTGCGTCGGCCCGCACGGCGACGGAGGCGGAGCGGCAAAGGGCCGCGCGGTTGACCTGCTGGGGCTCCTGCGCGCAACAGTTGGCGCGGCGGACGGCGAGCAGGCCGCGGAGCCCCGTGGGCGGCGCGACCGACCCGACGCCCTGGAAATTCCCGGCCGCGACGCGGCAGCGTGACAGGCTAGCTGGCACGGGCGGGGGCCAGGCTGCCGGCATGGTCACCGAGACAGAGCTCCGCCAGCGCCGCATCGCCCACCTTCGGTCCGTCGAGCCCAGGCTGCGGATCGGCTCGGATGTCGAGCCGACGCCGTGGCCGGGCAGTCGCGCGCCCGGCGTTACCCCCGGGCCTCACCCGCCTCGAGCGGATGGATCGCCGTCACGCGGGGAGCGCCTCGCGCGTGAGCTCGGCGGTCGGCTGGAGTCCACGCCGGAGGGCAACGTCGTCGTGGTGGAACGAGAGCAGACGCTCCCCCTGGATCCCGGGCCGCTGGCGTCGCTCCCCTACCCGATCGACCCGGACCGGCCGCTCATCCTCCTCGACACGGAAACCACGGGGCTGGGCACCGGCACGGGTACGGTCGTGTTCCTCGCGGGATTCGGGCTGTGGGAGGGAGATCGGCTGCGTGTCACCCAGCTGTGGTTGCCGGATCACTCGGATGAGCCGGCATTCCTGACCCGGCTGGCCGCGTCGATCCCACCGGACGCATGGCTCGTGACGTACAACGGCCGCACGTTCGACTGGCCGCTGCTGACCACGCGCTACCGGCTGTTTCGTCGGGATCCCCCGCCCATCGCCGGTCACCTGGACCTCTTGCCGGTGGCGCGCCAGATCTTCCGGCATCGCCTCCCGGACGCCCGGCTCGCGAGCGTGGAGGCCGGCGTGGCGGGCGTCCGGCGGGTCTCGGACCTGCCGGGCGCGCTCGTGCCCGGCAGGTATTTCGCGTGGTTGAGCAGCGGCAGCCCGGACATGCTCCGCGAGGTGCTCGAGCACAACCACCAGGACGTCGTCTCGATGGGGCTGCTGCTCGCAGTGCTCGCAACCCGCCTCGCGGACCCGGCCGGCCATGGGTCGTCCCATCCGGGAGACCTCGCCGCGCTCGCTCGCATCTTTCGGCGCAACGGACAGGGCCCGGAGGCGTTGCGTTGCCTTGAGGCGGCGCTGGCGCTGCCGGACCCGGAGCGCGGTCTCTTCGGCGGGCAGGGTTTCGATCGAGGCCGCGCGTGGCTGGACCAGGCGGCACTCTTCGCGCTGAGTGGCGACCGCGCGGGAGCGATCGTCGCCTGGGATGAGGCGGTCCGCTGTGGCGGCCGCACCGCGATCCGTGCCTGGATCGCGCGGGCCAAACTCCACGAGCACGCGGATCGGGACCCTCGCGCGGCACTCTTCGCGGCGGAGCGCGCTGCCTCGCTGTGCGGCCGCCGGCGCCTGGTCGGCGTGCCGGACACCTGGGCGGAACGAGACCTGATGAAGCGCCTGCGCCGCCTCCGGCGGCGGGTCAGCCGGATCGACTCGCAGTCACCGCCGCCAGCCGCTGCCGAACCACGCGCAACTCCGGGACACTGAACACACCGGGGCCCTCCACGACCAGGCAGGCCGCTGCTGCAGCGACCCGGAGACCACGCGTTTCGAGGCGGGCCACGCGGTCCCCCGGATGTGCGCCCCCACTTGACCCGCCATCGCTCGCGAGTTGGGACGCGAGCACGGCGGCCAGGAACACGTCACCGGCGCCCGTGGGGTCGACGGTGGACGCCGCGGGCACGGCGGAGTACCGGTGGATCGCCCGGGTACCGGCGGGGTCGAGCAGGACGCGAAACCCCCCGAGCTCGCCGCATGTCAGGAGCAGTTCCGCGCCCGGTCGGAGGTACGAGCAGAGCTCATCCAGCGTGACGTCGTGAGCGATGTCGAATTGGCTCACGCCGACGAGGTTGGCACGCGCCAGGAGCGGCGACGCGTGAGGTGCCAGGCGCTGCACCCGCTCGCCGCCCCGCAGCGTGCGCAGGATGCCCTGCCACCCGAGCGCCACGCGCGCAGGGGCGGGAGGGATCTCGGCCCAGGCATCGGGAAGCTCGCTGGCAACCGGTGCGAGGATCCACCCGGGCGCGGCCCGCCATTCGTCGGGAAACCGCGCCGTGGTCAACGGTTCGCCCGGATCCATGCAGGTCTGCACCCGGCCCTCGGGGTGTTCGACGTTGTTGAAGATCGGGCCATGTTCCAGCGGTACCAGGCGGAGGTCTACGCCCGCGTCACGCAGGACCTTGAGCTCCCATGCGTCGGCGGCCAGGTGATCGACGCCGATGAACCCCGCGGTCGACATCCCCAGCCGGGCGGCGGCAAGCGCACCGTACGTCGCACCACCCCCGATGCGCCAACCACGGGGGTCGTCCGGAGCGATGTCGCGGGTCGCCGACCCGACCACCACGATGCAGGGACGGCCGGTCACTCGCTCACCTCCCGAGTCGGGAGGTCCAGACCCCCCGCCCAGCTGCCCGCCGCCCACCGCGGGGAGCGGCCGGCCCGAGCGGCCGGCATATACTCGTCCCGATGTCGATCCGCGACGGCGAGCCCATCTATTTCTACGAACTCCACGAGGGGGATGAAGACGTCTTCATGGACGTCCTGCTTGCACACGACGCGGAGTATGACGAAGCCGAGTTCCTGGAGTTGGTGCTCGAGTCCCGCGCCGCGGTTCTCGACCACTACGAGCAGGACACGCTCAGCGAGGCCATCGCCCGCGACCTCGCCGCGCGCTACGGCTTCCTCATCGTCGACGACAGCGAGCTGCGCGTCGCCGTCAATGTCTCGGTCACCGAAGGGGAGACATTCGTGGTCGGGGTCGAGGAGGGCGCCGGCTCGCCAGGGTCACCGGCCGATGACAGCGACTTCCGGACACTCGTGCTCGACGTCGAGCCGGACGACGCGGCCTGGGGCAGGGACTAGCACCGGACCGTCACCTGCGACCAGCGGCGCGTTCGTGCTCCAGGCGCCGCGGCCGGGCGCGGCGCTACGCCGCGAACGAGGGGGACGCCGCCGCGTCGCAGCGCGAAACACCGGCGCCGCATCGCGGCCGGCTCGGCCTCAGACGTTGAACAGGATCTCGATCACGTCGCCGTCGCGCACGCGATAGGTCTTGCCCTCCGAACGCAGCTTCCCATGGCGACGTGCCTCGGCCATGGTGCCGAGCGCCAGCAGGTCCTCCACCAGCACGACCTCGGCTCGAATGAAACCACGGGCAAGATCCGTGTGGATCGCCCCGGCGGCATCGACGGCGCTGGATCCCTCCGGGATCGTCCATGCACGCGTTTCGTCGGGCCCAGTGGTGAAGAAGCTGATCAGGCCGAGCAACTCGTAGCTGCGGCGGATCACGCGCTCGAGGCTCGACCCCTGAAGGCCAAGGTCGTCGCGGAAGACCGCCGCCTCCTCCGGGTCCAGTTCACCGATCTCCATCTCGATCCGTGCCGACAGCGCCTCGACCATCGTCTGCTGGTGGTGCAGGCGGCCGGCCGCGTCGGCCACGATCTCCGCTGCGCGCGCGATTTCCGACTCGTCGATGTTGAGCAGCACCAACACCGGCTTCTCCGTCAGAAAACGGAACCCGCGCACCCGTTTCAACTCGTCCTCGGCCAGCCCGACGTCGCGAATCGGACGGCCGTCGCGCAGGGCGGGCAGGATCCGCTCCAGGACCTCCAGTTCGCGGTCGTTCGCCTCGCGCTCCATCGGCGTGCCGTGGTGTCCCGTGAGCCGGAGCTTCTCGACCCGCTTCTCGACGACGCCGAGGTCGGCTAGCGTGAACTCGAGCTCCAGCTGTTCGATGTCGCGCCACGGGTCGACGGAGCCGAGCGGATGCGGCACCCCCGGATCGCCGAAGTCGCGCACCACCTCGAGCAGCGCGTCAGCGTTGCGGAGGCGGGCGAGCTGGTCGGCGGGGATGTCGCCCGACGGGCCGCCCTCCGCGTCGGTCGGCGGGGCCGGCAGATCGACGTACGTCACGTCGGCCGGGACCTCCCGCTTCGGCTTGAACAGCGCTGTCAGTCGGACCAGGCGGTCGTCCGGAACCTTGACGACGCCCGTGTTGACGGTCAGCCCACCGAAGCCACCCGTCTCGGCATGGCCGCGCGTGAGCGTGTTGAAGACGGTGGTCTTGCCCGAACGGGCAAGGCCGACGATTGCGATCTGCACCTGGTTCAGTACCCTCTGGCCGGGTCCACCACGTTGAACAGTGGTCTGCCACCAGCGTAGCGCCGCAGGTTGTCGCAGAAGAGGTGGATCGAGCGATCCAGGACCCGGCCGCTGGACCAGGACGTGTGGGGCGTGATGACCAGGTTCGGCAATCGGTAGAGCGGCGAGTCCGGCAACACAGGCTCCTCGCGGACTGTATCGAGGATCGCGCCACCCATCGGGCCCTCACGTAGAGCGCGCAGCAGCGCTCGCTCGTCGATGAGCCGCCCGCGGGCCACATTGATGAGCCACGACCCGTGCTTCATGCGGGCAAACATGGCGGCGTCGAAGAGATCCTCCGTCGAGGCCGTCAACGGGAGGGCCAGAACCACGAAATCGCTGACGGCAAGCAGCGCCGGCAGCTCGTCCGACGAGAGGATCTCCACCCGTCGCGCGAGCCCGGGGTCGTCGTCCGTCGCGTCGGCGTTGCGGCGCGTCGCAACCACCCGGGCGTCGAAGGCGAGCGCGAGCCGCGCAACCTCGCGCCCGATCGACCCGAGACCGACGATCCCAACGGTGATCTCCCGCATCTCCTTCGCTTCGAGCGGTTGCCAGGTCCGCTCGCGCTGCAACTCGAAGAGCTGCGGCAGCCGGCGGACGACCGCGAGGATCATCATCAGGACGTACTCGGCGATCGGTTCGCTGAACACGCCCCGTGCGTTGGTGATGACCAGGCCGTGCTCCTGGGCCTGTGGTGTCAGGACACGCTCCACGCCTGCCGTCGCCGAGTGCACCCACCGCAGGTTGGGGCATCGAGCGAGCAGGCGGTCGAAGATCACGGCCGGCAGCGGTCCACGCAGCATCACCTCGACGTCCGTGAGATCGTCGTCGGCCAGGCCCTCGCGCGAGACGGTCACGATGCGGGACATCGGTGCGGCTTCGATGATCCGGTCGAGGTCGCGCGCCCGGTAGCGTCCAGACAGGATCGGCGTCAGGGCGATGGCCGCCGGAACGCCGCCTGGCCCCGCACCTGGGCCCGGCATGCCCATCAGGCGGGAACCGGGACCACCGGGGTCGCCCGGCCGGCCGGGAGCACGGCCGCCGATCGCACGGGCCTCCGGCTCCGCCGAGCCGCCGGGAGCGGCCGACACGCCGAAGGAACCGGGAGAGCCGGTCTCCTCGGCCGGTGCCGCACCCATCGAGCCGCCGGGGGATCCGGCCAAGGGCGGAGGGCCGGCCCCGGTCGGGCCTGCCGCGCCCACCTGATCGCCGGGCACGCCGAACGAACCGGTCGAGTCAGGGTCACCCGGGCGGGCCTCGTCACCTTCCGAATTGAACGCGCCGCCGCCGTCGCTGCTCATGCCATCCCTCCCGCGGACCACGGGACGACGCGTCGCACCCATGCCGCCGGATCGTCCATCTCGGCCTCCGTGGGGAGTGACACCGGGCCGTCCCAGATGTGCTCGATGGCCTGATTGCCGCCGACCCGGGCCACTCCGGCCACGAACCGCTCGCCCCGCCGGTACTGTTCGATCTTCAGGTCCAGACCCGTGATTCTCGACATCAGCCGATCGATGCCGCGGCGCCGCTGCGATCGGCGCGCCTCGAACCGGCGACGCAGCCCGGACGCATCCGGGAGAACGCTCGCACCGACGTCGTCCATCACCCAGTCGCTGAAACCCTCGAGCAGGCTCATGACCAGCTGCGTCTCGCGGAACAGGCCTCGCTGCTCGGGAGTCAGGAACCCTGAGATGCCGCCTTCCGCGGCCGCCGCGCGCCATCGCTCGGCGAAGTGCCTGACGCCGCGCGTCTGGAGGCGCCGGGCCTCCTCCATGAACAGCGCGATCTGGCGCTCCAGGCGATCGCGCAGGTACGGCCGGAGCCAGGGATGCGCCTCGAGCTCAAACGCGTGCGTCGTCTCGTGGAGCGCGATCCAGACGCGGAAATCGTCCAGCGGCGCTCCCATCGACGCCGCGGCCTGGCGAATATTCTCCTCGACGAAGAGCAACCGGCCGGGAGCGTGCTCGGCAGAGAGCAGCGCGATGTCGTACTGCCCGAGGACACGCGTTCCGAGATAGCCGAGGAGGTAGCCGATCTGCCGCGTCGCGAGGAACCGGTTCGCCCTGGCGGCCATGCCCGCGCCGGTCCGTTCGGACGAGGGAAGGAGTCGCTCGACGTGGGCCATGAGCTCCCTGAACGTCACCATGTTCGCGACGGCCCAATCCGCCCGATCGACGACCGCGTGCCGCTCGACGACGCCCGGCAGCGGAGCGCCCAACCGTCGCTCCAGCAGCGGCACGATCCGGGACATCGCCCGCTCGTAAGCCGGGGCCGCGCCGATGAGCTCGGCTCGACTCAGCGAGCCGGGGGCACGCCGGAGACGGGAGCTGGCGATCTGCTCGACCCGCGGCCAGTCCACCAGTCCGCCCGCGCCCGGGCGGTTCGTTCGCTCCGTGTACCGTCGCCACGCGACGCCGACGCCGACCGCCACACCGATCTGGACCGCGCGACTCCGGCCGACGCGACCGGCGGTGACGAGCGTCGTCCTCCAGTCCGGGCCATATGGCGGGGCCACGTCAGGCAGCTCCCGCCATGGCCACCGGCTCAATTGTCGGGAAAAGCGTCCCGAACAGGCGCGACGCGATCCCCCGGAATGCACCCAGATCGCCCGTGGTCAGCTGCACATGATCGCCCGATGCGCCGGCCGGGGCCCCGGCCCCCTGGATGTCGAGGAGGCTCGCAAGCTCGCCGGCCGTGGCCGAGGCAGAATCGATGACGGCGATCGCGGGCCCGGCCAGCGCCTCGATGAGCGGCCGCAGGAGCGGGTAGTGCGTGCAACCAAGCAACAGCGTGTCGATGCTCTGCGATGCCGGCAACGGAAACACGAACTCGCCGTCGGCGTTCCGCTCCCCGAGCAACGGCTCGAGTTGGCTGCGGACGACTTCCTCGGCTGCCGGGCCGTCCAGGCAACCGGCCTCGACGAGGGGCACGAGACGGGGTGTCGCGTGCTCGTAGACCTCCACGAATGGATTCTCGTCCTTGATCGCGTTGAAGTAGGCCCTCGATCGTACCGTCGCCTGCGTTGCGATCACGCCGATCCGGCGGTTCCGGGTCGTCAGGGCCGCAGCGCGCGCACCCGGCCGGACCACGCCGAGGATCGGCACGTCGTATCGGCGGCGCAGCGTGCCGAGTGCCACTGCCGAGGACGTGTTACAGGCGACCACGATGGCCTTGACATCGCGCGCGGCCAGTTCGTCAAGGCATTCCGTGCTGAAACGGATGACTTCGTCGTCCGAGCGCGGGCCGTACGGGGCGCGCTCATTGTCGCCGAGGTAGATGGTCGATTCGTGCGGCAGCCGCCGCATGACCTCGCGCAGGACCGTGAGACCGCCGACGCCCGAGTCGAAGAACCCGATGGGGCGTGCGTCCGGCATCGCGCTCAGCGCCGCCCGGCGACCGCGGCCTGCGCCCCGGCCGGTCGGGTCAGTGTCTGCGCCATGCCGTAGATGTCCTGGCTGATCCGGGCGCTCGGGGAGGTCACCACGAAGGGCACTCCCTGGTTGTTTGCCTCCACGACGAGCCGGCCGTCGCTCACGATCTGGAAGTCCGGCGGTCTGCCGATCTGCTCGACCAGTTGCTGCCGATCCAGGCCGCCCGTGGAATCCGCACGGTTGAGCACGTACCGCACCTTTTCCGGCCCGTAGCCGATGGCCTGGAACGTCCGGGCGACGGCCCGGCTGTTGTAGATCGTGGTGGAGTCATAGGTCAGCAGGTGCAGGATAGCGTCACTTGCGTCGAGGAACGCCAGGACGGCGTCGTTGAGAAGGGACGGCGTGTCGATGATCACGATGTTGTAGACGCGCTTCAGCAGGGACAGCACCTTGTCCAGGTCGCGCGTGGTGATCATCTCCGCGAGCTCGATGCGCGGCGGTGCGAGCAGGATGTCGATTCCGGAGGGGTCACGCCACAGGACGTCGTGGAGGTCGCTCTCGGCAATGCGGTCGGTTGGCAGCTGCAGGATGGAGGGCGCGGTTTCCGGCACGCGCAACAGCGCGCGCAGGTCCCCGAACTGGAGGTTCCCGTCGACCAGCACGACCCGCATTCCGCCCAGCTGGGCGATGGCGACGGCGAGGTTGAAGGCAATCGTCGTCTTGCCGACGCCACCTTTGGGCGCGAACACCGTGTAGGTGCGTGAGACGCTGTCGGGCGCCTGCGCCCGGTATTCCGCACTGACGGCCTGGATCGCATTCATGAAGTCGTAGCCGGAGAACGGCATCGCGAGAACCCGCACGATGCCCATGCCCGGCCCGATCTTGATCGGCTTCTGCGGCACGGTCAGCGCGATGATCGGCAGGTCGATGCCGGCCTGCCGGACCCGTTCCGCCACCTCCAGGCCGTTGACCCTTCCCTGGAGCAGCGCATCCACCATGAGGATGTCCGGCCGGACCTCGCGGACCTGGTCGAGCACATGCCGGCCGTCCGACAGGACGTCGAGCAGCTTGACCTGGTCCTGTGCGCTCAGGAGGTTCCGGATGTACTGCGCGACCTGTGCCACGTCCTCGATCAGGAGCAGGCGAATCTGGGAGGAAGAGGCGGGCACATCACGACTATACCAATCGCGCCACGACAATTGCCCTCTCGTCACCAGAACCAAAGGGACTCATCTGATGGTCCCCTGCCAGCCCCTCTGGGACCAGACCGGCATCCCGCGTCATGGTCAGCAATTCATGGACCCCGATCAGCCGCAGGCGGTCCGTTCGCGAGACGCGATGGAGCGATCCACCATCGGAAGCAGCCGCGTCGAAGAGCTGCGTCAAAGTGACCGTCGCCGTCGCGGAGTCGTAGCGAGCCGACGCCAGCTTGGCCACCCGATCGCCGGTCACGGGGTCCTCGCGGAGCCACTCGAGGAGCAGCCGCCCGTCGTAGAGCGCGAGATCCTCTGGACCTGGCAGCCAGATGTCCACGACCGCCAGGCCATCCGGGCGGAGGTGGGCGGCAAGGGTTCGCAGCGCGGCGACCTGCCGCTCGGGCTGCTCCAGCAAGAGCAGGGTGTTGAGCGCGAGGATCGCCAGCCCGAAGCGCTCCTCCAGTCGGAGCAGCGTCAGGTCTGCCTCCAGCAGGCGCAACGTGCCGTGGCCGGAGCGGGCCGACGGGGCTCGCCGAGCCCGTCGCGCTGACCCCGTCGGGGTGCGCGCGGAGGGACGTGCCCGGCCGTCCCGCGCGCCGGATGGCTCCGTCGACCCTCGCGCCGGCTGCGCCATCCACGCCGCCTGCGCGCGGGCGAGCATCGAGGGATCGATGTCCACGCCGGTCACGTCGTACCCGGAGGCGGCAAGCGGAACGGCGATCCGCCCCGAGCCCACCGCGAGCTCCAGGATCGGGCCCCCGGTCCTGGCGGCCAGCGCCTGGTACAGCGGCAGGTCCCCCGGATCGTCCAGCAGATCCAGGTCGTAGTAGCGGGCAAGCGCTGCGTCGTCAGTCACGGGATCGACTCCGTCACCGCATCCGCTTCGGTCACGTCACCCGCCCGCGCCGCCCGCCTGCACGGTCGCCTCGCGTGGCAGCACGACCGGCCCCGCCGCCCCGAACCGGATGGTTGCTCCGTCGCGCTTCAAGACGGCGAGGGCGCTGATGGCCTCGAGCGCCACGCGATGTGCGGCCATTGCCGTCACTTCCGCGTGGTCGTACGGCGGCGACACCTCGACGATGTCCATTCCGGCCAGTTCGACGGTGCCGACGATCCGGCGAACCGCCCGCAGCAGTTCCCGGGTGAGCAGGCCCCCGGGCTCCGGTGTGCCCGTCCCGGGTGCCATGCCCGGGTCGAGCACGTCGATGTCGATCGACAGGTAGATTGCGCCGGGGCCGTCGAGGGCCTCGGCGATCGCGTCGTCGATCACCGCCTCGGCGCCGCGCTCCTCGATCTCGCGCATCAGGTGCCAGCGCATGCCCTGCGCCTGCATCCACGCGAACACATCGCGCGGCGGCCAGTAGCCGCGCAGGCCGACCTGCACGAAGTTGCGGCCCTTGACCGCCCCGGATTCGATGAGTCGGCGCATCGGCGTCCCGTGGCCCGCCAGTACGCCCCAGTCCGAGTCGGCGGTGTCGGCGTGCGCATCAAAGTGCACGATGCCGATACTCTGCGGCGCCCGCACCTGGGCGACGGCGCTGGCCGACGGCCAGGTGATCGAGTGGTCGCCCCCGAGGACGATCGGGATCGCCCCGCTGGATGCCACCTCGAGAACCTTGCGGAAGATCATCGCGTGGCCCCGTTCCAGCCATGCCGGGATCACCTCCGCATCACCGGCATCGACGACGTCGAGGACGTCGAACGGCTGGACGTCCAGTTGCAGCGAGTACTCACCCTGGATGTAGGTCGCCTCCCGAATGGCCCGCGGGCCGAAGCGCGCTCCCGGACGGTGACTGACGGCGTCATCGAACGGTGCTCCGACGATTGCGACGTCCGGCCGGCGGCGATCGAGTTCTGCCGCGTCCTCTACGACAGGGCGCTTGCAGAAGCTGACCGAGCCGACGTACGAAGGAAGGTCGGGGGCGGCGAACCTCGGGTACTCGCGGTCCCAACCATTGGAGGTGGCATAGTCGGGAAGGTCGGAAGCGGCTGGAACGGAACCGGACATTGCGCGAACCTCGCGCGACGCGCCGCCGGTTCCTGCGCCGTCCGGCTGGGCGCGTCGGCACATCCTAGCGGCCCCCCGATCCGGGCGAGCCGATCGGGCCGGGCTGAAACCGGTGGGCTGCCCAGTCGCGGGCAGCGAGCCACGTCATCCCGCACCGGCCGACGGACAGATCTCCCGGTAGGGGCAGTAGCCACACCCGACGAAGTCCGGGCGAGCCTCGAACCGACCGGCGCGGATACCGTCCGCAGCGTCCGCCAGGGTCTGCCTCGTCTTCGAGAGCCGCGCCGCATCGGGCACCACCCGTCCGACGACACCGCTCTCGAGGAAGTGCAGTTCCACCGCGGCCGGCAGGGAGCCGGTCTCCACCTGGTATGCCAGCGCATACAACTGCAGTTGCAGGGATTCGCGGGCCTTCTGGGTCGCCTGCTTCGGGTCTCGGACATCGCTCGACTTGTAGTCCGTGATGACCACGCCCGCGGGTGTCTCGTCCAGCCGGTCGTACCGGCCGCGGATGGTGTCCCTGCCGATGCGCACGGAGAACGGACGCTCCACGGCGACCGGGATCGGCTCGCCGGCACGGGTCGCATCGCTCCTGAAACGGAGGAGCGCCGACTGGCCTGCTGCGAACCGTGCCTCCTCGTGGTGACGCGAGTGGAAGCCCTCACTCGACCAGTGCGTCGCGAAGACCTCCAAAAGTTCCGCCTCTTCCATGACACGACCACGCATGTGAGCCGCGTGGAACGCGGCCACGGCCTGGTGAAGAGCATTGCCCAGGACGAGCGCATGATGCGGCGGAGTCGGCACCTGCACGACGTGCCTGAGCCGGTACTTCAGCGGGCACGACAGGTAGTCGTCGAGCTGCGAGTAGCTCAGGCTGAGCGGCCCCGCGCTGGGCGCCGGCGGCTCCACGGCCGTCCTGGAGACGCTGATCGCCGATGCCCCGCCCGGCCGCACCGCGCCGTCGAGAGACCCCGATTGCAGCGTCGCGACCAGGTCACGCACCTCCGTCCGGCCGAGCGCCTGCACAGCGACGGCAGGTGGTGCGTCCAGGATCTCGGCGACGAAGGGCGACGGTCGCCGTAGGCGTCCGGTCGCGCTCGTCGCGGCGTGGCTCAGGATGAGCTCGTCCCGCGCCCGGGTCATCGCCACGTAGCACAGGCGCCGCTCCTCCGCCCAGGGCGCCTCCTCTTCCATGTCCGGGCGCGCGTGACGCAACGCGTCCGGCAGAGGGAGGCGCGCCCGCCGCTCCCGGGCGGGAAAGCGCCCATCCGCAAGTCCGACGAGGTACACCACGGGGAACTCGAGCCCCTTGGCCCGGTGCACCGTGAGCACGGACACCGCTGCCGAATCGTCCTCCTCGGCGCTCGCCGGATCTTCTCCGGCCTCCACGAGCACCTGCAGGTGCGGCACCAGGATCGGGACGCGGTCCTCGGTGAGCAGCGCTCCCTGCGCCCGAACAATCTCGAAGAACCGCGCCACGTTGCGCAGTGCCGCATCATCACCCCGCTCGGCAGCTGCGATCAGCTGGGTCAGGCGACTCGTTCGCTTGAGGTGTCCGTAGAGCACCTCTCCCGCCGGGACGCGGTGGGATGCATCGATGGCCACCCGCATGTCATCGACCAGCCTCGCAAGGTGCCCGCGGGTAGCGTCCGACAACCGCAGGATGCCGGGTTGGTCAACGGCATCGGCGAACACAGCCCATGCCGACCGGTGCCGCCGGCGCGCCATGTCGAGCAGCGCGGTCAGGTCCTCCCCGCCGAGCTCGTACGGAGGTGCGGTTGCCACCGCGTACAGGTCCACCGACGAATCCGGGTCCGCGACCGCGCGCAGGAAGCAGAGCAGGTCCCGTACCTCGCGCCGCCCGTACAGACCGCTGGCGCCGCTGAATCGCGTCGCCACACCGCGGACCTCGAGGCTCCGCAGGAAGCGCCGGGCGTCCCCGTTCGTCCGCACGAGGATGCACACGTCCGAGTGCCGGGTGCCCCCCGCGATGCGGGTCGCGATCTCCGACGCGATGGAATCCGCCTCCTCCTCCTCCGTGCGATGGGTGACGTGGCGGACCGGCATGGCCCTGACCCGACGCTGCGCGATCAATTCCTTGCGAACGCCGTCCCGCCCGTCAAGGCGTCCCGGCTCGTTCTGGCGGATGAGCCGCTCGGCGGCAGCGATGATCGGGACCCGCGAGCGGTAGTTCCGCCGCAGCACCACGCGGCGGGCGCCCGGAAACGCCTCGTCGAACCCGAGCATGTTCTCCACGGCGGCGCCGCGAAACGCGTAGATGGCCTGGTCGTCGTCTCCGACGACCGTGACGTTCCTCCGCTCGCCGGTCACCGCCCGCACCAGGGCAAGTTGGACCGGGTTGGTGTCCTGGAACTCGTCCACGAGCACGTACCGGTACCTGCCGGCGACCTGCGCTCGAACCGCGGGCCGTTCCTCCAGGATGCGAAGCGCAAGCGCGACCTGGTCTCCGAAGTCGACCAGATCGCGCTCCGCCAGCAGGTCCTGGTAGTGCCCGTACGCGATGGCCAGCTCACGGTGGCCGGCGGCCTCCTCGAGCAGCGACCGGGCGACTTCCTGCTCCCCCTCCGACCCGGCGCCCCCCAGCACGGCCTCCGCGCCGGCCCGCAGTTCCTCCGCGAACGCGAGGTACTCCCCAGGCCCGACGCCCTCATCCTTGGCGCGGCTGACGAGATCCGCGAACGCCGAGAGGAAGCGGGTGGGGTCCGCGAGCGGCCGGTAGCGGTCCAGTCCGAGTTGGAACGCGTGCTCACGGAGGAGGACGACGGCCTCCGCGCGACTCACGACGCGGGGCGACGAGGAATGCCCGAGGTCAAGCCCGAACTCGCGGATCAGGCGGTCCCCGAACGCGTGGAACGTGTGGATGGCGGCATCTGCACGACCGTAGGGCACCAGCACGTCCACGCGCGCCTGCATCTCGTCCGCCGCCTTGTCCGTGAACGTCAGCGCCAGGATCTCCGACGGCCGCGCCCGCTTCGTGGCGATCAGCCACGCCACCCGGCGGGTGATGACCTCCGTCTTCCCGGTCCCGGGTCCGGCCACCACGAGCAGTGGCCCTTCCCGGTGAGTCACAGCCTGCCGCTGCTCGCGGTTGAGACCGCGCAGCAGGGGACGAATGCCGTCCAACGAGACGGGGGCGTTCCCCGGCCCGGACCCTCCGGTACCCGGCTCGATGAGCGTCCGTTCCAGCCTGCCTCGGAATGTCATGGCCGCAGACTGGACCCGGTCCGTGCCAGCTAGGGTGGCACAACGCGGAGCGGTCAGTGATCGCTTCGCGGCGACGGCGATGCGTTGCTTTCCTCCAGCGGGACGGCGGTCGATGGGGTCGGAGTCCGGGCGCCAACCTCGGTGCCGGCGTGTTCGGCGCTCGCGGCCAGTCCGCCGGCCGACGCCTGCATGGCGTCAAGTGCCCGCAGCTTGTACGCCTCGATCTCGTCGAGCGCGACGAACACGTCCTCCCACGCTCGCTGCAGTGCCGCCAGCTCCCTGGCCGTGGTCCGGGAACGCAGGTCGTCCCCGACGGTCGCGCCTTCGGCGGTCACCATCGCGCCGGCGTCCGGCCCGCCGTCGACCACTCCCCCTGCGCCGGGCACGCCGGCGGGGGCCACGCCGCGCGCGGGAATGCCCGCCTCGGCAGCGTCTTCCCCACCCTCGTTCATCGTCCTGAGCTGCTCGGTCAGGCGCCGCTGGTTCAGCAGCGCGCGGGACACCGTGACCGCGGTCCGCAGGGCCGCGACCGTCGTGGTCGTGGCGGAGCCGATCGCGCGGATGACCTCGGCGTTGTTCTCCTCGATGAGCCGCAGGGCCGCGTACCCCTGCGAAGCGACAGCCAGCTGGGTCAGGATCTCGCGACGCCGTCGTCGGACCGCGAACAGAACGTCGTTCCGCAGCGCCCGCGCCCGGCCCGGATCGGTGGCCTGGATCTCATCCAGGCGGCGCTGCAGGGCCTCGTCGAGGCGCTGTCCCAGGACCGCGTACTGGCGCAGCGTCTCCATCTCCGTCCAGAGGGAACGCTCCACCTGCATGAGGGCGGCGTTGTCGCGCTCGAGCTCCATTCGCCCTTCGCCGAGCCCGGCGACCAGGTCCTGGAGATGGCCCTGCGCCTTCCAGTAGCGATCGAAGTAATCCCGCACGCGATCGCGGGCAGGGATCAGCCCGAACATTCGCCGCGAACGGCGGGACGACAGCTGGTACCTGGCGGGGTTGAGGTCGTCGACGGCGTGCCGAAGCTCCACCAGCCTGCGCGCCAGCGGCGCCTTTCCCTCGAGGAAGCCCTCCATCGCCTGCACGGGCCGATCGAGCAGCCGGCCGCTCATCTCCGACGTCGCGAGGATCTCCCGCTCGCCGAGACCATCGATGTCCGCCACGCGGAGCCGGTACTCCTCGCCCTGCACGTCCAGGGAGGAGACGTCGTCCACGAACTCGGCGACGATCCGGTCGATCCCCGCAAGCTCCTCGGGCGCCATCTCCGACCCGGAGTCGTACTCCGGGTCGGGCTCGACGCCTGGCGCACGCGTGGATCCCGGGACCCGCGACGCCGGCGTGTCGCCGGCCTCCGGCGCCTGCCGCGCGGCATCCGGAGCCGTCGAGGGCCGCAGGTGCGTCGAGCCGCCGTCTTCGACCCGAACGTTCAGCCCTGGGTCCGGCGCCCGCTCCCCCTCGCGGTCACTCACCCTTCTCCCCCGGACGGGTTCCGACCAGGGTCAGCTCGCCGTTCCCTGGCCGCTCGAGGCGTTCCCGCCGGCTGGGACAGGTGCGGCCGGGACCACGCCCATCGGAGGCGTCGCCATCGGCCTGGCGGTGGTCGCAGTCGGTGGCGGGTTGCGGTGGCCGTTGCCCGTGGCCGCCTCGGCCGCGTCCGGCGAGAGCGCCTGGCGAGCCATTCCCGACAGGACCCCGGCCTGCTGGATGACCTCGGCGAGCGCCCCGGTGACGCCCTGCGCGCCGTTGAGCACCGTGAAGTTGCCGACGTGCTCGAACGAGGACGCGGCGGCCCGCACGATCTCCGGGCAGGTTGCTCGGCGATCTGCTGGGCGATGACCGCCTCCTGGTTCTGGCTCAGGGCGGCGGCGCGGCGCTCGATGCCCGGCGCCTCGGCCTCCATGCGCGCCTTGATGGCGTCGGCCTCGGCCAGGCCCCGGGCCCGGATCGCGTCGCCCTCGGCCTCGCCGTTGAGCCGCGTCGCCGCGGCCTGGGCCTCGGCCTGCACCTTAGGGCGGCCGCCTGCGCCTCGGCCTGGACCGTGTCTGGCGGCCGCCGCCTCGGCGTGCGAGGCGGACCTCCTGCGCCTCGGCCTCGGCCTGGCGGATGCGGGCGTCGCGGGCGGCCGTGGCCAGCGTCGTCTGGCGGTAGGCCTCGGCGTCGGCGGGCTTGCGCACGTCGACCTGGAGCTGCTGCTCCGTCTGCTGGGCCTGGAGCTCGGCGACGCGGGTCTCCTCCTCGACGACGGCCTGGCGGGCCGTGGCCTCGGCGAGCGGACCCTGCTGCGCGGCCTCCTGGGTCGCCTGGTCGATCTCGGCCTGGAAGCCGGCCTTCTTGATCTCGGTGTCGCGGACCGACTCGGCGATCTGCGGCCTGCGCCGTCTGCTCCTGGGCGACGGCGGTCGCGATCGGCGTTGGCGCGCGCGATGCGGGCGTTCTGCTCGACCTCCGCCTGGTGCGGCACGGCGAGGTTCTCGATGTAGTTGCTGGGGCTCGTGATCGCCTGGATCTGGAAGCTGTCGATGACCAGCCCGAACGACTCCATCTCCTGCGCTGCAGCGATCGCGGACCTGCTGCGCGAACTTGTCCTGGTCGCTGATCATCTCCTCGACGGTCATCGAGCCCGCGATCGCGCGCAGGTGGCCGACGAAGACGTTCTGGACCTTCGACTCGAGCTCGGCGGCCGGGCCGGTCGAGGAAGCGCCGGGCCGCGTTGGCGATCGAGCGGTAGTCGTCGCCGACCTTGTAGACGACGACGCCGCGCAGGTCGAGCCGGATCTTCTGCTGGCTCACGCAGGGGACGGTGATCTCGCTCTCGTGCGCCTCGAGCGACAGGCGTGCGCACCTTGTACAGGCCCGGGCATGACCAGCGCGCCGCGCCCGGTGACGATGCGGAAGCCCATGCTCTCGCCGGCGCCGTCCGGCGGGCTCGCGGCGTGCGGAGGCCGGAGATGACCAGGGCCTCGTCGGGCTCGGCGACCCGCCAGCTCGACCGGAACAGCACGACCAGAAGGGCGACGATGACGACGACCGCGACGATGGGATAGAGAACGATGCTGTCCAGGTTCATCGTGGGAGCCTCATGCGAGTCGGTCGGTGCGACCTCGACGGTCCGGCCACCGAGGCTGCCGACCACGAGCACCTGGGTGTGCTTGGGGATCGTCGCATCCTTGTCGGCCGCGCGGGCCAGAAATCGCTCCGTCCCCTGGCGGACCTCGATCAGGACCTCGCCGAGGTGCCCGGGGGTGATGTCGGCCGTCACCCGGCCCAGCTTGCCGACGACGTCGAGAGCCACGCTACCTCACGGTTTTCGGCGGATCGAATCCTCTCTGAATGGTAGACCTTCGATGAGGGGCGGTGAGGCCCGCACCGCTCACCTTTGCACCGTCCGTGGACGACCTGCACCGCGGGGGCGGCCGATCGTCGCCCTCCCGCCCCGCTCGGAGCGCCGGCAGTTCCATGCCGGTCAGGCGGGCCCGCCCCCCACGCGCGCCTGCCGCAGCGCCTCGGCCTCCTCGGCCGACATCGGCGAATTGCAATGGCCCGCGACGATCGCCTTGACGTAGACGCGCGTAGCCTGCCGGGAGTGCAGGCTGGACAGAATGATCCCGTTGTCCTCCCCATCCAGGAACGCGAGGGCGAAGCTCTGGTTGGACCCGGTGTCCTCGAACGGGTTGAAGCGCACGAGTCCGACGCTCTGCACGGCTCGCCGCGCGTTCACCTCGATCGACTGGGTCCGCCCTCCAAGGGTCCCGAGGTCTCCGTCGAGCCCATCGAGGCGCCCGGTGATCGTCGTGAGAATCTGGTCCAGGGCCGCATCGTTGACCACGGTCGGCACGTCGACGTGCTCGTGGGCCGTCCGGTCCGCCCGCCGGACGGCGAGCCAGGCCATCAGCAATGCCAGGATGGCGGCGACCATGGCAAAGAGCGCGAGGACGCCGGCATTTGCCTGTAGAGCGTCTGCGAAGGGCTGCATCGGGCGATCATATCCGCGGTACCCGGCTGCGATGCTATTCTTCGACCCCGAGCGCACCCTGCGCTGCCGTTCTCGCGTACCCGGCCCCGGCGCACGAACGAAGTCTCCAGGAGCCGAGCACCGAGGACCCATCACGTGGCCAAGCGCACACGCGGCAGTCGCTCCGCGCCGAATTGCCCAGGCGCACGGCCGGCAACGACCCGGCCCGCGAGCACCACGCCTGTTTCCACCACGCGGCCGGTCAGCGCGCCGCTCGCGCCGGCCGAGCCGATGCCCAGCGAGGTCCAGGCAAGCGCCCTCACGACCGACAGCGCCGCAGAACCGCGCGCCGCCGCGCCGAGCACGCGCTCGACGGGTGCCCGCTCCAGGGCGAAGAGCAACAGTCTGCTGGCCGCCAGGGCCGAGACCGAGTACGTGTATGTCGGCCAGGACCTTCACCGCATCGCGAGGGTGGGTTCGGCCCTGTTCGGCGTCCTGCTTGCGCTCTGGATCGTCCTCGTCGTCCTGGGCGTCTCCAGCCTGTACTGATCGGTCGGTCAGGCCGGACTCGCCCGCCGGCATCGCCTCCTGTAGACGAATCACGCGACCGGGTGCCATGTACCCGGCCGACGCGTGCTCGTGCGTTGCGACTTGCCCCTCGTGACCGACGCTGTTCGGGAAGCGGGATATCTCCCGCGCACCGTGGCGACATGTGGCGGGCCGCGAGTCGCCCGGCACAGCCCCGGATCAGCTTCACGGCATGCGTCGCTGGTGGCGTCTGTAGCCGACGCACGGGCCGCCCGCCGGCGGTCTCTGGATCACCTCCATGACGTGCGTCGCCGGGAGCGACGTTCGCCACCGTCCCTCCGATCGCTCCGTGACAGACGTTGCCAGTGGCGACGTTGTGCCGGCAGAAACCTGCGCCCGGCGCTCCATCGCCGCTCCGCTGAGCCTGCCACCCACCCGGCGCATGGTCCTGGAGGCACCCGGAGGGTGCCGGTTGAGCGGGTGTCCGGGGATCGCTGCACCAGTACGGCTCGCACGGCACGGCGGTCTCTCGATTCCCCGAGCGAGTCCGGTCATGAGATCAGCCCGCCGGCGACCCCTGTCGACCTATGGCACGCCCCAGTTGGCGAGCGTCGAATTGAGGGCGGCGCGGGTGTCCGAGGGCCCGGTGATGTTGGTCACCGCGTAGGCGTACGTCTTTCGCGCCAGGTCCACGAGGTCCGCCGACGAATGACTCCGGCCGAAGACGTAGAAGCCGTAGATGAGCGGCAGGCAGCCGAGGATCCGCTTCGACTGGATGGTTGCCGGATCGGTGCCGCTCGTCGTGTTGCCGAGCTGGCAGAGCGTGAGGTCATGGTCGCGGACGGCCTTCGGCAGCTCGAACAGTTCGTCAGGTCCGATGTAGCCATCCGCCTCCGGGTGCGCCGCGTAGTACGCCTCGACGGCGGTCTTGAGTTCCTCGAACGTGACGGGCTGCACGGCGCCTGTCCGGATCGAGGCGGCACCGGACGGCGCGGGCGTGCTCGCCCCGGTCGGAGCGGGCGTGCTCGCCCCGGTCGGAGCGGATGACGGCGTCGTGCTGCCGCACGCGGCCAGCCCGAGGGCAATGAGCACGGACACCACCAGGTGGCCGGATCGGCGGGCGTTTCCAGCGCCTCCAGGACGCAACATGCCACGCATCGTAGGAGACGTGATCCCGCCGGAAGCGTGCCGCAGGTCACGTTGCGACCGTGCGCTGCGTCCCCATTCGAGGCGGGTGCGCCGCCACGGGGCTCGCGGCTGCTCACGGGCGGCGCAGGAACGGAAACACGGGCCGGAGCATTCCGGCCCGTGTCGCTCGGGCAACTGCCGTCGATGGTGCGCCACACGGGGGCGCCGCCGATCAGCCGATCTTGTATGCCACGGTCACCGACACGTCCAGCTCGGACGACGCCGGCACGGTCATCGTGGGCTCCGGAACCGCAGGGTTGGGCGACGTCGATGAGCCGGACTTCGGATCCGGAACCGTCATCGGCACGGGTAGGCCGTATCCCTGCGCGACGGACACGCTCACCGAAAGGACACCGGTGATATTGACGCCGGCTGCCTTCGCGACGGCGTCCGCCTGCCCCCGAGCGTCCGCGAGAGCCGCCGCAAGCGCCTGCTGCTGGGCCGCGGCACGATCGGATTCGCCGACCAGCATGGTCGCCCGACCGGTTCCGGTGACCAGGATGGTGTTGTCGGGCGCGACAGGCGGAGTGCCGGCATAGAAGGGATACGCATATCCCAGCCCGGCAACGGCGGTTGCTGTCTCGACGGTCCCGGCGGCCGGGGCGCCACCGGCACTCACCGTGACGGGCACGACTGTCTGGACGTTGCCGCCGGGGAGGACGAGGGGCGCCGGGACGGGCGCGACGGCAGGGCGCGTGTCGGTCGTGGTCAGTGAAGCGGCCGGCACGGACGTGGGCGACACAGCGGCTGCCGCCTGGCCACCGCAGCCGGCGACTGCGAGGGCCAGAAGGCCGAGGACTGCGGCGCGATGGCCGAGGCGAGTCGATGGGAATGTGACGGCTGGATGCATGGCCGCTCTCCTTGCAGTGGGGGCCGGTCCGCGTCGTCGTGCCTCCAGCCCATCGGCGGCCATGACGCCGGCACGTGACCGATGGTTGCCTGTCCCAAACCGGCCGTGCTGCGAACTCACCCGCCGGCGTCGCGCTTCTGCTCGTCGGCGAGTTCGTGCAGCGCCATGTCGCGGGCACGGGTGACCTTGCCCGCCACCCGCATCGGGTCCACCTGCGGGCCGCGCGACGGATCCCGCTTCGGTGGACCCTCCGTCCGCCGCAAGCGCAGTGCCTCCAGCCGCTCGCCGATGCGCGCCTCCGCTCCCTGGTCGGTCGGGACGTAGTAGCGCCGGTCCTTCAGGGCGTCCGGCAGGTACTGCTGGTCGACGTCGTGGCCCTCGTAGTCATGCGGGTAGCGGTAGCCCACGCCGATGCCGTGTCGCTTCATGGCCGGGATCGACGCGTTCAGCAGGTGCGCCGGGACGGGCTGCGAGCCGTGCGCCTGGACGTCGGCCATTGCCGCCCAATAGGCGATCCCCGACCGGTTCGACTTGGGTGCCGTCGTCACGAAGACGACCGCCTGGGCGAGGGCGTACTGCGCCTCCGGCAGCCCGACCCAGTCGAGCGCGTGGGCCGCGGCGACTGCTACCTGGAGTGCACGCGGGTCGGCGTTCCCGACGTCCTCCGAGGCGCAGATGATGATCCGCCGCGCGATGAACTTCGGGTCCTCCCCTGCTGCGATCATGGTGGCCAGCCAGTACAGCGCCGCGTCCGGATCGTTGCCACGCATGCTCTTGATGAACGCGCTGACGGTGCCGTAGTGGCCGTCACCCGCCCGGTCGTAGGCCAGGATGCGCTCCTGCGCGGCAGCCTCGATCTCCTCCAGGGCGACCTCGACCGGTCGCGGCACCTCTGGATCGTCCGCGCCGGCCATAGCGGCCGCAGCCTCGAGCACGTTGAGCGCCGCTCGGGCGTCGCCCGCACTGATCCCGGCGAGGTGCTCCCGCGCCTCCTGGGAGAGCGCAACCGCTCCGTCGCAGCCTCGATCGTCGGCGAGTGCCCGCTCGACGATCAGGTCGATCTCCTCGTCGGTGAGCGGTTCCAGGCGGAACACCCGGAGTCGGGACAGCAGCGCCGAGTTCACCTCGAAATAGGGGTTCTCGGTCGTCGCGCCGATCAATGTGAGCGTTCCGTCCTCGACCTGCGGCAGCAGCGCGTCCTGCTGGGCCTTGTTGAAGCGGTGGATCTCGTCGAGGAAGAGCACCGTCGGACGGCCGCCGCGCTCGATCCAGTCGCGGGCCCGGGCGATGACGCCGCGCACGTCGGCCACGCCGCTGGCCACCGCACTCAGCGTGGTGTACGGCGCGTCCACGGCGTCGGCGAGCAGGCGAGCCAGCGTGGTCTTCCCGGTTCCGGGCGGTCCCCACAGGACCATCGACGCCAGGTGACCGCGGTCGACCATGCGGCGCAGCGCGCCGCGTTCGCCCACGAGATGGCGCTGCCCCACGACCTCGTCGAGCGTCCGCGGCCGCATCCGGGCAGCCAGCGGCTGGTGCTCGGGACCCGGGGGCGGCATCCCCAGCGGCCTCGCTTCGGCTCCCGTGTTGGCTCGACGCGCCGGCATGCGTGCAGTCTACGGCTGGCCCCATGCGTCGGCCCACCTTCCCGCGGAGCCGCCCGTTCGTGCCCCGCACCCATTCGGCTGATATCGTGCACGGGATGGACGTCGACCCGGATCGAATACGACTGGAGGCGCACCTCTCCCCTCTCGGCGTTCCCTATGAGCTGTTTCCGTGCGATCCGGCTCTTGCGGACACCGCGCAGTTCTGTGCCGCGTACGGGTTCGATCCCCTGGATGCCGCGAACACGATCGTGGTCGCGGGGAAGTCGGACCCTCGAAGGTTCGCTGCCTGCATCGTGCTGGCGCCGCATCGGCTCGACGTCAACCGCAAGGTCCGGGCGCGGCTCGGCGCGCGACGGGTTTCGTTCGCGGGAGCGGACGAGACGCGGGAGATCAGTGGCATGGAGATCGGCGGCGTGACACCGTTCGGCCTGCCACCGGAGCTGCCAATCTGGATCGACGCGGCCGTCATGGCGCGACCGCGAATCATCCTCGGCGGCGGGAGCCGTCGCTGGAAGGTCATCGCGGCCCCTGCGATCCTGCTGGCGCTTCCGAACGCGGAGGTGGTCGAGGGCCTGGCAGGGGCGCCTCCCGTCTGACCGGCAACGCTCCCGACCATCGGGTCTCCGTCGCGCCGGGCGACCGGCACCTCCACGCCGTCGGGCTGCCGCGCTGACACGACGGCACGAAGGCGGCGGCGCGGCCCGGGAGTGCCACACCATGTTCAGGTTGCCCGGCGCTTCGCGACCAATGGCCCGCTCGCCGCCTCCGGCCGCCGGGTACCATCGACATACTGCCCGTCACCCACTTGTGCGGAGCACCGGAACCAAGGGAGTCAGCCATGCCCGACGCGGTACAGCTGCGCATCCCTGGCCCCACGCCGCTGCCTGACGCAGTGCGCGAGGCCGGGGCGCGGCAAATGATCAACCATCGAGGCCCCGAGTTCAGGGAGCTGCTCGGCCGGATCTCCGCCGGCCTGAAGCGCGGCTTTCGCACCGAGAACGACGTCCTGATCCTGACCTGCTCGGGTACCGGCGGCCTCGAGGCCGGCATCGTCAACTTCCTTTCTCCGGGCGACAGTGTGCTGTCCGTGACGATCGGCGCCTTCGGTGATCGGTTCGCAAAGATCGCCACCCGCTACGGCGCCGACGTGACGAAGCTCGCGGTCGAATGGGGCCACGCCGCCGACCCGGCCGACGTGAGCGCGGCACTGCACCGCCTGTCGGAGGCGGGCAAGCCGCCGAAGGCCGTGCTCGTCACCCATAACGAGACCTCGACCGGCATCACGAACCCCATCCCGCAGATCGCCGAAGCGATCCGCGAAGCCGCGCCGGACGCCCTCATCATCGTCGACGCGATCAGCGGGCTCGGTGCCGTGCCCTTCGAGGCGGACGCCTGGGGCCTGGACGTCGTCATCACCGGCTCCCAGAAGAGCTGGATGGTGCCGCCCGGCCTGTCGATGGTCAGCGTCGGCCCCCGCGGCTGGGCAGCCACCGAGGTCGCGACCATTCCGCGCTTCTACCTCGACCTGAAGATGGCGCGCGACAGCGCCGCCAAGGGCGAGAACCCGTGGACGCCCGCGGTCGGTATCTGCTTCGCGCTCGACGTGTCCCTGCAGATGATCGAGAGCGAGGGGTACCCGCAGGTCTTCGCCCGCCATGCCGCATGCGGCGCCGCGGCTCGAGCCGGCCTGTCGGCGATGGACTTCGACCTGTTCGCCGACCCGGCCTTCGCATCGAACACCGTCACGGCCGCAAAGGTGCCCGACGGCATCGAGTGGTCGACCGTGAGCAGGGAACTGCGGTCGCGTGGCCTCGTGCTCGCCGGGGGTCAGGGCGCGCTGACCGGCAAGATCTTCCGGATGGGCCATCTCGGGTTCGTCAGCGTGGACGACATCGTCAGATCGCTCGAAATCCTCGAGGCGGGCGCTGTGGCGCTCGGATTGCCCGTGAGGCCCGGCGTCGGCGCTGCCGCAGCCCTCGACGCCGCCCGAGCCATCCAGGCCGGGGTCGGGCCGACGCCCGTTCTCGCCCGACCCGCCTGACCGAAAGGGGTGGGCATGATGTCAACTGACAAGGCCCCGGACGCGACCGGGCGGAAACGAATTCTCGTCGCCGAGTCGATCGCCGAGGAGGGTCTCGCCCTGCTGCGTCCCTCGTACGACGTTGACGTGCGGCTCGGCCTGGAGCGGGCCGAGTTCCTCAGGATCCTCCCCGGGTACGACGCGCTCCTCGTGCGCAGCCAGGTGCAGGTCGACGCCGAAGCCATCGCATCCGGAACCCGCCTCACGGTGATCGGCCGGGCAGGCGTCGGTGTGGACAACATCGACCTTCCCGCCGCCACCGCTGCCGGAAATCGTGGTGGTCAACGCCCCGACGGGCAACACGATCGCCGCGACCGAACTCACCCTCGCCCTGCTCCTCGCGCTGACGCGCAAGGTCCCGTCCGCGGACGCGTCGCTCCGGCGCGGGGAATGGAAGCGCTCGCAGTTCGTCGGCCACGAACTGCGTGGCAAGACGATCGGCATCGTCGGGCTGGGCAAGATCGGCATGGCCCTGGCCGACCGGGCCCGCGCCATGGAGATGGAGGTCATCGGCCACGACCCGTTCGTCTCCGAGGATGCCGCCGCCCGCCACGGCGTCCGCCTGGTGCCGCTCGCCTGGCTGCTCGCGATGTCCGATGCCGTGACCGTGCACGTTCCGCTCACCCGCACGACCCGGGGCATGATCGGCGCCACGGAACTCGCCACCATGAAGCCGACGGCGTTCGTGGTGAACGTCGCCCGGGGCGGCGTGATCGACGAGGCGGCGCTCGCCGCGGCGTTGACCGAGGGCCGGCTCGCCGGTGCCGCGGTCGACGTCTACACCCAGGAACCCCCGAAGGACTCGCCGCTCCTGGCGGCTCCGAACACGATCCTCACCCCGCACCTTGGCGCCTCCACCGAGGAGGCGCAGACGCGCGTGGCCGTCGAGGCCGCCGAGCAGGTGAACCAGGTGCTCGCCGGCCGCTCGGCGCAGTACGCGGTCAACGCCCCGCTCCTCACGCCCGAGACGGCCCAGGTCATGGCCCCGTACCTGCCGCTCGCCAAGATCCTCGGACGCTTCTATGCCCAGTTCTCGACCAGCATGTCGGATATCACCCTCGAGGTGGCCGGAGACCTGGCCGGGTACGACAGTTCGGTGCTCGTGCCGGCGGCGTTGAGCGGCCTGCTCGAGCACAGCACGGAAGTGGTTCGCGTCAACGTCGTGAACGCCCCGGCCCTGGCACGGGCACGCGGCATCGAGCTCGTCGAGCGCAAGGTGCCCGGTTCGGCACCCTTCGCCTCGATGGTCTCGCTGACGGGTGCCACGACCGTCGGTGGCACTGTCGTCGGGGGCGAGCCTCGACTCGTGCGCCTCGGCGACTACCCGGTGGACATCGGCCCCGCGACCTACATGCTGGTCACCCGGCACCGTGACCGCCCGGGCACCATGGGCCTCATCGGCCGCATCCTGGGCGAGGCGGACGTCAACATCAGCGCCATGCAGCTCGGCCGGAGCCAGCCGCGCGGCGACGCGCTGATGGTGCTCGCGCTGGACGAGCCGCTGCCGCCGGAGGCCGCCGAGCGCATCCGCGCGCAGGACGCCGTCCTGGACCTGTGGCTGATCCACCTCGACTGACCGCGGTCGAGGGCGCGCTGGCGCTTGTGCGCCACGGCGAGTCGACCTGGGTCGCCGAGGGCCGCTTCCAGGGCCAGGGCGACCCGCCGCTGTCACCGCTCGGCGAGCGCCAGGCGGCGCTCGCCGGGGGACGGCTGCGCGATCCGTCCGCATTCCCCGCGCTGCCGCTGCCCGCGGTGGTGCCGATCGGCATCTGGCATTCGCCGCTGCGCAGGGCGGCGTCCACGGCCGACGGCGATCGCCCGGGCGCGCGGCGGAGATGCGCCGCTCCACCCGGAGCCGCGGCTCATGGAATTGGCGCAGGGTGAGTGGGAGGGCCTTACCCACGCGGAGGTGCGGAGTCGCTGGGGATCCGAGCTCGAGGCATGGCGCCGGGACCCGGTCCACAACCACGCACCCGGAGGCGAGTCGCTCGACGAGGGGGCGGCGCGGGTGGGGACTGCCCTCGAGACCATCCTCGATGGCCTCTGCGCTGCCACTCCGGCGCCCGGGGCCACGATGGATCCGGTGCTCGGCTACGCCACGTCGGGGCAGGTGCGGCCGTGGGCCCTCGTTGTTGCACACGACGGCATCCTCCGGCTGCTCCTCATGTCGCTGCTCGGGATACCGATCGAGCACTACTGGTCGTTTCCGTTCGCGCTCTGCGCAGTCAGCGTCGTGGATTTGGCCGGTGGCCGTCCCAGGATGCGCGCCCACAATCTCGCCGAGCACCTGGACGTCCTCGCCGGCGCGGCGCAGACCGGGCCCGATCGAGGCGGCGCCCTGTAGACATAGGCAGGGGTGGGAGGGGCAGCCGCCCGGGAGTTGGTACCGGGCGGCTGCCGTGAGGTCCGGGTCGGAAGGGAGGGGACGTCCCGGCCCGGGGGTCTTATGCGGGGTTACGGGTTGATCTTGAGGCTGAGACCGCTCGACAGCACCGCCACGAAGTTGGTGTTGCCGAGGTACTTCGCCTTGATCGTGTGGGTGCCGGTCGGCAGGTTCCAGGTGGGCTTGAAGGAGGCCTTGCCGGTGAGCGGGTCGAGCGCCACCGGGGCCCCCATGGCCGTGCCGTCGATGAGGAACTGGACAGTGGCCGGAGTGAGTGCTGCCGGCGGGTGCCACGGGGTTGGTGAAGGTGGCCGTGAAGGTGGGCCGGTCGGTCTGCTGGATGGGCGAGGACAGGTCGGAGACGACGATGCCCGTGGGGCTGGCCTTCTTGACCTGCTGGGTATAGGTCGGGCTCGTCGAGCCGGTGTAGTTGGGGTCGCCGTTGTAGATGGCGCGGACACCGTGGTTGCCGGCACTGCGGGCGGCCGAGGCGGCCCACGTGATGGTGATCGTGCAGCGCAGCGGCGGACCCACGTGCAGCTGATGGTGATCGTGAAGTCAGTGCTGGTCACCGTGCCGCCGGCGATGGGCAGCGGGGTCCCCAGGGCGACCCCGTCGACCATCAGCTGCAGGCTGCCGGTGGGGGCGACGGTGCCGGCTGGCGTTCTCGGGGCTGACCGTCGCGGTGAGGGACCAGGGGGCGCTGAAGCCGACCGGGCCGGCACTGGTGACCGCGGTGGTCGTCGCGAGGCGCTTCTTGACGGTGTGGTTGATGGCCGGGCTGGTGCCGGCGAAATGCAGGGCGTCGCCGCTGTAGACGGCGGCCACCGTGTGGGTGCCGATGGCGATCGTGGAGGTCGAGACCGTCGCCATGCCGGCCGCGTCGAGCGTCATCGGGGCGCCAAACGGCGCGCCGTCGAGCACGAACTGGACCGTGCCGGTCGGGGTGCCGGCGGCGGCGTCGTCGGATGCCACGGTCGCGGTGAAGGTCACCGGCTTGCCGTACTGGGTCGGGATCGTAGTCGGCGGCGACGGTCGTCGTGGTCGTGGCGACCGACGCGAAGTGGTAGCTGCCCGCACCGACGCTGTAGACCGCGTACGACACCGGTCCTACGGCGTCATTCCGCAGGAACGACGCGCCAGCCGGGGCCACGACGGCGTACTTCGGGTACGCCGGAACCCAGACCTCGGTCGGTGTGTTGACCGGAATCGTCACGTCGAGCGAGAAGGTGCCACCGGCCGTCCGAGTCCACTGGCTGGCAGCGTCGCCCGCGGGCGTCGTGTAGGTCGCGTTCGCGCTGGCGAGGTCGCCGACGAGAGCGGGCCTGATGAGCAGGTGCCTGTAGCCGAGCGAGTCGGACGTCTGCCCGATTCCCGCGAGGTCGTGCACGAACCACGAGGCGACCTGACCCAGGAACTGGTGGTCGTGCGAGCTGCCGCCGGAGAGCGACTCACCGAGCGTCGTGAAGCCGGAGTTGACCAGGAAGGCGTAGCCCGGCGAGGCCGGGTTAATGACCATCTGGTAGATCACATCGTCGCGGCCTTCGGCGTGCAGCACGCGGAACAGCGGGCCGAGGCCCACCGAGCCGGTGCCGATCCGGTAGCCATAGGCTGCCACCGCTGCGACGAGGCTGTTGACGACGGCTTGGTGGTACTGGGCCGGCACGAGGCCCGCGTCGAGCGCGGCGGCGTTGGACGCCTCGGTGTTGTTGGCGTACCAGGCGTTGCCCGATGCGTCGGTGTGGAGGTACTTGGTGTTGTACTCGGTCGCAAGGCTGGTCGCGAGCGCGGAGTACGTCGCCGCGTCAGCGGTGTTGCCGAGGAGCTGGGCGATCTTGGCCATGGTGTTCGCGCCACGGTAATAGCCGTAGTCGATGATGGGCTGGGCGTCCGTGCTCTGGGCCGCCGACCAGTCGCCGAGGCCTCCGATGTTGCCGCCGTTCGCCGCCTTGGTCGTGGCTTCCCAGTTGAGCCACTTGACCATGGTGCTGTAGTTGGCGGCCATGACCTTGGTGTCGCCGTAGACCTGGTACAGGTTCCACGGGATCATGATCACCGCACCGCCCCAGTTGGGCTCGTCAAGGAAGCGCCCGGGGTTCACGAAGTGGAACTCGGGGGCGATGTTGGCGATCATGCCCGGGGAGGCGCTGTTGAACGGCGCCGGCCGCTGCGCGGTGGACATGTTGTTCACCATCTGGCCCTCGAACGCCTGGTATGTCGTACAGGGTCAGGATGGTGTCGATGTTGTGGAGGTTGTCGCCGGTGTAGGGGCCCTTCTCGCGGTCAGGGCAGTCGGTGAACACCGACTGCATGTTGGCCTGGAGCGCGCGGTTCGTGATGGCGTAGATCGTGTTGAGCAGCGAGCTCGATGACGAGAAGGACGCCGTCGGAGTGTTCGAGGCGTACGTCACGAGTGTGGTGATCGTGCTCGGCGTCGGAGGGCTGGTGAACCCGGTCACCTGAAGGTAACGGAAGCCGTTGTAGGTGAACTGCGAATGCCATGTCTCGGTGCCGACGCCCGAGAGCGTGTAGCTGGTAGAGGATCTGGCTGCGTCGCCGAGGCGCCCGTGGAACCGATGTTCACGGTGCCGTTGGCGTTGGCGTCCTCGGCCGGGATCATCGAGATCTTCGTGCCGGCCGTTCCGGAGATCGTGATCTTCGGCAGGCCGGACTCGTTGACGCCGAAGTCCAGCACGTAGGTCGGGGGCTTCGTGCCGGTGACCGTCGCGCCGAACGCGTGCGCGGCCGTGAGGGCGGGGGTGAACGTGATGCCCGTGCCGGAGCCGCGCGTGGACGTGCCGGCTGCGTGCGCGGCCGAGAGCGCCGGAGCGAACGTGACGCCGGTGCCGATCGACCCGCGTGCCGAGGCGCCGATCGCGTGCGCCGCGGCCAGCGGGGCCGAGAACGTGATCCCGGTTCCGGACTTGCTCTGGTCACGGACCGCAGACGAGCTGGCGTGCGCGATCGCGAGTGCTGGCGTGACGTTGACGCCGGTTCCGCCAGAGCCCGAGGTGCCGACGGAGGTGATCGTCACCGTCTCCAGGTTGGCGCCGGTGTCGACGGTCAAGGTCTCGCCGATGGCGAGGTTCGTTACCGAGGCGACCCTGATGTTGGTTGCCCCGACGGCAGTCGCGGCCGAGAGTGTGGTTGCCGTGCCTGCCGTACCGACCGTCAGGACCGTGGGCGTCTCGACGCTCGCGCCGGTGTCGATCACGAGCCTGCCGGCCGACCGTGAAGCCGCTGATGCTGCTCACCTTGATGTTCGTGGCGCCGACGGCCGAGGCGAGCGACCACGGTCGTCCGGCCGACCCGCCGCCGTGCCGACCGTGCTGATCGTCCGCGACTCGAGCGCCGCACCCGTGTCGACGAGGATCTGCTGGCCCGCCGTGAAGCCGCTCACGCTGGCGACGCTGACGTTGGTGTCGCCGGCCGACGCCGGCGGTAGCAGCGTTGTCGCGGTGCCGGCCGCCGTACCGACCGTCGTGATCGTGCCGGTTCTCGGTGATCCCGCCGGTGTCGACGTTGATCGTGTCGCCGACCGCGAAGTTGCTTACAGACGCGAGCTTGACGTTCGTGTCACCGGCGCTGGCGGGCGCGACGAGGGTCGTGTTGCCGCCGGTGGGGACCACCTGGTTGATGGCGACCGGCTGGACCTCTCGCTGGACCGTGACCGGAGGCCGAGGATTCGGGATGAGCGGGGTCGTGATTTGCGGATAGGTCGACGACGTCAACGTCACGGGGCCGGCGTTGCGCCAGCCGGGGCCCGTGAGGTTGGCGGCCGAGTTCGTCCAGTTCGGGGCGATCCGGCGGGCGTCGTAGTCCTCGCCTGCCCACCATGCGGAGTAGGTGGTCGCGCCGAGTTCGGTCTGCCAGGAAGAGTCCGAGGCGATCGTCTGGGTGGATCCGTCGCCGTAGGTGATCTCGAGCTGGGCGAGGACCTTCGGAGTGCCGTAGATCGGTGCCGGGTTGTTCTGGAAGAAGTAGCGCCCCGTCGAGGTGACGCGGTCGTACACGCCGCTGCCGGTCTCGATCCCGAGGACGTTGGAGCCGGACTGGAGCAGGCTCGTGACGTCGTAGTCGCGGTAGTCGATCTCGGCGTAGAAGGTGGTCTGGCCGGGTTCGAGCACGGCGGTGCTGACCGGTTGCCCGTTGAGCGCGGCCGCGTACTGGCCGAGACCGGTCATGTAGAGGCGCGCCTTGGCGACCGTCCCGGCCAGGCTGAAGGCCTTGCCGAAGATCGGCAGCGGGTTGGGCACGCCACCGGTCGCGTAGGTGTAGTCGGGGTTCTCGATCCACTGCGCCGACCAGTCGGAGTTGCTCAGGAGAGCCATTTCCCAGGTGGCCGGAGCGCTCCACGCGCTGACGTCGCCGTTGCCGTCCCAGACGCGGACGTCCCAGACGACGACTTCACGCGAGGTGAGCGCCGTCCCGGCATATGCGATGTTGTTGGTAACGCTCGAGGTGACCTGCCCGGAGTCCCACAGGTCGGGGCTATCGAGGAGCGCGGCCGACGATGCGGCGCGGATCTCATATGCGGTCTGCTGGGAAGCAGGCCCGCTGCCGGTGACGCCGGAGAGCTGCCAGCTCAGAATCGGCGGTTCGGGGACGAGAGCGATCGGATTGACTACCACGCTGGTCGTTCCGACACCGATCGGATTGGTCAACGTGTTGACACGCAGGTTCGAAACCTGCAGCGGGCTGGTGGCAAGGCTTGTCGCCTGGCTAGATGCCGTCGCACCGGCCGGCAGTAGTGCAGCTGCCGCAAGCAGCACGGAACCCAACACGGATAGTGACCGATAACGGCCTGGTTTCATGATCCCTCCTCCATTCGGGAGGCGTCTGGCCTCCCACGACGACTACGGCCGACCGGCAATGAGAATGCGCGGGCAGTGGTGAAAGGGGGCAGCCGCCCGGGAGTTGGCACCGGGCGGCTGCCGTGAGGGTTCGGGTGCGCGACGGCGGGGACGTCGGCGCCCGGGGATGCTGTGCCGGGTTAGTGGACGACGACGGTGTAGGGGGCGCTGAACACCGCCAAGAAGTTGATGTTGCCCAGGTACTTGGCCTTGATGGTGTGGGAACCCGGCAGCAGGGCGTAGGTGACCGGCAAGGTCGCCACACCGGCCGCGCTGATGGGGGCCGGGGCACCCATGTTGGTGCCGTTGTCGAGGAACTGGACGGTGGCCGGGGCGAGGCTGCCGGCAGGTGCCACGGGGTTGACGAAGGTGCCCGTGAAGGTCGGTCGGTCGGTGGTCAGGATGCTGGCGGGCAGGCTGCTCGTGACGATGCCCGTGGGCGTCGCCTTCTTGACCTGCTGGGTGTAGGTGGGGCTGGTGGAGCCCGTGTAGTTGGCGCTGTCACCGGAGTACACCAGGCGCACACCGTGGTTGCCGGCAGTCGGTGCCGCGGCCGATGCCCAGCTGATGAGGATGGTGCAGCGCAGCGGCGCCCAGGTGCAGCTGATCGTGATCGTGAAGTTGGCGGTCGTGATCGTGCCGCCGCTGATGGGCAGGTTGACCGGGGTACCGCCTTCGGAGAGCTTGACCCCGTCCACCATGACCTGGAGGGTGCCTGTCGGCTGGAGCCCGGAGCTCATGTTCTCGGGATTGACCGCCCCGCTGAGAGTCCAGGGGGCGCTGAAGATGACCGGGCCGGCGCTCGTCACCGCGGTCGTCGTGGCGAGGCGCTTCTTGATGGTGTGGTTGATGGACGCGCTGGTGCTTCCCACGTGGGTCGCATCACCGCTGTAGACCGCGCTGATCGCGTGCGTGCCGATCGGCAGCGTCGCTGTCGTGACCGTCCCGACGCCGCTCGCGTCCAGAGTCGCCGGGGTGCCCAGGGGGGCGCCGTCGGCGGAGAACTGGACAGTCCCGGTCGCGATGGAGGTCACAGCCGGGTCAATCGGGGCGACGGTCGCGCTGAAGGTGACCGGCTTTCCGTACTGGGTCGGGTCGAAGTCCGCGGTGACCGTGGTCGTCGTGGTGGCGATCGAGTCGAACGCGAACGTGCCACGCCCGGCGGTGTAAACGGCGTAGCTCTTGGTGCCCTCGGTGGCCGTGCGGCTGAAGGTGACGCCGGCGGGGGCGACGACCTGGTGCCCGGCGAACGTCGGGACCCAGATCTCGGCGGTGGTATTGGCCGGGATCGTCACGGCGAACTGGAAGCGGTTGTCCGCGCCCCTGGTCCACTCGCTGTCGATCTCGCCCGCCGGGCTGTTGTAGGAGCCAGTCACGTGCGTGATCGTGCCCACGACCTTGGGTTTGATGACGAGGCTGCGGAAGGCGATCGAGTTGGGGGCCGGATTGATGCCGGCGAGACCCGTGTGGAACCACTCATCGATCTGGCCGGTGATCATGTGGTTCTGCGACGAACCGAGGTCCCACTGCTCGGGCATCGTGGTGAGGCCGTTCGGGTGCGCGACTGACGGCTGCAGGAAGAAGCCGTACGAGGGGCGCGTGGTTTCCTGGAGCGCGTCCCAGATGACGTCGTCGCGGCCATTCGCCGTCAGCGCGCCGATGATCGACTGCAGGCCGATCGTGCCGCCGCTGAAGTGGGGGCCGCCGCCGAACGGATGGTACGCGTAGATGTTGTCGACGAGCGCCTGCACGACGTTGTCGTGCTCGGCCGGCGGCACGAGGTCGTAGTCGAGCGCGAGCGCCTGGGCCACCTGCGTCGCACCCGTCGTGCTGGCATCGCCGGCCGACGTGTACATGTGCAGGGTGTGGTTGAAGAAGAAGTTGTTGAACGCGGTGTAGATGTTGTTCGCCAGGTCGGTGTACGTCGCCACGTCAGCGGTGTGGCCCGTCATGGCCGCGGACTGCGCCATGATCCGGGTCAGGTTGTAGAAGGCAACGCTGCCGACGAGGTCGGTCGTGGTGGCTTGGGGGGCGATCCAGTCGCCGAGGCTCGCCGGCAGCAGGTACTGCCTGGCGCCGGAGTACATCTTCGTGGTGATGAGATAGGTCTCATACGCCTTCATGTAGTCGTAGTTCAGCGCGATGGTGCGGCTGTTGCCGTACTGGGTGTAGAGGTGCCACGGCACCAGGATGATGCCGCCGCCCCAGTTGGGGTCGTAGCCGAACTGGCCTTCGACGCCGCTGTCGGTCACGGGCAGCTTCTGGCCGACGGCGCCCAGGGAGGCGCCCGTCTGCACCTGCGAGTCGGTCATCATGTGCTCGTTCCAGCGCAGGTATGCCGACATGTCGTAGTTCTGGTCGATGGAGTCCATGGCGAACATGTAGTCGGCCGGATAGTTGAGCTTCTCGCGGCCCGGGCAGTCGGTGAACTGCGCCATCATGTTGCTCATGACCGAGTACCGCATCATGCGATCGAGGCGGGTGAGCATGGCGTTGTCGGTGCTGACAGTGCCGATGATCGGCGTGGCACCGCGCAGGTGCAGGCCGGTGATGGTAGCCAGCGTCGGGGTGTAGCCCGCGGGCAGGCCGGTCACCTGGATGTACTGCATGCCGAAGTAATTGAAGCCGGGTCGCCACGTCTCACCGGCCGGGTCGCCCCATGTGGTGTACGTGTGGAATATCTGCGTCGCGCTCCCCAGGGACCCGGATGAGACCGTGCCGTCAGCGTTGAGCGACTCGGAGGGCTGCATCTTGACCGTCGTGCCGGCCGGGACGCCCGGATCGAGCTTCAGGGCGGGCATCCCGGCGAAGTTCTGCCCGAAGTCGTAGACCCAGGTGGTCGCGTTGGGGTGGGTGATGGCGATCGGCACGATCGTCTCGTCGAACCGAACCGGTTCGCCGGAGTGCCAGATGAGCCTGGTGGCAAGGCTCGGCGGCGGTGCGAAACCGGCGGAGATCCAACCGGTGAGGGAGCCGTCGCGGCGGGTTGCGGTGGCGGACAGGTCGGCGCCCGGCATGTCCCAGCCCGGCTGTTCGCGGCGCGCGTCGTAGTCGTCGCCGGAGTACCAGCCCTCGGACACGATCGGACCGAAGGCCGTCCTCCACGAGCGGTCCGTGACGATGACGTCAGAGGTCCCGTCGGTGTAGTTGACCTCGACGCGGCCGATGAGCCGGTCGGTCACCCGAGCCGTGCCGACGTTGGACGCGTCGGGAATGGAGAGGCCTGAGCCGGAAAGCGACACGCCACTGGCGTGGGCGAGGCTGAGGGCCGGCGTGAATGTGATGGCGATCGCCTGCGCGACGGTGGCGCCGCTGGCGTGGGCGAGCGTGAGGGGCGCGTTGATCGTGACGCCTGTGCCCGGCACGGCGACGGTGGCCGCGGCGGCATGGGCAGCGGTGAGCGCAGGGCTGAACGACACGCCGGAACCAAGGCTCCGGATGGCGACGCCGCTGGCGTGGGCGAGCGTGAGGCCGGCGGTCAGGGTGACGCCGGTGCCGAGGTCACGGACGGCGTCTGTCGCCGGGTGCGAGCGCCGCGAGCGCGGGGGTGAAGGTGATGCCGGTGCCGGCAGCGCCGGCAGTGCCGACGGCGGTCACGGTCTTGGTTTCCATGCTCGCGCCGGAGCCGATGGTCATGGTGTCTCCGACGGCGAAGCCGGTGACGCTCGCGACCTTGATGTTGGTGGCGCCGGCGGGGGCGACGATCCTGGCGACCGCGACCGCACCGGTGTGGGCGAGGGTGGTCGGGGCGGACAGGGTCAGGTTACCCGTGCCGACCGCGCTGATCGTTGCGGTCTCGGTGGCGGCACCCGTGTCGATGGTGATGCCGTCGCCGACCGTGAAGCCGGTGGCGGAGGCAACGGGAATGCTGGTGGCGCCGGCCGGCGTGACCGTGCCGAGGATCGTGCTCGCGGCGTGGGCCTTGGTGAGCGGCGCGGTGAAGGTGATCGTGTATGTGGCGGAGCCCGTCGGGACGGTGTCGGTGGTGCCCCACGGCGAGCCGCCGTAGGCGGCGCTGATGAAGGCGTTGCCCCACGCCGAGTCGTCGAAGGACTGGGTCGTCCAGCCGGCCGGGCCGGAGGCGGGGTTGCCCGCGAGCGCCTTCCAGGAGGTGTCGCTGACGTAGCGGGTGACGCTGCTGCCGATATGGATTTCGAGCGCCCCGATGGCGCTGCCGCTGCTGCTCGGGTTGATGACCTGCAGCGCGATGACGTTGTTGCCGGGCACGAGCATCGAGGCGATATCGACGAGGGTCGAGTTGCGCCAGCCGTTGCTGACCGTGGAGGTCTGGCCGAGGCTGACGCCGTTCACGTAGATGAACGCCGAGTCATCACCGTTGATGCGCAGCGGTGCGCTCGTAACGAGGGACGGGTCGGCAACGGTGAAGTCCTTGCGCAGGTAGGCCGGACCGATGGCGCTGCTGGTGCCGGTCGCGGTGCTCCAGATCCAGTTGGCGATTGGCGGGTTGGGCGTTGCGGGGTAGAGCGGCACAACGATGCCGGTCGTGGTGGTCGACGCCACCGTGGCGGTCTCGGCGTTGGCGCCGGTGTCGATGCCGACATTCAGGCCGGCCGTGAAGCCGGCGTTGTTAGCGACGGTGACGGTGGAGACACCGGCGGTCGTCGGCCCCACGAGCGTGGTCGAGGTGACGCCGAGGGTGGTCGAGTTCGAGGGCATCGTCGTCGACACGCCCGCGGTCCCCACGCTGGCGACGGTCGCCAGTTCCGGGGTGCCGGCGGAGTCGATGACCAGCTGGCCGCCAGCCGTGAAGCCGGTGATGCTGGTGACCTTGACGTTGGTGTCGCCGGGATTGACGGCGGCCATGGTCGTCGTCGCGGTGCTGGCCGCGGTACCGACGGACGTGATGGTCACGCTCTGCTGCGCGGCGCCGGTGTCGATGAGCAGGGTGCCGCCGGCGGCCATGCCGCTGACGCTGGAGACCTTGACGTTGGTGTCACCTGCCGCCGCCTGGTAGGCGAGGGTGGTCGAAGAGGCGGCGCTGCCGACCGCAGTGATGGTGCGGGTTTCGACGTTGGCGCCAGTGTCGATGGTGAGCGTTGCGCCCACGCCGAGGTTGGTCACGCTGGCGACCTTGAGGTTCGAGTCGCCGATCGCCGCCGGGTAGGCAAGCGTGGTGCTCGCGGACGGGAAGACGCCGGTGATGGTGCGCGACTCCAGGTTGTCGCCGCCGTTGCCGGTGTCGACATTCAGGGTCTCAGTCGCGAGGTAGGCGGTCGTAGTACTCGGCCGGATGCTGGTATCGCCCGCTGCGGCTGCCGCCGCGAGCGTGCCGGCGCCGATATTGGAGCTGCCGTCGCGGAGGTAGGGGGACGTCCGTCCGGTCGCCGCGTTGACCTGGCTCGAGTTGACGTTCGCCCTGCCATTGCCCAACTGGACGCCGACGGCGTTGGCGCCCGACTGCAGCAGGCCGGTGATGTCGTACGTGCCGTACTCTGACGAGCGCGACAGCAGGTTGTAGCCGGGCTGGAGGGCATTGTCGGTCACGTTCTGGCCGTTGACCGTGGCGACGTACGTGCCCAGACCGGAGATGTAGAGGCGACCGCTCTTGACCGTCTTCGCCGGGTCCGCCGTGAACCCGCGGGCAAAGATCGGCTGCGGCTGGGCGTCGGTCTTGCCGGGATAGTCGATCCAGCGGGCCGGGCTCCAGTCAGACTGGTTGAGCAGGCCGATCTCCCAGCGAGACGGCGTGCTCCAGGCGGATGCCGTGTCGGTTGCGTCCCAGACGCGAACCTGCCACGCCACGCTCTGCCGGGAGGCCAGCGGCACGCCCGCGTAGAGGATGCCGGTGTTGTCGGTGGAGACGACCTTGCCGGTGTCCCACAGGTCCGGCGTCGGGAGCAGCGCCGTGCTGCTCGCGGCCCGGATCTCGTAGGCGGTCTGGTCGCCGCCGGTCACGATCCAGTGGAGGTCCGGCGTCGGATCATCGACGCCGAGCGGGTTATCGGCCCTGCCGTCCATGGTGAGACCGCTCACGCTCACCGCGGAGGCCATTGCAGCGCCCGAGGCGCCGATCATGCCGGCCGGCATGATCGCTGCGGCGGCCAGGAAGAACGACACCAGCACGGACACGTGCGGGTGACGATGAATCGTCAACTGAACCCTCTCTTTCCCTCGGGTGGGCCAACGGAAGCGCTGCTGCTTCCGCCATCCGGCGGGAGCGCGCCATGCGCTCGTCGACGCCAGCCCCTCAGCCTGGACATCGTTGCAGAAACGATCCTGTCGTGGCGTCGGCCCCGTTTCTCCCGGCCGGCACCGCAGATGGAGTCGGTATTGCCGGAAGTCGCGGTCGACGACTCGGCGTGCGCCCGGTCGCAGGGCCGGTCGCCTCGAAACGTTGCTCTCTGTGCAATCACCTCCCGTGTCGCAGCAGCGACAACCTATTGACAAATGCGCCGAACAAGGACGCAGCGGCCGCTCCTCTATCCGCGACTTTGCATCGAATGAGTTCGGTAAGCAACGCGTCTACACCATCTCGCTTCGAATGCTTCACGTATGCGTTCGTTGCGATTGGCGCAATCTCGGCGCGAGTCGAACGCTGCGGGCCTGGTCGCCGGTGCCCCGTCTGAGGGGCAGCTTGGGCGAGCGTCAGCCCAGAGCTTCGAGTAGACGTGCTTGCCAAGTCGGGGGGAGCAGCCGCCCGGGAGTTGGTACCGGGCGGCTGCCGTGAGGGACCGGGCGGTGACGGCGGGGACGTCCCGGCCCGGGCGGTGTCAAGCGGGGTTCAGGGGTTGATCTTGAGACTCAGACCGCTCGACAGCACCGCCAGGAAGTTGGCGTTGCCCAGGTACTTCGCCTTGATGGTGTGGGTGCCGGTGGGCAGGTTCCAGGTGGGCTTGAAGGAGGCCTGGCCGGTGAGCGGGTCGAGCGCCACCGGGGCACCCATGTTGGTGCCGTCGATGAGGAACTGGACGTTACCGGCGAGGCTGCCGGCGGGTGCCACGGGGTTGGTGAAGGTGGCCGTGAAGGTGGGCCGGTCGGTCTGCTGGATGGGCGAGGGCAGGTCGGCGACGACGATGCCGGTGGGGCTGGCCTTCTTGACCTGCTGGGTATAGGTGGGGCTCGTCGAGCCGGTGTAGTTGGGGTCACCGTTGTAGACGACGCGGACACCGTGGTTGCCGGCACTGCGGGCGCCCGCGGCGGTCCAGCTGATGAGGATCGTGCAGCGCAGCGGCGGGACCCACGTGCAGCTGATGGTGATCGTGAAGTCAGAGCGTGGTCGACCGTGCCGCCGGCGATGGGCAGCGGTGTCCCCAGGGCGACCCCGTCGACCATCAGCTGCAGGCTGCCGGTGGGGGCGATGGTGCCGCCGGCGTTCTCGGGGCTGACCGTGGCGGTGAGGGACCAGGGGGCGCTGAAGCCGACCGGGCCGGCGCTGGTCAGCGCGGCGGTCGTGGCGAGGCGCTTCTTGACGGAGTGGTTGATGGACGCGGCGCTGGCGGTCCACGAGCTCGCATCGGGCGTGTAGGCCGCGCCGATGACGTGCGTGCCGATCGCCAGGGTGGAGGTCGTCCACGTCGCGACGCCGCCGGCGAGCGCGACCGGGCCGCCGATCGGGCTGCCGTCGAGGCTGAACTGAACCGCGCCGGTCGGGGTGCCTGTCCCCGGATCATCGGCAGACACCGCGGCTGTGAAGGTCACGGACTTGCCGTACTGAGTCGGGTCGAAGCCGGCGGTAAGGTTGGTCGTCGTCGTCGAGATCGACGTGAAGTCATAGGTGCCGGCTGCCGCAACACCGTAGACCGCATACGGAAGCGAGCCCATGCTGTCGTTGCGGAGGAACGACGTGCCCGCGGGCGCCAGAATCTGTTGACCGGCAGGCTTCGGGACCCAGATCTCGCCAGTGGTCCCACTCGGAGCTGTCACCTCGAGGTTCAGGATGCCGTTCGTGTGGGACCAACTCACGGCGATCGGGCCGTGCGGTGTCGGGACCTGGCCCTGCACCCACGACAGGTCGCCCGTCTGGGGCGCGACGCGCCACGCCTGGAAGCCCGGCGCGGTCGGCTTCACGCCGAGCAGGTAGTTGCTGAACGCGAATACGGGAGCAGTCCCCCAGCCATGCGCGAGGCTCGCGTTGCTGTCGGTGATGTCGCCGTTCTGACCCAGTTTCTCCCAGAGGGTGCCGGTGTACAACGATGACGACTGGTTGACCATCTGCGACCACATCAGCCGGGTCAGGGCAAGCGCACCCGAGGTGTCGCCGCTTGCGAAGCGGGCATCGAGTTCGAAGCCGGAGATGAACGGGCTGATGACCGTCGAATAGGCGGCGTCGGGGCTGTAGGGTTGTGGGCCGAACGTGCCCCACAGGTTGTTCTTCAGGTACGAGAGGATCCCCGGCACCTTGTCGCTCGGCGCGACGCCGAAGACGACCGCCTGGGAGTTGGCGTCCTGCGGCACCGACGTCGCCAGGTGGGTGCCGTTGTTCGCGCTCGACAGCTGGTAGACGCCCTTGCCGGTATTGAACAGCTGCGAGTTGATCGCGGTCTTGAGGTCCGCGGCCTGGCTCGACCAGGTCGCAGCGTCGGCGAGCCACGTCGACACGTTCGCGTTGCCCGGATCGTTCAGGGCGAGCTGCTGGGCCAGCCAGGCGGCTCCGGCCAGTTCGTCGTAGTAGAGCATGTTCGTCGCCGACACCGCGCAGCCGGTGCCGCACTTGGAGCCGTCGTAGAAGTCCCAGTCCTGGCCGCTCGCGTTGGTCAGTCCGGTCGTCGAGTTCCACGAGTTGCGCTGGTACGCGATCTCGTTCTTCATGCGCTGGTACTGCGTCTCGACGAACGCGGTGTCGCCCGTGTACAGGTATTGCTGCTGGAGCCCACGCGACCAGTACATGGAGTAGGTCGGCGAGTAGAACGAGCAGCTCACCGTGCCGGTCGGGTAGTTGATCCAGTTGCTGATCTGGCCGCAGATCGAGCCGTTGGACTGCGGGGTCGATCCGAATTGCCCGATCGTGTCCCTGATGACGTCCGAGGCGCCCGGGCCGTAGCCGAGGCTGACGAACATGGTGCGGTTCTCGGTCGTGAGGTCGCCGCTCCACGGGCGGCGGTCGCGCTTCGCGCCGTCGAGGATCGTGGCGGACCCGCTGCACGTCGTTCCCGCCGCGTTGCTGCAGACGCCGCCGGGCAGGACCGAGTTGGTTTGGTCGGTGTACACGCCGTCGTACCAGATCTTGTTCAGCGTGTCGTCGCTGGAGATGAAGTAGCCCTGGTACGCGCTCGCACCCTGGTTGTAGTGCTTGAGGGTGATGCCCACGCCGGAGAGCACGACGGTGCCGGGCGTCGTCAGGGTGATCGCCTGCCAGCGCTCGCCGCCCTGCACCAGGTTGGGGGTGTTCCCGACCGTCGTGCCGCCGGATGCGGTGGTGAGGGTGAAGTTGTCTGCGCGGCTGCCGTCGGTGCCGACACCGTTGTTGCCGTTGGCGTCGCCGCTGATCGTCGTCGCCGAAGTTGTGAGGGTCGCGCCGGTCGCGTGCGCCTGCGCGAGCGCCGGCGTGAACGTGATGCCGCTGCCCAGGCCGCGGATCGCGACGCCGGCGGCGTGGGCAAGCGTGAACGGCGTGCTCACGGTGATGCCCGTCCCGAGGTCGACGACCGTCGTCCCGCCGTTATGGAGCTGGGCGAGGGCCGGGGTGAAGGTGATCCCTGTCCCGGTCGCTGTGGCGGTGCCGACAACCGTGACGGTGACGGTCTCCTGCGCGGCCCCGGTGTCGACGAGCATGGTGTCGCCGACCGCGAAGCCGGTGACAGATGCGACCTTGACGTTCGTCGCGCCGGCAGGGGCGACGACCGCGTCGACGAGCACCGCGCCGTTGTGCGCGTTGGTCGTCGAGGTGGTGAGGTCGATGCCGGTGCCGCCGGCGCCGGCGGTCCCGACGCTACTGATCGTGGCCGACTCACGGCTGGCACCGATATCGATCGTGATCTGCTGCCCGGCAGAGAAGCCGGACACCGATGCGACCTTGATGTTGGTCACGCCCGCCGGCGTGATCGAACCGAGGATCGTCCCGGTCGCGTGTGCGTTCGCGAGCGGAGCGGTGAACGTGATCGTGTTCGTGACCGTGCTCGACGGCGTCGTGGCGCTGGTACCCCACGGAGATGCTCCGTACGCGCCGCTGATCACGGCGTTGCCCCACGACGAGTCGTCGAACGACGCTGTCGTCCAGCCCGCCGGGCCCGTCGCCGGCGTGCCCGCGAGGGCCTTCCACGACGTGTCCGTCACGTAGCGGTTGGTCAGGGTTCCGCTCGAGTAGAGCTCGAGTGCGGAGATGACGCTGCCGGCGTCTGAGCCGGCTCCGACGTTCTGGCCCTGGATCGCGACGACGTTGTTGCCCGCGACCAGGTAGGGCCTGATGTCCACGAGCATGGACGTGCGCCAGCCGTTGTTCCCGGTTGTCGTCTGCCCGAGGCTGTTGCCGTTCACCCACACGTTTGCCGAGTCGTCGGCGTTGACCCGCAGCGGGGCGACGCTGACCGCGCTCGGGTCGGCGATCGTGAAGTCCTTCCGCAGGTAGGCCGGGCCGACCGCGTTCGAGGTGGCGCCCGAGACGTTCCAGACCCAGTTCGCGACCGGCGGGTTGGGGGTCACCGGGTAGAGCGGGACCGGCAGGCCGGTGCTCGCAGTCGAAGCCACCGTCGCGGTCTCCGCGCTCGCTCCGGTGTCGATGCCGACGGTCATGCCCGCGCTGAAGCCGCTGAGGCTCGCCACGTTGACCGACGGAGCGCCCGCGGCGCTGGGCCCGGTCGTGGTCGTCGACGTGACGGCGAGGTTGGTCGAGTTCGAGGGGATGGTTGTGCTGCCCCCGGCCGTGCCCACGGCGCTGACGGTCGCCTGCTCCGCGTTGGCGCCGGAGTCGATGAGCAGGTTCTGCCCGACCGCGTAGCCGGTGACGCTGCTCACCCTCACGTTGGTGGCGCCAACGTTTGTGGCGGTGCGGGTCGTGCCGGCCGTGCCGGCCGCCGTCCCAACCGCGGTGATCGTCGCGGTCTCCCGGGCCGCGCCGGTGTCGATCGTGAGCGGAAGGCCGACCAGGAAGTTGGTGACGCTGGCCGTGTTCACGTTGGTCGCGCCGGGAGCCGCTGGCACGACGAGCGTCGTGCTCGGCGCCGACCCCATGAGGTACCGCTGCAGCTCGCTGTAGGCGGCGCGCATGGTCACGGACGTGGCCGGACCGACCGGCGTGACGGACTGGACGTTGAAGAATGGCAGCCCGCCGACCTCCCTGCCGTAGTCGAGGAATACGATCGGCGGGGCCTGCCCCACGACGTTGGTGAGCGTCGTCACGCCGTTGCCGGTGACGAGCGCCTGCGGGTTGTCCACGCTGCCGCTCGCCACGGTCGCGCCTACCGGCTTGACCGTCGAGGCGTCGTTGCCCTGGACGTAGCTCTGCCAGTTCGGGTTGGCTGGCCAGTCACCGAACGCGGTGGTACTCGGTTGCGCCAAAGGCGGTCCAGCTGTGGCCACGGCGGGTGTCAGCGCCGTCGCCGCCAGGATCGCCGTCGCGAGCAATCCAACGTGCTTCTTCAACATGAGATTGCACCCCTCCGATTGCGTCTTCGCCGGAGCACCGGCATCGCATACCGCTCACTTCCTCGAGCGGGCGCTGGGCCGGCTGGCCGAGGCGGCCTCCTGCACGAACTCATACGTTTCAGCCGCGACTGCACCTCGACCCGCGGCACGGTCGTCAGAAACCTTCCCTCACATCCCTCCTACCGGCATTGGCGGCTTGCGTCGGGCCCCGGCCCACCCTCACCGGCAACCATACGCGGTGCTGCCGCGTTTCGCAACCCTTTGTCGCGCGAATACTTCCGACTACTTCGCATTGGTCGCTCGTTGCGACCGCCACCGAGCGCCGGTGCCGCTCGGCGGCTGCCGACACGGGCCATCCGACCCGGCAGCACGGCGACACGGCGGCGCGGCCAACCTTGACACTGCCACGGCGGTCCTGTAGCGTTCCTGCGTCGGGCTGACACGTTTCACCTGTCTCCCCTGCCCGCCGGGACTGCTGCCATCTCCCGCGAAACCGAGCGGTGCAACCGGCGCGCATCGGACCTACTGCGCGCGTGGGCCCCTTCCATGAGAAGAGAGGGACGCGCACGAGTCAGTCGCTCATCACATCGGACGCTGCGAAGCCAACGCCGTGAGCAGGTCGCTCGGACAGTAGTCAAGGGGAAGGATCATGGCGACGCCGCGCACGCGTTTGCGCGTCCTTGTCAGCATGGCGATGTTGCCTGCGACCGCGAGCTCCGGTGGCTTCGCGGGGTGTTCTTCTCCCAGCGCCAGATCGTGGCGGGCATGACCACCGGCGCCGTGAAGGGCTGAAATGATGCCCGGTTCCTCTCCTGGTCCGTGCTCACTGCGCGTCGAGTCGCTTCGATGCCAGGTGCCGGACGGGATGCTCGTCATCGGGGCCGAGCCGCCGCGGCTGACCTGGCGAACGGTTCAGGAGACGCCCGGGGCGCGGCAGTTGGGCTACGAGATCCAGGCATCTGTAGCGCCCGATTTCGGTACCGTGATGAGCGCAACGACAGAGGTTGCGACCACGGAGCAGGTCGGTATCCCCGCACCCGGGGGCCGTCTCAAGAGTCGCGAGGTCCGTTACTACCGCGTCCGGGTCAGGGCAGACGATGGCTGGTCGGAGTGGGGCGACGTGCTCGCCGTCGAAGCCGGCCTGTGCGACGCGGCCGACTGGCTCGCGCACCCCATCACGCTGCCCAATGACCCCGGCCGGTCGCGACCGGCCCCCTCGCCGGTCCTGCGGCGGGAGTTCGACCTGGACGGCGACGTTCGTCGGGCGCGGCTCCACGTCACGTCGCTGGGGTTGCACGAGGTCCGGATCAACGGGGAGCGGGTCGGGGACCACCGGCTCGCGCCCGGGTGGACCAGTTACCGCAAACGGCTGCTGGCAGACACACATGACGTCACGGCGCTGTTGGGGCCGGGCGTCAATGTCGTCGGCGCGGTGCTCGGCGATGGCTGGTATCGGGGCCGCCTCGGGTGGAAGGGCGGTGAGGACAGATGCCGGTACGGCGGGGAACTCGGGCTGATCCTGCAACTGGAGGCCCAACTCGGGGACGGCCGCATGGTCGTCGTGGCCACAGACGAGACGTGGCGCGCGACCACGGGAGAGGTCCTCGCGGCGGACATCTATGACGGCGCGGTCGTCGACCTCCGAGAGCACCACGGAGGCTGGGACCGAGCGGGATACGACGACTCGTCATGGCAGCCCGCCGCCGTCGTGCCCTTCGACCTGTCCGTCATCGAGCCGCGCTCGGCGTCACCTGTGCGCGAGGTCGCGACATGGCCCGTGACGCCAGTTCGCTCAACCGTGCACAGGCTCCGCCTGGACAGTGGACAGAACCTGGCCGGCTTCGTCCGACTCCGGGTCCGCGGGATGTCCGGCCAGGGCGTGACAGTCCGGCATGCCGAGGTCCTGGAGCCGGACGGCTCCCTGCACGCGGTCGCCCTGCGAAGTGCCCGAGCGACCGACGAGTACGTCCTGGCCGACGACGGCGAAACCGTCCTTGACCCACCCTTCACTTTCCACGGGTTCCGGTACGCCGATGTCGAAACGGAGGCCGAGGTCCTGTCGGCCGAGGTGGTGGCGATCAGCAGCGACCTCCCGCCCCGGGGCGACTTCGCGTGCTCCGATCCGCGCCTCACCAGGCTTCACGAGAACGTCGTCTGGTCACAGCGTTCGAATTTCGTGTCCATCCCGATGGACAGCCCACAGCGGGACGAGCGACTCGGGTGGACCGCTGACGCGCAGACGTTCGTTGCGACCGCGTGCACACTGTTCGATTGCGAGGCGTTCTGGCAGAGCTGGCTCCGGGATCTTGAATTGGACCAGGACGAGCGATTGGGCGTTTCGAGCGTCGTCCCAGACGTTGTGCTGACCGGCGAGGATCGGTTCGGCCGTGCGGGATGGGCGGATGCCGCCACGATCGTGCCGTGGGCCGTGTACGAGTCCTACGGCGATCTCGAGATCCTGCGCCGCCAGTTCCCCAGCATGCAACGCTGGGTGGACTCGCTGGTCCGGCGTCAGGGACCGGACGGGCTGCTCCCGCCGTCGTGGCAGTACGGCGACTGGCTCGACCCCGACGCGCCATCCGATCGGCCCTGGCAAGCGAAGGCCGACTCCCACTTCATCGCGAATGCGTTCTTCGCCCACAGCGCCAGGCTCGCGGCCGACGCTGCGGCGGTCCTCGGCGATGATGTCGCCGCAGGTCGCTACCGGGCAGTGGGTGACCGGGTCGCGGCGCTCACCTGGGAGGAATGGTCGGCGGAGGCACGGCTGACGCAGACGGGTTGCGCGATCGCGCTGCGGCTTCGGATAGCGCCGGCACGCGAACGTACCGCCGTCGCCGATGCCCTGGCCAGACTGGTCGACCAGGCCGACGGGCGCGTCGCGACCGGGTACCTCGGAACACCGCTCGTCCTGCCCGCCCTCGCCGACGCGGGGCTGTTCGATCAGGCGTACCGGATGCTGCTGCGCACCGAGGCGCCGTCGTGGCTGTACCAGGTCGAGCGCGGTGCTACGACATTGTGGGAGCGGTGGGATGCGATCCGACACGACGGATCGATCCACCCGGGCACCATGGCGCCCATGCCGGGGGCCTCAAATCCCGGCGATGTCGGAGGCCACATGCTGTCCTTCAACCACGTCGCGCACGGGGCGGTGGCCGACTGGATGTACCGGCATGTCGCCGGTCTCGCGCCGGACCCGTCCGGGCCGGGATACGCCCGCGTGCTGTTCGCCCCGAGGCCGTTCGCCGGCTGCACCTGGGCACGTGGCTCGCTCCGTTCCAGGTTCGGAACAATCAAGATCGGCTGGAGCATCGAAGACGCGCGTTTCCTGGCGGAGGTCGAACTTCCGAGCGGCACCACGGGGACGTTCGTCCCGCCGGCGACCGCCGAGTCCGATGTCATTGCCGACGGTGTCCGCGTCGATGCCGGGTCCTTTGTCCGACTGACGGCCGGCGAACACCAGGTTGTCGTCACGAATCCCGCGCTAGCCGGCATTCCGACTGCACGGCCACGCTCAGGCAGGTCCGCTCCGAGTTGGAGGCCACGGGAATAACGCGCCTGCCCATCAGCGGCCGCAACCGCTCGGCCACGCGGGTCGCACCTTCTCGAGCCGTCGTCGCGGCGCCCGAGCGCCACGATCTCATCCCGCGGATGCTCGACGAACAGGGTCAGGTCCGCGTCACCGAGCTGGCCGCCGAATCGCGGCAGAACTTGCCGACTGTGCCGGGATCGAGGTGAACAGGCGCACGGCATTCGATGCTCGATCAGGTCGCCGGCGCAAGGTCAACGTCCGGCTGGCGCGGCTCGGGTCGCAGGGCTGAGTGTCGCGCATCACCGCGTGCCCGCGACCACAGCGTCTTCTGCCGCGCTATCAAGGCGCCTCCCGGGCGGGCCGCGCGGCGGGCGCTCGATGCTATGCTCGCCGCAGGGAGTCGCACCGGGCGGCGCGCCCGGTCGCAGCCTCCCAGGGCGGGAGAGGTGATGGAGCGAGCGTGACGTGAAGCGGGTTCCCAGTGGACGTGTCACAAGTGCCGACGTCGCGAAGCGAGCCGGGGTGTCGCGGGCGACTGTGAGCTACGTCGTCAACGGCGTCTCGGAGATCGCGCTCGCGCGCGAGACGCGCGAGCGAGTGCTCGCGGCGGCCGCGGAACTCGGCTACAGCCAGTACGGTCCGGGTCGAACGCTCAAGAGTGGAAGGAGCGACGTCGTCCTGTTCGTGCTGAGCGACCTTCCTGTGGGACACGCCGTCAACACGATCCTCGACGAACTCGAGGCGAGACTTGCCGCACGGGACCTCAGCCTCCTCATCTTCCGGTTGAGCCAGCGTGGCAATCGCCTGTCGCGAATTTGGCGGGAGATCGGCCCCTTCGCGGTCATCGGGCTCGACTCGATCACCGACCAAGAGGCAGCAGAGATGCGCGCCGCGAGAATCGACGTGTTCCGCATGGACCTGCAGGGCGATCAGCCCGGCCGGATCACGCAGTCCCAGACCGAAGTGGGTGAGACGCAGGTCCGGTACCTGGCGAGTCGCGGACACTCCCGCCTCGGATACGCCTACCCGGATGATCCGCGAGTCGAAACCTTCTCCACGCTTCGACTCCGGGGGGCGGAAGCGGCGTGTCGACAATTGGGGCTCCCCGAGCTCGACGTGCGCACGGTTCCGCTCGATCGCGCCGACGCGGCGTCCGCCGTGGAACCATGGATCAGGGGCGCGTCTCGTGTCTCTGCCATCTGCGCCTACAACGACGGCGTCGCCTTTGCGGTGCTCGCCGGACTCCGAGCGCACGGCGTCGACGTCCCATCGGAGGTCGGGGTCATCGGTGTCGACAACGATCCGACGGGGGAGCTCACCAGTCCGACCTTGACGACCATCGACATACACCATGTCGGCATGGCCAACGAACTGGCCGACATCGTGATCGCCGCGCGAGACGGGGTCGAACCTCGGACGCGGGGCCCTCATCCGGCGAGGGTGGTGGTACGAGAGTCGGCATGACCGGCGCGGTTCGGTCTGCTGTCGAACGCTCCTCTTCCAACACCCCTCACGTCGGCGCCCACCGGTCGCGCGCGGGCCGCCCGCCGTGGGCTCGGAGAGACGGACGACCGGGCCTCCCCTCCCCGACCTACGGCTTCCGGTTCGATGGACGCCTGCGGAACGGAAGCCGCGGAAGCGCCTCGCGGCGGAACGGCCGCCTCAGGAACAGGCCGATGAGCCCCATGCGCACCTTTCGGTACGCCGACCGAAGGGCCTCGAGCGCGTCACCGTGGGGAATTCCGCCGGGCGTACGTGGCCTCCACCTTGGCGTGTGCCACCACCTGCAGTTCCGGCCTGATGCTCGGCAGCACGTCCCCGAGGACCCCCGCGTACTCGTAGGCCGTCTGGCTCGGCAGTGGCTTGTAGCCCAGGCGTCCCGCGATCCGCGCCACGCTCCGGTAGGCCAGGTCGGGCTCGCCACCACCTGCGGCGCGACGCCGCCTGGCCACGAACGCCAGGGCCGCAGCGCCCGTCAGCAGTCCGGTGACCATGAGTGCACCCAACGGACCTGGATCCGCCGGAGGCGGCGGAACCAGCGGTTGCGCACCCACGCCGTCCGCGAGGCCCGGGTCGTCGGGCGGTCTGAACACCGGGATCCGCGGTGCCGCCGATGGGTCCGGCTTGGGCGTCGGGACGGGCTTGCCCGGCAGGATCGAGGTCTCCGAATTGCCGTTCTCGAGGTTGCCCGGCGTCGGGTCGAACCTGATCCAACCGTACGTGGGAAAGTAGACCTCGACCCAGGCATGCGCCGCGCCCTGGTCCACCTGCCAGGTGTTCGGAGCGATCAGCTTGCCGGGGAGGTACCCAAGCACGTACCGGGCCGGAATCTGCTCGTAGCGGAGCAGCATGACCATCGCGGTCGCGAAGTGCTCGCAGTACCCCTGCTTCGTCTGCAGCAGGCAGTCGACGATGCTCCCGCGGCCGCACAGGCCGCGCACGTCGGTCCGGTACTCGAACCCGCCGGTGTGGCGGAAGTAGTCCTGCAGCGCGATTGCGACGTGATACGGGTCGCGCTGGCTGACCGGCAGGCTCGACACGACCTGGTTCGCGGTCGTCTGGGCCAGGTTGCCGATCGAGTTCGGGCGAATCTCGGTGTACGCCTTCGCCCACGCCGGGTACGTGATCCCGGCGGCCGCCAGTTCGTTGCCCGTGATGCCGGCCTGCTGTGCACCGGTGCCGCCCGCCGACGCGGCGACCTCGGGACGAGCGACGTGACCGTGTATGACTCCCCCGGGTCGATCGCGTCGCTGAACTCCACGGAAACGAGCGCGCCGCCCGGGCCGTTCGTCCGTACCTGGGCGTCGCGGTCGACCGCAACGGGCGTTTCCGGGGCGAGCATCGTCGATCCGCCGAGCGCGATCGAGGTGATCTTGGCCTTGACCGGCTGGCGGTCGGTCTGATCCGTGATCCGGTCGACCGATCCGGCGAGCAGGTTGCTGCCCGCCGCCACGCCGGCTCGTTCGGGGTTCGACTGCGTCCAGGTCAGGCCGTCAAAGGTGTCGTAGACGGCGCCCTGCCAGTACTGGCCTTTGCCGGCGGGCAGCACGCCGAGAAGACCGGCTCCGCGGACGACACCCAGACGCCTCGGATCGTCTCCGCCGAGCCGAACAATCCGCCGGCCTGGCGCGTGACGCCCGTGACGCCGCCGACGAACCGGTTGATCTCGACGACCAGGCTGACCAGCTGGTCGTCCATGTTGCGCCAGAAGCTCGACAGCGGCGCGGAACTCGCCGTCGCCGCGAGGAAGAGCGCCCCGACCAGCGTGACACCCACGAACAGCGCGCCGCCCCCCAGGAACAGCGGCGTGACGCTCCGATCCGTCGCCGATGCGGCGCTGGAGCCAGCCCTGCTGCTGCTGTGCGAGGTTGAGGCGGACGAGCAGCAGCATGGCCGCCACGCAGAGCACGATCAGGTCCGGGTACTGCACCTTCGCCGTGATCGACATGTTCACGAAGAGGACGAGCCCGCAGGCGACCACCGCCGGCATGCCGCGGCTCCGGCGGAAGACGTTGAACGCGGCGAAGTACCCGGTCGTCCATGCGATCGCCCCGATCAGGAGCAGGAACGCGACTGGTCTCGTTGGAGCGGGCACCGAGCACGAAGACGTCGTTGAAGAAGATGCCGGCAGAGTTGCTGAGGTCGCGGAGCCGGCCGTCCAACGTCGGCGCGTCGGAAATTGCCGTTGCCGCCCCGTTGAGCAGCGAACGCTGCGCCGGCAATCCCGCGATCAGGTGCGACCACGGCGTCGAGAGGCGAGTCCGGCGCGAGAAGGTAGCCGACCAGCCCGGCGACGACGAATCGCCGCCGGCAGGAACGCCCGTCTGGCTGCCTGCGGGCGCCGAGTTCCGGCCCACCGAGCGTCGTCGATCGCGAGTCCCATCGATCAGCAGCATCACGCCCAGGAGCAGAGGCTCGCCCAGCCCTGCGGCGGCCTGGTCATCACGCGTCGCCACAGCGGCGGCTCGGATCGAACGGTCGCGCGCGGCTGACCGCGATCCGCCGGCGGTCATCGGGTCGTCACCGCCGACGCGCGCGCCGAGCGACACGATCTGGTCGCCGAGCGGCCGGCCGGGCACGAGCACGTGGACGCGCAGGTCGTGTTCCGCAAGGGCGTGCTCGAGGGCACGCATGCTCCCTGGCGCGCGCCTCCACGAGCGGCCGCGTCGGACGGCGGCTCGCGGCGCCAGGACGCGCGCCGCTCCGCGTGCGCCTCCGGGTCGATGCAGAACGACCATGGCGGCCACGCCGCGGCCGCGGAGCGAGGTGAGCGGCCGGACCCAGTCGCGCGTCCAGCGACGGCGTCACGACGACGCGGTCATGCCGCGCCGCAGGCGCGGCAGCCGTCCAGTGAGCAGGTCGCGCAGCGGCGTCGTCGCCGTCGGGCTGCACGGCGGCCAGCAGCTGCATCACCTTCTGGTGCTGGCGCGGGCCCCGGTCGACCGGCAGGACGGCGCGGCCGCTGCCCCGATCGGCGGCGAACGCGACAGACGCGGTTCTCGACGAGGGCCTTGGCCGAGATCGAAGCCGCAACCCGCACCGCCGGTCTCGATCGTCGCCGTCGTCGCCGCTGCCCGTGTGGACTGCGCGAGTCGAGGTCCAGGAACAGCCACACGTCGGCGGTCTGCTCCAGCTCGAACTCCTTGACCTGCAGCTCCTGGTGGCGCGCCGAGCTCTTCCAGTGGATCCGGTTGTAGGCGTCACCCGGCACGTAGCCGCGCACGCTCGTGACGAGCGGCGTCGTCTGGATGGTCCGCTCCGGGTTGGTGTTGCTCGCCCTCGATCATGGCCGGTGGCAGCCGCCAGCGCGGCAGCGGCTCGACGGCCGGGTAGACGATCACCGTCGCCGGCGGAGCCGACCGAGGCGGACGACTCGAACAGTCCGAACGGGTCGCCGGTGCGGACGATCATCGGCTCGATCCGGTAGTGGCCGCGACGCGTCAGCGGCACCCGCGCGACCCACGAGCGCTCGGACCGCGGACCGAGGGCGATGGCACGACCGGGCAGCGGGATCGGCAGCGTGGACGGGTTGTGGACCTCCAGCCAGAGCTTCGGCAGCCGGCTCGTGTTGCGCACCGTGTACGTGGCGCGCAGCACGTCCCCGACCTGCGCATGCAGCCGATCGAGCGAGTAGCCGGCCTCCAGGTCGGACAGCCCGAAGCGTGTCAGCACGTAGCCGCCGCCGACGACCAGGATGCCGAGGTAGACGAGGAAGAAGACGAAGTCCGCGCCCGGTCGAGAAGGCGCCGATGACCAGGACGGCGGCGACGATCACGAACTCGAGCCGTCGGATCATCGTCGGGTCAGCCCTCGGCGCGATCCACAGCCGTCCGTCAGGCCGGCTCGATCCCGCGCCGCTCCGAACGGGCCGCTGCGCCTCGACCGGGACGGAGCCAGGCAGCTCCCGAACGATCGCGCCCGGGTCGACGTCGCGGATCGTGGCCGCGGTCTTGATGATCAGCCGGTGGGCGAGCGCGGGCTCGGCGAGCTGCTTGATGTCGTCGGGGATCACGTAGTCGCGGCCGGCGAGCGCGGCGAACGCCTGGCCTGGCGCGATAGAGCGCCAGCGAGCCGCGCGGCGAGGCGCCGAGGTAGACGTCCGGGTGGACCCGCGTGGCGTTGACCAGCCGGACGATGTAGTCGGACACGGCCGGAGTCGACGTAGATCTCGCGCACGCCGTCCTGCATCGCGACGCAGGTCCGCGACGCTGGCGACCTCCTCGATCGCATCGAGCGGGTGACCGCGCTTCTGCTCGTCGAGGATCACCACCTCCTCGAGCGGCTGCGGGTAGCCCATCCGCAGCCGCAGCATGAAGCGGTCCAGCTGGGCCTCCGGCAGCGCGAACGTGCCCTCGTACTCGATCGGGTTCTGGGTGGCGATGACCAGGAACGGCACCGGCATCGGGTAGGTGGTGCCGTCCACGGTCATGTGCCGCTCTTCCATCGCACTCGAGCAGCGCGGACTGTGTCTTGGGCGTGGCCCGGTTGATCTCGTCGGCCAGCACGATCTGGCTCATGATCGGGCCGGGCCGGAACTCGAACTCCTGGGTCTTCTGGTTGTAGATGGAGAGGCCGGTCACGTCCGTCGGCAGCAGGTCCGGGCGTGAACTGGATGCGCCGGAAGCTGCAGCCCAGCGACTTGGCGATGGCCTTGGCCAGGACCGTCTTGCCGGTGCCGGGCACGTCCTCGATCAGCAGGTGGCCCTGGCAGAGCAGCGCGACGAGCGCGAGGCGGACCTCCGCGTGCTTGCCGACGATGACGCGCTCGACGTTCGCGGCGACCTTCTCGCCGGATTCCCGGATGGTGGTCACACTGGACCTCGTCCTCGTCAGGCCGTGGTGGCCGCATCGCGCGGGCCCCCTGGCCCCCGATCCCGACGGCGCGTCGCGCGGATGGTACGTCCTGCACGGCCCGAGAGTCGGTGTGCGATCGAGTAGCATTGGACGCTCCGGCAGCGGCCCGTCTGCGACGGCGCTCAGCGGCCCGCGCAGCCCGAGTGCAGAAGACGTCGGTCATGATGGCCCGCCCAGCGGCACCGCGCGCTGGCTGCCGGCGCCGGCGCGCTCGACGACGACGGCGATCGCGATCTGCGGATTGTTGGCCGGCGCGAAGCCGATGAACCAGCTGTGCGGCTCTGCCGGAGCCGAGCTCGGCGGTGCCGCTCTTGCCGGCCGTCTGCACGCCCGGGACAGCGGCACCGCCCGCGTACGCGCCGCGTGAGAACGGTCCGTTGACGGCGCGGACCATCGCGTGCCGTGATCTCGACGGCCGTCTGTCGCGGACATCACGCGAGCCCAGCGGCTGCGGATCGAGCGTCCGGACGCTGCCGGTCTCGGCGACCAGCTCGTCGACGAGCTTCGGCTGCATCAGCGTCGCCGCCGTTCGCGATCGTCGCGGCGACGAGCGCCATCTGGAGCGGCGTGACCAGCACCTTCGCCTGGCCGTAGGCGGCGTTGGCCAGCTCGACCTGGTCCGTGAACCCGTCGAGCGGCCCGGTGCCCGCCGGTGACCTGGCTGGCCGCCGTCGGCAGGTCGAAGGGGAGCGGCGGCCGAAGCCGAACGCGCGGCGTAGGTCCGCATGGTCCGCCGCCCCGGTCGTCGAGCGCCGCGTGCGCGAAGTAGATGTTGCTCGAGACCTCGGTCGCCTCGTCGAAGTTGAGCGGGTGGTCGAGCTGGACGGTCCGCGCGGCGTCGTGGATCGGAAGCCCTGCACGTGGAAGCCCGGTCCGGTACTGCGCCGGCTGGCGCGGGAAGGTCGTGTCGGGCGTGATCGACCCTGAGTCGAGCGCCGCGGTCGCGGTCGACCATCTTGAAGACCGAGCCCGGCACGTAGCAGGCCCTGCGTCGCCCGGTCGAGCAGCGGCGACGCCGAGTTCGCGCGGAGCGTGTCGAGGTAGTCGCGCGCCGTGTCGGTGTTCGACGAGCTGGTTCGGATCGAAGGTGGGGCTGGTCACGAGCGCGAGGATGCGGCCGGTCTTCGGCTCGATCGCGACGACGGCGCCGCGGTCGTTGCCGAGCAGGCGCAGTGCGTCCGACTGCAGCCGGACGTCGACCGAGAGGTGCGAGGTCGTTCGGGTCGTAGGGATCGGCGCGGAACTTGCGCAGCAGCTGGTCGGCGGCGCCGAACTGGTCGAGCCCGATCAGCTCGCTGTTCATACGTTCGCTCCAGGCCGGCCGTCCCGAAGAGCAGGCTCTTGTAGCCGACGATCGGCGCCATCTCCGGATGCGGGTAGCGCGCGCACGCGCTCGCGCTGGACGCCTGCCTGGCTCGTGGCGACCACGACGCCCTGGCTGTCGTAGATGCGTGCCGCGCGGCGCGCTCCGCTCGGCCGCCTGGGTCAGCGGATTGGCGGGTCGTCGGTGAGCGGACCGGCCTGCGCGACCTGCCACCAGCCGAGCCCGGCGACGAGGCCGCCGTAGATGAGCGGCGAGCACGAGGCCGACACGGAGCAGCGCGGTCCCGATGCCCGGGGTGCCGCCGCGACCTCGGATGATCCCCGGTCCGTCATGGTCGGACCTCGGACCGGGGCCGGTAACTGCTGCACGATCGGGCGCGTTCCGACGGATGCGCGCGAGGCGGCGGCGACGACGCGCCCGAGGCCCTGGTCGCTCAGCGCGAGCAGCAGCCCGACCACGATCGCGTTGGCCAGCAGCGACGAGCCGCCGTAGCTGACGAACGGCAGCGTGATGCCGGTCGAGCGGCACCAGCTTGAGGTTGCCGCCGATGATCAGCGCCGCCTGGACCACGATGACCAGCGTGAGGCCGGTCGCCAGCAGTGCCTGGAACTCGTCACCGGCCCGGGCCGCGATGTGCAGCCCGCGCTCGCGCGATGACCAGGTACAGGCCGGCAGATCGCGACGCCGCCGAGCAGGCCGAGCTCCTCCGCGAGTGCCGCGAAGACGAAGTCGGTGTGGATCGCGGGGATCGCCGGCACGCTCCCCACCTGCGGCAGTCCCGGCGCCGAGCCCGGTGCCCAGCACGCCGCCGCGGCCGAACGCGTAGAGCGCCCGGATGATCTGGTAGCCGGCGCCCAGCGGGTCGGCGTACGGGTCGAGCCACATGTCGACGCGCGACCGCACGTGAGCGAAGACCAGGTACAGCACCGACGCGCCGACGAGGAACAGCCCGAGGCCGAGCACCACGTACGAGACGCGCCGCGTCGCCACGTACAGCAGCGACGAGGAAGACGGTGAAGAACAGCAGCGCCGCGCCGAGGTCCTTCTGCACGATGACGACCGCCAGGGCGATTCCCCACATCGCGAGCATCGGCAGCAGGTAGGGCAGCGGCGGCAGGTTGAACGGACCGACGCGCCTGCTCTGGGCGGCCAGCAGCGTCCGGTTGTCGGCAAGGTAGGCCGCGAGGAACACGACCAGGATCACCTTGAGCAGCTCCGACGGCTGGCCGGTGAACGGGCCGACCGTGATCGAGAGGCGCGCGCCGTTGACCTCGTCGCCAAGCACGAAGACGAGCAGCAGCAGGCCGATGCCGGCCGCCGCCCAGGTGTAGCGGTAGTAGCGCAGCCAGCCGTCCTGCCGGACCAGCACGGCGATCGCACCGAGCAGACCGATCGCGACGCACAGCCAAAGCAGCTGGAGCTGCGCCAGGTCGAGCTGGGAGCCCGCCACCTCCTGGACCACCAGGTCCTGCGGCAGCCGCTCCATGAGCAGCAGCGACAGCCCGCCGAGCATCCCGACCACGGGGAGCAGGACCTGGTCCATCGCGCGGCCGGCGACCACGAACGCGACGTGGATGCAGCCCAGGACGACGAAGTACGTGATGAACGGGTGATGTCGCCGAGCGTGACGCGCCCGCCTCGTACGTGGCGAGACTCGACCAGCCGACCAGGAGCGTCACCGCCGCGACGCAGCAGCAGGACGAATTCCCGCCGGCGTGGGCGCGGACGGATGCCGGCACGCCAGAGAACGCCACGAACGCCCAGTACCCGCGCATCCACAGCCGCCCGGGCCAGCATCAGCCGGCCCCGCGCGGGCCGCGGAAGCGGTCCCGGAGGTCGCACGGTCATCGAGAGCGCCGTCCGGTGCGCTCGGTGCGCGGGCGGACGCTCCAGGCGCAGCCGCACGCGCCGAACCGGATCTCGTCGCCGTAGCCGAGCGGGACGCACGCCCTGGACGAGCTGGCCGTTGAGGTACGTCCCGTTCGTCGAGCCGCGATCCTCGAGGAACCAGACACGGCCGCGGAACGTGAGCACCGCGTGGTCCGCGGACACGAACTCGTCGTCGACCACGACGCGTGTTGTTGACGTCGCGGCCGAGGGTCGTGACCGCGTCGAGCGGGATCGACGCGCCCGGCGTCGGGCTCGCCCTCCGGCGACGCGAGCACGAACAGCCGGCCGAGCGGGCTCGCCGACGCTGCGCACGGCCGCACGGATGTCACGCCACAGCGGCCGGACCACCACGAAGAAGAAGCCGTAGATCAGCGCGACGAAGCAGAGGCGGAGAACCCAGAGGCTGAGGGTGAACGGATCCATGGAACCGGTTGCCGGCCGGTCAGGCGGTGGCGAATGGTCAGCGTCGAGTTTCCCAGCCGGACGACATCCCCGCTGCCGAGGACGATCTCGCGGACGCGGGTGCCGTTCACGAACGAGCCGTTGGTGCTGTCCGAGATCCGTGTACACCAGCGTCCCCTGGCGGGCGATGAGCTGGCCGTGGTGGCGCGAGACCCGCTCGTCGGCCAGCACGATCTCGTTGTCCGTCGCCCGCCCGATGCGAGCGGTGCCGCCACGATACTCGAACCTCGCGGTCGACCCGTCGCCCAGCGTCACGGCGATCACGGCCGACGGGCCCTGTGGTCGCGGCACCGGGAAGGCACCGCTGTCGCTTCCGGCGCCGCCGGGAACGCTGCGAGGAGCGGCCGGCGCAGGGGGAGCGGCCGGCGCAAAGGGCCCGGGCGGCGCGGAGGGCGACGGCTGCGCGGGCGGCGCGGGCGGCGCAAAGGGCCCGGGCGGCGCGGAGGGCGCGGCCCACTGCGGCGACGGCGTCCGCGCTCGATCGTCCGGTTGGGCGGGCCAGAACGCCGCGGACCCTGGGACCTGGCCCGTGACCTGGGGCCCCTGCACCGGCCATCCGGCCGGCGGGCTGACTCGCGGCCGGTGAGCCCTGGGGAGCCCAGGCGACCGATGGCGACGTGTGGCGCTCGGTGAGCCCTGGGGAGGCCAGGCTGCCGGCGGCGTGCCGGGGGGCAGGTACGGTGGCGCGCTTCGCGAGGGGGGAGCGTCGACCGGCGCGGGGCCCCGCACGCTGGACGCGGCTTGGGCCTGCGGCAACGGCACCGGCGCGGCCGGGGTTTGCAGCACGCCCGGGGTCTGCGGCGGCGAGCGGCCAGGACCTGCGGCAGCGGTGCCGGCAGGGGAACGTAGGGCGCGGGCCGCGGCACGTCGGGCGCCGGTGCGGGCCGGGGCACGGGCGCGGGGAGCGCGGGCTGCCATGCCGGCTGGGGCACCTGCGACGCGTACGCGGGCGGTCGCGGCTGGGGCGGAGGCATCGCGCCCACGACCTGTGGCGACCGCCCGTCGGGGGACGCGGCGAACGCCGGCGAAGCTGCGTGCGCCGCAGGCGGCCCAGCGTACCCGGGCGGCGGCCCGTAGCCATTCGGCGCCGGAGCACCGTTCGCCGACCCAATGGCCCGCCCGAATCCATTCCCGGCGGCGAGTGTCCCGGTCGCGTCTCCGCGGGATACGCCTGGTGGGCTGTTGGGGCCGTTCCCGACCACCCCCGGCACGGAAGCAGGCGTCGGACGGGCCGCTCCTCCCGGAGCCGCGGTGGGGCGATGTTCCCGGGCGGTCGCCGTCCCATCCAGGAGCTGCGGATCCACCACCTCGGCGAAGACCTCGAAGTCGCCCGCATCCACGCGGCGCGACACTTCCAGTTGGACCGCAGGTCGATCGAGAAGCCGGTATCCCCGTGCCCGCGCTCGATCGTGGAGCGCGTCGGAGAGGTCCGACTCGATCCGGGACCGATAGCCGGAGAACCCTCGGTAGTCCTCGGGGTCGAGCAGGACCCTGTACCGGTTGGGGACGTAGGTGTGGTCGCCGCTGAAGGATCGCCCGGCGTCCATGCTGCGTTCAAGGCGGCGCTCGAGTTGGATCGGCTGCAGGGGCGTGTGAAAGAGTCGTGCCGCAGGCCGCTCGAATAGCCGTTCGAAGAATTGTTCCAGCGCGGCAAAAGGGCGCGTCATCGGGCGGCCGAGTCTAGCAGAGCCGGGCGGCCGGCCGTCCGGCGGCGTGCGGTCCGGGGTGGAACAGGACCTTCGCAAGGCTGACCCCCGTACACCTTCGGGAATGACACGTCACCCGGCCGCGCCGTAGCCTCGGGCGCAGGGTCGTCGAAGGAGGCTCGCACGTCGTCCATGTCTGGAACCCAGATCGAGTCCTTCTGCGAGCGCTGCGGGACGAAGTACACATTCAAGCAGCCGCCGCAGCGAGGACGCCTGCTCAAGGGCCTCGGGCGGACGCTCGGCATCCTTCCCGACGAGGTCGGGACGGAAGCCGACGCTTCACCCGCCTCGCGTGACCCGTTCCACGGATTGTTCCACTTCTGCCTCGAATGCCGTCAATACACCTGCCCGACGTGCTGGAATGAAGTCGCCGGCTTCTGCCAGGGCTGCGTCCCGCTCCCCGAGAGTCCGGATCTTGGCGGAGCCGAGGCATACGCGGCGCTCGAGGCGGCGACGCAGGTGCGAGACCGAGTTGTCGAACAATCGGCGATGCGGGGTGCCGACGCCTGGCCGCATGCCGATCTTCCGCTCAGGGATGCCGAGGTGTGGGCGACCGATTCCGGCGATCCGAACGACGGGAACACGATGGCCCCGGACGCCTGGGTGTCCGCAGCGGCCGACATGCCTGCCGCAGCGGCGGAGCCCACAGCCGAGATCCTGATGGGGATGCCGGCGATTGCCGGCCCGGCGACGATGGCACCCGATGTCGCGGCACTGGAGCCGGCAGCACTCGAGGCGGCGGCGGTCGAGGCAGCGGCGGTCGAGGAGCCGGTGGCGAGCGACGAGCCGGCGGTCGAGGTCGCGGGATCGGAATCGGCGGCAGTCGAAGCGACTGCGATCCAGGCTGTGTTTGTCGAACTGGTCGGTTACGAACCCCCCGGCCTCGACGTGGCCGTCATCGAACCGGCCTGGGTCGAAGAGCCGGTAATCGACGTGGCCGCAGTCGAGATGGCCGTGGTCGAGGAGCCCACAGTCGAGTGGGCGGCATTCGACGAGCCCGTGGTCGAGGAGCCCACAGTCGAGATGGCGGCTGTCGAGTTCGCGGCGGCCGAGGCGACCGTCATCGAGCCGGCGGCGGTCGAAGAGTCGGCGGTCGAGGAGCCGGCAGTTGAGCCGGCGGCGGTCGAGTTGGCGGCATTCGACGAGCCCGTGGGAGAAGAACCCGCAGTCGAGATGGCGGCGGTCGAGGAGCCGGCGGTCGAGGCGACCGTCATCGAACCCGCGGCGGTCGAGGAGCCGGTGGTCGAAGAGCCCGCGGTCGAGTTGGCGGCATTCGACGAGCCCGTGGGAGAAGAACCCGCAGTCGAGATGGCGGCGGTCGAGGAGCCGGCGGTCGAGTTGGCGGCATTCGACGAGCCCGCGGCGGTCGAGGAGCCGGTGGTCGAAGAGCCCGCGGTCGAGTTGGCGGCATTCGACGAGCCCGTGGTCGAGGAGCCCGCGTTCGAGATGGCGGCAGTCGAGGAGCCTGTGGTCGAGGCGACCGTCATCGAGCCGGCGGCGGTCGAAGAGCCCGCGGTCGAGTTGGCGGCATTCGACGAGCCCGTGGTCGAGGAACCCGCAGTCGCGATGACGGCGGTCGAGTTGGCGGCGGTCGAGGCGACCGTCATCGAGCCGGCGGCGGCCGAGGCGACCGTCATCGAGCCGGCGGCGGTCGAAGAGCCCGCGGTCGAGTTGGCGGCATTCGACGAGCCCGTGGTCGAGGAACCCGCAGTCGCGATGACGGCGGTCGAGGAGCCGGCGGTCGAGTTGGCGGCGGTCGAAGAGCCGGCGGTCGAGTTGGCGGCGGTCGAGGAGCCTGTGGTCGAGGCGACCATCATCGAGCCAGCGGTGGTCGAGGAGCCCGTGGTCGAGGAACCCGCACTCGCGATGGCGGCGGTCGAGTTCGCGGCGGCCGAGGCGGCCGTCATCGAACCGGCGGCGGTCAGAAGTCAGCGGCCGACCGGCAGTCGAGCCGGCGGTCGAGTTGGCGGCGGTCGAGGAGCCGGTGGTCGAAGAGCCCGCGGTCGAGTTGGCGGCATTCGACGAGCCCGTGGTCGAGGAGCCCGCACTCGAGATGGCGGCGGTCGAGTTCGCGGCGGCCGAGGAGCCTGTGGTCGAGGCGACCGTCATCGAACCGGCGGCGGTCGAGGAGTCGGCAGTTGAACTGGCGGCGGTCGAGTTGGCGGCGGTCGAAGAGCCTGCGGTCGAGGCGACCGTCATCGAACCCGCGGCGGTCGAGGAGCCGGCGGTCGAAGAGCCCGCGGTCGAGTTGGCGGCATTCGACGAGCCCGTGGTCGAGGAGGCGGCGGTCGAACCTGCGGTCGAGGAGCCTGCGGTCGAGGCGGCCATCATCGAACCTGCGGCGGTCGAGTTGGCGGCGGTCGAGTTGGCGGCGGTCGAAGAGCCGGCAGTTCAGCCGGCCGGGGTGGAATCGGCGGCGGTCGAGTTGGCGGCGGTCGAGGGGCCGGCAGTCGAGCCGGCCGGGGTGGTATCGACGCCGGTCGAGGCGGCCATCATCGAACCCGCGGCGGTCGAAGAGCCGGCAGTTGAGCTGGCGGCGGTCGAGGAGCCGTCAATCGACCTGTCGGCATTCGACGAGCCCATGGTCGGAGAACCCGCAGTTGAGCTGGCGGCGGTCGGGGAGCCAGCGGCGGTCGAGGCCGTCATCGAACCTGCGGCGGTCGAGGAGTTGGCAGCGGAGCCGGCGGCGGTCGGCGAGCCAGCGGCGGTCGAGGCCGTCATCGAACCTGCGGCGGTCGAAGAGCCGGTAGTCGACCTGGCGGCGGTCGAAGAGCCGGCAGTCGAGCTGGCGGCAGTCGGGGAGCCGGCAGTTGAGCTGGCGGCAGTCGGGGAGCCAGCGGCGGTCGAGGTGGCCGTCATCGAACTTGCGGCGGTCGAGGCGGCCGTCATCGAACCTGCGGCGGTCGAGGAGTTGGCAGCCGAGCTGGCGGCAACCGAGCCGGTCGCGGCGGAATCGGCAGGAGCCATCGAGCCGACGGCATTCCAGGAGCTGGCAGCCGAGCTGGCGGCGGCCGATGAGCCGGCGACCACACTGATCGCCGTCGAGCCGGCCGCAATCGTACCCGCGGCGGTCGGGGAGCCGACAGCGGAAAGGGCGGCTGTCAAGGAGCCTGCAGTCGAAGCCCCCGTGCCGGACGCCGTGCACGAGGCCGTCGATGTGCCTGGCGCCGTTGGTCCCGTCGCCACCGGGGACGAGCATGCGGCGCCGCGGCCTGTCGAGAGGGCAGTGCGCGCATCCCAGTTGGACGCTGTCGAGCCTGCCGGTCTCTTTGAAGGGTGGGATCTCGTCCCACCGTTCGGACCCGACACCGAGGAAGTCTGCGACGACCTGTCACCGAACACCTTCATAGCGTTCGACCAGCTGTTCCAAACGGCGCCGGCGCCGGCGGCGCCGCCCGTCTTCACAGGGGGGGCAGTCAAGTCGCCGGCTGTTGCCGCTCAACCGCGCGCAGCGGAGCCTCCCGTCTCCGCCGTGGCTGCCCAGGCACAGCCCGACGGCCGGCCCCTCTCGCCTGCGGGCCTGCGGATGGCTGGGTCGGTCAGTCCGCGGACACCTCTCCCGACCGGCCCGCACGGCATGCCTCCCGAAGGGCCGATGTCCCCCGCAGCCGCGCAGCCCCGGTGGGACGGGGCGGATACCGCGCCGCAGTCCCCTGTGTCCACGCCGGTGCATGCTCCCGGAACCGCAACGCCCGGGGTCGAGGTCGAGCCCGGGAGCGTCGTCCCGCCGGCGACGCCGTCTCCGCGACGCTTCACGTTCGGATGGCGAAGAGCGCCGGAGAGGACCCCCGATCCGGATACCGCCCGGTATCCCGGCACTGCGCCGGTCGAGACGGGTTGGCGACTCACGGCGCCCAACGAGCCTGCCCCCGTCTGGCCGCCGAATGCTCCCGTCTACCAGCCTCCACCTGCTCCTCCCGCCTCGCCGCTCCCGGGAACCCGGTCGGTCGGTATCCTCGGCAAACCGATCCCGGGCGCCGCAACGCTGCCGACATCACCGGATCCTCACAGGACGCCTTCGGGAATCCACCCGTGCCACCAGTGCGCCCTCCCACTGTCCGCGACCGCACGGTATCTGCCGTCGCTGTGGAACTCCGCAGCACCCTGCGGGCCTCTGAGCCGCGCCTGACTCGACACGTCCGCCCCGGCTGGGGACTCACAGGGTCGGCGCAGTCCACCTCGCGCGTTCACGATCCCGCCGCACGCAGGCCCAGGCCGCCGAGTACAGCAGGATCTGGAAGGTGAAGTTGAGCCAGATCAGTGCGGCGAACACCGAGGCGATGATCCCGAGCGCCGCGAACCCCTTGACGAGGTACGGCTCCAGGAGCCCGAAGAGCGACGTGAGCAGGCCGATCGCCGTGCCACCGAGAATGGCCGGCCAGAACGCCGCGCGCCAGCTCGGGGGACTTCGAGGCACGACGACGAGCACGATGCCGACGACGGCGATGCCGATGAGACAGGAGCCGACGGGTCCAGCCAGCTGGAGGACGTCGATGCCGGGGACGTACAGGCGCGACGCGGCCAACCCGATCACGCTGTTGACGACCACGCCCACGAGCGCCGTTCCCACGACGGCAAAGACTCCGATCACGCCGCGGATGCGCTGCTCGATCACCCCGCGAGTCCCCGGCCCGGGAAGCAGACGCGAGAGCGCGTTGTCCAGCGAGCCGTAGAAGCCGCTCGCGCCCCAGATGACGCCGATGAGCCCAACGATCGACGCCACTCGACTGCCGCTCACGAGCGAGTCGACCACGGTCGTGGCAACCGCCTGGAGGGGGGGCACCTGCTGCACGATCCAGTTCACGATCTGGTCCCGGGTCGCCGCATCGTCGATCAGGATCCCAAGGAGGCCCACGATGGCGAGGATCCCCGGGACGATCGCGAACAGGGCACCGAACGCGAGCCCCGCGGACAGGAGCCCGCCACCGGCAGCGTTGTAGCCGTTGATGACGTCGAGCCCCAGGCGGACCAGGCGCCAGCGCATCAGCGCGCGGCGGACGGCCTCGATGCGGTCGCGGACCGACAGGCGCGGCGGATCCCCGTGGGATTGGTCCAGGTCCTCCGACGGCTCGCTCCCTGTCACCTCAGCAGCCCGCGTTCACGCCGCGGCCTTCATCGCTCCGCACGCCTCGGGCATGGACATCTGCCCTTCCTCAGGCCAGGTCTTCGAACAGTCCCGGCTGGATCTCGTCGACCGGAACGCCGTGCCGCCTGGGTTGGAGCATCTGCCGGACCTGTGCACGCCGGACGTAGATCCGCCTGCCCGGGCGGATGCTCTGGAGCTTGCCCTTGGACGCCCAGCGCGCGAGCGTGCTGCGGCTGATCGGGATGTTGGCGGACGCGAAGAGGTCGACCGCCTCAGCGAGGCTGATCCAATCGGAGGCGAGGCGCGGCACCGTTACGCACCCGGGGACTTGCCCGCCCCATCCGATGCGCTCCCACCGGCCGAGGTTCCGCTTGAGCCCTCGCTGCTCGGGGACGGCCCGGGAGACCCGGTCGCCTCCGGACTCTTCGAGACTGCACCCGCTCCGGTCCCGGTTCCCGTCCCGTGAGCGCGTGACGAAGCGGCTCCCGCGTCCTTCTTCGCCCAACCGCTGCCCTTGAAGTGGATGGCGAGCGGATGGATTGCCTTGCGAAGCTGGCCACCGCAATGCTCGCAGACCGACGGGCCCTGGGCGTGCATGCCGTGCATGACCTCGATCCGTCGACCGCATTGGCGACACACGTAGTCGTAGACGGGCATGCCGTCAGCCTCGCAACATCCGCATGCCGCACTTGGGGCAGTAGAAGGCCCGATCGTGGGCGGAGGCGAACCCGCAGTGTGCGCACACCAGACCGCCCGAGGATGCGCTCTGCGTCGGGTGTTCGAGCGGGCTGAGGCCGACCGCGTTCTGGCTCGCAAGAATGTTGGACAGCAGCGTGGCCAATGTTCGCTGGGCGGTGCGGTCGGTGTCGCCGCGGACTCCCCTGCCGCCCCAGCCGAGGACTGCGCGAACGATCATGTCCCCGGTGACCTCGTCCCAGTGCGATGCCACGCCGCCGATGATCGCGTCGTATTCGGGAAAGCCGGCCGTGTCGACCTCGCCGTGCAGGAGGGCGATCGCCATCGTCTCGAACGCAGAGTCGATCGCGTCGGAGGACTCAAGGACGACGAGCGCGTGGCGAGTGATCGGGCCGCGGTCGTGATTGGCGTTGATCCATGCCAGGGCCTCCGTCGGCCGGGTGATCCAGGGCGAAGCGCCCTGGAACTCGATGGGCAGCGGCTCGACGACCTCGACGAGGGACTGCGCGATGCCGGCCAGCATGTCCGGCAGCCCCGCGACGGCGGCCGGACCTCCCGTCATGCGGACGCCCTGACTCGTCCTGGCGCGGTAGGTCAGTTTGATCACATGGTCCTCGGCCTCGACATCCTCCGGCAGGAGCGCCGAGGGCGGCGACTCTGGGGGCTTCTCGCTCACCGGGCGACGTTTCAGGAAATCGAGCGGCACTGGCGTTCCTTCACGGTTGCGATGTGACTGGGTGACCGCGCATAAGCGTACCTTGTCACGCGATCCCACCGGGGCAGTCCTGAGCAGCACTTCTTGCTGCGGCCGGCGCCGTTCACCGGGTGGCGGCCAGGCGCTCGTCCAGCCGCGCAATTCGCTCCTCGAGTTCGGCGACGCGCGCCCGGGCACCGGCGACCACATCGGGCGGCGCCTTCGCCAGGAACTGGGCGTTCGCGATCCGGCCGCGGGCGCCGGCAAGCAGCCCCTCGGCGTCGCCACGCTCCTTCTGGAGGCGAAGCCGTTCGCGTTCGAGGTCACTCGCATCGGCCGTCAACCGGGCCTCGGCAGCCCGCTCCAGCACCGCCAGCGCGCTGGCCGGCGCAACTGCGTCGAGGGCATCCCTCGTCTCGACGATCTGGATGCGGACACGCGCGAGGCGCGCCACCGCCTCGCTCAGCGCCTCGGTCGCTGCGCGGGCATCCGCGTCCGTGAAACACACGTTCGCCGCGAGCCATGTCTGCGGTTCCAGGCCCGCGTCCTGCCGGGCGTTCCGGATCGCCACCGATCAGCTCGATCAGGCCGGCCACGCCCGACGCCGCCCGATCGTCCGTCGCGGCCTCAGCTTCGCCGGCCGACGGCCACGGAGCAACGATCAGCAGCGGGCGGTCGTCCGGGCCATGGGGCAGACGTCCCCAGATTGCCTCCGTGACGTGGGGCATCACCGGATGGAGGAGCCGGAGGTAGCGGTCCAGCACCCAGGCGAGCACCTGCCATGTGGCCATGCGGCGCTCCGGCGAGTTGCCGGGCGCCAGCTGCACCTTGGCCATCTCCAGGTACCAGTCGCAGTACTCGTTCCAGATGGCATGGTGCAGGATGCCGGGTCGCCTCGCCGAACTGGAAGCCGGCATACGCATCGTCCGTCTCGTCGAGCGCGGCAAGCGCATCTCGACAGGATCCAGTGCTCGGCGGGACCGAGGAGCGACGGCAACGGAATCTCGAGTGGCGTGGTCGGGAGCGAGCTCGAGGGACGTGCACCGAGCACGAACCTGGCCGCGTTCCACAGCTTGTTGGCGAAATTCCGCGCCCCGGTCAGGCTGCTCGGGCCGAGCCGCTGGTCGGCGCCCGGCGCAGTCCCGTTGAGCAGGGCGAACCGCAGGGCATCGGCGCCCACGTCGTCGATCACGCCGAGCGGATCCACGACGTTGCCCGCGCGTCTTGGACATCTTCGTGCCCTGCTGGTCGCGGATCATGCCGTGCAGATACGACCATCGGCGAAGGGCTCGCGGCCCGTCAGCCACTCGCCCAGCATCATCATGCGGGCGACCCAGAAGAAGATGATGTCGTAGCCGGTCTCCATGACCGTGCCCGGGTAGAAGCGGGCGAAATCGGGCGTGCTGCACGGGCCAGCCGAGGGTGGAAAACGGCCACAGGCCGCTGGAGAACCAGGTGTCGAAGATGTCATCGTCCTGGCGCAGCTCCGGGGCCGGCCGGTGGCACGTACCGCAGCGCGTCCGGACCGTCCTCGCGATCGGAGACGGTCACGTGCCCGTCCGGGCAGTACCACGCCGGAATGCGATGGCCCCACCACAGCTGGCGGCTCACGTTCCAGTCGCGGATGTTCTCCATCCAGTCGAAGAACACCTTCTCGAACCGGGCCGGCACGATCCTGGTGCGGCCCTCGCGCACCGAGTCCATCGCTCGCGCGGCCATGGGCTTGACGTCGATGAACCACTGCGTCTTCACGCGCGGCTCGACGATGTCGTTGCTGCGCTGGCAGCGGCCGAGCACCAGGTCGTGCTGCGCGAGTCTCGACGAGGTCGCCGCGCGCGGCGAGGTCGGCCACGATCCGGCGAGCGCGCCACTTCGCGGGTCAGCCCCGCGTACGGGCCGCGCGGCCTCGTTCATGTGGCCGTCGTCGGTCATCACGTCGATCACCGGCAGGCTGTGGCGCTGCCCGGTCTCGAAGTCGTCGTGGTCATGTGCCGGGCGTGATCTTGACCGCGCCCGTCCCGAACTCGCGGTCGACCACCGGGTCGGCGATGATCGGGACGGCGCGGTCGACGAACGGGATCAGCACGATGCCGGCCGACGAGGGCGCGATAGCGGGCGTCGTCGGGATGGACGGCGACGGCCGTGTCGCCGAGGATCGTCTCGGGGCGCGTCGTCGCGACCGTGATCGTCGTCGTCGGGATCGGGCGTGCCGTCCTCGCGCAGCAGGTGGTACCGGACGAACCAGAGGCTGCCGTGCTCCGGGGTCGCGATCACCTCGAGGTCCGACAGGCTCGTGCGGCAACCGGGACACCAGTTGATGAGCTTCTCGCCGCGGTAGGCGAGCCCGTCGTCGTAGAGCTGCTTGAACGCGGTGCGGACGGCGCGCGCAGACACCTCGTCCATCGTGAAGCGCTCGCGGTTCCAGTCCGCGGACACCCCGAGCCGGCGGTGCTGGCCGCTGATCACGCCGCGCGTCTCCTCGACGAACTGCCACATGCGCTGCAGGTATCGCTCGCGGCCGAGGGACTGGCGGCTCTCGCCCTCCGCGTCGATGATGCGGTCGAGCACCAGTTGGGCGGCGATCGAGGCGTGGTCGACGCCGGGCAGCCACAGAGTCGGCCGACCCTGCATGCGGGCCCGGCGGATCATGAGGTCCTCGACCGTCGCCGTCGCGCATGGCCCAGGTGGAGCGCACCGGTCACGTTCGGCGGCGGCTGGATGATCACGAACACGGGTTTCTGCGGATCGGCGGGCGAGCCGCGACCGTCGGGCGCGAAGACGTCGGCAGCCAGCCAGGTCGAGTAGATCTCGGGCTCGATCTCGGCGGGCCGATACGCGATCGGCAGGTCGCTGCCGGCGAAGCCGGTGGGCTCGCCGGGCGTCGCGGGCTCGCTGGGTGTGGCGGGCTCGCTGGGTATGGCGGGATCGCCGGGCGTGGCGGGATCGCCGCGCGTCGCCGAAACCGCGACCGCCCCGTGCTCGTGGTCTGGTGTCAACGCCCGTGAATCGGTCGGTCTCGTCGCGGCTGGGTCTGTCATTCGTCGCCTCACGTGCCCCGAGTTCGACCCCGGGAAACAGATCGCCCCGCTCGTCCAGCGGACGAACGGGGTCGTGGTGCCACCTGCTGGTTCGGCGTCCGCTCCGCGGGTCCGCTCATCGCGGCTCGCTGCCGGTCCCTTCGGATCGGCCGGGGCGAATGCCCTCTCGGCGCGCTAACGGGCGCCGGCCGCACGGCTCGCGAGCGACGTTCACGCTTTCCGTTTCGCCGCGGGCTTCCAGCCGATGACCCGCGTTCTCTGGTGCGCCGGTCGAGCGCTACTCCTCACGGTCGTCGCCGTGGTGGCGGAGTGTACCCCACAACGTCAACGGCGCGTGGCGGCGGCCGCGGCTCGAATCGGCCGCGCGGCTCGGCTCGGCGGCGCGTGTCGGCGGCCGGTCGCCGAAACCGGCCCGCATGCGACCGTCGACGGACTTCCTCGCGCGACATCAGGTGCGGCGGGTGTCCCGGCGGAACAGGAGCATTGCCGCGCGGCGAACACAGCCGGCCGCAGCACGACACCCAGGGGCCAGATCGGGTCGAAGGCGCCCCCCACCAGCGGATACCGCGCGATCGAGGCGACGCCGTGTGTCGGCATGAACGGAGCGATGTGCCCCAGGCCAGGATCCCCGTGAGCACCCACGTGCCGAGCGACATCTGCACGCCGTCGAGGGCGCCGACGAGATAGACGACCGCCACGGACGCCAGCCCAGCATTGCAGCGATCAGCCTGATGCTGATGTAGGCCGGCGGCCGCAGGGGCGTGAGCGCAACTGTCGGCTCCAGCCGAGCGAACGCCCGATCGACACTCGAATTCCTCTCGGCTCGTGCGCACGGGACGCGGTCGATCGATCGGGTCAGAGCGGCACCGCCACGCGGCTCCCGCAGCCACGGAGGCGGGTTACCCGCCGACGCCATCCTGGACGATCGGCCACGGTTTGGCCGCCGGCCGGTCTTGGCAGACGCTGCAACCGACGATACGCGCAGGTTGCCGCCGGCGGTTTGCCCCGATCGCGGCGCCGGATTCCGGCGGTCATGGGCGAAGCCTGCAACGCAGATGTGAACGGTTCGCGGGCCGGATGTACGCGACTCGTGAACGTTTCGGCAGCGTCCTCGGGGGTTTGCCCTCGCGTACCGTCGCTCCTTGGCCGAAGCCTGCCGCCGAGCGCATCGGTCGGCCGCGGCCGCGAACCTCACCGGCCGGAACTCTGCCCCCGCTCGTGATTCCCCGCTCGAGCTTCCCGCTCGCGACCTGTTCGACCCGCTGTCCGGCATCCAGTCTGACATGGGTGCCGTGAGCGTTGCTGCCATGGTGGCGGGCCTGCTACACAATGTTGAAGCCGAGCCGGCACGCCGCAGCAGGGAGACGCGCCTCATGTGCTTCGATCAGGACAGCCACCCCCCGATCGCGCCGATCGCGGGCGCCGCCGTTGACAGCCGCCGCGTCGAGTTGATCGCCCGCGACGGCAACCGGTTCTCCGCGTTCATTGCGGACGCAGCCGAGCCCTCGGGCGCCGGGATGCTGATCCTCCCCGACGTGCGCGGGCTCTTCCGCTACTACGAGGAGCTCGCGCTGCGGTTCGCAGAGGCCGGGGTCGACAGCGTAGCGATCGACTACTTCGGCCGGACGGCGGGACTTGGGCCGCGAGGCGAGACATTCGAGTACATGCCGCATGTCGGGCAGACCACGTGGGCCGGACTCCGTGCCGATGCGCTGGCCGCCGCAGATCGACTTCGCTCCGATCACCCCGTGCGAGCGCTCTTCAGCGTGGGCTTCTGCTTCGGCGGGCGAGTGTCGTTCGCGCTCGATACGGCGCCCGAGGTGGGCCTGGCCGGCTCGATCGGGTTCTACGGCTGGCCGACGGGCTCGGGCCGCAACGATGTCCCCTCCCCGGCCGCCCACGCCGGACAGATGCGCGGCGCAATTCTCGGGCTCTTCGGTGGCGCCGACCAGGGCATCCCCCCCGAGGCAGTGGCCGAGTTCGAGTCGGCGCTGCAGGCCGCCGGCGTCGATCACCGCATCGTCACGTACCCGGGGGCGCCGCACTCATTCTTCGATCGCAAGTACGAGGAGTTCGCGAAGGAATCGGCGGCGGCCTGGGATGAGGTGCGCAACTTCGTCGGCGCTCGCACCCCGAAGGCATAGCCGGGGAGGGGCTGGGCGGGCTCGGCTGGGGAGTGCCCTCTCCCCGACGAGGCGCCGCCAACGGGGAGCAGGCCGCACAACGACGAAGCGGCCGCGCGGCGGGGAGCAGCCGCCCGGCGGGGAGCGGACGCACAACGAGCAAGCAGCCGCCCGGCGGGGAGCGGACGCACAACGACGAAGCAGCCGCCCGGCGGGGAGCGGACGCACAACGACGAAGCAGCCGCCCGGCGGGGAGCGGACGCACAACGACGAAGCAGCCGCCCGGCGGGGAGCGGACGCACAACGACGAAGCAGCCGCCCGGCGGGGAGCGGCCGCACAACGACGAAGCAGCCGCCCGGCGTGGTGCGGCGGACTCCAGTGGCCGGTGATCGACAAGTAAGCGGCCGATGAGACGCATGGGCCACCATGGTGAAATGAGGCCCGACGACGAGCGCCTGTCGCGAGCCCTGCGTGAGCTTCGGCGGCGCTCGGGGCTGACGCAGGAAGAGGCAGCCCAAGCGGCCGGGGTGTCACCGCGCGTATTCCGGCGCGCGGAGCGGATCGGTTCAGCCGGTGCTTCGATCGACACCCTTCGGTCGCTCTTCGAGCCATTCGGCGCGCGAATCCATGTGTCTGTCTGGTGGCGCGGTGCCGAAATCGACCGATTGTTCGACGAGGCGCACGCCGCCCTCGTCGAACGCGTCGTGGCGCTCTTCGTCCGACGCGGCTGGCAGACGGCCTCAGAGGTGACGTTCTCGGAATACGGGGAGCGGGGCTCAATCGACGTCTTCGGGTTCGAGCCCCGCGAGCGTGCCTGTGCCGTGGCTGAGGTGAAGGCCTCATTCGGGTCGATGGAGGAAACCAATCGCCGCCTGGACATCAAGGCCCGACTTGCGCCCAAACTCTGCCTGCAACGGTTCGGTCTGCATCCGACTTCAGTGTCGCGCCTTCTGATCCTGCCCAACGACATGACCCTCCGGCGTGTCGCGGCCAGACATGCCGCCACCATGGGAGCTGTCTACCCTGCCCGTGCCAGCGAGATCCGCGCATGGCTGCGACACCCGGCCGGGTCGATCAGCGGCCTTTGGTTTGTCTCATTTCGGACGCCTGCGTCCGGAGAAACCGATCCGGAGGGCCGGTGACCGTCACCGTGCGGCCCGTTCTGTAACAGAACGGCAGAACGGCGCCGATTTGATGCAAACGCGCGGCGAACGACCGCCCCGGGGTTCGTCTGGGGGGACGGAATCGTCCGAATTGATGCAAGTTGGCAGGCTGCGGGGGCCCTGACCGGAGACTCGGCGGGGAGGCGCCGCGCAACCGGGGAGCGGCCACTCGGCGGGAACAGGCCGCTCATCACGCAACCGGGGAGCGGCCACTCGGCGGGAACAGGCCGCTCATCACGCAACCGGGGAGCGGCCACTCGGCGGGAACAGGCCGCTCATCACGCAACCGGGGAGCGGCCACTCGGCGGGGAGGCGCCGCTCATCACGCAACCGGGGAGCGGCCACTCGGCGGGAACAGGCCGCTCATCACGCAACCGGGGAGCGGCCACTCGGCGGGAACAGGCCGCTCATCACGCAACCGGGGAGCGGCCACTCGGCGGGAACAGGCCGCTCATCACGCAACCGGGGAGCGGCCACTCGGCGGGAACAGGCCGCTCATCACGCAACCGGGGAGCGGCCACTCGGCAGGGAGGCGCCGCTCATCACGCAACCGGGGAGCGGCCACTCGGCGGGAACGCGCCGCTCATCACGCAACCGGGGAGCGGCCACTCGGCGGGGAGGCGCCGCGCAACCGGGGAGGACAACCCCCGCTGATTGCGCCCGCTCCCCCCGCCTACGCGCCGCGTTCGAGCAGCAGTTCCTCGTAGTTGGTCTCGTCGACGCCGCGATCGACCTCTGCCTTGGTCAGCAGCAGCGGTGCGCGACCCTCGCGGATGGTCTCCTCGGTGATGATGCATTTGCGCACGTCGGTGCGCTCCGGGATGTCGTACATGACGTCCAGGAGCGACTCCTCCACGATCGAGCGCAGCGCCCGCGCGCCCGTCTTGCGCGGCCAGTGCCAGCTCGGCGGCCGCCTCGATCGCGCCGCGGCGTGAAGACCAGCTCGACCTTGTCCAGCTGCAGGAACTTCTGGAACTGGCGCGTGACCGCGTTGCGCGGCTCGGTCAGGACCAGCATCAGCTCGTCGCGCGTTCAGCGCGGACAACGTGACCGTCACCGGCAGCCGGCCGACGAACTCCGGGATCAGCCCGAACTTCAGCAGGTCCTCCGGCATCAGCTGCTCCAGGATGCGGTCACGCTTCGTCCGATCCGTCTGCGGCCTCCGAGCCGAAGCCCATCGTCTTGCGACCGACCCGCTCCTCGACGATCTTCTCCAGCCCCTCGAACGCCCCGCCGCAGATGAACAGGATGTTCGTGGTGTCGATCTGGATGAAGTCCTGGTGGGGGTGCTTGCGCCCGCCCTGCGGCGGCACGTTGGCGATCGTCCCCTCGAGGATCTTCAGCAGCCCCTGCTGCACGCCCTCGCCGGACACGTCGCGGGTGATCGACGGGTTGTCCGCCTTGCGCGCGATCTTGTCGATCTCGTCGATGTAGATGATCCCGCGCTGCGCCCGGGCCACGTCGAAGTCGGCCGCCTGGATCAGGCGCAGCAGGATGTTCTCGACGTCCTCGCCGACGTAGCCGGCTTCGGTGAGCGAGGTCGCGTCGGCGATGCAGAACGGGACGTCGAGCACCTTGGCGAGCGTCTGGGCCAGGAGCGTCTTCCCGCTCCCCGTCGGCCCGACCAGCAGCACGTTCGACTTCTGGAGCTCGACCTCGTCGACCTGGTTGCCGGCGTTGACCCGCTTGTAGTGGTTGTAGACCGCGACCGACAGCACGCGCTTGGCGCGCTCCTGGCTGATCACGTACGCGTCGAGCGAGTCCTTGATCTGGCGCGGGTTGGGGAGCTTGGCCGCGTGCGGCTTGGCACGCGGCGTCTCCAGCATCTCCTCTTCGATGATCTCCTGGCAGAGGTTGATGCACTCGTCGCAGATGTAGACGCCCTGGCCCGCGATGAGCTTCCGAACCTGCTCCTGGCTCTTGCCGCAGAAGCAGCAGCGATACGGCACCTTGGTGCCCTTGCTGCCGCTGGTGGTGGTGGTCATTCAGGACGCTCCTCGATGCGCCGTGTCATGCGGTGCCGGTTCGCGTTCCGCTATGCCTTCTCGCGGTTCCACGGGTGTGACGTGCTCGCCGACCTCGACGGCGGCCCCTTCGCCCGCGAGTGCGCCGCTCTGCTTCGCCTCGCTGATGAGCGACTGGGTCCGCTCCGCGTACACCTCGTCGATGATGCCATATGCCCTGGCCTGTTCGGGAGACATGAAAAAGTCCCGTTCCGTGTCCCGCGCGATCTTCTCGATCGTCCTGGCCCGTGTGGCGCGCCAGGATCGCGTGAAGTGACTGGTTGAGCGCCTCGACCTCGCGGACCTGGATCATGCACGTCGGGCGTGTTGCCGCGGAAGCCCGCGGAGCCCTGGTGGATCATGATCCGGCTGTTCGGCAGCGCAAAGCGCTTGCCCTTCGCTCCGGCCGCCAGCAGCACCGACGCCATGCTGACGCGGCCATGCCGATGCACATCGTGCTGACCGGCGCCCGCAGGTACTGCATGGTGTCGTAGATCGCCAGGCCGGCCGTGACGACGCCGCCGGGCGAGTTGATGTACAGGCTGATGTCGCGCTCGGGATCCTCGGCCTCCAGGAACAGCAGCTGGGCGATGATCAGGTTCGCGACGTGGTCCTCGATCGCGTCGCCGAGGAAGATGATCCGGTCCTTCAGCAGGCGGCTGTAGATGTCGTAGGCACGCTCGCCGCGGCTGGAGGTCTCGATGACCATCGGCACGAGCATCGCCGTGCGTCGCTCGTGCGGCGGCGAGAGCGGCCGACTCGGTGGGAACGAACGCTTGATCACGGTCAGGCTCCCTCGGTGAACTGACTGGCTGCGGACCGCGGCGACGGTGGACGGCTGCCGCCGATCCAGCGTCGTCGGCGCCGGCCTTCGACGAGTGTCGGCGACGGCGATGCCGTCGTCGATCCTCGACGTGCTGGACGTCGGCGAACTCGGGATGCTCGGCGATCCAGCCGTCGATGATGCGCTCGACGGTCTGCGAGCGCCGCAGCTGCGAGCGGATGTAGCGAGCGACCGCGGTCCGACTCGAGGTAGCCGCGAGCCCCAGTTGTCCGAATCCGCGGGATTGGTGCGCCTCCGCGCTCGATCTCGGCCTCGATGGCCGCGTCGGGCACCTCGACGCCCTCTGCGTCGGCGACCGCGCCGAGCGTCAGCAGCACCTTGACCCGGTGCTCGGCGGGCTCGCGGTACTCCTGCGCGCAGCTTGGCCTCATCGCGCTCGGTCGCGCGCAGGTACTCCTCGAACCCGATGCCGCTGCTCGGCCAGCCGGACCTTCAGCTCGTCGACCATGACCTCGACCTCGCGGTCGATCAGGAGGTCCGGGATCTCCACGGTGGCGTTGGCGGTCGCGTACTCGATGATCCGGTCGGCGAACTCGTGGCGCGCCCGGTCGAGGGCGTTGCGCTCCAGGCGGTGGACGGATGTCGGCTCGCAGTTCGGCGAGCGTGTGGAACGTGCCGACCGACGCTGCGCCAGCGCATCGTCGGCGGCGGCAGGCGTCGCTCGCGAAGCTCGCGGATCGTGCGCCGTGAACTCGACGTCCTTGCCCGGCGAGCTCGGCCTCCTGAGTAATCGTCGGGGAAGCGGACCGTGAAGGTCTTGTTCCTCGTCCTCGGCCATGCCGATCAGGTTGTCCTCGAAGCCCGGGATCATCCGCTCGTTGCCGATGACCAGCGGGCAGCCGCTCCGATGCTGCGCCCTCGACCGGCTCGCCGTCCAGCCGGCCCTCGAACGACGATGACGGCGAAATCCCCCTTCTCGGCGGGGCGGCCCTCGACCGGGACCAGGCTGGCCTGCTGGTCGCGCAGCTGCTCGATCACCTGCGTCGACCTTGGCGTCGTCGACGTCGTCGATCTGCCGGCTTGAACGGGAAGTTCGCGTAGTCGCCGAGCTTGACCTGCGGGCGGACGGGGAAGGTCACGCGGTAGCTCGCGCCATCCGTCTCGCTGAAGTTGGTCCACTCAGGCTCGGCGCGGCAGTTCAAGGGCGTCGAGGTCTCTGCTCGCGCAGCGCCTCGAGCACCGAGTCGCTCGTAGAGGTGCTCGCGGGCATCGTCGTAGATGGGGTCGGGCCCGCCCGGGACGTCGCGCCGGACGCCGAGCGCTCGCTCGAGCATGGGGCGGGGCGCCTTGCCCGGCCGGAAGCCGGCGACGCGCGTCCGTCGAGCGAGGTGGCGCACGGCCTCGTCAACGGAACGACGCGACTCGGTCGGGCGGTAGCTGGACTTCGAGAACGACCGTGCTGCGGTCGGCCGGGTCGGGTGGTGAACTGCATGGTGTCCGAGTATAGGGGGCCCGGCGGTGGTCACGGGCGCGACGACTCTCAATTCGGGCGGCCCGTTGCCATCGAACGGCGTCCAACCGGTTAAGAAAGACCGGCACGCGCGGCAGTGCCCGTGTCGCGGGTCCAGGGCGTGCGAGTTCCGAGCGCACCTGTGCCACCGGCTCTACGCTTACGCTGATGGGCATTTCACGTTCACCGATCCTGGAGTACCGGTTGGGATCCCTGGTCCGCTTCCTGATCTTCACTGCGGCGCTGATCGCGCTGCTCGTCTTCGTGGTCGTCCCGCTCGTCGGCGCGCCGATCATCGGCTCGATGCTGCAGCAGGCGGGCCTCAAGGGGCAGGGCGTGAACGTGTCGCTCGACCTGATGGGGCCGGCAATTCTCTCGGGCCGTGCCGAGTCGGTCCGGGTCCAGGCACAGGACGTGGCTGTGCCGCACGGCGTCGTCGGACAGATGGACGTCGTCCTCAACGACGTCTCGGTGTCCGACCACACCTTCACGAGACTCTCCGGGACGCTCCACGACGTCCGGCTGAAGGCCCCCGACGGGACGCCCGTCATTGTGAGCACGGTTACCGTCGACGGACCGGCGTCCGGCGCGCACGCCCGAGGGACGATGAGCGCCGCCGACGCCCAGCACCTCGTCCAGTCGGTGGCTGCCAAAGCCGGCGTCAGCGTGGATTCGGTGAAGCTGGGGAACGGCCAGGTCAGCATCACGTCGGGGAACACCACCACGCAGGCCGACCTGCGGGTCGTCGGACGCGCGCTGGTGCTGGACCAGAGCAATGGCACATCGACGGTGCTGGTCGCACCGGCGCCGTCCGAGAACTGGACCCTGCAGGGCGTGACGGTGACGCCGTCGGGCATCCAGGTCGACATGACGGTCGATGCCTCGGCGCTGGCCGCGCAGCTCTACGGGACGGCGAGCCCGGCGCCGTCGCCGTCTGCGCCTCACGCCTCGCCGTCGATGCCGCCCTCACCCTGAACCGGCGCCGCGGCCGCCGCCTCCGCGTGACATGGGGCCGTACACTTTCGGCCACGCGGAAGTGGTGAAACGGTAGACACGCCGGCCTTAGGAGCCGGTGCCCGCAAGGGCGTGAGGGTCCGAGTCCCTCCTTCCGCACCAGGCCGCAGCCGCAGGAGCCGCAGCAGGCCGCTGGAGTTGCCGGCCGAACCACTGCAAAGATCACTTGGGACCGGACGGTTCACCCGGTTCCACCTCGTGGTCGACGTCACCGCGAACGCTGACGCATCGATCTGGTTCTGGGATGGGACGTACTGGTTCGGCGGCGATGACCGAGAAGAGATCGGCAGATCAGTAGAGCATCAACTCGTCACTGCGTAGAGGTGCCACCGCTCGGGGACCCCCTTGAGCTCGTGCGCGTCGCGATCTTCGAAGACCAGGCCCGAGCCGGCGGTGAGATCCTTCACGGTCGATGAGACGAGAACCTCAGAGGGACCGGCGAGCGCAGCGATCCTCGCCCCGATGTGGACGGCGATGCCCCGGACGTCGTCCCCCGCGAGCTCCACCTCGCCGGTGTGAACGCCGGCGCGGATCCGGAGCCCGAGGCTGCGGACCGCTGCGCCGACGGCCTGGGCACAACGCACCGCACGGGCGGGGCCATCGAACGTCGCGAAGGTCCCATCCCCGGCTGTGTCGATCTCGAGTCCCCCGAAGCGGACCAGCTCCGCGCGTGCACGGCGGTGGTACGCGGCGAGCAGGTCGCGCCACGCTCGATCGCCGACCGCAGCCGCACGTTCGGTCGAGCCGACGATGTCGATGAACAGCACAGTCGTGAGCACACGGTCGATCGTCGGAGCGGGACGTTCGCCAGTCACGAATTCCTCGATCGCGCTGAGGATGGCCTCGGCTTCTGTCGTTCCGCTGATCCTGTGGGTGTCACCCGGGAACTCAATCAGTCGAGCTCCCGGGATCCGAGCGGCCATCTCGCGGACCGCCTCGATGGGAGCGACGGGATCACCGATCCGGTTCAGGACAAGTGTGGGTACGTGGATCGTCGGCAGGATGCCGCGGATGTCCATGTCCCGGTTCATCCGCTCCAGCGCCGCCATCTGCGTCGGGCTCGCCGCCGACCGGAAGTACCGGAGGACGTCTTCGAGCTCGGCCTCGGTGGCATCGGCCATCCCGGCCCCTTTGCCGGTCAGGTACTCCACGGTCGCCCCTCGTTCGGCCATCTCAGCGACGATCCGCGCGTGCTCCTCGGGATCGAACCCCCACGGGTAGTCGTCGGTCGACACCCAGCGGGGCATGGTGCCCCACATGAGCAGGCCGCGGGTCCGCTGAGGGTACGTGGCGGCGAAGACGCTGGCCATGCTGCCTCCCTCCGAGAACCCGAACACGACCGCGCGCTCGCTGCGGGCGGCGTCCATGACGGCCCGGATGTCGTCGGTGCGCTCCTCGAGCGTCGCCGCATACACGCCCCGGTCGGAGAGTCCCGTGCCGCGCTTATCGAACGTGATCAGCCGGCTGTAGGAGCTGAGTCGCTGGTGCAGGCTCGATCCCCAATCCAGGTCGAGGTGCGACACGGTCCCCGGCGCCAGCACCAGGTCGATCGGGTTGTCTTCGCCGATGACCTGGTAGGCGATCATGACGTCGCCGCTCCGCGCGTATCTCGGCTCGGGTCGCTCGATCGATGGGACCATCCCAGGCATCCTACGCTCCGCCGCTGCGGTGCGAACCCCGCGGTACGAGCGCGATCCATCTCGTGACGCGCGACCGGCGGGGTACCACGGCGCGGGAGGAACGCGGAGTGTCACCGGGAGAGTCACGGACCCTGCCGCTCCAGCGCCTGCTGCGTCCCCAGCGTCTCCTGCGTCGGTTTCACGCGTGAAAGTGGCTCCGGCGGTAGGACTCGAACCTACGACCAAGCGGTTAACCCTAACAACCGCCCGCCTGGCCGCCATTTCACGCACGAATCAGGGCTTTTCGCGCGCTCTGGAGAGTCACGGGGGAGTCACCGCCGGCACCCCCGAGCAGCGCCGTGTGGCCGCTGGTTGGCGATGTTTCGTCAGCGATGAGTTCGGGGTACAGGCCGAGTTCCGCGCGGGCCCGATCAGTGCCAGCGGATCGCGAGGGTTCTTACCGCCTCCTGAGCACCGGTGACGTAGTAGCCCACGGCCCACGCGTTCGAGGCCGACGTGGCGGCGACTCCGGAGAGGTCGTTGTCGTTGGACGAGCCCCCGGGGTTGGGGCTCGCGACCCTGGTCCAGCGCGTGCCGTTCCAGTGCAGGATGAGGGTTTGGTCTCGCGGTGTCGTTGTCGTCAGTAGGAGCCGACGGCCCACGCGTTCGAGGCCGACGTGGCCGCCACTCCGGAGAGGTCGTTGTCGTTGGAGGAGCCGCCAGGGTTGGGGCTCGGTGCCTCCGCCTGCCCCCCTCAACCATCCAGCGTGGCAATCGGCACGGCCGATGTCGAGTGCCGAACGGCACCGGTTCCGGGTCGGGCCAGAGTCGCTGCGGCGGCCCTTCTCACGCGTCGACTCGGTGCCGCAGCCGGACGCGAAGGTCAGCGGGCGTCGACGGGCGTTGCAGCATCCGCGGCCTCGGCGATGGCGTTTAACAGCCATCCGCCTGGTTGGCATCCCACGCATAAATCAGGCCTATTCGCGCGGGCTGGTGAGTCACGGGAGAGTCACGGGGCCCCCGCGTCCCGACTGCCGGCCCTTCATCGGCTCAGCCGTCAACGATGGAAGCGCCGGAGGCCGTGACCGTCACGCGCTCGGAGCGGCCGCCGACCGTCACCTTCAGGCTGAACCCATGGGCCGTGATGGCGAGACCGGTGGCGGTTGCGCCCGCCGCGGAGCCCTGCAGCGGCACGATCAGCGTGATGAACCGCGTCCAGGCGGCCGACTTCGTGGCCTCGATCACCGGCGCCCGGACCCACGTCCCGAAGCTGTAGGAGATCCACCCCTGGATGGGGTGGGTGGCGCCGGTGACGACGCTGCTGACGCCGCCGTTGAGCTGGATGATGGCGAGGTTGCCACCCGAACGCGCCGTCAGCACCGTCGCGCCGTGGACCTGTGGCGCGGCGTCCTCGGGAAGATGCCACAGCTGCCGGTACCGGTGCACCGCGTTCGATGTCACCCGGTCCTCGACGATCAGATAGCCGAGGCGCCTCAAGAAGATCACCCGGCGCTCGATGTGCACGCCTGCGTAGCCAACGGTCGCGACCGTCGTGTCGACCACGCGCGGGGAGGTGCGATGAGCCACCAGCGTCGTGGCGCTGTTCCGGAATGCCACGCCGTCGACCGTCAGGACGTTGTGCGCCGAGCGACCCGTGGCGTAGCGCCGCCAGGCGTTGCTGTTGTAGGTGAACTTGCCGGGGTCGACGAGGAGTCGGGACCCGAACCCGTAGAGCGTGACCGACCCGCCGTCCTGGTGGCCGTGAATGATGGCCGCCGGCCCGAAGCGCAGGCCGTAGGCGACCTCGTCGGCGTACGGCCGGGCGGTGCCCCACCCGGTGCGCGCGAAGAGCCACCCCGACGACGCGAACAGCGCCAGCGTGCTGGGCGGCATCGGGCCGCTCGCGCCCTGGGTCGCCGCGAACTCGGCGATCGTGCCGGGAATCGCGATGGCCTTCCGGCGCTCGGTGTCGCCGACCATGTCGTACTCGCCGTTCGGCAGCGTGGCGTAGGCGAGGAACCTGGGCATCCGCGCGACCCGTGCCAGCGACCCCGGAACCGACAGGCCGTACTCCTGCAGCCGCCCGATGGCCGCCTCGTAGCGCGAGTAGTTGTACCACTGGTAGTTGACCGACTGCTCGTTCGTGACGCCCTGCAGATCGACGCTCCGAACCACCAGCGAGGCCAGGCGGCGCCGCGCCAGGTGCATCCAGTCGGACCGTCCGAGGAGGTGCCCGACGTCGAGCAGCGCGATGCTCTGGTCGATGGCATGGTTGCCGACGTAGGTATAGAAGTTCGGATCGGCCAGCGTCGTGCCGTGCAGTCTCAGCCCGGCACGCAGCCACGCCGACACGCCCAGGACCCGCGAGGCGCAGGCCATGACGATCGCGCGGAGCGCGGTGGAATGGTCGCCCCAGGAGTAGGGCGACGGGGCTCCGTGTCTCGGGTTGTCGTGGAGCCAGTCCTTCAGCAGGAAGACGGCGCGGGCGGAATAGCGCGTGTCGCCGGTCAGGGTCCACGCCGCGAGGAGCGAGCGCAGCCACTGGAAGCTGTGGAACTTGAAGACCCAGTTCACGTCGTGCAGAGGGTCTTCCGCCCACGTCGGGTTGGCCGGCAGCGTCACGGTGGGGTGCCCGGGCAGCGCGTACCGGTTCGCGAGCAACTGGTTGGCGTAGTTGACGGCGTTGCCCGGCCACGCGCAGTCGGTCGGGACAGGCGCGGCGAGGACATCGGGGACAGCGGACGCCCCCGGCACCAGGCTGGTGATCGCGAAGCCGGAGGGGGAAGGCACGGGGCTCGCGGACGGGCCGGCCGAGATCACGGCGCCTTGGCCAGCGGACGGCGTGACCGAAATCGCTACCGGGCTGGCCGACGGGGAGGCCGTCGGCGGTGGCGTCCGCTGGGCGCTGCAACCCCATGCCATGCTGGCCACCAGGATCGCGGCCGTGCCCCATCCCCCGATGGCGCGCCAGACCGACCCCGGTCTCCGCGCCCCTCGGCGACCGCGTGCGTCCATCGTTGTTCGCCTGGACTGCGGATAACCCTCCGAGACAGTGTAGTCGCGCCTGCAATGCCCGAACCGTCGCGGGCGACACGATTCCTGTCGCCTCCCCGACACGAACCAGCCTCGGCGTCGGTGCGGGCGATCGCGCCTGAGGCAGCCCACCACCGCGGCCGGCCGGCCGGTTTAAGTTCTGCCCGCGTCTGCGGGGACGCTCCATCAGTTGGTGAGGTTGGGCGGCACACTCCGGCTAACCGGCCCGTCCCATGCACGCCGCCGACCTGCTCGGCTGGCAGGACGCGGCCAACGACGGCGTCGGCGGCTCGGGCTGGCACAAGGAGAGGGCGACGGCGTGTCGGAGGCCTGGGACACCCGCAGCGACATGCTCGTCAACGGCCTTGGGACGTCGTCGTCTTCGCCGGCTCGACGAACGACGACACCGCGGCCGGGGCGCCGTCGAGCGTCGCCAGTGCCTGCACGAACCGCATCGCCGCCGTACGATCCGCCTTCCCGTCGACGCGCATCTTCGTACCGCCTGCATCGCCAACGACGCCGCGCTCGCTGCCGCCTGCGCGGCTGCGGGCGTGTCGTACCACTCGATGTACGCCCTCACCACCGACGCCAACCGCGCCACGTACATCGACACCGGCGTGACCCACCACCCGAACCAGGCCGGCCACGACATGCCGCGCTGTTCAGCCGCATGACCGTCTACCCCGACGCCATTACCAGCGCGCAGGCGTTGGGCGTGCCGTTGATGCGCGGCCGGTCATCGAGGATCCGGCACAGCTCCGCCGCGGGACGCGCCGGAGGGAGCGCCCTTCGACCTGGAGCCCGATCAGGCGCCTGCTTCGGCGTATCGTGCTCCGAGCGCCCCGCCGCCTTGCTCTGGCCGGCGACTTTCCAAGGAGCCTCATGAACATCGACGACGTCCACCGAGTGCTCATCATCGGCAGCGGCACCATGGGCCTGCAGATCGGGCTGCAGTGCGCGACCCACGGCTACGACGTCGTCCTGTACGACATCGACCCGGCTGCCCTCGAAAACGGCATGCGACGGATCGGCGCCTACGCCGACGAACTCGTCGGGGCCGGCCTGGTCGACGCTGCCGGACGCGAAGAGGCGCTGGCACGCATCACCACCACCTCAGACGCCGCCGTCGCGGCCACCGAGGTCGATCTCGTGAGCGAGTCCGTGCCCGAGGACCCCGAGCTGAAGGGACGCGTGCTGGGGAAGTTCAATGTCCTGTGCCCCGCCCGCACCATCTTCACCACCAACACCTCCACGCTGCTCCCCTCGACGTTCGCGGCTGCCACCGGCCGTCCCGACCGCTTCGCGGCGCTCCATTTCCATGGCCGCGTCTGGGTTTCCAACGTGGCCGACGTGATGCCCCACCCGGGAACTGCGCCCGAAACCACGGAGCTGCTGCTCGCCGTCGCCCGCCGGATCGGGCAGATCCCGATCCTGGTCCGCAGGGAGAGCCACGGGTACGTGTTCAACGCGATGTACGACGCCATCAACCGCGAGGCGATGACGCTCGTCGTCAACGGGGTCACCACGGTGGAGGACCTGGACCGCGCCTGGATGGGCATCATGAAGATGCCGATCGGGCCGTTCGGGATGCTCGACGGGGTCGGCCTCGACACCGCGTGGCACATCACCGACTACTGGGCGGGCCGCACGGGCGACGCGCAGCTCCGGCGGAACGCCAGGTTCCTCCGGACGTACGTCGACCGCGGGTGCCTGGGCGTCAAGACCGGCGAGGGCTTCTACCGGTATCCCGATCCGGCCTACGCACAGCCGGGGTTCCCGGAGTCCGACACGACGACGGACGAGCCGACGAAGACCGGGCCGGCAAAGACCGACGCCTCCCTGCCGGCGGCGACTGCGCCGGAGCGCGCCTGGGCCTTTCGCGGCCAGCGCGGCATCACCGCGGCCTTCCCGCCCGCCGATCCCGCGCTCTACCGGTCGCTGCTCCCGGCGGCGTTCGAGCTGCCGGAGTCACCGCTCGTCGTCGTGGCCGTCGTCAGCTACCACGACGTTACGCTGCCCCTGGTCCCGTACGGCGAGGGCTACGTGGTGCTGCAGTGCCGATACCGGGGACGGACCGGCTGGTACGTGGTCACCATGCCGGTCGACGACGAGACGGCGATGTCCAGCGGCCGTACCCTCGGCTTCCCCAAGTACATCGCCGACCGCATCGACTTCGGGGACACGGACGGCGCGTGGCATGGCCGCGTGGCTCATGGCGGCCGCGAGATCATGGCGGTCACCTTCACGCCAAACGCCGACGCGCAGCCCGTCGCGACGAGCAGCACCGATCCGGGGTTGCCCTGCTTCCTGCACCTGCCGCCCGGCCAGGGCCCGCTGATCAACCAGATCGACACCCGGCTCTTCGGACCACGGCACGCGATCACGACGGCCGGCTTGGCGACGGTGCACGCCGACCCCGGAGAGGCGTGGTCAGGATTGCTACCGCCCGGTGGAGCCCCTGTCCCCGCGACGCTAGACGAGATGACGGGTGACTGGATCCTGGTCGAGGCCGGCCTCGCGCACGCGACGCCGCGGTCCATCGTCCGCGCGTTGCAACTCGTGAGAGGCAAGCGGCCGTAGGCTGGTCGCGCGGGAATGCGGTAGTCATCCGGAGCGGTCCGGGCGACGACCTGCTCGAGCGCGATCGCGAACTCGTCCGGGTTGGACGAGCGCCCCTCGCGGACCTCCTTGCGGGATGTCGCGACCTTGTACCAAGGCTCCGTTCAGCCCTCGTCGCTCCGGGTATCCGTCTGGCCGGGATCGGCGGGCAACTCGACGCTCTCGGGCGGAACCTCGACCACCTGGCCGTCGCGCCAGAGTACAAGGGGCACACCCAGCTGCCGATGTCGGCGGATCACCCGCCGTTGAGCCAGGACGATGGCCCGATCGATCGCCGTTCCCTCGCGAATGATGCTGCCGATGTCACGTGATGGTTTCGAGCTCATCGGAACTCCTCGATCCGCCGGCGGATCTCCAGCCACGCGGTCTCCCCAAGTATCACCGGCTCGCCTGCCCTGGTGCCGTGCGCGATGAGTGTACGGTCGCCGAGGATGCTGCTGTCGTAGATGCGCCAGGTCGTGGAAGCCGGTCGGTAGAGCAGATCGAAGTTGACCAGGCCTTTCCAGAACCGGCGCCGGATGACCGGCTCTGGCACGTCGTGGCCGCCCGCTTCCACACGCCGGCGCACTCGTGCCACGGCAAGATCGGGTGAGGGCAGCCACAGGTAGAAGACATGGACGTCGTACCCGGTCGCAGTGGAGTTCGGCGGGGCCTCATGTCGGCACCGTGTGGAGCATCGCATCGAGCAGGCGCTCCTCCTCGCTGCCGTCCGGGTGCAGCGCGGAGAGTGCAGTCGCCAGGCGAAGGAAGTCCGGACCGGGGCTAAACGTGACGCGGCGGACGCGCCCGGTCTGAAACCTGACGAGCCCGACGACAACGGTTCCGGAGTCGGCGGCCCGCACGGTCTCGACCCTCGTTGGCTTGCCGAACGCGGGCCCGACGGGAACGTGGCCAGGGTGGAGGGACACCTGGTCGTCGGTCACCGTGCGAGCCGGGAGCGGGTCGGGCGTCGGTGTCCTTCCATGGGCTCGATGCAGGGTAGTTGATCACCGAACCCAGTGATGGGTGCAGGTGCCACTCCCCTCACCGCGCAGCCGCGGCCGGGTTTGAGAGACCCGGAGCGTCGCCCGGCGCCTGTGATGCCTCGATCACGACCGGCATCGGCGTGTCCCATCGTCCCGTGCCGACGGACTCGGCCGCGAACGCCGCCGCCAGGCGCCGGCGAAGCTCGCTGGCCACGACCATCCGCGCACCCGGCGTGACCCGCTGCTGGAGCCGGATCGAGGCGCCGTCGAGCGTGAGAGCAGTGACCCATGTGTCGCTCGGCGCATCCACCAGCAGGCGGTCCGACCAGTCGGCATCCTCCTGCAACTCCCGACTCACCCGGCCCACGACGCCGATGGCCGTCCCCAGGTCCTGGGCACGGGGAACCTGCAGTTCCACGACCGCGACCGAGAACACCCGAGTCACGTTGGACGAAGCGCGGATGAGGCCGTTCGAGACTGCGTGCACAGCGCCCAGGGTGTCGCGGAGCATTGTCCGGCGCAGGTCGATCTCCTGGACCTCGCCCTCGATGCCCTCGCCCTGGCCGTGGACGGAGATCCAGTCGCCCTTGAAGTACGGGCCTTCGACCAGGATGAGGACGCCCATGACGTAGTCAAGGACGACGTCCTGGCTGGCGACCGTGACGGCGGCGATGATGAGGAACAGTCCGGCGAGGATCGACCAGAGATCGAACACGCCCAGGACGAGCACGACCATCCCGACCAGCACGAACACCCGCAGGAGCTTGCCGAGCAGGTCTTCCAGGGTTGCGGCGCGCTTGCCCAGCTCGTCGAGCGGGGTGGCCTCGCCGTCGGCGAGCGTGGTGGCCTGGACGTGCAGGAGACCGGGGACGATCCGATGGATCGCAGGCCGCGCGAGTCGGTAGATCACCAGCAGGACGGCCCCACCGATCAGCAGGCTCAAGCCACTGGACACGACCCAGCGGACCACCTCGTTCATGTCCACGTCCGACCCTCCGAGATCTGGCCGGCAGGGTTCGCCGGGAGCATCAGGGTAGAGGTGGCGACGCTCCCCGGTGATACGCGACCATCCGGGCGCGGGCGGACGTGGTCCCTCGGAGACGCTCAGGGCACGCTCCCGATGCCGGGTTCTCGGCGTCCCCCGGTCGATCTCGTCGACGAGCGACACGTTGGCGAAGATCGGGCACGGCACCGGGAATGCTCATCGCCGGCCTCGATGCTCGGCGTAGCCGAGGAAGGCCGCGGCCTCGTCGCTGGCCCGCCGCTCGTCGTCGGTCATCAGGTCGCGGCGGTCGTAGCCGCTGTGATGGATGAAACCGCGCAGTCGGACCTGCAGTCCTTCGACGCGCCGGGACTGGCCCTCGGCGACCTCGGTCCAGCTGGCCGATCCTGCGCGGCGGGCGGCGTCGCCGAGGACCAGAAGGTCGGCCATGCACAGGTCTGCTGCGGCAAGCGTTTCGCGCCATGCCGGGACAGAAAGGCGTTCAAGCAGCCGGCCCATCCCCGCGTCCTGCGCCTCGACCACCTTCTCGCATACCGGGCAGCGGGCGGCATCGTCGTCTGCGGGCGCCCGCCCCCGGCGGCGCCGTCGACCGCCGCGCTCAGTGGGCGACCGCAGTTCTTCCAGCCGCCGGCCGATGATCGACGCGAAGAGGATGGCCGCCCCGAGCGATCCCCCGGATTGCGCCCGATCGAGAGCCAGTGCCTCGCGTCCGTGGTCTCTGCAGAAGCCTCGACCCGCCAGCAGCCGCTCCCTGAACCCAACGTCGTTGACGCTCTCGTAGAGGATCGACCGGAGGTATCTGCGCGACGCGTCGCTGCGCAGCCTGCAGAGCGGACATCCGGGTCCCGCGAGCAGGGCGGCCAGGGCAACATCCGTGGGCTCGTCGACGGGAAGACCGATGGAGGGCCCGCTGCTCACGGCTCGACCCGCCCAGCGCACCCGAAGCTGTTCAGGAGCCGGACTTGCCTCCGGCCGGCGGACCGGGACGCCGTCCCACTCCCAGGCGGCCCAACAATTCTGTGGCGCGGTTGCGGGCGCCGGGCGGCAGCGCGCCCGCGACCTTCGGCGAGCCGTCCGGCCCCTGCGCACCCTCGTCCGGCAACGGCGCGAAGAGCCGCCGGGCAGCCTCGAACGCCGCCCGGCTGGCGAGCGGCCCGATCATCGAGTCGTACGTTCGGAGAACGCTGTCCGCGATCGTCGGCGGTGGCTTCTCGCCCTTCTTGCGATTGAGGAATTCGGCGAAGTCCTCCTCGAGGCCATCCTGGATGTCGGGAGCGTCGCGGCCGGCCCGCTGCTTGATGACGCGCTCGATGTCCTTGGGCAGCAACCCGTCGTATCGGCCGCGCTTTCGCGGAAGCGCGCGGCCGACGGTCGCCCGCAGGACGCGCCTCGGTCCGCCGATCGCGAGGAACCCGGCGCCGGCGGCAAGTGCCGCGGTCTGGACGGGGTTGCGCCGAACCTTCGCGGGGATATCGACGGCCGCACGGGTCGACGCCGCGAGCTCATCGAGCTCGGGAGTGAGCGCCGCACGGGCTGCGATTACCTTCCGACGAGATTCTTCCGTTGCCGTTGCCATTGCTCCACCAGGTATGCCTTCGTGGCGTCGAACTGTGCCATGGATTCGCGCGGGACGAGGCTGTCATAGCGGGCCTTCGGGTCGAACCCCCGCCGCAGCGCCAACCACACGCTGAGCATCAGCCAGAGGATGAGGCCGGTCGTGAACGCGAGTGCGGCGGCCTCACGGTGGTTGAACCGGACGTGGCCGAAGAACGCGCCGACCAGGAAGCCGAGGACGAAACCGCCAACGAGGAGCCCGAGCGCGCTGCGGATGCCGCCGCGCAGGCCGACGATCGCGAGCAGGATCCCGAGGACGAGCCCAACGCCGACGCCCGCGGCAACCCACGGTTGCACCTGGCTCGCGAGCTGGGCGGCGGCGTTGTACGCCCAGTTGAGCCAGAAGGCGATCCCCAGGATGATCCCGATGATCAGCGCAACGATGAACGCCCGTGTCCAGGCGCCGACCCACCCGCCGGCCAGGTTCAGCCCGATCGGGACGATGAAGGCGACCGTCAGCAGCACGCCGTCGAGCACGCCCCAGAAGATGGAGCCGAAGAGCCACTCACCGAGGAAGAGGGCACTCCCGATATAGAGGAGAAGGCCCGTGAGGATGGCAAGGACAAGCGCGGCAGCAGCGAGGCCGACGATGACCTTCAACTGGTCAAGCGCAACGGCGATCTCGGCCTTCAGGAGGTCCGTGTGCGCGGCTACGAGGACCATGAGGGCGGCTCGCGCCCGACCGAACTGCTCCTTCAGGCGGCGAGTCGGTGTCCGCGGCGCGCCCGGCGTCCCGGCGGCGCCGGGTGCTGGGCCGGCTGCGGGCCCGGGCGGCCCGCCCGGTGGCCCGGGTGGCCCAGCCGGGGGCCCGGGTGGCCCAGCTGGCGGCACGGGTGGTCTCGCCGGGGGTCCGGCGGTACCGGCGGCTGCCGGAGCCGGCTGCATCCCTGCAGGCGCACCGGCGCCCGGGGTGGCGCCGGACGGACTCGCAGCGCGCGGAGCAGCGCCTGTCGCGCTGCCGGCGGGCGCCGCGGCACCCGAAACAGCGCCGGACGTGCTCCCGGCGGACGGGGTCGAACTCGACCCGGTCCCCGGGACGGAGGGCCGCTCGTCAGATTCAGGCTTGCCGTCGAGCGTCAGTGGGGCTGCCTCGATTCGCGCTACAGGGCCGGAACGGCTGCGAGGTGGTGCCACGGATGTTGCTGGGCGCAGCATACCAAGTGCCGGGCACACGTCGACGGGCGCGTGCACGCAACCGTGCACTTGCACGGCGGCCCGCTCGCGCCCGGCGAGCTTCGACCCGTCAGGTGAGGCGGAACCGGCCCGCCGTCAGTTGCTCGCCGACGTCGAAGAAGCCGTACACCCGGCGATACGTCGCATCTCCGGGACGCGGCCGTTCGCCGGCCGCGACGCGCCACAGCGTGCGCTCGATCTCCTCCACTCGACCCACGAATTCCGTCGGCCCTCGCGGGACGGGGATGTCGGCGTAGCTCCGCCGCACGCCGGGGTAATGCACGTGCGGCGTCGGCGTACGCGGCAGGACCGCCAGGACCAGCCGGGCGTTCTCGAGGGCTGCCAGTCGGCGCAGGGGTATCGTGACCAGCCTGCGGTCGCCGCCGGCGCCGCTGATTGCCCGCATCGCCTCCACCAGCGCCGCTCGGTCCTCGGCGCGATCCGTCGGCTCGGGCAGTCCAAGACCGCCCTGAAGCACCAGATGTCTCAACTCCGCCAGGTCGACCTCGGCGGCCCGCAGGCGCGCGCGGAATGCCTGCTCCACGTCCTCGATGTGCGGCAGGGCCTCGTCGGCCAGCACGTCGCCTCCCCCGGGCGGCAACTCGCCCAATTCGAGCAGCGCGTCGAGCACGGCGTGTGCCCGCCGGAAGAGATCGGCCAGCCGATCGAACTCGGCGAAACCGGATGGTTGCAGCCCGCTCATGGTCGGCGACAGTATCAGGCCTGCATCGCCCCGCGCAGCCACCACGAACAACGGTGGCTGTGATGCCAGCCTGAAACAAACCGGCACCGCGTTGCCGACGGCTTGGGGCATTCACCGTTCAAGCGAGTGCGCCGGGTACCGTCAAGCGCCCGAACGGCCTGGCGGCCCGCGCCGGCCGGACCTCCGGGCGGAGCCGCCCGGCTCTTGTTCGGCACTGCCCTCCCGCCGCCGGCCGGCCCGCCGGGCTGAGCCGCCCAGGCCCTGCCTGGCACTGACCGCCCGCGGCGGCCGGCCGCGCGCAGGGCGCACCGCTTGTCAGCCGAACGAGATCGGGCGACGCCGCTCCACCAGTGCTCCGCCGAACGCCCCGACCAGGACCAGCACGGCCCCGACTCCGGCGATGACCGCCGACTGGAACACGAGGGTCGACGCGAAGTCGGAGATGGCCGCGCCGATCGCGGTGCGGGCGATTCCCGGCGACAGCGAGTTCGCAACGATGGGCGCCGCGACCGTGACAAGGCCGATGCTGGTCAGCCCGACGATGAACAGGCATAGGCCGAGCCATGCAAGGGCCGCGATGCGCCGCCGCGCGAGCAGGAGCACGAGGAGGGCGCAGGCGAGCGCAGCAGCGGGCATCAGCCACCGGAGCGTGTCCGCGGCGCGCATCGCGTTGGTCATGCTCGTAATGGCGTCCGACTGGAACAGCGGCACGCTGCCGAGGTTCGCGGGAATCGGGACGCCGAAGAACCCCGGCTGATTCGGGTTGATCTGCTGGTCAACGAGCGCGACCACCTGGTCGAGGTCGAGGACGATCGTGTCCCCCTGCACGGACACGGCCGATGGACCCCCGGTGCCCGTGAGCGCCGCGTGCAGCCCGCGAAGGGAGTCGTCGAGGATCAACTGGGCCGCGGGTTGCGCGAGCACGTTCTGGACCGCCCGGGAGAGCCCCGCCTCGACCTGGGCCCGGTTCGCGCCGCTCGGGAGTCCGAGCTGGCTTGCCAGCGCGGGCGGGACCTTGCCGATCTCGGCGACGACGAGGTCCACGGTCTGTGCTGCGATCTGGTCGCCGATGTATCCGCGGACCGTGGGATCCTCCAGGACCCGGTCCGCCGCGGACACGAAGGCCCCGGGGTCCAGGACGCTGTTCAACGCCCAGAAGCCGAGGTGCGCGGCGAATGCCGCGGCCAGGAAGAGCAGCAGCATGACCCCGAACCCGATCGACCGGAGCAGGCTCACGAGAGCGCCCCGGACGTGGTCGTCAGCCGGACATTGGGGAGAAGGCGGAGAAGTCGCTGGTCGGCGACCGGAGCTCCAGGTAGGTGTGGCCGTACTCGTCGTGCGACCAGTCCCAGATCAGCGTCTCGGGGTTCGTGTCGAGCTGCTTGTCGTAGTTGCTTGCGGCGTCGCAGTTGTCGGTGCTGTGCATCGTCGACGAGGACGGGAACAGCTCGATGGTGTGGCTCGGCGGGTCGACCGCCACGGTTCCCTGCTTGAACACCATCGCCTGCGTCGTGCAGGAGTACAGCGTGGACGTGACCATCCAGCCGTACTGGTAGCTACCCGTCCGGGGAGAACCTGTACATGTTCCCGGTGCCGCCACCGTTGTCCCAACTGCCGACGCTCCAGTCCACGAAGTTGATGTCGGAGACCGTGCCGTTGTACCACGCCCCGACCAACTCGTTGGGAACCGGCGTGCGCGGCGTGCCGCCCGAGCAGGCGGCGAGCAACAGGAGCGAGAGCGCGGCCCCTGCTGCGGGGCGGAGCAGCATGCGCCGCAACGTTGCGCTGGTCATCGTGTGGGTCCTTCTCTTCGTGCGTACCCCGTCGACCCACAGACTGCCGGGGTCCGGCCACGCCGATCAGCGGCCGAGCATCCAGATTTCGCATACGTCGTGCGTCGCATATTCGGCTCGTGGCATTTCCGGCACGAAGCCCGGCCGTTGCGGGCCGGGCTCCGAGCAGAGAGGGCTCTCGCGGCGCCCTGGCGGCGCCGTCGCGAAGGTGCGCGGGCTAGAAGTCCATGCCTCCACCTTGCGGCATCGACGGCATCGCCGACTTCGGCTCGGGCTTGTCGGTGATCATCGCCTCTGTGGTCAGGACCATCGCGGCGATCGAGGCTGCGTTCTCGACCGCGGTGCGCGTCACCTTGGCCGGGTCGATGATGCCGGCCTCGATCATGTTCACGTACGTTCCGGTCATCACGTCGTAGCCGAGATTGGGGTCGCCCTTCTCGGCCTGGTAGCGCCGGACGTTCTCGATGACGACGTTGCCGTCCGTCCCGGCGTTCTCCGCCAGGCGCCGCATGGGCTCTTCGAGCGCTCGCCGGATGATGGTGACGCCGGTCTTGGCGTCGCCCTCGAACTTGAGGTCGTCGAGTGCCTTCTGTGCGGCGAGCAGGGCGACGCCACCGCCCGGGACGATGCCCTCCTCGAGCGCGGAGCGCGTCGCGGAAAGGGCGTCTTCGACGCGGTGCTTCTTCTCCTTGAGCTCGACCTCGGTGCCGGCGCCGACCTTGATGATCGCGACGCCGCCGGCCAGCTTGGCCAGGCGCTCCTGGAGCTTCTCCTTGTCGTAGTCGGAGGTCGTGTCCTCGATCTGGGCCTTGATCTGCTTCATCCGGCCGTCGATGGCCTTCTGATCGCCGCGGCCCTCGATGACGGTCGTGTTGTCCTTGGTCGCAACGACGCGTCGGGCGCGCCCGAGATCCGACAGTTCGACGGAGTCGAGCTTGCGGCCGAGCTCGTCGCTGATCACCTGGCCGCCCGTCAGGATCGCGAGGTCGCGCAGCATCTCCTTGCGGCGATCGCCGAAGCCCGGCGCCTTGACGGCAAGGACGTTGATGATGCCGCGGAGCTTGTTGACGACGAGCGTGGCGAGCGCCTCGCCGTCGACGTCCTCGGCGACGATCAGCAGGTCTTTCCGACCCGCCTGCAGGACCTTCTCGAGTGTGGGCACGATGTCCGCGATCGCCGAGATCTTGCGGTCCGTGATAAGGATATGCAGCTCGTCGAGGGCGGCCTCCATGCGGTTCGTGTCGGTCACGAAGTAGGCGCTGAGGTAGCCGCGGTCGAACTGCATGCCCTCGACGTACTCGGTCTCGAAGGCCATGGTCTTGGACTCTTCGACGGTGATGACGCCATCGCGGCCGGTCTTGTCGAAGACGTCCGCGATCAGGTCGCCGATCTCGCGGTCGGCGGCGCTGATGGACGCGACCTGGGCGATCTCTTCGTGGCCCTTGACGGGGATGGCGGCCGCCTTGATGGCTGCCGACAGCGCCTTCTCGGCGGCGTCGATGCCGACCTTCATCTGCATCGGGTTCGCGCCGGCGGCCACGTTCTTGAGGCCCTCGGTGACGATGGCCTGCGCCAGCACGGTGGCGGTCGTGGTGCCGTCGCCGGCGACGTCCTCCGTCTTGGTGGCAGCCTCCTTGAGCAGCTGCGCACCCATGTTCTCGAACGGGTCCTCGAGCTCGATATCGCGCGCAACGGTGACGCCATCGTGGGTCACGGTCGGGGCGCCGTACTTCTTGTCGAGCCCGACGTTGCGGCCCTTGGGCCCGAGCGTCCCGCCCACGGCGTCCGCCAGCGCGTCGATTCCGCGCTTCAGGTGGGAACGGGCCTCTTCGTCGTATGCAATGAGCTTTGCCATGTCGCCTCCAGCTTCCTGAGTTTCTGAGGTTAGCACTCTCGCTGGTAGATTGCTAACACATCTCGGCTGGGCCGTCAAGGACGGGCGGTCTCGGAGCATCTGTGGTCCGTGGCGACCCGCTCGCCGGACTTCTTCTCAAAACGGACGCTCTCGTCCTATGCGGCGAGGCTTCCGGGGGCCTGCCGGCGCTGCTTTTGATCAAATCGGCTGCGAGGTGCCGTTTTGGATCATCACAGCACCGCGGTCGGCCGAGACAGGCCCACCCTTCCTCTGCCTACGCTCTGATTTCCTGGCGCATGAAGAGCACGTAGGCCGAGGCGAAGCAGATGGCCGTCATCGCGAGCAACGCGATGATGTACGGCCAGATCAGCAGCACGCTCTGGCCGAATGGCAGCAGCGACGCCACCGCTCGTCCCGTCGGGTCCGGCAGGCTGAGGCTCAGCGAGTTGACCGCCGGGTTCAGGAGCACCTGGGTCACGTTCGAGAACAGGCCCGTCGGCAGGATCCCCTGGATCGCCTGGGTCATGTTCAGGTTGGCCAGCTGCTCGGCCGCGGTGGCATTGGCCCCGGCGGGCGAGAGCACGCCGGCAAGGATGCTCGCGATCTGGCCGCCGAAGAACGTCACCACGAGCCAGAGCGCCAGCACCACCAGCACGGCCTCCGCTCCGCGGCGAAACACGACGGAACACAGCGTGCTGAGCGCGAGCCAGAACCCGACGTAGAGGGCGGCCACAAGCCACCACACGACCAGCCGCGCGGCCACCTCGCCCGTCGGCACGACGCCGAGCTCGCGGATGCCGATGCCCGACAGGAGGAGGGTCGCCGCCCCGATGATCAGCGCAACGACCACGAGGCCCGCCACGAACTTCCCGTTGATCACGTCGTCGCGGTGGATCGGCTGCGAGACCAGCCGGGGCAGCGTGCCCTCCGACCGCTCGTTGCTGATGGCATCGAACCCGAATGTCAGGCCCAGCAGCGGCCCGGCGAAGTTGGCGATGATCGCGGCGAAGGTGAGCGCCTGGAGCGTGGTGCTCCCGACCGTCGGCGGCTGCGTGAAGAGGGCGAGAAAGATGGGATACGCCTGACCGTTCCATGCCGTCGGGATCGCCCCGGCGAACCCGCGCAGGTTCCCGGCAACCGTGTAGACGACGACGGCGCTGCCGACGCCGATGATGATGACCGCGAGCAGGAACCGGACGCTCAGGAGATGGTCGGCGAACTCCTTCGAGGCGATGACTCTCCAGCCGGCCGGGATGCGACCCGTCTCCGGCACGGTCATGACCGGGAGTTCGGACTCCTCCGGCTCGGTCGGAACCGGGGGCTGCGGTCGCGCCCTCACCTTCGGCCGCAGGCCGCGCGGCGTGTGCGTGCTGACGGCAGTCCTGGGCTCAGCCAACGGCGGCACCCCCATTCTGCGGCTCGATCGGCAACTCGTCGATCGGCAACTCGTCGATCGGCGCATCCTCGACCGGCACGCCGAAGTAGCGCTGGTAGATCTCGTCGAGCGACATACCGCGATTACGGAGCAGCCAGGGGACCTGGTTTGCCGCAATGAGGGCGCGTGCGACTCCTTCGTGGATGTCGGAGTCGCCGGTCACCACCCAGATCCTCACGTCGTGCGCGTCGTTCCGCACGTCGGAGACGCCGGGCACCGAGCGAAGGGTCTCCGCGATCGAGGCGGGATCCCCGTCCGCTCCGATCTCCATCTGGATCTGCGCGCCCGTCTGCTGCATCCGTGCCAGGTCGGCGACGCTGCCCATCGCCGCGACCGAACCGCGGACGAAGATCGCGATCCTGTCGCAGACCTGCTGGACCTGGTGGAGCAGGTGGCTGGAGAGCAGCACGGACACGCCCTCGTCGTGGGCCAGGTGCTGTACCAGCGCAAGCGTCTCGGAAACGCCGATCGGGTCGATCGCCGTGGTCGGCTCGTCGAGGATGAGGATCGAGGGATCCTTGACGAGCGCGTCCGCCAGCCCGAGCCGCTGCAGCATGCCGCGCGAGTAGGTGTTCACCATGTCGTCGCCGCGGCTGCTCAGGTTGACCTGTGCGAGGACCTCCGTGATGCGGGCCTCTGCCTGGTCACGAGCGATCCCGTTCAGCCGGCACGTGTATCGCAGGTTCTGGCGCCCGGTCATGCCCGGGTAGAACCCCACGTTGTCCGGGAGGTACCCGACGTGGCGCTTCACCTGCAGCGGGTAGCGCACCGGGTCCAGGCCGAGCACCTCCGCCTGGCCTCCGGTCGGCTCGGTGAGCCCCAGCAGCATGAGGATGGTTGTGGTCTTGCCGGCGCCGTTCGGGCCGAGCAGCCCGAACACTTCGCCGGCCCGCACCTCGAGGTCGAGCGGTTGTACCGCGACCTGGTCGCCGTATCGCTTCTCCAGCGACCGCGTGCGGATGGCGACCGACGGTGCCGTCGCCACCATCGTCAGCGCCGCCCGTACCGGCGGAAGACGAACAGGAGACCGACGACGACCAGCGCGATGATCGCGATGCCGATGTAGCCCCAGAGCGTCGAGGCCTGGACCTGCGTGCGCACGTCGATCGAGTCCGGTGGCCGTGCCGCTCGTCGCGGTCAGCGTCACCACGTAGTCGCCTGCCACCGCGTCGCCGGCAGGTTGGATGGCGGCCGTGACCGTGGTCGTGCCGTTGGGATCCAGCGTCGCGATCGACGCCGGCGTGTACGTCACCTTCCAGTTGGTCGGCGGTGAGGCGCTGAGGCTGACATTGGTGAGCGGCGACGAACCGGTGTTCGTGACGACGATCTGGAAGTCGGTGGGGGAACCCGCGCTGGCCGTCGTGTTCAGCACGCCGGTCCCGCTGGCCACCGAAAGGGATTCCGTCCCGGCGAGCTGGACGCCCAACTGCTGTTGCGCGTTGTACTGGTTGCCCGCCGAGGCGACGACGGTGAACGTGTAGGGGCCGGCCGATGTATCGGGGGCCGACGTGGCAGACACGGCGATCGAGGATGTGTCACCCGCCGCGACCTTGAAGGTGGTGGCGCCGGTCTGCCCTGACGGCTGGGCCGTGACCGTCCAGCCGGTCGGAGCGTCGGGGACTGCCAGGGTGAAGCTCTGCTCCGTGGCCGTGTCGTTGTGCAGCGTCAGGTCGAACGAGACGGCACCTCCAGGCGTTCCACGCTTGGCGGGTACATCGGTCGTGAAGCTGACAGTTCCACCGCCGGACTGCGCGACCACGAGGTTGACGGGGAGGTCGGCGCTGGAGGTCGCCGAGGCGGCATGGATGGTGAACTGGTTGTTCCCCGGCTTCGCGTTCGCGGGGACGATCACCTGCAACTTCGAGGTCGGTCGGCGCGGGGCTGGCGGCGTTGCCGTTCGGGTACACGGACGTGACGATGAATCCGCCGCCGTGGAAGGTCGCCTGCCAGCCAGTCTGGAACGCCGTTGAGCGACAGGTCCACCTTGGTGGCCGTCGGTGTCTGCACATTGATCGGCAGTTTCACCGTTCCACCCGGGTCCACCTCCACCGTGGGGTACGGGGTTGTCACGGTCAGGACATCGACCGCCTGGACGGGTGCAGCAAGGAGCGCCAACAGCGGAAGCGTACCCAACACGATTCCCAGGGTCCGCCACCGGCCGCGCATGTTGTCACGCATACGTCTCAAACCTCTCCCACTGATGGTTCCGACCTTTCAATGCAGCCCACGGTCGGAGCTCGAGACTGCAGCCGGCGCGGGATGGCGTCAGCTGCCCGGCACATCGCCCAGCGCCCCGAATGTGACATGCGGGCGTAAGCGACGCGCCACGATGTGGTGGTGTTTCCTTTATGAGCGTAGCGCAACCGGGCGCCGGGGCGCTGCGCGCGTGATTTTCGTCGTGTGCCCGGTCGACACGGCGCGGCCGGGGCGGAGCGGCGCGTCCGGGGATTCGTTGCGATCCTTTGCGCGGCCGTGCGGCCCGCGCGGGACTCCGGGCGGAGCGGCGCATCCCGGCGTGCGGCCGCGCGCCGGCGCGGGACTCAGCTGATCGTCAGGACCGGGACCTGCTGCGCGGCGCGGACGCTCATGCGCGCCGCGACCTGCCGGGCGATCGCGTGCATCACCTTCGCCGCCGGACCCGGCTCCCGCTGGGCGACCGCCGGCACGCCGGCATCGCCGCCCTGCCGGACCTTGATGTCGAGCGGGATCCCGCCGAAATACTCCAGGCCGTGGCGGCGTGCGAACGCCTCCCCTCCCCCGCGACCGAAGATCTCGGTGGCCTCGCCGCAGTGCGGGCAGATGAACGCGGTCATGTTCTCCACGATCGCCCATCACCGGCACGCTCATGCGCTGGAACATGGCAAGCGCCTTCTCGACGTCCAGCAGCGCCACGTCCTGCGGTGTCGTCACCAATAACGCCCCGCTGATCGGCACCGACTGGGCGAGCGTCAGCTGCGCGTCGGACGTGCCGGGCGGCAGGTCGATGACGAGGTAGTCGAGGTCGCCCCAGGCCACGTCGCGCAGGAACTGCTGGATGGCGCCCCCGACGAGCGGCCCGCGCCACACGATCGGCTGGCCCTCCGGCACGAAGAACTGGATGCTGATGACCTTCACGCCGTACCGCTCGAGCGGCATGATCTTGCCGTCGGGGCTGGCGGTCGGCGCGCCTTCGACGCCCATCATCAGCGGCACGTTCGGGCCGGTGATGTCCGCATCGAGCAGGCCGACGCTTGCACCGTCCATCGCCAGTGAAACCGCGAGGTTCGCGGAGACGGTGCTCTTGCCGACGCCACCCTTGCCGGACGCGACGGCGACGATGTTCTTCACGCCGGGCACGAGCGACTGGGGCTGAGACGGCGCCGAGCGCCGGACGTGGGCACTCCAGGTCACGTCGACGCGGCTTGCGCCGAGCCCCATGAGCGTCGACTGGATGTTCCGCTCGATCTCGTCCTTCAACGGGCAGGCGGGGGTTGTGAGCTGGATGGTCAGCGACACGGCGTCGTCGGCGCCGACGGCGACCTCCTTCACCATGTCGAGGGTCACGATGTCGCGCCCGAGCTCGGGCTCCTGGACGGCGCGCAGCGCCTCTCTGATCGCGGGTTCGTTGAGCATGGCACGTATCGTAAACGGTCCGACCGTGACGGCCGGCTGGGCGGCCGGATTGCCATCACGGGCGCCGCGCCGCCTCTGCCCGCGGGCCGTCTACCATCCCCGGACGCCCGATCCCCCAGTGTGCCCCGACCATCGAGGTCCTTCGACGATCGACGCCCGCCTCCCGGACCCATCAAGCCGCCAGATCGACCCGTCCTTCGGGCCGCAGCCCGAGCAGTGGGCATCCCACGAGCCTCCGGGCACCGACGTCCGGGCGGCACGGCGGCAGCTCGCGCTCGACGGCATCGGGATCGGTGCCTCCATCTTCGCGTTTGGCGTCGTCTACGGGCTGGCGGCACGGCAGGCCGGCTTCTCGATCGCCGAGGGCCTCGCGATGAGCGTCTTGGTGCTGGCCGGCGCGTCCCAGTTCGCGGCCGTGGGCCTCGTCGCGCAGGGCGTGCCCTGGCCGGCGATCATCGGGCTCACCGCGCTGCTCAACGCGCGCCACCTGCTCTACTCGGCGGCGCTCGCACCGTGGTTCGCCGGCCGCTCGGTCATCGGCAGGGCGGCGGCCGCCCATGTCCTCGCCGACGAGACGTTCGCCCTCTCCTTGCCACTGTTCCGGCGGATCGGCCAATTCGACATCGTGGGGTACTGGATGGCCGCATCAATCGTCGTGCTCCCGTGGGTCGGCGCGACCGCGGTCGGCTTCGTCGGCGGCGAACTGCTGCCCGCGCCCCGGTCGCTCGGTCTCGACGTCGTTTTCCCGGCCGCGATGGCCGGCCTCGCCGCCGCACTCGTCACTGGTCGTCGCGAACTGGTCGCGGCGGTCGCGGGCGTCGCCATCGGCGTGCCGGTCGCGCTGTTCGTCCAACCGACGGTGGGCATCATCTGTGGCGGCCTGGCCGGGCCATTGCTGGCGATGCTGGCACCGCGAGCCGGTCAGCGGGCTCCCGGCCCATCGGCGACCGAACCATGAGCGTCACGCTCGTGGGACTGGCGCTCCTCATGGGGCTCGTCACGTACCCGTCTCGAGCGCTGCCCCTGCTCGCACCCGGAATCGATCGGCTCCCCGAACCGGTGCTCGAATACCTGCGGCTCCTCGGACCCGGCGTGCTCGCGTCCCTCGCGGCGGTCAGCGTACTCGTTGGCACCGGCGCGGACGGGCGTCCGATGCTCGAGTTGGGAGTCGAGGCCATCGCGGTCCTGATCTGTGCCGGCGTGGTCGCATGGCGTCACAACCTGCTCGTCGGGTTGGTCCTGGGCGTGGGCTTCGTCGCCGTGGCCCGTGCCCTGGGGGCGTCCTGAAACGCACCCCCCGCGTGGTGCGAGAATCCCCGCGCGGCGAGGTCCGCCGCACGAATCTCGCGGCGGCGCTCGCCGGCCGCCGCCGGTCCAGGAGTGACGCCGTGACCGAGACACTGGCACCCACCGAGACCCTCGACCGCTCGGTCGTCCCCGCCGTCTGGGCACGGTACACCGACCTCATCGTCGACCGCGGCGAGGGGTCATGGCTCGTCACCACCGACGGCGAGCGGTACCTTGACTACAGCTCCGGGATCGGTGTCACGAACACCGGGCACGCTCATCCGCGGGTCGCCGCGGCCATCGCAGAGCAGGCGACCAGGCTGCTGCACGGGCAGCAGAACATCGTCTACCACGAGGCCGGCATCCGGCTCCATGCCCGGTTGGCGGCGATGATGCCCGGCCCAGACTGGGGCATCTTCCTGGCGAACAGCGGGGCAGAAGCGGTCGAGGCCGCGGTCAAGCTCGCGCGCGTGGCGACCGGCCGTCCGGCCCTGGTCGCGTTTCGCGGGGGGTTCCACGGCCGGACGGCGCAGGCGATGGCGCTCACCAGCTCCCGGGTCACGATCCGCGGCGACTTCGAGCCGCTCCCGGGTTCCGTCTACCACGCGGCGTTCCCCTACTGCTACCGCGCCTCCGGGGGTTCGCACGACCCGTCCGCGTGCACCTGCGACTGGGAGGCGCAGCTCGAGGCGACGTTCGCGCAGCTCGTCGATCCGGCGAAGGTGGCGGCGATCATCGTCGAGCCGGTGATCGGTGAGGGCGGCTACGTCGTGCCGCCCCCCGGGTTCCTGCCGCGCCTGCGCGAGATCACCCGGGGACACGGAATCCTGCTCGTCGCGGACGAGGTGCAGACGGGGTTTGGCCGGACGGGCCGGTTCTGGGCGGTCGAGCACTGGGGCGTCGTGCCGGACATCGTGGTGATGGCCAAGGGCATCGCCTCCGGGCTGCCCCTGTCGGGCATCGGGGCGCCGCGGGAGCTTCTCGCGCGCTGGGCGCCGGGGGCACACGGCGGGACGTTCGGCGGCAACGTGGTCGCCTGCGCCGCGGCGAATGCGACGCTCGACGTCATCCGCGACGAGGACCTGGCCGGGAACGCGGCCGAGCGCGGGCACCAGCTGCTGGCCGGCCTGATGCCACTGGCAGCACGTCACCCGGCACTGGGCGATGTTCGCGGGCTCGGCTGCATGGTGGCCATGGAGTTCGTCGACCCTGCCGCGGACGATCCGCGGGCCCCGAACCCGGCGCTCGCGAGGCGCGTGATCGCCGAATCACTGCGACGCCACATGATCCTGATCTCGGCGGGCACCTGGGGGCAGGTTGTCCGGCTCATACCACCGCTGGTCACGACGGCCGAGGAGGTCGACCTGGCGGTCCGAACCCTCGGCGACGCCCTTGATGCGGCCGATCCGATCGACGGGCACGCATAGCCGCCCGAGAAGTGACCGACGACCTGTCGCGGCGGCACGGCGCGCATCCCCCGCAGGCACTACGCTCCCGGTTGATGCCTGCACTGCGTCCGAACCGAGGCCCCTCCACCCGGGCATTTCGCGGCCATCGGTCAAACGCCGCGTTCCGATGCGCGCTGGTTGCGCTCCTGGCCGTCCTGATGGTCGCGTGCAGCAGCCGGGCAAACCCGAGCATCGTGCTGCCGACCGTGCCGCCCGGGACCCTGCCGCCGGGCCCGACGATGAAACCGACGCCCACGCCGCCGCCCGCCGATGCGGGCTGGATCACGGTGCTCAACGAGGTGCAGGAGGTGCCCGGCCGCACTGGGTACCTCAATATCGACGCGACCGTCTGGCTGGTATGGCAGGGCCCGGGGAACACGCATGTCCCGGCCATCGCGGCCAGCGTCACGTCTGCCGGTTCCGTGTCGGCGCTCCAGCCGACCGTTTACGGGGGCGGAGACCAGATCGTGCCACCGGGATTCGCACTCTCAGCCGAGGCCGCCGGCGAGCGGCCGGCGAACCTGCAGGCCCCGATACTGAACATCTACTCGGACGTGGACACGGCCTTTCATCCGGCTTCATTCCCCCTGGGCGTGACACACCCGCCGGGGGTGCCCCCGCCGATGCCGGCGGCCAGCGGGTCCGGGGTCCTCGACGTACCCGGCCAGGTCAAGGTCACCCCGTCGATCCTGACGGTGTTCCACTCGCTGGACGGCGTGCCGTCGATCGTTGCGCAGCACGGGGATGCGGTGCTCCAGTACGGCGGCAGCGGCGACTTCTGGGAGATCGCGGTGGCCGTGACCATCCAGAACCTCGGAACGGTCGATCTCCCGGTCGACCGGCTGTCGTTCGAGCTCTACGACAGCACGTGGGCGGAGGACACGCCCGAAGTCCGGGTCGATCCCCGCCAGAACGCCGACACGGTGCCCGCCGGCGCCACGGTCAACCTTGCGCTTTCGTTCGACATGGACAACCAGCCGACCGACCTGCGCATGGTGTCCGCCTGGGATGACCAGAACGGCGTCCCCACCACGACCAGCATCGCGGCCTACGGTGCTCCCGAGGTCGCGGCAGGTGACCAGACATTCCAGGAACTACTGACCGCCGTCGACACCTACCAGGAGGCGTGCCGGGCAAAGCACCAGAGCGGAGCGTTCATCGGCACGTCCGACGTGGACTTTGCGGCGGCGACGAGCGTCGATACGGGCGTCGTGCACGCCACCGACACGTACGTCGACAAGACCGGGGCGACCACGGCCACGTCGGACGACACGTACGTCCTGGCTCGTGCCAACGAGACGTGGACAGTCATCTTGATGACGTCAGGCTCGCCGGACCAGGTGCCGGGCTGCTGACGGCGGCCGGTTGAGAAGCCCGGGTGGCCCCTCGCGAGGCCACCCGAGAAACTGCCGTCTCGCCCTTTATCGAGTCCCAATGGCTAGCCCTGGCCGGCCGCGACCACCGTCTTCAGGGAGTCCGGAGCAGGGCGCCGGCGTCGGGGCGCGACGACATGCCTGTCGACGACCGCCTTCGAACCGGTCACCGCCAGCTGCTGGAAGAGGAAACGCAGCTTCTCCTCCTGCGTGGCGATGATCTCGTCCTTCGCGGGAAGCTCCCAGAGGGTCCGCTTCATCGGGCCGAGCGCCTTCTTGCGGGTCTTGTAGATGAACTGGGTCTCGCTCTCGCCGGCCTTGCGCTCGGACGCGCAGTTGTCCACGCACCACTGCTCGATCTGTGCGTGCAGGTCGGCCGGGAAGGCCGGGTGGTCGTAGAGCAGGTTCTGGAAGCCCGTCGCGAGGTGGATCTCCGCCGTCTCGACCTTGGGGAAGTGGTGGAACAGCTCGTCCGGGAGGGTCGACGCGCCGTGCTGGACGGCCCCGGCCAGCCCGTACTCGCGCGCAACGACGCCCAGCCGTTCCAGCGTGCCGAAGTCGAGCTTGACCTCTGCGACCCCGCCTCCGGCGAGCGGCACGCCACCGTGGGAGGTGCCCGTCTGCACGCTCACCTTGGCGAGCCCGATCGCTCCCGTCGCCGGCCCGCTCGTTCAACTGGGCGCGGTAGCCGTCGAGATAGGCGCGAAGCTCTTCCTCGGTCGAGTTCTCCTTGCCGACCTCGCCGATCTCGCCGCCGATCGAGATCGTCAGTCCCGGCGGCTCGAGCTCGCGGATCAGCGGCCGAGAGCTCGGCCGCGCGCGAGTAGTTCGTGCGCTGCTGCATCGTCGACGGTCGGCTGCGACAGGTCGACGAGCGTCGAACTGTCGATGTCGATGTTTCCGTACCCGACCTCGATCGCCTCGCGGATCAGCCGGCGCAGGCCCTCGGTGACGGCGGCGGGGTCCGCAGCATACTTCTTGGCGTTGAACTGGTAGTGGTCGCCCTGGACGAAGACCGGGCCCTGCCAGTTGGCGGCGATGCAGCCGGCCAGCACGCTCGTGATGTACTCGCCGGGCCGCTGGTACGTGTACTCCTGCTCGCTGCGCGCGAGCTCGAAGATGACGGCGCCCGAGTCGATCGACTGGGAGGCGCGGCAGATCGCGGCCGCCATGTCGAACACCTGCGTCCGCAGGTTGATCGCCGGGACGGTGAAGCCGGTGTACTCGTCGCGGCCGCGCGCCATGTACAGCTCGTGGATGCTCCCCGACGGGGCGCCCAGCAACTGCGACGCCTCCCACACGATCCAGCGAGCGGCCTCGACGGTCTGCGGGTCGGCGCTGAACGTGGCGGTCCAGGCGACGTCACGAATGCCGCGGTCGCGGAAGGCGGCCTCGTCCTCGATGACGAGGTCCTCACCGTTCACGCGGGCGATCCCGGTGAGCAGGTGGAGCAGTTCGGAAGGCGTCTCGGCGACGCTGGGTTGAGGCATTGGTCCCTCCTGGGGCGCGGCGGCACGTGTTCGGGCGCGGTGGTAGCGCTGGTGCGAGGGTTCATCGTACCCGCCCATCGCGCGCGTCGCCAAACAGGGAGCGCCGGCTGCCGCGGGCTCGTCCGGATTGACCCGAAGGCGCCGGGGCGTCAAAGTCTCCCCGGTGAGGAACGCCGTCACGAGTCGAGCGCTTCGGACTGCCCGCCAATCCCCGTGACGAACGGCCGGGCCTGGCGCCGCGTGCCATCGGGCGCCGCACCACTCCGGCCGCGACTGCCCTCAGCGAACGCTGAGGGCGTTTCGTTTGCCGGCTGCCAACGACAGGAGGACACGAGTGGATGCCGGGCTCTTCGTTCGGGGAGCCGTGCTGGGGTTCACGATCGCGGCTGCGGTCGGCCCGATCTCGCTGCTCACGATCCGGCGCACGCTCGCCGATGGCTGGGCAGTGGGGATGGCATCGGGGCTCGGCGTGGCCACGGCCGATGGGTTCTACGGAGGCGTCGCGGCGTTCGGGCTGACGGCCGTTTCCGACGTGCTCGTGGGTATTTCTCGACCGCTGGGGATCATCGGGGGAGCGTTTCTCATCTATCTCGGCCTGCGAACAGTGCGCAGCGGCGCGCCGACGAGCGCAGGCTTCACGGGGCGCGGCGGCCGGGTGGGGAGTTGGCTGCTCGGCGGGGAGCGGCCACTCGGCGGGGAGCGGCCGTCCGGCGGGGAGCGGCCGCCCGGCGGGGATCGCCATTCGCGGGGGTTGTTGTCTGCCTACGGGTCGACCCTCGGGCTGACGCTCACGAACCCGATGACGATCCTCTCATTCGCAGCGTTGTTCGTCGGCCTCGGCTTGCGCGGCCAGGACGGCCCGGACGCGGCCCTGCTCACGGCCGGCGTCTTCTGCGGGTCCCTGTCGTGGTGGCTGGCGCTGACGAGCGCGGTGACCCTCATGAGGGCACGGGCGACGCCTCGCGTCCTGACCTGGGTCAACGTGGTGTCGGGGGCGATCATCGCCGGGTTCGGCGTCGTTGCTGTTGCAGCGAGCCTGGGCGGTTGAGGGTCCCGCGGCGGGCTCGGCGGGGAGAGGCCGCTCGGCGGGGAGAGGGCCGCTCGGCGGGGAGAGGGCCGTTCGGCGGAGAGAGGGCCGCTCGCTGGGCAGAGGGCCGCTCGTTGGGCAGAGGGCCGCTCGTTGGGCAGAGGGCCGCTCGTTGGGCAGAGGGCCGCTCGTTGGGCAGAGGGCCGCTCGGGGCCCATGACACATGTCGCTGGTGGCGACGTTAAACAGCGGTCGGGGCAGGCGCGTGCCAAATCTCGGGAGGTGCCGAGCGTGGTCGAGACGTCCGGAACGACGCGCTGCATGTCATACGTCACCATGATCGACAAATGGCAGATGCGCCGTCGGCTAACGTCTCTGTGGGCGACATATGACAACGGGTCACCCGTTGGCAGCGTCGCCGCCGTGCGTCCACATGTTCCTCTGGTGCCCGCACGGCGCGTCGCGCGTCGTCAGCGTGGCGCGGGCCCTCGCCCGGCGGGCCCCGGTCCGGCCGCGCCACGCCCAGCGCTCGGCACCTCCACGTCCTACACCCGCTTCGTCTTGCGCCCCACGTAGTCGACCAACACGTACTCGCCGAGGTTCTCGGGATCCGTGTAGAACGCCCGGCCCTTGTTCAGCCGGGTCATGCGGTCCACAAACTCGGCCAGGGCGCGCGAGCGTTCCAACATGAACGTGTTGATCGTGATCTGCTCACGCGTGCAGCGCGCGACCTCCTTGAGCGTCTCCGCGATCGTACGGCGGGTCGGCGGATAGCTGAACTCCACCTGGCCCGCCTCGAAGTGCGCCGTCGGCTCGCCGTCCGTGATGACCACGATCGTCTTGTTCCCGGCATGGTCCCTGGCCAGAAGTCGACGCGCGAGCATCAACCCGTGCTGTAGGTTCGTGCCGTACTCGTATCCCTGCCACGACAGGCCGGCGAGCGCTCCGGGCCGGATCTCGCGGGCGTAGTAGGCGAACCCCACCACATGCAGCCGATCTCGCGGGAACTGGGTGCGGATCAGCGTGTCCAGCGCTACCGCCACCTTCTTGGCCGCGAGGAAGCACCCGCGCAGCAGCATCGAGCGGCTCATGTCAACCAGGAGCACCGTCGCCGCGTCGGCCAGTTCCTCGGTCTCGAACACAGCGAAGTCGGAGGGCGTGATCTGCAGGCGGCCGCCGCCGCGCAGGTCGTGGGCGTGGGAACGCAGCGGCGCGGCATCGGTCGGGGCGGCGGCGCCAATCCGGGCGGCGGCGGCGGGGCGGCCGGGTCTTTCCGTGCTCATCGCGTCGGCCCGTGCCGCGCGAGCCGCCGGGCTGTTCTCCGGCCGAACGATCGCGTTCGACAGGGTGCGCTGCAGGTCCAGGTGGAAGGGCCGCCCGAATTCCCAGGCGATCGTCTCCTCCGAGCGCTCACCGCCGAGCCCGGATCGTCGCAGCGCATGCCCGCCGAAGGCGTCGCGCCGCAGCTTCGCGAACAGCTCATCCAGGACTCTCTGCCCGAGCCGTCTCGTGCCGCGCGGGGTCAGCTCCAGCCGGTCGCCGACCCGTTCCATGTAGCCGGCCTCTTCCAGCGTGCGAGCCAGTCGCTGCAGCGCCTCGAGATCCTGCGCCGACTCGGGACCCAGCAGCTCTCGGACCTCGGCCGGGTCCACCTCCGGCAGTCGCCCCGCGTCGGCCGCATCCGTCAACTGCTCAGAGAGCCGATCCATCTGCTGCAGCCGCGCCATCTGGGCCAGTGCGCCCTCCAGGGAGAGCGGCTCGCCCCCGCGGAAGCGCAGCCGCTCGCCGAGGCCGCCCGGCAGCAGCTGGTCCAGCGTCCCCGCAAGCTGCGCGAGGTCCCAGCGCAGCCGGTCGTCGCGCAGGAGCAAATCCATCATCGATTGCAGCTCCGCGCGTTGCTGCGGGCTCATCGAGGCAAGCAGCGACTGCATCGCGGCCATCCGGTCGGCAAGCTGCTCGACAATGTCGTCGAGCGTCTTCGCGCCCGGGAAGAACCGGCCGTGCTGTGCCAGGAATGCGTCGACCCGGTCCTGCGACGGCTCATCGCCACCCAGGCGTTCGTTGAGCAGGCGGTTCAAGTCGCGGATCATGTCGCGGTTCGCGGCCAGCTGCTCGGGCGTGACGTTCTGGATCGCTTCCGACAGCCCTTGGAAGTACGAGTCCAACACCTGTTCACGTAGCCGCTTCAGCAGGTCCTCGAACCGCTGGCGCGCGGACGGCTCCAGGAAGTCGTACTCCTGGAGCCCCTTGATCCTGCCGCCCGGGTCCACGGGAAGCGCGTCGAGCTGGCTCTGCCGTCGCTGGGCCATATCCGACGCCATTCGGCGCACCTGCGGATCCTGGTTCTCCGCGGATGCCGCTTCGGCGAGCCGCCGCTCGATCCCGCGTCGCTCCGCCTCCACGATCTCGGCAAGCTCCTGCCTGACATCCTTGAGCACGTCGCCGAGCTGGTAGCGATCCAGCAACTCCTGGCGTTGCCGGGACAGGCGCTCCAGCAGGTCGCGGAGCCCCGGCACATCGTCGCCGAGCGAGCCGTTCTGGCGAGCCAGCCCGCGTTCCATGAGCCGGCGCAGGGCCTCACCGAGGTCGCCCTCGGCCAGCAGGTCGTCCGACAGCGAGTCGAGCACTTCGTCCGCGGAGAAGTCCGGCAACCGCTGGCTGCCGTCCCACCGGGCGTAACGGTAGGGTCCGCCGCGGAAGCTGGGCGGATCCGGGACGTCGCGCGCCGGCCGGCCACGAAGGGATCCCGGCAGGAGCGGCGTGTCATCGGGAGACGGGCCGCGGTCCCCGGGCCGCGGCTCGAACGCGTTCGACACTGCGTCGAGCATAGACCCTCGCGCGAAATTGCCCAACGCGCCGCTGCTCGATGGGAGGTTTCCATCGGCGCCCGCGCCGCCCGTCGCCTCCCGGACGGACCGCGGCTCCCGTCGGTCGGCCGGCGCGACCGCTCTCAGCCGCCCGGCACCAGCTGGATCGGGTACGCCCGCTGGTCAACCGTCCTCCCGTCACTCGGGGCGTGGCTGTAGACCACCAGCCGGCCCGGACCGGGCGCCGTGGCCGTGTACGCAACCTGCGTCGCGAAGTCGGCCCAGCAGTTGGTCCCGCAACTCGACGTGACGTCCGCGCTGCCCAGGACCGTCCCGTCCGGCGCCTGGATCTCGATGGTGAACGTGCCCGACTCGGTGTTCGACCGCCCTGCGACCGCCACCGGGTTCGTCCCACCGTCCCCCCAGCGCGGGCTTTCCACGAAGATCGGCGGCACCAGGCCCACGTAATCGCCGCGGCCGACGGCATCGCTTGTCGATGACCCGTCGCCGCGCAGCACCGGGATCGGCTGCCCCTCGACCTCGAACAGGACCGAGGTGACGGTGTGGAACTGCGTGAGCGTGTACACGACCTGCGCGACCCGCTGCTCGAAGTCGGAGTCGGTGCCGCCGGACGCGAACTCGCCCGAGAGATCGACCGTGGCGACACCTTCGCTGATCACAAGCGGGGAGACCAGGGCACCGGGCGGGACCGCGGTCACGAGTCCGCCAGCCGCTTCCGTGCCGTTGGGGCCGGTCAGCAGTTGGTGAAGGCTGGCACCGCCGACCTCCGTCGTCGACGGAATCGCGCGAGGTACGGGCACCAGCTGCGGTCCGCTCCCGCTGTCGAGCAGGAAGTACTCGGTGATCGATGTCCGGGCCGGCGACGGGCGCGGGGCCGGCGTCGGCGCGGAAGTGGCGCCGGGCGTCTCGGCCGCGGGCGACGGCGCAGTGGACGCGCCGGGCGGGGCGGCCGGTGCGGTCGTGGTCGGCATCCCGGGGGCCGTCGGGCGGGGCGTCGGCCCGGACGGCCGGCGCGTGGCATGTGGCGTCCTCGACGGCTGGGCAAACCCCGGGGACGTCGAAGGGTACGGCGAGCCGTCGAGGCCGCTGGGATCCGGGCCCAGCGAGCCCGGGGCAGGCGGCACGGTGCCCGCGGACCCGACGTCGGGGGCACACGAGATGGCGAGAAGGGCCACCGCCACGAGGCAGGCAGCAGGGGACGGACGCCGGGATCGGCTCAATTGCGGATCTCCGTGGCGTGATGTACCGGCATCGATGCCGGTCCGACCACAGTCCGATCCTGGGTGGAGCCGGTTTCGCCGCCGTCGCGCGCGTGCAACAGTCGGGTAACAACGGCATCGGCCGGGTCGGGCACGTCCCGGGGCAGGTACAGCTCGAAGACCAGCCCGCCGCCGTCCCTCGGCCGTGCGGCGAGTGTCCCGCCGAGGATCGTCGCGTGCTCCCGGGCGATCGCCAGCCCAAGTCCGCTGCCGCCGGCCTGCCGCGAGGGATCGCCCTTTGCGAAACGCTCGAAGATCCGGTCCAGGACCTCCGGCGCGACGCCCGGGCCTCGATCTGCGACACGGACCACCACGCCGCTCATCGCCCACTCGCCCGAGACCTCAACCGAGCCGCCCCCGTGCAGCCGTGCGTTGTCCAGCAGGTTGCCGACGATCCGCTCGAGCCGCCGCGGGTCAGTGAAGATCTGCAGGCCACCTTCCGGCACACGCAGGGACGCCGCGGGGAGCCGTTGCGCCACGACCGCCCGGAGGAACTGGGCCAGGTCGATCTGGTGGATCTCGACGCGCTCGACCCCGGCGTCGAACCGCGACAGCTCCATCAGGTCGTCCACCAGCGCCCGGAGGCGCGCCACGTCCGCGACCAGCAGCGCGCCGAGATGACGGCCGTCGGCATCCATCGTCGCCATCCTCGGGCGCAGGAGCTCGGCCTCGGTGACCAGCGCCGTGAGCGGTGTTCGCAGCTCATGGGAGACGTCCGACACGAACCTGCGCTGGCGTGCCTGGGCCTCCCGGAGGTCCGCAACGGTCTTCTCGAGCGAGGCGGCCATCTCGTTGAACCCCTCCGCCCATTGACCGAACTCGTCGCGCGACGCGACCGGCACCCGCGAGTCGAGCTGGCCGCCCCGGATCCGCATCGCCGCCTCGCTCGCCTCGCGAACCGGACGCAGGACGCCCCGGGCGACGAAGCGCGCCGCGGCCAGCGACAGCAGGATCAACACCACGGTCACGACCACGAGGGCCTGGGTCAGGCCACCGAGGTCCGCCTGCTCGTCCGCCGCCGAGAAAAACAGGTATAGGTCGGCGCCACCGCCCGGACGCCTGCCACCGACGACCAGGTACGGCAGATCGCCGAGCTGGATCGACTGGTAGGCAAGCTGCCCGTCGGCGACGAACCGGCGCAGCGTCGGCGACAGTGCATCGGCAGCTCCGGCCACCGCGATCGAGGAAGTGTACGGATCGCCCTGTGGAAACTCGATCAGGATTTCCGGGCCGCCGCGCAGACGGACGTCATCTGCAAGAGCGGCCGCCTCCGCCGGCTGCGACGTGCCTGCCGGCGAGAGCCGCTGCGCAGCGAGCACTGAGATATCGAACGACGCCTGCGAGAGGGACTCGCTGATGAGGCGGTCGTGGAGGAAGCGGCCCGCGAGGGCGTACGCGCTCACACCCAGTGCTGCGCACGTGAGCACGACAAGCGCAACGACCGTGACGGTCAGGCGCCATCTGAAACCGCGTCTGAGGCGCATGGGTCAGCGCACGGCTTTGTAGCCGGCGCCTCGTACGGTGAGGATCAGCTCCGGATGGGTCGGGTCGGCCTCGACCTTCGCGCGCAGCCGGCCGATCGCCACATCGACCAGCCGCGAGTCGCCCAGGTAGTCGTAGCCCCACACGTGGTCGAGGAGGGCTTCGCGCGTGAAGACCTGCCCGGGCCGTCGCGCCAGCTCGAGCAGCAACTGGAATTCGGTATGGCTGAGTTCGACCTCCAGGCCGTCGCGGTAGACCGCGTGCGCGGGCGGGTCGATGGTCAGCGGGCCGAGCGTGATCGTGGCGGGAGCAGGTTCGTCGCCGGGTCCGGCACGGCGGATCGCGGCGCGGACGCGCGCCACCAGTTCGGCCATGGCGAACGGCTTGCGCAGGTAGTCGTCGGCACCTGCCTCCAGGCCCATCACGACGTCGGCGGTCTCGGTGCGTGCAGTGAGGATGATCACCGGGGTCGCGCTGCCCGCCCGGATCTGGCGGCAGACCTCCAGCCCGTCGATGCCCGGCAGCATCAGGTCGAGCACGACGGCCGACGGCCATGATTCACGGTAGCGCCGCAGGCCCTCGTCGCCGCTGGCCGCGGTCAGTACCGCGAACCCTGCTGCTCGCAGCCCGATCTCCGTCGTTTCACGGATGGAGCGGTCGTCCTCGACGATCAGCACGACCTCGCGCCCGGCGGGTGGAGTCCTCATGAACGCGCTCAAGCCGACCCTCCTCGCGGCCCACGAACGGATTGCCGGAACCGACAGTACACCGCTGCCCGGGACGCTCAAGAGCCACACGGCATGCCGGAACCGGCCAAGGAGCCGGGGAAGCTGGGCCGCCCGGGACACGGTCTGGCCGGCGACCCTGGTGGGGCCGCCGGCCGTTGCGGGGACGGTCGCCCGGATGACCGCCATCATCGATCGCTGCCGCGCCGGTGCCGCGGGCCTCCGGGCGACTACTTGAGGACGAGGAAGGCGTCCAGGTCGACCCGTGGGTGACCCGGGGTCCCGGCAACGACGACGCGAATGGTGTGCGTCCCGATCGTCGGCCAGGTCCAGGTGAACAGGACCTGGCGGGGCTGCGCGGGGGATTTGTGCAGGTTGACCGTCTTCAGCAGGACCCCGTCGACGAAGACTCGGGCCGATCCGCGTGACGGGCCGGTCGGCGTGACATACGCGACGGTCCGCCCGGTGAAGGTGAGCTGGGCACTTGCGTCGGCCGCGGTGGCGTACGAGGTGCTGCCGCCCGACGACGTCGGGTTCCGGCCGACTTTCCACGGACCATGCTTGTAGACCACATGCCCGTTCGTGTTCTCGAAGAGCAGCGGGGTGAACGCCGGACCCGTGGCCCAGGGGCTGACATTGCCCGCGGCATCGGTTGCACGGACCCGGAACTGCGTCTTCTGGGCGATCAGGAGCGCCCGTGAGACGCTCGTGCTGGTCGGGGTGGGCAGCGGCACGTTCGTGAACACACCGGTGCCGGACTTTTGCTGGAGCTGGTATTTGACGATTCCGGTGATGTCGTCGGAGCCGCTCCAGGAGATATTCGTGCTGCCGCTGCCGAGGGTCGCCGGCACGCGGACCGACGGCAGGGGGGCCGTCACGCTCGGCCCGTTGACGTCCACCCCGAGGTCGAAGGCGTACAGGTACCCGTTGTTGGACGCGATGTACACCACGCCGTTTGAAACGGCCGGCGACGCGTTGATCATGCCGCCGGTGTCCTGGGACGTCCAGAGCGGCGCGCACTCCGCGCCGCCGGTGCCGCAGCCGACAGCGAACGCGTAGAGGCGGCCCGCACGCTGGTTGGGTCCCTGAGATCCGACGTACACGACGCCGTTCGCAACCGCAGGTGACGATGCAAGCCCTCCGGGCTCGCCCGTGTTGACCGACTTCCAGATCGGTGTGCACGTGGCTCCCCCGGTGCCGCAACCGACCGCAAATGCATACAGCCTCGGTCCGGCACCGATGTAGACGACGCCATCGGCGACGGCGGGCGACGTGTAGCCGGCACCATCGCCGGCCACACCCTTCCAGATCGGGGTGCAGGTCGCTCCTCCGCTGCCACAGCCGACCGAGAAGGCGTACAGGTTGCCATCGTCGGAGCCGATGTAGACCACGCCACCGGAGACTGCGGGCGAGGATTGCGTGCTCGCGCTGATCGTTCCCTTCCAGAGCGGTGAACAGGTTCCGCCGCCGGTGGCACAGCCGACGGCGAACGCCCGGATGAAGCCATCGTGGCTGCCGACGTAGACGACACCGCCTGCCACGGCCGGCGACGAATGGCTCTCGCCGCCGATGTCGGCCGTCCACCTGGGAGAGCAGGCCCCGCCGGCGGCGGCGCAGGCGGCAGCGTTGTAGGCGTCGAGCCGACCGGCGAGGGTCGCGACAAATACCATGCCACCGGCGACGGTTGGTGACGTGTACCCCTGGTTGCCACTCGTCCCCGTCCAGAGCGGCGCGCACTGTCCACCGTCGCTGCGGCAACCCGCGGCAAACGCGTACAGTTCCCGGGCTCCGCCGATGTAGACGACACCGTCCACGACGGCCGGGGAGGACCAGTCGGCATAGCCCGACGCGCCCCACCACAGCGGCGCGCAAGTACCGCCGTTCTGTGCGCAGTTCACGGGAAACGCGTAGAGGTTGCTCGTCGAGACGTAGACGGCACCGCCGGCAACGGCAGGCGACGAGTTCCACCCGGCGCCCGCAACCCACGCGGTCTTCAGGCCGGCGACGTTCGCAGGCGACAGGATGTGTTCGGCGGCGTTGTTCCCGGTGTGCGTCGGACTGTTGCGCCACTGCGGCCAGTCACCGGCCGCGGCCGTTTCGACTCGTGGGAGCGCACCCGGGCCTGGCGCCGCCGCCGCCGCCGGCCCCGGCACGAGCAGGCCCGCAGTGAGCGCGGCGGTGGCAAGGAGGGCCACCGGACGGGAGGGTGGCGAGAGCGATGGACGGTTCATCGGTGGCATCCTTTCATCGGAACCATGCCACCCTCGCCACGCTGAAGAACCCTCGAGTGGAGTTGGGCCGGTTCACGTGCGTACTCTGAAGCTGGACGACGCGCCGGGTCATCGCCCGTGCGTCACCGCTCCGTAACCGCAGTGTAACCCCGCTTGACCGCCCCTCATGGAGCCGAACCGTCGAAGTCGCGGGGAACCTCATGCGCAACGAGGCGCTGAAGCGAGCGCCTCGACCGATCCAAGGAGCGTCGCATTCCGCGTAATGTTCGCTGCGCGAGAATCTGGACTGACGTACGTCTCCGAACCTGGAGCGGAAGGCTGACATGGCCGCGCCCCGGCCTCTGGTGGGTGGGACGCGCGCCGCGGGACCTCAGCGGGGGGACGCTCGTCCGCGGACGTCAGCGGCCGTAGGTTCCGTCTCCGGACGTCAGCGGCGGTAGATCCCGCCGCCGGACCTCAGCGGCGGTAGATCCCGCCCCCCGAAGCGCCCTTCCGATCCTTGTTGAGCCGCCGGTGAAGGTGCAGTCCCTCCAGCAGGAACTCGACCGCGGACGCGATCCCGGCCGGCGATTCGCCGACACCCAACCTGCTGACCGCCGCCCCCATGCCCGGCGTCTCGCGCACCCAGCGCACGTACTCGCGCGACGGCACGAGTTCGCCGGTCTCGACCACCAGGCCCGACTCGAACGCTCCGACGACCTCTTCCAGGTCGTCGACCTGCACCCGCCGCCCGAAGACGTTGTACAGCGCCCGCGACAGCAGGCGGTCGACCACGCGCTCCTCGGGCGCCTCGTCGCTCATCGATTCCATCTCGATCTTGCCCGTGGTCGACGGGATGAGCGCACCGAGGTCGCTGATGCGCGGCGCCCCGCTCGACTCGCCCAGCCGGATTGCGCGCTTGGCCGCACTGGCCAGCAGCGTCTCGAGGTTCGAGACGCTGACGCGGACGCTGACGCCCGATCGCTGGCTGATCTCGGGAGCGCGCCGGGCCAGGTGCGAAAGTTCCGCGACCAGCTGGAGCATGAAGTCGGGCTCCTCGATCGTGGGCCCGTCCTCGTCGAACCGCGTCCGCTCCTGGCGCATGATCGCGATCTCGTGCTCGATCGTCCGCGGATAGTGCGTCCGGATCTGGGAGCCGAGCCGGTCCTTCAGCGGCGTGATGATCCGGCCGCGGCTCGTGTAGTCCTCGGGGTTGGCGCTCGCCACGACGAACAGGTCCAGCGGCAGGCGCAGCGTGTACCCGCGGACCTGCACGTCCCGTTCCTCGAGGATGTTGAGCAGTCCGACCTGGATGCGCTCGGCCAGGTCCGGGAGTTCGTTGATCGTGAAGATGCCCCGGTTCGTGCGCGGGATCAGGCCGTAGTGGATGGTCGATTCGTCGGCGAGATAGCGGCCCTCGGCGACCTTGATCGGGTCGACCTCGCCGATGAGGTCCGCGATCGTGATGTCCGGCGTTGCCAGCTTCTCCCCGTAGCGCCGGTCACGGGCCAGCCATTCGACCGGGGTCTCGTCGCCCTCCAGGGCAATGCGGTCCCGCGTCGCCGCTGTGATCGGCGCGAGCGGATCCTCATGGAGGTCGCTGTCCTCCACGATCGGCACGTACTCGTCGAGCAGGCCGACCAGCAGGCGCGCCAGGCGCGTCTTGGCCTGGCCCCGCTCGCCGAGGAACACGATGTCCTGCCCGGCAAGCACCGCGTTCTCGACAGCCGGGATGACGCTGTCCTCGTACCCGACGATGCCCGGGAAGACGGGCTCGTCGGCTGCCAGCCGGGCCATCATGTTCGTACGCAACTCCTGCTTCACGGTGCGCGGCCGGTAGCCGCTCGCGCGGAGCTCGCCGAGCGTCGTCGGCCGGTTGCGGGGTTCCTCCGTTGGCTGTCGTCGGCGCGGCTGATCGGTCATGCGGGTTCGTTCCTCCGGGTCACGGCGGGGCGCCGGGCCGGTGTACGGCCCCCGCGATCGCAGGTGCAGTGAGCTCGATGGGATGGGTCTGAAGGTAGTCGCGGAGCGCCGGGCGCACGGCCTCGACGGCCAGGGCGCCACGGTCGACCAGCGCTGCAAGGAATCGGGCTCGGTGCGCCTGCTCGTCTTCGAAACCGGCCTGCCGCATCCCGATCCGGGCGGCCAGTTCGGGCGTCACGGCCCACGCGAAATGTTCGAACGTCCCGGAGCCGGCGTCACGGGTCGCGAGGACGGCAGGCGGCCGGTGCTGGAGATGTCCCTGCTGGTCGCGCTCGACCGGGCGAACGTAGTGGGCAGCGGCGAAGAGGCCGTCGCGCAGCACGATCACGACGCCCAGGTTGCGCAACTGATCGTCGGACAGGTTGAACGGATCGTGCGTCAGCGTGTCGAACGCGTCGCGAAGCGACTCCGCACGGAGTGTCGTCCCTCGGCGGGCTGCCGTCGCTGGCTCGGGTGCTCCGCCGGCTCCGGGAGCGAAGTCGAGCAGCATCTCCATGACCGCGGAGCGCTCTGCCTCTGCGGCCCCGCCGCAGACCAGCAGCGGCACACCTCCGCCGATCAGCAACCAGAGCAGGGCTGCAAGTTCGGCGTCGAGTGCCTCGGCCGCGATCAGCCGAGTGACACTGAGCGGCGTCGGAGGAGACGCTGAATTCATGACCTGCCCGCTGCGCTTGGGCCCGAGAGAGCTGCCCGACCCGACCGGCAGCGTACGCGCGGCGCCGGGGAGCGTCAAACGAGCATGCGGGCGGTGGGCGACCAGCCGTGGTGAGCAGCATCGACTGTCGACCGATTGCCGCTCGTGGCAAGCTGACCGCCGTGGACACCGACGCGCCGCGCGCTCCAATTCGTCCCGTCCCCCGGTCGGCCTGGTCCAGCGGGCCGCCCGTCGACCCGGCCGACAGACGCGCCTTTCTCGAAGCCCGCCGCAGGTCGCACGAGGAGCGAATGGACACGATCTGGGCGCCGGTCTACGACCGGGAGTGGGGCGCCGTCTCGCCGAGCCACCAGGCATTCGTCGGCCGGCTGTTGGAGCTGACGCGGCGGCGCGGCACACTCCTCGACGCGGCGTGCGGGACCGGCAAGTACTGGCCGCTCGTGCTGGCGTCCGGCCGGACGGTCGTCGGCGCCGACCAGTCGCGCGGCATGCTCGCGGCCGCCTCGGCCAAGCACCCGGACGTGCCGGTCGGTCGGATCGGCCTGCAGGAACTTGCTTTCGACGCGCTGTTCGACGCGGTGATGTGCGTCGATGCGCTGAAGAACATCGGCCCAGAGGACTGGCCGGTCGTGATTGCCAACCTGCGGCACGCTGCGCGACCGGGCGGCCACCTGTACGTGACCTCGGAGATGCTCGACGAGCAGGAGGTCCGCGCGGTCTACGAGTCGGCGCGGGCGGCGGGTGCCCCGGTGGTGCCGGGTGAGCTCTTCGACGGGGTCGGGTATCACTTCTACCCGGAGGCGGCCGAGATCCACGCCTGGTTCCACGCGGCCGGACTCGAACGGCTCGACGAGCAGGAAGGCGACGAGTACCGCCACTTTCTCCTTCGGCGCCCGATCAATTCCTGAGGACGAGCGGGCGGCCGGGGAACTGTCGGCAACAGGCGGTCAGAGTACGGAGTCCAGGAATGCGGTCACGCGCGCCTCCCATTCCTGCGGGTGAGTCGCAAGTCCGCCCGTGTGCGGCGAGTCCGGGATCGACCACAGCTGGACATGCGAGGAACCCTTCGCCATCAGCAGCGGTGCCGCATCCGTCTCGCTGCGGGCGCCACTGACAATCAGCAAGAGCGGCCGGTCGCCGAGACCCGCGACCGCGTCCGCCAGCCGGATCGGTTGAGTCGCATCCGTCATCGACCCCGCGACCGTCCACATGACCCAGTCGCAACCGCGCTCGATCCAGCCGGTGAGCGAGTCTGGAAGGTACGCGACGTCGTCGAGCGTCCGGGCGCTGGCGCCCTCCGCGACGACTGCCCGAATCCGATCATCCGCCGCCGCGGCGGTGATCGCCTCCTCGCCACCCATCGACAGTCCGACGGCGCCGATCCGCGACGGGTCCACCTCAGGTCGGGCCGACAGCCAGTCGACGGCGGCTCGGGTGTCGCGCTCGCCGTACCAGCCCCACAGCATTCCGTGTCCGCCGCTCTCGCCGCTGCCGCGGGCATCCAGCGCGAGAACGCCGTACCCGCCCCGGGCGAGCACCGCGGCGTGTGCCGCAGTGTCGGCCTTTGTGCCGCCGGCCCCATGCAGCAACACGAGCGCGGCCCCATTGTGCGACGGCGTGTACCAGGCCGACAGGACGACCCCGTTCACGCCGGGCACGGAGACCTTCTCGGCGCCCGAAGGCGTGGCAGCAGTGAACGCGCGGGGCGAGGCGTGCGTTCCGCCGGTGGCCGCCGCCACCGGCACGAGGACGAATTGCGCCAGGACGAATGCGATCGGCAGTGCGAGCAGGCGACGCCAACCGCGCGTGCGCCGGATGAGCGTGACGGTCCCGGCCGCGGTGAGCGCGAGGCCCGCCGCCATCGCAGCCAACCCAACGACCGCTGACAGCGTCAGCCCCCCGAAGAGGCCACCGATGGCCATCCCGAGGCCCGTCGGCGCGCCGACGACACCGGCGAGGAGCATTCCGGACCCGCGGCGGCCGCTCCCATCGCTGACGGTCAGTGAAAGCGACAGTGCAATCAGTCCCACGATCGCGACCAGCGCCATCACCAGCGCCGGGAGCCGCAGATCGGTATCGACGAAGGCGGAGACGAGGTTCGCGCCCACGATGAGCTCGGCGATGACGGCCCATGCGACGTGCGGAGAACTCGGAAACCGGCCCGCAGCGGCGCGGCGCAGGGATTGCGGAACGTGTTCCATCGTGCTGCTCCCCCGTTCGGCGAGTCCGCCGCGCGGTGCGGCCATCAATTCGCGGCGGCCATGCTCCCGGCGAAGAGCGTGGGGGCTGGTCGACCGGTGGCCAAGGGCCATCGGCCACAGCGCCGTGGGCTACGTGTCCCGCGTTTCCGGTGGATCGGGCACGGGCAGACCCGCGTCGCCCATGCCCGGAACCCTACGCGTTGCGCCCGAACAACTCCTCGCGCGGCGCCAGCCAGTCGTCGATCAGCGCACAGACCAGGTGGATGATCGTGATGTGCATCTCCTGGATGCGCGCCGTCGAGGACGAGGGGACGATGATCGCCCGCTCCGCGGCGTCGCAGAGCCGGCCGCCCGTCCCGCCGGACAGGGCCCACGTGCGGGCACCGGCCGTGGCCGCGGCCCTGATCCCGCGAATGACATTCTCCGCGCCGCCGGACGTGCTGATTCCGACCGCCACGTCGCCGGGACGGCACAGCGCCTGCGCCTGCCTCGCGAAGATATCGCCGAACCCGTAGTCGTTGGCGATCGCGGTCAGCGCGGAGGTATCCGTCGTCAGCGCGATTGCCGCCAACGGACCCCGACGAGCCAGGAAGTGGCCGGTGAGCTCGGCTGCGAAATGCTGGGCGTCTGCTGCGCTGCCGCCGTTGCCGAAGACGACCATCTTGCCGCCGCCGGCAAGCGCGTTGCGGATGGCCACGGCGAGGTCCCCGACCACCGGCAGCAGGTCCGTGCGGGTGCGCTCGGCCACGACCATGTGCTCGTCGAACAAGTCGCGCAGGCGTTCTGACCGATCGGCCAAACGAGTTCCTCCTCGTGCAGCAGCCGGTGACCACGGCGGTCCACCAAGTCTAGCGGTGGGCCGCATCGGAGGCGCGCCGATCGGATGGCCCGGTTCGCACCCGCACAGCGATGCGAAGTCGCCCGGCGGCGGCGCATCCCGGTCGATCACGGCGCAGAACGCGAGCAGTCCACGATCGAGAAGCGGCCGTGCGGCGCCGCGCGTGTGATCGTCCTGCGACAGCCACGTGCGCAATCGTCCGGCAGCAGTCGGCCGGGCGCGGTATATCTATACGGCGCGGGTTGATGAAGGCCCGGTTCCGCTCCACCGTGGACCAACGAACCGTTCACCGGCCCGGGCATCGATGCGTCGCCCAGGGTGAGGAGCAGACCGCAGAGGAAGCCGGCAGTGCCGGGCGCACCGCGCCCGCGGGCCTGCGGTCCGGTGGTCTGTGCCTCGGCCGAACACGACACTGGCTGTGCCGGGATTGCCGTCATGAACCCCGGCTGAGGAGACGCCGCGAGGGCTGACGCTGCAACATGGAGCGCCACAGACTCAAGGAGAGAGGAGTCAGGAAGTGAGCTCACGCAGGTTCTGGCGAACGTTGCTCGCCACCGTCCTGCCGCTGGCGGTCGTCGTCAGTGGCTCAGGTATCGTGAGAGCGGATCCGCCGCCGTCCATCGTCATCGTCGGCGGTGAGACGGCAGACGTCTTCAATTACTCGAACGCCATCCGCCAACGCGTCTGGGTCGACAGCAACTACGACAGCGACTCGAACGGCACCAACGACCTGATCGCCGTGGACATCATCCGGCCGGCCGAAAGCGACCAGGGGATGAAGGTGCCGGTGATCATGGATGACAGCCCGTACTACACGACTCTCGGCCGCGGCAACGAGTCGCAGCTCAAGGTCGACGACAGCAACGGGGACGGCCTGCTTGCCAGGTGGCCGCTGTTCCTGGACAACTTCTTCGTGGGTCGCGGCTATGCCGTGGTGCTCACCGACATGACCGGCACATCGCACTCCACCGGCTGCCCGACGACCGGCGGCGCGACGGACAACGCGGCCGGGCCCGAGGTGCTCGAGTGGCTGAACGGCACCCGGACGGCCCACGACAAAGACGGGAACCTCGTCACGGCGCCGTGGTACAGCGGCAGGGCCGCGCTGATCGGCAAGTCGTACGACGGCACGCTCGCCAATGCCGCGGCAGTAGCCGGCATTCCGGGACTTGTCACGATCGTCCCGGAGTCGGCGATCTCGAGCTGGTATTTCTACACGCGCTCGAACGGAATCCGCTTCAACAACCACTACCCGTCGAGCCTGTCCAACACGGTCACCAACTCGACCAACCTGGCGCCGCCGCCGGGAACGTCACGCACGCTCTGCGCACCCACCCGCGCGAACCTTGATGCGACCGATGGTGACGCAACGGGCGATTACACGGCCTTCTGGTCCGAGCGCGACTACCTGAAGGACGCCAGCAAGGTCACCGCCAGTGTCTTCCTGACGCACGGCCTCAACGACGACAACGTCAAGACCGACAACTTCAGCGAGTGGTGGTACGCACTTTCGACCTACAACGTGCCCCGCAAGCTCTGGCTGATGCAGACCGGCCACGTGGATCCGTTCGACAACAACCGCGCCGTCTGGGTCGATACGCTGCATCGGTGGTTCGACTACTGGCTGTGGAATGTGCCCAACGGGATCATGTCCGAGCCGCAGGTCAGCATGGAGACGGGCCCCGGCACCTGGACAACCCTCCCCTCGTGGCCCGACCCGGCCTCGACGCCGACGCAGGTGTTCCTGAAGCCCGGCCCGGATGCCGGCACGATGGGGCTGACCCCGGCGGCCGGCGCCGAGGTGACGACGACCTACGCCGACACGAGCTCGTCCGAGAGCACCTTCATCAACAACCCGACAACCGTCACGGCGAACCGCCGGGTGTTCCTGTCGCCGGTCCTGACGGCGCCCCTGCAACTATCGGGGACGGCGCTCGTCCAGTTGAAGGCCTCGGCCAACCAGCCCGACACGAACCTCGGAGCGCTCCTCGTCGACTACGGCCCCAGCGGCAGCTGGGCGCCGAAGGTGAACCGCAGCAGCAACGAGGGCGTGCAGAACCTGACCACGTCCAGTTGCTGGGGCGACAGCAGCGCGACGGACAGCGCGTGCTACATCGACGTCGCGGAGCGGCTGACCACGCCGACGGCGAACTGGCGCGTGTCCAAGGGCATCCTCGACGCCCTGAACCGCAACTCCGTCACGACCGGTACGCCGTTGACGCCCGGCGCGTTCGACACCTTCAGCTTCCCGATGCTGCCGCAGGACTACACGTTCCCGGCCGGGCACCAGATCGGCCTTGTCGTGATCGGCAACTTCTCGGGCTATAGCGAGGCGACCGGCGGCTTCACTGCCGCCGCGAACATCACGCTCTCGCTCAAGAGCAGCCGGATCGTGCTGCCGATCGTCGGCGGCCATGACGCAGCGCTCGCGTCGGGACTCCTGGGCACCGAGCCGACCACGACGACGGTCGCGACCAGGTTCGATCCGACGGACATCGGGTCGCCCGTCGAGTTTTCGGCCACGGTCGCACCCGTGGACCCGGAGATGGCGACCACGGCCCTGCCGGACTTCGTGGCCAGAGCTCTGCCGGCCGGTGTGGCCGCCAGGTTCACCGGTCTCGGTACTCCGACGGGGAGCGTCCAGTGGAGCCTGGACGGCGCCCCGGTCGACGGGCCGGCCCGGCTCGACGCCTTGGGTAGGGCGACCTTCACCGCGCCACGCCTGGACATCGGCACGCACGTCGTGACCGCCGAATACCTTGGGCCGGGCGACTTCGGGCCGAGCCGCGCGGAGATCGCGCACACGGTCAAGAAGCGCCTCGGTACGAGCGTCGCCGTGACGAGCGACATCAACCCGAGCGTCTTCGGCCAGACGGTCAACTACTCGGCGACGGTCTCTCCCGAAAACCTCTCCAGCGGACAGCCCGTCACGGGCGTTGTCCAGTTCCAGGTCAACGGGGTGCCCGTCGGCGGCCCGCAGCCGCTCGCAGGCGGCGTGGCTTCCATGTCCACCAACGCCCTCACCGCCGGCACCCGCAGCATCCGCGCGTCGTACCTCGGGGACACCCATTACACGGGGTCCACCAGCCCGGTGTACAGCCAGCACGTGCACAGGGCGACGCCGGTCGTCGTGGTCGTCAGCTCGGATCCTGACGCCGTGTTCGGCACGCACATGACCTTCACGGCGACGATCAGCACATCGGTCACAATCGGGAGCCTGACCCCCGCGATGGTCCAGTTCACGATCGACGGCACCGCGATGGGTGCCCCGGCGGCCGTGGATGCGACCAACCAGGTTAGTCTCACGGTCACCTGGAGCCTGCCGCTGGGCAGCCACTCGGTCCGTGCCCGTTACCTGGGTGACGCCGACTTCGCTCCGGTCACGAGCCCGGGCATCACCCAGAAGATCCACGGCTAGCGCCGAATTCCGGTAACCGGCACCGCAGGCCGGCTCGCGCAGGGGTCTCCGCAGTCCCGCCCGAGACCCCTGATCGTCCGGGCTCAACTCCCGGGCCGACCACGGCGTCAATATGGCCCCCCGCCCTCACCGGCGGGGGGCCCTCATCTGGGGGTCCATCGGTGCCTTCCGAGCCCGCGTCCGGGATGGTCTCGGCCTCCGGGCATGCGACTCGGTGCATGGGGGCGGCGCCGGGAGCATCGCCGCACCTTGTCGACGTGCGCGACCCGGCGCCGCGGCGCCCGACCCTGGCCCGGGCGCCCCGGCCCCACCGCACCCCACTCTCGCGGTTGACAGACCCGACGGTTGCGCGCATGGTGGAGCCACCGCTGAGGGTGCTTTCGGGCTTCGAGGTGTCGCGATCCGGCGACCGCTGCGCTTGGACCCTCGCCAGGTTCCTCGCACACTCAAGGAGCTGCGCCATCGTCCGGACCGCCTTTGTTTCCACCTACCCGCCCATCCGCTGCGGCATTGCCGCGTTCACCCACGACCTGGCTGCGGTCAGCGATGGCAGGGAGATGGTTGCGCTCCACCCGCCCGACGAGATGGCCGCGTACCCGATCGAAGTGCATCATCGCATCAGGCGCGACGTCGCCGACGACTACCGAGCCGTCGCCCGCGCGCTCGAACACTGTGGTGTCGGTGTCGTGTCCATCCAGCACGAGTACGGGATCTGGGGCGGACAGGATGGAGCGTACGTCCTGGACTTCGTCCGTGAGTTGCGCATCCCGGCTGTGGCGACGCTCCACACCGTCCTGCGCGAGCCGACTCCGTCGCAGCGGAGCGTTCTGATACAGCTCATCAATGCTGCGGCCGCGACCGTGGTGATGTCGGCGTCGGCTGCGTCGCTCCTCACGAAGGCGTACGACGTTGACCCGCAGAAGATCGAGGTCGTGCCGCACGGCGTCCTGGATCTCCCGAAGGTCGACCCGAACACCATCAAGCCGGCGGTCGGCCTGGCAGGGCGCTCGGTCATCCTGAGCTTCGGCCTGCTCGGGCCCGGCAAGGGGTACGAGCTGGCGATCAGGGCCATGCCGGCCGTCGTCGCGGCCGTCCCGAATGCCACGTACGTCATCCTCGGGGCGACGCATCCCGGTGAGTTGCGGCGTAACGGCGACGCATACCGGCAGCGGCTCATCGACCTGACCGCGGAGCTGGGCATGACCGGCCACGTGCAATTCATCGACCGGTTCGTCAGCCGGCACGAACTCGGCAGGTGGCTCGAGGCGGCAGACGTCTTCGTCACGCCCTACCCCAACCTCGACCAGATCGTCTCGGGGACCCTCTCCTACGCGATGGGTGCTGGCAAGGCGGCGGTGTCGACCCCGTATGCGTATGCGGCCGAGATCCTCGCGAACGGACGGGGACTGCTCGTTCCGCCCGCGGCTCCGCAGGCACTGGCGACGGCGCTGATCGACCTGCTGCTCGACGACGCACAGCGCGAGGCGATCGCGGGGCGCGCGTACGCGCACGGCCGAACCATGCTGTGGTCCCAGGTCGGCGCCTCCTACAAGCGCGTCTTCCGGCGAGTCGCCCCCGTGGAGGCGCCCCGTCCCTCGTTTCACCGGCAGGTCGCGGTGGCGCGTGCCTGACCTATGGCCGCTTCATCCGGTGGAGCGGGCCCACATCGTGGCGCTGACCGACCATACCGGGATCCACCAGCATGCAGTTGGGTCGCTGCCGGACCCCCGACACGGCTACTGCACCGACGACGTCGCGCGCGCGCTGTTCGTCGACCTGCTGCACGGTGGAGAGCTCGGTTGGGCGGCCGTGAGCACCGGAGCGTGGCGCAGCCTGCAATTCCTGATCGACGCGTTCGACGCGGAGAGCGGCCGCTTCCGCAACTTCCGCGCCATCGACGGCACGTGGCACCCCGGCCCCGGTTCCGAGGATTCGCACGGCCGAGCCGTCCGCGCGCTCGGCGAGACCGTGGCACAGTCGCCGGATCCACAGATGGCCGCGAGAGCGAGCGCGCTCCTCGGCCAGGCGCTTCCGGCGTCGATCGCATTGCGCGCGTTTCGGGCGCGGGCCTCGTGCCTCCTTGGATGCGATGCCGCGCTTGCCATGGGCGCGACGGACGACCTGGAGCATGCGCACCGGGAACTGGCTCGGAGCCTGCGCTCCGACCTGGCCCGCACGGCACGGAACTGGCCGTGGCCCGAGCGCATCGTGACCTATGAGAACGGAGTGCTGCCCGAAGCGCTCATCGCCGGTGGCTCCCGGTTGGGAGACTCGGGGATGATCCGGCTCGGGCTGCGATTGCTCGACTGGCTCATCGAGAGTCAGACGGCAAGAGACGGGCACCTTTCGATCGTCGGCAACCGGGGCTGGTGGCCGCGGGACGGTGTACCCGCGCAGTTCGACCAGCAACCGATCGATGCGACTGCGCTGCTGCTCGCGTCAGAGGCGGCACTCAAGGTGACCGGCGACCCCCGGTACCGTGCCGTGATCGAGTGCGCGTACGCGTGGTTCCTCGGCGACAACGACACCCACGCGTGCGTGGCCGTTCCGGCGCGCGGCGCGTGCCACGATGGCCTGAACCCGTTCGGCGTGAGCGAGAACGAGGGCGCGGAATTGACGCTGATGTGGCTGATCGCCCTCGAACGCGTGCGGGACGTTCGGCGGAACCGGGAGCAGCCGCTCGCGAGGGCTTCCGCCTGGTCGGGGATCGGCGTCTCGGCGTGACCTCCGCAATCACCAGCGGGAGAGGCCGGCTCCTCTTCCACCGACTTGACGGCAACCCGATCCTCACGGTCGACCGGCTTCCGTTCGCCGCGAACGCCGTTTTCAACCCGGGCGCGGCCCTGGTCGACGGAGAAACGGTGCTCCTGGTGCGAGTAGAGGACCTGCGCGGCATTTCCACACTCCACGTCGCGCGAAGCAGCAACGGGCTATCGGGATGGAGTATCGCTCCTTCCGCGCTCATCGAGCCCGACCCGAGCCACCCCGAGGAGGAGTGGGGCTGCGAGGATCCGCGCGTCACCTGGCTGGCGGAACGCGGGGAGTGGGCCATCGCCTACACCGCGTTCGGTCGCCAGGGGCCGCTGATCTCGCTCGCGACGACTCGTGACTTCGTCTCGGTCGAGCGCCTCGGTCCGATCATGCCGGCAGACGACAAGGACGCGGCGTTGTTTCCACGTCGGATCGGCGGCCGGTGGGCGCTGATCCACAGGCCCTCCCCGCTGCGGGGTGGCTCCGGCATGTGGATCTCGTTCTCCCCGGACCTGCGCCACTGGGGCGACCGGACGGTGCTCATCCCGGCGCGCGAGGGCTCCTGGTGGGACGCGGGCAAAGTGGGCCTCGGGCCGCCACCGCTGGAGACACCCGATGGATGGCTGCTCATGTACCACGGGGTCCGCGTCACGGCGGCCGGCGCGATCTACCGCGCCGGGCTGGCGCTCCTGGATCTCGCCGATCCGAGGATCGTGCTTCGGCGCAGCGACGAGTGGGTCCTGGCGCCGCATGCCGCATACGAACGCACGGGCGATATCGACCAGGTGATCTTTCCGTGCGGATGGATCCTCGACGAGCCGAGCGACCGCCTGCTCGTGTACTACGGCGCCGCGGACACGGTCGTCGGGTTGGCAGTCGCGACGTTCAGCGAACTGATGGCATACGTCCGGGAACTGCCGGTGTCGACGGCGCAGGCCGTGAGCATCCGACCGAGTTGACGGACTCGGGGCTATCGGCCCGGTCCTCCACGCAGCCGGTGCCCGGCTCGCCGTACGACGATCTTCTCGACGCCTGCCGCCGCCTCCACGCGCGCGGCCTGCTGGCAGCTTCCGACGGCAACGTGTCCGTGCGCCTGCCCGATGGCCGCATCGCCATGACGCCCAGCGGTGTCCCCAAGTCGAGGGTGAGGCTGGAGGACCTGGCCCACCTGGACCTGGACGGCACCGTCCTCTCCGGCCGCCCGAGCAGCGAGCGTGCCATGCACCTGGCCGTCTACCGCGCCGTGCCGGAAGCAATGGCCATCGTCCACGCGCACCCGCCGACCGCCATCGCGTGGTCACTGGCCCGGCCCGAGTTGCGGGAGCTGCCCTGCGATGGTCTCCCCGAGGTCACCATCGCCGCGGGCCGCATCCCCATCGTGCCCATGGCGATGCCCGGCACCGAGACCATGGGCACGAACCTCCTGCCTTTCCTGCCGGAACATCGCCTGATGGTCCTCGCCCGTCACGGCGGCCTCTGCTGGGGTGAGGACATGGATGAGGCCACCGGCGGCATCGAACGCCTCGAACAGGTCGCCGAGATCCTCTGGAAGGCCGAGTTGCTCGGCGGTGCGAAGCCGCTGGCGGCTGCCGATCTCGACGAACTGCGAGCCCTGCGGGCCCGGACCGGTCCGCGGATCATCTGACGGACCCCTTCCATTGATGGACCCGTTCGATTCCCTCGGCCTCCGCCACGACGGACGCGTGCTCTGGGTGCTCGACCAGACCCTGCTTCCGGATGCGGAGGTGTGGCTGGATGGCAGCGATCCGGACGCCATGGTCACGCTGATCAGGCGTTTGGCCGTGCGTGGGGCGCCGCTGCATCGGCGTTGCGGCAGCGGCGAGCCTGGCCACCTTCGCCCAGCGCGGTGCGGCGCGCCACGGAGTACGCCGCCGCCTGCGCGGCCCTGCGGGTCGCGCGACCCACGGCCGTGAATCTCATGTGGGCCACGGACCGCATGGCGGTGGCGAACGATCCCGCCGCCGAAGCCCGGGCCATCTTCGAGGAGGATGTGCGGCTCTGCGAGAACATCGCAGAACGCGGCGCTGCGCTGATCCGCGACGGCGAGGGCCTGCTCACCCACTGCAACACCGGCGGGCTTGCCACCGCGGGCATCGGAACGGCCCTGGGCGTCATCCGCCGCGCCTTCGAGCAGGGCAAGCGCATTCATGTCTATGCCGATGAGACTCGGCCCCTTCTCCAGGGCGGGCGCCTCACCGGCATGGGAGTTGCAGAGGCTGGGGATCCCCTCGACGCTGATCACCGACGGCATGGCAGCCCTGCTGCTGCGGGACGGCAGCGTGCAAAGGGTGCTGGTGGGCGCCGATCGCGTGGCCGCCAACGGCGACTTCGCCAACAAGGTCGGTACCTACGGCCTGGCCGTGCAGGCGCGTTTCCACGGCGTGCCCTTTCATCCGGTGGCCCCCTCCTCCACCGTGGACCTCGCCTGTCCCAGCGGCGCGGCCATCCCCATCGAGGAGCGCGACCAGGCCGAGGTGCTCGGCTTCGGTGGCCTGCGCTGGGCACCACCCGGCATGCCCGCATGGAACCCGGGCTTCGACGTCACCCCCGTCGACCTCGTCACGAGCCTCATCCTGGACCGCGGCATCTTCAGCGCCGAGGACCTTCGAAGTGGGGTCCTGTCGAGGGTGTGCGCGTGAGCGGGACGCGGGCGCAGCACCGGCCGGCTGGCGTTCCGAACCCACCCACCCGTTGCGGTTGAGCGCCGCCGCCATCCGGGTCGGGGATGCCTGCGGTTGACACGAAGACCCGTTTGGACAGTCGTTCTGGACTGAGCAAATGATCACGATCCTGACGTGCAACCTTGGGCTCTCACACCCATTGACACGCATGTTGCCCTGACGCAAAGTAACGGCGCCCGGACCGGCCCCGACGGTCGCGCGATTGGAGGAAGCTGCCCCAGCAGCCCGCGCTGGAACCGTCCCCGGAAGGGGGAGCCCGTCACTCTTGTTCCGACGTGCCGTCACCGGCCGAGGGGTAATCCATGAACAGATCGCGCCGTCCGTCTCGTCATGCGATCGTGCTTTGCGCCGTCGTCCTCGCCGCCGGAGCCGTGGGACTGAGTCCCGGCGCGTACGCCGCTGCGCCACCTGCGGCGCCTCCGGCCGGAGCCGCCTGGCCCGAGCGTGGGCTCGCGGGATCGACCGTGCTCGCGGGACAGGTTCCGCTCGCGGTCACCGGCAGCACGGCCGGTTACGTGGGTCAGCATCCCACGAACGCCCTCATCACCCTGAATTTCGGCTTCCCGATCCGCGACCGGGCGGGGCTCGATGCGCTCATCCAGCAGCAATCGGTGACGCACCGGTACCTAACCCGCGACCAGCTGTATGTCAGGTTCTCGCCGCCGCCCGAGCAGCTCGCGGCGCTCGCCACGTGGCTGAAGGCAAACGGCTTTCGCGTCACGCACGTCGGCGCCGATCGCCTTTCGATGGCCGCCGTCGGCACCACCGCAGCAGTGGAGCGGGCGCTCCGAGTGACGATCAACGATTACGCGAGATCGGCGTCCACCATCCATGGAGTCAAGGTCGCCGCATACCAGTTCTATGCGAACACGACGGCACCCGTGCTGCCCGCGCGCCTGGGCATCCAGAGCATTTCGGGCCTCTCCAATGTCGATCGGTTCTTCACCCAGGCGCAGATTGACGCGGGCACCACCGATCCGGTAGCCCTCAACGCGCCCGACGTCCGGTCCGGCGGCTACTGGCCGGTCGACCTGCGCGGGCTCTACAACATCACCGGACACGGGTTCGACGCCACCGGCCAGACGATCGGGTTCACGTTGTGGACCACCCCTGAGCGTCAGGCAGCCATGACTGCGTTCGCGGCCACGACCGGGGATCAGCTCATCACCGTCGACATGCCCTCCTGCGTGGCGACGGGGAACTCGCCCACGACGCCGAGCTCGTGCTCGACGGTCGTGGTGCAGCCGGACCACCTGCTGACGATCCTCGAGAACGGCAACACCGACGCGAACAGCAACTTCGGCTCGAACGTGGAGACGGCGCTCGACATCCAGGCAGCGCATGCCGTCGCAACGCACGTCGCCATGAAGTACTACGCCGAGGGCTGCGCCACGAACCCCCAGCCGGGCTCGGGTCTCTCGAACGCCGGCTGCAACGGCACCGACGTCGGCATGGAAGAGGCGATGGAGGACGCCGCCAACGATCCGACGCTGCACAGCGTGTCCAACAGCTGGGGCTACGGCGGCGAGGCAGAGTGGGGCCTGGCCGACCCGTTCATCATCGCTTCCGACAACATCCTCGCCCTTGGCGCCGCCGCGGGGACCACCTTCTACTTCTCGACCGGTGACGCCGGCACATACCAGTCCGGCACCATGTCGGACAGCAGGTACGTCGTCGCCGTGGGCGGGACGAGCACCTACTCCACAAGCGCAAGCGGCACGTGGAGCACGAGCACCACGTGGAGCGGCGGCGGCAGCTGGTGCTCGAACATCTTCACCCGGCCGTCCTGGCAGGTCGCCCCGGGCCTCGTGGACGCGGCCTGTCCGGGCCGCGCCAATCCCGACGTGTCGGCGGTCGCCGACCCGAACACAGGGGTCCGCTTCACGGCAAGCACGAACCTGACCGGCGGCACGTCGAGCGGGCAGGTGGGCGGCACGAGCCTCGCGGCACCCGTCATGAACGGCCTGCAGGCACTGACGCAGAACTTCATCAAGGCACAGACGTATCCCGGCGCCACGCCGCCCATCGGCTTCGAGGCGCCGGTCATGTACCAGCTCGGAAACAGCGGCCACGCGGACAGCTACTACCGCGACATCGAGTGCGGCAACACCGCGAACCCGACGAGCGGACCGGACGGCGACGCGGCGGGCAGGGGCTGGGACCCGGCCACCGGTTGGGGCGAGCCCGACTGGTACCAGTACAGCATCGGCTACGCGATCCAGCTCGGAGCGACCAACCTCTCCGTGCCGCCGTCGCTTTCGCGGAATTTCGGCTGGACCTGCGCGAAGACGCCGAGCAACTCGACCGAGCGCGGGTTCTCATTCCCGACAACCTCGGTCGGCTACGCGGTCGGCAGCGCGTCGGGCGGGACGCCGTGGTACGGGAAGTTCCTCTCGAGCGGCGCATGGGGCGCCGTCAACACGTTCTTCAAGACCACTGACGGCGGCCAGACCTGGTTCCCGTCGAACAGCGACATGTTCTCCGTCACCTGCACGAGCGCCAGCACCTGCGTCGAAGTGGGCGCCGGCGGCCGTGAGCGGAGGACCACCGACGGCGGCACCACGTGGTCCGACGTGGCAACCGCCCCCGGCAACAACAAGCCGCTCACACAGGTCACCTGTCCGAGCAGTTCGATCTGCTACGCGGCCGGCGATCGCGGCAACGTGATGAAGTCGACCGACGGCGGCGCGACCTGGACGTGGCTGGCTTCCACGGCTGCGAACCCCATCTACGGGCTCTCCTGCCCGACGACGTCCGTCTGCTATGCGGCTGACCTCTACGCGCACATCGTGAAGACCACTGACGGTGGCGCGACGTGGACCTGGCAGACCACGCCCATCACCACGCCGGGCGCCTACCAGGTCGCGGAGACCGGCGGGCCGAACCCGTATGCCGGGCTCCTGTCGATCTCGTGCTCGGACGCCAACACCTGCGTCGCCTCCGGCCTGTATGTCATCGCGAGCGGCCAGGCGCTGCCGAGCAGTGACCCGCCGATCATCACGACGACAGACGGCGGCACCACGTGGGTGCGGCAGACGAGCCATGGGGGTGGCACACAATCGTCGTCGACGACGCTGGCGGCGGCCACCGTGGTCGGCGCGACGAACATCAAGACCGCGAGCGTCAACAGCCTCGTCGCCGGCCAGTCGATCATCGTGGACAGCACCGGCGCCAACCCGGAGACGGTGACGGTCATCAGCGTCGGCACGTCCAGCGCGGGCGGCACGGGCACCAACATCACGCCTGCGCTCGCGTTCGCGCATGCGAGCGGCGCAACGGTGTCGATACTCGCCCCGAACTACCTGCACTCGATGTCCTGCCTGCCGGGCACGACGACCTGCACGGCGGTCGGCCGGAACGGCGCGATCGTCTCGACGACTGATCTCGTCACCTGGACGAAGGCGGTCTCGGGCACCACGAACCTGCTCAACAACGTCACGTGCCTCAGCGCATCGTTCTGCATGGCGGTCGGCCAGAACGGGACCGTCGATGTCTTCAACGGCACGACCTGGACGGCAACCACGGGCAACGGCGGCACCGGCATGCTCGCCGGCGTCACCTGCCTCGATGCGAACAACTGCTACGCGACCGGCAAGCAGGGCGTCACGATCGCCACGACCAACGGCGGCACGACCTGGACGCAGCAGGCGGGCGGCGGCACCACGCAGCAGATGAACTCCATCTCCTGCCCTGACGCGAGCACCTGCTATGCGGCCGGAAACGCCGGCACGATCCTCAAGACGACCAATGGCGGCCAGACCTGGCTGGCCGCGACGAGCGGCACGACACAGAACCTCACCGGCATCAGCTGCGCCACGACGTCGGCCTGCGCAACAGTCGGTGTCACGTCAACGACCTCGCTGTCGGCCGCGTCCGCGGTCGGCGCCACGAACATCAAGGTGGCAAGCGTCACCGGGTTGATCGCGGGCCAGCAGATCACGGTCGACTCCGGCGGGGCGAACCCCGAAAATGCAACGATCCTGACTGTCGGCACCTCCGGCGCAGGCGGAACCGGCCTCACCCTCACGGCGGCGCTTGCGTTCGCGCACGCGTCAGGCGCCACGGTCACCACCGTCCCTGCAACGGTCCGCTACACGACGGACGGCTCGACGTGGAACGGCGGCACCGGTACGGGCGCGAACACGCTGAACGGCGTCGCCTGCACATCGGCCAGCGCCTGCCTCGCGGTCGGCCTGACCGGGAGCGTCCTGGCCTCCGCCGACGGCGGCGCCACCTGGAGCCCGAAGACAAGCGGCGTGACCGCAGCACTCAACGCGATCACCTGCCCGGCCGGGGCCTGCTACGCGACCGGTGCGGTCGCAGGCGGCGCCGCGGTCATGCTCAAGTCGACCGATGGCGGCACGACCTGGACACCGCAGGCCAGCGGTACCGCCAACCCGCTGAGCGGCATCGCCTGCGTGACTGCGGCCCGCTGCTTCGCCGACGGGACCTTCGGCACCGTCATCGAGACGATCAACGGCGGCACCACCTGGTCACAGCAGGGCAACCCGCTGAGCGGCCCGACGTCCGCACTCAACGCGACGAGTCTCGCCCTCAACGGGGCCGCCTGCACCTCGGCCCGCTGCGTGATCGGGACCGGCGCCCAGGGCGACATCTTGATGTCGCAGCTCCTCTCCTCGACGGCCACCACCGTCACCGCGGACTTCGACCCGACGCAGTTCGGACACCCGGTGACGTTCACGGCGACGGTCGTTCCCGTCGTGCCGGCCCCGGACGTGCCATCGGGCAACGTCCAGTGGTGGCTGGACGGCGTGGCCGTCGGCGCACCGGCTTCGCTCGATGCAACCGGCAGGGCCACCTGGATGACCTCGTCCCTGGCACTCGGAACGCACGTGGTCGGCGCCGTGTACCTCGGCGCCGGCGGGTTCGATCCGAGCACCAGCCCCTCGATCAACCACACCGTCAAGAAGCGCCTTGCCACCACCACCGCGGTGAGCGCGGGTCCATCGCTCGTCTACGGCGCGCCGTGGACGCTGGACGCGACCGTCACGCCGGAGAACGCCAGCACGGGCATTGCGCCCACCGGCACCCTTCAGCTGATGGTCAACGGTGCGACGCTGATGACCGGCAGCCCGGCGGCCCCGGTCAAGCTGCCCATCGCCGGCGGCACCATCGCCACCTCGGACTTCTCCATCACCATCAACTGCACGTGGGTGCCGCCGCTGCACTGCACGATCACCATCAACTGGCTCGCCAGCACGGCGCTGAAGGCCGGCAACAACAGCGTCCGCGCGGTCTACAGCGGTGACGTCAACTACACCGGCTCCACCAGCCCCTCGGTCGTCCAGAGGGTCACCAAGGCGACGCCGACCGGCACCGTGACGAGCGCTCCGCTGACGCCCATCACCTTCGGGGAGAAGCCCACCTTCACCGCCACCTTCGTCAACCCCGTCGCGCCGGTCGGCAGCCTCGCTCCCGGCAGCGTCCAGTTCCTCATCGACGGCACCAACATGGGTGCCGCGGTGGCCATCAGCGCCGGCGGCATCGCCACTTTCACCCCGACCTGGAACCTGCCTGCCGGCACGCACACCGTCAAGGCCCACTACCTGGGCGACGTCGACTTCGCGGCGGTGCTCAGCGCGCCGTACACCCTCAAGATCAACCCGTAACCCCGCACATCCCCGTGGGCAGGACGTCCCCGCCGTCCTGACTCGCACCCAGGGTCGCCCGGTCCAAACCCCCGGGCGACCCGCACCTCAGCGCGGAGGCCCCGCCCGACCCGGCGGGGCCTCCCAATGTGTGCGGCCCATGTGTGCGGCCATCGGTGCGTCTGCGTCGGCGTGGTTTCAATCCAACGCTGGTGGAGGCCGTTGCCCGTGGCCGCACGTCCCCACGCCGGCGCTCTTCCCCTTTCAGCCGGGTGGGGCGATCAGTTCCAACCCGCGGAAGTACGTCCGATAGCGGGTCGCGTCACGCGTGAGTAGCCGGTAGCCGGACACCGCGCCGTGGGCCCCGATGTAGAAGTCGGGCAGCGGCCAGCGCCGGGCACGTCCGCCCTGCCGATACCGGACGAACGCCTTCCCGGCGAGGAAGGCCGCCTCATACGGAAGGTGTTCGCGGCGGTAGCACTCGGCCGCCCGTGGCCCGCCCGTGGTGCACGAGGGGCCGCCTACGTCATTTGTCGCGGGCGTCGGCGCGTCATCTGTCCCGTGACACGCTGCAACCCCGCCGCCTATCCTCCGCGGGACGCCGGGAGACCATCCACCCAAGCCGTGCCCGGCCACAGCATTACGGGAGAAAGTTGAGCCAGATGACAAACGTCCGCCTCGCCAGCACCGCAGCCCTCGTGCTGCGGATGCGCGCGCCTATCGGCGGCGCAGCGGACGCGGGAGATCTGTGCCCTTCGTGACCTGAGCGGAGCGGCTGAGCCGCCCTCACCGCAAGCCGGAGGGCCGGATCGGGCCCCCCGGCTTTTTTGATGCCTCGCGTCGTGCGAGGGACATCGGAAGAGCCGAGCCCGCGTCGATCACCTCCGGGGGCCCGGCCACCGGCACCAGCGTCCCTCTCATCGGAGCACGACCATGGCGATCCAAATCGAAACCCGCGCCGCCGACCGGCGCCCCGCCATCGCCGCTGCCCCGGTGCCGGCGGCCCCACGTCCACGGTTGGTGCGCCTCCCCGCGGGACCCCCGGCGCTCCTCGTCGACCACGTCACCAAGCGGTTCGTGGTCGGCCGGAAGAAGAAGCCGGTGCTCGCCGTCGATGACGTCTCGCTGCGCATCGAGCGCGGCGAGGTCTACGGCATCCTCGGCGCCAACGGCGGCGGCAAGTCGACGCTCATCCGCCTCGTCAGCACGCTGCTGACGCTCGACAGCGGCCGCGTCGAGGTCTTCGGCCACGACATCGAGCGAGACGAGATGGCCGTCAAGCGCCTGATCAACCGCGTCAGCGTCGACGCCGCCTTCTTCAAGAAGCTCTCGCCGTACGAGAACCTCATCTACGCGGCCCGGCTCTACGGCCTGGACGCCGGGGAGGCACGGCAGGAAGTCCATCGCGATCCTCGGCCGGCTGGGCGTCGACGAGTCGCGGCTCGGGCCGGCCGCTCGAGCAGATGAGCCGGGGCATGCAGCAGAAGGTGGCCATCGCCCGGGCGATCCTGACGAGCCCGACCCTCCTGCTGCTGGACGAACCGACCACCGGTCTCGATCCGCGCTCGAAGCTGGACGTGCAGACCTTCATCGAAGAGCTGCGCGACTCCCACGACGCAACGATCGTGCTCACGACCCACGACCTCGCCGAGGCCGACCGCCTGTGCGATCGGCTCTCGATCCTCGAACAACGGCCGCCTGGTCGTCGAGGGGACGTCGGACGAGCTCAAGGACCTGGTGGCCCGTGACCACGGGCTGCCACCGACGCTCGAGAGCGTCTTCATGACCTACACCGGCCGCTCACTCGACGACGACGTCGAGGAAGAGGAGAACGACGATGATGCACCTGAACCGATCACGACTCGCCGGGTCAACCGCAACCAACGAACGCCACGCCGCGCAGCCATCCGCAGTAGTGAGTCCGCGCGACCCTCGGGGTCCGCGCCGCAGGCCCCCGAGGCCTAGAGCGCCAGTTCCGGAGCCGTAGACCCTTCGGCGGGCAGATCCACGAAAGGAGGTGGCTGAGTGTTCCAGGAACGATCATCGGTCGATCACAACGACCGAGTCCGCGAGATGCGCGCCCGCGTCGTCGAGGCGCAGCGCCGAGACAACGCCCGGCGTTCACGCGGCCAGCGCATGCGCCGCGTTCGATCCGCCGCTCGATCGGTCGATCGATCGTGCGGGTCGGCGCAGGCGATCGCCGCCGAGCACGGCCAGCCGGTTGCCTCCTCGTGAGGGCGCGCCGGACAGGCGGGGAGACCCGCAGCGACGCTTGGGGACCAGCGGCAACGCTGGAACCCAGGCGCCTCGCCGCAGCAGCGCACGCGCTGCGCCGCGCTGCGGAGGAACCCATGACCGTCGCATCGGGCGCGAGCTCAAGGCGAGCTACGCCTTCGTCGAACGCAACTTCTACCTGACCAAGCGCTACTGGGGCTGGGAGGTCGCCTGGCTGATCTATTCGGCCGCCGGCGCGCTCTCGATCACCCTGATCGGCAAGCAGCAGGGCGACCAGCGCCTCATCTCTCAGCCTGCTCATCGGCGCGATCTTCTGGAACTACCTGTCGATCCTGTTCACGATCATCGCCGAACAGATCGCGTGGGAACGCTGGGAGGGCACGCTCGAGTACACGATGATGGCGCCGATCGCGGCGCATCTCCCAGCTGCTCGGGTCGGTCGGCTACGCCGTCATCTACGGCCTCATCCACACCCGCGATCATCCTTGTCGTGCTGGTGATGTTCTTCGGGCTGGACCTGTCGCACGCGAACATCGCACGGCGGCCGCCCTGATCATGCTGATCGGCTCACTCAGCTTCGTCGGCATCGGCACCATGGCTGCCGTCCTGCCGCTCATCTGGGTCGAGCGCGGCGCGCAGATGACCTTCGTGCTGCAGTCGGTGCTGCTGCTGGTCAGCGGCGTCTACTACAGCATCGAGATCCTTCCGCGACTGGATGCAGGTCCTCGCCGCACTTCTCGCCGGCCACCTACGTCCTCGACGGGGTCCGCAAGGCGCTCATCGACGGGATACCGCATCACGGAGCTGCTGGCCGGACATCTGGCCGCTGCATCATCATGGCCGTGGTCTTGATCCCGCTCGGTGTCTGGGTCTTCGGACGTGCCGAGCGCTACGCCAAGCGGACCGGCAAGCTCAAGCGGGTCGGGTGATGGCGACAACGTGGTCACCCTGCCCACCGGGCACCACGAACGGCCGACCCGGTACTCGCCTATCGGCTGGACGCCCGAGCGGGAGACGCGCCTTCGCCGAGCATGCGGCGGCGGGACTCGTGCCCGGCCGGGTCGTCTCGCAGGACCGCGGATACGGCACGCGCCGCGACCTCGACGAGGGCGTCGTCGATGTCGTGATCCAGCGGGGCGTTCCGGCGCGCCACGGCCGGCCCGGCGGACTTCCCGGCAGTCGGCGACTGGCTCGCGCTCGCGCCTGACCGACGATCGGTCGGCGTACCCTGCTCCGGGCCGTCCTGCCCCGCACGAGCGCGTTCTCGCGCGGCCAGGCCGACGGCGGGGGCCGACATCGGCGAGCAGGTGCTGGCCGCCAACGTGGACATCGCCCTCCTCGTCGCCGCCCTGACCGGCGACTTCAACGTCCGGCGGCTCGAGCGCTACCTGGCGCTCGCCTGGTCGAGCGGCGCGGAGCCGGTGATCGTCCTCAACAAGGCCGACCTGTGCGACGGACGCTGGAGGCCAGGGCTGGCCGAGGTCTACGCCGTCTGCGGCGAACGTGCCGGTCCACGCGCTCAGCGCCACGACCGGCGACGGGATCTCCGCAGCTCCGGCGCTACCTGATCCCCGGTCAGACCGTCGTCCTGCTCGGCTCGTCGGGCGTCGGCAAGTCGACACTCACCAACGACCTGCTCGGGCACGGCCGTGCAGCTGGTGCCGAAGTGCGCGAGGACGACGACCGGGGCCGCCACACGACCACCGGGCGCGAGCTCTTCGCCCTGCCGTCCGGCGCGCTCCTGATCGACACGCCCGGGCTCCGCTCGGTCGGGCTCTGGGACGCCGACGAGGGAGTCGAGACGGCATTCGCGGACATCGACGATCTCGCCCGGCAGTGCCGCTTCGGCGACTGCGGCCACGCGCGCGAACCAGGCTGCGCGGTCCAGGCGGCTGTCCGTGTGGGCACCCTGTCCGCCGGCCGGCTCGAGAGCCGCCGGAAACTCGAGCGCGAGTTGCGTTCGGCGCAGCTACGCTCGACACGTGCGGTCGCCCACGCGGAGGCCCGCCGATTCGGCAAGCTGTACCGAGACAACGCGAGGGCGGCGGAATGGCGCAACGGCTGGCGAGACTGACGGTGGGCATCCCTGCGCCGGTCGCCGCGACGGCCACGAACCTCGCCGGCTGGCACGACACCAACCTGACCGCCCTGGGGTATGACACCGAATATGCCGACGGCCTGTGGCTGACCAGGGATTGCGTCCCGGGGATCTTCCTCAGCGCGATCGCGGTCCGTCCCGGCGCGTCGGCGGAGGCTGCCGCATCGCGGACGACGGCGGACGTCATGGTCTCCGCCTCGGATCCGTGGATGGACCTCGACCTGGGCCGCTTCGGTTTTCGCTGGGAGAGCGACAGCCCCTGGATGCTCCGGGCCGCCGGCTCGAAAGGCGAGTCGGTCGAGCCCCACGCCACCGGCCCGACCGAGCTCCGGATCGAGCGGGTCTGCGACGGCGAGTCGCTCCGCGAGTTCGAACTCCTGAGCGCCGCCGGATTTGGCAGCCCCGTGCCGCCGCCCTTCACGTGGCACGGTCCTCCCGTGCTGCGCGACGGACGGCTCGCGTTCTGGATCGGCCGCGTGGACGGCCGTCCGGTCGCCGGTTCCATCAGCTTCGTCTGCGGCGGCGTCGTCGGCATCTATGGTGTCTCGACCGTGCCTGACGCCCGCCGGCACGGCTACGCGACAGCGCTCACCCGTGCCGCCCTACGAGCCAATTCGTCCCTGCCCGCGGTGCTTCAGCCGAGCCCGATGGCGGAGCCGCTCTATCGTCGGCTCGGCTTTGAGCGTTTCACCATGTTCCGCACGTGGGCCCGAGAAGCCCGCTACTCCACACCGAGGAGCAACCCATGACCACCATCGAGCGGCCGGACGTCGTCCTCGACCTGCCCGACGCACCAACCATGCCCGGCCTCCGGTTCCGGCTGTACCGCGGACCCGGCGACCATCCGGAGATGGTTCGCATCGGTAACCTGGCACGTGACACGGACGGAGATTCGGAGGTCGAAACCGTCGAAGAGACTGACGCCGACTTCCGGAACCCGACGCATCTCGATCCATACCGCGACGTCCTGGTGGCCGAGGTCCACGGCGCGATGGTCGCATTCTCATCCATCGACTGGCGAGACCAGAACGCAGGCGGGCGCAGCTACGACAGCTTCGGGCTCGTCGATCCCGCCTGGCGCCGTCGCGGCATCGGCCGGGCGATGCTCCGGTGGAACGTCGGCCGCCTCCGCGAGATCGCCGAGGCCCAGGGCTACAGCGGGCCGCGGTGGTTCGGCACCTGGGGGATGGACGGCAACGAGGGCAATCGGGCGCTGCTCCTCGCCGAAGGGTACGTGCCGGTGCGCTGGTTCCACGAGATGGTCCGGCCGAACCTGGAGGACGTCGTGTCGGTCCCGCTGCCGCCCGGCATCGAGATCCGACCCGTCGGGCCGGAGCAGTTCCGCCGGGTCTTCGACGCCGACGTCGAGGCCTTTCATGATCACTGGGGAGCGGTCGACGGGTCGGATGCGTCGTTCCGCAGGTGGATCGAGGGCCCCGACTACGACCCATCGCTGTTCGTCGTCGCCTGGGACGGCGACGAGGTCGCGTCCGCCGTGCTCAACTTCATCTTTCGCGCAGAGAACGAGAAGCGTGGCTACCGGCGCGGCGTGCTCCTGCACGTTTTCACCCGCCGGCAGTGGCGGCGGCGCGGTATTGCCGCCGCGCTCGTGGCGAGGTCGCTGACCCTGTTGCGGGAGCGCGGTATGACGTCGGCGTCGCTGGGCGTCGACGCGGACAACCCGCACGCGGCGGTGCACCTGTACGAGACGGCCGGATTCAAGTTCGGGAGCAGCGGGACGGCGTACAACCGGCCGTTCAACCCGGAGGTCGGCCCTGAGTGGTAGGGCCCGCGGCGCGTGCGGCTGTCCAGACCGCCACTGCGTTGCACGCCCGGCGTTCCAACCGACCGGGTTTCCACTCCCCGGGCGCCCAGCGACGCCCATTTGAACGCCCCGCGTTCCAACCGACCGGGTTTCCACTCCCCGGGCGCCCAGCGACGCCCATTTGAACGCCCCGCGTTCCAACCGACCGGGTTTCCACTCCCCGGGCGCCCGTTTGAACGCCCGGCGTGCACGTGACCGACGCCCCCGTCCCGCGTCACCGGCACGGCCCCAATCCAGTCGTCCGGATTTCCAACCGGGTATGAGTGTCGGCGGATCGGTCCGGGTCGCTGCACCACGGCCCGGCCTCAGCGCGGGGTCACCTCAGCAGCCGGCGCTCCTGCGCGACCAGTTCGAGCCAGGCGCGCTCGCGCTCGATCGTCGTATCCCGGCCGTGCCCCGGCAGGACCCGGAGGTCGCCGGCGAGCCGTGATAGGCGGGCGAGCGACTCGACCATCTGCTCCGCTGACCCGCCCGGCAGGTCGATGCGGCCCCAGCCGGCCCGGAACAGCGTGTCGCCGGAGAACAGCAGCCGCTGCTCGTCGGCGATGAGGCACACCGAACCCTCCGTGTGGCCCGGAGTGTGCAGCACCGTCAGCCGGATGTCGCCGAACCGGATGACTCCGCCTTCCGCGAGATCCAGCGCAGGCACGCTCGGCGGGATCGGGAATGGGGCAAAGAGGGACTCCGGCTTGACCAGCCCGTGGCGGTCGGCGGTATGGACGGCGAGCGTCGCGCCGGTCGCGTCAACGACCGCGGCATTGTCGCCGATGTGATCCCAGTGCCGGTGGGTGCTCACGACCAGCTTGAGGGTCCAGCCCCGCTCCGCGAGCAGCCCGGTGACCCAGGCGACCGACGGGGTCGCGGTGTCGACCGCCATCGCCTCGCGGCTCGCCTCGTCCGCGAGGACCCAGACATTGGTTGAGACCGGCCCGACGACCCGGTGCAGCACTTCCATTAATACCTCCGCAGAGCGTCCCCACGACGTCAAGCATGGCGGGTCACGGCCCGGGATACGCATGCGCACGGCGGAGCTGCTCCCCACCCCTCCGCGGCAGGGCTACGATTGGCCGCACTTGCGCTCACCGCACGTGGAGGCTTCACCCATGGCGGACGATCTCGGCTTCCGGTTCACGTGGTACGGCCATGCCTGCATCGAGGTGCAGTCACCTGAAGGCAAGACGCTCCTCATCGACCCGTTCTTCGGGGAATCCTCGCTCGCCAAAGCCGGCGAGCGCGGTCGAGGCATGCGACGTGCTGCTCGTCACCCACGGCCACGGCGACCACGTGGGC
>CAWFMQ010000004.1:0-387832 GCA_963816905.1 uncultured Chloroflexia bacterium | reverse complement strand
TGTACGTGTCTTCTTCGCTCGTATTGCTCCTCGACGATCCCGGCGAGGCGGAGGGTCGGAGTGCTCGTGCATGCCGCCAGGCCGACCGCGGATCCCATGGTCACCACCAGCACGCACCCAAGCACGACCGAGGGACCGCGGCCGGAGATCGGCAGCCGAAATCGGCCCGCGTCGCGCCGACGTCCGTTGGGCGTCACGGCGAGGGCGCACTGGGCGCTTCACGACTCCTCCATTCAGGCGGCCCCGACGACCGCGTCGGACCCTACCGAAGCAACCCGACCACGCTCGCGGCGATGCTCTCGTCGGACGTCGCGATCGCGTACACCACCCCGTTGAGATCGTAGATGTAAACGGGCGTACCTGAAGCGTATGTGATCTTCGTCATCGGGTGACCGCCGACGGTGACCTCGGATGTTGCCGGCTCCGCAGCCGTGTTCGTCATCTGGCTCGCGATGATCGCCGGGCCCAGCGCCGACGGCGCGACGCCCTTAACGCGGTACGCGAACAGCCGGAGATCGAGCGCGCCTGTCGGGTCGTATGCACCGGCAATCTCGAGGTCGGCCGGCGCCTTGCCCAAGGTCTGGAGCGATGCGATCAGCGACTGGCTGGCCGCGCTGGCGGGGTCCAGGGCCGTCGTGCCGAGGATGCTCTGGGTCGAGAGCGTCGTCGTCCCCACCGTGTGGGGCAGCAGCGCCTCGAGGTCCGGGACAAGATGGCTCGGGGTCGGACTCGGCATGGGAGTCGGACCGGGGGAAGCCGCGGTCGTGGCCGGTGCCCGCGAGGGTTGCGGGAGCGGGGACCCGGCGGGACCGGCGGCCAGCGCGTGGACCATGGCGGCATCGACCGTCTGGCCCATCGCCGAGAGCGTGGCCTGGTCGAGGGTCGCAGGAGCGGTGAGCTCGGCCACCAGGTCGCCGCGCCGCACGTAGACCGTGGTGGTGCCCGACGAGGTGCTGGTGACGGCGAGCGATTCGTCGCCCAGGTCGGCGAGCGCCACGTCGGTGGCGCCGGCGGCCAGGGCTCCCTCGCGCGCGCGGCGCAGGGCCAGCGACGCGTCGTTGCCGTAGCAGCTCAGGCTGACGTAGACCGCCGGTCGCTGGGTCGAACCGGAGGGCACGGGTCCAACCAGGGTGGTCGTGAGGTTGTCGACGAAGACGCGGTTGGTGACCATGCTCCAGCCGGAGGGCAGCAGGTCTGCCTCGGGCACGGCGTTCCAGGCGGTGGCCTGGCAGTCGTCCGGCGCCGCAGTACGGGTCAGCGCGATGCCCAGGGCTCCCAGACCGATGACGACGGCCACGATGCCCAGGGCGGCGGTCAGCGCCACGGCCCGCCCCGCCGACATGGGGCGGTTCGACTGTTCGCGTTGCCTCGGACTCACGGTGGCTATCTCCCTGGCGACACTGCGTACCGACTGAGGTGGCCCATCCCGCGGCCCAGAGCAGCGCGATTCCTGACTTCTTGCGCTTGTGATCCATCGCGACCCTCGCGAAGCGTGCTTTGGGCATCGACGAGTCCCAAGGGCCGCCCGGCCCGGCAACGGGTGTCCGAGGGCCCGATATGCGGGCCCTCACGGCCTCGCCGGTCTACCCGTGACGACGAAGACCGGCCGTAGCCCGGAAACGATCAGGGAGTCCGCATCTGCTCCAGGGTCGGGCAGGGATCGATCCCGTACGTCGTGCACTCGGTGGCCGTGAACGTCCGGGTCAGCGACGCCCGGACGGTGTCCGCCAGCTCCGCCGGATCGACGGTCATGATGAGCAGGTCGCCGCCCTGCGGCGTGACGGCGAGGTGCCGGTCGTCGATGAAGGCGACGCCCTGGACCTCCGACCCGCCGAAGTCCATCTGCTGGCGCGAGCGCCCCGGTCTTCGTGTCCCAGACGCGCAGGATCCCGTCCGACGCGCCGGTGGCCATCAGCGACCCATCGGGGCTCAGCGCCATCGACTTGAGCGACCCGCGTGTGGGCGTGCTCGGGACGCGTCTTCGTGATCTCGAGCGTGGCCGCGTCGAGCCAGATCAGCGTTGCGTCGCCGCCGCCGCCGAACGCCGCCGACGGCGAGGATCGTCGAGCCGTCCGGCGTGAAGCCGATGAACCCCAGGCTGTCCACCCCGAAGACGGACGGGTCCAGCTGGGTCGTCGCACGGCTGGTCCACGTCGCCGTCGACAGCGTCTCGACGAGTCCCGTGTCGAATAGGACACCACGAGACCCTTCGAGTCCGGCGTGAAGATGACCTGGTACACGCTCCGTGTCGGGGATCGGTCGGGCGCTTGTAGAGCACGTGCCCGTCGTGGGCGTCCCAGACGACGAGGTCCGCCGCCGTAGCCCGAGTCGTGCTGGCGACGGCGGCGATCATCGTGCCGTCGGGCGACCACTGGAGCGCCTGCAGGTCAGCGAACGGGAACGGCGTCTGCGGGTAGGTCTGGCAGCCGGGCTGCTGGTCGCGGGGCGGCCAGCGCGATCGTCCCACCGGCACATGCCCTGCAGCTCGACGACCGGCGAGCCGGTCCGGAGGTCGGCCACCTTCAAGGGGCCCGAAGATGATTCGGAGCCGTCGGACTCCTGGCTGACGAAGGACCGTCCATCGGGCGAGATGGCCAGGTCCTGCGCGCACCATCCGGGCCAGCGACGCCAGGAGCGTCCGGTCGCTGGAGATCGACGACCTGCGACGCCGTGCGCCGTCGCCGGGCCGCGCAGTCCTCGCCGAACGCGGCCAGGCCGCCGCGGACCTGCAGGCTCCCCGCCATGGTGAACCCCTGGCACGTCTGCACCTGCCCGAGGTCGCCCCTGGCCCCGATGTCGAGGAGCACGGCCGTGGCGGACGCGAGCGTCGATCACCAGGACCGTCCGGCCATCGGCCGCGACCGATGGCCGGCCGCTGCCGACGGCCGGCCAGGTGGCGAGCACCTGTCCCGTGCGTGGGATCCCAGCGGCGAAGGGTCCCGTCGCGGGAGGTCTGGTAGACGGTCTCGCCCGTCGGGTCGAACACCGCCCACCCGCTCGCCCCGCCGGTGCCGGGCAGCTGGGCGATGGGCCTCGCCGCGAGCCGTCGGCGATGCTCGTAGACGCCAGCGTCGGGCGGTCCCCGTACAGGAGCAGCGTGCCGTCGTGGTTCAGCTGTCGCGCATAGGGCGTGCCGAGCGTAGTTCGGGTCGAGCTCGAGCTCGAAGACCCGCTTCGCCGGTCGTCGAGATCGACGACCACCGAGGTGAAGCACGAGGCTCCGCACGCTCCGGGCTCATCAGGTCGAAGCCGGCGAAGCGGCCGTCCCCGCTCAGCGTGCCGCCGCCGAGTCCAGGATCGCCCGATCCGCGAGGGGCGTCGCGCTGCCCGTGACCAGGTCGACCACCTCGACCGGCGCCTTGCCGTCGTCCGGCCAGTGGCAGCCCGTTCGTCCGTCGGGACCCGGAATCGGAGTCCAGACCAGCAGGCGGCTCCCGGAGACGGCGGTCACCTCCCCGCCGCAGGGTCCCACGTCGATCGTCCGCTGGAGCTCGCCGGTGCTGGGCGTCCCAGATGGCGACGCCGAGGGCGACCCCGCTCGGCGGCGCGGCGTCGGGATTGCCCCAGTAGAGGCCGGCGATCACCTGCGTGCCATCGGCCGAGAACCAGGACGGCCCGATGAAGCCGTCCCCGCTGGCAGCGCCCACGTCCCCGTTCGGCCAGGACCACAGCACCGTCCCGGTCCTCGGGTCGGCGACCTCGAGGTGGCGGTGGGCAGGATCGCTCCGGATGCCACGAGGAGCTGGCCCGTCGGGGTCGAGGTCGGTCCGACAGCTCGGCCGACGGGCTGGTCCGTCGGCCAGCTGTAGCGGGCGATGATCGGATCGGCGGCCAGCACCTGGTGGAGCACGCTGGTCGACTGGTAGGTCGGCGTGCTGACCACGTTCATCGCCTCGACGGCCAGGAGCTTGGCCAGGCTCGGGTCCTGGTCCCGGGCCGCGAGGGCCGAGGCGATCAGCTCCCGGGAGCGGGCGTCGCGCGCCGCCTGCTGGGCGAGCTGCTGCTGCTGCGTGGCGTTGTCCGCGGCCTGCTGGGCGAGCAGCTTCTGCTCGGTCGCGTTGCGCGCCTCGTCCGCGGCGCGCTGGCCCTGGAGGACGGCGAACCCGCCCGCCACCACGGCCACGACGAGCAGGGCGGCGGCGCCGGCGAGCAGCACCCGCAGCCGGCGGTTCATGCCGCCGCTGGCGCTCGACCTCGCGCTCGGAGGCCGCGCGGCTCTCGTCGAGGAAGGCCCGCTCGGCGGCGTTGAGCTCGACCTGGTGCTCGGCGGCCCAGTCGAGGGCGGCCGCCAGGCGGGCGCCGCGGTAGAGGTCGCCGGACTCGCGCCCGCGCGCCTGCCAGTCGCGCGACCGCGCCGATGAGGTGGAGCCGGACCTGCCCGCCCGGCGGCGTCCTCGGCGAGCCAGCCCTGGAGCCGCGGCCACTCCCGCAGGAGCGCCTCGTGGGCGACCTCGACGTGGCCGTCGCCGCGGTCAGCAGGCGGGCGGCGGTGAGGGTGGCGAGGACCTCGCCGAGGACCGGGTCGCTCTCGGCGTCGAGCTCGGTCGAGCGGGACGCGGCGGCGGACGAGCTCGGTGCCCTCGCCGGGTCCCGCGAGGCGCAGGAGGAGCGCCCGGGCGACCGCCTGGCGGTGCGGGTCGAGCTCGGCGTAGGTGGCCTCGGCCAGCCGCGCGATGGCGCCCTGGAGGCCGCCGCTCGGCGCGGTACGCGGCGAGCGTCAGGCGCCCGGCGTCGCGCGCCTCCCAGAGCTCGAGCAGGGCGGTCGAGAGCAGCGGCAGGACCCCGGGCTCGCGTGCCGGCATCGGCGACGAGGGCCGTCGGTCAGCTCGGGCTCGACCCGCAGCCCGACCCGCTGCGCGGGATGCTCGATGACCGCGGCGAGCTCGGCGCTCGACAGCGGACCGACGAGGACCTGGTCGGAGCCGAGCGAGCCGCGCGAGCGCCGGGTAGGCCGCGCAGCGGCCGTAGTGGTCGGCCCGCATCGCGACGATGACCTTCAGGCCGGGGCGCTCGGCGGTGAGCAGGTCGATGAAGGCGCTCCGCTCGGCGTCGTCGCGGGTCGCGTTGAAGACCTCCTCGAACTGGTCGACGACGAGGACGAGGCGCTGCCCCGGTCGCGAGGCCGGCGAGCGCGGCGTCGAGGGCGGCGGCGGCATCGCCGGCCGGCAGGGTCGCCTCCGGCAGCGCCCGGGCGAGGGCGCGGCGGAGCTCCGCGAGCGGGTGCTCGCCGGGTCGGAAGATCGCCTGGGGCCAGCTGTCGCTGCCGGGCAGGACGCCGCCCGCGAGGGCCGGCAGCAGGCCCGCCCGGAGGGCCGAGGACTTGCCGCTGCCCGAGTCGCCGACGAGGCCCAGGAACGAGCCGCCGACGAAGCGGGCGATGAGCTCGGCGACGAGCCGCTCGCGGCCGAAGTAGTAGTCGGCGTCGGCGGCCTCGAACTCGGCCAGGCCCTTGTACGGGCAGACGGTCCGCGAGCCGGCGGCCACGCCCGCCCTCGCTCGCCGGGATCGACCGCGTAGCAGCCGCTCCCGCTCGCGGGCCAGCTCGAGATCCGCGACGTCGCCGACGAGGGCGGCCTCGGCGTCGCGCAGCCCGCGCCGGCCGGCGTCGGTCCGCTCGGCCGAGGACCCCAGGCGGCCCGCGGCGCTCGTCCGTGCCCAGTGGCTCGCGACCCGGTGGACGGCGGCCGGGACCCCGCCCGATTCGCCGAGCAGATCGTCGATGCGGCGCCGCCTCCACGGCGCGGCCGGCGTAGAGGGCGACGATGGCGCGCACCGCGTCCGCGTCGATGCGGGCCGAGTGTGCGGCGCTGCTCGGGCGGGGCGAGCCGCTCGGCGAGGGCGATGAGCCCGGGCGGGGCCTCGCGGCGGTGGGTGACGAGGTACATCGCCGGGTCGGCCGGCCAGGCGGCGCGCGCCGCTCGACGAACGGCGTCCACGGCGTCGGCGGCCGCGGCGTCGAGGTCGTCGACGATGGTGAGGACCGGGCCGGTCGGTCGGCGAGTCGGCGCCGTCGGTCCGGGCGTCGGTCGGCCAGGCGGGCCGCCGGGAGGTAGACGACGGCCGCGCCACCGTCGTGGGCGATGCGTCGCGAGCTCGGCGGCGAGGCGGGTCTTGCCGATGCCCGGGCGGCCCGGACAGGACCACGGTCCGGCCGTGGCCGTGGCGCGCGCGCCGCCAGTGCCAGGCCAGCCAGCGCAGCTCCGCGCTCACGGCCGGCGAGGGGCACGATCGGGTCGAGCTCGGGCGGCAGCGGCGGCACGGCGGCGCGGGGGCTACTGACGCCCGTCTCGTCGTCCGAGCCATCGCCGATTCGTCGGCGGGTCGACGCCGCCACGCGCGGACACGCTGACCGCGGCGATCGGCTCGTCGTAGCCCTTGAAGGTGGCCGGCTCGGCGGGCCGGTACTCGAGGCCGTCCACCTGGCCGGCGAGGTGGACAGGCTCTCGCTGGCGAGGACCTCGCCCGCGGCCGGCGATCGCGCACAGCCGGGCGGCGAGGTTGAGCGCCGCCCCGCGGTAGCCGTCGCCGACCGGCACGGCCTCCCCGGCGTCGAGGCCGATCCCGACGCCGCAGCGGCAGCGCCGGGCTCGGTCGCGCGTCTCGTCGGCGAACGCCGACTGCGAGCTCGACCGCCGCGCGGAGCGCCTGCGCGGGCGGAGTCGAAGACCGCGAGGGCCTCGTCGCCGCGCAGCTCGACGAGCTCGCCGCCCCAGGCCTCGATCCCCTCGCCCGCGACCTCGGCGAACCGGCCGCCAGGCGCGAGGCGGCCTCGTCGCCGTGCTGGGCGGTGAAGCGCGTGTAGCCCCGGACGTCCGCGATCAGGAACGTCCGGATCGCCGCGGGATGCTCCCTGCGCTCGGTCGACGGGTCCATGCCCCTCCGGGCCGGGTTCGACACGCCGGCCCAAGGGCGAGACTCTACACCGTGCCATCCCGAAAACAAACACCTATTCGGTCGCTGTTGTCCATTTCTGTGGCATTTCTCACCCGAAGCCCACTTTCAGCGGCACGCGCACCGTCGAAATCCACAACTGCGCGATAAGAGGCGGATGGCAGACTTCCGCGCATGGCCCTCCCTTCCTCCGTCGCCGAACGGCTCGCGCGACTTGCACCGGATCAACGTGCCGCCGCGACGGCGCCGCCCGGCCCGGTACTCTGCGTCGCCCCGGCCGGATCGGGAAAAACGACAACCCTGGTGGCCAGGATTGCATGGCGGATCGCGACCGGCACGGATCCAGGGAAGATCTGCGCGCTGACCTTCAATCGCCGAGCCGCGGAGGAGCTCGGGGAGCGGCTTGCCGCGGCGCTGGAGCCGCTCGGGCTGGGCGCGGACGCGGTGCGGGTCCGCACGTTCCACGCCCTCGGACGCGAGATCCTGGAGGGCGCCGGCGTGGATGTCACGCGCCTGGTCGATCGCGCAGAACTGCTGGCCCGGATTGCCGGCAGGCCGGTCGTCGGCGCGGAACTGCGGCTGCTTGACGACGCGTTCTCGCGCCTCACGCTCGATCCCGAGCGTGGACCGCCGCCCGAGCAGGTCGGCGTGCACGCGGCGTTCGGCCGGTACCGCGACGCGCTTATGGCCGACGGAGCGCTCGATTTCGACGACCTGGTGGCGCGCGCACTCGCATTGCTGCGCGGGGACCGAGCGACGCGCTCGACCTGGCGGGAGCGCTGCTCCACGCTGCTGGTCGACGAGGCACAGGACCTCGACCGCAGCCAGTTGGACATGGCGCTGGTGCTGGCGGAACCGGCGCGCGACGTCTTCCTGGTCGGCGACGATGACCAGACCATCTACGCGTGGCGCCTCGCGGACGTGCGGCGAATCCTCGGTCTCGCTGCCGCCCTGCCGGGTCTCAGGCGGGTAGACCTCGAGACGAACTACCGCTGCCCGCCGGAGGTCGTTGCCCGGTCGGTGCGCCTGATCGAGCATGGCGTGGAGCGGTTCGCCAAGCGGATCCTCGCCGGGCCTCGCTCGGCCGGGACGCTCACCCTTGCTGCGGACACCGGAGACCCAACGGCGCGCGCCCGCCGCCTGCTGGCGTGCTGGTACGGCCGGGAGGAGGGCACCTACGCGGTGCTGGCGCGGACCAACGCGGAGCTGGCGCCGTATGCGGCCGTGGCCCTCGAACGCCGGATCGCATACCACGTCGCGGACGATGGACTCCTGTTCGACGACCCGGGCCTGGCGCCGGCGCTCGAGGTGCTGCGATCGCTGGAGCCGCCCAAGCCGGGGACGGACGCCGCATCCCTGCCGTGGCTGGCGCGGTTGGCGGCGCCCCTCCGAGCCGAAGGGATCGGCCTTGCGCCGGTTCGGGATGCCGATCCCGGGCACTCGGAGCCCGCCGTCCTCGGGCCGACTGAGCGCGCCGTCGTCGCCTGGGCCGCGAGGTTCGCTACGCCGGGCCAGTTCCACGCCGCGGTCGATCGCTGCCGCAGAGCGGCGCGCCGTACTGCGGCGGGAAGACGCGCGCCTGAAGCTGGCAACGGTCCACACGACCAAGGGCCTCGAGTTCGACCACGTGGCGGTGGTCGGCATGGATCACGGGACATTCCCGAGCGAACGGAGCCTCGTCGAGGCGCCCGACCGGGTCCGCGCGCTGGAGGAGGAGCGGCGCCTGGCGTACGTGGCTTGGACGCGCGCGCGACGCTCGCTGCTCCTGCTCTACGACCCGTGGGCACCGTCGACCTTCCTCGAGGAGGCCTTCGAACCTACTGAACTGGAGGCGGCATGAGCGGCTGACTCCACACCGACAACCTTGCTCGACCCGCAGGACCGGCGTCGTCGACACGTGCCATCGAGGCAGTCTCGATGGTCTGGACTTCAGGTGTCGCGCGTGGCTGGCCGCCCTACGAGTTCTCCGCGTTAACGGGATGTCCCGTCATGCCCACTGGCTCGCTACACGGGAGCGATCCATTTGGTCACCGCGGCCGTTGGTGCAGCCGACGCCTACACGTCGAGCACCGGAACCAGGCACGAAGCGGGCCCCGGGAAGCCGCCCCGCCGGACACGTGCTACGCAACCGTCGGGGCGGCCACAGGCGTCTGGTCTGCGGAAGCGGCGCCTCAGGGGGTGAGCCGGACGGGAACAGGACGTCCCATCGTCACCTCGAGCACCGTGCGCTCGCCGAGCGACGAGGCCGGCGTGACCGTGGCGGTCCGGTCGGCGCCCACGGCGTCACATGCACCTGCGGCCCCGTTGGGGTGGGCCGTGACGATGACGACGACCGCGAGCGAGGACTCGACGGCCTCGGTCGTGTAGTCCGCCCCGCAGGGCCGGTCGCCCGGCAGCGGCGCGCCGACGAATCGGACGGTGAGCTCGTGCCCGCCGGCCGTGGTGGTCGCCGAATTGATCGAGATGCCCACGGGCGCATCGCCGCTGTCTCCCCAGGGAACCCCGCTCCACGGCGGAAGGGTGACGGTCGCGGAATCGGCGATCGCCACGCGAGTGACCCTGACGGCCGTGCCCCGGAGTGTGAACTCCCACATCGGGACCATGGCGGAGCCACGACTCGTCGTCGCCGGTCCGGGCGTCAGCCGTGCGCCCGTGATCTCCAGCGGCACGCAGCCCGGACAGTCCTTCGTTGGGGCATCGGCCCGGATCCCTGCCACGGCCTGCTGCGCGGAGACCACGGGCACGCTCGTCGTCGTGCCGTCCTGCCACGTGACGGTCCCTTCGGCGCCCGTCGTGGCGGGCAGGCTGACCGCCGCCTCGACCAGGCCGTCCATGAGCGCAGGCTTGTTGTTATCGCCGACCGCCAGTTCCCAGTCCCCGACCTGAGCGGTCAGATCGCCGACGAGCACCACGCCCTGGTCGGTATGCGCGGCTGCGACAGCGTCGGCCCATCGAGTGAGCGCCGCCTGCGCCTGTGCCCGGAGCTTCTCCGTATCGGTGAGGGTCGACACGGGCCCGTGCGTCCCGATGCAACCGGACAGCATGAACGCGAGGACGACTGCGGCGGGGAGGACCGAGAGGCGCGGCGGACGGACGCGAAAGCCGCGAATCAAACGAACCACGGCGCGATCGTCGGACACGCCGGGAACAGGGTCAAGCGCCAAAGGTCACACCGCTCTTTACGCAATCGCTCGTCGGGCAGTCGAGAGCCGGTCGTTGGACTCGGGTCCGATTCGGTCCTGCAGGGATTGCCAGATTGCATCGGTCCGCAGGCGCCGGTCCGGCGGTCCCGTGAAGGCCAGCCGCGGCGCGGTCGCCGGCGGGCGGTCGCCCTGCTACCCCGCGGTCAGGTCATGGGCGGGCGGAGATCCACCGAGAAGTCGGCCTGTGCTCGCAGCCAGGCAAGCGCCTCGCCCCAGCCCTCGAGCGCCTCCGCGCAGGCGTCCAGGACGCCCGGCCTGCTGATGTCGAACGGCCCGTCGGTCAGCGTCAGCAGGGTGCCGTAGCCCCTCGAGTACAACTGCACCGTGACCTCGGTGATATACGAGAGGTCCTCCAGCCAACGCCAGCGGAAGCGGAAGATGCGAACCGGCTCCGCCTCCATGACGTCGATCGGGATCCGCCGGTCGTGCCAGGTCAGGATCGACTGCGTGTCGACCGTCAGCGAGCCCTCGATGTATCGAGGTAACCACGTGGTCAGTTCGTCGGGCTGCGACCACATCCGGTAGATGCGGTCCGGTGAGGCGTCGAAGGCGCGCGTGATGGAGACCCAGCGGGGCGTCGCGCCATCCCCCCGCGGCGTCCAAGGTGCGCCCGAGGACATTCCCTGCTCGCTCACAGTCCCAGCTCCCCACGCACCGTCTTGAGACCCTCGACCACGTTCATCACGTGCTCGTCGAACGGTACACCCAACCGCTGTGCGCCCTTCTCCAACTGGTCGCGCGGGACCTGCCTGGCGAAGCCCTTGTCCTTCATCTTCTTCACCACCGCCCGGGCATCCACCTCGTCGAGGCTGCGGTTCGGCCGGACGTAGGCGACGGCGATCACGAACCCGCTCATCTCGTCGCAGGCATAGACGGTGCGCGCCAGGGGGGTCGTTCGCGGCACGCCGGTGTGGTCGCCGTGGCCGAGAACGGCATTCACGACCTCGTCGGGGTACCCCAGGCGCCGAAGCTCCTCGGCACCCCGCATCGGGTGCGCGTCGGGGTAGCGCTCGTAGTCGAAGTCGTGCAGCAGGCCGGCAGCGCGCCAGGTCTCCAGCTCCGGTTCGGAGATGCCGAACCTGTATTCGCCGTACCAGGCGACCGTGGCTTCCACCGCCAGCCCGTGCCGGCGCAGCGCGTCCGTCTCCGTCCACTCGCAGAGCAGCGCCCATGCCTCATCGCGGGACGGCCCGGCGGATGTCATCTCAGACCCCCATCGCCCCACGGGGCGGCACCGAAGGCTGGAAATACGGCCTCGCGTATGCACCAAGCTGACTGGGCAGCAGGTACTCCTTCGCGGCCGCGAAACCACGGCTTGGGCATCGACCTATCAGGCCTCCGGATCTTCGTTCGCCACAGGCTGCTCGGCCAGCCTGCGACGGCGCCCCGGCCATCCCGGCCTACCGAGTCGCCACCAGACGAACGCCGCGACCGCCAGCACGACCAGGACGAGGATCAGCGTGTCCAGGGGCTGCAGCCGCTCGCGGATCGCGATCCAGTTGGCTCCCAGCTGTTCGCCGATCCAGACGAGCAGCGTGCTCCACAGCAACGCACCCAGCGTGGAGTAGAGGATGAACGGACCGAGCGGCATCCGCGCCACTCCGGCGGGAAAGCTGATGAAGGTCCGGACCACCGGGAGCAGCCGGCCGACGAATACGGTCAGGCGTCCCCAGCGGACGAAGAAATGGTCGGCGAGCTCGATATCGTGCGGGCGGATGAGCAGGTATCGACCGTAGCGCTCGAGGAACGGACGTCCGCCCCACGCCCCGATCGCGTAGGCGATCAGGGAGCCGAGCGTGTTGCCGATCGTCCCGACGATCACCACGATCCAGAACTGCCATGGGGAGTGCGTCAGCGGCTCCAGCTTCGTGGGATCCGACACGAGGAACCCGGCGTACGGCAGGATCAGTTCCGACGGGAGCGGGATCATCGCCGACTCGATGGTCATGGCGACCAGCACGCCGAGATAGCCGACGGCTCCGTAGAGCGTGTTCAGGAACGGGATGACGACCTGGTCGATGAAAGCCAGCACGGTGGGACAGTCTACGGCGGGGCACCTGCGGACGCCGTGCGGCCGGGTGACGGCCGGCGCGCCGCCCGCTCACCGCCGGATCAGCGCCGAGTCGCCGCGGGCGCCGCCCGCTTCCGCGCCGATCGGACTTCGGCCGATGACTCGACCGGCACCACCACCGGCCGGTCATCCCGGCCCGACGCCTCCGCGAAGGTCACGTTGGAGAGCGGCACGACCTGCTCGCCGCGCAGGACCCGCGCCAGGTACTCGCCCGTCGCCGACCCGGTTGCCCCGGCGACCTGCTCGGGTGTCCCCTCCGCCACGATCTGACCGCCGCGCGCGCCGCCCTCCGGTCCCAGGTCGATGATCCAGTCGGCCGTCTTGATCACGTCCAGGTTGTGTTCGATGACGATGACCGTGTTCCCGCCCTCGACGAGCCGGTGCAGGACCTCCAGCAGCTTCTCCACGTCGGCGAAGTGCAGGCCCGTCGTCGGCTCGTCCAGCAGGTAGACCGTCTTGCCAGTGGCTCGCCGCGACAGCTCCGTCGAGAGCTTCACGCGCTGCGCCTCGCCGCCGGACAGCGTGGTGGCCGGCTGCCCGAGCCGGATGTAGCCGAGCCCCACGTCGACCAGGGTCGCCAGCTTGCCCCGGACCTGCGGCACGGCGCTGAAGACCTCGAGCGCCTCCGCGGTCGTCATCTCGAGAACGTCCGCGATCGAGTGGCCGCGATAGTGGATCTCGAGCGCTTCGCGGTTGTATCGCTTGCCACCGCAGACCTCGCACGTCACGTAGACGTCCGGCAGGAACTGCATCTCGATCTTGAGGATCCCGTCGCCCTTGCAGTTCTCGCAGCGCCCGCCCTTGACGTTGAACGAGAAGCGGCCCGGGCCGTACCCGCGCACGCGGGACTCCGGCACGCCCGCGAACAGCTCCCGGATCGGCCCGAAGAGGCCCGTGTAGGTGGCAGGGTTCGACCGCGGCGTCCGCCCGATCGGGCTCTGGTCGATCTCGATGATCTTGTCGACCGCATCGACGCCGTCCAGCCGGTCGTGGGCGCCCGGAAGGTCGCGAAGCCCGCTCACCTGGCGGGCCAGCGCCCGGTACAGGATCTCCGTCACGAGGGTGCTCTTCCCGGAGCCGGACACGCCGGTCACCGCGGTGAACGTGCCGAGCGGGAACCGAACGTCGAGGTTCTTCAGGTTGTGCTCGCGCGCCCCCCTGACCGTCAGCGACTTCCCGTTGCCGGATCGCCTGACATCGGGGATCGGGACGGCCCGCTCGCCGCGAAGGTAGGCGCCGGTGATCGAACGCGGCTCCGCCAGCAGCTTCTCCAGGGGCCCGCTGACGATCACCTCACCGCCGTGTTCGCCGGCCAGCGGCCCGATGTCCACCACCCAGTCGGCCGTTCGAATCGTCTCCTCGTCGTGCTCGACGACGATCAACGTGTTGCCGAGATCGCGCAGCCGGATCAGCGTCGCGATGAGCTTGGCGTTGTCCTTCTGGTGCAGCCCGATCGTGGGCTCGTCGAGGATGTAGAGGACGCCGACGAGGCTCGACCCGATCTGGGTCGCCAGCCGGATCCGCTGTGCCTCACCGCCCGAGAGCGTGGAACTGGTCCGGTCGATCGTGAGGTAGTCGAGGCCGACGTCGACAAGAAACCCCAGCCGCGCGCGGATCTCCTTGAGCACCTGCCGGGCGATTGTCCGCTCGCGATCGCTGATATGCCGCAGCAGGTCCTTCGCCCAGTCGAGCGCGTCCGTGACCGCCATGCCGGACACGTCGGCGATGCTGCGACCATCGACCGTCACGCCGAGCACCTCCGGCTTGAGCCGCTTCCCGCCGCAGGCCGGGCAGGGACGCTCGACCATGAACTTCTGGAGTTCTGACTTGACCCACTCGGAGTCCGTCTCGCGGTAGCGGCGCTCGAGGTTGGGCAGCAGCCCCTCGAACGTCGCGTCGTAGGAACGGTCGTGGCCGTTCTGCCGATAGCGGATGCGCACCCGCTCGCTCTTCGGCGCGTTCAGCAGGTAGTCGAGGTGCTCCTGCGGGAGGTCGCGGACGGGAATCGTGGTGCTGAACCCTCGGGCATCGCGCGACGCCCTCCACGACCCGCGTGTACCACGAGTCCTGCATCGGAAAGCGCGACCACGGCACGATGGCGCCCTCCGCGATCGAGAGCGACTTGTTCGGGATGAGCCGATCCGGATCGAACTCCAGCCGAACGCCGAGCCCCGTGCACGTCGGGCAGGCACCGTGCGGCGAGTTGAAGGAGAACGAGCGTGGCTCCAGCTCGTCGATGGTCGTGCCGTCGAACGGGCAGCTGTAGCGCTCGCTGAAGCGCTGCTCGTCGAACGCCCCGCGATCGGCCGGTGCCACCACCATGAGCCCTTCGCCGAGCCGCAGCGATGTCTCCACCGAGTCGGCCAGGCGAGACGCGTCCGGATTGGGGTTGTCCGGCCCGAACGCGCGGCCCTCGTCGTCGGCGTGGTGGACGACCAGCCGGTCGACGACGACCTCGATGGTGTGCCGCTTGTACTTGTCGAGCGTCGGCGCCTCGTCCAGGTCGAGCAACTCCCCGTCGACGCGGACGCGGACGAAGCCCTGCTTCCGGGCCGCCTCGAAGACGCGGTCGCCCTCGGTCTTGCGGTCCCTGATCAGCGGGCCGAGCACGAGCAGCCGCGTCCCCTCGGACATCGAGAGGATCCGGTCCACGATCTGCTGCACGGTCATGCGGGCGATCTCGCGGCCGCATGTCGGGCAATGCGGGTGACCGATCCGCGCGAACAGCAGGCGCAGGTGGTCGTACACCTCGGTCACGGTCCCGACGGTTGAGCGCGGGTTCCGGCTGGCGCCCTTCTGGTCGATCGAGATGGCCGGTGACAGGCCGTCGATCTGGTCGACGTCCGGCTTCTCCATCTGGCCGAGGAACTGGCGGGCGTACGCGGACAGGCTCTCGACGTAGCGCCGCTGGCCCTCGGCATAGATGGTGTCGAAGGCGAGGCTGGACTTGCCGCTGCCGGAGAGCCCGGTAATAACGACGAGCCTGTCCCGCGGCAGCTCGACGGTGATGTCTTTCAGGTTGTGTTCGCGGGCACCGCGAACGACGATGGCGTCCTGGGGCACGGTTCGAGTCTACCGCGGCGGTCGAATTCGAACAAGTGTGCGAAAGGAGATTCTCAGCGGCCTCCGCATCCGCCCGAGACGCGTTTGCGGCCGCCATGGAGCGCGGACTGCCGGTGATGCGGCCTGGCCAATCCCGCCGCATCTCCGATGGCGCCCGGTTCCGCGCACGTCACCCGGCAGGAAACGCTGGGGCCGAACCGATCACGGCGCGGCCCCGGTTGGCGCGCTCGGACCCCGATCGTGGATCCGAGTCGCGCCTGGGTTCGACTCGCTCAGCTCAGGGTGTCGCAGACCAGCCAGGCGCCGTTCTCCTTGACCACGTTGATCTGTGAGTCGATCGGCTTTGTCGACGACATCTGCGTGCTGAGGAGCGACAGCATCTGGGTGACCGTGGCGTCGTCGGTCGGCTGGCTGGCCGCCGCGAGGATCGATTTGACGACGTCCTTCATCTTCGTCGCGTCGAACGTGATCTTCATCTGTCCCTTGACATTGACGACGGCGCTGTCGCCGCTCACGCTGGTCTGGGTGACAGCCACGTCGCTGAAGTCGATGGACATGGCGTCGAGGATGGTCTGAGCGGCGACGCCCGGTGCCGCGGAGGCCAGTGCCGCTGCCGGGTCGAGCGAGCTGGCGATCTGGTCGCGTTTCGCCGAACAGATCATCGGCGCGATCGTGCTGAACTGTTTCGCCTTCATTGCATTGATGACGTTGTTCACGGCGGCCACGGGGTCACCGGCTGCGCCGCCGCCGCTGCTGCCACCGCAGGCCGCGAGCACGACGACGAGAGCCATTCCGAGCGCGAGCTTTCGCATGTGTACCCTCCACTCCCCCATAGACGCCATCGGGGCGAAGGACATCCCCACGCGAACGGTAGCGAAGCCGGCGCCGCCTGTCGACCCGATTCACTCCCGGAATCACCGCGATTTACGCTCATCCTCAACCTCCCTTGCCATCCTGCCGCACGCAGCGACGATCTCGGGAAGCCTGCCAGGGACGGGTCCGGAGCATTCACCGGGGCGGTGCGGCACGTCCCGGGCAGAAGGGTCCCGTTGATACCCCACGCGAATGACTGGGACGAGGTGGCGGGTGGCGGCATCGGTCCGGCCCCGGGGCCGGTCCCCGCGCAGACGGAAACCGGTCCAGGCGATCGTTCTCGCGTATGAGTCCGCGCGGTCGGGTTGCATGGGACCCGGTCAGATGCGCCGGCTGAGTCCCGAGCGGGCGGAACCGGGTCGGAGTGATGCTCCAAACGAATAGCCCATCAGATCAGGACCAGGCCTGTTGGCGGATGGCGACCGGAGCGGAGCTCGCGGAGCACATGGCTCGTCTGGAGACGCGGCAATTCGACGAAGATCTCCGGATACTCGCAGAGCACCCTCCTGTTCGCGCGTGTATCCGCGACGACGAGCAGCAGCCGGTCCGGCGCGCCGTCCCGTCGTTTGAGGTTGAGCCGGCGGACCTGATCCTGGATATCGTGGAGACGCATTTCCAGCTCGATTGCCGTCGTTTCACCGGCGCCGTCGATGGTCGCGTCCCAGGCGCGTTGCTCCGGCAGGTCGGTGCGCCGCGGAAGCGGGACCTCCGTCCGGCAGCGAAGGGGAGGTCGGACCTCCGCGAGCAGCCGTTGGAGTCGCGCGGCGTGTGCCGCATCCCGGGGCCGCCCGCCGCCCGGATACGTCTTCACGGACAGATCCAGCCCGACCGCGTTCGCGACGAGCGCCGCGTCGATGATGGACAGGCTGCCAAGCTTGCCCGCCTCGATGCGCGAGATCTCTGCTCTGGCAGGTGTGGGCTCGCGCGGCCAGCTCCCGCTGGCTGATCCCGGCCTCCAGCCGAGCACGCCGTACCTCTTCGCCGAACCGAACAAGCGCGGCCTCCGCCCGACGCGTTGGCCGGTACGACCGCCGCTCGTTCGTTCCCATGAGCAGAGAATGAGCGTGGACCTCTTACCGACGGCGTATCCCGGTCTTCGCGGCAGCTTCGCACGTCAGCGGGCCGAGCTGACCGACTGCTGATGCTCATGGCGAATGACTCGGACCAGGTGGCGGGTGGCAGGACCGCTCCGGGCACCGGCCTATCTCCGTGCGCAGCAGAAACAGGTCCATTTGATGCCCCGCGCGAATGACTGGGACGAGGTGGCAGCGGCAGCACGGTACCGACGCCCTCGCCGAGCCGTGCTCGGTGCCGAACCAGGTCCAAGTGATGCTCGTCGCGCACGACGGAGCGAGGCCGAGTAGCGGGGACCCGGTCCGAGCCCCGGCAGAGCCCCGAGCCGGCCGAACCGGGTCCGAGTGATGCTCCAAACGAATGGCCGGGGGGGAAGTCGGGGGCCCGGGTCGGACGCCCCTCCGCAAACGAGGAGCGGCCCGCGTCTCAGCCGCGCCGGCGGCCGGGCCGTCCTCCCGACCGCTGGCCCGTCCGCTTGACCACGTTCGGTGTCACCCGGCGGTCCCAGGTGGGCTTGTCCAGCCAGCGAGCCATCCACCCCGCGTCGTCGCCCTCGTGCGCGTCGCGGATCCCCGGCAGCCAGTCGGCCGCCGTACCCTCGTCCGGCGCAACTCCGAGTTCGACCGCCGCCTCGTCGGCAAGAAGCCCGCCCGGCTCCTCGCCCGCCTCCAGGACCGTCACGTCCGTGACCTCGAGGACCGGCTCGCCAGAGCGTGATCCCCGCCGCCCGTGCCGATCGCCGGCGTGCATCGCCGCCATGCGCTCGGACGGCTTCGCGGTTGCATCGGTGGTTCGGGACGTCGGCCGTGGCGCGGCCCCCGGCCGTGGCGCGGCCCCCGCACCGCCGGCTCCTCCTCCCGCCCCGCGGGCGCCTGCCGCCCCCGCACCGCCGGCTCCCCCTCTCGCCCCGCGGGCGCCTGCCGCCCCCGCACCGCCGGCTCCTCCTCCCGCCCCGCCCGTACCTGCCGCTCCGTCCCTCTCCCGTCCGGCCGCCCGTTCGGCCGCCCGCAGCACGGCCGTCGACGCGTCCTGCTCGAGCACCCGCAGGCGGATCTCCTGGATCTCGTCGCGCAGCGCCGCCGCCCGCTCGAACTCCAGCTGCTTGGCGGCCGCCCGCATCTCCGCCTCCATCTGCGAGACCAGCTTGTCGATCTGCTCCCTCGACATCTCGGAGAGCTCGCGGCCGCCGGCTCCGTACGCGCCCGGTGCCTCCGCCACCGCGCGCAACCGGTCGTTGATGTCGCGGATCTCCTTGATGATCGTCTGTGGTTTAATGCCGTGCTCCAGGTTGTACGCCTCCTGGATCGCACGCCGGCGGTTGGTCTCCTCGATCGCCACCTGCATCGAATCCGTCATCCGGTCCGCGTACATCACGACTTCGCCGCCGATGTTGCGCGCGGCGCGCCCCGTCACCTGGATCAGCGACCAGGCACTGCGCAGGAAGCCCTCCTTGTCCGCGTCGAGGATCGCGACGAGCGTGACCTCCGGCAGGTCGATGCCCTCGCGCAGCAGGTTGATCCCGACGACCACGTCGTACACGCCCAATCGCAGGTCGCGCAGGATCTGCACCCGTTCGAGCGTGTCGACCTCGCTGTGGAGATAGCTGACCTTCACGCCCATCTCGTGCAGGTAGTCCGCGAGGTCCTCGGCCATCTTCTTGGTGAGCGTCGTGACGATGACGCGCTCCCCGCGTTCGACCCGATCGCGGATGCGGTCGATCAGGTCGTCGATCTGGCCCTCGGTCGGCCTGACCTCGATCTTCGGGTCCACGATCCCGGTAGGCCGGATCAACTGCTCGACCACCTGCTGCGACCGCTTCAGTTCGTAGGCGCCGGGCGTCGCGCTCATGTAGACGACCTGGTCCAGGTGCCCCTCGAACTCCTCGAACGTCAGCGGTCGGTTGTCGAGCGCCGACGGCAGCCGGAACCCGAAGTCGACGAGGATCTCCTTGCGCGTCCGGTCGTTCTTGTACATGCCGACCACCTGCGGGATCGTCATGTGGCTCTCGTCGACGACCAGCAGCCAGCCGGGCGGGAAGTAGTCGAGCAGGGTCCACGGCCGCGAACCCGCCTCCCGGCCCGCCAGGTGCCGCGAGTAGTTCTCGATACCGGAGCAGAATCCGAGCTCGCGCATCATCTCGAGGTCAAACGTGGTGCGCTGGCGCAGGCGCTCTGCCTCCAGGATCATGCCCTTCGCGTTCAGCTGCTCGAGGCGCTCCTCCATCTCCCTTTCGATGTCGACGAGCGCCCGCTTCATCTTGTCGGCCGGCGTCACGTAGTGCGAGGCCGGGTAGATGTTGAGTTCCTTCCGCTCGGCGAGGAGTTCGCCGGTCAGCGGGTCGAGCTCGGTGATCCGCTCCACCTCGTCGCCGAAGAACTGGACCCGGACGATGAAGTCGTCGTACGCCGGCTGGAGTTCGAGCGTGTCCCCGCGGACGCGGAACTTCGCCCGGCTGAGCGCCTGGTCGTTGCGCTGGTACTGCAGGTCGACGAGCTGGCGCAGGACGCCGTCCCGCCGGTACCGACCACCCTCGCGCAGGCGGACGACCGTTGCGCCGTAGTCGACCGGCGCGCCGAGGCCGTAGATGCAGCTGACGCTCGCGACGATGATCACGTCGCGGCGCTCGAAGAGGGCGCGGGTGGCGGCATGGCGCAACTTGTCGATCTCGTCGTTGCGCGACGAGTCCTTCTCGATGTACGTGTCGCTGCGCGGCAGGTACGCCTCGGGCTGGTAGTAGTCGAAGTAGCTGACGAAGTACTCGACGGCGTTGTCCGGGAAGAAGTCCCGGAACTCGCTGTACAGCTGCGCCGCGAGCGTCTTGTTGTGGGCAAGGACCAGCGTCGGCTTCCCGACCTGCTCGATCGTGGACGCGATCGAAAAGGTCTTGCCGGTTCCTGTCGCACCCAACAGGACCTGGCTCTTCAGCCCCTTCCGGAGCCCAGCCGTGAGCTTGTCGATCGCCTGTGGTTGGTCGCCGGTCGGTTGGAAGTCGGCGACGAGCTTGAAGTCCGGCACGCGCGATAGCGTACCATCCGTCCGGCGCAATGGAACAGCCGTTCCATTACCGTTCGAAGAGCCCCGCCCCGAATTCGAGTGCCGGTGCCAGCGCCTCCGCCAGCGCGTCCTCGACCCGTGCCCCGGTCTCCGCGAGCGAACCGGCCGTCGAGATCAGGCGAGTCGCGACGGGTCCCAGGCGTGCGGTCAGGTCAGCCTGGGCGGCGATGCGGCGGTCGATGTCGTCGGCCGCCATCCCGCGCGCCGCGAGCCGAGCCCGCTGGGCCGCCTCGGGACATGTCACCAGCCAGACCTCGTCGCAACGCTCCGCCAGGCCGCCTTCCACGAGCTTGATCGCCTCGACCACGACGAACGGCTCGCCGGCAGCCGCGGCACGGTCGAACGCATCGAGGACCCGTCGGCGGACGGCGGGGTGCACGATGCGCTCGAGGTCAGCGAGCGCAACCGGATCAGCAAAGACGATCGCCGCCAGCGCGGCCCGATCGAGCGACCCGTCCGGCGAGAACATCGAGTTGCCGAACCGCGCCCGGATCGGGCCAAGCGCCGGCTCCCCCGGGCCGGTCACGTCCCGCGCGAGCGCGTCGGCATCGATCACGGTGCCACCAACGTCGCGGAGCATGCCGGCGACCGCGGACTTGCCGCAGCCGATGGGCCCCGTCAGCCCGATAACGAAGGGGCGCCCGGCAGCGCGGGGCCCGGCGTCACCCGCAACCTCGGCCTTCTCCGCAGGTCGCTCCCTCACTTCGGTGCCCGTTCCGCCAGCGCGAGCCACGCTTCCTCCGACTGTCCGAGCGCCGTGTCCACGTCCGCAAGCTCGCTGGTGAGCCGCCGGAGTTCGACGTAGTTCGACTGCACCGCTGGATCGCCGAGTGCAAGCTCGAGCTGGGTCTTGCGCAGGCCGAGCCGTGTCAGGTCGTCCTCGACAACCTTCGCCTGCCGGCGATATGCGTCCTTGGACAGCGGCGCCGGCTTTGCGGGCCGCGATGCCGCAACGACGGCCGCCCCCTCGGCGCGGGCCGGCGCCGACGCACGCGCCTTCGAGCCCGACCTGGCACCCGACCGGGCCGACGCCGCCGCACCTCGCGCGCCGTTGCCGTCGATCAACCCTCCGCGCTGACCGCCTCGGATGACCGGCATGGGCACGAACCGGTGCGCCGTGCGCTCCAGTTCGCCACCGACCGTCCAGCCTTCAGAAACGGCCTCACGCCAGGCGCGATATCCACCGTCGAACTCGACAGCCCGACCGGGCTCTGTCCCCTCCCCGGCCTCTACGACCCACAGACGTTCGCAGAGCGACTCCAGCAGGCGCCGGTCGTGCGACACGACGAGCAGCGTCCCGACCCACTCGCGCAGGAACGACTCGAGCGCCTCGCGCGCGGGGATGTCGAGGTGGTTGGTCGGCTCGTCGAGGAGCAGGAGGTTGGCCGACGTGACGCCGAGCAGCGCCAGTTCCAGCCGCGAACGCTCGCCGCCGGACAGCTCCGTGACCGGCTTGAAGACGTCGTCGCCGCGGAACAGGAACCGTGCCAGGTACGAGCGCGCCGGCCCGGCCTCCACCGGCGCCATGTTGAGCAGTGCGTCCAGGACCGTTGTCCCGGGGATCGCGACGTCGCGCAACTGCGCCAGGTACGCCGGCTGCACCGCCGCGCCCAGGCGTACGTACCCATCCAACGCGGAGAGGCTCCCCACGATCGTGCGCAGAAGCGTGGTCTTGCCGGCGCCGTTCGGTCCCACGATCCCGATCCGCTGGCCGCGCGTGGCCTCCAGGCGGCGCACACGGACGATCGGGATCCCGTCGCCGCGCCCGTCGGGCGGCGGGAACCCGGCCACGACCTCCTGGAGCGAGACAACCATCTCGCCGGACCGGACCGGCCCGCCGCCGAGCAGCGCCGAGGACGGCAGCGACAGCTGCGCCTCCTGCGTCGGCGCCTCGACCTGCAACGCCTGAAGCTGTTCGAGCCGGCGCTCGTGCTCGTGCATCTTGCCGTGCTTGCGCTGGTGCCGGTACTTCTGGATCAGGTCCTGTTCCTTGGCGATCGCGTCGCCGCCCGCCTCGACGTCCTTGCGCAGGCGCGCGTCGCGGTCCGCGCGCTGCACGAGGTAGCCGGAGTACGAGCCCCGGAAGACCGTGACCCTCCGTTCCCGCAACTCCCAGATCCGCGAGACCACAGCGTCGAGGAAGGCCCGGTCGTGCGATGCGACGACCAGCGCTCCGTTGCGCCGCTGCAGGGCGAGTTCCAGCCACTCGAGCGCCCCGAGGTCCAGGTGGTTCGTCGGCTCGTCGAGCAGGAGCAGGTCGGGGTTGGCGACCAGGAGCCTGGCGAGCGCGGCCCGCGTCTGCTCGCCGCCGGACAGCTCGAGGACCGGGCGAAACCAGTCCTCGCGCGGGATGCCCAACCCGGAGAGCGCCTCGTCAACGCGCTGGTCGATGTGGTAGCCGTCGAGGAGTTCGAACCGCTCGCGGAGGTGCGCGTACTCGGCCGACTCGACCGCCGACGCGCCCTGCGTCTCGAGTGCGTGGAGGCGACGCTCCAGCTGCTCCACCTCGGCGGCGCCGCTGCGCACGGCCGGTCGCACCTCGGGTGCCGACGCGAACACCGGGTCGAGGTTCGCCTCCTGCGTCAGCATCCCGAGCGAGACCCCGGCCGCCAGGAAGACACGCCCGCCGTCGGCCTCCTCACGACCGGCCACGATCTCGAGCAGGGTCGTCTTGCCGGCCCCGTTGGCACCCACGAGGCCGACGCGCTCGCCGCGCGCGACCGCCGCGGTCACGGAATCGAGGATGACGAAGTCGCCGATCTCGCGGCGAACCCCTTCCAGGCGCAGGATGCTCACAAAACGTCAGGCTACTCGACCTGCGGTCGCGTCGCGTCCGGGCTGTTCCGGGAAGACCGGCGTTCCATCACCCGCCCTGCGCCGACCGCCCCTTCGCCGGCGGGGAGTTCGCTCCAGCGCGGGCCGCGCCTGTTCCGCGAGACGGCGCCGGCCAGGAGGCTCGCCGTGGTTCCGGTCCGCTCTCGCGCCGGCAGCCGCTGGCACCAGGAGCAGAAATGCGTCCCGCGTTGGCCAAGCACGATCCGCCGGAGCGGACGACCGCAGCGCGGACAGGGTCCCCCGGTGCGCTGGTAGACGTTCAGGTGCTCCTGCATCTCACCGTCGCCCTCGGGCGCGGTGTAGTCGTCGATCGAGGAGCCGCGGCGGGCAATCGCCTCCGTCAGCACCTCGCGGATCGCCAGGTAGAGGCGCCGCTCGTCGTCCGGGTGCAGGTCGTTGGCGAGTCGCAGCGGGTGGAGGCGTGCCCGCCAGAGCGCCTCGTCGGCGTAGATGTTGCCGATCCCCGCGACGAACGCCTGGTCGAGCAGCAGCGGCTTCAGCCTGCCGCGCCGGGTCCGCAGCCGTCCCCGGAATTCGGCCAGCGTGAACTCATCCGCGAGCGGCTCGGGCCCGTGCCCGCCGAACAGCTCGCCCTCGTCGCCCTCGCCAAGGATGGCGCCGGCCTCTCCCCTTCGATACAGCCCCACCCGTCCGAACTTGCGCACGTCCCGGAAGAGGATCCAGCGGCCGTCGGCAAGCTCGAAGCGAACGTGGACGTGGCGGTCGTGCGGCGTGCCAACCGGCAGCACGAACAGCTGGCCGGTCATCTTCACCTGGATCGCGAGGACGGCGTCGCCGGTCAGCGAGATCACCAGCCACTTGGCGCGGCGGCCGACGTCGAGGATCTGGCGCCCGACGATCTGCCTGGCAAACTCCCCCGGCTCGGGGTGCCGGATGGCACGCGGCCAGTCGGTCCACGTGCCGCTGATCGTCGCCCCGACCACGAGCGGCCGCAACTCTCGCGCGATGGTCTCGACCTCGGGCAGCTCGGGCACGCCGGCAAGTGTACGGAGGCGCGCCGCTCCGTCACTCGCGCCCCGTCGGCCGGTGCCCCGGCTATTGCCGCCCAATCCGTAATCACCGAAGCGGAAGCGCCCGAGACGGCGGTACGCCGGCTCCTGTGGCCGAGTCAGGCCGCCACTTTCCGGTCGATGTGCAACGGCGGTCCCAACTCCGGTCCGGAGGCCGCCCATGGCGTCGATACCGTCCTCGGACCCCTCCGGCCTTCGCCCATTCCGCAGATGCGGGACATATGCGCCGGACCGCCCCGGACTCGCGGAACAGATCGTCCGAGGTTTCAACTGCGCGCCCACGTCCAGCAAGGTCGGTGGGCGAAAGCGGTGCAGGCGGTATCATGAACATACCGCTGAGAGGAGGCTCGAATGGAACGGTTCTACTACACGCCCAGGGAGGTCGCGGAGATCCTCCGCGTCAGCGATGACGCGGTCCTCGACATGATCCGTCGCAACGAGCTTCCCGCCCTCCGCGTCTCCCCGCGCATCATCCGTATCCCGGTCGCCGGCTTCGACGCCTGGCGCGAAGGCTGGAAGCCGCGGCGGCGACGCGTCGTGATTCGTGATGCGTCGAAGCGCATCTCCATCGGCGACGGGGAGACCCTGCCCGAGAGCGCGCAGGCGCTTCGCCGGTGATCGAGGCGACAACGGACGAATTGCTCGACTACCTGGCCGACGTCATCGAGCGCGCCGAGCGATTCGGGGCGACGGTTCTGCCGCCCAACGATGTCGAGACAGTCGCGTGGGAACGCGACGGCGATGACCTGTTCATGGATCTCGCGGTCCAGCCGCCGCTGGGTCGCGGGTCGCGGCCCGTCGTAATCGTCCTTCGGGAACGTTGGCGCGCGGTCGGAAGCGACCGGCGGGAGCTTGCCGAGTATGGCTACGAGCTCCGGAACCACGAACTCGACCACCATCGCGCGCTCCACCGCCACGACGTAGAGCACTTCGTCCGAGCATTCGGGGTCGCCGCGCACGAACATTGCGAGGCGACCATGGGGAGCCCTGTGCGCAGCCACTACCTTGCGAACCCGTGCCGCGGGGCGCTCGACGGCTTCGATCGACTCTACGGAGCCTGGCTCACCGGCACGAAGCCCGACTGCTCTGCACTCCGGTGCCTCGGGTAGCGCTCGTGCGACCATGGGACCGAACGACTGACTGATGGAGGCTTGAGATGGCGGACTACTCTGCAGGCACCGACCAGGTGATCGTGACCTATCGCACGGACTCGCAGGAACAGACGGCGGGCAGGGGCCTGACGCGCACGTTCATGGACATCGTCGCGTCCGATGCTGGGACCCGGGCCGCCGACGGCTGGAGGATCGTCACCTTCGACACGCTGGCGAGCGAGTCCGTCGGCACCGGCGACGGTTCGACCGCGGAAGGCACCACCCGCCCCGGGGACGTCATCGTCACGGTGGTCTACGCCCGCGCCGGCTGACGTGCGTTACCTCTCGTTCGTTCGCAGACCTTCGGCCGCCGATGGCCGGGTAACGCAGCAAGTCAGTCGCCTGACCCCTGCCGACGAAATCGCGTAGACACCCTGAACGCCCAGCGTTCCAACGGACCGCGCGAGCCGGCGCAGCCCCTTCCGTCGCCCGCCGGAGACGCGGCCGAAGCCCTCCGCGGGGCGATTCGGACCATTTCGGGGCACTCAATCGGTGACCTGGACCACCCGATGTCCAGTCCACCCCCCATCTCGACCCTCCGGACCATCTCTCGGCCCGCTCCGAGATGGTTTGGCCCGGGTTCGGCGAACCCCGGCTGCCCGTTTGCTCGCCAGGCGTTCAGTCACTCAGCGGCTTGCCGATTGATGACCCGCGCCGAGCATGCACGCTGCATCTCGGACTCGTCGCTCGGTCAGGTTCTCGACCTCCTCGATCCAGAGCTCCCATTTCCGCATGACGGCCCCTCCCGCGTCGGCGACGCGCCGTGCATCCGGACCGCTACCGCGGGATCGGCGTCATCGACTCCCAGTCGTCGCCGACCTTCAACTCTGCGTCGAGCGGCACGTCCAGCTTGAGTGCCGTCTCCATGACCTCGCGCACGATCGGGGCGAGCGCCGCCACGTCGTCGCGCGGCACCTCCAGCACCACCTCGTCGTGGACCGAGAGCAGCATCCGTGCCGCGCTCCGCTCGCGGCGCAGCCGCTCGTGCAGGCGGATCATCGCGATCTTCATGATGTCCGCAGCCGTGCCCTGGATCGGCATGTTGATGGCCATGCGCTCGCCTGCGCCGCGAAGCGCCGAGTTGCGCGCCTCGAGCTCGGGGATCCAGCGCCGCCGTCCCAGGAGCGTCTCCACGTACCCGCGCTGCTTGGCCGTCTCGCGGATGTGCAGCATGTAGTAGCTGATCCCGCTGTACGCGGCGAAGTAGCTGCTGATGAAGTCCTGCGCCTCCGCGCGGGGGATGCCGGCCCGGCTCGACAGCCCGAAGTCGCTCATCCCGTAGGCCAGCCCGAAGTTGACCATCTTGGCCATCGACCGCTCGTCGTGCGTGATGTCGGCCGGGTCCTTCTTGAGCACCCGGGCCGCCGTCTCGCGGTGGATGTCCGCGCGGCGCTCGAACGCCTCGCGCAGGTGCACGTCGCCCGAGACGTGGGCAAGGATCCGCAGTTCGATCTGTGAATAGTCGGCCGCCAGCAGCACCTTGTCCGGCTCGCCGGCCACGAACGCGTGGCGGATCTTGCGCCCGAGTTCGGTGCGGATCGGGATGTTCTGGAGGTTCGGATCGGTCGAGGACAGGCGCCCGGTGGACGCCACCGCCTGCTGGAAGGTCGTGTGCAGGCGCCCGGTCTGTGGGTCGAGCAGCAGCGGCAGGGCGTCGACGTAGGTGCTCTTGAGCTTGGTGTACATCCGCCAGTCGAGCAGCATGCCGACCATCGGGTGCGCCGGCCGCAGGTCCTCCAGCACGGACGCGTCGGTCGAGAAGCCGGTCTTGGTGCGCCGCCCGCGCGGCAGGTTCAGCTCGTAGAAGAGGACCTGTTCGAGCTGCTTTGGGCTGCCGAGCGTGAACTGGTGACCGACCGACGCGTAGATCTCCTCCTCGAGCCGCGCGATCTCGGTCGTGAACGTGGCGGCAAGCTCGCCCAGCGCCGCCCGGTCGATGGCGACGCCGGTCGCTTCAAGGTCGGCCAGGACCGGGATGAGCGGCAGTTCCAGCTCTTCCAGGATCGGCCGGAGCGTCGGGTTCTTCTCCAGGTCCGCGTCCAGCGAGACCTTCGCGGCAGCAGCAGCAAGTGCCTGGATGGCCGCGTGCTCCGGCCCGCGAAGCTCTCCCGGCTTCGGCAGCTCAACCTCCAGCCGCTCCGAGGCGATGTCCCGCAGCGACTGGCTCCGCAGCGCCGCGTTGAGGATGTATGCAGCGATCTGGGTGTCGAACCCGACCGGAGGCAGGCTTCCCCCGGATGCCGACAGGCTGGTCCGGGCGCCCGGATCGCGCCTCGACAGCTCCCAGACGAGCAGTTGCTTGGCCTCGTGCCCGACCAGCGGGCGACCGGCGGCCATGACCGCCGACGCGAGCACCGGTGCCGTCTCGGCGTCGGCCGCGATCGTACGACCGTCCGCTCCCGCCACTGCAAGCCCGAGCAGCGTCCCGCGCCGTGGGCGCGGGTCGTCGAGCGCGACGCCGACCACGAGCTCCGGCTGTCCCGCCAGCCAGGCCGCCACGTCTTCGCCCGGATCGAACCGCTCGACGATCGACGGGTCGCGAAGCGCCGCCGCCAGCAGCGCCCGTGGATCGGCCGGGGCGGCGGCAACCACGCCGGATGCGCCCGACGCAGTGACCGCGCCCGCTTCGAGAGCCGGAGTCCCCACAGCTGCCCCGGATGCCTCGACCTCGATCGCCCCTGACGCCGCGTGTTCCGGGTGGGCGCCGTTCCCGTCGCCGCCGGCAACGCCGACCGCACCGAAGTCGAGGCTCAGCTGGAGGCCGGTCCCCTCCCCCAGCAGGGAGGGCGGGCGGTTCCGCGCCGACGGCTCGCGTCCCGGCACCAGCGCCGCAGGCACCGGGGCCGAGCGGTCCGCCTCGCGCAGCAGGTCGCCGGGCTCGCGGCGCGCCTCGCCCTCGACTGACGGCAACCGCTCGACAAGGGTCCGGAATTCGTACTCGCGGAAGAGCCGCAGCACCTCGCTGCGGTCATAGTCGCCGAGCCGGGCGGTGGTCAGGTCGAGTTCCATCGGGGTCGCTCGGTCGATCGTCACCAGCTCGCGCCAGAGGAGTACGTCGTCGTGCCTGTCGCGGAGCACGGCTCGGAACCGCTCCGGCTTGATCGTATCGAGCGCTCCGTAGATCCCCTCGAGCGACCCGTGGGCCTGGAGCCAGCCGGCGGCCGTCTTGTCGCCGACACCCGGGATCCCGGGGATGTTGTCCGTCGCATCGCCCTTGAGCGCCTTGAAGTCGATCATCTGGCCCGGCTCCAGGCCGTATCGCTCTCGGATTCGATCGGGGTCGTAGATCACCGTCGACTGGACGCCCATCCGGGTCGTCATCAGCCTCGTGCGGTCGGTCACGAGTTGCAGCATGTCGAGGTCGCCGGACACGATCATCGACTCCAGGTCCCGAGCTTCCGCCTGTCGGGTCAGGGAGCCGATGAGGTCGTCCGCCTCGTAGCCCTCCAACTGGTACATCGGGATGCGGAAGGCGGCGAGGATCTCGCGGATGATCGGGAACTGGTCGCGGAGATCGTCGGGCGTCGGACGACGCGTGGCCTTGTAGTCGACGAACCGGTCGTGGCGGAAGGTGCGCCCGACGTCGAAGCAGCACAGGATGTAGTCGGGCTTCACGTCCTGGAACCCCCGCAGCACGATGCTCCAGAACCCGAACGCGGCGTTCACCAGTTGGCCGCGGCTGGTCGTGAGCGGGGTCTCGAGGAGGGCGAAGTACGCGCGGTAGATCAGGCTGTGCGCGTCGATGAGCATGAGCCGTTCCACGGCTCGGAGTGTACGCGCGGTGCGGCGCCAGGGATCGGCGAGCGGCTGGTAATGAGCGACCCGCCGGCCGGACGGTCCCGAACATGAGGAGCGGGCCGGCCGCTTCGTGCGGCAGGCCCGCGGTTCAGGTGGGTGCGATGGCGCTCGTCAACGGAGCAGCCGGTCCCGGGTGGAGCGTCGGGCGATCCAGACGAGGGCGAGAACGAGGATTCCGATCCCCGCGAGCCCGATACCACCGAGGACCAGCGCTGATGTGCCCGTGCCATTGGCATCCGCAGGTGCCGGTGCAGGGGCCGAGGCGGGCCCCGTGTTCGCGGGCGGAACCGGCGCGACGACAGCGCCCGTCCCTGCCGTCCCTGCCGGCTCCGGGGTCGTTCCCGGAACGACAACCGCCGTGCCCGGGGTCGCCACGTCGAGCGGCGGGGGCGGTGGCGGGGCCGCCGCGCCGGCCCCCAGCGAATGCTCGGGCCCGGGCGTGCCGGATGCCGTGATCGCCGTCGTATCGGATCCGGTGGTCGGCTTCGGTAGGGTCGCCGGTCGCGGTGTCTCATCGGCCGTCTGGCCGGCGGCCGGTCCGGGTCCGCTCACGGAGGTGGACGGGGCCTTCACAGAGCCTTCCGGCGCGGGGTTGGGCGGCACGGGAGCGGCTGTCGGAGCGGCGCCCTGGTCCTGGGTCGTCGCCGTCGTCGGCGCCGGAGGCGGCAGGTGCAACCGGCGCGCCAGGTGCAGCGGCCGGGGAAGACGCGACGCCGTACGCCGGCGCCTGCTCGCGGGATGTGCCCGCGGTACCTGTGCCCTGGAAGCTCCCGACGGCGACCAGCACGAGCCCGATCGCCACGACCGCGCCGGCCAGCGGCCGGAGCGCCGTGCCCGCGGAACCGGCGAACCGCTCTACGAATCGCCGGAGCGCAGACCCGCGAAGCGTCGCGGCCTGTTCGGGGGTCAGGCGGAAGTCACGAGTCCGGCGGGGAGTGGGAACCGCAGCCGTGGCCGCGGCGAGGAGACGAATCTCGTCGACGAGAGCTGCGCAGTCGGAACAGGTTGTCAGGAGCGCCCGCGCCTTCGCGGAATCGGCGGGCCGAAGGTCGGAATCGTTCGACGCGTACTGCACCACCAGGACGCGATCGTGGTGAGAGTGGTCGACGGAGGGTTCTCGGTTCACTGTCACGTGCGTCAGACGACCTCAGTCTCGCATGAGTTCCATCTGCCCGGCCAGCAGATCGCGAAGTGCGAGCCGGCCGCGATGGATCCTCGACTTCACGGTGCCCAGTGAGACGCCGGTCATGTCGGCGATCTCCTGGTAGTCGTAGCCCTCGACATCGAAGAGCAGGATCGCGGTGCGCTGGTCGGCGGTGATCTGTGTCATCGCCTCGGCAATGGCGCGGTTTCGGCTGCGCAGGATCGCCGTGCGTTCCGGCGACTCCGACTCGTCGGTCGGAGGCTGCCACGAATCGTCCTCCCACTCGGGATACGGGTCAGCGGGGCGGCGCTTGCGGACGCGGAGGATGTCGGTCGCGGCATTGATCGCGATCCGCGTCAGCCAGCTGCGGAACGAGTCGCCGCTGAACCGTGCCAGGTTGCGGTACGCGCTGAAGAAGGCTTCCTGGACGGCGTCGGCGGCGGCGTCTCGATCGTTGACCACGCGGTATGTGAGGCCGAACAGCATGTCCTGGTACAGCTCGACGAGGCGGTTGAACGCCTCGAGGTCGCCGCGCAGCGCCTGTTCGACGAGGGCGCGATCGCGCACGCGTTCCAGCCACCCGGGGCGTTCCGATGAATTCGGGGCGGCCTGACGGGCCTGGGTCGGCCTTCGGGTCGGAGCCCTCCGCCGGGTCGGGGCGGTCCGGGATGGGCTCGGTCACGGGCAGCAGTTTCCCGCCGCGCCCAAACCGTGCGGGGCGCGACTCCCTGCGCATCGGGGACGGCGATGCATGCTGACGACGACCTCCAGAGCGATCGGATCGGTCGATGGTCGGGGCGGGCCTGCGATCACGACCGGCCCTCGGGTGCCGTGGCCGCGGCGAGTCTAGCATCGGCGAGCGGCCCCACGAGGCTCCAGGCGAGCACGAAGGCGGGAATGTGACCCCGGGGTCGCGAGGCGCGCCGTTCAGCGGGTCACTGCCTTTGGCCGCGACCGGCTCCCAGCGTCAGGCTCCGAGTGGCACGCCATGCTCTCGGCTCGCAGCCTAGAATGCGACTCCGCGCCGAAGTGGCGGAATCGGCAGACGCGACGGTCTCAAAAACCGTTGAGGGCAACCTCGTGGGGGTTCGATCCCCCCCTTCGGCACCACGGTTCTACGCCGGAGCGTCCTGGCGGTGGCGGTCGGCGACCAGTACAGCATCGCGGTCAGAAAGTCGGCCGACGGGGTGACGGTTGCGCTTCGACGCCGGCAATAGTGTCGGCCGGGCCCCAATCCGAGCGCAGACGCCATCTGGGGGACAAACGCGCGGCCGCGCTCGGGACACTCTTGGGGCGGTCGGAACAATGTGCCTGGCACCGACGCAGCGCGAGTACCCGAACGTCCCATGACGTCCACGTCCGTTGGCAGGACCCGGGTCGGGTGCTTCCCAGCGGCTTGCGTGGAAGGTCCCGGAGATCGCTCAGCGGCACCGTGCCCGATAGCCGGATCAGCCGAAGACGTGCCAGGCAACCTTGAGGGCGGCCGAGGTGTTCCCGGTCAGGTAGATCGTGAACGTGTCGGCGGTGGCGTTGACCACCACCCCCTGGACGGTCAGCGAGCCGCTCGGGTTGGCCTGAAGCGTGGCGACGACGGCGGAACTCGTGGTGAGGGCGATGCCCGGGGTGACCGTCACGCTCGACTTCCCGGCGCCGATGGTGGCGATGCCCACGGAATTGTCGAAGCGGACCCGGCCGATCGTCCGCAGGGCGGTACCGCTCTTGAGCCCGTTGGTCTTGAAGAGGCCCGCCGTGCCGGTGGTCGCGAGGCCCTCGACGCCCTGGCCGAGCGTGGTCTTGCCCAGGACGCCGACGGCCGTGGCGTCGAGGTCGCAGTAGCCGAAGACGCCGGTCTTGGGCTGGGGAGGCGGGGGCTCGACGCCCATCGTGACGACCCCGGAGAAGCCGAGGACGCCGGTCTTGTTGCCCGAGTGGCCGAGCACACCTGTGCCGGACGAATTGCCCCACGCGCCGAAGCGGCTGCCGGTGCCATACACGCCCGCCCCGGTCGAGCTGGCGGACTGTCCGAACACCCCGAAGCCGCCGCCTGTTGCGCTCGAGGCGCTGCCGTACACGCCGATGCCGTTCTTGGCGGCCGTCTCGCCCCACACGCCATAGCCGTTCCCGGCGCCGGTGGCATTGCCGATGCCGCGGACGCCGATCCCATCGGGGCTGTTGACCGCACCGAGCACGCCGACGGTGCTTCCGGTGGTGGCGTCGGCGTAGCCGTACACGCCGGTCCCGTCGGGGCCGGTGGCCTCACCCAGCACACCGAAGCCACCGCCGCTCGAGCGGCCGGACACGCCCCTGCCGCCCTCGCTGGCGGACTCGCCTTCGACGCCATCGCCCAGCGTGCTGTGACCGGCCAGCGCCGCGTCCGAGCTGGTGGTGTTCTCGACGATCGTCCCGGAGCTCTCGGTGTTCGTCTCACCCAGGAGCACAGGGGTGCCGGCGGCTGCCTGAGCCACCAGCGGATGCCCGAGTGCCGAGGCGGCGAGCACCGCCGTCCCGCCGATCGCGCCCGCAAGCACCGTCCGCCGGGTTCGCCGGGCCGTCTCGTCGATCGCCATTTTCCAGACCCTCCGTTCCGCGCGCCGCGCTGAGTAGCCCCTCGATGCACGCAGGCTGCGCGGCACGCGCTGTCCTTGCCAGAGGCGAACGGCCCGAAGTTCTGAGGCGTCCTCGGCGGTCAGACTCCTGTGTTCCCGGGCGACGCCTTCGACTCTCGCGGCCCGCGGGCGGCTCTGAGTCCGGCCGGAGTCGCTTTCGGTCCCGGTCGGAGCGCGGAGCGCCGGCCCGACGAACCGCAAAGTCGTGGTGCGCCGGTAGCACGGCGGTAGCTTCGCCTACGAACACGCCCGTTCGAGAACCGATCCGTTCAGCGCACGTTGAGCGTGATGCGGACTCCGGCGACCACCCGCGAACGCTATGCGGCGAACCCAAAACCGTTGAGGGCAACCTCGTGGGGGTTCGATCCCCCCCTTCGGCACCACAACTCACGATGGGGTCCCGCACGGTCTCACTGGACACCCTGCGTATCCTTCGGGGGAACGCGGATAGCGGGAGCCTCCGGGATGGGAGAGTCGCTCGACTCTCAGGTGGTGCGAGTGCACCCTCCTTGGACGGCGACGGGGCGTGACCCTCGCTGACTGGCCGGCGCGGCGCCAGGGCTCGGCCATGCTATGTGGTCGATGCGATCGAGCAGGTCGCTATCCCTGTGACGGCCTGATCGCCCACCTCCACGTCGACAATTGGGGGACGACCGTCAGATTCCCCGAAGGCGTCGTCGAAACGCAGTCCGGCGAGTGGGATTGGTCCCCCGACGTCAGGCGCCGTCGCGCACTCCAGACAAGGGACACTCCCGGCGAGCACTCCGTGTTGAGATCGGCCACCCTGCCGGCCCGTCGGCCGTGCCCGACATGTGGATGCCTCGCGCTGATCACCCCTGACCTGCTGGCCGACGCGGGCACCACGCGGAAAGGCCACGGCGGCCAGTGATCGTGCCGAGCTTCAATCGATCGTCGGGCGGCGGCCGCGCCACGCCTCCAGTCGAGCGCGTCCGGCTCGCCCGCCTCGGCGGCGGGTAGGTCACGCTGATCAGTTCAACTGCGGCCGCGACGAGGCCTCGACCACACCGGCAACCGTCCGCTCGATGCGATCGACGGACGGAATGACGGCGACGACAAGGGATGGCGCGGCCGGGATGCGGGCATCGGGCGCTCCCACCCGCACCGGGGCGGCACGGAGGGGGATTCCGGACTCCGCGACGATCGCGGTCACCTCGGCACCGAACCCGCCCGTCACGTGTGCCTCGTGGACGACGACGAGGCGGCGCGTCCGCTCGACGCTCGCGAGGATGGCCCCGCGGTCGAGCGGGCGGAGCCAGCGCAGATCGATGATCTCGGCTTCGATCCCTCGGGCCGCGAGCGCACCCGCAGCCTCGAGGACGCGCTGCTGGATGGCGCCCCACGTCACGATCGTCACGTCGCTCCCGGCCCGCCGGGTGGCGGCGCGCCCGATCGGGGAAACGGCGCCGCCCACGTTCACGGGCGAGCGACCGGCGTGGTACAGCGTCCGATTCTCGATGACGATCGTCGGGTCGTCTGACGCGACCGCGGCCAGGAGGAGGTCGTAGGCGTCCTGGCTGGTCGCCGGGAGGACCACCTGCAGGCCGGGAATATGGGCGAAGATCGCCTCCAGGTTCTGGGAATGCTGCGCACATGCGCCCGGCGCGCTCCCCTGCTGGGTCCGGACGGTGATCGGCGCGGTCAGGCGGCCGCGGGACACGTACCGGACGTTCGCCGCCTGGTTGATCAGCTGGTCGAGAGCGACGAGGGAGAAATCGATCCACATGATCTCGGCGATCGGTCGGCGCCCCACCAGTGCGGCTCCGATCGCGCCGCCGAGGATTGCCGACTCGGAGATCGGCGTGTCGAAGACCCGCTCGCCGAATCGTGCGCGCAGCCCCTTCGTGACCCCGAAGACACCGCCGGGACGGCGACGTCCTCGCCGAAGAAGAGCGTCTCGGGGATCTCCTCCAGCGCTCGCGCCAGGGCGGCGTTCACCGCCTCGGCGTAGGTGAGCGAACGGATCTCCTCAGGCATAGAGGTGCTCCTCCACGGTTGACGGATCCGCCAGCGGCGCCGCGAGCGCGCGGAGGCTGGCCTCCAGGACCGAGGACCGGACCCGCTCCTCCAGGGCGTCGATCTCGGACGTCGACACGCCGGTAGCTTCGAGCTGCCGGCGGGATCGCCGAAGCGGTTCGTTCTCTCGTGCGCGATCGAGCTCTCCCGGCTCGCGGTAGAGTTCCGCGTCCCCAATGTAGTGGCCGACCAGTCGCTCGGTCATCGCTTCGACGAGGACGGGGCCCTCACCCGACCGCGCCTTCTCGACCACGGCGCGCATCGTTGCCATGACCGCCGCGACGTCGTTGCCGTCCACGCGGACTCCGGACATCCCGTAGGCGGACGCGCGCCGGTAGAGGGACTCGAGACGGACCATGGCCTTGATCGGAGTCAGCTCCGAGTACCGGTTGTTCTCGACCAGGAAGACGACCGGCGCTCGCCGCACCGAGGCAAAGTTCATTGCCTCGTGGACGGAGCCCTGGTTCATCGCGCCGTCGCCGAAGACCGCCACGGTGACGCGGCCAGAGCCGTCGAACGCGGCTGCGAGCGCTGCCCCGGTCGCGATGGCCGCTCCGGCCCCGACGATCGAGTTCTCCCCGTACATTCCGTGGTCGGGGGCCGAGCAATAGGCGGAACCTCCGCGGCCGCCGTTCAGTCCGGTCGCGCGACCCAGCAACTCGGCGAACAGCGGCTCCGGCGGCACGCCGCAGGCGAGCGTCCATCCATGTCCCCGGTACGTCGGGAAGACGAGATCACGGGGCAGGTCGAGCACGGCGCAGGTCCCCACCGCAATGGCCTCCTGGCCGTTGCAGAGGTGGACGGAGCCGACGACGTCGCCGGCGACGCGCAGCTGCAGCACCCGCTCCTCGAAACAGCGAATCGTGCACATCTGCTCGTACAAGAAGAGGAGGAATGCAGCGTCCGACCGCGTTCCTCCCGCGGCGGGCGGTTCTGTGGCACCGGCATTGGGCGCGTTTGCGCCCGGTTCGTTCAGCCCGGCCATGCATAGCCTCCGTCGATCTGGACCGGCCGCCGAGAACGGCACGACGCAACTCCCTGGGTGCGGCACGGACCTCCGCACGGCCGCGCCGGGCGGAGCGGCGCCCGCGGATCTGCGGCCGTACCTCGGGTGAGCGCGTGCCCTCAGGCCGTGGCCGGCTCGGTTCGAAGCTGCGCCGCCGCGTCCTGGACCGCCGTAACGATTGTCGAGTAGCCCGTGCAGCGGCACAGGTTGCCCGCCATCGCCTCACGGATCTCCTCCCTGCTCGGGTCCGGATGGCTCTTGAGGTACGCGATCGCCGAGATCACGAAACCGGCGGTGCAGAAGCCGCACTGCAGGGCGTGGTGCTCGGTGAACGCCGCCTGGACCGGATGGAGCGTGTTGAAGCTGGCCGCGATGCCTTCGATCGTGGTGATCTCGTGGCCGTGGGCCTGGGCCGCCAGCATCAGGCACGAGCGGACGGGCTCGCCGTCGTACAGGATGGTGCAGGACCCGCAGATGCCCTGCTCGCATCCGACGTGGGTGCCGGTGAGTCCGGCCTCGTGGCGGATGAAGTCCGTCAGGAGCAACCTGACGTCCACGTCGCTCTCGTAGGGGATGCCGTTGATGGTCATGCGGACCCGCTGCCGGGTCGCGGCGTTCACCGACGTGCTCATGCTCGCACCTCCACGCGCTCCAGCGCCGTCTTGAGGGCACGGCGGCTCAGGACTTCCGTCACGTGTTTCCTGTACTCGGACGTCGTGAAGGCGTCCGCCTCGGGCGTCACCTCGTCGCCGATCGCTGAGGCTACCGCCGCAAGATCGGCATCGGTCGGCTTCGTGCCGACGAGTTGTGCGGTTGCCGACGCGAGATGCGGCACGCCGCCCACGCCGTTTGCTGCCAGCCGCGCTGCGGTGACCAGACCGCCGGCGTCGAGCGTGAGCGTCGCGGCGACGGAGACGATCGCCAGGTCGCCGTGGCGCCGGGTGAGTTCGACGATGGCGTGGCCCGTCCTCGGCGGGAGTGCCGGGATGCGCACCTCCGTCAGGATCTCGCCGGGCCTGATGTCGGTGGTGAAGTAGGTAACGAAGAAATCTCCGGCTCCGACGACCCGCTCGCCGTCGGGCCCGGTGAGCACGATCGTGGCGTCCATCAGTCGGGCGATCAGCGGATATTCGGCCGCGGGATCGTTGTGCGCGAGGCTGCCACCGATCGTCCCGCGCGTGCGGATCTGGAAATGGCCGATGTACCTGACCGCGTCGACGACGAGAGGGTTTACGCGACGAACCACTTCCGACGCCTCGACCGCGCTGTGGCGGGTGAGCGCCCCGATGGCGAGTCCATCCGGGGTTTCGCGGATGTAGCTCAATTCGGCGATGCCGTTGATGTCGATGACCACGGATGGCCGCGCCAGGCGCATGTTCATGGTCGGCAGGAGGCTCTGGCCGCCGGCGAGGAGCTTGGCATCGGCGCCGTGTGTGCTCAATGCCGCGATCGCATCGGCCACGCTGTTGGCCGACACGAAGGAAAACGGTGCAGGTTTCACTGGATTCGCCTCCCTCGTTCCTCACCGGGTGCGTCCGCGGCATGGCGGCTGGCAAGCTCGGCCTCAAGGTCCTTGAAAAACCTTCCCAGCATCATCTTGGCGACACCCCCCATCACGCGATTCGCAACGGCTGCCATCGGTCCGGCAACGACGATGTCCCCTCCATAGGCAACCGTCGTGCCGGTGCCGGATGGTGCCAGGTCCACCTTGCCGTCGACGTTGATCGCGCCGACCGGCCCCTTGCCCTCAACGTGCAGGTTGCAGTGAGAGGGGGGCCGGATCTCTGACCTCTGCAGGGTCGCCTTATAGCGGCCTCCGATGCCGGCCATCGCCAGCTTGAGGTCGATCGCAAAACGTTCCGGGCCCGTCTGTTCCATCGACTGGCAGCCCGGTGTGTGCCTGGCCAGAACGTCCGGGTCGTACAGGACGGCCCACACCTCTTCGACTGGATACGCGGGCTCCCAGGAGCCTGTGACCTGCATGGCCGGCCTCCTCGCCTACTGCGACGGGAGCCCGGCCGCATACCGGGCCGGGATGTCGGGGTCGTGGCTGGGGAGCGGGAAGTCGACCTCGCGGTGGATGCGCCGCATCGCCCGCCGGGTCGCCTCCAGGTCGTAGTACAGCCCGGGCATGATCTCCTGCTTGATGTTCATCTCAACATTGCGGCCGAGGTCGCCGAGGATGGCCGCGACTCCGGCCCTCGTCTGGACGTAGACGACCTGGCTGCCGGGCGTATGCGTGTTCGCAAAAAGGATGCACCTCACGCCGGGCACGATCTCCTCGTCGCCCTCGAGCAGTTCGACGCGGGGCCAGAGCGAATCGACGATCGCGGCGATGTCCCGGCGATCGTAGAAGAGCGCCCCGCCCCCGAAATCAAGGTCCTTCGAGATGATGGGCGCCGCCGCCGCCTGGAGCTCGGTGCGTTGCATGACGAACCGCGCGTTGGGCAGCAACTCGAGCTGGCCGACGTGGTCGTAGTGCAGATGTGTGATCAGGACGGTCTGGACCTGGTCGGGCGTGAGCCCGTGAGGCAGGAGCTGCGCCGCGAGGGTCCACTCGGGCCGAGACCGGTGAGGTCCCAGGTGCTGCACGTCCATGCAGCGCTGGGCCTCGCGGAACCCGGTATCCACGAGGATCGGGTCCCCGTCCGTGTCCGGTCGGAGGAGCCAGGCCAAAATCGGCACGGTCACGATCCCCTTGTCGCGGACCAGTGACCAGAACGCGTCGAGGACCTTCGGTACGTCCGCCTCGCCCAGCACAAGGGGGTGCAGGGTCCAGTTATGCGCCACGAGCCTGTCCCTCGCGGATGAACCCGAGAACACGTTGCGGGCTCAGTGGCAGGTCGCCGACGCGGACGCCGAACGGGGACAGCGCGTCCTCGACGGCATTTGCGATGGCTGCCGGGGACGGGATCGTGCCGCCCTCGCCCATTCCCTTGGTGCCGAGCGGCGTGAACGGCGACGGCGATTCGAGATGCTGGACCTCGATGTCCGGGACCTCCATGGTCGTCGGGCAGAGGTAGGTCGAGAAGTCGGAGTTCAGCAGCTGGCCGTTCTCGTCGTAGTGGAGCTCCTCGAGGAGGGTCCCTCCGATCCCCTGCGCGACGCCTCCGGAGACCTGGCCGTCGACGATCATCGGGTTGATGATGGTGCCGGCATCGTGGGCAACCACGAACCGGTCCACCTTCACCTGGCCGGTTTCCGCGTCGACCTCGACTGTGGCAATGAAGACGCCGGTCGGGTGTGTCGTGTACAGCGCGATCCGCCCGAGCTCGTCGGGTATCCACCGGGCCATCGGGCTCAGCCAGGTGTAGCTCGACTCCAGGTTGGGGTCCACCCCCTTCGGAACCGTGACGTAAGGACCCGGCCAGAGGAGCACCTTGTTCGCGATTTCCTTCAGTGAGAGGGCCTTCTCCGGTGAGCCCTTGACCCGGACGCTCCCGGCGACGATCTCGAGGTCGACGGCATCGACCTCCAGGAGATTTCCCGCGATCAGCAGGACCTTCTCCTTGAGCAGCTTGGTCGCCTCGTGGACGGCGGAGACGACATACGTGGCGCCGCGCGAGGAGAAGGGACCGAGCCCGTAGGGCACCACGTCCGTGTCGCCGTACACGACGCGAATCGAGTCGATGTCGACGCCCATGGTGTCGGCGACAACCTGCGCGAGGGTCGTCTCGATTCCCTGGCCGATGCTCTGGTGGCTCGTGATGACCTGGAGGCCACCCTCTGCCATCAACCGGATCGTGGCGGGTTGATAGCCGTTGAAGATGCCGTTCGGCACGGCAGCGCCCGAGGGCTCGAGCATGGCGGCGATGCCGATGCCGACGTATCGCCCCTGCGCCCGGAGCTCCGCCTGGCGCACCCGGAACGCGTCCATGTCGACCGTCCGAAGCGCCATGTTCATCAGCGTCGGATAGTCGCCGCTGTCGTAGAGCGGCCCGGAGATCTGCTGATATGGGTACTCGTCCGGCTGGATGAAGTTGATGCGGCGCAACTCCTCGGGCGCGAGCCCCAGTTTCCGGGCGACCACGTCCATCATTCGTTCGATCGGGTAGTTGGCCACGTCCTTGCCGTAGCCGCGAAAGGCTCCGTACGGCGCCTTGTTGGTGACGACGCCGATCGTCTGTGTCGCGTAGGTGGGGACCTTGTACGGGCCCGGGAAATACCCGCCGGCAACCTGGAGTGTCGGCGTGCCGGCGGCATGGCAGGAGCCGTCCACGCCGATGTTGGCGACGAGACGGACGTTGAGGCCGACGATCCTGTGGTTCTCGTCGAGGCCCAGCTTCACCTCCGCCCGATAGTCACGGGTCTGGATGCCGGTGAGCATGTGCTCGACGCGGTCCTCGGTCCACTTCACCGGGCGTCCGAGCATCCGCGACACGATGCACGGGATGACCTCGACGTTGGCCTGGAGCTTGGTCCCGAACCCGCCGCCCACGTCCGGAGCGATCACCCTGATCTGTTCCTCGCGCATGCGCATCGTCTGGGCGATCAGGGTCCGGATCTGCGACGCGGCCTGCGTGGAGCAGGTGACCGTCATGCGTCCGGTTGCGGGGTTGTAGTCGGCGAGACAGGCGCGCATCTCCATCGGCGTGCCGGTGTATCGGCTGTGGGTGAACGTCTCCTCGAAGACCTGGGCGGCGCCGGCGAATGCCGCGTCCACGTCGCCGACGCTCATCTGCCAGTCGAGCTGGACGTTCGAGTCCCAATCCTCGTACAGGAGCGCTGTGGGCTTCAGGGCGTCCTCGACGGTGACCACGGCGGGCAGGACGTCGTAGTCGACGTCGATCAGCTCGGTCGCGTCCTCGGCAACGTAGCGGTCGACCGCGGCAACCACGGCGACCGGCTCGCCCACATAGCGCACCTTGTCCGTAGCGATGGCGTAGACAGTGGGGGCCTTCAGGCCCAGGTTGATGGTGACCGCCAACGGCCCGGTGTACTCGAGCGCCTCCGTGCCGGTGAGGACGGCCGCCACGCCGGCCAGCTGCTTCGCCCTGGTCGTGTCGATACGGAGGATCCGCGCGTGGGCATGCGGGCTCCTCAGCACTGCCAGGTGAAGGGTTCCCCGCGGCTCGATGTCATCTGTGAACTGACCGCGCCCGGTGAGGAATCGGAGGTCTTCCTTCCTTCGGACGCTCGTCCCGACGTACTTGCCCGGCGGCGTCGCCGACTTCTCAGATGTGGTCACGTAATGACCTCCCTTTCAGGATCGCAACTCGTGATGCGCGATCGCATCAACCGGTCCGACCGAGCGCGACGAGCGACCATGCCCGGTTGGTCAGCCAACTCGCATTGTCTATATCTGAAGGGCGCTCAGGGTATGTTGACTGACGGCGTGACGGTACCCCCACCGCGGGCGACCCGTCAACAGGAGACTGCGGACTGTGGAGTGCTCGCTCGTGCGCCGACCAAGGTAGGCCGCAACCCCGAGACGATCCGTTGACGCCTGACGTGTTGAGCCTCTACCATCGCGACGTGACACTGGTTTCAGATAACGACAGGGGCACCACGCTGAAGACGGTCCAGCGCGCGATCGGCGTGCTCGACTGCGTGGCGACCAGCTCGGAACCGCCAAAGGTTCGCCGTGTGGCGCAGGCGCTCAACCTGAACCTCTCGACGGCATACCACCTCGTGAACACGCTCATCGAGGGCCGCTACCTCACGAAGGAGCCCGACGGGGGGCTCCGAATCGGCCCACGGATCGCCGTGCTGTATGCGTCCCTCATGCGCGGCACCGACCTGTCGCGCCAGCTGCGGCCGTATATCGAGACCCTGGCCGCCGACAGCGGCGAAACCGCCTACCTCACGACCTGGAACGGGGGGTCTGTTGTCATCCAGGCCGTCGCGGAAGGCAGCCAGTCCCTCCGCGTGACCGGTCTCCAGGTCGGCTTCTCGGGATCCGAGGACCGGCGGGCGTCGGGAAGGGCGGTCCTCGCCTACCTTCCCGAGATCGATGTGGAAGCGGTCGCCGATCGCCTGTATGTCCAGGTGCCGGCGCACCTGCGGCGCTCCCGGCTCGCCAACCTGGAGTCGCAGCTGGAGGAGGTCCGCCAGTCCGGCTACGCCGTGGACAACGAGGAGTACGAGCCCGGCATCTGCTGCGTGTCCGCTCCGTACTTCGACGCCACCGGGAAGATCGCGGGCTCGGTCACTGTCAGCGCACCGACGGTTCGAGCCGGTGCGCTGCATCGGGTCGCTCTGCCTCGCGTCCTGGCGACCGCCAAGCGCATCTCGGACCTGCTGGCCGGTGCGGTGATAGCGACAAGAACTCCCTGACGCGACCCGGCAGCGACCAGCCATCCGCGACGACGCGCAGCGACCCTACCCGGGCGGCCTTGACTCACCTGACCGGGCCGGGATCGCTCGGATGGATGGCCAGCGGATGCACCTCGACGTCGAGCCAGGGGAACAGCGGCAGCGACACGATCGCCTGGTGAAGGGCAGTCGCATCCGGCGCGCTCCAGAGCCCCCAGTTGGCCCGCCGTCCGGGGATCCGCCACAACCTCAGGATCCTCCCTTCGTCGTGAAGCGTGGCCGCGCGCTGACGCTCTGCCTCGTTCAACCTCGCGAACTCTTCAGGATCGCCGTCCCCGGGCCAGCGCACCTCGGTGTGGACGAGGAACTCCATGGCCTGCCTCCTACCGAACAGCCGGGCCTACGTGCACCCGGCGCGCCCGCGCGTAGCAGCCCTGACTACGGAGATGTGCCCGACGCCCATAGCCGGGCACGACTTGGCTAGACCTGCGACCGCCGGGTGTCGATCGCCGCCACGCCGGCCGCAGCAGCGGGGGCGCACACGTCGCAGTAGGAAACGGGGCAGTAGGCGCGCGCGACGCTGTCGAAGTTGTTGGCGTAGTGATCGATTACGACCCTGGCGCTGCCGAGGATCGACCAGTTCGGCCGGTACCAGGTCAGGACGGCGAGTCCCCGGTCCTTGCCAGTGAGCGGCCCCGCCCACGCCACCCGGCGGTTGGAAAGCATCGCCGACGCGGTGGTGGTCGCATTCGCGGTCGTCTGTGGACCCCAGTTCACCGTGGTCCAGGAGCCGCCCGACAGGTGCTGCAGTTCCACCCTGAACCCGACGTAGCCCCACGTCGAGGCCTGGCCTGTCGGCCATTTCGCCGTCGCCGGAGCATTGACGCGAACACCGACGATATACGTGTGACCTGCGGCACCCCCGCCGGTGTAGTCACACAGCCCTGCCGGATGGGCGGACGAGTCGGTCCATGAGTAGCTGCCGGTCGTGCCGCTGTGCCCGACCTGATGCGCCGCGAGGGTCGTCCCGCCCCCAAGTGCCACCGCTGCCACGATGGTCGACGCGAGGAAACCGCCGCGCAGTACGCGACGGACGAACGAACCGGACATGGTTGCCTCCCAGACTTCGGGTCTCAGTCCCCCCGCGGATGAGCCCGCGCAAATGGTACGTCTCGACGGCAACCCCTCGCGCCCACCGGGGGCCGGCAGGGTATCGGCATGCCGGATTCGGCCATTGGTCGAGTGATTGGGCAGGCCGGCGTCTCGCCGGCAGGCACGGCCAGGGCGTCGTGTCGCTGAACAGCCCGGTTCTCAAGGACCAGCAGGCCATCGCAGGGATCGTGAACAGCAACATCCCGCCGGAGGTTGCCTGGATCGGGCTCGCGCTGATCGTGGTCGGGCTCGGCGCCAACATGTGGCGGAGTGACTCCCGGCGACGGCGCAGCGGCCTGGTTGCCCCACCGGTGGGGCTGACCGTCCTCAAGATCGTCGGGATGCCGGTGGCCGGCATCGTTGTCGTGGCGATCTGCAACGTGGACCGCGGCAGGTTCCTCCCGATCGAAGGCGTGCCGTACGTAGTGCCGGTGGTCCTGTTCGTGCTCGGCGTGTGGTCCGTGCTGCTCGAGCGGACGCGCTTCGGACGGCACATGTACGCCGTGGGCGGGAATGCCGAAGCGGCCCGGCGCGCAAGGGTCAGCGTTCGCGGGATCCGGACACGGGCGTTCATCCTCTGCTCGTTCACGGGCGGCATCGCCGGCGTGATCTACGCCTCCTGGCAGGGCGGCATGAGCACCAATATCAACGGCGGCCAGCTGGTCCTGTACGCGGTCGCGGCAGCGGTCATCGGCGGCACCAGCCTGTTCGGCGGCCGGGGCGCGCCATCCACGGCCTGCTCGGCGAGCTGGTCATCGGCGCGATCTACAACGGCCTGTACCTGCTGGGGCTTGATGTCCAGTGGCAGCTGATCGCAACGGGCCTCGTCCTGCTGGCAGCGGTGACAGTCGACGCGCTGTCCCGGAGGGGCTCGGGGATGTCGGCCCTCGCCCGCATGTGACGCCGGCGCGGCGCGTGGCCACCGACGCTCGATGCGCCGAAAACAGCGTCGAAGCGACTCTCGCCTCATCGCAAACCGGCCGACCCCGTGAGGATCGGCCGGTTCAGAGAATGGACGCAGTCTCAGGTTCGGCCGGCGGGGCGCCTCAGCCCATCGTAACTCGGGGCCCGGCCGGATCGTGGTCCTGCGGTTTCGTCAGCGGAGCACCTCGAAGGCGTCAACGTCCACGCGGGGATGACCCGCCGTCCCGAGGACCCGAACGGTAATCGTGTGCTTGCCGACGGCGTACCAGCCCCAGGTGAAGGCGACACGGCGTGCGACAACCGAGGACGAATGGAGGTTCATGGTCTGCTGGGGTCCGCCGTCGATCGAGATGGCCACCGACCCGCGCGTCGGGCCGAGCGGGGCCACGAAGGCCACGCCACTGCCGGTGAACGTCAGGCTGACCTTCGCGCCGGCCTTGGTCGCATAGGTCGTGGTCCCACCGGATGCCGTCGTGCTCGACGCTCGCTTCCAGGTCCCCGAGTAGACGAGCGTGCTGTTCGTGTCCTCGTAGAGCGTCGGGGTGAAGGCCGACCCCGTGGCCCACGAGCTGCGGTTGCCCGCGCCGTCCGTGGCACGCACCCGGAACCGGGTGGTGACCCCGAGCTTCAGCGCCATCGGCAGGCTGGTCGTGGTCGGAGTCGGCAGCGCGACGGCCTTGAAAGCGCCGCCCGTGACGCTCTGCTGGAGTTCGTAGCCGGCGATGCCCGTCCCGGCGCTGGTCCCAGTGTCATCCCAGCCATCCCACGAGATGACCGTGCTCCCGTGGCCCAGCGTGGTGCCCTCCTGCAGGTATACGCGCGGCGCATCGACACTCGGCGGAGTGACATCGTCGCCGTTGATCGAGAACGCCTCGCTGCCGATGTAGACCCGCCCGTCGGCGACGGCCGGTGAGGACATCGCCCAGCGGTAGGCGACGCCTGGCGACTTCAGGAGCGGTGGGCAGGTTGCGGCACTCGTGCCGCAACCTGCGGCGAACGCGTAGAGGCTGCCGTCGTTCGAGCCCACGTACACCACCCCGTTGGCGACTGCCGGCGACGACCAGACGCTCCCGTTGGTTGCGCCCGTCCAGAGAGCCGAACATGCCCTTCCAGCGCTGTTGCAGCCGACCTTGAACGCATAGAGCCGGCCATCATTCGAGCCCACGTAGACGACGCCATCGGCGACGGCCGGGGACGAGCGGACGCTCGCGCCGGTCAGGCCGGTCCACAGCGGAGCGCAGGTGCCCCCGCCCGTGGCGCAGCCGACCTTGAACGCGTAGAGCCGGCCATCGTCCGAGCCGGCATAAACCACGCCGCCGGCGACGGCCGGGGACGAGAAGATGCCGGCACCGGTGCGTCCGGTCCAGGTCGGCTGGCACTCGCTGCCGTCGGTCGCGCAACCGGCCGGGAATGCGTAGAGCTTCCCGTCGTACGAGCCGACGTACACCACGCCGCCCACAACCACCGGCGATGAGAGAACGGCCCCGCCGGTCACGCCGGTCCAGAGCGGGGTGCACGACCCGCCGCCGGTGTCACAGCTGTCGCCGGCCGGGAAGGCATAGAGTCGGTGGTCGGCCGAGCCGATGTAGACGACCCCGCCCGCGACGGCGGGCGAGGAGCGAAACGCGCCGCCGCCCGACGACTTCGCCGTCCACAGGGGCGAACAGTCGCTGCCGTCGCCGGCGCATCCGACGGCGAAGGCGTACAACGTTCCGCCATTGTCTCCGACGTAGACGACGCCGTCGGCGACTGCGGGTGAGGAGTCGGTCACATCCGTCGGCCCTTTCCAGAGCGGCTCGCACCCGAATTCGTCGCTGACGCAGTCGGCCGGGAACGCGTAGACGTAGCCGGGACTCGAGAAGGGCGGGTTACCGCCGTAGTCCTCCCAATACGGGGAGTGGGCTGCGACGTAGACAACGCCGTCGGAGACGGCGGGCGAGGAGAACTGGACAAGGGCGTCCGTCCAACCGGACCAGGCGACGAAGAGGTGGCCCACGTTCGCGGCTGATAGCTGTGTCTCGGCCGTGGTGTTGCCCGTGTGGCTGGGCCCGCCGCGGAATTGCGGCCAGTCGGTCGCGCTGGCTGCCTGGTTCGCCGCCGGCCCTCCCGTCATCGATGGTGCCCGGCCCGGGGTCGCGGCGGATGCAGGGACGGCCAGGACGATCGCCACCGCCGTCGCAATCATGGCCGCGGCCAGGCGAGATCGCCGTCGGCTCATGCGGCGCGCCTTGCGTTCAAGCTGCTGTTGGCGTGACATTCGCGGGAACATGGCCTGCCTCCCGCCCGGTGCGGCACCGGGCCGAATCTCGATCAGGGTGTGATATGGGCCAGTGGGCGCGTCCAGACCGATCTCGGTCGGACCGCGAAATCCCTCAGTGGACATCTGCGACCCGCCCTGTCCCGGCGGTTGTCCCGTCGCTCGTCCACAGCTCGGCGCCGTGGGTGCCGTCATCCGCCGTGAAGTAGAGGTTCGCGCCGATCCCGACGCCGAGCGGATGGCCAGCGGCGGAGTCGTGGATCGGGCCGACGTCCGAGACAGGTCTTGTGCCAGGAGCGGTGCCGTCGGTTGTCCACAGTCCGGAGTGCCCGTCCTCGTCATCGGCCGCAAAGAAGATCCGACCGCCGGCGACGGTCAGACTCGTGGGATCCGAGTCACCCGCCGGGTTGATGTCCGCGACGAGCCACGTGCCCGCGCCGGTTCCATTGCTGCGCCACAGCTCGCGGCCGAACACACCGTCGTCCGCGGCGACGTAGAGCGCCCCGTTCACACTCCGGAGGACCGCCGGCCCGGGCCCGTGGTAGATATCGGGGTCGTAGACCGGGGACTCGTAGAACCAGGCAACGCAAACGGTCCCCGCCGCTGTCCCGTTGCTCGTCCATACCTGGTCCCCATTCGTGAAGAACACCGAGTTGCCCGAGGGCGTCAGGACGGCGCCAAAGCCGTCATAGAAGTTGGCGATCATCCGTGTTCCGGCAGTCGTTCCATCGGTCGTCCACAGGTCATAGTTCGTGGACGTCGCGCACCCCCCGCCCTCCCACTGGGCGACGAAATAGAGCTTCGATCCGGCCACCGTGAGCCCGAACACAGACCCTTTCGGATTCGCGATCCGTCGCGTTCCGACGGCCGTTCCGTCGCTCTTCCAGAAGCCAAGGTTCTTGCTGCTGCCGACGGTGACGGCGAAGAAGACCGCGCCGCGATAGCTGACGAGCGCACGCGGGTTGGAATTGCCGGCCGGCTGGATGTCCTTGACGAGCTTCGTCCCGGTGGCCGTGCCGTTGCTCTTCCAGAGCTCGCGACCGTGGACCCCATCGTTGGCGCTGAAGAAGAGCGTGCCTCCCACGTTCGCCAGGTTGTACGGACTGGAGCCGGCTGCACCGCGCAGGATGTCCCTGACGAGCCGGGTGCCGGCCGCGGTGCCGTTGCTGACCCACAACTCTTCGCCGTGGAGACGATCCGTGGCGCGGAAGAACAGCCGCGCGCCGACGCCCGTCAGGTTCTGCGGATACGAGCTACCGGCCCCCGGGTAGATGTCCTTCAGAAGCTTCGTTCCCGACCGGGTGCCGTCGCTGGTCCAGAGCTCGCGTCCGTGCGTGGCATCGCCGGCGACGAAGAAGATGCGTCCGCCGACGCTGACCAGCTCACGTGGGTTCGCATACCCCTCCGCATTGACGGCCGAGACAGATGCGTCCGGCGCCGCAGGGCTACTCACCAGGGGAGAGGGGGACGTGCCCGGCGCAAGACAGGGCGACTCGCCGGCGGGCACCGCCGCGCCCGCTGCGACCGCCACACCCGGTCCGGCGAAGGCCACGGCCAGCGACGCCGTGATGAGGGCTGCGATGAACGCCGGAATCCTGCGACGCCCGCTGTGGGCACGCGGGCGCAGCGGCCATACGTTGCGTGGCGACAACTGGGTTAGCATCGCGGACCTCCCTGGTGCCTTTCGGCGCTGAACCAGTCCCTGGGCGATCCACGACGTTGGGTTTCGCGGTCAGGTGTCGTCCATCAGGACCCATCGACCGTAGCCGGATCACGTCCGCCGGTCATCGCCTCGGGGTAACCGGGTCGTGACGCGGTGGTAACAGCGCGCACGCGCACACGCGGCTGCCGGAGGGCTGAAAGAGAGCCGCGGTATTCGAGCAGTCGGCGGCATTGAAACTGGCCGCGAACCAGCGGTTGCCGTCGCCGGTCGGGGGCGAGTGTCGGGACACCCTCGCCGGACACACGGCAGCGTTACGGTTACGGCGCGTCGTTTCGGGCAACCAGCTCGTAATCGGTGAACACGACGTCGCCTCCCACCAATTCCGGCGAATAGACCGACTCGAAGTGCGCGACGGCAGCGGATTCGCTGTGGACCCGCTGGGCGTCCTCGTCCGCGAAGATGAAGAGGTGCAGGAATGAGGTCGGGTCATCCTGTCGCTGCCATGCCTGATACAGCTGCGTCCCGGGCTCGTTCGCTCGGACGTAATCGACGAATTCCCCGATCGCGAGCTTGACCCGCTCGACGCCGGGTGGCCTGACCCGATACGTGGCCGTCTGGAAGATCGCCATGCTCATCGTCCTCCCACGCAGCATTTCGCTCGGCCGACGGTTCGTTGCCCACTCGGCGACTGATCATCAGCGTCCGCGGGCTCCGTGTCATGCGGATGGCTACCGGGACCCACGTGGCGCAGCCCGAGAACGCTCAACAGATCGGTTGAACGTAGAGGCGAAGTCTACCGGCCGCGGGGTGGCGTCGCGCGCCAGACGGCGGCGAGCGACGGGTCGTCTGCCCCGAAGAGCTGCAACGACGCAGCTCGGCATCCGCGCACGTTCGCCGCCGCTTCCTCGGGCGTCGAGCCGTGGATCCACACGTCTTCCACCCCGACGCGCATGATCGGTCGCTCGCAGTAGCGGCAGGTGTCGTGCTCGACCTGCTCCCGCAGCAGGGTCTCATGGGTCGTACGGGCGGCCGCTGCAGCCTCGCGGAGCCTGGCCAGCACCTGGCGCCCGTTCAGGTCCGGCTCCTGCTTCGAGCAGCGCGGCCACCTCGGCCGCGGCCGCTGCGGTCGACTCCGCGCGTGCTGCGGCCGCCACGAGAATGGAGTGGCCCGACGGCAGTTCCATGTCACCTCCCTGCTGCGCACCCGCGCCCGGATGGTAGTGCGCGCGGCCGGTGGACGTCGAATGCCGGACGTGCCGGGTCCGGGCGGGCCGGCGCGACGACTCGCAAGTAGCCGGGCTTACTCCCGCTTACTCCCAGGCGCGGAAGCCGACCGCCAGGTAACCCACCGTTCGTCCGGTCGACCCGCCGGCATCCGCGGACGTCGATGCCGCGAGGCGCGTCCCGAGGGTCGCGCCCATCGATGCGAGGGCGGCAAGTCCAAGCACGGTCGGCTCGATGCCGCACATCCCGCAGACTAGGCCCGGGATGTCGGCGTCCCGCATCGCACGCTCGTCCGCCGCGACCGCAGCCGCGTCGCGCGCCACGATCGCGGGGAGCAGCGTCTCCGTCGCCCTTGCGCATGCCCCCGCTCTCGGGTAGTGGGCCATGTCCGAGCTGATCACCAGGACGATCTCTTCCCCAGCCCGTCGTCGAGTCGCAAGGAGCTGGCCCAGCCGCTGCCCCGCCACGATCGCATCGTGGCCGGTTCCGGCGGCCACCGCGAGCGGCACGATGCGGGCCTGTGGCGCGACGGTGCGCAGGAGCGGCAACTGGACCTCGATCGAGTGCTCGCCGAAGTGCGCCACGCGGTCGACGATGAACGGTGGCCCGAGATCGACGATGGACGCGGCGAGGTCCGCGTCCACCTCCACGTGCCCCAGCGGGATGCGCCACGAGCCCTGCTCCCAGGCAGCGGCGCCGTCGAGCCACGCTGCGGTGTGGTTCGTCCCGAGCAGCACGACTGTCATCGGGTGGTCGCCGCGCAGCAGGCGCCAACCGGCGGCGGCAACGACGCCCGAGTAGACGAGCCCTGCATGCGGGACGAGCATCCCGACCAACCGACCGGGTGTCGACGTTGTCGTATCATCGCCCGCCAGGCGCGCCGCCTGCGCCAGCTGATCGCCGACCAGCTCGCGCAATTCCCCCGGATCCGCCGGGTAGAACATCCCGGCGACGGAGGCCGGCCGCACCTCGGCTGCCGTCGAACCCGACCTCGACCACCCGCCCATGGGCCACCTCACCCGTACACTGCCGCGCCGAAGTCTTGCCCCGCGGGCGCGCCACGCGCCAGTGCCGGGCGGCCCTGAATCCGGGCGATCCTGCCCTCGCCGACCCCGGCCCGCGGCGAGCAGGATCGTGCTGGTGCAGCAGGACCGGAGACGACGATGACGAGAAACGCACCCCCCACTTCTCGCTCTGAACGCGGGCCCCACGCGGACCTTCCGGCCGACGCCATGCACATTACGCACGAGCAGCAGCGAATGCTACTGACTGTGGTGCGTGCGGCCCTCGTGGCTGCAACCTCGGGCGCCCCGATGTCCGCGGTCCAGTCGGCCCTGGATGAGGCCGCCGCCATGTGCGAACCGGCGGCCGTCTTTGTCACACTCACAGAGAACGGCAACCTGCGAGGTTGCGTCGGCAGCCTCCAGGCCGACCGCTCCCTGCCGGAGGCCGTTGTTGCTGCCGCGGTCTCGGCGTCGCTCCGCGATCCTCGGTTCTTCCCGGTTACGCACGCTGAACTGCCGAACCTCCACGTGGAGATCTCGGTGCTCGGCCGGCCGGTCGCGTTCGCCGGCCCGGAGCAGTTTCGCCCGGGTATTGATGGGCTCATCGTGGAGCGCGGCATGCGCCGTGCTCTCCTGCTGCCGGAGGTGGCGACCGACTGGGGTTGGGGCGCGATCCACATGCTCCAGGCGGTCTGCGAGAAGGCGGGCCTCGACCCGAACGCGTGGATGGACGAGCGCACCCGGGTGTCATCGTTTCGGACTGTGCGGTTCGGTGGGCCGGTTGTCCCTGCGCATGCGGATTCCGGGGGCCGGGATGAGCGGGTCGGCGCAGGCGAGACCGGCGCGCGAGCGCACTGACCGTTGCCGCCGCCGGTTGCGCCAACGGCGGCATCGCCGGGTGGTATCCCGTCCGCCCGATCGTGCATCCGGTGTGCCCATGGGCCGCTCCACCGGTCTCGGAGGCGCGCCCCGATCTCGAAATCGTGCAGCGGGACGCGTGCGTCCCTACATGGGGCGGCCGTGACGGCACGCCTGCCGGCCGCTTTGTCTCATTTCGGCCGTTTCCGTCCGCAGGAATCGCGCTGGCGGCGCTGCTTCTGCTCAATCCGGCATGGAAGCGCCGATCTGTGACAAATCGAGGCCCGCCACGCGATTCGGTCGGCCGATCGCGTCCGATTTGATACAGGACAGCCGAGCGCCGCACCCCTGCTCGCGGCGGGCCGCAGCGGCGGAGTTCCGCGCCGGGCGAGTGGACCCCGCGGCCAGCGCCCTGGCGGCCGCGAACGCTCGCCTGCGTCAAGCATGGTTGGCCGCGTGCATTCGACATGGCGCATTCGACATACGGCATTCGACATACGGCATTCGCGCCGGTACCCTGACGCACTCGCAGAAAAGGCCCGCGAATGTCCCGGCTCCAGCACAAGAGCATGTCGATACCCGAGCACGTGCGCTCGTTCGAGCACGGGCGGATGGACGTCGTGTCACTCGACGAGTGGACCGTGAGCCACATCCTGTTCGAACCGGGTTGGCGCTGGTCGCTGGACGTCAAGCCCATCGTCAGGACGACGACCTGCGAGAACCGGCACCTCGGCCTGCGTCCTCTCGGGCCGCTTCCACGTTGAGGCGGACGACGGCACGATCGCCGAGTTCGCCCCGGGCGACATCTACGAGATCCCGCCCGGCCACGATGCGTGGGTACTCGGCGATGAACGCATCGAGTCGTACGAGTTCGCCAGCGGCAGGCTGTTCGCCCTGCCGCCCGAGGAGGAGCCGGACCGCAGGCTCGCCACGCTCCTGTTCACCGACATCGTCGACTCGACCGCCCATCTCGAGCGCCTTGGCGATCGGCGGTGGCGCGAGATCCTGGTCGAGCACAACGAGCGCCTGCGGGCGCAGATCGACCTGCACCATGGTCGGGAGGTTTCCACGACCGGGGACGGGGTGGTCGCGGCGTTCGAGACACCGGCCCGTGCCGTTCGATGTGGCGCCGCCATGGTCCCGGCAATCAGGAGCCTGGGGCTGGCGATCCGGGTCGGTATCCATTCCGGCGAGGTCGAGTTCGTCGGTGGCAACGTCCGCGGGCTGGCCGTGCATGTCGCCGCCCGGGTGATGGCACAAGCCGAGCCGGGCGAGGTCCTGGTGACCGCCACGACACGCGAACTGGCCTCCGGGACGGACCTCGTGTTCGAGCCCCGCGGGTCCGTTGAACTCAAGGGGATCACGGGCTCACGCTAGCTCTGGCGAGTAGTACCCGCCTGACCGACCTCGGCCGGCCGACGAGGCTCGATGCTCGCGCGTGAGGCACCCGCTGATGCGCGGCTGTTCCCAACCTGCCTGAGCCAACCTGAGCCTGCCGGCGATTGATGACCACGGGGCGGCCGATGGACCTGCCGCGGCTTCCATGAGCCCACTGCGGCCGATGGCCCTGGCGTCCCGGTCCTGCGACGCGCCGCCCGTCAGACGAGGCGCAACTCCACCATCCGGTCGCCGAGACGACGCGTGACGGAAGCCAGGAGATCGGCGTCGTAGGCGACGCCCGTCCGCAGGTGCATCTGCTGCTCCCTGCCGCCGCCGGCCGGGATGTGCAGGATCACCGGAGTGTCGCCCGGCCGCTCGTGGATCAGCTCCCGGAGCGCGGCGAACCCGGCGACGACCGCGTCCTGCGGTCCAGCGCGGAAGCGCACGTGCAGCGAGCGCCCAGCCGCGGCCTCCTGCGGAACCGTCGCCGCCTGGGACTCCCTGGCCAGCACGGCCCGAGCGTCCTCCGGCCACGGTGGTTCATCGGAATCGTCCGCGTCCGTCGGTTCCGGCAACGGCGCCGGCGGGACCGCGAGCGGCCCCTCGACGGGGAGCGGCCCCTCCACGGGGAGCGGCCCCTGGGCCGCGGCCCTCCTCGGCCGTCCTCGCCGACCCCGCCGTCCTTGCCGGCCCCGCCGGCGTCGATCGCCCGCCGATGACCACGGTGATCTCGCCATCCGGCTCGACTCCGCGCAACGGCGAGACCCGCGGCACGACCCGAACGATGGCAGGCGCCGCCCCGCGGTGCCCGAACCACATCGGAGCCGCTCCCCTGGCGACCGCTCACCCCCGCGGCCTCACGCGCGCCCTCGCGGCCGAACCCGTTGCCCCCGCCGCCCGAATACGCGCCGCGACCTCCGCGCCGGCCGCGCTCCGCCTGGGCAACGGCCCGCCCGAACGCATCCACGCCGAGTGCCGAGGCCGCCTCCCAGGTCCAGACCGTCTCCGCAAGGAGGACCGTCTCCTCGCCCTTGTGGTCCACCCGGCCCGCCACCAGCAGGACCGCCTCGTCGACCCAGGTCGGCCCGGTCTCTTCGAAGACCTTTGGGAACACGACGATGTCCATCGATCCCTGGAGATCCTCGAGCGTGACCACCGCCATCGTGGCCTTGGCCTTGGTGATCACGCGCCGCGACCCCGTCACGATCCCGCCGACAACGATCCGCTGCTGGTCCAGTTCCTCGCCGAGGTCGCCGCTGTACGCGTTCACGTACCCGCGCATCTCGGCGGCAAGTTCGCCGAGCGGGTGGTCGGAGAGGTAGAGGCCGAGGAGTTCCTTCTCCCACCGGAGCCGCTCTCGGGCGGGCGCCTCCGTCGCGGCGGGAAGCGCGCGTTCAAGCGTCGCCGCGTCCTCCGGTAGCGCGTCGAACAGCGACACCTGGCCGCTCAGGCGATCGCGCTGCTGCGCCCCACCGAACGCCATCGCGTCGTCGAGCGCGTCGAGCAACTGGTTCGGATGGCCGAACCGGGCGAGCGCTCCAACCTTGATCAGCGACTCCAGCACCCGCTTGTTGACCAGGCGCAGGTCGATCCGCGCACAAAGGTCGGCCAACGAACGGAATTCACCACCCGACTCCCGCGCCGCGATGATCGATTCGATCGCGCTCGAGCCGACATTCTTGATGGCCAGCAGTCCAAACCGGATCGCGTCGGCCTCCACCGTGAAGTGCAGCCCACTGACGTGGATGTCCGGCGGTCGGACCTCGATGCCGAGGCGGCGGCACTCGGCAACCGCGGCGGCCACCTTCTCCGTGTTGTCGCGGAACGCGGTGAGCACGCTGGCCATGTACTCGACCGTGTAGTTCGCCTTCAGGTACGCCGTCTGGTAGGCGATCAGGCCGTAGCAGGTGGCATGGGCCTTGTTGAAGCCGTAGCGCTCGAACGGCTCGAACGCCTTGAAGACGGCATCGATCGTCTCGGGCGCGACGCCCCGCTCGGCCGCCTGCCGCACGAACTTCTCCTTCTGCGCGCGCAGGACGACCGACTTCTTCTTGCGGATCGAGTAGCCGAGCATATCGGCCTCGGGCCCCGTGAAGCCGCCGAGGGCGATCGCGGCGGCCATGATGTCCTCCTGGTACACGAAGATCCCATAGGTCTTCGCCAGGTAGGGCTCGAGCAGTGGATGGAGGTAGGTGACCTCCTCCTGGCCGTGCTTGCGCCGGATATAGGCGGGAATGTTGTCCATCGGGCCGGGCCGGAACAGCGCCACCATGGCGGCCAGGTCGTAGACGGAGGTCGGGCGCAACTCGCGGACGTACCGTCGCATGCCCGGAGACTCCAGCTGGAACACGCCGGTCGTCTCGCCCGAGCTCAGAAGGTCGAACGTCTTCGCGTCGTCGAGCGGGATGTGATCGAGATCGATCGCGACACCGCGCTCCTCCGCGATCAGGTCGACCGCCTGGCGCAGGATTGTGAGGTTCGAAAGGCCGAGGAAGTCGAACTTGAGCAGGCCCAGCGCCTCCACGGCGTGCATCTCGTACTGGGTCATCAGCGCGTCGGAGTTCGTGGCGCGCTGGAGCGGCATCAGCTCCGTCAGCGGCTCGCGGCTGATGACCACGCCGGCGGCGTGGGTCGAGGCGTTCCGGGCCACGCCCTCCAACTGCTTCGCGACGTCGATCAGCTTGTGGATCCCCTGGTCGCTCTCGTACATCTCCCGGAGCGGCTGGGCAATCGACAGCGCTTCCTCGAGCTTGATGCCGAGCTGGTTGGGGACGGCCTTGGCGATCCGATCGACCTCGCCGTAGCCGAAACCCATGACGCGACCGACGTCGCGGATGGCGGCCCGCGCGAGCATGGTGCCGAACGTGATGATCTGCGCGACGTGATCGGAGCCGTACTTGCGGGTGACGTATGCGATCACCTCGTCGCGGCGGTCGTCCTCGAAGTCCACGTCGATGTCCGGCATCGTGACGCGGTCGGGGTTCAGGAACCGCTCGAACGGCAACTGGTAGAGGATCGGGTCGACCGGCGTGATCCCGAGCGTGTAGGTCACGATCGAGCCGGGCGCCGAGCCGCGGCAGGTGGTGGCGATGCGGCTCTCGCGGGCGAAGCGCACGAAGTCCGCCACGATCAGGAAGTAACCCGGATAGCCCATGCTGATGATCACGCCCAACTCGTAATCGAGCCGGCGCTGCAGTTCCTCCGTCACGGTCCCGTACCGCTCCCGCAGGCCCCGCTCGCATTCCGCCCGGAGCCAGCCGTCCACCGTGTAGCCGTCGGGAACCGGGAAATGCGGCAGACGCAGGTGGCCGAAGTCGAAGCGCAGGTCCGTCATCTCCGCGACCCGGTGCGTGTTGGTGATCGCCTCCGGGACGTCCGGGAAACGCGCCGCCATCTCCGCCGCACTCTTCAGGTAGAACTCCTGGGTCTCGAAGCGCATCCTGCCCGGGGTGTCGAGGTTGGACCCTGTGCCGACGCAGAGGAGCACGTCGTGCGCCTCGGCCTGCGCCTTGTGGACGTAGTGCAGGTCGTTGGTCGCCACCAGCGGCAGGCCGACCTCCGGTGCGAGCCGCAGCAACTGCTCGTTCAGGCGGGTCTGCTCCGGCAACCCGTGGTCCTGGAGTTCGAGGTAGAAATTGCCGGGACCGAAGATGTCCGAGTAGGCGCCTGCCAGGCGGCGGGCGGCCGGCCAGTCATCTGTCTCGAGGGCCCGCGCGATCTCGCCGTTGAGGCACGCCGAGAGGCCGATCAGCCCCTCGCTGTGCTTGGCGAGGTAGTCCCGGTCGATCCGGGGCTTGTAGTAGTAGCCGTCGAGATGGGCGTCGGTGGCGATGCGGCACAGGTTGCGGTAGCCGGTCCAGTCCTTCGCGAGCAGGACGAGATGGTAGGGCTGGGCGTCCGCCTTGCCTTCGCGGTCCGCCATGGAGCGGCGGGCCACGTACGTCTCGATGCCGATGATCGGTTTGATGGCGGCGTCGCGGCACGCCTGGTAGAAGGCGACGGCCCCGTACAGGGCGCCGTGGTCGGTGATGGCGAGCGAATCGAAGCCCAGCGCCGAGGCCTGGCCGACCATCTCCGAGATCCGCCCGAGGCCGTCGAGGAGGCTGAACTCCGAGTGAACGTGGAGGTGGGTGAAATCGTTCGGGGCGAGCGCCAAGGAAGCCTCTGTTGCGGGGTCGCTTCACCGTACCCTGTCTGCCGAAGGTCCGCCTAGCGGCCCATCCACGAGTTGGCCGGGCGTTCTGTGGGACTGTGTGGAACGACTGTGGACGCCTGAACAGTATAGAACGTACGTTCTGGTCCACGACGAGCCCACCACCGTTGCGTCCGTTGGCACACGGTACGCCGACCCTTGCCACTGGCAGACGACCGCGACCACGGTCGGCCCGTCGGTCGACGCACTCGTGGCCGCGCTCGTCAACCAGATGCGGGGCTCGACGGTGACCCCGGTCGCCGTCACGATCGACGGCTTTTCCGGGAAGGAGATCGACCTCGTCATGCCGACCGTCTACGCCTGCGACGGAGGCCTGTACAAGCGCTGGACCGACTCGGCCGGGGGCGATCGATACAACCAGGGCCCCACCCAGCACGACCTGCTCGACATCCTCGATGTCGGCGGGCGGACGCTCGTGATCGACCGGGTCTTCTACCCGGTGACCAGCGCCAACGACCGGGCCGAGCTTCTGGCGATCTTCAACTCGCTCCGGATCACGCCCTGACCTGGACCAATCAGCGTGCGGCGAGTGGTGACACGATTCACCACTCGCCCCGTTCGATCAGTCGGACGAAGCTGTTGGCCTGGCTCCACCGCGGGCGACCCTGGTGATCCATCCCGGCGAAGGGCACCTCGTGGCGCTGCCTCGCTGGGCCGAGATGCTGGCCTGGCTCCACTGATCGAGCACGACGCGGGCCTTGCATCGATCACGCCTGGCTGGCGAGCGCCTGCCATGGTTCGCGGGCCAGTGCGGCCTCCAGCCTCTCCAGGAAGGGCCGCGCCCGGAGCGGTCCCAGGATCTCGCGGCCGCGTTCGGCCGCCGCGCGGACCTCCGGCTGGTCCGGATCCAGCAGCGTAACCATCTCGATCGCCGTGAGCGCCTCTTCAACATGCACGCCGAGGTCACGGAACCCTGCGCTCGCCTCGCCATACAGGGCCACCGCATCGTCCGTGCGGCCATCGAGGGCAGCCAGGCCGGCGTGAATCGCCGTCCGACGAGCGGCGAAGAACGGGCCGTGAACGCCGGTCGCCTCGAGAGCCTGAAGATCGGCGGCCGCGGCCACCGGATCTCGTGCCAGGAGGGAAGCCCGGGCCGCGAAGAAATGGAAGTGGCGCGCATTGGCGCCATCGATTCGGACGATGTCCCGATAGGCCTTCGCGGCTTCGACGTTCCGGCCGACCGCGAAATCCCGGGAGGCGCGCGCGCCAACAACGGTGCTCGTCCAGTTCACGTCCGGGGCGTCGTCCGTCAGGCGATCCATCTCGTCGAACAGATCCCGGTCCGGCTCTCCACGCCAGGCGTGAATGACGGCCAACCGGGAGAGCACCAGGATCCGATCCTCCCGCGAAAGGTCACCGCTGAGCGACTCCTCCAGCTCCGGAAGGGCCACGTCCCATTCGCCGATGACGGTCGCCACGGCTGCGCTGTTGGTGAGAAAGAGCACGGCGAATCGGCGCTGGCCAAGGCGGCGAGCCTCCGCCAGGCCGAGGCGGTCGCTGTCGAGGGTGGCTCGCGGGTCGATTTGGTTCTGGAGCACGCCCCGGTTGAGACGGGCCCGAAGAGCCGTCGCGCCAAGGCCATTGCGTTCCGCGAGGCGCAGCCCGGTCTCGATCACCCCGGCCCCTTCGTAGGGGCGCTGGAGGTGGCCGAGCGCGGTGCCCTTGGTGATCAGGATGTCGGCGACGAGTGCCACCAGGTCGCCCTGTTCGGCGGCCGGGAGCGCACGGTCCGCAACCGCAACGGACAGCACGGGCTGCTCCGTGAGCATGTAGGCGCGAGAGAGCTGGCCGAGGATCGCAAGGAAGCCTGGATCGGAGCCAAGATCGGCGAATTCCTCGGCCGCAGGCTCCAAGAGCGCCAGCGCCGGTGCGGTCCGGTACGGCGCAATGAGCGCCCGCCCGAGTGCGGCCGTGACCCGCGCAACGGCTCGCCGATCGTCGCGCTGCCGCAGCAAGTCGAGCGCTGCACGCAGCAGCTCTTCGGCATCGTCATGGTGCGATGCCGAAGACGCCCACTCGCCTCCTCGCTCCAACAGCTCCGCCTCTTCTGCCGGATCGCTTGTCACCGTGAGCGCCTGGCGCACGAAGGCCACGGCCTGTTCGTGCGAACCGAGCGCGGCGGCGCGGTCGGCGGCCGCGCGAAGTGCGATGCGCGCCTGGACAGCAAGCGCGTCGGCCTCGACACCCTCCGGAGCGTTCTGATGGGCGGCCAGGTAGTGGCCGGCGAGCGCACCAGCAAGCTCATCCGAGCCGAGGCTTTCGAAGTACCTCGCGGCGGCCAGGTGGCGACGCTTGCGGTCCCGCTTGGCCAGCGTCCCGTAGGCGACCTCCCGTATCAGCGCCTGAACGAAGGCGTACTGGCCGCGTTCGGGACTGCGCGGATCCGCTCGCAACGTGAGCAGCTCGCGATGGACCAGATCATGGACGCGCGGCTCGAGTTCAGCCTCGGCTGTGCCCGCGACGGCGGCCAGGCCGGCGAGCGTGAAGCTCTGTCCGAGTACGGCCGCATCCGCCACCAGAGTTCGTTCGTCCGCCGGCAGCCCATCCAGCCGAGACGCGATGAGCGCGGTCAGCGTCTCCGGCACGGCCAGGTTGGCGAGATCGCCGATGGGTCGATACGTACCGTGATCGAGTGCCAGCCGGCCCTGCGCCAGCAGCATGCGCACGGTCTCGACGGCGTAGAGCGGGACGCCGTCAGCGCGTTGGACGATGACGCGAACCGCATCGGCGGGAAGACCCGGCACCAGCCCGGCCAGCAGTTCGTGCATCGCCGGCTCGTCGAGCGGCTCCAGGTAGAGCGAGGTGAAGTTGCGCTTGCCTGCTCCCCAGGTCGGCCTCTTCTCTAGGAATTCGGGACGTGCCAGCGTGATGACGTAGATCGGGACCGCGCGACTCCACTCGAGCAGGTTGTCCACGAAGTCGATCAAGCCGGCATCGGCGTAATGGAAGTCCTCGAACACGAGCACGACGGGCGCAGTCGCGGCCAGCCGCACGAAGAAGGTGCGCCACGCGGCATAGAGTTGGGCGGGCCCCCCCGGTGACGACTCGATTCCGAGCAGGGTGAGAAGCGCGGCCCCGATCCAACGGCGCTCGTCCGGATCCGGTACGTGCTCGGCGAGGGTCGCGGCGATCTTGGCCCGCGTCGTCCCCTCGTCGTCCGTCTCCAGCAACCCAGCGCGCCGCCGCACCATCTCGCCGAGCGCCCAGAAGCTGATGCCCTCGCCGTAGGCGGGCGAGCGCCCGTCGTGGTACCAGACACGCTCGACCAGGCCATCGATGTACTTGAGGAACTCCCAGGCGAGACGGGTCTTGCCGATGCCGGCGGGTCCGATGACGCTGACAAGACGGGCACGGCGATCCCGGGTCGTGGTATGAAACAGTTCCTTGAGCTGGCGCAGCTCCTCGCCACGGCCGACGAACGGTGCCTCCAGCGTCTCGCTCCGGTTGCGACCGCCCACCTCCGCCACGACGCGGACGGCGCGCCAGGCCGGCACCGGCTCAGCCTTGCCCTTGAGCGGCTGTTCGCCGACCTCCTCGAAGGCGATCGCCTTGGCGGCCGCATGCCGCGTGGCCTCGCCGACCAGCACGGTGCCGGGCGTGGCCGCGGACTGCATCCGGCTCGCCGTGTTGACCAGGTCGCCGGCCACCATGCCCTGGTTGGTTGCGCCCACCGTGACGGCCGCCTCGCCGGTCAGGACGCCGGCGCGGGCACGGATCCCCGGTCCGAGCGTGACCACGGCGTCGACCAGCTCGAGAGCGGCGCGCACGGCACGCTCGGCATCATCCTCGTGGGCGACGGGCGCGCCCCAGACGGCCATCACTGCATCGCCGATGAATTTCTCCACCGTGCCGCCGTACCGGACGATCACCTGGGTGGCGAGGTCGAAGTAGCGCGTCAGCGTGTCGCGCACGTCCTCCGCGTCGCGCGCCTCAGCCAAGGACGTGAAGCCGACCAGGTCAACGAACAGGACGCTGACCAGGCGACGCTCCGCCGTTGTGGCATCGGCGGGCGTGACCGGCGGGATGGCCGGCGCACGTGCCATGGCGACGCCGGTTGCCGGCTCCGCGCCCAGCGCAGAGCCGCAGCTGTTGCAGAACCTGACGCCGGGCAGGTTCGTGGAGCCGCAGGTCGCACATGGCCTGGCGAGAGGTTCGCCACAGCCATTGCAGAACCTGCTTCCTGCCGGATTCTCGACGCCGCAGTTCGAGCAGATCACGAACGCCTCGGTTATTGCGAAGGTCGATGGTATGCCAGCAAGCGCTTGATTGATGCGATCGCCCGCGCGCCGGATCAACGTGTCGCGCGCGAACTCGGAGCGACTGACACGTGGAGCTGTGTGAAGTCGCTCGGGGCGGTCGTCACGGGAGGTCAATGGTAGCCCGGGGGAGTCTCACGCCTCCTCGAAGCCTACCTCTCGACGATGCACCTTTTGCCCGGTGGCCCTGCCCTTTCGGGCACGAGCCCGTTGCCATCCTGAGGAAGCGCGCTTGTGGCGCGTCGTCACCTTTCGCTCCTGCCGGAGAAGCCTTGGCTGGTACACCGGGAACGCCTCCGAGCCGTGCCCGGCGAGCTCGGAGGCTTCCCGCTCAGCCAATCGCCCGAGCCCGGCGGGGCCGACTGGCGGAGTCCCGTTGGGATTCGCTCTAGAGGTCGCGGACCAGGTAGACGACTTCGCCACGATCGTCAGTGACGCTGTGATCCCGTCGGAACCCGACCTTGTCGAGCACTCGTAACGACGGCGCGTTCCATGCCCCGACCGTCGACCACAGACGGCGTCGACCCGTCGCAGCTGCAGCAGCCACGAGGGCTTGTGCCGCTTCCGTCGCGTAGCCATGCCCGTGGAACCGCCGAAGCAGCTCGTAGGCGATCTCCGGTTCATCCAGGCTGCCACGCCCGACGATGAGCGCGCAGTAGCCGATCGTGTCGCCCTCCGCCCGACGACAGATCGCGAGAGCGCCGATGCCGGTCTCAGTCGTCAGATCCCGGAATCGCGCGAGGCGCGCCTTCGACTCCTCGAGCGTCGGGGTATCCTGCCCACGTTCACCGACCAGCTCGCGGTACCACTCGGCGTCGCGCTCGTCTCGGATCCGAAGCGTGAGCCGCTCGGTCTCGATGGCAAGCGCCATCGGTTTCCAGGTCACTGCTCCACGGTACCGGTCCCCAGGCCGGCGCTCAACTCAGGAACCGCAGCGAACGACGCACGAGCAAACTCGGAGCTATTGACAGGTGGAGCTGGGTGAAGTCGTTCGGGGCAATCGGCACGGCCGGTCAATGGTAGCGGCGGGACCGGCCGGCGGCCGGTTCGACGTCTTGAGCGGAGAGTGGCAGCCTGGTGTGCCAGCTTGTGTGGCACAACGGCGCGGCCTGGCGGCGACGCACTGGCGACGGCGCGGTGGAGTGACGAGGACCCGAAGCGTAGCCCAAACGGGAGGCGTCGAGGTCAGACGCTCAGGTCCGGTGGCAGCACGTGTCCAAGAACCCGGGCGCAGTCGCGCGGTCGTGTCGCGGTCGTACCGCCCCGACGATTGCCCCGAGGTCTGCGTCCTGCCAATTCGCGAGCCGAGGTAACCCTTGGCGTGCGGCGTCGCACCCTTCGAGCTTGACGTTGACCGTATGAACAAGGATGATCTTGGCGTGGCACTTGATCATAGTCCCAACCCGGCGCCCGGCTACCTCACGGCGGCCGCAGCAGGCGAGCGCCTGGGCGTCACCGTCGGACGTGTGCGGGATCTGATCGCGTCGGGTGAGCTGCCCGCGACGCGGCTCGGCCAGGCACTCATGATCCCGGCCGAGGCCGTCGAGCTGCGGGTCGCACAGGGCACCCATCTCGGGCGACGTCTGACGTCTGCAAACGCGCTGGGGCGTGCTGTGCCTCGCGGCCGACGAGCCGACCCCCTGGCTCAGCAGCTACGATCGCTGGCGACTGCGCCGGCACCTCGAGCGCCACACGCTCGAAGGACTGCGCGCCCAGCTCGTCAACCGCGGCAGGCCGGCGGCGTACCGCGGACACCCGGGGATCCTCGATGCGCTGCGCAACGATCCGGCCCTCATGCTCACCGGCATCACCGCGGCCGCCGAGCTGCATCTGGGCCTGATCGGCGGCGAGCCTCGCGTCGATGCCTACCTTGCCCGCGGCGAGATCGAGCAGCTCACGGCGCGTTACCACCTGCGCTTCGACCTCGGGGACGCCAACGTCATCTTGCGCCCGGTCGCGCCCTTCACAGATTCGTGGCCGCTGGGCCGCATCGCGCCGCGCTCGGCGGTCGCGCTCGACCTGCTCGACAGCACCGATCCTCGGGTCCGCCAGGTCGGCGCCGATCTCCTCGCGTCCCTGTAGGCCCCTGCGATGGACAGCATCCTCGTCGCACCTGCCAGCGACCAGGAGATGGCCGTCTTCGCACTGGCCCGCGAGGTGGCCGGTCTCCTGCGCGGCCTGCCCCGGACGCTCATCGGCGGCCTCATGGTCCGGATCATCGAGGCCGAGCACGGCGTCAGGACCGGCTTCGCCACGGGCGACGTCGACGCGCTGCTCGACGTACGGGCCTTCTCGACCGCCACCGAGGAGGCAGCGACCAGACTGATGGCGGCGGGCTTCGAGCCGGAGCGCCACGATCAGAACCTCACCTACCGTTTCATTCGGCGCTCGGACATCGTTGACGTCCTCGCGCCGGATAACCTCGGCGAGCGGGCCAACATCCGGACCGTGCCCCCGGACGAGACCCTTGCGGCGATCGGCGGCCGACAGGCGCTCAACCGCAGCCGGGCCGTGGCGATCGACGACCGCCGAGGCCCGTTCGAGATCCGGATGCCGTCCCTCGCGGGCGCGATCATCATCAAGGCACGGGTCGTGGCGAATGCCCAGCGTCCGGACACCCGGGCGAAACACGAGCGCGATCTCGCGCGCCTGCTCTCGCTCGTCACCGACCCGGTCGGGGAGCGGGCGGGACTCTCGGGGAAGGAGCGTGGCTACCTGCGTGCCCGGGCCGACCTGCTCGACGTCGGCAACCCGGCGTGGCGAGGCATCCGCAACCCCGCCGACGGGGCGCTCGCGCTCTCGCTGCTGAGCGACGCGGGCTGATCCGGCGGGTCCCATGACGCAACGCACCAAACACCCGGTTGGTCAGGCCAGGCCCGTGGGCGCCGGCATGTTACTGGTCGGCTCCCTGTTCATCGTCACTGACGGAGCCGCACCGTGTCGCCGGCGGTCGCCGGCCCCGGCCAAGGTCCCGACACGCCCGGCGGCGGTGCTATCAGCCTACGGCCGTTTGAGGCGTCCCAGGCTCGAGAATCTCGTGCGTGAACTCCCACCTATTGACACGTGGAGGTGTGAAGTCTGATGGAGTCAGGTGGGGTTGGGGCACGTAGGGGGTGGGTCCTGAACCTGCGGATGCGCCGTGGAGTGGCAGGACCCGAAGCGTAGCCCAAACGGGATTGGCCGATGGCAGGCGAAGAAGCCGCTCTCGACTCGTCGATCCGGGCGGTAACGATCACCCGCGAGGCTCGGTAGTGGCCGGCGCCGACTTGCGCCAGAATGGCGCCACCCGCGCCGGACGCGAGGCTGCGTCAGGCCGGGCACCACGGTGCTCCGGCCTTGCCCGGCCGGACGGGACTGTCAGTCCGCTGGCGAGGAAGACGACGCAGCGGGACCCATCGCGGCGGCCGGTTGAAGAGCCACAGCGAACTCGATCGCGGCCTCCGCCCCCATCTCTCGTCCCTCGGTCCACGCCGAATCGACCGCCCACCAGTCATCCAGCCGCTGGGCAAGCGCGACGAGCTGGTCACCCAGCTCGCGGATGTCGGTCGGGCCCCCGTTGGACCTGGTGGCGAGATAGATCGGGTAGCGGAGCGTCGCGAAGACGAGCGAAAGGAGCGCTTCGCACTGGGCCCTCAGGTCGCCCGACTCGTGTGCCAGGGCGAGCGCCTCGTCGGCCCAGCGGGGCGCCGCATCGTTCGTGGTCCAGTCCGAAGAGGCCCACGCGGCAGCTGCCAGCACTCGAGCCACGAGCGCCATCCTCGCAGGGTCCGACGCGGCGCCCGATGCCGCCAGTTCCCGGACCGCCCTCAGCGCCCGACCGAGCCAGTCGACGGCCTCGGACCCGGCGGAGCGCGGCATCCAGTACGGCATCAGCGAGACGCAGAGCTGGCAGGCCGTCTCGACGTCGTCCTCGAAGGCCCACTCGAGTGCCGCGCGCACGTTGTCGGCGTCGGCGTCCAGACGTGCCAGCCAGTCGACCATGTCGGGGCCGTGGAGCCTGGACTCGGCCTCGAGAACCAGAGCCCGGAAGAACGCGAGGTGCGCGCCACGTGTCTCGCCCATCTCGCCGCCTGCCACGAGATGGGCCGTGGCGTACTGGCGGATGGTCTCCAGCATCCGATAGCGGGTGTGCGCCTCACGGGCCACGACGACGAGCGAACGGTCGGCGAGCCTTCCGAGTCCGTCCAGGGTGTCCAGCGGATCGAGCGCCCGATCAGACCCGTCGGTGGCGCTCGCCGCGAGCGACCCGACCGCTGTGGCTGCCTCCAGCGTCCAGCCACCGGCGAAGACCGCCAGCCGCTGGAGGAGCAGGCGATCCGGCCCGGCAAGGAGGTCCCAGCTCCAGTCGATCGTGGCCTGGAGCGTCTGCTGGCGGGGCGCCGCCGTGCGGCGGCCGCCGGTCAGGAGCCGGAAGCGATCGCCAAGGCGCCGGGCGATGTCCTGGACCGACAGCACGTTCGTCCGCGCGGCGGCCAGCTCCAGGGCAAGCGGGATGCCATCGAGGCGCCGACAGATCTCGACGACGGCCGCGGCATTGTCCGGGGTGACCGCGAAGCCGGGGTCGCTCGCCGCCGCTCGGTCCACGAACAGCCGGACCGACTCGCTTGCGGCGATTTGCTCGAGCCGGAGATCGAGGGCGTCGTGAGTGTCGCCGGCCGACCCCGAGCCCGCGTCCGGCACGTCGAGCGACGGGACCGGCAGGACCGCCTCGCCCGCGAGGGCGAGGGCCTCCCGGCTCGTGGCGAGGATGGACACACCCGGACAGTGGGTGACGATCGCCTCGACCACGTCGGCTGCGGCTGCGATGAGGTGCTCGCAGTTGTCGAGCGCCACCAGGAGCTGCTTGAACCGCAGGAAGTCGACGAGCGCTTCCAGCGGCGGCTGACCGGGCGCCTCGCGAACGCCGAGGGCGATGCCAACCTCACGAACGACGAGGGTCGGGTCCACCAGCGGCGCAAGCTCGACGAGCCAGGCGCCGTCCCGGTAGCGGTCGACGAGCTCCGCGGCTGCCTGGAGCATCACCCGCGTCTTCCCGCTGCCACCCACCCCCGCGAGCGTGACAACCCCATGGTCCGTGAGCAGGCGGCCGATCTCAGCGAGCTCGCGCTTGCGGCCGACGAAGGACGTCAGTTGGATCGGCAGGTTCGTGAGATGCGCTTCGAGCGAGCGGAGCGGCGGGAATTCGCGCGCCAGGCCGGCCGCCCGAACCTCGAACACCCGCTCCGGGCGATCGAGGTCTCGCAGCCGGTGGTCGCCTCGATCGACGAGCTGGTACTCGTCCGCGGGCGTCTCGCCGAGAAGCGACCGGCTGGGGCCCGAGACGAGGATCTGGCCGCCGTGGCCGATGGCGAGGAGCCGCGCCACCCGGTTGAGCACCGGCCCGAAGTAGTCGTCGTCGCGGCGTTGGGCGGCACCGGTATGGATCGCCATCCTGACGCGAAGCGCACCCGCTGCGCCCCAGGCATACGCCGCAAGAGCCCGCTGTCCAGCGACCGCCGCGCCGATCGCGGCGTCGATGCCGTCGAACACGGCAAGCAGCCCGTCGCCAGTCGTCTTGACGACCGCGCCGCCAGCAGTTTCGACCGCGGATGCCAGCAAGCGATCGTGTGCTTCGAGCGCTGCGGCCATCGCCTCGCGATGGTCCTCCCAGAGGCGGGTGCTGCCCTCGATGTCGGTGAACAGGAACGTCCTTGTCGTCGTGGCCTGATCGTTCACGTCGACCTGTGTCCGGCAGCTGTGCGCGAACTCCCACCTATTGACAGGTGGAGCTGGGTGAAGCCATTCGGAGCGATGGTCACGGCTGGTCAATGGTAGCGGCGGGGAGCGGCCGGCGGCTGCCGCCGCGCCAGGATCACTGGGCCGGGGCGGGGGCGGTCGGCACGGCGTGGGAGTGGCGAGCTCCAGCGTCGGGTTCGGCCGGCCGTCGCACATGGCCACAACCGAAGCTGTACATGAAGTCGATCAGAAACGTCCCGCTGTGATCGCATCCGCCTACACTCGCGGCATGCGCCGGAACCTGCGACCGGGCGATCTCGGGGACCTCCTGGGATCGCCCGCTGCCGTCCATCCCGTCTTCGACGTGGCCTGCGCTCCGGTGTGTTGGCGCGAGCGAGGCGCAGGCGTCGCTCAGGGCACCCACGCCCCGGTTGCCACCACCGCGAGGAGGACGGCGTCGATCCCGAGGCCGAGCACCAGCTGGGGCTCGAAGAACAGGACCAGCAGGACCGCCGACGCGACGGCCGAGACCGCAACGGTCGCCTGCCACCAGCCGGGCGGCACCAGGACGCCGACGGTGGACAGAGCGGCAAGCGCGAAGCCGCCGACGACGATCGCGATCAGGGCCACCCCGACGGCCCGGACCACGTTGAGGTCCAGGCCGGCGCCGGTGATGGCCCACGAGCGGGCCATGTCGAACGGCCAGTCGGGCCCGCCCCCGGTCGCCGCCGGCGCGGGCACCGCGAACATGACGTGCACCACGCCGTGGCCGATCAGCAAGGCAGCCAGCAGCCATCGCCCCGCGGCCATGTCCCTGCGACAGCAGCCACCAGATCGCGCCCCCGATCGCCGCCACCACGACGGCCCATGGCAGGATGCCGACGATCGTCTTCACGACCTCTCGTCTCCTTTCCCGGCCCGATAGCCGTCCATGACGATCCGGAGGGTCCGTCGGAAGGTGCCCTCCCTCCAGTCGCGGAGACGCTCGGCGAGCTCCTCCGGCAACCCGGCCCACGCGGTCTCGACCAGGGGCGAGCTGAGCATCGAATAGCCGACCGTGAATGCGACCAGCGACTGGTACAGCTCCACCGCGTCGTCGGGCGCGCACGCCCTGGTCGATCAGGTACTGCAGGCCGGAGGTCCCCGCGCGGTCGGTCCGGCGGGCCGACAGGGGGAGCAGGTTGGGGTGCGCCGTCAGGACGCGCCGGTACTCGACGAAGACGGCCTCCAGCGCGTCCGCCCAGTCATCGGGCGCGGTCTCGGGAAGCCGCATCTCCGAGCGGATCCGGTCCACGGTCCAGTCCAGCAGCACCGCCTTGCTCGGGACATGGTGGTAGAGCGACATGGCCTCGACTCCCACGGCGTCCGCCAGGTGGTGCATCGTCAGGGCGGCCAGGCCCTCCGAGTCCACGATGCCGAGCGCGGCGTCCAGCAGCTCCTCGCGCGTCAGCGGCCGTTCACGCCTGCGATGGGTCACCTCGAATGCGCCACCGAGGCGCCGGCTGGGTGCTGATCGGAGGCGCCGGCGACATCCCCGGCGGACGCGCCGACGAGCGCGACGGCCAGGGCAGCGAGCATTGCCAGGAGCGCGGACCAGCAGATGACGAGCGCCGCCTCCGGATCGGACACCCCGGGAACGACGCCGACGATCGCGACCTCGAGGGCGAAGGCGTACAGCGCCAGGCCGACGGCGACAAGTCCCGGCCACGCCCTCGACAGGACCCTGCCCGCCCCGGCCGGCAGGACGGACTGCCACGAGGTGAGCGGCCGGTGGATGCGCCTCGCCACCGCCCAGCCGAACAGGAGGAACACGAGCATCCCGATGCCGCCGCCCACCAGGAACAGCAGCCCACCGAGCAGGAGCAGGACCCGGCTGCCGTTCGGTCGGTCGATGAAGCCGATCGACCATGCGATCGTCAGCAGACCCACGGCCATGGCCAGGATGCCGGTCACCAGGAAGTTCGGGACGATCGTGAACGCCTCCTCGGTGCCATGGATCCACATTCGCTGGGCCGGGCCGATCGCCTGGACGATGAGTCCGGGCGTGGCCGTGTTGCCCTGCAGCGCTTCGAAGAAGCCGTGATCGAGCCCGGACACGCCGGCGCACACGCCCAGGGCAGAAGCGACCGCCCTCGTCCCGTTGACCTCGCGCCCGGCCGCCGGCGCGGCTGAGTTCGTCCGCACGACACACTCCCTCGTCAATCTCGCCGACGGGCCGCCCGGGCCAGCCTTATGCCATAAGCCTTATGACATAAGGTACGGCCTCCCTGCGGAGCCGTCAAGCCGCCTCGGCGGCGAGCGGAAGTGCTATGACATGCCCGCTTTGCCAACTCGCCGGTGCGAGGGCGCCCGAGATCCCGGTCGAGCGGCCGGGTGATCAAGTCGACGTCCGAGGTCATCTCGCTGCCTCCACCTGCCGCGAACTCGTCCGGGGTTGGCCGACGGGCTGCCGCCCTGCCGCACCGCGATCGAGGAACGCGAGGAGCGCGAAGCTGACCCCGCTGATGACGAGGTGGACGGCGACCACGGCCGGCTCGATCGAACGCCCTGCGAGCAGGCCGTCGAGCACCGCGGAAGCCGCGAACGCCAGTCCGTTGAGCCCGGAGACCAGGAGCAATCCCGTGGCGGCCACGTAGCCGAGGGTTGCACGGCGCCACAGGAGCACGCCTCCAAGGAGCAGGGCCGGTGTGCCCAGCGCATAGTCGACGACCCACTGCGGGCGCATCCCGGGCTCGTTCGCCGAACTGCCGAGGGCGCTGACGGCGGTTGCCGTCAGTCCGGCATAGGCCATGAGGGCGATGAGGACCAGGGAGCCGCCGACGCTGCGCGCCGGCGCTGCGGCAAGGCGCCGCCGGACCTCCTCACCGTCAATGCTCGCCACGATACCGATGAGGGTCCATGCGCTCAGCGTCACCAGGGCGATGTACCCGAAGAACAGCCCGTTGAATGGCGCGGCGACCAGGTACAGCGCGTATGCGTAGAGCACATAGAACAGTGCGCCCGGCCAGAGGAGCAGGCCGATCAGCGATCCGCGCCTCGCGAGCCACATCGAGCCGAGCAGGGCCGGCAGCCCGAGGATGAGATTGGCGGCGTCGCCTCCCCTGGGAGACCTGGACGAGCGGCGATCCGACCGAATTCAGACCGTCAGAGCCCAACAGGAGCCCGGCGACCGAGACGACGGCAATCGCAAGGGAGACGGCACAGCGAGGACACGTAGGCGAGGCCGATGTCCCGCTTGATGGGCAGGGCGGATGCGACGGAACTGCTTCATCAGGTGGCCTCCTTCACGCCATTTCGACTGCCCGAGCTCGGAACTGGCCCCTCACCTGCCCAACATGGCTTCCGACGGCCAGCGGAGCCAGACGATCGCCACGAGCACCGCGACGTTCACGCCGAGGGCGGCGAGCGTGTTGAACATCGGCCACGTGCCGAAGAAGAGCACGATGCCAGTGGCCGAGACGAGCGCTGCGGCGACGGCCAGGGGCCGCCAGATGCCGCCCGGGACGACGATGCCCCAGAACGACATCGCGGCGATGACGAACCCCACCAGCGACACGATCCAGAACGTGCTGGCGAGCGTCGTGGCCGTGTCCCCCGGAAGCGACGGGACGAGCCAGGACCGGGCGGCGAGCCAGTCACCGCGTGTTCGTGCCGGGGCGGAGCCGGATCCAGGCCAGGGCCCCGAGGGCCCCGCCGTGGCCGAGCCCGTGCAAGAGCAGCACGCCGGCTGCGATGAGCTTGATCGTCTGGTCAGACATGTCTCTACTCCTCGTGCCTCGGGGCGTCGTCGCCCCAGCTCGCAGTCCGCTCCGTTTCTGGTCGGGATCACTCGTTCTCGATTGCTCCGACCTCGGCGGCTCGACCCGGAACACCGGGTGGTCGGCCGGGTCCGGAAGGGCGGTGAAGAACTCGCGCGCTCGCCAGCCCATGTGCTCGCGATAGGCGGTCACCACCCGGTCGTGCTCGTCGCCACCGACCTCGACCGCCCGGAAGGGCTCGTGCGTCCGGCCCCTCCGCAGCTCGCCCTGGCCGGCCGCCCGCAGGTTGCGCACCCAGTGCGTCTCGCCGCCGCCCGAGACGAGGTAGCGAGCGCCCTCGACCTCGAGCGTGGGGACAGGCGTCCTGATCGGGCGGCCGGTGCGCCGACCGCGCACCGTGAGCGTCGGGCCGCCGAGCCAGAGCGTGATCGGGTTCACCACGTGGCTCATGAAGAACCGGGAGGGCACGTACGGACGTGGCCTGGTCTCATTCGTGGTCATCGGAATCATCGATCTGCGACACGGGAATCCTCCTTCGATGGTTCGGTCGTCCCTGCGGCGCGCCTCACCGACCCCGCCGACGCGAGGACGCGTTCGGCGGCGACGAGCTCGAGACCCGCGTCGCGCAGCCGCGTCAGCAGGCCGTAGAGCGGCGGCCTGATCGACGGCCGCGAACGCGAGCAGCGAGTCGCCGCCCGGCAGCAGCCGGAGCTCCTCGCAGCCCAGGGAACGGGCGCGTCGCTGGTCGAGGTGGCCGGCGACTCGGATCTCGTAGCGGTCCATGGCCCTGATGTTCGGGCTCGTGAGTCGCGATCGCGCCTCGCGAAAGGCCGGTCTTCTGATCGCGCGATTCCCCTCCCGAAAGGAGGGGTCCGAGCACGGGATCCGGCCGCAGACCGGACGAGGCGCAGACCTAGACGAGGCCGACCTGCTGGGCGCGCACGAGGGCCTGGGTGCGGCTCGTCGCGCCGAGCTTGGCGAGGACGTGGCCGACATGCCACTTCGCCGTACCGAGCGAGACCGTCAGGCCGGCCGCGATCTCCGCGTTGCTCGCGCCCTGCGCCATCAGCCGCAGGACATCGAGCTCACGGGCGGTGAGCGTCTCGAGCAGCTGCCCGTCGTCGTCACGCCACAGCGATGCCGCCCGTGCGTGCGGCTGCGGTGCGCCGGCTTCGGTCGGCTCGGCTGCGAAGGCGGCGATCAGCACGTCGACGAACCCCGGCGCGGCCGTGCGAACGAGGGGCAGGAGGTGGGCGATGCTCCGCCCGTCATCGACGAAGCGCCGGACGTAGCCGCCCGGAGCGGCGAGCTCGACCGCCTGCCCGAGTGCTCGCAGTGCCTCCGCGCGGCGTCCGGTCGCGTCGGCGCCGGCCGCCTCCAGGACGCCGATCGAGATCAGCTCGGCGACGGCGCCGGACGCTTCCTGGGCCACTCTCGTCCGAGCCAGCAGCTCGCGAGCCTCCTCGGGTCTGCCCTGTGCCAGGCGCACCCTCGCGATCGTCACGTCCATCGAGCGGCGCAGGAGCTCCAGGAGCGGTGAGCCGGGCGGTGCCTCCGGCGTCGCCCGGTCCGCCCAGCGACCTGCGCCGGCGAGATCGCCCTGCCGCAGGAGGATCCGGGCCTCGATCTCGCCGGCGAGCCCGGGAAGAGCCATGCCGGTCGTCCGAAGGTCGCGCTGACTGGTGCGAAGCGCCTCGAACGCAGCGTCGGGGTCGCCGCAGGCGAGCCGAACGAGCGCGAGGTACGGGATCGCCCAGCCGAGCACGGGACGGCCGACCCCCATCCGACGCGCTGCCTCGAATCCCGCCTCGAGCTCGCGACGAGCTTCGACGAGGTCGTTGGCCTCGTAGCGCACGATGCCGAGCACGACGCGGGCCGGCCAGGCGATCGGTCGCGGTCTGCCCTGCCCATCGGCCTGCTGCGCGAGGACCGTGCGGCAGATCGTCTCGGCCTCGCCGCGGAGGCCGGCCGCGGCAAGGCCATGGCCGAGTGGGTTGACCGCGGGCAGGACGGCCATCGGGTTCCCGGCCCGAAGCGCCGCCTCGAACCCCGCCCGCAGCGTCTCCACGGCCGGCACGTATTCCCCGCGAGCGAGCGTCGCCAGTCCCGCGGCCAGGAGCCCGAACGAGCGGAACAACGGATCGTCGCCCACCAGCTCGAGTCCCTCGATCGCCAGGCTCTCGGCGTCCGGCCCGGTGACCGTCGCCATGAGCGCCCGGAGGACGAGCAGCCGTCCCTCGGCCGGCCCGCGCGCGCCGGACGAGGCGAGATGACGCTCGGCGAGCGACAGAGCGGCGCGCCACCTGGCCCGTCTCGAAGAGCGTCCATGCGTGCAGGGAGACGAGCTCCGGGCTCATCGAGACCCGGTCAGCGCGGGAGTGCCTCGAGCCAGCCGAGAAGGGTCGCCAGCTCGCCCGCCTCGAACGCCGGCCGCGCCGCGCGCTCGACGAGGCGGATCGCGCGGTCAGCCGAGCCGGCGGCCAGGGCGTTGTCGATCGCCTCGGACTCGAGACCGGCATGCTCGAACCAGTCTGCGGCGCGCTCGTGAAGCTGCCGTCGCTCATCCTCGCCGAGCTGGGACCGGAGGTAGTCGGCGAAGAGACGGTGGTAGCGGTACCAGCGCCCTTCGGCATCGAGCGGGACGAGGAACAGGTTGGCTCGCTCCGCCCGGTCGAGCAGCGCGTCGGCATCCTCGCGACCGGTCAGCTCGCGGCACAGCTCGACGGTGAACCGCTCCGGGATCGCGGTCCTGACCAGGAACGAGCGCAGATCCTCGTCGACCCGGCCGAGGACCTCGTCGGCGAGGTAGTCGAACACGAAGCGCTGGCTCCCGCCGAACGCCTTGATCAGCGCGCCGGCATCGGCCCGGTCGCGCAGCGAGATGGCCGCCAGCTGGAGTCCCGCGATCCAGCCCTCGGTGCGATCGAGGAGCCGGGCGAGCTGCTCGGGATCGAGCTCGGCAGGCAGCGCCTCGGCGAGATAGCCCGACGCCTCCGCGTCCGTGTAGCGCAGGTCGTCGGCCCGCAGCTCGACGAGCCGGCCGTGGGCCCGCAGGCGGGCGAGCGGCAGCGGCGGGTCCTCCCGGGTCAGGAGGACCAGGTGGGCGAAGGGCGGCCCGTGCTCGATCAGGAACCGGACCAGGCGGTGGATCGGGTCGGCGCCGATGACGTGGTAGTCGTCGAGGACGAGCACGAACGAGTCGTCGCTCGCGGCGATCTCGTCGAGGAGCGTGGCCCCGATCAGATCGATGCTCGGGGCTGGCACCGGGGCCGAAGAGGCCGTCGGTCGCGTCGCCGATCCCTGGCCGGACCGCCCGCAGCGCCGCGGCGAGGTAGCGGACGAAGCGGGCGAGATCGTTGTCGGCGACGTCGAGCGAGAGCCAGGCATGGGCGAGCGCCCGTGACTCGAGCCAGCCGGCGACGGCGACCGTCTTGCCGTAGCCCGGCGGTGCGGATAGCAGCGTCAGGCGGGATCGGTCCTCGAGCCCTCGATCGAGCAGCGCACTCAGCCGCGGACGCTCGCGGTAGCCGGGGACCGAGAGCGGGGCCAGGAGCTTCGTCCCGACCAGGGGGGCTCGGATCTCAGGGCCAGCCGGAAGGCGGGGGTGGTCGGATGCCGCCCGTTCGTTCGGTGCAGTGTTTCGCGGGGCCATCGGATCTTCGCCGGCCATCCTCGCCAAGCCTGTCGATGCGGCACCGAGAGTCGCATCTGCCACTGCCATTGTGAGCGTGATGGCCGAGGGTCCGGGCACCGCGATGGCGTACCGCGTGGTGCCAGCGGACCTTCGTCATCAACACCCGTTCCGCTCGCGGAACGTTGCGCGGCAGCGTCCGGCGCCTCAGGTCCGCACTGCCGACAGACAATGGTCTGTGCTGTCGGGCTGCGCAGCGTCGACGATTATTGAGTCGCCGGGCGCCGGGCGCGACCCATACTCTGCGAGCGTCCCCTCCAGGTGGCGCCATGGCGGGTGGACATGGACACCGATCTCGTGGTCCGCGCCCAGCACGGTGACGAAGAGGCCTTCGCGAGCCTCGCCGTCGCCGTCGGTGGCCGGCTCCACGCGGTGGCGCACAGGATCCTGCGCGACATCGATCTCGCCGAGGATGCGACGCAGCAGGCGTTGCTGACCATCTGGAAGGACCTTCCGCAACTCCGCGACCCGGCCCGCTTCGAGGCCTGGTCGTACCGGCTCCTCGTGCGCGCCTGCCACGCCGAGGGTCGCCGGACGCGGCAACGTGGGCCGAACCTCCGTCTCCTGCCGGTTGATCGAACCGGCGGGGCCAGAGGGCCTGAGCGCGGTCGTCGATCGCGACCAGCTCGAGCGCGGGTTCCGGCGCCTTTCCATCGAACATCGCACGGTGGTGGTCCTCCACCACTACGTCGACCTGCCGCTCGACCAGGTCGCCGAGATCCTCGGCGTCCCGATCGGGACGGTCCGATCTCGTCTATTCCACGCGATGCGCGGGTTGCGCGCGGCCCTCGAGGCCGACGCGCGCCCGGCGTTGCGGGAGGTTGCACAGTGAGCACCGATCGTGACGTCACGCGCATCGTTCGGTCGTGGCTGGAGGAGGGCGTGACCGCGCTCCCGGACCGCGTCCTGGACGCCGTGCTCGACCAAGTCCCCGCGACCCGACAGCGCCGTGCCTGGTGGCCGGCGCGGAGGTTGCCACAGATGAACACTCCGATCCGGATCGCCATGGCGGCGGCCGCCGTGGTCATCCTTGCCCTGGTCGGCATCAACCTGATGCCGAAGACCGAAGGCGCCGGGGCGTTGGAGGGTCGCCCTCTATACCGGTGCCGACCGCAACACCTGTCCTAACCCCCAGCCCCACGCCGGCCCCGACCCTGCCGGTCTCCGGGCTGCTGAAGCCCGGCACATACCGATCCGACTTCATGACGTACACCGTGCCAGCCGGCTGGAGCTCGTACCAGAGCTGGGGAGCCAACAAGAAGGAGGGGAACCCGCCTGACGGGATGTTCATCGCCCCCTTCGCGGACATCGCCAAGGTCTACGCCGACCCTTGCCACTGGCAGACGACCGCGACCACGGTCGGCCCGTCGGTCGACGCACTCGTGGCCGCGCTCGTCAACCAGATGCGGGGCTCGACGGTGACCCCGGTCGCCGTCACGATCGACGGCTTTCCTGGGAAGGAGATCGACCTCGTCATGCCGACCGACTACAACTGTGACGGCGGCACGTACAAGCGCTGGACCGACTCCGCCGGGGGCGATCGATACGACCAGGGCCCCACCCAGCACGACCTGCTCGACATCCTCGATGTCGGCGGGCGCACGCTCGTGATCGACCGGGTCTTCTACCCGGTGACCAGCGCCACCGACCGGGCCGAGCTTCAGGCGATCTTCGACTCGCTCAGGATCACGCCCTGACCAAGGGCGAATCAGCGCGCGGCCATTGCTGGCGGCAGTGTCAAGAACCATCCCACGAGGGAGGGTGTCACTGCCGCCAGCCCATTTGCCCGCCGATGGGTCAGTGGCCGACCACGTTGCCGAACCAGGTGCCCGACGTCCCACTGAAGAGGACCCCGTCCCGCATCAGGAACGGCTGCGCGGAGGTGTCGGCGGCGAGGCCCGCGACGCCGCTCCCCGCCAGGTCGAGCCTGGTCCACGCGGTGCCGTCGCTGGAGATCCAGTACTCGATCGGTCCATTCCCGCCCCCCTGCGATCCGTAGGCCAGGAGACGCTGCCCGTCGCCGACGAATGAGCCGGCCGCCGAGCCGACCCCCTCGCCCGAGGCGATCGTGCCCAGCGGGTCGGTCGCGCTCGGCGCCCAGGCGTGCCCGTCCGGCGACGTCCACAGGGACTGGAGGCCGGGCACAGATCCCGGCTGCGAGCTCTCCGCGACGAGGCCCGCGCTCCCGGGCCGGACCGACTGGAAGCCTTCGCCCCGATGAGCCGGGACGGTGGCGGCCGACCAGTGGGCGCCGTCGGCGGACCACCAGGCGAGCGGTTGGGTGTTGGCGGACCCGCTCTGCCCCGAGAAGCCCACCGCCACGAACCCGCCGTCGAAGGCAGCCACGCCGGTGACCGTACCCTGGGCCGGGCCCGGCAGCGCAGCGTGCTGCCAGGTCGTGCAATCGGTGGTGTACTGGACGGCGAGACCCTTGTCGGCGGCGATGATCGCACCGCCGGCGCTGCCCGCCAGCCCCGGCTGCTTGCCGAACCCCTGGCCGGGGAGCGCCCCCGGCGTCCAGGTGATGCTGTCGCTCGACGACCAGAGCAGCGACTGGCCCGAACCGACGCTCGTGTGGATGAGCACTCGATCGCGACATGACGCGCCATCCAGGAAGATGGCGTCGCCCGACGGAGAGGCAGGCGCCGGCACCGGAGACGAGGGCGCCGAAGCCGAGGCACCGTTCAGGCCGAACGTTCCGGCCGGCAGCTGGGTCCAGGCTCGCCCGTCGGACGACACCCAGGCGGTGGTCGTACCGGTCGAGATCGACGCCGAGAATCCGATATAGCCGCCGGTCCACGGCACGATGGCCTGCATTCCGGACGGAGCGCCTGCGAGGGCATTCACGTCGAGGCCGGTCCACGCCGTGGTAGAGACGGGCGGGACGCTGCCGGCCGCCGCCGCAGAGGAAGGCGCGGGAGTCGGTGGCAAGGACACCGCCGATGCCGACGGGCTTTCCTTCGAGGTCGGAGCAGGCGTCGCGGACGCCGCCGCGGTGCTGATGGCACTGGTGGACGGGGTCGGTCCACCGGGGCCCACCGGACCCGACGAGAACACGACGAAGGCTCCCAACGCGACCACCACGATCACGGCCGCCGCCGCCGCGAACCGGCCTACCGAGAGGAATCCCGCGAAGCTGGGCCAGCGAGTGCGCCGCGCCTGAGGAGTCAGCGAGTTAGTCACGATCTGGCGGAGCGCGTCCGGGAGCTCCGCCTTGTCGAATCGGTCGTGCAGGCGCCGCCGCAGTCGCTGCTCAAGCTCAATCTCGTCCATCGGAGGCCTCCAGGCTTGCACGCATTGCGCGCAACGCGTAGTGGAGCCGCGACTTGACCGTGCCTGCCGGCACCCCCACGCGCTCCGCGATGTCGTCGACGGTCAGGTCCTGCCAGTAGCGCAGGAGGATCACGATGCGGTGGTCCGGGTCCAGCCTGTCGAACGCCGCATCGAGGTTACGATCGGCGCCACTGTCGGCCGGGTCGGGCACCGTTCCCGCACCGGCACCCCGCCACGCCGCCTCCAATGAGATCGCGCGGACCCGCTGGCGCCGGCGCCCACGTAGTCGGTCCCGGCATTCGTTGACCACGATCCGCTCGAACCAGACCTGGAAGCGGTCCGAGTCCCGGAGCGAGTCGCCTCGCCGCCAGGCCGCGAGGCAGGCCTCCTGGACTGCCTCCTGTGCCTCCTGCTCGTCATAGAGAATTGCCCGGGCCAGCCGGTACCCCCGGTCCAGGCCCAGCTCGATCCGGTGGGCAAGCTCGTCCCGCCGATCGATCGCCATCACAGTCTGCACAGCCTCTCCCGGGACAATCACCGGATCGCGGATGCCCGCTCACCCCATCCGACGCCTCGGCCGAGGGAAACGTTCATCGGCGATGAGTAGAATGACGAGCCCTCGGCGAACGGACGCGCGGGCGGACCGGCGCCGGGCCGGCCGAGTCCGCGGACGAGCGATGGAGCTCCAGCATGGAGATACCGCGTCGATGATCAGCCAGCCGACCTCGCGGGTGCAGGCGCTCGCCCAGGCCGTCCAACCCTTCCTGCGGTTCTTCACGCAATCGGCGTATGCGCGCAAGGCCGGCATGCCGGGCGTGAACGACTTCGCCATCGGCAACCCGCACGAGATGGCGCTGCCGGGTCTGGTCGAAGGCGCTGCAGCGCTGGGCGGTGCCGCAGGACGAACGCTGGTACGCCTACAAGCTGAGCGAGCCGCGCTCGCAGGAGATCGTCGCCGCCTCGCTGCGCGAGTGGCGCGGCATACCCTTCGAGCCGGCGGACATCGCGATGACCAACGCCGGGTTCGGCGCCCTCGCCATCGGCCTCAAGGCGGTCGGCGACCCCGGCGACGAGGTGATCTTCAGTCTCCCGCCGTGGTTCTTCTACGAGGTGCTCTGCGTGGAGGCGGGGCTGGTGCCGGTCAAGGTGAACGTGGTGCCGGAGACGTTCGACCTCGATCTCGACGCGATCGCCGCGGCGATCACGCCGCGCACCCGCATCGTGATCGTGAACACGCCGAACAACCCGACCGGTCGCATCTACTCGCCGGAGACGCTCGCCGGGCTCGCTCGCCTGCTCGAGGACGCGTCGCGGCGCAACGGGCGGACGATCTACATCCTCTCCGACGAACCCTACAGCCGCATCGTCTTCGACGGACGGCCGTTCCACAGTCCGACCGCCTACTACCCGAACACGCTGCTCGCCTACAGCTACGGCAAGGTGCTCCTCGCGCCGGGGCAGCGACTCGGCTTCCTGGCCCTGCCGCCGACGATGCCGGACCGCGAGCAGGTACGGCAGAACATCATGCTCGTGCAACTCGCCGGCGCGCACATGTGGCCGAACGCGCTCCTGCAGCACGCGCTCGAGGACCTGGACCGGCTCTCGATCGACATCGCGCACCTGCAGCGCAAGCGCGACCGCATGGTGGCGGCGCTGCGCGCGATGGGCTACCAGGTCCACTCGCCCGAGGGCACGTTCTACCTGCTGCCGAAATCGCCATGGGCCGACGACGTGGCGTTCGCCGACCTCCTCGGCGAGCACGACATCCTGGTGCTGCCCGGCTCGGTGTGCGAGATCCCCGGCTACTTCCGCATCTCGCTGACGGCGAGCGACGAGATGATCGAGCGCTCACTGCCGGGGTTCGCTGCGGCCATCGAGCACGCGCGTGCGCACGAACCGCCCGGCCGAGACTCGGCCGCCGTGAACCCGATCACCGGCACCCCCGGGTAACCGGGCCTGATTCGCGCGCCGCCGCGGCTGCTCGCTCCAGCAGGAGCGCTCGCTCTCGGGCGTTGCGCGTGAGGGCGGCCGCTCGTTCAAAGTCGACGCTGGCCTCCTCCCAGCGTCCGAGCTTGGCGAGGAGGTCCCCACGCACGCTGGGGAGCAGGTGGTAGGCCCTGAGCGAAGGCTCGAACGTCAGCGCGTCGATGAGTTCCAGTCCGGCGGCGGGCCCGAACGCCATCCCCACCGCGACGGCCCGATTGAGCTCCACGACCGGCGACGGGTCGAGTTGCGCGAGCGCGTCGTAGAGCGCGGCGATCCCGGCCCAGTCCGTCTCGCTCGCCGTACGTGCTCGCGCGTGACAGGCGGCAATCGCTGCCTGGAGCCCGTACGGACCCAACGTGCCACCCAGCTTCTCGGCGCGTTCGAGAGCCGACAGGCCCCGACGGATCAGCAACTGGTCCCAACGAGCGCGGTCCTGGTCGAGCAGCAGGATGGGCTCTCCGTCCGGGCCGACGCGCGCCCCCAGGCGCGACGCCTGGATCTCCATGAGCGCGACGAGGCCGTGGACCTCCGGCTCCTTCGGCACCAGCTCGGCCACGATCCGCCCGAGACGGAGCGCCTCTTCGCAGAGCCCGGGTCGCACCCAATCGTCGCCGGCCGTGGCCGAATAGCCTTCGTTGAAGATGAGGTAGACGACCTCGAGGACAGATGAAAGGCGCCCCGGAAGATCTTCCGCCCGTGGAACCTCGAACGGGACGCGTGCTTCCGACAGCGTCCGTTTTGCCCGGACGATCCGCTGGGCGATGGTCGTCGCCGGGACGAGAAACGCCCGCGCGATCTCGTCGGTCGTGAGCCCGCCGAGCATCCGGAGCGTGAGAGCCACGCGAGCGTCGGTGGACAGCACGGGATGGCAGGCCACGAGCACCAGTCGGAGGAGATCGTCACCGATATCGTCGTCGAGCGCCGCGTCGCGCTCCGCGAGCATCAGGGTCTGCCGGACTTCGATCTCACGCGCCAGTTCCTCATTCTTGCGCGCGAGGAGCGTTCGCCGGCGCAGCAGGTCGACCGCCCTGCGCCGCGCGACGGCCATGAGCCAGGCGCCCGGGTTGTCCGGCACGCCTGACTCCGGCCATTGCTCGAGCGCTGCCACCAGCGCATCCTGGGCGACATCCTCGGCGAGACTGACGTCGCGGAGGGTGCGGACCAGCCCAGCGATGAGCCGGCCCGACTCGATCCGCCACACTGCTTCGATGGCACGAGCGGAGTCGGAGGCGGTCACCGCGGAGCGCCGTCCTCCGGACCGAAGACCTGCCGGATGCGGGATTCACCGCCGCCGACGATCGTCAGGAAGCGCTTGGCCAGCGCGATGGCTTCGTCCCTGGACGCCGCCTGGACCAGCGCCCAGCCGCCGATCAGCTCCTTCGCCTCGGAGAACGGCCCGTCGGTCACGCGGAATGCCCCGTCGGAGAGGCTGACCTTCGCGCCCAGCGCGCTGGGGCCGAACCCGCCGGTCGCGAGCAATGCGCCGGACTTCGTTGTCTCTTCCATGAACTTCCCCATCTCGGTCAGCAGCTCCGGGGTGGGAGGCGGCACCGGGACACTCTCGTCGCCGAGGGTATACATGAAGAATTGCATCGTTCCATCTCCTTCGGATCTGTCGGGTCGCCTCTCCTGCATCGAGGGCGCTTCGAGGCTACCCGGTTGGCCGCTGCTGGTGCATGCGCCCTTCGTGTACCGGCACCACAGCGGCGATCTCATCACCGGGCTCTTCGGGCTCGAGAACGTGGTGGATGTCGATCTCCACCTCCGCCTCGCGCGGGCTCGGGAACCGTTTCACCCACTCGATCGCCTCGTCCAGCGACCTCACCTGCCAGAGCCACATGCCGGCGATCGGCCCGCGCCGCTCGGTGGGCGGCCCATTGACGATCGTGCGTGCTCCTCCGGCGAATTGGACCCGGACGCATTCCGAGCCGGGATCGAGCCCCTCCGCCGCAAGGAGCACGCCGGCCTTCACCAGCGCCTCGTTGAACTGGCCCATCTCGGCGGCGAGCCTCCTGTTCGGGCCAGCGCCCGCACCGGTGACGTCGGCCCTGATGAGGACCATCACTCGCATGCTCGTGTCACCTCCTGTCCTGCGCCGGGAGTTCCAGGCGTCCGACCTTCTCGACCGGCTCGAACTGGCTCCTACCTGTGCGTCGAATGACGGCCGGCGGAAATCGACGCCCATTTCGCCGGGGTCCAGTGGCAGGGCCCCGAGTGGCGCGGCAGCATGGGTCTGCTCGCGACCGGCCCTGCATACGACGACCCGTTCGACGGCGCAGCAGATGCGCGCTCCCACTTCCGAGGCCAGCGGTGCGTCCAACGCGGCCGCCGAATCGTGACCATCGACCCTTGTCCCCGGGATCGGATTGCGTGTGTCATTGCCCGACCAGCACCAGGGATCATCCAGCGGGCAGCGACTCGGGCCGCCTGGGGCTGGAGCGCCCTCGGGTTTAGGCCGGGGCGAGACGCAGACCAACGACGGCTTCACGAGAGTTCGGAGAGGGCAGGACCGGTGCACACCATTGGCCTCCGCAGCGATCACGCGAGCGACGAGATCCCCTCCTCGCACCGCGACCTTGTCGAGTGCCCGCCGGTCGCCGCCCTGACGACGATCATGGCCGACGGCTATCCGCAGACCTCGGTCGTGTGGTGCGACTTCGACGGCGAGTACGTGCGAGTCAACACGATGCGTGGCTTCGCCAAGGAGCGGAACATGCGCCGCAATCCGCGGGTCACCCTCCTCTGCTATGACCCGCGGCGAGCCGCTGCGCTACCTCGAGGTCCGCGGCACGGTCGTCGAGATGACCGAGGACGGCGCGGCAGAGCACCTGGACGCACTCGCCTCGAAGTACGCCGGCCGGCCGATCCGCTACTTCGGCGACGCCATCCCGGCCCGCTTCGCCGAGACCGAGACCCCGATCCTGTGCCGGATCCGCCCGACCCATGTCGTGGCGCTCGACGCCAGTGAACGCGGAGGCAGGACATGACGACCCTCGTCGCGCCGGACACGGTCGCCGATCCCGACCTCGCACCTCGACCTGCTGACCCGGCCGATCTGCGGCGTCCTGACGACGATCGGCACCGATGGCCAGCCCCAATCGAGCCTGGTGTGGGTCGACGCCGACGACGAGTGCGCCCGGGTCAACACGACGCTCGAGCGGCAGAAGGGTCGCAACCTGCTCGCCAACCCGAGGGTCAGCCTGCTCGTCGTCGATCCCGACAACACCGGCCGGTTCATCCAGATCCGGGGCGATGCCGAGCTCGTCACCGACGGCGCGCTCGAGCATCTCGACATGCTCACGCGGAAGTACACCCGCCATCCGCGCTACTACGGCTACATCTACCCGGCCGAGCAGCAGGAGCGCGAGACGCGGGTCATCTGCCGGATCCACCCCCGTCGGATCACCCTCGACGCGATCCACGCCTGAGTGAGATCGACGAAGGCTTTGGGTGCGGGCGGCAACGTGGCCCCTCGCGGAATGCAGGTTGACCGTCGCCCACCAGCCACGTACATTACGTGCTGCACGTGACTCACGTGGTGACATGGTGGTGAGATGAAGCGGAACATCACGGTCCAGCTCGACGAGGCCACCGTCCAGAAGGCACGGGTCGCAGCGGCGAGACGCGGAAGCTCCATCAGCCGGCTGTTGGCCGAGCAGATCGACATCCTCGCCCGGCAGGACGACGACTACGACCGGGCCATGCACGAAGCGCTGGCCGAGCTCGAACACGGCTACGACCTCGGTGGCGGCCCCTACCCTGCCCGCGACACGGTGTACGACCGATGAGGACGTTCGTCGACACGAACATCGTCCTCTATGCGTACGACCAGCGCGAACCTGAGAAGTCGACGATCGCCCGGGAGATCCTGTCGGACCTATGGCGCACCCGGGAGGGGCTGCTCAGTACCCAGGTTCTGCAGGAGCTGTACGTGAACCTCACCCGCAAGCTCCGGGTCGTCATCCCCCGGTCGGAGGCGCGCGCGCTCGTCGCACGCTACGGCCGCTGGCCCGTCCACGCCATCACGACCGGCGACATCCTGGAAGCGGCCGACCTCGAAGAGCGCCACTCGTTGTCGTTCTGGGACGCCCTCATCATCGTCGCCGCCATCAGGAGCGGAGCCGAGCGGATCATCAGCGAGGATCTCCAGCACGCCCGGACGATCGGCGGGGTGCGAATCGAGGACCCGTTCCGTCGCTGACGCTGTTGGTCGCATTGGGAGCCCCGGTCGCACCGGTCGACGAGGCGCGCAGGTGCGGCTGGTCAAGGCCACGTTGCGGTTGATCCGTTCCGCGACTGTATTGGCGGCAGCGAGGCGGACCCGGCACCGGTCGACGAGGTCGTCTACGGCTCGTGAGGTTCGTCGACACCTCCTGCGGGTGGCGCTCCGGCTGCGGCGGGATGCCAACCACGACTCGCGCCTCTGCCCTGAAACACCGGGAGGGGGATTGGCGTCCCATCTCGCGTGGATCCGGTGACCTCTCCCCTCGAAGCCGTCGACGCCTCGGGCGCACACCGCACCGCGCAGGCGGACGCTCTGGTCGTGACCGCCTGGTCCGACCATTACGCGGAGGTCTTGGCGTTCCTCGTCCGGACGACCCGCGATCCCGAGGTGGCCGAGGACCTGCTCCAGGAGGCGTACCTGCGCCTGACCCGCGAGGCCCGGGCCGGTCGGATGCCCGACAACGTCCGGGCCTGGCTCTACCGGGTGGGCGCCAACCTCGCGGTCAGCCGCGGCCGGCGGATCTCCGCCGCGCTGCGCGGCATCGTCCGGCTCGGCACCGCCGCCGGCTCCGCCCGCATCGAGGACGCCCCCGAGACGAGCTTCCTCCAGCGCGAGGGCCGGGCGGCACTTGTCGGGGTCCTCGCGGACCTCGACCCCGGCGCCCGCGCGGCGCTCCTCCTGGCCAGCGAGGGCTTCAGCGGCGCCGAGATCGCCGCTGCGATCGGCCGTTCCGAGGCCGCCACACGCACCCTGCTCTGCCGGACCCGCATGCGGGTCCGAAGCCGGCTCGAGTCGGCGGAGGCCGTCCCATGAAGCCGCACGACACCTTCCTCGAACTCGCCGCGATGGAGATCGACTACCCGCTGACTCCGTCCGAGCGCAGCCGCCTCGAGCAGCATCTCGCCGGCTGCGCGGCCTGCGTGCGCAGGGCCTCCGCCATCCGGGGCGACGCCCTGGCCCTGGGGCACCTCCCCGCAGTACACCTGCCGGAGCGCCGCGGGGCGGAGATCCTCGCCGCCGCGCTCAACCCGGGCGTTGTCCGGAACCCGATCCGGCTCCTCGTCCTCGCCGCGCTCCTGGGCCTGCTCCTCCTGGGCTCGCTCGCGGTGGGCGCGCAACTCCTCCGCAACCAAGAGGAGGATCCCCTCGTCGTCCCTCCGGTCCCGACCGCGATGCTCGCGCCGAGCCCGAGTGCATCACCGGCCGCTCGGTCACCGGCACCGACCGCGGAGCCGGTCGGTCACACCTGGACCCAGGCCACCGTGCCCGTCACGGCGGATCGCCCAGTCGATGTCATCAGCGCCGTCACCGCCGGCGGCCCCGGCTTCGTCGCAGTCGGCCTCGGATGCCTCCAGGAGGGCGAAACCGGAAGCTGCGAGGCCGTCGTCTGGACGAGCACGGACGGTCGAACCTGGAAGCGCGCCCCGGCGTCCGATGCCACCGACATCGGCTTCGCCTTCCCCCTGAGCGGACCGCGGATCGGCATGTTCGACGTCGCCGCGGGCACGCCGGGGATCGTGGCGATCGGGTATGCGGCGCGGCCGGACCTCCAGGCCGTGACCTGGTTCTCGCCCGACGGGACGTCGTGGGTGCGCAGCACACTCGGCAACGTGAGCTCGACTCGCGTCAACGCGGTGACCTGGGACGGCCGGGCATTCGTCGCGGTGGGCGAGGACCGCAGCCAGGCGACCGACTGGCCGGGCCTCACCACGGCGACGGCCCGGGCTGCCGTCTGGACCTCGACCGACGGCCGGACGTGGACCCGGGTCCCGCACACCAAGGTCCTCGATGTCGGTGGGTTCATCGACACGATGGAGGACCCGATGACCGGCGGCATGCGGGACGTGACCCTGGGCCCGGCCGGGCTCCTCGCGGTCGGCTCCGTCTGCCAGAACAGCCCGGCAGCCTGCCAGCCGGCAGCCTGGACCTCGACCGATGGGACTTCGTGGACGCGCGCGGCGAACATGCCGACACTCTCCGGGGTGCTGAATGCGGCCGCGACCTCGGGGGCCGGCTACGTCGCGGTCGGGTCGCAGAGCTGCGGCGAGACCCCGATGATCGAGGCCGGCGGTTGCCCGGCGCTGATCCTGACCGCGCCCGACGGCCGGGAGTGGACCCAGCAGCCGTTCGAGCAGTCGGGCGGTTTGGCAACGATCACGTGGATCGGCGACCGGTTCTTCGCGACCGCGCCCGGCGGCCCAGGGCTCCTGTGGACCAGCGGCGATGGCTCCACCTGGGACCCGGCCGCGGTCGAGGGAGGCCCCGCCAGGCCCGATCTCGGCTTCGTCGTCGAATGGCAGTTCGCGGCAACCCCGGAGGTCGCGGTCTGGCTGGGGCCGGCCGGGATGGAAACCGCCCCGCAGGCGTGGATGAGCGGTGCCGGGAGCGCCCCATAGGTTGCAACGACTCCCAGGTTCATCGAATTCGACTCCATCATCAACATCCGCCCAAGGCAGGGGAACCGCACTCGCTCCGTCGATGACGCGGCCGTGCGCGCCGCCCTCACGGCGGCGATCGACCGATTGGTGACCCGATGACGATGCACGCGGGCCTGGCGAGCGGTCGCTGGGGGACGCTCACGCTCGCCGAGCAGCTTGGCAACGCAGGCGCCGACGTCGGCCGCGCCATCCGGGCGAAGCAGGACGGGGAACAGAGGCGCTGCGTCGCGGCGCTGGATCGCGCGTTGGAGTTGCTCGACCTGACGCTTGCGGACCCGCGATGGAACGGTCCCCGCCTGCGTGAGATTGCTCGCGCCCGCGAGGTCGTCTGTGACTTCCTCCTCGGGGACAACGTCTACGGGGCCACTGCCGTGCTCGACGGCTACTTCCTTGCGTTCGCCGTCGCGGCTCGGCGCGACAGGTAGCCGGGCCCGGCCCTCGAGCTTGGTCTGACGACGTCGGCTCACGCCGGCCTTTGGTCCCTGCGCGCGCGGCGACAGCGCCTTCGACCGGCGTGCCCCGATCAGGCGCTGCAGATCCCCGTCGGTCTCCGCAGCCCTTATCACGTCAGGGTTCCGTGGATCCTGGTGAAGGACGACACAGTGGACAAACACTGGTACGCGACGGAATACTCTCGCCGCATGCGCACCTCCCGACCGCACGCCGATTTCGTGGTGACAGCGACTGCCGGACGAGTCGCACGGGACGCTCGTCCGCGGCCCGGCGCTCGTCCGCGGCCCGGCGCTCGTCCGAACCTGACACACGGCGAACGTTACGCCGGCCCCTCGACCTGAACGCCCATGGGCGACGGAGACGGGCGCGACCGCGGAGTCACCCCCATGCCCGCCGGTGATTCGGTGCGCGTCTCGAGCGAGGAGTTGGCCCTTCGGCTTGGCGTGGGACGCGATCGCGTGGAATTGCTGGCCGACCGCGGGGCAATCGAACGCAATGCCGACGGGTGGTTTGACCCGGGAGATGTCCACAGGGTGCGCCTGCTCCTCGCCTTCGAGGACACGGGGGTCCCTCTCGATGCGCTCCTCGAGGCGAGCCGCGCCGGGCTGATCAGCCTCCGTTACTACGACCAGCTCCACCCGAGGCCCGGTCGCCTGTCCGGCCGCTCGTACGCCGAGTTCAGGGCGTCCGAAGCCACGGGTGCGGCACCGCTCTCACAGCTGTTCGCGGCGCTCGGCCTGGCCGAGCCGGATGCCGAGTATCAGCTGACCGTCGAAGACGAGCAGCTCCTCTCAGAGATGCGCGCCGCGGTTGCCGAGACGGGCCAACCCGACCTCGCGTTGCGGGCAATCCGGATGTTCGGCGATGGCGCGCGTCGCGCGGCCGACGGCGCACTGGGGACATACCGCGAGGCGGTCAGCAGGTTCGGGGACGATGTCCAGGGGCTGCCGGTGGACGACGTCTTCGAGCGCCTTCTCAAGCCCTGGGCTCGGTTCGCTCGTCAATCGTCGAAGTTGGCGGAGTGGCTGGCGGGTCGCCACCTCAGCCGGGCAATCGACGAGTACAGCGTCGCCGAGACCGAACGAATTCTTCGAGGAAGCCGGATTCGTGGCCGCCCGGCTGGACGTGCCACCTGCCGTCGCATTCATCGACCTCACCGGATTTACGCGCCTGACCGTGGAACGCGGCGACGAAGTGGCAGCCTCAATCGCGATGCGCCTCGGTGAGCTGACCACGGACGCCGTTCGCCTGCACGGTGGCCGGGTGGTCAAATTGCTCGGGGACGGCGTGCTCGTCCGGTTCGACAATGTCTCCGCGGCTGCCGAGGCCACCCTGGACCTGCTGACAACGCTCCCCGAGGCGGATCTCCCGTCGGGTCATGCAGGGCTCACAAGCGGCCCCCTGATCGTCCGCGACGGCGACATCTTCGGTCGAACGGTGAACATGGCCGCACGAGTTGCCGACGCCACACCCGACGGCCACATGTACGCCCCAGAGAGCGTCGGCGCGATGTTGCCGCCTGACCGCTTCCACCTCCGCCCGGCGGGCGCCTCCCTCCTCCAGGGCATTGGTCGCGTCGCGCTCCTTGACGTCGTGCGCGCCACGCCGTAACCGGCTCGCCGCGAGTCTGGGCGCCGGGCCGGCATCAGCAATCCGGTGGATTGGGATCTACGGCTCCGCTTCCACCGAAAGCGCCGGTTTCGCCGGCGATTTCCGGTCCGCACCGACCCCAAGTGGACCGGGCGCGCGTCCCAGTGCCTCCTCCAGCGCGTCGAGGAATCGCCGCGCTCGCAGCCTGACCAGGATCTCGCGCGCCCGTTCAGCCCGCGGCGCGGACGTCCGGCGATTGCGGATCGAGCACGGTCGCCATCACGATCGTGGCCGACGCCTCCTCGAACGGAAGGCCGAGCCCCCGGAACTCGCGCAGCGCCGCCTCGAACGGTCGAGCCGACTCGCCGGTTTCGCCTTCGAAGCTCCCCAGGCCGGCCCGGAGCAGGGCTCGGCGCGCCTCGATGAGCGGGGCGCGCATGCGGATCGCGTCCAGCGCGGCCAGGTCCCTGGCCGCTCTTTGGGCATCGCCTCGCAGGAGCGCCGTTCCGGCCGCAGCGTAGAACCAGTCGTGGGCTTTCAACTCGTAGCGTGGTGCACCGGCTCGCCACATCTCGCCGGCATCGGCCATGCGACCCGCTGCGCGAGCGGCAAAGGCCGGGGCATCGACGGTCGTCCAGAGGAGCCGGGACGCGATGAGGGCGGTGAGCGTCTCGGGGACGGCGAGGCTGGAGAGGTCGCCGACCGGCGCGTAGCAATCGCCCTCGAGCGCGAGCCTGCCTTCGGCGAGGAGCATCCGGACCGTCTCCACGGCGTAGAGCGGAATCCCGTCGGCACGGCCGACGATCGCCTTGACCGCCGCCGTGGGGAGGCCCGGCACGAGGCCGGCGAGGAGTTCCCGCATCGACTCCGGGGCAAGCGGCTCGAGATAGAGGGAGGTGAAGGTTCGTTTTCCTGCCCCCCAGTCGGCTCGCCGGTCGAGAAGCTCGGGGCGCGACAACGTGACGACATAGATCGGGACGTTCCGGCTCCACTCCAGCAGGTGGTCGACGAAGTCGATGAGGCCGGCGTCGGCGAAATGGAAGTCCTCGAAAACGAGCACGACGGGGGCGGAGGCGGCGAGCCGCTCGAAGAACGCCCGCCAGGCGGCGAACAGCTGCTCCGAACCGCCGGTCACGGTCTCGATGCCGAGAAGGGCAAGCAGGGCAGGCTCGATCCAGCGGCGCTCGTCGGCGTCCGGCACATGGGCGGCGAGGGCCGACGTCACCTTCGTCCTCGTCGTGGGTTCGTCGTCCGTCTCGAGCAGCTGGCAGCGCGCCCGGACCATCTCGCCCAGGGCCCAGAAGCTGATGCCCTGGCCGTAGGCGGGCGAGCGTCCTTCGTGCCACCAGACCCGCTCGATGAGCCCATCGACGTACTTCAGGAACTCCCAGGCCAGGCGCGTCTTCCCGATGCCCGCAGGGCCCACCACCGAGACGAGGCGGGCGCGGCGATCCCGGGTCGTGGCGTGGAAGAGGTCCTTGAGCTGCCGGAGTTCCTCGGTACGGCCGACGAACGGGGCTTCCAGTGTCTCGCTGCGGTTGCGCCCGCCGACCTCCGCTACGACCCGGACGGCTCGCCAGGCGGGCACGGGGGCGGTCTTGCCCCTGAGTTCCTGATCGCCGGCCGCCTCAAAGGCGATGGCCCTGGCGGCTGCGCGGTGGGTCGCCTCGCCGACGAGGACGGTGCCCGACGGTGCGACGGACTGGAGACGGCTCGCCGTGTTGACGAGGTCGCCGGCGACCATGCCCTGGTTCGTGGCACCGAGGGTGACCGCCGCCTCCCCGGTGAGGACGCCCGCGCGGGCCGCGACGCCGGATCCGAGCGTTCGGACCGCATCGACCAACTCCAGCGCCGCCCGCACCGCGCGCTCGGCGTCGTCTTCGTGCGCCGTCGGAGTTCCCCAGACCGCCATCACGGCATCGCCGATGAACTTCTCGACGGTTCCGCCGTACCGGCCGATGACGTCCCGGCAGAGGTCGAAATAGCGGGAGAGAAGGTCGCGCGTCTCCTCTGCGTCGAGGCCTTCGGCGAGTGCCGTGAAACCGACGAGGTCGGCGAACAGGACCGAGACGACCCGGCGCTCGGCCGCCGGGGCGGCAGGTGGCAGTTGGGTCCCGGTGGCGGCGCCCTCACTCGCCGAAGCGACCACTCCCGCGGTGAGCGGCGTGCCGCATTCGCGGCAGAACCTGGCGGCCGGGATGTTCGGCGTCCCGCATGCCGGGCACGCCAAGGCCAGGCGTGCAGCGCACTGGACGCAGAACTTCGCTCCCGTTTCGTTCTCGGTGCCGCAGTTGGAGCAGATCACGAAGGCCCCGCACGGACGTTGTGAAGCCCTGAGCCTATCCCATCGCAATCGCCGGCGGAACCCGATCGTCGGCCCGACCGAACCGCATGGCCGAATGGATGCGCATTGGTAGCATCCGCCCGGCAACCGCACCACACGGGAGAACGCAGATGAAAATGGTGGATGTCGAATTGGGATCCGGGACGCTCGACATCCGGGCGGTGGTGCTCACTGCCGACAAGTTCGAGGACATGGAACTCTTCGTCCCCTACTTCAGGCTGCTCGACGCCGGGGCCCGAGTCGACATCGCGGCTCCGAGCATGGACGACATCGGCGGCGAGCACGGATACTTCATCACGCCGGACCTGCTCATCGACGACGTCGATCCCGATGCCTACGACCTCCTCATCATTCCGGGCGGATTCCCCGACGGCGCTCCCGCCACGGTGCGCAGGATCCCGAAGGCGCAGGAGATTGCGCGGTCGTTCTTCAGCAGGAACAAGCCCGTCGCGGCGATCTGCCATGGACCCTGGCTGCTCGTCTCGGCAGACCTTGTCCGCGGCCGCCACCTGACGTCGTTCTGGCGCGACGGCGTCATGGAAGAGGTCGAGGGAGCGGGCGGCCTGTGGGAGGACGCCCCGGTCGTCGTCGACGGCAACCTCGTCACGTCGCGGTGGCCGGCCGACCTGCCGGCGTTCACTGCCGAGATGATGAACGTGGTGCAGGCTTCGGCCGGCGTCCGGGGCCGGGCCGGCTGAGCCCCGGAACGTACACCACGCGATCGGCAACCGGCGGCCACCCGGCGTTCGACCAGCCCGGTTGTCAGGTCGCCAGCCTCAGGATCTCACCGCAGCACCACGAAGGCGTCGAGGTCGATGCGCGCGCTGCTGGATTTCGCGTTCTTGGTGCCCGTCACGACGAGCTTGATCTTGTGGCTGGCCGAGGTGGTGAAGGTGGTCTGCCAGACCAGGCGCGCCGCCCCGGTGCTGGTGGCGTAGAGGTCGAGGGTGGCCTTGAGGACCCCGTCGACGTAGACCCTGGCGATGCCCCGTGACGCTCCCCTGGTGGTCACCAGGCCGAAGGAGCGGGCGGTGTAGGTGAAGGTGGCACTGCGGGCCGCGGTGCCGGTGTAGCGCACGGAGCCACCCGAGGCACCCGAGAGCGCGGCGCGGGTCCAGGCACCGCCATAGGCGATGGCGCTCGAGGTCTCCTGCAGCAGGGAGAGGGTGAAGGAGGTCCCGACGTACCAGGGCGTGGCGTTGGCGGCCTTGTCGAGGCAGCGCACCTCGAAGCGGTAGGTGGACGTGCCGGGGGCGAGCGCCACGTCGGTGCTCGTGACGGTGGCCGGCGCGAGGGCCAGCGCGACCCAGGCGCCACCGTTGGTGCTGCGCGACAGCTGGTAGGTCACCGGCGGGCCGGCGGCATCGCTGCCCGCCGGCCAGCTCACGTGGACCTTGACCGTGCCGCCCACCGCGACCGCGGTGCTGAGGCTCACGCCCGGCTTGCCGCAGCCGGTCGGCGGGGCCCCGTCGGTCACGCCCAGGGCGGCCGTGCCGGTCCTGCCGGCGGAGGTGCCGGTGACCGTGTGCGGCCCGGGCAGGCTGGCAGTGCAGGCGGCACCGGTGCAGCTGCCGTCGGGGCTGATCGTGAAGGTGGTCGCTGCGGTGACATCGCCGCGGCTGTTGTTGTAGGCGTCGTAGCCGGTGGCGGTGTAGGGCCGGGAACCACCGGCGGGGATGGTGGCGGTGGCGGGGGCGAGGACCAGGTGATCGAGGGGACCCGCGGTCACGTGCAGCGTGGCCGTGGCGCTCTTGCCGGCGGAGGTGCCGGTGACGGTGTGGTCGCCCATGGTCGTGGCGCTGCAGGAGGCACCGGTGCAGCTGCCGTCGGGACTGATCGTGAAGGTTGTAGCCGACGTGACGTCGCCCAGGTTGTGGTTGTGGGCGTCGTAGCCGGTGGCGGTATAGGCCTGAGAGACACCGGCGGGGATGGTCGCGGGGTTGGGAGTGAGGACCAGGTGGTCGAGAGGGCCGTCGAGCCCGAACGCGTACACCTTCCCATCGTTGGAGCCGACATAGACCACGCCGTTGGCGACGGCGGGCGAGGACTCGATGGACCCACCGGTGGTGCCCGTCCAGAGCGGGGAGCAGGTGCCGCCGCCACTGTTGCATCCGGCCGCGAAGGCGTACAGCTTGCCGTCGTCGGACCCGACGTAGACGACGCCGTCCGCGACCGCGGGCGAGGAGAAGACCGGGCCGCCGGTAGTGCCCGTCCAGAGTGGCGTGCATGAGCCGCCGCTGCCGCAGCCGGCCGCGAAGGCGTACAGCCGGCCGTCGGCGGAGCCCGTGTAGACGACGCCGTCGGCGACGGCGGGCGCCGTTTGGATCCGGTCGCCGGTGGTGCCCGTCCAAAGCGGGGTGCACGTCCCGCCTCCACCGGCGCAGCCGACCGCGAAGGCATACAGGCTATGGTCCCAGGCCCCGATGTAGACCACGCCGTCCGCGACCGCTGGGGAGGAGCCCGAGCCGAATTGCGTGGAACCGGCCGCGGCCGTCCAAAGCGGCGTACAGGGGTTGCCGCCGGTGGCACAGCCGACCGCGAAGGCATACAGCCGCTGGTCATGGGACCCGACGTACACCACGCCGTCCGCGACGGCGGGCGCAGCGTCGATCACCCCGCCGGTCATGCCCGTCCACAGGGGGGTGCACGATGCCCCGCCACTCATGCAGCCCACGTTGAACGCGTACAGCTTGCCGTCGTAGGACCCGACGTAGACCACCCCGTCGGCGACCGCGGGCGAGGAGGCGATGCCGCCACCGGTGGTGCCCGTCCAGGTTGGCGTGCACGAGTCGCCGCCGGTGGCACAGCCGACTGCGAAGGCATACAGCGTTCCGTCGAGCGATCCGACGTAGACCACCCCGTTGGCGACCACTGGCGAGGCATCGATGGCGGCGCCGGTGGTGCCCGTCCAGAGCGGTGTGCAGGTCGCGCCGTTGCCGGCGCAGGCTTCCGCGAATGCATACAGCTTGCCGTCCGCGGACCCGACGTACACCACCCCGTTGACGACCGCCGGCGAGGAGTTGACGGGACCGCCCGTGGCACCCGTCCAGGCAGCCTTCAGACCGGAGACATTCGCCGCGGACAGGGTCGTCTCCTGACCCGTGAAACCCGTGTGCAGCGGACCGTTGTGGAATTGCGGCCAGTCGGTCGTCCCGACCGGCTGGACGGTGTGCTGGATCACCGTGCTGCCGCTGGGATCGAAGTAGCTGCCGCCCAGGAAGTCCGCACTCATGGCGTGCGTGCCGGGAGAGATGCTCGTCAGCGTCCAGGTCGCCGTGCCGCTCGCGTTGAGGACGGCCGGTGCGCCAAGGGCGACGCCATCGAGCTTCAACTGGACGGTGCCGCCCGGGACGTCGGGGGCGGACGTGGTCGGCGTCACCGTGGCGCTGAATGTCACCGATGTGCCGTAGTCCGTCTGGCTCAGATCCTGTGCCAGCACGGTCGTGGTGGCGTGCTGCGCCGGCACCGTGGTGAATGACCACCAGGCGGTTGCCGCCCCGTTGGCGTACGTCGTGGCGGTCGCGTTGGTCGCGCGCACCTGCCAGTAGTAGGCGGTGCCGCGATTCAGGCCGCTCAACGACGCCGTGGTGCTCGTCCCGGCGTCGATCCAACTACCGGAGCACGCGTTGTCGTTGCTCGTGTCGTAGCAATAGGCGTAGGCGGACGCGCCGGAACTGGCCCCCCAGCTCAGCGTGAGGCTCGTCGCCTGGCCGGTGGCGGCATTGGCTGGGCCGCTCTTGGCGAAGGCGCCGGGAGTGGTCGGGCCGAAGGCACCGGTGCCCCTGGGCGTGCCCAGGCCAGTCGGGCCGTCATAGCCGGCTACGCCGGTGCACAGGTAGGCGATGGTGCAGTCGCCCCAGACGTTGTTGGTGCCGCTGGTCACGTCGTTGAGGCCCGCGCTGCTCGCGTACAGATAGCTTGCGGGATACGTCCCCGCGGCAGGGTGACCCGCCAGGGCATACACGGCGGCGATGATCGGCGCGGACGCGCTGGTCCCGCCGAAGACCAGCCAGCCGGAGGAACCGCCCGACGACGTGCTGTCATAGACGGCCACCCCGGTGTTCGGATCGGCGACCGCCGAGACATCGGCCTCGGTGCGGTGCGAGCAGCCCGAGTCGTGCTGCCAGGCGGGCTTGGTTGCGTAGCTCGAGCAGCCGCTGCCGGCTCCGGTCTGGCTGGGGGCATCGCCCCATGCCGACTCGGTCCAGCCGCGGACACTGCCGTCCCTCGCGAGTCTCGTGCCGCCCACCGCGACCACGTACTGCGAGGCGGCCGGATAGTTGACCGCGTCGTAGCCGGTCGCGCAGTGGTAGCCGCAGTCGCCCGTGCGAGGCGGTGATGGCCACCCCCGGGTGATTGAAATAGGCGTCGTACGTCGTCTCCGAGCCGCTGTCCTCGGGTCCGCCGTAGCTGTTCGACACGGCCACCGCGCCGAGCGCCACGGCGGTGTTCACGCCGGTGCCGAGATCCGAGGTGTAGGCCGACCTGGCCTCCACGAGGAGGATGTGGCAGTTGGGGCAGGTCGCCGAGACCATCTCGATGTCGAGGGCGATCTCCTGGCCCCAACCGGCGTCAGCCGCCGGATAGCTCGTGCCGCCGTTCTGATCCACCTTGCGGAAGCAGCCGTTGGCCGTGGTGCAGGGCGGCAGCCCGTACTGGGCGCGGTAGACCGCGAGGTCCGCCTCGGCGCTCGGCAGGTCGTAGGCGTCGACCACCGCCACGGTCATGCCCGTACCGGCGCTGCTCGAGGGCAGGGCGTATGCGCTCGCCAGATCCGCGGGGCCGAAGCCGAACGGCGCGCTCGTTGCCGACACGTCCGAGGCTGGACGCCCCGCGATGTCCGTCCGCCGCAGCGCCAGACACTGCCACGTATCGGGCGTGGCCGGCCCGCACACCGGCTCGGCAGTGCCGACCTTGTCAGCCGGCACCACCTTGCCGCCGGCCGGGGTGTCGTTCGAGGAGGCCGCCGCGAGCGTGTTGCCCGGGGCGGGCAGGCCGAGCAGGCCGAGCAGGACCAGGCTGATCAGGGCGGACCAGAGACGCCGATGCATGACGCGTTTCCCCTCCAGAGCAGACGTGAACGTTCACCGGTCATGTCGCCACCGGCAGGGCTGCTGGCATTGACCGCCACCGCGCGATCGGTCCCTGTCCGGGGAAGTCATCGCGACTCTGGCCGGGGATCCGAGCGACGGTCAAGGGCCGAACGGACCGTCGTGCGACATGGGGTGGATCGGGCACGCACCGGTTGCGTGAACAACGGCTGGTGCGGTTGGGCGCCCAGCCCGTCGGGCCGAACGTCACCGGGTTCGCCAGCGCCCAGAGTCCACCCCTACACTCCGCAGAATGCTGCGTTGCCCATCCTGCGGCGAAGAGAACCCCGGGCGCTTCCGGCACTGCGGGCACTGCGGCGCGGCGCTCGCGCAGCCTTCCCATTCCCGCGAGACACGCAAGACGGTGACCATCCTCTTCACGGACGTGACCGGCTCGACGGCGCTCGGCGAGCGGCTGGACCCGGAGTCGCTGCGGGACGTCATGGGCCGCTACTTCGCGAGCATGCGCGCGGTAATCGAGCGCCACGGCGGAACTGTCGAGAAGTACATCGGCGACGCGGTGATGGCGGTCTTCGGGGTTCCGGTTGTCCACGAGGAGGATGCCCTCCGCGCCGTTCGCGCGGCAGTGGAGATGCGCGAGGCGCTCGAACGGCTGAACCCCGGCCTGCGACGTGAGCGCGGCGTCACCTTGGAGGCGAGGACCGGCATCAACACCGGCTCCGTCGTCGTCGGCACCGGCGGGCCGGGCGAGGCGATCGTCGTCGGCGACGTCGTCAACGTCGCGGCCAGGCTCCAGACGGCCGCCGCGCCAGGTGAGATTGTCATCGGGAAGGCAACCCACGACCTCGTGCGGGACGCAGTCGAGGTGGGCCCGGCAGAGTCGTTGGACCTCAAGGGCAAGGCGGAACCCGTGGTCGCCTACCGGCTTCACGAGGTCGCCGCCGGCGCCGAGGGGCATCGACGCCGCCTGGACGCGCCGATGGTCGGACGCGAGCGCGAGCTCGATGCGCTTCACCGGGCGTTCGAGCGCGCCATCTCCGGTGGGTCGTGCCAGCTCTTCACGATCCTGGGCGCGGCCGGCGTGGGCAAGAGCCGCCTCGTTGTCGAGTTCCTCGGCGCCGTCCGCGACCGCGCTTTCGTCGTCCGCGGCCGATGTCTCCCGTACGGGGAGGGCATCACCTATCTCCCGGTGGCCGAGATCGTCCGGCAGGCAGCCGGCATCGGGGACGGCGACACCGCCGAGACGGAGCGCGAGCGCATCGGATCGTTCGTCGCCGGACTCCCCGAGGCAGCGGCGATCGCCCGCGGCCTCACCGGCCTCGTCGGCCTCGAGGCGTCGGCGGCCCCGGAGGAGCTCATCTGGGCATTCCGCCGTGCGCTCGAGCATCTCGCCGACGACCGTCCGCTCGTCGTTCTCGTCGACGACATCCACTGGGCCGAGCCGACCTTGCTCGACCTCGTCGAGGCGGTGACCGACCTGGCGCGGGAATCCCCGATCCTCTTCCTCTGCCCGGCACGCCCCGAGTTCCTGGACGACCGCCCGACGTGGGGCGGCGGCAAGGTCAACGCCACGACGATCCTGCTGGAGCCACTGCCAAGCGGGCCTGCACTCGAGCTCATCGACGCGCTCGTTCCGGGAGGTGCCCTACCCCCCGCGGTACGCGCCCGGATCGCTGCGGCCGCCGAGGGCAACCCTCTCTACGTCGAGGAGTTCGTCGGCATGCTCATCGACGACGGCGCGCTGGTCGTCGATGCCGATGGCTGGGCCGCCGCCCGGGATCTCGAGTCGATCGCCGTGCCGCCGACCATCGCGGCGCTGCTTTCGGCCCGCCTGGACCGCCTGGGGTCGGACGAGCGCGCCGTGGCCGAGCGCGCCTCGGTCGCCGGGCGCGTCTTCGACCAGCTCGCGGTCGTAGCCATGTCCCCAACCGAGGGTCGTTCCGAGGTCCCGGGGAACCTGGTCTCGCTCGTCCGCAAGGAGTTGATCCGTCCCGATCGCTCGGTCACCGCGCCGGGGGACGCGTTCCGATTCCGCCACCTGCTCATCCGCGACGCCGCGTACGAGCGCCTGCCGAAGGCCGAACGGGCCGAGCTCCACGAGCTGTTCGCCGGCTGGCTCGACCAGGCCGCGGGTGACCGCCGGAGCGAGGTTGAGGAGATCGTGGGCTACCACCTCGAGCAGGCCTTCCGCTATCGCGAGGAGCTGGCACCGGTCGATGACCGGGGGCGCGAGCTTGCCCGCCGGGCCGCGGAACGGTTGATTGCGGCCGGCTCCCGGGCGCTCGAAAGGTCGGACATCGGGGCAACGGTGAACCTGTACGGCCGCGCCGCCACATTGCTGGAACCGGCGGACCCGGCCCGTCTTGCGATCCTGCCCGACCTTGGCCGCGCGCTCGATTCGATCGGACGCCTCGAGGACGCCAGGGCCTGCTTCGCCGAGGCGCTCGCGCGTGCGGAGGCTGCCGGCGACGAACGGGCCACGGCGTACGCCCGGGTTCTGCCCTACGTCACCCTTGGGGGCGATGAGCTGTCGGCCGGCGAATACCGACGTCTCGCCGACGAGTCCCAGGCGCTCTTCGAGCGTTTCGGTGACGACCGGGGCCTGGCGCTCGCCTGGAGGCTGCGCGGTTACGCATCCTGGAGCGAAGGGAGCTCGGCCGGCGATGAGGTTGCCCTGGCTCGAGCGCTCGAACACGCCCACCGTGCCGGATCCCACTGGGAAGAGATGGCGATCGTCCTCGACCTCAGCATCGATCTCTACTTCGGACCGACACCCGTGCCGGAGGCGATCCGATGGTGCAACGACGTCCTCGCCCGAGCACCGGACGATCGGGCCATCGAGATGGGGATCGCCCACGCCCTCGCCCACATGCACGCCCGTCTTGGTGAATTCGAGCTGGCACGGTCACTCGCGGGCCGATGCCTGGAGATCGCCACCGAGAGCGGGCAACGAATCCGCGCCGCCGCCCTCACCGAGGTCGCCGCCGACGTGGAGACGCTGGCCGGCAACCACGCCGCCGCCGAGCGGATGCTCGGGGAGGGATGCGACTGGTTCGTCGCGACGGGCGAGCCACATCCGTTCCTCGAGGCCCTCCACGCGCTGTCGCAGGTCGCCGTCGGGCGCGAGGTCGATGTCGAGCGGCTCGCCCGCATTGCGGCCGGGCAGCATGGTTCGGGCCGCGCCCTGTTGCAGGCGGCCATCGCCAGTGCCCACCTCAACGCCGGGCGTCTCGCGGAGGCCGAGCGGGATGCCCGCAGCGCCGTCGGGTACTTCTCGACGACCGATTTCATCACGTTCCACGCGGAGAGTGCCCTGATCCTCGGGGACATCCTGCGGGCAACCGGTCGTCGCGCCGAGGCGGATGCGGCCTTCCAGCGGGCGCTGGACCTCTACCGGCAGAAGGGCAGCCTCGTGGGCATGAAGACCGCCGCGGCCCGGCTCGCAGGCTGACACGATTCGCCGCGTGTGCATCCGGGTCGCCTTCACCAAACGTCCACTTCGCGGAGAGGTCGACGGACGACGAGCGTGCCGTTGACGTAGCCCTTGACCTTGCCCGTGGGAGGCCGTGTAGGTGCCGACCACCACCGCAGCGGTGATGTCCGTGTCCAGGAGACCTGCGCCGATGCGACGCCGGGGGTCGCGATGACCCCGTGGGTGCGCCGGGCGAGCCATGGACGACGCCCACGTCCACGATCGTGACGAGCGTCGCGGCCCGAACCGGGGGCCATTCGGGCCGTGGTCGAAGAGATGAACCGGCGCCCCGCTGTCCGCTGTCGCTATCCGGTGCAGCCGGCCTCATCGGGCAACAGCGGCCGCACGACGACGCGGTACAGGAGATCGCCGGCCTGCCATCGCGTGTCGTTGGTCGCGCTGCCGACCCCCAGGCGATCCGCGGCAACCGAATCGAGAAGCCCGCAGCGCCACGTGCCCTGGCGCTCGTCGACGATGTCGCCGAACACGTCCGGCGGGGCATCGAGCGGCCATTCACGCACGTCCTGTCCGGCCCGGGCAGTGGCCGGGGCGGGCGTCCCCCCTGCGGACTCTGGCCAGGCCATGACCGGCGCCACGAACACGCGCATCCGTCCCGGCCGGTGCGCGGCGTCCGGCTCGACACGCTCCGAGCCCAGCCAGCCTCGCAGGTCCTTCAGGCGTCCGAAGAAGTCGCCCAGGGCCTTCCGGGCGGGCATCTCGTCCGGCGGCGCGAACCTCGCCTCGTCGGAGAAGCCGAGGGCGTAGGCCCACGTGGTATGCGTCTCCCGGTTCGCGGTGAGCGTGAACGTCACCGACCAGAGGTCGTAGACGTCCTGCAGCTCGTAGCGCCGGTCGGGCCCGAGTAACCCGGCGTCGGCGGCCGCGGCGAGGACGGTTGTCATCGCCTCCGGCGCCAGGCGGGACTCGACGAGTCTCGGCACCAGCGGGTCGGTGGGTCCTGCACCATCCTCGGCCACCCGGATAACCCGGCCATCGCCGAAGACCGAGAGGGTCGGCAGTTCCGCCAGCCGCATTTCCATCGGCAGCAGGCCGCCGCCGGATTGGACACGGAGGACCAGGTCGGCGGAGCCCGTGGCGTGGGTGATCGGAGTCGCGGGCGAGGCCGTACCCATCGCAGTCGGCATTGCCGAGGCAGGCGGCGAACCCGTGTCCACGCTGCAGCCGACCGCGATCGCGAGCGCCACGATGCCGACAATCGCCGGTGTCGCCGCAGGGCCGGCCTTCGAACCGTGATTCCTGCGTGAACCGGACGCCGCGAGCGACGGGGTCATGGCTCGACCATCCTACTGGTCCGGCCACCGTCGCGTGACGTTCAGCCGCTTGGAGCGCGAGCCCAGGGCTGGGCGACGGACCGGATGGCGCGCAGCACCCCGGTCGCGCCGAGATCCGCCAGGATCGCCTCGGCCTCGTCGTCGCCTGCGTCCGGGCCGGGCGCCCGCGACGGCGGGAAGCAGCCGCCGGCGCTCGGCCAGGCAGAGCGCGAGATGGAGCGGCAGGCGCAGCGACCGCCACGCCGCCACGGCCTCCTCGTACATGGGCTCCGGCGGACTCCCGACCGGCAAGCGCCCGCGGCGCCCGCCCGGAGCGTCAGCTCGGCCGCCGCGACCGCCCGACCATGCATGCCGCATCCGACCCAAACGGTCGATCAGCGACGCCACCCGCGGCCCGTCGCCGAGCCACAGGGCGGCACGCGTTGCGAGGACCAGGGCGGCGTGCCGGTCCGCGCCGAGTGATCGATCGCCGGCCGACGTCGGCCAGTCCGATGGGCATCCTCCAGGCGACCATCCACGAACGCGATCCACGCCCGCGCATGGTCGATCGATGGCCAAGACCTGGGGCTCCGTGTCGGCGTCCAGCGGCTCGAGTGCGTCGAGCACGGCTCCGGCACTCGGATCGCCCCGCAGTGCGCGCAGCGTCGCCTCGTCGACGGCGAACTCGATGCGATGCGCCGGCGCCTGCGGTCGATCGCGCACGTCGTCGAGGACCGACAGGGCCGTGTCCCAGTCGCCTGTATCGATCGCGACACCGCAGACCACGTCGCGCGAGCTGGAGTGCCATGTCGCCGACCCCCATCCGTGTTGCCAGCTCCAGCCCTGCGCGAGCCGTCTCCAGCGTCGCCTGGGGGTCGTCGGGCGCGACCAGCCAGGCAAGGTTGTTCCGGGCCCGCAGCTCGGCACCGATGAGGCCGTGGCCGCTGTGCGTCGGCGATCGCCGCGTGCAGGTCGGCCAGGCCGGCGGCGTCGTTGCCGAGCCGCATCTGCGCCGTCCCGCGGGTGATCAGTGCGTCGACGCGACCGCCGAGAGGCCGAGGCGCCCGCAGGCGTCCAGGGTGCGGTTCGCCCAGTCGAGCGCGAGCAGATCGTTCGCCGACGAGGACGTGCGCGCGGGCCAGCTGGCCGCTCAACTCCACGCTCGAGGCATCCGACCCCAGGTCGGCGACACCGTCGAGCGCCGCCTCGAGGTCGCCGAGCGCCGACCCGTGGCGCTCGGTCGCGAGCAGCAGGCTCGCGAGTTGGGCCCTGCGTGCGGGCGGCTTCCACGTCGCTCCCCGCGCCGCTTCCTGCCAGTCGAAGAGCCGGCGCAGAAACTCCTCGGCGAGGTCGAAGCGAGCCGCGGCGCGTGCGGCGACGGCCGCCTCCTGCCACAGCACCGCTCGCGTTGCTCTCGTCGTCGCACGAGCTCGAGCGCGCGCAGCAGGTGCGTCAGTGCCGGCGTCGGGCACCCGCAGGGCGAGCGCCCGGGCCGCCGCAAGCCGGAGCGCGCCGACCGCGCGGCGCGCGACGACCGGTGCCTCGGCGTGGTCCGGGGCGGCCCCGTGGGCCGCCACGAGGTGCTCCGCAATGGCCTCCACCAGCTCGTCGTCGCGCAGCGCCTCCAGGTGGTCGGCGGCCGCGAGGTGGAGCGTCCGGCGGTCGCGCAGCGACACGGTGCTGTAGGCGACGTCGCGGACGACCTCCTGGACGAAGGAGAGCTGGCCGCGGCCGGGCGAGCGAGGCTCGTCGTCGACGGTGACGAGCTCGCGACGGATGAGCGCGGCGATCCGCTCCCGCGCCTCCGCCGCTCTCCAGCCGGCCGATCGCGGCCAGGGCGTCGGGATGGAACCGGCTGCCGAGGACCGAGGCGGACAGGAGCAGGCCGCGCTCGGCGCGGGGCAGCGCATCGATCCGGGCGGAGACGAGCGAGCGCAGCGTCTCCGGGACCTGCGTCTGGTCCAGCGTCGTCGAGCAGCTCGAACGCCCATTCTCCCGGGCGCGCGCCGGCCTCGGTCGACGAGCATCCGGAGGACCTCGACCCCGTAGAGCGGCACGCCTCCGGCGCGCTCGACGATCCGCTGACGACCGGCCCGCCGGCAGGTCCGGTCCGAGGCCGAGCAGCAGCTCGGTCATCTGCTGGTCGGGGAGCGGCTCGAGCTGGATCGCGGTGAAGCTGTGGTGGCCGGCGCCCCAGGTCGGGCGTCGATCGAGCAGCTCCGGCCGAGCGAGGCGTGACGATCAGGATCGGATGCGCCGCGAGACCACGTCGCCAGGTGGTCGATGAAGTCGAGCAGCGCCGGGTCGGCCCACTGGAGATCCTCGAAGATGAGGACCGACGGGCGCCCACTCCGAGACGCGCTCGAAGAACCGGCGCCAGGCCGCGAACAGCTCGTCCCGTTCGAACTGCGGCAGCGCGAGCCCGGGTCGAGCAGGGTGGCCGAGGCGCGGCTCGATCCAGTGCCGCTCGACCTCGTCGGGCACGAGCTCGTCGAGCGTCCGTGTCCAGCTGCCGCCTGGCGACCTCGGTCTCCGTTCCCTCGCTGATGCGGGCGCGCCGGCGGACCATCTCCGCGATGGGCGCGAACGTGATGCCCGTCGCCGTACGATGGCGCCCGGCCGACGTGGAGCGCGAGCGGTCTCCGGCAGCGCGTCGAGATGGCGCTCGAACTCCCAGAGCCAGGCGGCTCTTGCCGATGCCGGCGATGCCGAGCACCGAGACGATCCGGCTGCGGCGGGCCGCGACCGTGCGCTCGATAGAGGTCGACCAGCTCGGCGAGCTCGGCCCGCGGCCGACGAAGGGACCGGAGTGACCGGCCGCCCGACCCTTCGGGCGCTCGTCGGCGACCCCGACGGCGAGCCACGTGCGTGACCGGCCGGCTCTTGCCCTTGAGCGTCACGGGCCCGGCCGGCTCGAAGATGAGCGCGTCGCCCACCACGCGTCGCGTCGTGTCGTCGACGAGCACGCCAGCCCGACGGGGCGGCCGCCTGGAGCCGTGCCGCCGTGTTGACCAGGTCGCCGGCCACCATGCCCTGTCCGTCGACGCCCGGCGTCACGGCCACCTCGCCGGTGCCGACGGCGGCCCGCGCGCTGCAGGCGTCGGCCGGGGGCCGCTCCGCGCAGCCTGGCGACCGCCGCCACGAGCTCGAGGCCGCGCGGACGGCGCGCTCGCCGTCGTCCTCGTGCGCGGCCGGCGCGCCCCAGACCGCCATGACGGCATCGCCGATGAACTTCTCGAGCGTGCCGCCGTAGTGGGCCACGACCGAGCGCGCCGCCTCGAAGTAGCGAGCCTGGAGGTTGCGCACGTCCTCCGGGTCGAGCGACTCGGCCAGCGCCGTGAAGTCCTCCAGGTCGACGAACAGCACCGAGACGAGGCGGCGCTCGGATGGCAGCCCTGGCTCCGGCTCCGATGTCCCCAGCGGTCGACGGTCCGCCCGCCGGGCCCCGGCATCGGCCCTGCCGCAGGCGTTGCAGAAGCGCAGGCCGACCGGGACGTCCGCCCCGCAGTGCGGACAGGTCGCCGTCAGCCGCCCGCCACACGACCCGCAGAAGCGGGCGGCCTCGGCGTTCTGAGCACCGCAGCTCGGGCAGGGCATGCGCCGGGAGCGCGGGACCGAGCCCCTGGGGTCTGCTCCTTGTGGATGATCTGTCCCGCCGGCGTCGCCGTCGCTGACCACGATCGAGCGCGTGATGCGATGCGCCAGGGTACGCTCGTGATGCAGCACGAGCGTGGCGATCGGCGTCCGCGGATCCGTCGGCGCGAGATGCCCTCCACGCCGCCCTCGATGCCGTCGACGCCGCCGGTCATCGCAGCGTGCGGCTTGTGGATGAAGTATTCCGACTCGCGGTGGCTGCTCTTGAACTGCGCGTACGTGACCGCGAACGGCGCATCGACGAACGCGCGGATGGCAGGGTTCTCCAGGGCCTCGGCCGTGAACAGCGACGCGTCGTTGATGCGGACCCACGTATTGAAACCCTCGTCGGGCCCGAACCCGTCGGACGCGCCCGGCGGGGAACTGGTCGTAGAGGTCGTCCTCGTTGAACGCGGGTTCTTCCGTCGCCATAATTCACTCCTCATTCCCACGGTAGGACTCGATCATAGGCGCTCGTTCAAGCGATCGGGACACTGTCGCGATGGTGGCGTCCAGCCGCACGAACGGGCAGCAATCGTTGCCCATATGGCTACCCGCGCCCGGGTTGCCGCAGATCCCGGCGCGTCCCAGGCTCTGCCATCCATGCGCAGACACGCGACCGAACACCCTCGAGACCGCGAGTCACCACGCGGGCGGGTAGTCGACGTGTCGGCCGCGCGCGAACCGGCCCGTGTCGACCCGAACCTCGAACCGGCTGCCCGCGCCTCGGCAGCCGGCCTCATGCCGGCGCGAATCCTTTCCATCCAGCGTGCCGCCGGCAATGCCACCGTCGCCGAGATGCTCGCCGGGGCACGCGAGCCCGGGGGCGTGGCCCGGCCCGGCCACGCTCGGAGCGCCGAGGCGTCGGTGCAGCAAACCGGCGAGACTGCGACGGATTCGACGCTCGGAACGACCACCGAAGTGCTCGGTACGAACACAACGGACGACCAGGGCGCCAACCTGGCGGGGACGGGTGTGACCACCAGCGGGACGAGTTCGACGACGTTCGGCCCGCCGACGAGCAGCACCTACAGCGTGTCCGGATCGCTCCTGGAGGCGGCCAACGCGATCGCTGCGCGGACCGAGGCCGGGCTGACGACCTCGACCCCATCGCTCGACACGGACACGCTGAACGACAAGGTCACCGCGGCGCGCGTGACCATAGCCGAGGACGTGCAGCTCCCGGTATGGACGGACAGGGCAACGGCCAACACGCAGCAGCAGGCGGAATGGGACCGGTTCCAGGCCGCGATCGCGGCGCACGAGGCCGGCCACGTCCAGCGGGATCGCGCAAGCTGGGCGAACGCTCACGCGAAGCTGGTGGGTAAGTCCTCCGCCGACGCGAGCACGGCGTTCGAACGCGATCTCAGCCGCGGCCGACGCGGTGAACGCGCAGTACGACACCGATACCGACCGTGGCAGGAACCAGGGAACCTCCATCAACCCCAACGTGGGGACCGTCACGAAGGTCCCCTGACGGCCGAGCGCCGGCCGCGCGGGCTCCCCGGCGACCGGCATGGCGGGAGGGGTCGCCCCCCTCGGACGGCCCCTCCCTGGAACTTCAGCAGGGGCGACCTGTCAGCTCTGCGTGGGTGATGACGCGCGGGTTGGCAGCTCGCGATCGCTCAGGACCCGGGGTTGGTGACGATCGGCGGGGTGAACCGCGTGCACCCCGTGATCTTCGCCTCCTCGAGCAGCTTGTCGCACGTGACGCCGATGAACCTGTAGGTCGAGATCTTGTAGGTCTCCGGCGTCGTGGCCGTCGCCGCCGCCCGGTACTCGATGATCTCCGTGAAGAGGTACACGTCGCGCAGCACGGGGGCCGCCCCGGTGACCGGGCGGCAGAGGAAGACTTCCTTGTCGACCTTGATCTCCTTGACCGTGCCACCGTTGACGACCATGTTCAGGATCGTCGGCTGGGTCGGCGCGTAGGGGTCACCACTCAGCCAATCGCAGCCGAGGAGCGGTGGTGCAGAGGCCGCACCGGTTGCGAGTGCCACCGACCCCTTGCCACAGGTAATCATGCCGGTCAGGAAGTCCTTGACGCACGTCACCTGCCGGACTCGGACGTCAACGATCGTCTTCGGCGTCTGAACGATCTCGATGAACGTCTCGAGGTCCTTGATCTGGTTGGCCAGGTTTGCGGTCGTGCACCTGTAGATCTCCTTCTCCATGGACACCGTCTTGAACAGGCCGTTCTCGACGATGGTGCTCATCTCGAAGAGATCCTTGCCCGCGGTGGGCTGCAGCACGCACGGGCCGTTCTGCTGCGCCACTTCCGCAGCCGGGGCGGCGGCCGGAGCGCGCGGCGCCCCCATCGTGACGGCCGACGCCGAAGCGATGATGGCAAGTACCGCCATCGCTGCCAGCAGCGCCAGGCGGCGAGGAACCAACAGTGAATGCATTGCGGGTGTCTCCCTCCACCGGGCGGCCGCATGCAGTCGCCCGGCATGCGTACATCGGATGAGGTGAAGGGAACGCGGTGGCGGTCCTCTGGCGCAGCAGGGCGGACCACGCGGCCAGGCGCGCGGCGCCGCTGCCCGGCTGGCCTCGGAACGAGACCCGGTGACGTATGGGTAGGGATCCAACCTGACTCCCTCCCCCGACGACGTCGCCCCCCTCGGTCAGGCTCACCATTCCTGAGCTCCGTCCTGGTGGCCGGCTGCGTGGGCCGGACCTCGACGTCATCCGCACACAATCATGACGAGCCGAGGGGACGATGGCAACCCGCAACCGTGCGAATCGGGTGGATACCAGGTCCAGGTTCCCCGCCGCTTGCCGGAGATCCACCCGGCGTCCCGGAGGACCTTGAGGTGATGCGGCGCGCCCGTGATGGCACGTTCACTGCCGGTGACGGCCGTGGGCGCGGGCGAGTGCTGCGGCGCCGGGGGTTGCCGAGCCCCGACCCGCCGGCACGATGGGTGATGAGCGGCGCCCGGTTCCGACGCCCGCCCGCGGGCCTGCGGGGACGGGCGGCTCCCCTGCCCCGATCCTCTAGACTCGCCGACATGGATCCAACCGAAGAGGCGTACGCGGCCTTCGACGACGTCGACGCCGAGCGACCGCTCGACGCCTTCGAACAGCTGGTCGAGCGGGCCATCGAGGCCCTCCCCTACCCGTTCTCCGAGCGCCTCGGCTCGGTGGCGATCGTCATCGAGGATTGGCCGAGGCCCGACCAACTGGCAAAGGTCGGCGCTCCGGGCCTCCTGGGCCTCTACGAGGGGATCCCTCGCACCGCGTGGTCCGCCGACCAGATCCAGGCCCCGAGCAAGATCACCATCTTCCGCGGCCCGCTCGAAGAGGATCTACCGGGACCCCGACTCGCTCGCCGCGGCGGTGGAGAACACCGTCCTGCACGAGGTGGCCCACCACTTCGGCATCAGCGACGAGCGGCTTCGCGAGATCGGCCGTTGACCGTGGCGCCGGGAGCGCCCACGGTCGATGCCGCGCCCCCCGGCTCCGCGCCGGTTGACCCCGAATCCGGCCGGAGGGACCAGCGGCCCGACAGCGCGCGCCGGTACCCGAAGATCGAACTCCACGTCCACCTCGAGGGCTCGCTGCGCCCCGCGATGCTCCTGTCGATGGCGAGGCGCAATGGCATCCCGCTGGCGGACCTGAGCGACTCGGCGGTGCGGGAGCTCTACGCGTTTGCCGACTTCCCGGGTTTCATCGCCGCGTGGGTCCGCTGTTCGGATGCCGTCCGGACCGGCGAGGACCTGCGCGATCTCGTCGTGGCCTATGCCGCAGAGGCGGCCGCACATGGCGCCGTGTGCGTCGAGGCGATCTTCTCGCCGGCCGAGACGGTCAGGCGCGGCGGGGACTGGGACGACCTCTTCGCCCGCGCCACCGACGCCCTCCCGGAAGCCGAGGAGCGCCACGGCGTGGTCATGCGATTGACCCCGGACATCCCGCGAGGGTTCAGCCAGGAGGAAGCCGAGACAACGGTCCGCTTCGCAATCCGGTACCGCGACCGGGGCGTCGTCGGCGTGGGGCTCGGCGGGCTCGAGGCCGAGTACCCGCCGGAGCCGTACGCACGCGTCTTCGCGATTGCCAGGGACGCCGGCCTCGGCTCGGTGCCGCATGCCGGCGAGGTCGTCGGGCCCGCCTCGATCCGCGGTGCGCTCGATGCGCTCGGAGCGGTGCGCCTGCGGCACGGGATCCGGGCGATCGAGGATCCCGCGCTCGTGCGCGAACTCGCGGAGCGCAGGGTGGTCCTCGACGTGTGCCCGACATCCAACGTGTTCACCGGTGCCGTGCCGAACCTTGCCGAGCATCCGCTCCCGCGGTTGATGGCAGCCGGCGTGCTGTGCACGATCAACACGGACGATCCCGCGTTCTTCCACACCGACCTGGCGAACGAGCACGCGGCGGCGCGCGGCCTTGGACTCGAACCCCGCGCGTTCTACGACGCGGGCGTGGCCGGGGCGCTCTGCGACGAGGCGACGCGCGGCCGTCTGCGGGAGATCGGCGAGCGGTTCGACTGGTCCCGCGTCGGGGACTGAGGCGCCGGCGCCGGCCGGCGTTCTGCGGCCGTTTCCGTGCCCGCCACCCGCGACGGTCAGTGCACCACCACGCGACGTGCTCCGTCCCGGCGGCGCATCGCGTCGAAGGCCCTATCGAGCCCGTCGAGGTCGATCCGCTCGGTGATCAGCAGGTCGAGGGGCAGCCGACCGGCCGTGTACGCATCGGCGATGCGCGGGAAGTCCCGGGACGGTACCGCCGACCCGTAGTTGGAGCCGAGGAGCCGCCTGCCGGCAACGACGAAGCCGTACACGTCGATCGCCGCCCGGTCGGACTGGGGGGTCATGCCCACCAGCGTCGTCGTGCCGCCCGGCCGCGCAAGCTCGATCGCCTGCTCGACGGTTCGCACCAACCCGATGGCCTCGAACACGTGATCAGCGCCCGTGCCGGTGATCCGCGCCACGGTCGCGCCCGCCTCGTCCGGACCGACCACGACCGACGCGCCGGCCTGCCGCGCGAGTTCGCCCTTCGCCGCCTCGAGTTCCACGCAGATGATCGGATCGGCGCCCGCGTCCTTCGCCGCCATGATCGCCGCAAGGCCGACACCGCCGGCGCCGAACACCACCACGGATTCTCCGGCGGCGACCCGCGCCGTGTTGACCACGGCGCCGACGCCGGTCGTCACGGCGCAACCGATGAGCGCGGCGATCTCCGGTGGCGTGCCGGGATCGACGGGGATCGCCGCCGCCGCGGACACCACCTGGCCGGTCGAGAATGTGCCGATCCCGCTGTAGACGCCCATCGGTGTTCCGTCGCCGCGGTGCACCCGGACGAGCCCGGGCGCGATCCGATGGCCGGCGGCGCGCGGATTCCCGCACAGCGACGCCTCTCCCCGGAGGCACGCCGCGCACGCTCCGCACGGTGCCGTCCAAGCGAGCACGACAAGGTCGCCGCGCCGGAAGCCGCCGTCGGCGAGCGGCGCTCCTGCGGGACGCTCGAGAACCCCCGGCCCAAGCGCCTCGACCACGCCGGCGCCCTCGTGGCCAAGGACGACCCCCGAAGGGCGCGACCAGTCCCCATCGACAACGTGCAGGTCGGAGTGGCAGACGCCGGCCGCGACCATGCGGACGCGCACTTCGCCTTCTCCCGGATCGTCGAGCGTCAGCGTCTCGATGCTGACCGGGTGGCCGGGTCCCTGGAAGACGGCGCCGCGAATGGTCGTGCTCATGGGGGCAGTATCGGGTACGGGCGCCGGTCGAATGCGGCCGCTGCGGAAACGTTCCGGTCAGCGATCGTCCTCGACCTGCTGGTGCCGTTTCGTTTCGTCCTCCAGCCACCCCCAGTCGTTGAACGCCTCGGACAGCCGGCGTCCGAACCGGCCCGGCGGCTCAGGTTCCCGAACGCCGTCGAGCAGGCTCGCAAGCTCAACCTGCACCCGCTCGGTCAGCTCACGCGCCCCGGCCCTGCCCGACAGCCTTTCCGCCGGACGCATCGGGCGGCCGATGCGCAACCGGACCGTCGAGCCGAGATGCACCCACCGGGTCCCGATGACCGCCACCGGGACGATGGGCACGCCCGCGAGCCTGGCGAAATGCGCCAGGCCGGTCTCGAGCGGCATCAACTCCGACGCGCGTCTGCTCAGGTGTCCCTCGCCGGCAATCGCGATGAGGCCTCCACCGCGCAGCACCGCCGTGGCGCGACGGGTCGTGTCGAGCACGTCGGCGGCGTGCGGCTTGACGGCAACACCGCGCCGCGTCCACGTGATGAGCTTGTTTCGCCAGCCCACCGACATGTCCGCCTCGCGCGGGCCGAAGATGAAGAGCTGGTGACGACGATCCGGCCACGCGGCGGCGAAGATGACCGGGTCGAGCCAGCTCGGGTGGTTGAAGCAGATGATGTACGCAGAGTCCGGCAATCGGTCCGCCCCGTCGACCCGGATGCGAACGTACGAGCCCGCGAGGAACTTCAGGACGAGTCGCACGAGGTGGTACCGCAGCGGCCCGGGGAGAGGCTGGCCGGCATGCTGCGTCGGGGCAGGTCGCGCTGTCATCCGGGTGCACCGGCCGGGCCGCGCGCACCGGCGCGCCGCCGCACTGCGGCAGAGCTTCTGGCCACGCTTGATCGACCCTCCGAGGCTGTACCGGCGGCCGGAGTATAGCCGCCCCGACTCGCCGGAAACGGTCGCCGGCGAGTGAGCCGCCACCCTCCACCGGGCGAGCGCTTCGCCCTCTTCTCGAAGGCGCGACTCGAGGTGCTGTACCGTTCGAGGCCGGTGGGCCCTTCGTCCGTCCCGCCGAGTACCCGCCGGCGAGCCGGCCCGGACCGGGATCAAGGGGGAAGATGGAGATGTCGATCAGGCAGTCGGGTTGCCGCCGCGCGGTCGCGTCCCTGTTGCTCTCCGCCATCCTGCTGGCCGGGTTGACGCCCTCGGCCGGCGCGCAGGGATCGGCAGCCATGCCCGGTCCCGGCGGCACACCGCAGGCAGCATCCGCGCGGGCGATCCTGGCGGCAGCCGAGGCCGGCGGTGGGAACTCGGTACCGGGAGGAAGCGGGGCTTCCACGGCTGCGGCCACCCACGGCGTCCAGCCCGCCGCGCCCGACTTCCCGCCCGCGTACAGCCTGTACCACAACTACCCCGAGATGGTGGCGCACATCCGCGCGGTGGCCGCCGCGCACCCGGCCATCGTCAAGCTCTACGACATCGGGAAGAGCTACCAGAAGCGGACCATCTGGGCCGCGAAGGTCAGTGACCACGTCGCCGTGGACGAGAACGAGCCCGAGGTCCTCTTCGACGGCCTGACCCACGCCCGCGAGCACCTCAGCGCCGAGATGACGATCTACATCCTGGATCTGCTCGCGTCCAACTATGGGCGGACGACGGCAGTCGGCAGGCGCGTCACATCGCTCGTGAACACCCGCGAGATCTGGATCGTCTTCGAGGTCAATCCCGACGGCGGCCAATACGACCTCACCGGAAACCCCTTCCGGTCATGGCGCAAGAACCGCCAGCCGACTCCGGGCTCGACGCAGGTCGGCACGGACATCAACCGGAACTACGGCTACGACTGGGGCTGCTGCGGGGGCTCCAGTTCGAACCGCGCCGCTGACACGTACCGCGGGCCAACAGCGTGGTCGACGCCGGAGGCACGGGTGATCCGGGACTTCGTGAAGAGCCGGATCATCAACGGACGCCAGCAGATCCGTGCGAACATCACGTTCCACACTGCCGGGGAACAGATTCTCTGGCCGTACGGCCACACGACGGACAAGGTGCCGCCCGACATGACGAACCTCGACCACAACACGTTCGTGGCGATGGGCAGGGCGATGGCCGCGACGAACGGCTACACGCCGATGCAGTCGAGCCGGCTGTACGTCACCGACGGCGACGAGATCGACTGGCTGTACGGAGCACAGCGGATCTTCTCGTTCACGTTCGAGATGTACCCGAGCGCGGCACAGAATTCCGGCCGGAGCCGAGACTACCCGCCCGAATTGGCGATCGGCCCGCAGACATCGCGCAATCGTGACGCTGTGCTCTACCTGGTCGGCATGGCCGGCTGCCCCTATGCGGCCCTCGGCGCAACCGCGAAGGCCGCCTACTGCGGACCCTTCTTCGACGACATGGAGATGGCCCGCGACTGGACCGTGAATCCTGCCGGCACGGACACGGCGACCGACGGCACCTGGGCGAGGGGCGTGCCGGCAGCCGGCCTCTTCCAGCCGGGCACGGCGACCAGCGGCCAGGCAGTGCTCGCGACAGGGCTCGCCGCCGGCCGCGACGTCGACGGCGGCACCACGACGGTCCGCTCGCCGATCATCCACCTGCCGGCCGGCGCGTCGACCCTGCACCTGCGCTACTGGGTCGGGCTCGGCGCCGACGCCACGACCGCCGACGGGTTCAGGGTGCGGCTGGTCGGCGCGGATGGGACGGCCCTGGCGACGGCGCTGTCGGTGCACGGCGACGGGTACGACGCACACCCCAACGTGGCAGACGCTGAGCTACCCGATCTCCGCCGGGCTCGCCGGAGGCGACGTCGCGATCGAACTCGTGGCGACCGATGGGGCGCTTGCACTCGACGGTCGAAGCGGGCGTCGACGACGTGCGGGTGACCGCGCCGTGAGCCTCCGCCCCGGGGCTGCACGGCTTCCTTGTGGGCGATCTGCCAACCCGCTAGGATGCGACGCGGTACCCGCCGACCGGAGGAGCCGGCGAGGCTCAGGCTCGAGGCCCGATACGTCGGGCCGCCGGGACCTGGAAGCATTAGAGGAGGAAGCATGCGCAAGCGCTCAGCATGGGTCGCAGTGGTATGCGTGCTGGTCGCGGTGTCCGGCGTCTTGGCCGCCTGCGGAAGCAGCAACAGCACTCCTGCGAGCAGCGGTGCCGCGGGAGGCCAGAAGGTCGGCCTCGTCACCGATGTCGGACAGCTGAACGACAAGAACTTCAACCAGTATTCATGGGAGGGCGCGCAGGCCGGTGCCGCCAAGATCGGCGCCACGGCGCAGGCAGCGCAGAGTGCCGTCTCGGCCGACATCGCCAAGAACATCCAGTCCTTCATCGACCAGAAGTACAACATCATCGTCACGGTCGGCTTCGCCGCGCTCGCCGACACGACCAAGGCCGCCAAGGCCAACCCCACCATTCATTTCGTGGGCGTCGACCAGGGCATCTGCATTGACGAGCAGGGCAACAACGACCCGAAATTCGGGTGCAAGGGCAACCCGGCAGTGCTCCTGCCGAACTACCAGGGCCTGCAGTGGAAGGAGCAGCAGCCCGGGTACCTCGCCGGCATCGTTGCCGCGTCCATCAGCAAGAGCGGCCATATCGCCGCGATCGGCGGAACCGCGTCGGTCCCGGCCGTGCCGAACTACATGCTCGGCTACCAGAATGGCGCCAAGTCGGTGAACCCGAACATCAAGGTCGAGCTTCAGTACGTCTCGACGGCGCCCGACACGAAGGCGTTCGGCGACCCGCCTGGGGGCAAGGCCTTCGCCCAGCAGCTCCTGGCTGCCTTCCCCGACGTGGACGTGATGTTCCAGGTCGCGGGAGCGACCGGCAACGGCGTCCTTGAGGCGGCGTGTGACGCCAACATCAAGGGCATCGGCGTGGACGTCGACCAGCACCTCTCGCTGGCAGCCGATCCCGCGGCCACGAAGTGCCTCGTCACCAGCGCGGAGAAGTTCCTCTCGAAGAACGTTTCGGACGCCATCCAGCGGATCGCGGCCGGAACGGCGAAGGGCGGCATCATCAAGCTGGACATCACGACCGACGACGTCGGTCTCGCGCCCTTCTACGATTTCGCGAGCCTCATCACCCCCGATACCCAGGCCAAGATCGACGCCGCCATCGCCGGCATGAAGAAGGGCACCATTGTTGCGTGCCAGGAGAATCCGGACGGCACCTGTGTCGTTCCGAAGACCTGAGAGGCTGATCGCAATCGGCTGAGTGCAAGCGAGCGGGTCCGAACCGACCCGGTGTCGGGCCCGCTCATCCCATCCCGAGGTGTGCACGCCGCCATGGTCGAGGAGACGGTGCAACCGCTCACGGCAGAGGTGAAGGCCCCTGCCCTCGAGATGCGCGGCATCACCAAGCGGTACCCGGGCGTCGTGGCCAACGACCACATCGACCTCGACGTCAAGCCGGGCGAGATCCACGCCCTCCTCGGCGAGAACGGCGCCGGCAAGACAACCCTCATGAACATCCTCTACGGCCTGGCACGGCCGGACGAGGGTTCCATCCTCCTCGACGGCGAGGAGGTGCGCATCGCCGGACCATCGGACGCCATCGCCCGTGGCATCACGATGGTGCACCAGCACTTCATGCTCGTGCCGGTCCTCACGGTCGCCGAGAACATCCTCCTCGGCGCCGAGACCATGTCCAACCCCATCTTCCTCGATCGGAAGGAAGCACGCCGGCGCATCCGTGAGCTGAGCCACCGATTCGGCTTCGACATGGACCCCGACGAAAAGGTCGGCAGGTTGTCGGTCGGCTGGCAGCAGCGCGTCGAGATCCTGAAGGCCCTGTACCGCGAAGCCCGGATCCTGGTGCTCGACGAGCCGACCGCGGTGCTCACCCCCCAGGAGACGAAGGAGATCTTCGCGGTCCTCCGGCGCCTCAGGGACGAGGGCCACAGCATCATCTTCATCAGCCACAAGCTGTACGAGGTGCTCAAGATCGCGGACCGGATCACCGTCATCCGGCGCGGCAAGGTCGTCGGGGAGCGTCTCCCGGCCATGACGAACGAGGACGACCTGGCCGAACTGATGGTCGGCCGCGAAGTGCAGCTGACCGTCGATCGTGGCGAGAGCCGGCCGGCCGGACGCATGCTCGTGGTCGCAGGGGTCTCGGTGAAGAACGACCGCGGGCAGGAGACCGTCCACGACGTCAGCTTCGAGGTGCGGGCCGGCGAAATCGTGGGTATCGCGGGCGTCGCCGGGAACGGCCAGGACGAACTGGTGGAGGCGATCACCGGTCTCCGGCACGCGAACGTCGGCACGATCTCGCTCGATGGGCGCGACATCACGCGTGAATCGTCGCGCGAGGTACACGAGTCGGGAACCGGGTACGTGCCGGCCGACCGCCATCGCTTCGGCCTGGTGCTGTCGTTCCCTCTGACAGACAACATCGTGCTCAACGACTACTTCTCCGCGCCCTATGCGCGCGGCTTCGTTCGCGACGATGTGGCCATCCTCGCGCACGCGAAGGAGGCGATCGTCCGGTTCGACTGCCGGACACCATCTGCCCTGGTGACCGCCGGCACGCTCTCGGGAGGCAACCAGCAGAAGCTGGTGGTGGCGCGCGAGTTCGACCGGGACCTGAAGTTGCTGGTGCTTGACCAGCCGACGCGCGGGCTCGACGTGGGCAGCGTCGAGTTCATCCACCGGCAGACGATCGCCAAGCGCGACGGCGGCACGGCGGTGCTGCTGGTCTCGGCCGAACTGGACGAGGTGCTCGAGCTGTCGGACCGGATCGCCGTGATGTATCGCGGGCGAATCGTGGCCGTGCTGGACGGCCGGGCAGCGACGCGCGAAGAGGTCGGCCTGCTGATGGCCACCGGCGGTCGCGAGGGCGATGGGATCACGCCGCCGGAGGCGCCGGTGCCGCTGCCGGGTGCCGCGTGAGCGGCGGGATCACGTCGGAGCGACGGTGGAGGCCGGTGCTCGGTCGCCTGCGCCGCCAGCTCGCGCTGCCGATCGGGGCGATCATCCTCGCGCTGCTGGTCGGCGCCGTCGTGATCATCGCGTCGAGCCCGCTCGTCACGGGGCACCTCGATCTGCTGCTCCCGTTCCGGACGTACTGGGCGATCATCGAGGGATCGATCGGCTCGGTCAACGGGATCGTGGACACGTTGGTCAACGCGACACCGGTGATCCTGGTCGGCCTCGGCGTCGGGTTCTGCTTCAAGGCCGGCATGTTCAACATCGGCGGACAGGGGCAGGTGCTCGTCGGCGCCGTCACTGCGGCAGCGGTCGGGGCCGCAATGGCGCAGCAGTCGCCGATCCTCGCAATCCCGGCGGCGCTGCTCGCCGGCGCCGCCGCAGGCACGTTCTACGGCTTCATCCCGGGCGCTCTCAAGGCCTTCACCGGCGCCCACGAGGTCGTCACGACGATCATGCTCAACTACATCGCGATCCAGATCGTGGCGTACCTGATCACCGGTCCGCTGAGGGCTGAGGGGTCATCATTCGCCCGGTCGCCCGACATCGGCAATGCCGCATTGCCGGTGATCATCGGCGCCGGTACCGGACACCCCGGCCACATCGGGATCATCCTGCCCTTCCTCGTGGTGCCGCTGATGTGGTGGATCCTCTATCGCACCACGTTCGGCTTCGAGGTCCGCACCGTCGGGGCAAATCCCGACGCGGCACGCTACGCCGGCATGCGGCCGAGACGCCTCATCGTCCTGTCGCTGTCCGCCGCCGGACTCCTCGGCGGCATCGCGGGATCGATCGAGATCCTCGGTGTCACCGGGTACATGCCGGCGGCCTACTCGACCAACATCGGGTTCGACGCGATCACCGTCGCCCTGCTGGGGCGGGCCAACCCGTTCGGCATCATGTTGTCCGGGCTGTTGCTGGGCGCGATGCGCGCGGGCGCTCCGCTCATGCAGGTCCAGGCGAACGTTCCGGTCCAGATGATCGACTTCCTCGAGGGCGTGATCCTCTTCTTCCTGGCCGCGGACCTGATCGTGCGCCGCGTCTTCCACCTGCGCGCCGCGTCGGCGGGCGTGGATGAACTCCAGACCGTGACCCGCACGTACGGCGGGCAGACGACGGCGCCGTAGCGATGTTGACCGGCCTGTTCGACATTCCGGTCCTGGGGCTGATGTTCCAGCTCCTCGATTACCTCGTCCGGATCCTGACGCTGAACGCCGCGGGCATCCTGGCGCTGGCGACGCCGATCGCGCTCGGCGCGCTGTGCGGTGTCATGAACGAGCGCTCGGGCGTCGTCAACATCGGCATCGAGGGCATGATGCTGGCCGGTGCGTTCATGGGCTGGTTCGCCGCGGGGATCGCCGCGCAGTACCTGCCGGCCACGACCGGACTGGTGTTCGGTGCGACGCCTGCGATCCTCGTTGGACTGGCCGCAGCGCTCGCCATCGGGGTCCTGGCATCGCTGGTCCACGCCTGGCTCTCGATCACCGTTCGTGCCGACCAGATCATCAGCGGCACGATCATCAACATCGTGGCGTTCGGTGCGACCGGTTACCTCAGCCTGCTGCTCAGCCAGACGGGCGCGCCCTCGGGAGGCAGGTTCACCCCGTTCGTCCCGCCGGACTGGATCGTCGCCCTGCCATTCGTGGGGTGGCTGTTCAAAGCCGCCCTCGCGCAGGGGCCGGTGACGATGTCCGTGATCATCCTCGCCGTGGTCCTGCAGGTTCTCCTGTTCCGATCGCGCTGGGGCCTGCGGACCCGCGCGGTGGGTGAACATCCACGCGCCGCCGAGACGGTCGGGATCGACGTGATCCGCCAGCGCTACAAGAACGTCCTGCTCGGGGGCCTGTTCGCAGGACTTGCCGGAGCCTGGTTCACCCTGGATTACGGCAGTTCGTTCGAGCCGGGGATGACCAACGGGCGCGGGTTCATCGCGCTGGCGGCGCTCATCTTCGGTCGATGGAATCCCGTGGGTGCGTTCGCTGCCGCGGTCCTGTTCGCAGCGTCGGGCGCGCTGGGTACTGCCATCAGAACGACGCCGCCGCCGGGCCAGCTGGGCGACATGCTGCACGCGATCCCCGAGCAGTTCTTCTCGGCGCTCCCGTACATCTTGACCATCATCGTGCTTGCCGGGGTGGTCGGTCGCAGCGTCCCGCCGGCCGCCGACGGCCAACCGTACGAGCGCGAGGCGACGACGTAGGTGAGCCCTGACGGCGCGGACGAACCGCGAGAGCCGGACCGAGCCGGACGGGCGCGTGCTCGCGACATCCTCGACGCGCAGGAAGGCACGGGGCCCGTCCCGCTGCTGGACTCCGAGCGTGCGGTCGACCTGCTTGGCCACGCACGGCGGATCGCGATCGTCGGCGCGTCTCCCGACGCCGGCCGGCCCTCAAACGGCGTGATGCGCTACCTGGTGGACGAGGGCTACGAGTGCGTGCCGATCAACCCCGGCGTCAGGGAGATCCTCGGACTGGCGTGTTTCGCCACCCTGGAGGAGGCCGCCCGCGAAGGCGGGCCGTTCGACATCGTCGACGTCTTCCGGCGCCCGGAACACACGCCCGAGATCGCGCGCAGCGCCGTCGCGACCGGAGCCGGCGCGCTCTGGCTTCAACTCGGGGTGGTGAATTGGGAGGCGGCACGGATCGCGCACGACGGCGGGCTGGGCGTCGTGATGGACCGCTGCACGGCCATCGAACACCGGGCGCTGCGGGCGCGCGAGGCGCGGCGCTGAACGGCGCCGCCAAACCGGGGCCGGGTTCATCGGGCCCGGATGGGGCGTCTGCGGTTTGCCCTAACGCTACCTGGGTTCGCGCATGGCCATGCCCGTGAGCATCGGGTTCTTCGCCTACTGCCGCGGCCGGTCGCAGGCACCGAGCGCTGGGTTCAGGCCCTGTCGAGGGGGTCCATCGGAGTCCCTCGAGGGACGACGGTTCCAGCCTGACTTCCGGGCACGGTGGCGGGACCCGGCGGGACCTGCGGGGGCGGGGCCTGCGGCGCCGGGACCTGCGGCGCCGGGGTTGACGCGGGCTCACTCAGGCCGATGCTCTCCTGGACGTCGGTCGAGGCTTTGCGGAACTCCCGGATCGTCTTGCCCAGCGCGGATCCGACCTCCGGGAGCCTGCGCGGTCCGAGGACGATCAGCGCAAGGGCCAGGATGAGGAGGAGTTCCATCGGACCGATATTGGGCATGCTGTCTCCCGTGCTCATCTGATCGTGGAGCGCCGCGACCATCCTACGACCGCGGGCGCGTGGAATCCAGCAGACAAATCACACGACCGGCAGACCGGTCACGCAAACACATGCCGCCGCCGGCCGGTCACGCGACACATGCCGCCGCCGGCCGGTCACGCGTCCGGCGGCCCGCCGCGGCTACCGACGTCGCCGCCTGCAGCAACCGATCGACCGTCGCGCCCTCAGTGAATGGCGAACCCCAGCACCACGAGCACGAACCCGACGACGATGGCGCCCGCCCACAGGTACACGCGCCGGCGAAGCTGCTCCTGCATGAGGGCCGCCCCCGATCGTCCCGAGTCACCCGCATCGGCCGCCGTGCGCCGGCTGCCGCCGCGCCAGGCGTCGTAGCGTTGCGAGTTGGCCTCGATCTGGCGCAACTCGTTCAGGCGCGCCAGCGGTCGCTGGACCATGTAGATCCCGACGATGATCAGGACGGCACCCGCCACCCACAGGATGAGGTTGATGATCATTGCTCCGATCCCACGGAATCGCCCAGCAGTTCCGCCACCTTGGACGGGTTGGCCTGGCCGCGCGTCTCTTTCATGACCTGCCCCGTCAGGAAGCGCAGCGCCTGCGACCTGCCGGCCCGCACGTCCGCGAGCGCCGCCGGGTTGGCGGCGAGGATGGCCTCGACGACCGCTCGCAAGGCCACCTCGTCGCTGATCTGCCGCAGCCCGAGCGCCGCCACCACCCCGCTGACCGGCTCGCCCGTGGACGCGTGGCGCGCGAAGACTTCCTTCGCGTTGGTGCCGGACAACTCTCCGGCCTCGACGAGCCGCACCAGCGCCGCCAGCTCGGACGGCAGGACCGTCGCCGCCAGTTGCTCGCCCGACGGGCTCTTCGTCATGTGCAGATACTCGCCGGTGATCCAGTTGGCCACCTTCTTGGGCGGCAGTGACGGGTCCGCCGCGAGCGTCCCCTCGAACAGGGCGACCGCACCCGGGTCGCTCACCAGCACGTCCGCATCGTAGGCAGAGAGGCCGAGCGCCTCGCGATAGCGGGTCCGGCGCTCGGACGGCAGCTCCGGCATCGACGCGCGGATCTCCTCGAGCCACGCCGGGTCGGATCGGAGCGGCGGCAGGTCCGGCTCCGGAAAGTAGCGGTAGTCGTCCGACGATTCCTTGACCCGCATCCGGTACGTGATGCCCCGGTCGTCGTCCCAGCCGCGCGTCTCCTGGACGATCGGCTCGCCTGATTCGTAGGCCCGCGTCTGGCGTGCGATCTCGTAGGCGATCGCCCGCTCGACGGAGCGGAACGAGTTCATGTTCTTGACCTCGACCCGGGTACCGAACGCCTCTGTGCCGACGGGCCGCAGCGAAACGTTGGCCTCCACCCGCATCTGGCCGTTCTCAAGCGCGGCCTCGGAGGCCCCGATCGCCATCAGCAGCAGTCGGAGCTCCTCTGCGTAGCGCCGCGCCACCTCGGCGGTGTGGATCACGGGGTCCGTGACGATCTCCAGCAGCGGCGTGCCGGCACGGTTGAAGTCGACCAGGCTCACCTGCCGACCGCGCTCGTCCTGCCGGTGGATGAGCCGCGCGGTGTCCTCCTCGAGGTGGGCGCGGGTGATCCCGACGGTGACCGGGCCGCTGCTCGAGTCGAACGTGAGCGAACCGCCCGAATCGAGCGGCAGGTCGTATTGGCTGATCTGGTAGCCCTTGGGCAGGTCGGGATAGAAGTAGTTCTTGCGGTCCCAGCGTGCCACGTCGAGGATGCGGCCGCCGATCGCGAGCCCGGTCGCCAGCACGTGCCGGACCGCGGCGCGGTTGATGACGGGGAGCGTGCCGGGCATGCCGAGACAGATCGGGCAGGTGTGCGAGTTCGGCGGTGACTCCTGGAAGTCGGTCGAGCAGCCGCAGAACATCTTGGAGGCCGTTCGCAGTTGCACATGGATCTCGATACCGATCACGGGCTCGTAGGCTGTGCCGGTGGGCGCGGAGGACGCCGAGGTCGCGGGCATGGCGTCAGTGTCGCTCATGCGGACTGGTCGGCGCACGGCGGGGGCACGCGGCGGGCAGGGAACGGCAACCCTGGTGGAGGCAGCGCCGGGATGTTCTCAGCCCAGCGTTCCCAGGAATTGCTCGATGCGGACCAGAGCCTCCCCGAGGTCCTCGAAGCTCGTCGCGAGCGTGGCGCGGACGTGGCCCTCCCCGGACGGCCCGAAGGCACTGCCCGGGATTACGGCCACCTTCTGCTCGAAGAGCAGGCGCTCGCTGAACTGCTCGCTCGTCAGTCCCGACGGGGTGATGTCGGGGAATGCATAGAACGCGCCGCGCGGCTCGACCGTGGGCAGGCCGATCCGGTTCAGCCCCTCGACGAACATCCGGCGGCGGCGGTCGTACTCGGCGACCATCCGGACGACGTCCGGCTCGGCGGTCTGGAGGGCCACCAGCGCGGCGTCCTGCGCGGTGGTCGGCGCCGACATGATCTCGTACTGGTGCACCTTGACGATGCCCTCGAGCAGATCCGACGGGGCGCAGGCGTAGCCGACGCGCCAGCCGGTCATGGCGTAGGCCTTGGAGAAGCCGCCGAGGAGGATCGTGCGATCGCGCATGCCCGGCAGCGAGCTGATCGGCTCGTGGCGGTGGCCACCGTAGACGAGGCGGTCATAGATCTCGTCGCTGACAACCAGCAGATCGTGGCGGCGCGCGATGTCGGCGAGCGCGCGGAGTGTCTCGGGCGTGAGCACAGCACCGGTCGGGTTGCACGGGTAGCCCATGAACAGGACCTTGGTCCGCGGGGTGATCGCGGCCTCGACGGCCTCCGGATAGAGCTGCCAGCCGTCATCGGGACGGGTCGGCACGAGCACCGGCACGCCGCCGTTGAAGAGGACCGCGGGAAGGTACGCGACGTAGGAGGGCTCGTGGAGGATGACCTCGTCGCCCGGGTCGACGATGGACGCCATGGCGGCCGCGAGCGCCTCCGATGCCCCGACGGTCACGACAATCTCGGATGCCGGGTCGTAGGCGAGGCCGTAGAGCCGTTCGAGGTTCGCCGACAGTGCGCGGCGCAACTTGAGCGTGCCGTAGTTGCTGGTGTAGTGCGTGCGCCCGGCTCGCAGCGACCGCACGCCCTCCTCGATGACCTGGGACGGCGTCGTGAAGTCGGGTTCGCCGACCCCGAGGCTGATGACGTCGGGCATGCTCGCGATCACGTCGAAGAACTTCCGGATCCCCGACGGGGGCACGAGGCGGACGCGGGCCGAGAGCCGCTGGCGCGGAGCGGGGCCGGGTGACGGGGCGGCGGGAGTGGCAAGGGTTTCGGCAGCCATGGGGGCCCTCACGACGTGGAATTGAGGCGAGTATACGGGGAGGACGGCGGCCGGAAGATGCGGTCGCCCGCCAGTTGGCGAGGCGCGGGCGCGAGTCGCGCTCCGACCGCCAGGGGCATCCGGCCTACCGACCCGATTCCGCACGGGCAATGCGAAACGGCGACGTCCGGCGGCTGCAACCGCTGGTCCAGGCAAGCGCGGCGACCGGAATTGCGTGCGAACCGCCACTCCCCGTGCGAATCCGCAGAGTAAGGGCGGGCACGTGGATCACTACCCGGCTGCCGGCTCCGGCGACCGTGGGTCGGGCCGAGGCGCGGTGACGACGCGGTGCGAGGTTGTCGTACCACCTCGATATGCCGCTCGTGCGACGTTCAGCCCGGGGCTCAGAGGTGCGGACGCGCCTCGACAGGACCGACTGCCAGCGTCGCCTCGACGCCGAGCGCCTCGCGGATCCTGGCCGCCTGCTCCTCCAACTCTCGCAGCCGATCGTCGTCGAGCGCCCCGAACGGCTCCACCGAGAGCGACGTCCTTCGGCCGCTGCCTGTCCTCTGCCACGTCCCGGCGACCGTGCCGTCCACGAGGAGCACGGGCAGCGGCCCCGCCAGGGCATCGCGGCCGCCGCGGCGCCGTCCGGACCCGTTCGAGGAGGTGAAGGAGCGGGATCGACCCTCCGGCGCGATGAGCCGGTCACGCGGATAACCCCCGACGACGTAGGCGTCGAACGCGGGCAACAGCCGCACGCTTCGGCCGAGGGGCGGCCACTCCCCGTCTTCATCGGCCGCAAGCGCCCAGCGGCGCTCACCCTCCACGTCGACCTCCACGAGGGCATCGCGCGTCGCGCGCACGAGCTCGCCAATATGCTCGGCCGGCGTTCCGGCCCATTGCGCGAACTCGACCGTCGTCGATGGACCGTATGTCGCCAGGAAGCGATGGAACAGCAGGGCTGCCGCTTCCCGGCCGGTCAATTCGGGGCTCGATTCGCGCCCGAGCCCCGCGGGGCCACCAATCAGGCCGCCGTCCTCGCTGCTCTGACCCAGCCACTGGTCCAGCCGGACGAATTGCACCCTGGCACCCTGGTTCGGCCCGAAGCAGATGAGCCCCGAGCGTGCCGCCTCGGTGAGCGCCAGCGACCAGCGCGGCCACGTCCCACCGAACGCCGGGAACACGGAGTCGAGCGCCGCGGGGCCTACCCGGCCCGCCACTTCCTCGCCCAGTGCCTCGCGCGTGAGCATCCGGCCGTCGAGAGCCTCCGTGATCGCCCGCACCATCGCGTCGAGTTGCTCGCCGGTCGTACCCGTCAGCTCCATCGGGTCCCAGGACCGCCCGTCAGGCAGATGGCGGAGCGCAGCCAGCCAGAACCCGATCTCCGACGCCGGGAGCAGGTGCAGCGTGCCCCGCGGTCCCCAGGTCTTGACCAGGCTCCGCCGCTCCCACAACTCGCGCCGGACGTCCTCGCGCGTGACGCCGCGGATGCGCAGAGCGATCGACAGCTCGGCAGACGCCGTCAGTTGCGCGTGAATGCCACAGATCGCGCCGACAACCTCTGTTAACTGCGTGGGCTCCGCCGGATCCGCCAGTCGGTGCCGCGCGAGTCGGCGGGCCAGGACCTGGCCCCAGGTCAGCGAGCGCAATCGGTTACTCCTCTCCGCGCGGGACACACTTCATCTGCCGTGCGCTCGGCAGCCCTGACTGTACACGGAGAGCGCAATCCGGCGCGACCGGGGCTGGAGCGGTCGATCTGCCCGAGGGATCCGCGACTCGACGCGCCTCAGCCGCGCGCCCTCCCACCCGTTGCGGCACCGGCAGCCCGCTTCATGGCCGGCGTCGCCGGATTGTCCAGTCGCGGCAGGTCGGTCGGCTCACGGTGCCGCCACTCCGCACCGGCCGTGATCGCCTCGTACGCGCGACCGAGCTGGAACAGCCGAAGCTCCTCGAACGGGCGGCCGATGAACTGCAACCCAACCGGGAGGCCCTCCGACAACCCGCAGGGCACCGACAGTCCCGGCAGCCCGGCGACGTTCACGGGGATCGTGCAGACGTCGGCCAGGTACATGGCGACCGGGTCGGCGAGCTTCGAGCCCAGCGGGAAGGCGACGGTCGGGCTCACCGGCGTCACGATCGCGTCGACCGACTCGAACGCGCGGTCGAAGTCGCCCTTGATCAGCGTGCGCACCTTCTGCGCCTTCAGGTAGAACGCGTCGTAGTAGCCCGCCGAGAGCGCGTAGGTGCCGAGCATGATGCGTCGCTTGACCTCGGGACCAAACCCGGTTCCGCGGCTGGCGAGGTAGTTGCCGAGGACGTCGCCGTCCCGGACCGAATGCCCGAAGCGGATGCCGTCGTAGCGGGCGAGATTCGCCGACGCCTCCGCCGGCGCGATGATGTAGTAGGTCGCGACGCCGTAGTCCGTGTGGGGCAGGTCCACGTCCACGACCTCGGCGCCGGCAGCGCCCATCGCGGCGATCGCCTCGCGGATGCGAGCCTCAACCCCCGGCTCCATCCCGGCGACGAAGTACTGCCGCGGGACCCCGATCCGCGCGCCCCGGAGCGCAGCGGCCGCCCGTTCGACACCGTCGTGGAGGAGCGCATAGGGCTGGACCGGCTCCGGTGCGGAGGTCGAGTCACGCTCGTCGCGACCGGCGATGATCTGCAGGAGGACCGCGGCGTCTCGGACGTCCCGTCCGATCGGCCCGACCTGGTCGAGCGAGCTTGCGAACGCCACGATCCCGAACCGGCTGACCCGCCCGTAGGTGGGCTTCATCCCGACCACGCCGCACATCGCCGCCGGCTGGCGAATGGAGCCGCCCGTGTCGCTGCCGATCGCGAGCGGGACGTGGAAGGCCGCCACGGCCGCGGCCGACCCGCCGCTGCTGCCGCCGGGCACGCGCGAGAGGTCCCACGGGTTGGCGGTCGGGCCCCAGGCGGAGTGCTCGGTGGAGGAGCCCATGGCGAACTCGTCCATGTTCGTCTTGCCGACCACGACGGCGCCCGCGGCTTCGATGCGCTCGGCGATGTGGGCGTTGTACGGCCCGATGAAGCCCTCGAGGATCCGGCTGCCGGCGGTCGAGGGCCTCCCGCGGGTGACGACGAGGTCCTTGAGCGCGACCGGGATGCCGGTGAGGTACGGGAGGTCGTCGAGTTCGGATCGTCCGCCACGGCGGGCTCTCGCGATCTGCCGGTCCGCGACGACCGCGGCGTCGCGCGCCCGGTCGAGGTCGAGGAAGACCCACGCGTTGAGTGCCCGGTCCTGGGTCATGATCAGTTCGAGGTGTGCCTCGAGCAGTTCGGCGGCGGAAAAGTCGCGCTCGCGAAGCCCGTGGGCCATCAGGTGGACGCCGAGCCGCGTCAGGCTGCGGTCGGTCTTCACGGCGCGGGCTCGATGATCGCCGGCACCACGAAGTAGTCGCCATCGCGCTCGGGCGCGCCGGCCAGGGCGACCGAGGCGGGAAGGCTGGGGGTCACGGCATCGTCGCGGAGGATGTTCTCGACCTCTATGGTCTGGGCGGTCGGCGGGATGTCGTCGGTGTTCAATTCGGCGAGCACAGCGTACTGGTCGAGGATGTGGTTGAGCTCGCCCTCGAGGACGGACAACTCCTCGTCGGTCAGGCCGAGGCGGGCGAGGTGGGCGACGTGCTCGACGTCGGCGCGCGAGAGTGTTCCCATGACGGCAAGAATAGGGCGATCGGATCCGAAGGGGCCGAGGCGACCCCGGGACTGTCAGACACCCGACGAGTTGTCCGCACGGCAGGTCGTGCCGTGGGAAGGGATCACGATCTTGGCGCGCACCACCCATGGAGCGTTCTTGACACTACGCGACTCGCGTAGCAAGCTGGCAGGCATGGACCGAGGGCGTGGTCAACGGGCGAACGATGTCGTGATCGCCCTGACACAGCGCCCCGCCGGCATGCGGTTGAACGAGATTGCAGACGCAATTTCCGCTCCGCTCACCAGCATCCAGCGTGCGGCGGCTTCGCTGGTCCGAGGCGGCCTGGTCACGACCAGCGGCGAACGATCGCCCCGATACGCGATCAACACCCGCCATCCGGCCGCAGAGGCGCTCATCGAGTTCTGCCTCCGCGCCGTCCCAGTCGAGCGAGCGATGGACGTCGTCGTTCGCGCCAACCCGGCGGTGCAGTTCGCCGGGCGGGACCAGGACGGCTACATCATCGTGGTGTCCCCATTTGCCGAGCCCGCCGATGTTGCCCGGCTCGGCGCAACCCTCGCACAGGTCAACCAGGCACGGGAAGACCCAGTTCGGTTCGAGATCGCCGAACGAGGGGACGTGAGGGAGATCCTCTGGGACGACCTGACACTGCGCGACCGCGGTCTCGGCATGACAACAGTCAAGGGATCGGCGCCACGGACCTTCCATGATCCGCATGAACACGGCTCAGGTGACGCCGCGAGGCTGGACCGGCTTCACCCGTCGTTGCCGCGGCTTCCTCGCCGCGCCGTGCGGCGCCTTGCGGAAGAGAACGGCCTCGCTCGGATCGCATTCTTCGGCTCGGCGGTCCGGTCGGACTTCCGGCCGGGCTCCGACGTGGACGTGATGATCGAGGGGCTGCCCGGCACGCCCGTGAGACTCGGGACGATCCTTGACATCCAGGAGCGGCTCGAGCGGCTCCTTGACCGCGACGTGGACGTCGTCAATGTGCGGTATCTGGATGATGCGATCCTGCGTCGTGCACGGGAGGAGGCGGTGGTCCTCTATGAACGAGCGGGATCGAAGAGCTCTTGAGGCAGCGAGGGCCAGCGCTCGCATCGCCCTGGAACATGTTCAGGCCGGCGGACCGGATTGGGGCGCCAACCAAATGGTCGTCGACGCCGCCGCGAAACGAGTCGAAGAAGTTGGCGAGCATCTCAAACGCGTCACACCCGAACAGCAGGCAGCCATGCCGGGCATTGCCTGGAAGCAGGCCAAGGGGATGCGCGAGAGGATCGCGCACGACTACGCAAGGGTCGATATCGACGTCCTGGAAGGCGTCATCAACACGGATCTGCCAACCTTGATCCGGCAGATCGATGCGGCAATAACCGGTTCGCCGTTGTCCCCTGGCGCCGCGGACCACCCAGACCAGCCACATCGGTGATCGGGCGGCACAGGAATGACCCCCGGCGCAGCTGGGCCAGATCCCGCCCGCTCATCGTTCCGGCTCCTCCCCCGTGAGTTCGCCCGCCAGCAGCCGCCGGAACGCGTCCTCGTCGAGGACCGCGACGCCGAACGCCGCTGCCTTCTCCAGTTTCGATCCCGCGTTCTCCCCTGCGACCACGTAGTCCGTCTTGCGGCTGACCGACCCGGACGCCTTCCCGCCGGCCGCGCGAACCGCCTCTTCCGCTTCCTGCCGGCTGAAGCCGGCCAGCGTCCCGGTGACGACCACGGTCTTGCCCTCGAGCGGCCCCGCAGCCGCCTCGACGGGTCGAGGCGCCGGTCGGATAGGCTCGACGCCCGCATCGACCAGGTCGTCGAGCACGCCCGCGGTCGCCTCGTCGGAGAAGTAGCGCGCGAGGCTTGCGGCGACCGTCGGCCCGACGCCGGGCACCGCCTCGAACCGCTCCGCCGGAAGGTCCCGCAACGCCGTAGCCACCCGCGCGAGCCAGCCGGCCGGGCCCCCCATCGGCTCGTCGTCGGCCGGCGGCCAGGTCGCCGCGATCCAGTTCGCGAGATCGATCGCCGTCTGCTCGCCGACCTGCGGGATCCCCAGCGCGTTCAGGATCCGTGCCAGGGGCCGGACGCGCGCCCGCTCGATCGCCGCCTTCAGGTTCTCGGCGCTCTTGCGCGCGAAGCGGTCGAGCGACTCCAGTTGCTCGACGCTGAGGCGATAGAAGTCGCCGCGGGTATGCAGCATGCCGCGCTCGAGCAACTGTGAGACGACCACCCAGCCGGCACCCTCGATGTCCATGCCGCCCCGCCCGGCGAAATGGCCGAACTCCTGCCCGACGCGCGCCGGGCAGGCGAGGTTGGGGCAGTAGTGACGCACCGCGCCCTCGTCGCGGACGATCGGCGTGCCGCAGACGGGGCAGCGCTCCGGCATCTCGAACTCGCGCTCCTCGCCGGTGCGCCGCTCGGACAGGGCTCGGACCACCTCCGGGATCACGTCGCCCGCCTTCTGGAGGATCACGGTGTCCCCGATCCGGATGTCCCTGCGCCGGACCTCGTCCAGGTTGTGCAGCGTCGCCCGCGCGACAGTTGAGCCGGCGACCTTGACCGGCGTCATATGCGCAACCGGGGTGAGCGTGCCCGTCCGGCCGACGTACGGGACGATGTCCTCGATCTTCGTCTCGACCTGCTCGGGCGGGAACTTGTAGGCGATCGCCCAGCGCGGCGCCCGGGCCACCATGCCCAACCGGCGCTGCCGGTCGAACCGGTCGACCTTGACCACGACGCCGTCGGTCTCGTAGGCGAGACCGTGGCGTGGCTCGCGCCAGCGCTCCAGGAAGGCGAGCACGCCGTCCATGTCCAGGCCGGCCTGCCGGTTCGGCTCGACCGGAAAGCCGAGCGCTTCCAGCCGATCGAGCGCGCGGGACTGGCGATCGACCGAAGCGGACGGCGACCTGTCACCGGGGGCCCCGCTGCCGCCGTCCGTCTCCGCCGGCTCCTCGATCAGGACGTAGAACCACGCCGAGAGCCGGCGGCTGGCGGTGACGTTCGGGTCGATCTGGCGGAGCGAACCGGCGCCGCTGTTGCGCGGATTGGCGTACAGCGGAAGGCCGGCCTCCTCGCGCTCGGCGTTGATGCGGGCGAACTCCGCCTTCGGCATGTAGACCTCGCCGCGCACCTCCAGCGTCACCGGCTCCGTGAGCCGCTTCGGGACCTTCTCGATCGTCCGCAGGTTGGCGGTGACGTCCTCGCCGGTCGTGCCGTCGCCGCGGGTCGCGCCCTGGACGAAGCGGCCGCCCTCGTACCGGAGGCTGATGGCCAACCCGTCGATCTTCAGCTCGCAGCCGTAGGAAAGCTCCGGTTCCGCGGCTCCGTCGCCGTCGGCCCAGAGGCCCGGCTCCGGCGGGGTTGCGGGAAGCCCGAGGCCGCGGCGCACCCGCTGGTCGAACGCCCGCAGTTCCTCCTCGCCGAACGCATTCCCGAGCGAGAGCATCGGCGTGCGATGCTGCACCTCGGCAAGCGCGCCGGTCGGGGCCGCGCCGACGCGCTGAGTTGGCGAATCCGGGGTCAGGAGGTCCGGGTACTGCGACTCCAGATCCTGCAGTTCGCGGAGGAGGCGGTCGTACTCGGCATCCTCGAGTTCGGGGGCGTCTTCCTGGTAGTAGAGCCGGTTGGCCCGCTCGATGACCTGCCGAAGTTCGGCGGCGCGCGCGGCGACGGCCTCCGGATCGCTGGTTGGGGCGATGTCGCTCACGTGTCGAGGATACGGAATCCGCGGCGGCTCGCGGCGCAGATCTCCGGCATGGACGGCAGCCCGCGCGCGGAGCATGCTGACCGTGCCACGTCAATCAGCAGGAGGTGAACCGTGCGCCGAATCCTCACGTCCGTGCTCCTCGCCGGCGCGATGCTGGCGTCTGTCGCGGGAATTGCCACGGCGTCGGTGCCGAGCGCGCATCCCGCTGCCGCGGCGGTTGTATCACCGAGCGCGTTCAGCACTCCCAAGCGCGTCCTCGCCGGCACCTTCCTCGGTCTCGCCGAGGTCGTCGACAGCACGAACCACGTGCACATCGCGGCTGCCGGCCGCGGCGGCCTCTGGTACATCACCAACCGTTCCGGGTCGTGGGTGACGAAGAAGATCCTGGCGAACCCGACCAACAAGCGGTGGGTGAACCCGACCATCGCGCTGGATTCCAGCGACCGGGTGTATATCGCCGCTTCCCGCTCGTCCTGCACCGACTGCACGCCCGGGAGCAGCGACGGCATCTTCTACCTCACCGACAAGGGACGGGCGCGCGGAACGTTCCCGTCGAGCCCCACGAAGATCGCCGGCGCCACGACCGACCAGGCCTCACTCAAGGTGAGCGGAGGCCACCTCTACTTCGCCTACATCAGCGACTGCTGCCACCCGGGACCGCTGCCTCCGGTGTGGTTCAAGACCAACGCGAGCGGCGCCTGGACGACCGTGAAGATCGTCGACCACGGCTGGCTCCCATCCTTGCGGCTGACGTCGACGGGGCGGGCCCGCGTCGTCTTCGAGCGACCGTCCTCGATCGGGTACGCATCGGCCGGCACGACGACCGGCTCGTTCACCGTGACCTCGATCCCGGGCACGACCGGCTCCGACCTCTCGCCGCTGCTGGCGCTGGATTCGTCCGATCACCCGCACGTCGCGTGGATGCACGCGGGGATGACGCTCGGGACGGCGCGCTACGCCACGCGGAACCCTGGCGGATGGACGAGCCCGGTGAACGTAATGTCCGACACCGGTCCCGCCGAAGTCGGGTTCGATCTCGACACGTTCGGGCGCCCGAACGTGGCCCTGGCCGGGATCAACCTGAAGGTGTCACGGCTGTCCGGCGGGACGTGGTCGACGTCGACCGTCGCCACCTCGGTGTCGACCAACGGGCTGACACTGCGACGCGCGTTCTCGGGCCACGTGGACGTCGCGTGGGTCGAGTTCAGCGACGGGATCTGGGTTTCGAGCAACTGAGAGCCTGAGAGGCTCCATCGACTTGGGCCGGCCCCTCGCAACAGAGGGACTGCGGCGCCGTCAACTGCAACGCTGCACCGACTGCCGCGCGGGCCCGAAACAATCACCGCCCTGCTTTGTGACTGAACAGCCAGCGTTCAAAGCGACCCAGACCGCGGGTGCGGCCCGCACATTCGGTGGTTGGAGCGGGCTCGGAGAGTCTCCGGGCCCCCATTGGGTCGCTTCGGCGGTCGGTTGGAACACCCAGCGTTCAGAACGTCGGCAGAGGCCGGTCGGATTCCGTTACCCATCCTCGAAACCGCGGCCCGAGCCGAGCGCGAGCTCGTCTCGGACACCTTGGCGGTCCGTTTGAACGCCCTGCGTTCAAAGCCGCGTGACCCAACTGATCAGATGAGCCGGCGACACGGAACCCACCTCGGGGTGCCGCTCAGTCGTTCCCCGCCGCGGCGCGTGCCCCCGCCTTCGCCGTGCGTTCGGCCATCTGGACCTCGAACGGCCGCGTGTCCACGCGCCGGAGCGCCCATGCCCCGATCGCGTAGTAGACCAGCGTCAGCGCGATCGCGATGCGCGGCCCCAGGCCGACGTTGCCGGTCATGTCGGTCACCCGTGCGATCACGAACCCACCGATGATCCCCGCGAAGGCGCCGGCCGTTGACGTCACCACGTTGCTGATCCCCATGTAGCGCCCGGCGGTCGACCTCGGGATGATGTCGACCATGAGTGCCCAGTCGACGGCAAGGAACATGCCGGCACCGATGCCCACCGGCACCACGGCGATGCCGCCGATCGGGAACCGCACGCCCGCGATCGCCAGCTCGGGCTGCGCCGGCGCCAGTGCGAGGCCCACCATGCCGATCGAACCCACGGCACACCCGATCCAGATCAGCTCACGGCGCCCGATCCGGTCCGAGGCCCCGCCCGCCCACGCGGCCACGACCGCTGCCGACGCCACCGTGATGACGAGCAGGATCAGGATGGCCGTCGCGGCCTGCGATTCGGTGTAGCCCATCGCGCGCGTGAGGAAGAACTCCGCTTCGCCGACGACGGTCGCAGTCGTCATGAGGATGAAGAGGCGGCTCCACAGCAGCCAGATGAAACTCCGATGGCCCCACGCCTCCGCCAGCGCGCCGCGGGCACCGGCAATCCATGAGCCGCTCCGGGTCGGCATCACGACCGGGCGATCGGCCACGCCGAACACTGCCGGCAGCATGGTCGAAACCTCGAGCACCGCAAGCGCGAGGATGCCCGCCGGCACGTTTCCCAATGCAACAGCGGCGCCCGCGATGCCGGCGCCGACCAGCTGGCCGGCGACCTGCATCATGCCGACGAGCCCCGACGCCTTCCCGACCTGCGGATCCGGTACCAGGTCCGGCACGTACCCCTGGAATGGCCCCTGTGCCAGGTTGCTGGAGAACTGGAGCAGGATGATCAGGGCACCGAACGCGAGGTAGGTCTGCGAGCTCGCCAGCCCGACCAGGAACACGACGTCCAGGGCGGTACCGACGAGGATCCACGGTCGCCGCCGTCCCAGGCGGGAGCGCGTGTAGTCGCTGAGGGCGGCCGCGATCGGCTGCACGACGAACGCGACGATCGCTCCGATGAGCCCGACGATTCCGACGGCGACCTCGGGGCGCACCCGGATGTCCAGCAGAACCGGCACCAGCTGCTCGGCGGGGAGCAGGGCGCAGTCGGCTCCTCCGACGCCCGCGGGACAGATCAGGTGGGTCGCCACCACCGGCTGGAGTTGCAGCCCGATGCCGGCCCACAGCCCGGCGAGCGCCAGCCAGTAGAGGCTGATGCGCACGAGTTCGACCCGCGAGAGCAGTTGCGGCTGCTCGTGCGCGAGCGAGACGGGCTCGGAGTGGGACGCCATCGATCACCTGACGGAGGAATGGCCCCTGGCGTTACGGTCCCTCGTGCGCCACCGACCCGGTGGATAAACGGCGGAACGCGCCCCGGCCGCTCGGCGACCCGCAGACGGACCTGCCGGCGGTGCCGTTCGGCCCGTGACAGGAGCCGGCACGACGGCCATCCTTGCGATCGACATGGTCGGACGGGGGGCAGCCATAGAGGGAGGCGAACCGTGCGACGAGTACCCGTGATTCCGGCGCCCCTGCTGCTCACGCTGGTGGCGACAATCGCCCTGATCGCAGCGCCCGGCGCCAGTGCCGCGAGGCAACCGGAAACGCTCCCGGATACCCAGGTCGCACCGGCTGTGTTCAGCAGCCCGCACCACGCGGTCACGGGGGAGTTCTTTGGCGTCGCCGCCGTCGTGGACAGTACGAACCACGTCCATATCGCGGCGACCGGCAAGGGCGGCGTCTGGTACATCACCGACCGCGGCGGGTGGACGGCACACAGGATCCTGAAGAATCCCGTCGACAGCGCATACGAGACGCCGCTGATCGCGATCGATGAGCATGACCGCGTGCACATCGCCGCAACGAAATGGCAGGGCCCCGACGTCCCCAACAACATGGGCACGTTCTACGTCACCGACAAAGGGCGCACGCAGGGAACGTTCCCGGCCGTGGCCACCCGGATCGCCGCAGCGGGCAAGAGCGGCACATCGCTCAAGGTCGGCAACGGTCATGTCTACCTCACCATGGAGCCGGCCTGGTGCGGGCTCCCCGACGGCTGCGGCCTGAACGATCCTGTCTGGTTCAGGACCAATGCCTCCGGGCACTGGGTGACCACCACGCTCGGCATCGGGTACGGGTCGTCGATGCGCCTGGCGACCAACGGGCGCGCGAGGATCGTCTACGCCACCCAGAATGGGCTCCAGTACGCGGTCGCCGCGACCGTGGCCGGCGGGTTCTCGACGACAAAGATCCCGAACACGTCCGGCAAGGACTTCCTGCCGGTCCTGTCGATGGACGCCCAGGGCCATTCGGCGGTGGCCTGGACCCACGACACCGGCAGCGGGCGGACCGCGCGGTACTCGACGCGGAAGTCCGGGAGTTGGTCGGTGCCGGTCACCGTCGCCTCCGCGTCGAACGGGTTCGACGCGTTCTCCTTCGACATCGACACCCTCGGCCGCCCCCACATCGTCCTCGCGAACGCGGATAACCAGATGTTGCGCGACAAGCGACTGGCAGGGGGCGCCTGGACCACCGTCACGATCGCGGGGCCGGTCTCCGTCAATGCCGTTTCCGTCCGTCGAGCCTTCTCGGGGATCGTCGTCGTGGCCTGGGCGACCAACACGGGGATCTACGTTTCCAGGGGCTGAGAGCCCAGGGCCCGGAGCGGACGGCGAGCGGTGCCGTTCGGCTCGTGACAGGGACAGATGCCGCTGTCATCCTTGCGATCAGTCGAATCGATGGGGGGAAGTCCGGAGGGAGCCGAACCATGCGACGAGTCCTGACCGTTCCGATGACCCTCGTGCTGGTCATGATCGCGTCGATCGGGCTGGCTGCCGGCCCAGGTGTCAGCGCCGCGCCGCAGATGAACGCCCAACCGGCGGCACAGGTCGCGCCGGCAGCCTTCAGCTCACCGACCCACGTGACGACCGGGTCGTTTGCCGCCGTCGCCGCGGTCGTGGACGGCACCAATCACGTGCACATCGCGGCAACCGGCAACAGTGGCGTCTGGTACGCCACCAACCGCAGCGGCTCGTGGGTGTCGCACAAGATCATCGGCAACCCCGCCCACGGCGGCTGGTACGGGCCGCTCATCGCGATCGACGACAACGACCGCGTGTACGTCGCTGCCACGAAATGGCAGGGGCCCGAGATCCCGAGCAACATGGGCGTCTTCTACGTCACCGACAAGGGCCGTGCGCGCGGAACGTTCCCGTCCAGCCCGACGCAGATCGCCGCGGCCGGCAAGAGCGGCCAGTCGCTCAAGATCAACGGCGGACACATCTACCTCAGCCTGGACTACGACATCTGCTGCGTCAGCCCCGATTGGCCGCCCGTGTGGTTCAGGACGAACGCATCCGGAAGTTGGGTGACCACGAAGCTCGGCAACGGGTGGGGGCCGTCGATGCGCCTCGCGACCAACGGGCGCGCGAGGATCGTCTACTCGGCACAGGTCGGGCTCCGCTACGCCGTCGCCGCGACGACCACCGGAAGCTTCTCGACGACGACGATCCCCGGCACGACCAGCAATGACATGGGCCCCATCCTGTCGCTCGACGCGCAGGGATACTCAGCCGCCGCCTGGCTGCATTCCACCGCGAGCGGCTGGATCGAGCGCTATTCCACGCGGAAATCCGGGAGTTGGTCCACGCCCGTCGCCGTCGTCTCCTCCTCGCTCGGGTTTGACGCGGTCTCCTTCGACACGGACACCCTCGGCCGCCCTCACATCGTCGTCGCGAACGCGGACGACCGGATCCTGCGCGACTGGCGGCTGGCCGGAGGCACCTGGACAGCCACGAAGATCGCCGGGCCGGCCGGGGTCAACTCGGTGTCGGTCCGCCGCGCACCCTCCGGGACCGTCGTCGTCGCGTGGGTCACCGGCTCGGGGATCTACGTTTCCAGGGGCTGAACGAGTGCACGGCCCGCGCTGAGCCGGCGTCGGGCCGATGCCGGTTGGCCGCACGAAGGTGTCGATGGCGCGCTCTGGGTCGGCGAGGATTCGATCGACCCCGGGCTCGGGCTACCCGACCAGTTCGAGGTTCGCCAGGCTCGCCATCAACTTCTTGATTCCCTTGCCTTCGCCGAACGCGACCGTGACCTCCTCGTCGTCACGGGTCAGTTTCGAGCTCACGACCATCCCCTCGCCAAAGGACCGGTGGCGCACCCGGTCGCCGTCGCGATACCGGCGCTCGCCCGGCACGATCGGGCGTGGAGGGACCGTGCCCGCCGGCCGCCCACCTGCGCCCGGCGCCGACACCCGTGGCGCCTCCTCCCCGCGCTGGGCGCCCGGCACGGTCCCAGTTCCGTAATACGCCTCTCGACGCGCGGCCAGATCTCGCGACGGCCGAAATGCCTCGCCGGGACGCGGGGCCCCCGGTGGCGGTGCGTACCCGCCGCCCGGCGGCAGATGCCGGGGACCGAGCGATCGGCCGGGACGCCGACCGACGAGGCGCCCACCCCCATCTCCCCGCCCGAGAATGGCGGTGAGGTCGAAGCCGAGCAGCCGCTCGTCACCGGGGCGCTGGTCGTCCTCATCCTCCTGCACCACCAGGCGCGGGCCGTGCATCAGGTCGCCGGGGATCTCAGCCAGGAACCGCGACGGGGTCGAGAGCCTCCCCTGGCCCCACGTCGCGCGCTGCGCGGCGTGGGTCAGGTAGAGGCGATGCTTCGCACGCGTCAGGCCGACGTAGGCGAGGCGTCGCTCCTCCTCCATCTGCCGCTCGTCGTCGAGCGCCCGGGAGTGCGGAAAGACGCCCTCCTCCATGCCGGCGATGAACACCACGTCGAACTCCAGCCCCTTCGCCGCATGGAGGGTGATGAGCGTGACCTTGTCCGCGCCTGCCTGGTATGCGTCCTGGTCGGCGACAAGAGCCGTCTCCTCCAGCAGCCGGTCGAGGGCATCCTCCGCGTCGAGGTCGCCGTAGCGCTCGGTCACGACGCGGAATTCCTGCAGGTTCGCCCAGCGGTCCTCGCCCTCCTGCGACCCGTCCATGAGCATCGCGCGGTATCCGGACTCCTCCAGGACCACGTCCAACAGTTCCGGGAGCGGGAGCAGGCCGACGCGTGCCCGCAGCCTGCGCACCACCGCGACGAATCCGTCGAACGCAGTGCGCGTTCGGGTGACAAGGTCGCCGGCGCCGCCGGCTGCGGCCTCGAGCGCCTCCCAGACGTTTCCATCCCGTTCCGCGGCAAGCGCGCGGAGCACCCCCAGACTCTTGTCCCCGATCCCGCGCTGCGGGACGTTCAGCACGCGCTCGAACGCCGCCACGTCGTGGTCGCTCCGAAGAAGACGGAGATACGCAAGCGTGTCCTTGACCTCGCGCCGCTGGAAGAAGCGCACGCCACCGACGAGTTGATACGCCAGTCGGTAGCGCAGGAACGCCTCCTCGATCGCGCGGGACTGCGCGTTCGTGCGGTACATCACCGCGATGTCCCGCATGCGGTAGACGCGATCGTCGCCCTCGTCGGCGCGCCGTGCGAGGACCGACCCGGCGGCACCCCTCCCCTGCACGAGCGCCTCCACCTGGCGGACGATCCACTCGGCCTCCTCGTCCTCGCTGTCGGCCTCGAACCGCTCGATCAGCACGCCTCGCGGGTTCTGCGTCCAGAGCTTCTTGTCCTTGCGACTCTCGTTGCGCGAGACGACCGCGTGCGCCGCGTCGAGGATCAGCTGGGTGGAGCGGTAGTTCTGCTCCAGCTTCACGACGGTGGCGTCCGGGTAATCGCGCTCGAAATCCAGGATGTTGCGAAGGTCGGCGCCGCGCCAGGAGTAGATGCTCTGGTCGTCGTCGCCCACCACGGCGAGGTTGCGGTGCCGGCGCGCCAGCAGCTTCACCCACAGGTACTGCGCGCGGTTCGTGTCCTGGTACTCGTCGATGTGGATGTAGCGCCACCGCTCCTGGTAGTGCGAGAGGACGCCGGGAGCCTCCTCGAACAGCCGGAGCGCCTGGTTGAGCAGGTCGTCGAAGTCGAGCGCGCCGGCAATCCGGAGCCGTTCGGCGTACCTGCCGTAGGCCCTCGCGTACAGCTGCTCCAGGTATCCCTGGGCGGCGGCGGTCGCCTCGGCCGGCCCGAAGAGGTCGTTCTTCCAGCGGCTGACGGCCGAGAGGACGGCGGAGGGCCGCAACTCGCCGGTTCCCTGCAGTTCCATGTCCCGGAGCACCTGCTTCATGACCCCGGCCTGGTCGTCGGTGTCGTAGATTGCGAAGTTGGGGTCGATCCCGATGGCGGCCCCGTCCCGGCGCAGCACCCTCGCACACAGGGCGTGGAAGGTGCCCATCGCCACGTCACGGCCGGCCTCGCCGACGAGCGCGAGGATTCGCTCGCGCATCTCGGCGGCAGCCTTGTTGGTGAAGGTCACCGCGAGGATCTGCCACGGCCGGACGCCCTTGACACCGACCAGGTAGGCCACGCGGTGGGCGAGCACGCGCGTCTTGCCGGATCCGGCGCCGGCGAGGATCAGCAGCGGACCATCGGTGGTGGTGACGGCGCGGGCCTGCTCGGGGTTGAGCCGCGCGACGATCTTCGCGGCGAGCGCTTCCGCGCCGATTGCATCGCGCTGCCCCGGTTCGCGGATGGCGTGGGCGGCGGCATCGGGCCCGGCGGTCGTCGCGACAGCGGCGAACCACGCAGCGTCCTCGTCCGACCAGTCGGGAGATGAGTAGGCGTCAGGGGGCGAGGCCTCGGGCGTGGCGCCTCGCGCTCCCCGGGCCCTGGTGCCCGTTCCGCGTCGCCGCCGCTTGCCGCCGGGCGATCGCGGGTCCATTGACTCGGAGCTCGCGATGTCGTCCGGTGCTCCGTCGGCCTCGGCGGGCCAGTCAGGCCCTGGAGCCGGCTCGTCGGGAAGACCGCCGGCACTCGACTCGAGCGGCCAATCCGCGGGCGGCTCGTCCGGACCGTCGACTGCGTCATGACCGGGCGAATTGGCCGGCCGGTACGGTCCCGGCGCCCCGTCCGGTTCGGCGGAAGCCGGGGCAGGTTCGTCGGGCCAGTCGAAGCCGTGCTGGATGGGTTCTGACACCTAACGATTCTAGACTCCGGCCTCTTCACTGCCGCTCACCCGGTCCGGCGGCACGACGAGCGTTGAGGCCGGTCACCCCCACGGCCGCCGGCTTCGTGGTGGCTCGTCCCTGTGAGAAGCGAACTCGGCCCGACGCGGACCGGCATGCTCCGTGTCTCGGTGCCAAATGTCGCTCCGCGCCGCCGCGTCACGTGGGGTTGGCATGTCCCCGGTCGGGGCGAGCACGGAGTGCGACTCGCGTCCGATGTCGGTGTGCATCGGAGTTGCGAGTTGGCCGGCGGCTGCCGGGTGGGCCCCGTCTGAACCGCTCGATGGTGCATCCCGTGTGCCGATCGACCGCTCAACCGTCCCCGGGGGCCCGCGCAGGTCGAAACCGTGCATCTGGAGCACCGAATGTCCCGCCACAACGGCGCCTCGGGGGTCGGTTGATGGCGCGGCTGGTCGACTCGCACCTGTGGTGCACGTCGACGGACGAGCCATCGCCCTGCGCAACGCCCCGGGCGTATCGAATTGCCCGATGACCTTCGGGACTACCAGGCAAGGCGTCCCTGAAGCAACCCGCTATCTGTGCGAATCACGCCGCTGACGGCGAGGAACGCAGCGCCGCGGCATCGCGCTCGGCGCAGCAACGAGACCAGGTGCCGTTGAGTTGGAGGAGACGCAGTCGCACCATCGCGCTCGCCGTGGCGCTACCAGCTCACCTGGCCATGTGGATGCGCGCCGTGCGCACCGGTATAGTCGCCGCGCATGCCCCAGACGAGCGAGCGCCCGACGGGAACCGTGACCTTCCTGTTCACGGACATCGAGGGGTCGACGCGGCTGCTGCAGCGGCTCGGCGACGACTATCCGCGGCTGCTCTCGGACCATCACTCCACCATCCGCGAGGCGATCCGCACGAACCGCGGCGTGGAGGTCAAGACGGAGGGCGATGCGTTCTTCGTCGTCTTCGAACGTGCCGACGACGGCGTGCGTGCCGCGGTCGCCGCCCAACGGGGCCTCGCGGAACACGAGTGGCCGGGCGATGCCGGGGTTCGCGTGCGCATGGGCCTGCACACCGGCGAGGTTCGCTTCATCGACAATGACTACGTCGGCCTGGACGTGCACCGCGCGGCCCGCATCGCGGCGGCCGCACACGGCGGACAGGTGCTCCTCTCCGAGACGACGTACGACCTGGCGCGCCCGGCTCTGCCGGACGGCGTCACGATCCGAATGCTGGGTGAGCACCGGCTGAAGGACCTCGACCGCCCCGAACGCCTCTACCAGCTGGTCATCGAGGGCCTGCCGTCCGACTTCCCGCCGATCCGCTCGCTGAGCACGCGGATCGACGTCGTACCGGCGGAACTGACGAGCTTCATCGGCCGCGAGGCGGAACTGGTCCGCATCCGCGAACTGCTGGCGGGCACGCGACTCCTGACGCTTACCGGGCCGGGCGGTACCGGCAAGACCCGTCTCGCGCTCCAGGCCGCCCGGCAGATCGGGCCGGAGTTCATCGATGGGGTGGCATTCGTGCCCCTGGCGCCGATCAGCGATCCGGGCCTGGTGGCGCCCACCATCCGCCAGACCCTCGGGTACGTCGAGGAGTTCGGGCGGACTGCGCTGGAGACACTGCTCGAGCACGCCCGGGACCTGCGGATCCTGCTCGTCCTGGACAACTTCGAACAGGTGCTGCCCGGGGCAGAGATCGTTGCGCGGCTGTTGGAGGGGACGAGCGCGCTCAAGCTCATCGTGACCAGCCGGGCGGCGCTGCGCGTGAGCGGCGAGCAGGAGTTCCCCATCCCACCGCTGCGCGCGCCGGGGTCAGCCGAGCGGGACGATCCGGTCGCGGTCGCCGCGTCGGAGGCCGTCGCGCTCTTCGTCCAGCGCGCCCGCGCCGTCCGGCCGGACTTCGCGGTCACATCGGCGAACGCACGGGCGATCGTCGAGATCTGCGAACGTCTCGACGGGCTCCCGCTGGCGATCGAGCTTGCCGCTTCGCGCGTTCGGCTGCTGACGCCCGAGGCCCTCGTTTCCCGCCTGTCCCATCGCCTGGACCTGCTCCAGTCGACGGCGGCCGACCGCACGGACAGGCAGCGGACCCTGCGCGGGGCGATCGATTGGAGCCACGAGCTGCTGAATCCCACCGAGCGTGCCATCTTCCGGCGGCTCGGGCTCTTTGTGGGTGGCTGGGACCTCGACGATGCCGAAGCGATCGTCCCGGTCGCCGGAGGCCTCGACGGCGACATCTTCGACGGCCTCGCCGGGCTCGTCGACCACAACCTGGTACGGAGCGAGGACATCGCCGGCGCGACGCGGTTCGCGATGCTCGAGACGATCCGCGAGTACGCGCTCGAGCGCCTGGCGGCGGCGGGTGAGGTCGCGGAGCTCGGACGGGCGCACGCCGAACGGTACGCCGGGCTGGTGGAACGCCTGGCACCGCGCTTTACCTCGGACCTCGCGGTGCTCGATCGGATCGAGCGCGATCACGACAACGTGCGCGCCGCGCTCAGGTGGGCGATCGAGAACGGAGAGGCCGAACTCGCGATGCTGACCGGCGGCCGCCTCTGGCGCTTCTGGCACCTTCACAACCACCTTCGCGAGGGGCGCGCGCTGCTCGAGCAGATCCTGGCGATGCCGGGAGCCCGGGCACCGACGCTGGCGCGAGCCACCGCCCTGAACGGACTCGCGAGCCTCCTCTACTGGCAGGGCGAGCATGCCGAGGCGACCGAGATGTACACGGAGGCGCTCGAGATCAGCCGCGCAACGGGGGACCGGGCGCTCGCGGCAGAGGTGCTCTACGGCCTCGGGTTCCTGAGCGCCATCCCCGGCGACTATCGGACCGCTCGGGAGCGATACGGCGAGAGTCTCGCGGAGTACTCGGCGCTCGGCGACCGGCTCGGGATGGCGAACGCCCGGTTCGGTGCCGCCCTCACCGACTACCTCGACAGCGACTATGAAGCGGCGCGGCCGGGCCTCGAGGCGTCGTTGCAGGCGTTCAGAGAGCTCGGAGACGCGTTCGGGGTCCGCAACACGTCGCAGGTGCTCGGTCGCGCGCTCCAGTTCATCGGCGACTACGACGCGGCATTCGACGTGCATCGGCGTGCCCTCGAGCAGATCGTCGAGAGCGGCGACATGTCCATGGTCGCCATGGCCCTGCAGGACGCGGCCGCGATCATCGCCGCCCGCGGCGATCCGAAGACGGCCGTACGGCTGCTCGGCGCGTCCTACGCGATCCAGGTTGAGCTCGGGGCGTTGGCGCCGCCGACGCTCACCAAGCGTCCCGATCCCCTTGAGAAGGCGCGCGCGGCCCTGAGCGAAGCGGAGATCGAAGGGCTCCTCGCGGAGGGACACTCGATGTCCCGGGACGAGGCGCTCCGAATTGCGCTGGCCGGGGCGGCCCTGGACCCCGACAAGGACCGCGTCGTCAGGGGTTGATGATCGGGAGCAGCCAGAGCTGCCAGGGATCCCCGGACGGGCCGTCCGAGATGTCCGTCCCAGTCTGGCCATCGGCGAGGCCCGTGGGGTCGGTCGTGTCGATCGTGGAGAGGCGAATGCCCGATCCGGCCTGGTCGCGCGGCATGACCCACAGCCCGAGGCCGTTGCCGGCCCACAGCACGAAGCGTGCCGTGGTTCGGACGTTCCCGCGTTCCGAGGCGGGAGTGCCGCTGCCGTGCCAGGTGGTTGCCGTCAGCCTGTGGCCGCCGGCCGAGAAGGCAGCTTCTGCCCACCAATCGGTCCCCTGGCGGACATCGCCCGGGAACGCCGGCGCCGGTACGTAGGCGTTGGCCGGGTCGCCGCTCCGGTCCGACGCGATGTTCGAACGTCAGGACCTCGCTCCCCGTCACCTGGGGCACGCGCCCGGCGAGATCGATCCCCGCGATCACGTAATCGCCGGCGGTGAACTTCGAGGCCTTGTCGCACGCGGTCAACCGGCCGTCGGTCTCGCTGCCGCACGAGAACAGGGCGTCGAGATCGGAGGCCTGCGCTGCGTCCAGGGTGACGATGGTGTCCCAGAACCCGACGAGATCCGCGTACGCGTTCGTCAACCCCGGCGAGCCGCCGCGCATGGTCGACCAATCCCCGGCGGGATCGGGTTGGACGACGAGATTGCTCATCGTCGAGTCTGTGAAGATCCCCGACTGGACGAGCAGGTCGAGGAACTCGGTGCGCTGCTCGAGCGGCGGCAGGGCCGCATCGGGCGGTGGCGTGGGGGTGCCGGCCGCGGGCGGCACCGTCGGCGGGCCGGCGCTGCCCGGTGTCGCGGTCGGGGCCGGCCCCGTGGGCGATGGAGTCCCGCTGGCAGGTACCGAGGCAACGGGCGTGGCGGCAGGAGTCGCGGGCGTCGTTCCGGGGGGCGTGGAGGACGGTGCGGGACTCCCGACCGACGATGACGGCGAGGTGGGCGGGGCGGTCGTGATACAGGTGGTCGTACCGACCGCCGGGCTCAGGCAGCTGCCGATTGTCGGACCGGACGTCGCGGCCGCGCCCCCGGTCGCGAGCGCGGAGCCGGACGGCAGGACCGCCGCGGCCTCGCTGGGGCTCGCCGTACCGGGCGACGCCCCAGGAACATGGCTTCCCAGGGCGACCAGCAGCAAGAAAATGCCGAGCAACACGACCACGACGGCCGCCACGATCCCGATCACCCAGACGGCCGGTTGCCCTGTCCAGCGCGTTCCAGACATGCCACGGAACCTCCTCGTGGGCAGCATGTGGCGGCGATACCGGCAACGGACGTGCCACATCGCCCATGAAATGGGTTCCCGGGGACCCGTTTTGTGGCACGAGCGCGGTGACAGCGGACATGCGAATCTCCCCGTAGGCGGACACGCACCTCCCGGCTGACGGACAGCAGATCTCCACGCCGGCGGTCAGTGAATTGCCCGCATGGCCCCCCGGTGGGCGACCCTTGTGGTGTTCCGACACCCAGGCGTCACCCGAACCCGGAGGGACCGTGAAGAAGTCTGACAGGGAGACCACGCAGATCCTCGAGGCCTTCGACCTCACCCACTGTTCCCATTCGGCGGCGGAGCTCGCCGGCTGCGATGCTGAGACGCGCCTACCACCCGGTTCCGCACCAAGAGTGCGCGCGTTGACCTGTACAGCCGCTTACACCTGCCCGGAAGCCGCCGCACGGGCCCGAATCCCGGGGCCAACCGCCATTTTTCGTGTGGATCTGCCAGGTGACGGACATGGCGGGTGGTCGCTGGCCTCCGGTCAGCGCCCATGACCACACTCTTTGTGCATTGTTGCCAGGCAGGCGAACCCGGGCCAAGCTCGTGTCGCCCGCCGGCGCGAGCGGGGACCTTGCATGGCCCCGCGGCGGCGGGAGCGAGCCCTTCTACGGGCGCGCGTCAGAAAGCCCGGGCCTCGCGGCCCGGGCTCCCCGGTGATTCCCTGCGATCGGGAACCGATCAGTAGTCCATGTCCCCGTTGTGGGAATGGCCGGCGCCGGCCCCTTCCTTCTTCTCCGGCAGGTCCGTCACCAGGGTCTCCGTGGTGAGCACCATGCCGGCGATCGAGGCGGCGTGCTGGAGGGCGGATCGCGTCACCTTCGCGGCGTCCACGATTCCCCGGTCGAACATGTTGCCGTACTCGCCCTTCAGGGCGTCGTAGCCCTCGCCCTGGGGCAGCTTGCGCACGGCCGCTACGATGACCGAGCCTTCCTGGCCGGCGTTCTCGGCGATCTGGCGAGCGGGCGCCTCGAGGGCACGCCGCAGGATATTGACGCCGATCCGCTCGTCGCCTTCCAGCTCGAGCGAGTCGAGCGCGGGCAGCGCCTGCAGCAGCGCGGTGCCACCGCCGGCGACGAGGCCCTCCTCGACCGCCGCCCGGGTGGTCGAGAGCGCGTCCTCGATGCGGTGCTTCTTCTCCTTCAGCTCGACCTCGGTGGCCGCGCCGACCTTGATCACCGCGACGCCGCCGGCGAGCTTCGCGAGCCGCTCCTGGAGCTTCTCGCGGTCGTAGTCGGAGGTCGTGTCCTCGATCTGGGCCTTGATCTGCGTCATGCGGGCGCGGATCTCGTCCTGGCTGCCTTCGCCGTCGACCACCGTGGTGTCGTCCTTCGTGGCGACGATGCGGCGGGCGCCACCGAAGTCCTCCGGCACGACCGAGTCCAGCTTGCGGCCGAGTTCCTCGCTGATGACGTTCGCGCCGGTCAGGATCGCGAGGTCGCGCAGCATCTCCTTGCGCCGATCGCCGAAGCCGGGCGCCTTGACGCCGAGCACCGAGATCGTGCCCTTCAGCTTGTTCACCACGAGCGTCGCGAGCGCCTCGCCGTCGATGTCCTCGGCGACGATGAAGATGGGCCGGCCGAGCTGCACGGCCTTCTCGAGCGCCGGGAGCAGTTCCTGGATGCTCGAGATCTTCTTGTCGGTGACCAGGATCGCCGCGTTGTCCAGTTCGGCTTCCATGCGATCGGTGTTGGTCACGAAGTAGGCCGAGATGTAGCCGCGGTCGAACTGCATCCCCTCCGTGTATTCCTTCTCGATCCCGATGGACTGGCCTTCCTCGACGGTGATGACGCCGTCCTTGCCGACCTTGTCCATGACCTCGGCGATGATCTCGCCGACCTCGGGATCCGCCGCGCTGATTGCGGCAACAGCGGCGATGTCCTCGCGCCTGTCGACCGGGCGGGCGTTCTTCTTGATCTCCTCGACGATCGCCTCGACGCCCTTGTCCAGGCCCCGCTTGACGATCATCGGGTTGGCGCCCGCGGTGACGTTCTTGAGGCCCTCGGTCACGAGTGCCTGGCCGAGCACGACGGCGGTGGTGGTGCCGTCGCCGGCGACGTCATCCGTCTTGGTCGCGACCTCCTTGAGCAGCTGGGCGCCCATGTTCTCGAACGGCTCGTCGAGCTCGATCTCGCGGGCGATCGTGACGCCGTCGTTGGTGATGGTCGGCGCGCCGAACTTCTTGTCCAGTACGACGTTCCGGCCCTTGGGACCGAGCGTTACCTTGACGGCGTCCGCGAGCCGGTCGACGCCCCGCTTCAGGGAGCGACGAGCGGTCTCGTCGAAGATGAGTTGCTTCGCCACGGTGTTGGTAGTCCTCCTTGGGGTGTCGTTCTCGGGCGCCGGCGACGACTCAGCGGATCCGCCCATGCGCTGCCGCCAGGGCCCCGGATCCTGCTCAGACGCCGGATCCGGTCGGTCGTCCTGTGCGCCCGCTGCCGCAGACCGGTATCAGTCCTCGACGACGGCGAGGATGTCCTTCTGGCTGACGATGAGGAACTCATCGCTGTCGACCTTGAACTCGGTGCCCGCGTACTTCGCGTAGAGGACCTTGTCGCCCTCCTTGACATCCATCGGCTCGCGCTTGCCCTCGTCGTTCAGGCGACCGGGGCCGGCAGCGATGATCGTGCCTTCCTGCGGCTTTTCCTTCGCCGTGTCGGGCAGCACGATGCCGCTCTTCGTCATCTCCTCGCGGGGAGTCGGCTTGATGACCACCCGGTCGCCGAGCGGCCGGAGCTTGGTCGCAGTGGCAGTCGCCAACGCGGTTCCCTCCTGGGTGCAAAGGATTGATGATGCTGCGGCGACCGTTCGATGGGCCCGCGGGTCCCGCGTCACCTGGTTCTGTGGCGTCGCGAGGGCCGGAGCTGGGGCCGGAGCCGGCGGTCGGAGCCGCACCGCTTGATTAGCACTCTCACAGCGAGAGTGCTAACAGAGTAGGCGATGCCTTCGGACCCTGTCAAGCGGGTTCCGCGCCGCGACGTCACAGCCGCTGGGTGTGTCCGAGACCTTGACGATCCAGGGCGATGCTACTGCCGGCGCGGACCGTGGGGGTGGCCCAGCCGGCTGCATGCAGGGTGTTCAAGGCGACTCGGCACCCAGTTTCTTCGACGCCTCCCGACGGATGCCGCCAACCAACGTGGAATCGGGCCACGTACCCACATTTCCGTGCGATGGCGCCACCGCGCATGGCGTCTGGCCATGCCTGGGCGTCGGCGTGCAACGGGTCGGAAGCTGTGGCGTGCGGGTGCAGCGCAGCGGCCGGCAGCATGGCTATCCGAGGCTTCGGGTCTGCACTCGCCGGCGCGCGCGGACGCCGGCGATCCGGCTGCGTAGGTCCCCGGTTTGCGGAATCACCGAATGCCGAAGCGGTCCCGCGGCCGTATCAGGCCGTTTCGCCGCCTCCTGGCCGCTGGTACCCACCCGCTTTGCGCAATGACCCGCAAGGTGGCGGCCTATCGGGACCGGCGGACCGGCCATAGCGCCTGCCGGCCCGAGGTCCCTTCGGTGATTCCGCAAAAGACGGCCGGAAACCGTGGAACTGTCCAGCAGCCGGCCGGCCACACCGGGGACCAGAGGCAGAGGGGGTCGCGTCCGGCGCGCCGAGGATCTTGGGGATCGTTGCCCGCGCCGTCCCGGGTGGTGCCCCCGAACCGGGGAAACGCTCGCCCGCGGCGATCATCCGGCAGGTTCCCTACACTCGCGCCATGCCGCCGCCTCGCTACGAACTGGAGTACCGCGTCCGCTTCGACGAAGCGGGCGCCGACGGCGTGCTGCGAAGCTCCGGGTATCTCCGGTACGCGCAGGACCTGGCCTGGCAGCACGTCGAGACCGCCGGGTTCGGCCAGGACTGGTATCGAGCGCGGCACCTCCTGTGGCTTGTGCGAGGCGTCGACCTGGAGGTTCGCGCTCCCGTGCGCTACGGGACGGCCCTGGTGGCGACCACGCAGCTCATCGGCCGGCGTAAGGTCGGTGCCCGGCGCAGGAGCACGTTCCGGACCTCGGCGGGTGCCTCGGTTGCCGAGGCGCTGATCGACTGGGTGCTGATCGACGAGGACGGCAGGCCCAGCCGCATTCCGCCGGGCTTCGCCGACCACTTCTCGGACGGCACGTCGTATGCGCCGGCGCGCCTTACCGTGGGACCGGTGCCCGCAACGGCGGCCGTGGAGCATTTCGCAGTTCGCTGGACGGACGTCGACCCGATGGCCCACGTGAACAACGCGGTCTATGTCGACTACTTCGACGCGAGCCTGGCGGCGGCCGGGCTGATCGGGGATGCCGGGCCGTTCCCTCGCCGGTACCAGGTCGAGTTCATCCGCCCCGCACAGCCGGGCGCCGATCTGGTCGCACGGTGCTGGCAGGACGAGGCCGGAGCCGCCTACAGGCTGGAGGATGCCGGCGGCTGCGAGCTGTTCAGGGCGCGGTTCTCCGCGGCGAGTCCCGACTCGGCGGGCGACTGAGCGGCGGCATCGCCGGCCATCGACACCACCGCTCAGCGCGCCGGGGTACTCTCACGGCGGAACACCCTGTCGTATGCGGCGACCAGGCGCTCCCCGAACACGGCTGGATCGTCACCGCGCCCGTCTGCGACCCAGCGGGCCGTGACCTCCACCCAGCGCGGCTCGTTGCGGCGCCTCGGCGCCCCGGGCGGTGAGAGATACGGCGAATCCGTCTCCACCAGCAGGCGATCGGATGGGACCAGCCGGGCAACCTCCGCGGTCGCCTCCTCTCCCCTGCGAAACGCCAGCCCGCCGAAGGCCACGGCACACCCGAGCGCGAGGGCCCCCTCCGCATAGTCGACCGGCCCCGAGAACGAGTGGAGCACCGCCGGTGGACGCCCCGCGAGGCGCGCCCCTGCCTCGGCGGCGGTCGCGCCTCCCGCCACGAGTTCGCGCAGCAGGTCGTCCTGCGCGTCCCGCATCCCGGGTTTCGACCGGCAGTGCAGGATCAGCGGCTTGGCGAGTTCCAGCGACAGGGCAATGTGGCGCCGGAGATTGAGGAGCTGCGAGTCACGCGGGGAGAACTCGCGGTCGTAGTCGAGACCCGTCTCCCCGACCGCCACGACCAGCCGGTGGGCCGCCAGCTGCGCGATCTGCTCCCAGGCCTCGTCGTCGACCCTCGCAGCGTCGTGCGGGTGCACGCCCGTCGCGGCGTCCACCCCGATCTGGCCCGACGCGAACTCGACCGCCGCTCGCGACGATGCGACGTTCCAGCCCGGAACGAGGAGGCGCTCCACGCCGGCTTCCCTTGCCGCTGCCAGGACCTCGGCCGCATCCGCGGCGAACGCGTCCGCTTGCAGGTGGGCGTGGGAGTCGATCAGGCGCACGTGCGAGCGCCTCCATGAACGCGTCCCGGTCCGGTCACACCCGCATCCTACGGCCGCCTGCGCTCGTGCGTGCCGACGCGGACGAAAGGGGTATCGTGCCCGCATGCACACCGAACGCCGCCGCCCCGTCACGACGGCACGGGTGATCCGTGTCCCGCTGGTGGCCGCCATCGCGTCGCTCGTCGTCGTCGCAATCGCCACCGCTGCCACGCCGGTCGTCGCGTCGGCCGCATCCGCCACGGCGGCGACCGCGCCGCAGGTCATCGCCGGATTGCGCCCTGGCATGACAGTGATGCGGGACGGCGTCGGCGCGGTCGTTCCCGCGGCCGGGACCGCCGTCCAGGGCGAGGCCGTGATGGCCGACGGCAGCACGAGAACGATCACCGTCCGCGCACTGGCCGACGGGCGCGTCCTGGTGAGTTCGGCGGCGCGGGCCGCGGGCCGCGCGTCGTCCCTGCCGGGGCCCGCGGCGGTGTTCCCGAGCTCGTCACCCTCCGCCTGCTCGGATCGTGCGTACAAGCTCAACAGCTCGTGGTGGCACTCCACCTACCGCTGGTGGTTCAGGGCGACCACGACACCGAGCTACATGACCCGGGCCGCCGCGACGAACGCGCTGAAGCGCGCCGTCGGGAACATCACCCACGAACGCAACAACTGCGGACGCGCCGACCACGTGAGCGCGACCGGCAGCTACCTCGGGACGACGTCTGCGACCGTCGACATCAGCGCCAACTCGGTGTGCACGACGCCCGACGGCAAGAACGTCGTGGGGTTCGGCGACCTGGCGTCCGGATTCGTCGGCTATTCATGCTGGTGGTTCACGGGGAACGTCAACACCGAGGCCGACATGAAGCTGAACAAGGCCGACTTCCGCTGGACGACGACGCTCACCGGGTGCTCGAACGCGTTCATGGTCGAGGCCGTCGCCACGCACGAGTTCGGCCACGTGTTCGGGCTGGGCCATGTGTCCGAGGCGAGCCACGCCAACCTGACGATGAGCACGGACATCGACCCGTGCGACAACTCGGCGTCAACGCTCGGTCTCGGCGACATGTTGGGGCTCGAGGTCCGCTACTGACCCCGAGCCCGGCCCGTGCGCCGGCGGGTCTGCCGCCTCAGCGCGGCGCCACCTCCCAGAGCCCGATCTCGTTGCCCTCCGAGTCGAGGACCGCGGCGAAGCGACCCATGCCCGGAATGTCCTGCGGCGGCGTCACGACCTTGCCGCCGTGCTCTTCGGCAGCGCGAATGCCGGCCTCGAGCTGCGGGACCGTGATGTACGCGCGGATGACCCTCCCGACCGACTCGCCCCGCTTCCCGAGCCCACCGCCGTGGCCCTCCTCCGTGCGGAAGACCCAGTAGCCCGGAAAGCCCTCCATCTGCGAGAACTCCCAGCCGGCAACGGCTTCGTAGAAGGCCCTGGCGCGCTCGACGTCGTCGGCCGGGAACTCGATGTGCGTGATCTCACCCTGGGCCACCATCTCGGACCTCCTTGTGTTGGCGGATATCCCGCATCCGCATTGACACCACGAACGAACCTTCGCCAGATCGACCGTTCAGGCCCCGGTTTCGGTCTCGAGCCGCGGGAAGAGCGGCTCAGGTTGGCCGACGTGCCCGCCGACCGGAGCCGCGCCCCAGCACAGCAGGTCGCGCAGGGACGTGCCGCCGGCCCCGTTGGGCGCGAACGGGTATGGCACTCCGAGCTGTGCCGCGGCACGCGGCGCGGTGAGCGGCATGAACGGCGCAACGGCGAACGAAACGACACGGCACGCTTCAAGGAGGTCGCCGAGCACGTCACGCAGGTGCGCGGCGGCCGCCTCGTTGCCGGCTTTCGCCCCGCGGGCCAGCGTCCACGGCTGTTCGGAGTCCACGTACCGGTTGGCCGCCCCGACGAACTCCCACAGGGCCGCCAGCGCGTCGTGCAGCAGGCAGGTCTCCATCGACCCGGCGAACCTGTGGACCAGCGGCGCCCAGGCGGACGCCAACGGCCCGTCGCGCACGGGCTCCGGGCGCTCGCCGCCGACGTACCGCCCCGTCATCGACAGTGTGCGGTTGAGCAGGTTGCCGTAGTCGTTCGCGAGATCCGCGTTGTAGCGGCGAACGAACGTGTCCCATGAGACGTCGGCGTCGCGGTCGAAGGGCACCTCGCGGAGCGCCACGTACCGGGTTCCGTCCTGGCCGAGAGCCCGGGTCATGTCCACGGGGTCGAGCAGGTTGCCGCGGCTCTTGCTCATCCGTTCACCGCCCGCCAGCAGGTGGCCGTGCACCCAGATGAGCTTTGGCAGCGCCAGGCCGGCACTCATGAGCATGGCCGGCCAGTAGACCGCGTGAAGGCGGTTGATGTCCTTCCCGATGATCTGGAGGTCGGCGGGCCACCAGTGGTCGAAGGCCGCAGCGTCCGTCGGGAAGCCGGCACCCGTGATGTAGTTGATCAGGGCGTCATACCACACGTAGACAGTGCCGGCAGCCGGGTCCCAGGTGCCATCCGGGCGCAGCGCCCACGAGCCGTCGGGCAGCAATGGGAACGGAATGCCCCACTGCGCGCTCTCCCGACTGACCGAAAAATCCTCGAGACCCTGCCGGATGAAGCCGAGCATCTCGTTCCGCCGGTATTCGGGCCGGACCCAGTCGGGGTGCTCCGCGTAGTAGCGCTCGAGACGCTCCTGGTATGCCGAGAGGCGGAAGAACCAGTTGCGCTCGGTGAGCCACTGCAACTCCACCCCGGGGTGGTTCGGGCAGTGGAAGCCCGTGGCGTCCTCGATGAGGTCGCTCGTGTTGCGGAACCCCTCGTTCGGGCAGTACCAGCCCTGGTAGGTCCCGAGGTAGATGTCGCCGTTCGCGTGGGCGCGGCGAATCATCTCGTGGACCGAAGGGACGTGGTCCGGGTCCGTTGTCCGGATGAAGCGATCGGGCATGATGCCCAGCGCGTTCTCGGCGTTCCGGAACAGGTCCACCATCTCGTCGACGAATGCCTTCGGCGTCTTTCCCTGGCCCGCGGCCGTGATCGCGATGTTGACGCTGTATTCGTCCGTACCGGTGAGAAACCGCGTGTCGTCTCCGACCATGCGGTGCCAGCGCGCGATCACGTCGGCTGCGACGACCTCGTAGAGGGTGTGCAGCCCCGGCCTGTTGTTGGCATACGCAATGGCGGTCGTGAGGTAGAAGCGGCGGCGGTCACTCATCGGGAGCCAGATGGTACCAAGCGGCACGCTCCCGTGGACCGGGTGGACGGTCGGCGCCGCCCGCCGGCAGCGCGCAGTGCTGTTCGACGGAGGCGCGCCCACACCGGGCGGCCTGCGCCGTGCCGTTCAGCGGCCCGTGCGCGTCCGGTCGGTCGGTCGACGGGCGACCGCTCGCCGGCAGCCCTGTGCTCCCTCGGCGCTCTCGCTGCTGCGCGTCGTGGCAGGCGGGCGATGGAACTCTGTCGTCGGGATCGCGTGGCCCTCGACGTCGTCGACGTCGCTCGGCCCCGGGTCCGGCGGGCCCGTCGGCTGCGTCGGTTCCCTGTTCCGTGTTGGCTCGGCCATGGTGGTGTTTCCTCCGGTTCCTGCGTGCACCGGCAAGTATGGGAGGGCCGGATGTCCTGCCGCTGTCAGGAATCCGACTCCGCGGGCGTCGGATTGTCGGCGATCGCGGCGATCACCGCCTTCACCTCGAAGGGCGTCAAGCCGGGATGTTTGGAGAGGATGCTCGCCACCAGGCCGGCCACGTGCGGTGCAGCGAAACTGTTCCCCGTGCTGACCGTCGTGCCGCCGTCCTTCCATGCCACCGGCACGTCCATGCCCCAGGCGCCGAACTCGACGGGAGGCGCGGGGTTGTAGTAGAAGCGCCAGGGATCCGGGACCGGGTGGGCGGCCACGGAGTAGACGGACGAGAACAGCGACGGGTAGCTGGCGCCGCGCGACGTTGTTGGCCGCGCTGACGAGGTGCACGTTGTGGAAGTAGGCTCGATCGACGACCTCGTGGAAGAACGGGAACAACGTGTCGCTCTTCGACGAGAGGCTGAGGTTGGCGACGTTCACGCCCCGTTCGATGGCCCATTCCAGGCCTCCCAGGAACGCGGCGCCCTTGCCCTTGAGGTCGGCGCCCAGCACGCGTACCGAGACCAGTTCCACGTCCGGCGCCATTCCCAGGATGATCCCGCCGCAGGCGGTTCCGTGGCCGAACATGTCGCCGGCATCGTCCTTGACGACATTCGGCTCCCCGTCCACCAGCTCTACGGCGACACTCTCGACGACCCGCCCGTGGAGCGCCGGATGATCCGACTTCCAGGCCGCTGTCGATGATGGCGACGGTGATCCCGCGGCCGCTTGCGCCGCCGTACGCCCAGGTCCGGTCGATTTCCTCGAGGCGGACGTGTCGCACAAGCCCCGACAGATCGTCACCGGAGAACGGCTCGGACCAGGCGGGTAGAGCGGAAGCGTCCACGACGCCTCCGATCAGGCTCGCCGGCGCGGCCGGCCGGACCTGCGCGCGACAACCTCGAGGATGTCGGCAACGAGCGCCAAGTTCGCGGTCCGTCATGTCGCGCAACCGGCTCACTGCGTCGACCAGGCGCCAGAACGGCGCCTCCTCGTCGGCGTCGAGGCCCTCGGTCGCGGCTTCCACGAGCAGGTCCAACTGGTCGGTGCTCAGCTCGATCGTCACCGAGTTGGCGGAAGACTTCCGTGAGCAGCCGCGTCGTGTCCCGCTGCACTTTGGTCGCCTCGATCGCGGCCGCCGCCTGCCGCGCGAAGGCCGCCATCAGGTCCATGTCCCGCAGCGAGAACGTCGGCGACGTCCGCTTGTCGAGCACCTGCAGCACGCCGACCGGCGATCCGGCGTCGACCAGCGGGACCGCCGCGATCGACCGCGGCACGTACCCGGTCCGCTGGGCGGTGGCGCGATCGAACCGTGGATCGGACATCACGTCCGAGAGCGCGATGGGCTGGCCCGTCGAGAAGACGTAGCCGACGATGCCCTTGGACGGTGGGACGGTCACGCCGATGACGCCGGCGCCCTGCTCCCCCGCGGCGACGCGGAACTCGAGGCGATCGGGATCGGGCTCGAAGATGGCGATCGAAGAGGCCTCCGCCTCGAACAGCGAGACGGCGGCCTCGACGATGGATTGGAGCAGCGCCAGCTCGACGTCGCCCTGGATCCGTCGAGCGACAGCCGAACGCCGCGCTGCAGCCTGGATGACCTGCAGCGCGGCGTCGAGCTGATTCGAATGCTCGTTCGGCTCGGTTGGCATGCGGCCGTCTCCGGCCGAGGAGCCGGTCTAGCGGAGTCGGTTGCCGTGGCCCTCGACGTCGTCCTCGTCGGAGGCGCGCACGTGCGAGGCGTGGCCCTCGACGTCGTCCTCGTCGGAGGCGCGCACGTGCGAGGCGTGGCCCTCGACGTCGTCGTCGTCGGAGGCGCGCACGTGCGAGGCGTGGCCCTCGATGTCGTCGTCATCGGAGGCCCGGACGTGCGGTGCCCACCCTTGAGCCTCATGCCGTGGCCCTCGACATCCTCGTCGTCGGAGGCGCGGACGTGCGAGGCGTGGCCCTCGATGTCGTCGATATCGGTCATGGTGTCCTCCTGGGTGTGGTGTGGGCTGGGCATGGCGTGGCCTTCGACGTCGTCCTCGTCCCCGGCAAGCTCTCCGCCACGTCGAACGGAGAAACCCTCCCCGGGTCCGAATTTCGTGCTGGTACTCATCGACGCCTCCAGGTGGCTACGGGTCCCGTCTTGTCTGTTGCGAAAAGCATAGGTGCGCCGGCCGAGCCACCAATGGGCCACCCGACAGTTCGCGTGTCGGGTTCCCGACACTGCGGGTGTCGCCGAGCTCAACGTTCGGCCTGGCGGGCGAGCCTGTCAACGTCGGGAATGATGATGGTGTCGCGCTCGATGACGACCAGACCGCGTCCACGAGGCCGCTCAGCAGCTTGTTCACGCTCTGGCGGGTGCCGCCGATCATCGACGCAAGGTCGGACTGCGTGTACGGCCAGTCGAGGCGGACTTCCCTCGACGTGGGATCGGTCTTCGCGCGCAAGCCGGCTGAGGCGCATGGCCAGGCGCCCGGCAAGATCGAGAAAATGCAGCTCTTCGACCTGTCCGGTCAGCCTCCGCAGTTCGTGGGTCAGGCCGGCCAGCAGCGCGTCACGCAGTGCGGTGTCCGGTCGAGCAACTCTCGGAATACCGAACGTGGCAGGGCCATCGTCTCGGACGGCTCGAGAGCCACCACCGTTGCCGATCGCGGCGCACCGTCGAGCAGCGACAGTTCGCCGAAGAAGTCGCTCGGGCGCAGGGTCGCGATGATGGCCTCCTCGCCCTCGGCGGACGGCAGCAGGACCTTCAACGATCCGCTCGTGAGGACGTGCAGCGCATCCCCGGGGTCGCCCTGGTGGAAGATCACCTCGTTACGGCGGAAGCGCCGCCGTCGCAGCTGCCGCGTGCGACGCTCGCTGAGCGCGCCTGCCTCAACGCGCGCGAACAGCGCGCTCTGTCGCAGGCTTTCGACGATGAATCCTTCGTCCACGCCCTTCCTCACTTCCCGGCGGTGGCGCCACGATGGATGTCCAGCATGGGAAACGTCAAGCCCGAACTGCCTTCAACGAGCGCCAGGAAGTCCGGCTTGTCGAGCGCGAGCAGCGTCAGCGATGTCGCTGCCGTCACCGTGGCTGTCCGTGCGGCACGCCGCGTGAGCAGTCCGATTTCGCCGAAGACCTCGTCGGTCCCATCTCACGCAGGTGATCTCGGGGCATCATCGGCTCCGCTGGTCTGCGTCACCCGCACGGTTCCCGCGACGACGACATAGAAGCGGTCGGCCGCATCGCCCTGCCGGATGATGACAGTGCCGGGCGCGCACCGGTACCAGTGCGCGCGCCGTTCGGCGGTCTCGAGCGATGCCGGGCGAGAGTCCGGCGAACATCGGCACCATAGCAGAGCCGAGCGCGCACCACGTCCGTCGGGGGAGCCTGGCACCGCCCAGGGACCGAGGAGTGGCACGCAGACGACGGCCACCAGGCAGATGGCCAGGCCGCAGACCAGCAGCAGGCCGGGCGAGTCGGCAGGTCGCCGCGAGCGCCGGGAGGAGCAGCGAGCCCGCAGCGTAGGCGAGCACATTGACCGTCTCGAAGGCGCCGATCGTCCTCCCGCGCGCCTGGTCCGGCACGATCCGCTGGAAGAGCGTGGTCGCGACGACCGACATCAACAGGGACCCGGTCGCGGCGGCGGCCATCGCCACCATCGCGACCAGGAGCGACGAACTCTCAGCCGACGACGGCAACGCCGGCGGCAAGGATCAGCGCGCCGAGCAGCATCGGCGGTGCCAGCCGGCGGCGGAGCACGAGCGCGCCGGAGACAAGCGCGCCGACCAACCCTCCGACGCCAACGGCGGCGTTCAGGGCGCCTGTTGCGGCCTCGCCCGAGTTGAGGAGGTCGAACGCGATCACGACGGTCAGGACGCTCAGTCCACCGAACACGAAGCTCTCGGCGGCGTCCATCCCGACCAACCCCCCGAGGGGCGCGGCGACGCTGCGCCAACTGAATGGAGCGTCACCTGCAGCGGGCCCGACGGCGCTCGAGGCGGTCGAACCCGAGGGCGCCGCCCCCGCGGCCGTGACCGACGAACCCGAGGACGCGGGGGCCGCCACCGGTTGCTCCGAGCCGGCACCTGGAGATGCGGCCGCCGGCGCACCGGGCCGCGATGGTGGGAGGCGCCACAGGATGGCGGCGACCACGGCGAAGGAGGCCGCGTTCAGCAGGAACGCAACCGTCATGTCAGAGGCGGCAAGAATGATCGCCGCCAGCGCCGGTCCAACGATGAATGCGACGTTTTCCAGCGTCGCGTAGGCGGTATTTGCCGGTCCGAGTTCAGTCTCGTCGGTGACGAGGCTCGGGAGGTAGGCGCCGATCGCCGGACCGAAAAACGACGAGAAACAGGTCGCGAGGATCGTGATCGCGACGATCGCGGCAATCGAACCGTCCGAGGCGACCAGCCACGCGAGGACCAGCATCAACGCGCCGCGCGACAGGTCGGTGGTCATCAGGATGGCACGCCGGTCCACACGGTCCGCGAGGATGCCCGCCGGGATCGAAAGGAAGACATACGGGAGGATGCGTGCGGCCCCGACGATCCCCAGCAGCACGGCATTGTTGGTGCGCTGGTAGATGATGATCAGCAGGGCGACGAGATAGAGCCAGTCGCCGATCGAGGACACGAACTCGCCGAGCAGCAGCAGGCGCAACGGCCGGTTCGCCAGCACCCGCCGGTACGCGCCGAGTATCGCGCGCATCGCGCCTCCTCTCGTCCCGGTCTCCCTCTCGTCCCGGTCTCCGCTTGTCGGGAACTTTACAGTCTGGCGGTCACCTGGAAGCGTTGACTTGCGATCGCCGGGGGGCGAGGCTACTCCATACGCCGAGGCGGACGAGCCGCACCGGGCCACCCAGCGAAGATCGGAGTTTCAGACGATGGCGGAGAACCCGAAGACCGAGGCCCTGCCGGCACCGCCTGACGACGGCGAGCAGGACACCGAAGGCCACAACATGATGATTTCCCCGACCCTGGGCCGCGACCTTGCCCGGGGACGGGACGCGGACATCGAGCGGGCGGCTCGAGAGCGGCAGCGGCAGAAGGAAGCACAGAAGCGCCGCTGATCGAAGGCGGCGCCGTTCGAGGGCCGGAGGCCGGTTTCGCCCCGGCCGCCGAACACGCGGCAATCGCTCCCAGGGAGGCAGGACGCCCCGGCCAGGTGACCGGGGCGTTCTTCGTGCGCGCGTTGCGGGGGGCCGCGCGTCAGCTTGCGCGGCACGTGCCTGTGAGTGGATGAGGGCGAGTGGGAGGCCGCCTGCGGTTCACGTGCCGCAGCGCACTCCCTGGCAGGCAGCTACTGACCGCCGGCCACCCGCGGACCGCGTCCGCGGCACTCGCCCCGTCCGAACGCTACTCCCCGACCGCCTCGCCGCCACTGCCGGCAGACGGTGCGTCGCTCGGCGGCGTATCGCCGCCGGTCGGAACATCCGCAGCGGGCGCCTCGGCCGTCGGGACTTCGGCGGCAGGAGCTTCAGCTTCAGCTTCAGGAGCGTCGCCGGACACCGACTGCCGCAGGTCATGCGCGAACCTTGAGCTTCGCTCGGCCACCGCATGGCCGACCCGATCGGTCCCATCGGCAACCTTGTGCGCGATCGGCCCGGCATGGGCGGCGGCCGCGGCGGCAAGCTCGGCAGCCTTTGCGGCAACTTCCTTGAGCGCGGGCGTGGCCTGCGTCGCCACCTCCTCGATCATCGTCTGCAGCTGCGAGAGCATCTGCTGGACGTTGAAGGTTCGACCGGGCCCTGTCTCGGGCTCGGGGGACGGACCTTCCGACCCTGGCTCGGCCGCCGGCTCGGGGCCCGGCTCGGGCGCAGGGCCCGGCTCGGGCGCGGGTGCCGGCTCGGGCGGTGATTCTTGTGCGGTCTCTACGGGCGGAACCTGCTCTTCTTCCATCATCGATCCTCCGCTGCGCGGAGCACATCTCCACGGTAGTGATGTCGAGTCTAGGCACTCTTCGCCCGACGTGCGAACTCCGGTTGCACGCTCGGACCCCGGCACCCGCGAATTGGCCCGGCGCGGGGCCGTCAGTGCCGGAAGTGGCGGGTCCCGGTGAACACCATCGCCGCGCCCGCACGGTCGGCAGCGGCGATGACTTCCGCGTCGCGCATCGAGCCGCCTGGCTGGACGAACGCCGTCACGCCGGCCGCGGCGCAGGCTTCGAGACCATCGGCGAACGGGAAGAAGGCGTCGGACGCGCAGACGGCCCCGGCTGATCGCTCAGGACCTGCCTTCTCGACGGCCAGGCGGGCACTGTCGACACGGCTCATCTGCCCCGCCCCGACGCCGACGAGGCTGCCGTCCTTCGCGAGGGTGATGGCATTGGACGTCACTCGCCGGCAGACCCGCCAGGCAAGATCGAGGTCGCGCAGTTCGGACGGGGTGGGCGCCCGCTCGGTGACCGCACGCCAGCCCGAGGCGTCGTCCGGCAGAGCATCCGACTGCGTGGCAAGGACGCCCGCACCGGCCGTTCGGAACTCCAGCCGGACCTCCGGCGAAACGAGCAGCGACGCATCGCGGAGGACCCGGAGCCTCGCCCTGGTCGCAAGGACCGCCAGCGCGGCCGGCTCGAAGTCCGCCGCGAGCACCACCTCCAGGAACAGGCTGGTCAGGCGCTGTGCGAGCGCCTCGTCGACGACGCCGCGAACCGCGGCCACGCCGCCATAGGCGCTGGCGGGGTCTCCGGCGAGCGCCCGGTCCCACGCCGTGACAAGGTCCGCAGCTTCGGCGGCGCCGCAGGGATTACCGTGCTTCACGATGACGGCCGCGGCGCCGCGCAGGTCACGAGCCAGCGCCGAGGCGGCGGCGGCGTCCAGGAGGTTGTTGTAGCTGAGCTCCCGGCCCTGGAGCGGGGACGCGCCACCCGCGAACGGTCCGGCAGTCACCGGCGTCCCCGGAACCCGGTACAGCGCCGCGGCCTGGTGCGGGTTCTCGCCATATCGGAGTCGGACGCACGCGATCGAGATGCAGGTCGAGCGCCGGAGGCAGGGGCTCGTCGGCCACCTCCGGCAGCAGGCGCCGCCCGAGCTCGCCGGCGATCGTCGCGTCGTACGCCGCCGTCAGCCGGAACGCCTCGACCGCGAGGGCCCGCCGCGTCGCATCCGAGAGCCGGCCATCGGCCCGCAACTCCTCGATCACCGCGCCCGTACCGAGCCGGGATCTGTGACGATGCCGACGCTGGCGTGGTTCTTTGCCGCGGCTCGCACCAGCGTCGGCCCGCCGATGTCGATCTCCTCGATCAGCCCGTCGATCTCGATTCCCGGCCGAGCGGCCGCGTCGGCAAAGCGGTACAGGTTGACCACGACCAGCTCGAACGGCTCGATGGCCGCCAGCGCCAGCTGCGCCCGGTGTTCGGGGTTCCGCCAGATCGGCCAGCACGCCGCCGGCGATCCGCGGATGGAGCGTCTTCACCCGGCCGTCGAGCATCTCCGGGAAGCCGGTCACCGTCGCGACGTCCGTGACCGCCAGGCCGGCGTCGCGCAGCGCCCGTGCCGTGCCCGCCGGTCGACACCAGCTCGAAGCCGAGCGCGGCGAGGTCCGCGCCCGAGTTCGACCAGGCCGGTCTTGTCGGAGACCGAGAGGAGCGCCCGCCGCGGTCGGGGCACCGACGCCGCGACGACTGGATCGATCCGGACACGCGGGCCGTCCACCGTCAGGGCCCCGGCGAGCGGCGAGCGCGACGCATTGCGGGCAGCAGCCGGTGCTCGACCACGTGGATGCGCGCCGCGAGGCGGTCGTGGTCGTCGTCCGGCAGGATCGTCACCGGCTCCTGGGCGACGATCGGGCCGCCGTCCAGACGCACGTCCACGACGTGCACCGTGACGCCGGTCACCTTCGCGCCCGCCGCCAGCGCGTCGGCGAATCGCGTCGGGCTCCGGGAAACGCGGGCAGCAGCGCCGGGTGGACGTTGAGGATCGCGCCCGGCGAACCGGCCGAGCGTCGCCGCCCCGGAGGATCCGCATGAAGCCGGCAAGCACGACGAGGTCCGGATGGGCGGCGCCGAGCGCGTCCGCCAGTGCGGCGTCCCAGGCCTCGGCGTCGGCGTGGTCGCGTGGGCGGACGATCGCGGTGGGGATCCCGGCGGCCGTCGCGAACTCGATGGCGGGACAGTCGCGGTCGGCCACGACGAGGACGACCCGCCCACCGAGTGCGCCGCGGCGCTCCGCGTCCACCAGGGCGCCGCAGGTTGCTCCCCTGCCCCGAGACGCAGACCGCGACCCGGCCCGGACGATCGTTCACAGCGCGCCCTCCGCGTACCTGCCCGGCCTGCTCGCCGCGTCGACCCTGCCGATCTCCCAGGCCGGCAGGCCGCGGCCGGACAGCCAGTCGAGCGCCGGTTCGACCGCCGCCGGTTCGACCACGACGGCCATGCCGATGCCGGCGTTGAAGGTCTGCCTGGCCTCTGCGGCGTCCAGGTCCCCGAGCGTCGGCGATGAGCCGGATGATCGACGGCTCCGGCCAGCGGCCCGGATCCACCCGCGACCGCGAGATCGGGACCAACGGCCCGCGGCACGTTGCCGCCCAGGCCCCCGCCGGTGACATGCGCCATGCCGGAGAGCCGCAGGCCGCGCGCCGCGAGATCATCGCGCAGGCCCAGCACGCGCGTCGCGTAGATCCGCGTCGGCTCAAGCAGCACGGCCCCGAGGCTCTCCTCGGCCGGTCCGGGCTCACCGGCGTCCAGCGCACGCGCGGCCGCGCCGCCCAGGAATCGGGCGACAACCTCCATGTACGGCGTCTCCAGGGCCAGCGAGCGGCGCTCCAGCACCGCGCGCACCAGCGAGAACCCGTTCGAGTGCAACCCGGATGCGCCGAGGCCGAGGATCGCATCACCGGCGCGCGCACCCGAGCCGTCCAGCAGGTCGCGCCGCTCGACGATCCCGACGCAGAACCCGGCCAGGTCGAAGGCGTCGTCGTCCATCAGGCCCGGATGCTCCGCCGTCTCCCCGCCGACGAGCGCGCAGCCCGCTTCGCGGCAGCCGTCGGCGACGCCGCCGACCAGTTCGGAGATTCGCTCCGGGTCGAGCCTGCCCGACGGCAACGTAGTCGAGGAAGAACAGCGGCCGCGCGCCGTGGCAGACAGACGTCGTCGGCACACATCGCGACGAGGTCGATGCCGATCGTGTCGAGCCGGCCCATGCGGCGGGCGATCTCCGTCTTGGTGCCGACGCCGTCGGTCGCGCTGACCAGCACCGGCTCGTCGTACCCCGCGGGGAGCGCCAGCGCCGCGCCGAACCCGCCCAGGCCCCCGAGCAGGTCACGCCGCCGACGCCGGCGTCGGCGATCCGCCCGCGGAGCAGCTCGACCGCGCGGTCGCCGGCGGCGACGTCGACGCCCGCGCCGCGTGCGTAGGCGGCTACGGCCCGGCACGGCCTCGTCAGCCATGGCTGCCGAGCGACTCCGGCTCGAGCATGAACTTGCGCGACCCGGCGTCGTACGGGACCGGCACCGGGTAGTTGCCGATCGAAACAGGCGAAGCAGAAGCGGTCGCGCGGCAGGTCGATCCCGCGCAGCACGCCGTCGATCGAGAGGTAGGCGAGCGAGTCGGCGCCGACGAACTCGCGGACGCCCTCGACGTCCATGCGCGAGGCGATCAGCTCGGTCTCGATCTGCGTGTCGATGCCGTAGAAGCAGGGGTGGTAGATCGGCGGGGCGCTGATCCGCAGATGCACCTCGGCGGCACCGGCGCGCCGCAGCAGCGCCACGATCTGCCGCGTCGTCGTGCCGCGCACGATCGAGTCGTCCACGACGACCAGCCGCCGCCCGCGCACCGTCCTCGCGCAGCGGGGCTGAGCTTCATGCTGACGCCGCGCTGGCGCATCGACTGGTTCGGCTGGATGAAGGTGCGCCCGGCGTAGCGGTTCTGGACCATGCCCTCCCGGTACGGGAGGCCGCTCGCGCTCCGCGTATCCGGCGGCGGCCGGCGCGCCGGTGTCGGGCACGGGCATGACCAGGTCGGCGTCGACGGGCGACTTCGTCGGGCCAGCTCCTCGCCCATGCGGCGGCGTACCTCGTAGAGGCTGCGGCCGAGCATGTACGAATCGGGACGGGCGAAGTAGATCAGCTCGAAGACGCAGAGCTGCTCGCGACCCTCCGCGAACCGGACCGACCGCGGTCCGCCTGGCTCGCCGAGGACCACCATCTCGCCCGGCTCGACGTCGCGGACGTACTCCGCGCCGAGCGTATCGAGGGCCGCCGTCTCGGACGCGAGCACCCAGCCGTGCGTCCGGCGGACGCCGCGGCCGGTGCGCCGGGCTCGGTTCCGTCCCAGGGGATCTGCACCGAGCCGTTTTCGGACGGCGTGAACGCGTGCGTGCCGCCAGCGGGCTCGAGCGGCAGCCGTCCCAGGACGAGCGGCCGGAAGCCGTACGGGTCGCGCACGCCGATGACCCGCTGCTCGTCCATGACGACCAGCGAGTAGCGCCCGGCGACGCGCGGCAGCACGTTCGCGAGCGCCTCCACGAGGTTGCTCCCCGGGGCGTCGGCGAGCAGCGCCGTGAGGAGGTCCGTGTCGGTGCGTGCCGACGAGCCGCGAGCGGCCGCCCGGCAGCGTGCTCGAGCAGCTCGCGGGTGTTGACGAGGTTGCCGTTGTGGCCGAGCGCGACGGTCCGTCGCGGCCCGAGTCGCAGCGTCGGCTGGCTGTTCTCCCAGACGGTGGAGCCGGTCGTGGAGTAGCGGCAGTGCGCGATCGCCCGGTCGCCGCGCAGCGAGAGCATGCGCGGCTCATCGAGCACCTGCGCCACGAGGCCGAGTTCCTTGTAGACCATGACCGAGCCGCCGTCGCTGACGGCGACCCCTGCCGATTCCTGGCCGCGGTGCTGGAGCGCGAACAGGCCGAGGGCGGCGATGGCCGAGGCTTCCTGTCCGGGGGCATAGACGCCGACGACGCCGCACATCTCAGTCGGCGCCCGCTTCTGGTGCGGAATGCGCCCCCGGGGCACCCGGGGCCGTGCCGCGGCCGGCGGCAGAGGCACTCACCGGGGCCGTGCCGCGGCCGCCGGTAGGACGCTCCTCCGCGCGAGCCACTCCTCGTCGCCGAGCGCGCGCGGCAGCCCGACCTCCCACGCGTGGCGCAACTCGGCGAGCGGCTCGTCCAGCGTCGTCGGCGACGCCGGCACCGCGCTCCTCGGCGGCGCCCGTGGCGCCCTTCGCCGACGAGCCGGATCACGGAGCCGGTCGCCGCCGGTCTCGCCGAGGCTGCCGCAGCGGCGACGCCGTGCTCGCGTCGCCAGGGCGGCCAACGCGAATCGACATCTGCTCGGCGCAGCCGATGAGCACGACGCGCCCCGGACCCTCGCCGAAGAGCTCGACGGCGGGCGTCGCAGCCACGGGCAGCGTCAGGTCGGCGCCGATGCCCGCCCAGATGGCACACTCGGCCAGCGCCACGGCGAGGCCGCCGCCGCTCACGTCCTGCGCGGAACGAAGCAGCCGTCAGACCGGACGGCGGCCCGCAGGAAGCGCTGGAGCGCCGCCTCGCGCGCCAGGTCGATGCTGCGGCGGCCGGTCGTCGGGCGCGCGCCCGGCGAGCTCGGCATAGATGGAGCCGGCAAGACCGGGCACCGTCGCCGCCGGCCAGCAGCACGACGTCGCCGGCCGCCCGGAAGGCGGGGCCGACGCGCATGGTCCACGTCGTCGAGCAGCCCGACGATGCCGACCTGGGTCGTCGGCGGACGATTGCGCCGCAGCGGCGACTCGTTGTAGAGGCTGACATTGCCGCCGGTGACCGGCAGGCCCAGCGCACGGCACGCGTCGCCGAGGCCGCGCACCGCCTCCTCGCAACTGCCAGAACGCCTCCGGGCGCTCGGGGTTGCCGAAGTTGAGGCAGTTCGTGACACCCAGCGGTCGCGCCCCGCGTGACCGCGACGTTGCGGGCGCACTCGGCGACCGCCATCGCCGCGCCGAGCCACGGGTCGAGCGCGCCGACCCGCTCGCACGCGTCCGTGGCGATCACCAGTCGCCCGCTTCGTGCCCCTGATGCGCAGGATCGCGGCCCGCATGCTCGCTCGCGTCGACCGTGTCCGCACCGACGGTCGCGTCGTACTGGGTCGTGACCCAGGCGCGGCTGGCAAGGTTCGGGTCGCCGAGCAGCGCCTGCAGCACGAGCCCTGGGTCCATGCCGCGCTCGGGCAGCCCGTCGAAGGCCACGGCCGGCGCGCCGGGCGCCGGCGCCGGCCGCCGGTGTGTCGGCGGCTGCGCGAGCCGGTGGTAGACGATCGCGTCGCTCGTGAGCGCGCGCGCCGGGATCCGCGCGAGTTCCCGTGATGTCGGGAGCGGCCGCCCGTCGGCGTCGACGCCGCCGGTGACGATCGCTGATGTCGCCGTCGTCGGTCACGCGGCCGATCACCGCCGCCGGCAGGTTCCAGCGAGCGGCAGACCTCCAGGACCGCCGCGAAGCTGGTCCGGTCGAACGATCGCCAGCATCCGTTCCTGCGACTCGGAGATCATCACCTCGAAGGGCGCCATGTTCGGCTCGCGCCGCGGGATCGCGTCGAGATCGACGCAGATGCCCGTGCCGGCACGATCGGCGGTCTCCGACATCGCACAGGTGATCCCGGCCGCGCCGAGGTCCTGGAGGCCCTCCAGGAGCCCGCGTTCGATCAACTCGAGGCTCGCCTCGATGAGCAGCTTCTCCGCGAACGGGTCGCCGACCTGGACGCGTCGGGCGCTTTGCCGCCGGACTCCTCGCCGAACGTGGCGCTGGCGAGGACCGACGCGCCGCCGATACCGTCGCGACCGGTGGTCGAGCCGAACAGCACGGCGAGGTTGCCGGGCCCGGGCGCCGACGCGCGGGTCAGGTGCCGCTCCTCGAGGAGCCCGACGGCCATCACGTTGACCAGCGGGTTCTCCGCGTAGCTCGGGTGGAAGACAAGCTCGCCGCCGACCGTCGGCACACCGACGCAGTTGCCGTAGCCGCCGACGCCGCGCACCACGCCGCGGACGAGGTGCCGCGTCCGCGTCCGAGCCCGGGTCGCCGAACTTGAGCGCGTCGAGCACCGCGACCGGCCGTGCGCCCATCGTGAAGATGTCGCGCAGGATGCCGCCGACGCCGGTCGCGGCGCCCTGGTAGGGCTCCACGGCGCTCGGGTGGTTGTGCGACTCGAGCTTGAAGCTGACCGCCAGCCCATCGCCGATGCTGACGACGCCGGCGTTCTCGCCGGGGCCGGCGACCACGTCCGCGCCCGGTGGTCGGCAGGCGCGCCAGCAGCGGCCGCGAGCTCTTGTAGGAGCAGTGCTCGCTCCACATGACGCTGAACATGGCGAGTTCCAGGTCGTTCGGGTCGCGGCCGAGGCGGTCGCCGATTGCGGCGAGCTCCACGTCCGTCAGGCCGAGCGCGCGGTGGAGCGGGCACGGGCGGGAGGGCAGTGGCCGCCATCAGGATGGGGTACCGGCGGGCGCCGCGGCACCGGGTGTCGCCGTTGCCGCTGCGGGCGCCACTGCTGCCGGGGTACCGGCCGACGCCGCGGCGCTCTCGATCACCGATCGGAACAGCAGCATCCCGTCGTCCGAGCCGAGCAGCGCCTCGGCGGCGCGCTCCGGGTGCGGCATCAGGCCGCAGACGTTGCCGCGATCGTTGACCACGCCGGCGATGTCGTGCATCGAACCGTTCGGATTGCCCTCCGGGCGCGCGTAGCGGAAGACGACGCCGCCGCGGCCTCCAGTGCCTCGAGATCGGCCGCGGCAGGAAGTAGCAGCCCTCGCCGTGCGCGATCGGCATGCGCAGCGTCCGACCGGCAGGGACCGCCCGCGTGAACGGCGTGTCGTACCGCTCGACGGAAAGCCGCATCCAGCGGTGCTCGAAGCGCAGCGACGCGTTCCGCAGCAGGGCGCCCGGCACGAGCCCGGCCTCCGCGAGCACCTGGAACCCGTTGCAGATGCCGAGCACCAGCCCGCCGCGCTCCGCGTGGTCGCGGACCGCGCCCATGATCGGGCTGAAGCGCGCGATGACGCCGGCGCGCAGGTAGTCGCCGTAGGCGAAGCCGCCGGGCAGGATCACGAGGTCGGAGCCGCGGAGATCGGTCGACTCGTGCCACAGGAGCTCGGCCTCCGCACCCGCCAGCCGGGCGGCGTGCAGCGCGTCCCGGTCGCAGTTCGAGCCCGGGAAGACGACGACCCCGACCTTCACGCGGGAGGCTCCCCGCGCATGGGACTGCCCACGGCGGTGGCCCCTCGCCGGACGCAGGCGCACCGTCGGACGCCACGGCCTCGCCGGCATCGCCGTCGATCCACCACGTCTCGATCAGCGGGTTGGCGAACAGCTCACCTGCGAGGCGCTCCACCACCGCCCGCGCCCCGCCCTCGTCGGGGGCATCGACCGACAGTTCCACTCGCCGCCCGACGCGCACGCCGTGGACCGTCCTGACCCCGAGGTGCGGCAGCGAGGTCTCGACCGCGCGGCCCTGCGGGTCGAGGATGCCCTCCTTCGGCATCACCGAGACGGCGAAGCGGTACGTTGCCATCAGCCGATCACATCCTCCGTCGAGGTAGCGGGCGAACAGGGCGCCCGTGATTCGCTCGAACGCCTCGACGTAGCGGGCCCGCGTGCCGTCGACCACCTCCGGCGGCAGTTCGGGGCCGGGCGGTGTCTTGTCCCAGGGCTGGGCCTCCAGCCAGTCGCGCACGTACTGCTTGTCGAAGCTGGGCTGGGCATGGCCGGGCTCGTACGACGACGCGTCCCAGAAGCGGCTCGAATCGGGCGTCATCACCTCGTCGATCAGGACCAGTTCACGCCCCGTGATCGCCGTCGGGCGTGAGGCCCAGTTCGAACTTGGTGTCCGCGAGGATGATCCTCCGGGATCTCCGCCCGCGCGGCGCCGAAGTTGTACAGCGCGAGGGCGATCGTCGCGAGCGCGCTCGGCGACCTCGCCGCCGACGAGCCGGACCATCTCGTCGAAGTCGATGTTCTGGTCGTGGCCCGTCTCGGCCTTGGTCGAGGGCGTGAAGATCGGCTGGGGCAGCCGGTCGCTCTCCCGCAGGCCGGCCGGCAGCCGGATCCCGCTGATCGCGCCCGTTCGAACGTAGTCCTTCCAGCCGCTCCCAGAGACGTAGCCGCGGACGATGATCTCGACCGGCAGCGGCGGACAACCGGCGGCAGATCATCATCCGCCCGCGCAGGTCGGCGTCCGATTCGTCGTCGGCGAAGCCGCGCGGCAGGTCGGCCGGGTCGACGCTGAGCAGGTGGTTCGGGCACGATCTCGGCGGCCGCCGTCTCCCGGAACCAGTAGCGGGACAGGCCGGTCAGCACGCGACCCTTGTCGGGGATCTGCGTGGGGAGGACAACGTCGAACGCGCTGATGCGATCGGACGCGAGGAGCAGCAGGCGATCGCCGTCCAGGGCGTACAGGTCACGAACCTTGCCGGAGCGGAGGTATCCGACCTCCAGGTCGTCAGCGGACACGAGATGCCTCCCCTGTCGGTTGCTCGAGGCGCTCGAGGCGCGCCAGGATCGTCGGTACGTTGCGGAGATGGGCCGCGTCGTCGAAGCATGCCGCAACGCTCTCCGCCGGGAGCGCGGCACGCACCCCTGCGTCCGCCTCCACGAGGTCGCGGAACTGGCGCCGCTCGTCGGCGGCTCGCATCGCGTTGCGCTGCACGATCGAGTAGGCATCCTCACGCGAGAGGCCGCCCTCCTCGACGAGCGCCGTCAGGAGGCGGCTGCTGGCGTGGAGCCCCAGGCCGCGGGCGATGTTCTCGAGCATCCGCTCCGGGCGGACGACGAGGCCGTCCACGAGGGACCGGAAGCGGACGAGCGCGTAGTGGAGGAGGATCGTGGCGCCGGGCAGCGCAACGCGTTCCACCGACGAGTGGCTGATGTCCCGCTCGTGCCACAGCGCCTGGTCCTCCATGCCGGCCAGCGCGTACCCGCGGAGCAACCGTGCCAGGCCGCCGAGTCGCTCCGACAGGATCGGGTTGCGCTTGTGTGGCATGGCGCTGGAGCCCTTCTGGCCGGCCCTGAACGGCTCCTGGACCTCGGCGATCTCCGTGTGCTGGAGGTTGCGGATCTCGGTGGCGAACCGCTCGATCGAGCCGCCGGTGATGGCGATCGCCGCCAGGAAGGCGGCATGGCGGTCGCGCTGGACGATCTGCGTGCTCACGGGGTCGGCGGTGAGCCCCAGCCTGCCGAGCGCCTCCGCCTCGATCTCCGGGTCCAGCCCCGAGTACGTCCCCACGGGGCCCGAGATCTTGCCGGTGCCGATGTCGTCGACCGCCGCGCGCAGGCGGGTCCGGTCGCGGTCGAGTTCGAACGCCCAGCTCGCGAACTTGAGGCCAAGGGTGATCGGCTCCGCGTGCACCGAGTGCGTTCGACCCATCATCCGCGTGTCGGCGTGCTCCCTGGCCCGGCGGACGAGCACGGCGATGCAGTCGTCGAGCGCGGCGAGCAGGTGGTGGCCGGCGCGACGGCACTGGAGGGCGAGCGCGGTGTCGACGACGTCGCTGCTGGTCAGTCCGAAGTGCAGCCAGCGGCCCTCCTCGCCGACGGTCTCGGCCACCTGGCTGACGAAGGCGATGACGTCGTGGTCGGTGACCGCCTCCAGTTCGGCGATCCGCGCGGGATCCACCCGTCCGCGCCGGCGGATGGCGTCGGCGGCATCCCGCGGCACGATCCCGTGGTCGGCCTGCGCGTCGAGGACGGCCTGTTCCACCTCCAGCATGGCGTTGAATCGAGCGTGGTCGCTCCACAGCGCGCCCATCTCGGGGAGCGTGTAGCGGGGGATCATCAGGCGAACCTCGCTGCTGGGACTGCGTTCGGCGACTTGTCGGGCGGGGGTGTGGACCCACGGTCCGCGCCGACTGCCGTGCCGATGTCTCGGCGCAACTGCCGGCCCTCGAACCGGATGTGGTCGGCCGCAGCGTACGCCGATGCCGAGGCCGTGGAAACGTCCCCGCCGATTCCGACGACGGCAAGCACGCGGCCTCCCGCGGTGATGAGCGCCCCCTCGCCGCCGAGCGGCGGATCACCGGCCGCCGGTTGCCCGCCGGCGGCCCGTTGCTCGTCGGATCCGTGAGGAGCAACGGCGCCCTCCGCCACGCCGGCGCAGAAGACGAGTGCCCCAGACGCGCGGGCCGCCTCGATCCCCTCGATCGGCGCGCCGAGCCGGGGCGTCCCGGGGTACCCGGCAGCGGCGAGCACCACGGCCACGGCCGCCTCCGGTCGAACCGGGAGCAGCGAGCCCCGGATGCCCAGCTCCTCCGCCGTCTCGGCGAGTCGGTCGTGCGCGGCAGCCGCCAGCAGCGCTCCCAGCGGAACGTCGAGGCGCGGCAGGATCGCCTGCGTCTCGGGGTCGCCGAACCGCACGTTGAACTCCAGGAGCCGGGGCCCGTCGGAGGTCAGCATGAGCCCCGCGTACAGGGCGCCGCGGAATGGAGTGCCGCGGCGGGCGAGCTCGGCCAGAACCGGAAGGTGGACGCGCTCGAGGATGGCGCACACCTCGTCATCGGCCAGGTCCTCCACCGGCGAATAGGCGCCCATGCCCCCCGTGTTGGGTCCGCGGTCGCCATCGAAGATCCGCTTGTGGTCGCGAGCCGCCGGCAGCGCCAGCGCGCCCGTCGCGTCGCAGATCGCGATGACGCTCGCCTCGCGGCCCTCCAGCGCCCGCTCGACCACCACTCGCCGCCCGGCGGACCCGAACACGCCGGTCACCATCGCGGCGCGAATTGCCGCTTCCGCCAGTTCCGGCGAGTCGCACACCGTGACGCCCTTCCCCGCGGCGAGCCCGTCGGCCTTGACCACGACCCTGCCGCCCAGCCGGCGGACCGCCCGGATCGCGTCGGTCGGATCGTCGCAGGCGACGCCGTCGGCCATTGCCACCCCGGCGGCCTCCGCGACGGATCGGCAGAACGCCTTGCTCCCCTCGAGTGCCGCGGCAGCCGCCCGTGGCCCGAACACGGCGACCCCGCGCCCGGCGAGGGCATCCGCGACTCCCGCGACGAGCGGTGCCTCCGGCCCGATGACGACCAGGTCGACCTCTTCCCGGACACAGAGGTCGGCCAGCCGCTCGACGTCGGAAGCCGCAGCCGCGGGCCTGACGGAGGCGACGTCGCGCATGCCCGGGTTGCCCGGTGCCACGATCACCCCCTCGACGCCGGCCTCTCCGGCGATGCGCCAGGCGAGCGTGTGCTCCCGTCCGCCGGAGCCGACGACCAGGACCCGGCGCGGGGCGGCTCCGGGGACCGGTGTCACGCGCCGCCCCCGGCGATCGGCGGTTCCGACGACTTCACCCGGGACCGGGACGTCTTCGCCGGGGGTACCTGCTGCGGCAGCCTCCGGTGCCCGGGTGCGCGCGGGCCCTCGGCTGCACCTGCGGGCTCGCGCCGCACGATCGTCTGCGTCCGTTCGGGGCCCACGCTCACCAGTGTGATCGGAACGCCCGCCAGTTCCTCCAGCCGCGCGACGTAGGCGGCGGCATTCGGGGGCAGGTCCTCGATGTCACGCAGGTCGCTGAGATCCTCGTCCCAACCGGGCAGGACCTCGTACACCGGCTTCGCGCGCTCGAGTTCGTCGAGGGTGAGCGGCCACCGCATCGGCGTTCCGCGGACCGTGTACCCGGTGCAGAGCCGGACCTCGGGCAGGCCAGAGAGGATGTCGAGCTTGTTGAGCATGATGCTCGACGCGCTGTTGATGGCGACGGCGTAGCCCAGCGGCACGGCGTCGAACCAACCGCAGCGCCGGCGGCGCCCCGTCGTCGTGCCGAACTCGCGGCCCTTCTCGAGAAGGTGCCGGCCGGTCTCGTTCTGCAGCTCCGTGGGAAACGGGCCGGACCCGACGCGGGTGGAGTACGCCTTCATGACGCCGATCACCTGGTCGATCTGGAGCGGTCCGACGCCGCCGCCGGTGCACGCACCGCCCGCGACCGGGTTGCTGCTCGTCACGTAGGGATAGGTCCCGTGATCGAGGTCGAGCAGCGTCCCCTGGGCGCCCTCGAGCAGCACGTGCTGCCCATCCGCGAGCGCGTCCTGCACCATCAGGGTGGTGTCCGCGATGTGCCGCCGCAGCCGTTCGCCCCAACTCACCGCCTCGGCCACGAGGTCGTCCAGACCGAAGGGCGGGAGGCCGTAGGTTTCCTGCAACACGGCGTTGCGGTCGGGCAGCACGCGGCCGAGCTTGACGCGCAGGCCGGCCGGCTCGAGCAGATCGCCCATCCGCACGCCGATGCGCCAGGCCCGATCGGCGTACGCCGGCCCGATCCCTCGTCGCGTGGTGCCTATCTCGTCGCCGGCGAGCCGCAATTCGGCGGCGCGGTCGAGTGCCACGTGGTAGGGCATGATCACGTGCGCCGCGCGACTGACACGGACCCGCGACGGGTCCACGCCGCGGTCCGCCAGCATGGTCATCTCGTCGATCAGGGTGCGCGGATTCACGACCACGCCGCTGGCGATCACGGGGGTGATGTGCCGGTGCAGCACGCCGCTCGGCACGAGGTGGAGCTTGAAGACCTCGTCGCCCAGGACGACGGTGTGGCCGGCGTTGTCGCCACCCTGGTAGCGGACCACCATCGAGACCGACTCGGCCAGCAGGTCCGTGGTTTTGCCCTTGCCTTCATCCCCCCACTGGAGGCCGACCACTACGGTTGCGGGCATTGGTTCGCTCCCGAACGTGCAAAGGCCCCAGCTCCGTGTGGCTGGGACCTGGATAGACGGCTGCCGAAACCTCCCCGAGTGGGGAGTGTGCCACGCGTCTGGTTGCGCGCCGGCCTCACGGGACCGACCACGCCGCCTCTGACGATCTCTCCCTCCTCTGGCGATGTGCGACGATCTGCCGCCTCGTCAGTGAGTCGCCACTATACCAGCCGGAAGCCGGCGGCAGGCGATCAAACCCCGGGGTGCGCCGGCGGGACCCGACGCCACGGAGCCTGGCCGGGCCCCGGGGCCACCGAGCCTGGCCGTGCCCCGGCGCCACCGAGTCCGGTCCGGGGCGTCGCCTGATGGCGCCCTCGTTTCGGGCCCAGCCGTGGGCGCCGGAGGTCAGGCGGGCCGCGGGCGCTGGGTCCCACGCCAGCCGGGGGCGCCGGCGCTCAGGCCAGCCGGATCTTCGCCGGAGTCGTTCGCTGCCAGTCGGACGCGCGGCGTCGGGGCACGACGTTGCAGTCCGATGGCAGTGGGTCGTCGTCGAGCCGAAAGCGCGCCACAAGTTCGTCGAGCTGGCCTGCCATATCGGCCAGCGTGTCCGCCGCCGCCACAACTTCCGCGGCCCCTGCCGACATCTTCTCGACGGCCGCGCCCGCCGCTTCGGCCGACGCCATGTTCGTCCTCGAGGCCGCCGCCATGGATTCGAGCGAGCGCACCACGATCTTCGTTGACGCCGTGATGCGCGAGACGGCATCGCTGGTCTCCGCGGCGATCCCGGCCATCGCATCCGACACCGCGATGACCTCGGCGGTCGGGCCGTCCGTCGCATCGAGCTCGGCCGTGATCCGCTGGAGCGCGGCGCTGGTCGCGCCCATCGACTGGGCGATCTCACCGAGCGACCTGCCGGCTCGACCGGCCAGGTCGGTTGCTGCGCGCGCCTGGTCGGCCGCACCGGAGGTAACCTGGCGGATCGCCGGTGCGACCGCCGCCGACGCGGCGCTCGATCGGGCCGCCGCGGCGCTCACCTCGGCGCTCGCCCTCGCAAGGCTCGCCGATGCCGTTCGAACCTCGCCGAGGGTGATGCGGAGGTTCTCGGCAAGCGTGACAAGCGTCAGCCCGAGGGTGTCCCGATCGGACGCCGGCTCCGGCTGGGCCGTCAGGTCGTTGCGCGCCAGCCGCCAGGTGGAACCCGCCATCGAGCGCATGTAGCCGCGGATCGAACCGAGCGCGCCCGCCATCCGGCCGAAGTCGTCGCTTCCGGCTTCGGGCACCGCGGCGTCGATGTCGCCGGAGGCCAGCCGTTCGGCAGCCGTCGTGAGCCGACGCACCGGTCGCACGATGGACAGTCCGACGACCACCGCGACGCCCGCCCCGAGCACGCCGAGCAACAGGGCGACGAGGACCAGCAGGACCCTGGTTCCGCCGATGACGTTCTGCGCGGTGGCGTTCGAGAGATCGGCGAACGACCTGTTGACGGCCACGAGCGCGGTGAGCGAGGAAGCCATCCTGTCGAGGACGGGACCCATCCCGGCCGGAAGGCTGCCTCCGACGATGGCGTCCCGAACCGGTACCCAGGCGGCGTAGGCGTCCCGGAGGTCGTCGAACGCGGCCGTTTCGCCGGCCTGGAGCGATTGCCTTCCGGCCGCGGCGACAGCTGCCGAGAAGCCGGGGCGCAGGGTCGAGATCCACTCGCTCCCGTATCGTTCGACCGCCGCTGCGAGCGTTGCATCGTCGGTCCTGACGCGGTTGATGGCCGCCTCGGACAGCGTCGCGGCGCTTCCGTCGACGAGCGGGCCGACTGCGGCGACGATCTCCTCGTCGCGCAAGGTTCGCGTCGTCCAGCCCCACGATCGGACCGAGCGTCGAACCGTACAGGTTGTCGTATTGCGTCCCGACCTCACCAACACCCTGCAGCGAGACCCAGGCGAGGGCCGTCAGCGCCACGGGCACGAGCACGGCAAGCAGCGCGATCTTCCTGGCGAGCGTGAGACTCGCAATCTTCACGGCACGGACCTCTCAAGGAGCGACGCCTCGCCGTTCGGGGCGCGACGCACCGCCGTCCTCGCGGCCGACGGAGCAGAGCGCCGCCCGCATGAGAGTCGGAGATGAGCGTGCCGCGGAGCAGGATCCAATAGTCCTGTGGGCATCCCCCAACCGGGGTAAGAGCGTCGCGAACGGCTCTCCGGCCACCGCGTCGCCTGGCGGGGTGGCGACCTCCGACAGGCAGGAGCCGGCGTCCCCTCCGGCTGGACGGCGCTTCGATGGATATGAGCCGCCCCGCGGGGCAACTCCGTCGGCCGCCCGGGGCCGCGGTGGTGGTCAGCGGTGGGCCGCGCCACGGCCGGGTTGGCTCGATCCCTGTGAGGGCACTCTCACGTCCATGGAGCCATCGACTTCATCCGACGCTCCGCCGGAGATGACCTGCATTGCCGGCGGCTCGCCCGACTCGGCATCTCCCTGTTCGACCAGGCGCAGTACGTGCACCGACGTGGCGCCGCGGAGCGCGTACTGCCGGAATACGCGGCGCTGCTGGGCGCAATCCGATCCGCGATCGCCCGAGGTACCCATCACCCGCACTCCTGTCGTCATCTTGCCCGGCGGAGGAGTCCTGCACTGCCCGCACTGCCCGCGCGAACCGGAGCCGCGCCAAGGGACTCCGGCGGGCGCGGCGAGGGGGAACCGCGCCCGCCGGGTACTGGGGAAAGCGCTGACAGTGCCCGTAACCGGAGGGAGGCCGCGACCGGTCAGGCGGCGGCCGTCACCGGCTCGGCGTCATCGAATGCGTCCTCCTCGCCGGCCACCGCGTCGTCGTCCGGGTGGTCGTCGTCGTCCGCATCGGTCGGCTCGTGCGCCTCGACACCCATGCGGTCGGCCTGGGCGGCCAGCGCCTCGGCCGCCGACTCGACCGCGTAGTCCTTCTTGCGGCGCCCGGAGAGCATCTCCACGGACCCGGCGACGATCTCGGTCCGCCAGTGCCGCAACTTCCTGTCGTCTTCCCATTGGCGCGTCTGGAGGCGCCCCTCGACGGCGACCATCTGGCCCTTGCCCAGGTACTGGGCGCAGATCTCCGCCAGGCGGTCCCAGGTGACCACCGTGTGGTACTCGGCCTTTTCCTGGCCGCCCCGGTAGTCGTTTGTGGCCACCGAGAATTGCGTGACAGTTTTCCCACTCGCGAGCGATCGCATCTCGGGATCGCGCGTGAGACGGCCGGTGAGCAGGACGCGGTTCATGCTGTACCTCCATTGGCCGGGCGCGGACGTCCGGCGGTGACCGGGCGCGGGTGCGCACGGGTCATGCGTCGACGGCGGACGGCGGGGTTGAACCGGCGGGTGCTCGGCGGGGACGCGTTTCGGCGGGGCGCGACGGGACCTGGGCTCTCGGCGGGACTCGGCTGCTCGGCGGGGCTGCGCTTCGACGGGCTCTGGTGCGATCCGCGGTGTGCCGTCAGCCACCCCCGGCGCAGTGCGCCTCGCTCGTCTGACCGACGTGCAGGGCGACTCGACGGAGACTAGCGAACGGCTCTTATCCGGCGCTCACCGCGGCATTGGCCGCGCCTTTGGCGAGGGCGTGGAACCGGTGAGAGGTACCGACGCCGAGAGCGAGCGCGAGCGCGGGCACCGTCCGGGCCCGCGTCGAGCGGAGGCGCCGCCTCTTTTCGTGCTGGCCGGGAGCAACATGGCGCTCCTGTGGATGGGCCTCATCCTGCTGAGTGCCAGGTACACGTCGATGATCAGGGCTTTCGACCGAGTCGCTCGCATAGCCAGCGGGCGATCAGCGGGCCGGGCACGCTGCCGATGAGCAGGACCGTCAGCATCAGGCCGACCGTCGCGTTGGCTTCGGGATGTGGCAGATGAACGTGGAGTGCTCTCTTGTAAGCGCTCAAAGGTCGTCGATCAGGAACTGCACCGGCTGCTCCACCCATTTGGGCTGGATTGTCGGCGCCACGAGCTTGGTGTGCAGGCTGGTGAGCCTGATGCCGCTGTCCTTTATCGCGCCGAGCTGTCCGGGATGTTGTGTCTATATCGGGACACGCCCCGGGGGTGTCGGGGACGCAAATCAAGCGGTGTGGTCACGACTCATCAAAGAAATCCGAACGTACATGAGCCACGCAACGAGATATCGATGCGAGGCAATGGGATGACCGAGGCGATGTGCGCCGTAAATCGGTGCACCTCGCCAGCGAACAAGCGGGGCGTGGACGCAGTGGAGGCGACACGCGGAGCGTTTGTGCCTGACTGGGTGATCCGGGCCCTCCCCGCTGCAGGCGCTGGGTCGTCACCCCGGCGGTGAGTTCCCCCGACTGTTCGGCCCCGGCGCGATCAATCAGCAGCCGGAACTGGTGCAGGGTTCGCCGGTACCATGTGGCAGTGGTTGGAGAGAGCGTGGCCGAGGAGCTGGGGCCGAACGGACACCAGGTCGTGTGGCTCCTGCACCGGCTCGAGGCGCTGAGCCCGAGCGAGTGGAAGGCCCTCGCGGATGGCGATGCCGCCTCCCTGACGACGGACTCGATGCAGGCGGCGCTGGCGCTCGTCATCCAGCGAGCCGGCGCGAGGTCGTGGTGGGACCGCGCTCGGTGGGCCGCAGAGGCGCTGGCCGCAACGGCAGCGCAGGACTACGCCACCGCCACCGGCGAGCAGGCACGCTACATCGAGTACAGCGTGACGCGGGGTACGTGGGAGGGAGAACGAGAGGTCACCGGCCGTTCCTCGGTGCGTCCCAGCCACACCGCAGCATTCCGCGAGGCCGCGTGCAATGCCGTCGGGGTGCTCGTGATGCGGCCCTTCGGATCGGCGGCAGGGTTCGTGCAGTTCTGGCGACCCTATGAAGACGTGATCGGCCTGGCAGACGCCGAGCGTCGCGGTCTCGTCCCGGGGTCACCCGTCCTCATCCGCATGCGACGGCCCGCGTCGTCCGGCCGAGACTCGACCACATTCTGATCTGCGGCACGGTTCCGCGACGATCCCGGTCACGCTGGTCGTCAACGGCACGCTCGTCGAGACCGTCCAGCCGGGGTTCCAGGAGGTACCGCATGGCCGCAATGTTCCACGATCCCCTTCTTCCTCCGTACCCTGGCGCTGCGCCAACGCCGCCGGCTACCGCCGGCACGGTCGGGCAGCCTCCCGGACCACAACCATCGGTGGTGGCTGCCGACGGTGACGCTCCACGTATCTGCCGCCGCCCTCGCCCGGCGAACCTACCGGAGCAATCCCGCGAGCAGCGCCCGGCCCTCCGTCGCGACTTCCAGGGGATCAGTGGCCCAGTAGTCCGGGTTGAACGTCTCGAGGCTCCAGGGGCCTTCGTGGCCGCGCCGCCGCAATTCCGCGACCAGGTGGCGCAGCGCGATGACTCCCCGTGTCGGCAGGAGCCGATCGGCATCCTCGAGGTCCCGCGGCGGCTTCCCCGGCGCGTCGTTGAGATGCACCATCGCCAGGCGCTCGACGGGGAACCCGTCGAGCGACCCCGATCCGCTCGCGTGCCAATGGCAGGAGTCGAGCACCAGATCGACGCCGTCGAGGCCGTCCACGATGCGGCCTGCCAGCGCCGGCGTGTCGATCGGGCAGTCGCCGAAGCCCAGGAACTCGAACGCGACGCCGATCCTGTCCTTCGCGGCCTCGTCGCGGATCCGCGAAACCCCGTCGCGCACGGCGGAGATGGCGCGATCGCGGTCTACGCCGGCCATTCGTGGAGGCACGATCAGCAGGTATGATGCACCGACCGCGCGGCAGATCTCGAGGCGCGGGGGCAGCTCTGCGTCGATCAGGTCGCGTCGGAGCGCGCCATCGGCGGTTGTCTTCGACCTGGATGCCGTTGAGGCTCCACACCTCGCCGGGCCGGACGATCGCAGCCGCGTCCCTGACCTCGTCGGGGTCCTCGAGGAGGCGTTCCGCACGCACCTCGACACCGTCGTAGCGGGCTGCGCGCGCGATCTCGATATGCCGATCGGTGCGGGTCGACATGATCGTCGCGCCGTTCAGGAAGACCCCATGGCTGGGCTGCGAGGCGGACTTCGAGGACATTCGCGGGACTCCTTTCGGTGCGGCCTACTTCTCGCGGATCACGCCGAAGGTGAGGCCGGCGATGACGTAGCGCCGGGCCACGATCATGAGGCCGAGCGGGATCAGGATGGCGATTACGCCGCCGGCCGCCATGTCGTTCCAGATGATCTCGAATTGCGTGACCAACCCCTGCACGCCGACGGGGAATGTCTCCGACTGCGCCGTCGCCGAAAGGATGAACGCGAACAGGAACTCGGCCCAGTCGAACGCGAACACCACGACCCCGGCCGCCAGTACACCGGTGCTCGCAAGCGGCAGGAGCACGGTGAAGAACGCACGAATGCGACCGGCCCCGTCGACGAGCGCGGCCTCTTCGATCTCGAGCGGAATCTCCTCGAGGAAGCCCTTGAGCATCCAGATCGAGAGCGGCAGGTTGAAGATGGTGTAGACGAGGATGATGGCGGGGAGCTGGTTGTAGAGCCCCAGGAAGCGAACGATGGTGAAGTAGGGGATCACCACCGCGATCGGCGGAAGGAAGCGCAGCGACAGCGACCAGCTCAGGACGAATCCCCGCACGCCACGAGACACCGGGAGGCGAGTGATCGGGTAGCAGATCGCAAAGGCGATGATCAGGGCCAGGACGGTCGCCGAGACGCCGGCAATGATGCTGTTGACCAGCAGCCCGGAGAACTGGCGGTCGAACAGGACCGAGAAGTAGGACTGGAGCGTCGGGTTCTCGGTGATCAGCGTCGGGACCGCGGAGTATTCCTCCGCCTTCGTCTTGAGTGACGTGACCACGAGGTAATAGAGCGGAAACGCGAACACCAGGAAGGCGATCAGTCAGGATGAGTCCCGTCGCGATTCGGACGAGCCGGCGCCGCATCAACGTCGCTCCACCGGCAGGAACCGGCTGATGATCCGAGTAGAAGACGGTCATCGCCACCATCACCAGCACGGCCAACGCGGATGCCTGGCCGAGGTCGGTGAACCTGAAGGCGATGCGATAGAGGTACAGGCTCAGGAACGTGGTCGTCGTGCCCGGGACCGCCGCCGGTGAGGACGTACACGTGGTCGAACACCCGCAGTGCATCCGCGAGCCGGAAGAAGATCACCAGCAGCAGCAGCGGGCGAAGGTACGGCAGTTCGATATGGCGGAACTGGTTCCAGGAACCGGCCCCATCGACCTGGGCTGCCTCGACCGACTCGGACGGCACGGTCTGGAGGCCGGCGAACATGATCAGGTACACGAACGGCGTCCACTGCCAGATGTCGACACTCGCGACTGCCAGCATCGCGAGTTTGGTATCCGACAACCAGAGGATCTGGGCGTGGCCCTGGAGTCCGAGCAGGGCGTTGATGACACCGTAATCCGGTGCATAGACGAGCCGGAAGACGACGCCGACGGCGATCTGGGGGATGACGATGGGGATCATCGCCGCGATGTAGATGGTCGCCCGGATCAGCGGCGATCTGACCGTCCGCTGTACGAGGAGCGCCAGGCCGATTCCGAGGAGGATCTCGGTCGGGAGGACGATTGCAACGTAGATCGCGGTCTGCTTGAGGGCCTCGAGCAGGTCGCCGTTCTGCAGTGCCCGGCTGAAGTTATCGAGGCCGATGAACCTGCCGTCATCGGCGACCAGCGCGCGGATGACGGCCAAGATCAACGGAAGCGTCGCAACGACGAACACAGCTCCGACGACCGGCAGGAGCAGCTTCAGTCCGAGGCGCTCCTGCCGGCTCTTCGCGGCCCAGTTCGACCGCTGGCGAGCGAGAAGGGTCATGCGTTCGCAGGTCGGCGGGCGTGATCAGGCGGCCGCTCCGCCTGCGACACGCCGGACCTCGTCGTCATGGCTGCTACTTGGTCGGGTAGCCGTTCTGCTGCATCAACGTCCGGATCTTCGCGGACGCCTTGGTGACGACGTCCTGCGAGGTCTCCTGTCCCGCGAGCGCCGCGTTCATCTCCGTGCCGATGATGGTCTCAACGTCGCTCCACTGGTCGGTCCGTGGACGCCAGTTGGGAGGTGCCTGGAGGGCGGATGCCAGCACCGAGAAGTAGGGGTTGGCCGCTTGGAGCGACGGGTCCTGGAGCACGCTCGTGCGCGACGGGATGCCGTTGTTCTGCGCGTACGTCTTCTGCGTGTCGGCCTGCAGCATCCACTTGATGAAGTCCGCGGCCGCCTGCTGGTTCTTCGAGGCCTTCGGAATACCGAGCATCCAGTTACCCATCATGCCGACGCCCTTGCCGCTCGGGCCCTTCGGGATCGGAATGAAGGCAACCTTGCCGATGACCTTGGATGACGACGGGTCGAGCACGGCGGTGTTGATCTCACCCGGCCAGGTCGACGATTGGTACCCCTGGCCGATCGCCATGAGGCGGTCGCGATCCGCCGCGTCGGTGCTGGCCGGATCTGCCTGCGCGACCGGCTTCAGCTTGTCGACGAGGAACTGAACGGCGGACAACGAGGCGGCGTTGTCGAACACGACGTTCCAGTTGTCGTCGAAGACGTCTCCGCCGAACGACCACAGGATCGGGAGGAAATCCGCCACGACCGGGTTCGTCGCCTTGCCACGGATGATGTAGCCGGCGAAGTTCGCTTTGTTCTGTGCCGTTGCGTTCGCCAGCACCTCGTCGTACGAGGCCGGCGCGGTCGGCGTGATGTCGCTCCGATACATGAACATCTCGACGTTACCGACGATGGTTACGCCGAGCAGTTGCTGAGCCTTGCTCTTCTCGCTGGGCGGTACCGGTCCACGCGGGGGCGGCCATGTGCCGACGTCCCACACGACCTGGGCGATGTCGGGATCCTTCGTGATCCCCAGCGCACCGAGATCGCTCAGAGCACCCATGGTCCCGAATTTCGGCATCCACGGGTCGTCCATCATGAATAGGTCGTACGTCGCGTCATTCGCTCCGAACGCGTTGACGAGCTTTGTGTAGAGGTCCGAATATGGCGCCTCCACGATGTTGATCTTGACGCCGGTCTTCGCGGTGTACATGGGTGCGAGGGCCTTGAGACCAGCGTCCTCGACTCCCTGGACAGCCGCAATGGTGAGGGTGACGTTTGATGTCGGCGTGGTTGCGGCCGGCGTGCCGGCCGCGGGCGTGCCGGCCGCGGGCGTGCCACCTGCCGGCGTGGCCGGAGCAGTAGTGGGAGCGGGCGTGTTGCTCGAGGAACATGCGCTCGCGATCAGGACGATCGGAACGAGCAGCCCGAGCCACTTTTGCAGCTTCATGCCATCTCCTCTGCGCGCAATCGAGCGATGCTCAGGACGCGGTGTCTCCGCGGTGCCCTGGAATGGTGCAGGCCTCACCTCCCTTCGTCGGGTCGGGGCGTTCCCCGGGTCCTCATCAAACCGAGGCGGTCGTAGCAGGTCGCGAACGAGGACCCGGGACCATGGAGGAGCGTCGAAAGGTTGGAGTTGGCCGGAGGACCGGGGCTATGACCCCGTTCTTGGCCATCGTGCTTCACCGGGACACGGGCGTCCGTAGAGCACCTCCTCGCAGTAGACGACGTTCGACTTAGGATCGAATTCGTCATGAGGGACCAGCAACACGCCAAGTCGCCCCGCCGGGCGATCGACCACGCGATATGAGTGCCGGTTTCTCCGTGTAGTCTGCGCGGCGAACGCGCGGTGCGCCACCGTATCGGGGCCTGAAACGAATACCCCTGCATGGTGCCGCCGCCGGAGGGGCACGTCAATGTGATCCGACCCGTCCGGGTCCCCCAGCATTCGGCGAGTCGCCCCGCGCGAGTGCAATCTCGATGGGGGTCGGCGCAGGGGCGGGCGGCTGGGTGATCTAGACGATCGGTGGAGTGCGTGGCTCCCGAACAGGCCGCAACCAACGCGCCCAAGATCGCCAACCGTCGCATCCTGCGCCTCCCCTCTGTCCCTGCACGCTGCCCGGTCACGGCTCGCCGGTCAACTGCCATTCGGACCGAGCCCGCGTCCCCCGCGAAGGCGGCAGGTCGGCCGGTCGGTTCGAGCGCCTACGTCGGCCTCCGGACCAGGGAGATTCCCGGGGAGAGTCGTACTGCCCCGGACTCGCGGCCGGGGCCCCGTCAGGTGGCGGCCGTGCTGGCTACCCGGTTTGGTGGCTGGCGCCTTGCGGGCAGGCTTGGGGGGCTCGATGATCGCGTCGAGGTCGTCGTCCTCGCGCGCGGCGGCTGCCGGCTTCGGCTCGAGCGCCTCCTGGTGCTCGGCCCTGCGCGCCAGCGCCCCCTGCGCAGCGCGCCCGTGTACTGGGGCCAGTGAGGCTTGCACATCCGGCTCAGGGCCGTCCCTGTGGGATGGCTGGGTCGGGAAGTCGGCGACAGGCGCCTCGCTCGGCTCGATCCCGATCTTCGCCGAGCCCACACGCGTCGCGCCGTCGGATTCAGGCGCAACGGCTCTTGTGACGAGACCTCAGGTTTGAAGAAGATTGCGTTGATGTGCTCGGGGCCGCGTCCCCGCTGAGACTTGTGTCGCAACACCGCGCCCCGGGCCCTTGGAAGGAGTGCGCGATGCGATTCCCAACGTCCACACCCGGCCAGGTTGGCGGGCGCCTGCTGCTCGCTACGACCCTAGCGCTCGTCGCGGTCTTCGTCGCCACGGTCCCGGTCGGCGCGTCCGGATTCAGCCCAACCAAGGTACTGCGCACCTCCTCGGGCGATCTGGGGATCAGCCCCTCGGGCTCCGAGTACGACAGCATCGCCGCCGGGTGGCTGGAAGGCTCGCAATACGTCGTCCGCTGGAGCAACAACGGCGGCGCCACGTTCGGGCCCCGTGTCAACCTCGGCCCTACCTCCAGCGGCGCCGCCGACGTCTGCGGCGGGTTCGTGGCGGTGGTTCGCTGGCCCGGTAACCGCAACATGAAGCTGGACCTCCTCAGTCTCGATGGCCGCATCGCGGAACATCGGTTCCTCGCCACGAATCGCACGCTGACCTACGGTGCGACCTCCGGGTGCGTCGGCGATCGACGCCTTGCAACGGGCTGGATGCAGTTGATCGCAGGGGAATGGCACGTCAAGGTGGCCTTTGTTCCGCTCTTCGAGAGCCTTCCGCGGTACGAAGTCGATCTCGGGCCATCTCAACAATTCGAGGCCTTCAACGTCTTCGCGACCGCCCGAGCCGCATGGGTGACGTGGGAACGTGACGCCACCGTGTTCCTCAAGCGGTTCGCGGTCGCTGACGACGCGGCCGCGACCGTCACCGCCGGACCGACAATCAAGGTCGTCGACGTGCCGGGTGGCTGGTCGTCGCCCGTCGTCGCCGCAGTAGGATCGCGCGTCTATGTCGTCTACGGCAGGCAGGGAGACTCCGTCCTGCAGGTCAGCGCGGACGGTGGCCTGACCTTTGGCGCACCACAAACCCTGCTGCACGTCGAGCCGGGCGATCTGTCCGGCCCGATCAGTCTTGATGCGAAGGACAACTACGTGTTCGTCACGCTGCACGATGGGCCGTGGGGCGATGTCGGCTCCAACTGGGGCCTGCTGAGCACTGACTGGGGACGACACTGGACGTCGACGCCGGTGCACACCGGCGGGTACCAGGTCGGCATGCTGGTCGGACGCGGCGCGTCAACGCGCGTCGCGGAGTTGTGGGACAACCGCTCGCTGCACAGCCTGGAGGGCCAGACCAGCCACATCCGCTTCCATATTGGCATGCCGTGACGGGCCGCTGCTCGTGGTGCCCGTGCGCGGGTGAGGCCCTCGCAGGGGCCGCCGGCAAACCTCAAGATCGAGCTGCACCAGCTGCGGCGAATCGTCCTCCCCCTCGAGACAGGCTCAACACGCCTTTCGGTATCTGGTCATCGCCGGTGGCGGGCGATGGCATGGCCTACATCAACTCGACAAGCACTCGGCCCACATGGCACACAGGGCCGAGGCAAGGCAGCCTACCTCTTGACACGCTCGCGTCCGAAGGTCATCGTAGCCCGACTCGCGGCACAGCGCCCAAGGCTCGACGCCGAGCAGGGCGTGTCTCGCCTCATCGCATCGAGCGCCGGGCCATGAGTGTGCGTCGCGTCGAGTCCGGCGGCACGCCAGTGGGCTGGGCCTCGGCCGTGAACCGTTCGGCATCACCTTGGCGGAGGGCAAGTGATGGACGACGCGAGGCGTGACGACAGGGACCTTCTCGACGAGTTGACACAGGCCACGCAGGCCCTCGGAAAGCTTGCCTCCGATCGGGGGATCTTCCAAGAGGCCCTGGACTCATGGCGGAAGGGTGATCAGGCCACATTCCAGGGAATCCTCGATCGCCTGGGCCTGCTCCCCCAGTGCCGCATCGTCTGCGACTGGATCTGCAGCAAGGACACCGTCCTGCGCTGCTTCGAGCTCTGCGGGCCGCCGCCGGTCGACCTCGCCGCCGGCCCCGACATCCGCGAGTTCGCGGACGTCATCGCGCGGTTGAGCGCCGACGAGGGCGCCCTCAAGGCGATCGTGGCGGCAGTCGAGGCGCGGGACGCCCGAGAATTCGGCGCGATCATGGAGAAGCTGCAGCTGCAGCGCTTCTGCCATGTGGTGTGCCACTGGGTCCTGTACTTCCGGTGCGGCATCTCGTGCGGACTCGTCTGCGAGCCGCCCGAGCGCCCGGTCGACCTGTTCACCGAGCTGCGGCTGAGCGGCGAGGCAGTCGCCAAGCTGGCAGCCAATCCCAACGCCCTCGCGCAGCTCGCGAAGTTGGCCCAGGCAGAGGCGTGCGAAGAGGTCCGCAAGATCCTGTTCGAGGCGGGCCTCGCCGATCGCTGCTACTACATCTGCGGCTGGATCTGCAGCTGGCGCTGTCTGCTCGCCTGCCTGCCGCTGTGTCGCGCGTTCCCGATCGACAAGATCGACTCGTCGGACGACGAGATCTTCGCGTTCGCCCAGGCGCTGCAGAAGCTGAGCGAGCGGCCGGACGTGCTTCCGACGCTCATGGACGCCGTTCGGCGGGGGAATGCCGACCGGTTCGGTGCCATCGTCAAGCAGTTCGACCTTGGCCGCTTCTGCGTCCAGCTGTGCCACTGGCTGTGCTACCTGCGCTGCCGCAGGTTCTGCCTCTGCATCTGCCCGTCGCTGACCGGGAGCATCGACACCCCGGCGGTCGGGGCCTGTGCCGGAGCCACGGCGGTCCCGGCTTGCACGAGCTCTGCGGGCCCGCTGGTCGGGATTGCGATCACCGGGACTGCCGACGGCGGCGGCTTCGACCACTACACGCTGCACTACAGCTGGGGAGGCAATCCGCCGGTCGACACCGCGGTCGTGTACCCCGACTGCAGCCGGCCGCCGGCTGCCACGGGATCCAGCACCGCCGTGGCCGGTGGAACGCTCGGGTACCTCGACGTCACCCTGCTGCCTCCCGGTGAGACGGCGTTCACGGTCTACCTCGACGTGTACGACGCCGGGGCGGGCCACGTGTCGGACAGCCGCTCGTTCGGCATCCAGACGCGCGCCATCCAGATCACGGCGGTTGCCGAGGTCGACGCCCTCGACGCCGAGGACCCGTTCCACCTCGGCTCGTTCATCCGCCTCATCAAGGACACCAACGACCCGAGCCCGACCGTCCCGGAGCAATCGGTGGGCGGCACCTTCACCGTCGATGGCAGCGCGTATCTCATCGGCTGCGACCGGATCATGAGCCAGTTCGTGCTGGCGCGGTTCGACGCACCACCGGCGTCGACCGTGCCCACCCCAGCGGACGCCAGCCTGGGGGTGCCGCTGATCGCCGCGGTACCGTACGAGGACATCCTCAGTCATCCCTGGCAGTCGGGCTGCATCGGCGCCATCACGCCGAACGTCATTCTGAACGGCGACCTGGTGGCGAAGTGGTCGGTGCAGAACTGTACCTTCTTGGGTACGCCGTACAGCGTACCCAAGGTCAAGGGCGATTCCTGGACCAGTAACCCGCTCAACGGGCGCTTCGTGATCCTGCTCGAGGTCCGCGATCGTCCGCTGCCGGCAGGCACCTTCCCCGGGACCGTCGCGGGCACCGACCAGGTGGCGGTCTGGATCGACAACTGGACCCCGGTGGCACAGATCACGTCGATCGGCGGCATAAGCGGCTGCGGGGATCTCCACCTCAAGGACTACGTCGGGACGACCGCCGAGATCCGGGGCGTGGCATGGGACCCGCCGATCGACGCCACCGCGCCGCGGCAGCGGCCCAACGAGAACTTCGGGTCGTACAGCCTTTCGTACAAGAAGGACGGTGAGCTGGCGACCTTGGTCATCCCCGGCGCCACGCCCAACACGCGGGTGCCCAATGTCTGGCCGACATTGCCCGCGGGCATGGACGGCACCCTGGCCAACTGGAACATCGTCGGCGCCGTCGACTACACGGGCCCGGGCCCGACGCCGCCAGGCATGCTGGCGCGCGGCGAACGGTGCGCGTTCGTGATCAACCTCAGCGCCTCGGACACGACCCATGTCGGGGACGGCGGCAGCGCCAACGCGGCGGGGCCGTTCCCCTACGCGATCAACGTCATCAACGACATCCCATAGACGCGTTCGGCGCGAGGTGGCGCACTGCCGAAAGAACGCTCGGTAGCACGGGAGTCGGCTACCCCTGTGTCCGTCCGGGAGGGACGCTTCCGGTTGGAAGCCCCATTGCCATGTCCGGATGGCGTGTGGAATCATCCGCGCAGTGGCAAGCGTGACCGTGAACCTGACGCTCGTGGGAGTCGAAGGGTTCAGCGCGGCCGATCGGGCGGACGTCGATCAGGGCGTTCTGGTCATGCGGACGATTTTCGTTGCCGCCGATATCCACCTCTCCATCAATCGCTTCAGGATGTCCGTGGCCCAGGCGGGCCGGCTTGTCACGGTCACCGGCCTGGCGGATGCGCAGTCGCTCACCGAAAAGGCCGCAGGGCCTGACAATTCCGTCGACATGTTCGTGGTGAAGCGCATGACGGGGCAGGGTGAGGGCTGGTCCCCGATCGGCGGGCCGTGCAATAAGCAGCGCAAAGGGATGACCGGGATCGTCGTCTCCCTGAATGGTGACGCAGCGAACCGTGGCAACACCTTCGCGCACGAACTGGGCCACTACCTGGGCCTGCCACACGCTTCGTGCAGTGACCCGGCGTTCAACGACAACTTCATCCGCGGCGGCTCGTGCTCGTCGGACTCGAATACCGTCGTCACCCCGGAGCAGGCAGCGATCATGAAGACCCATTGCGCCGTGACGCCCTGATCCCATGCCCATGAGCTCGCGCATCCAGGAACTGATCCAGGCGAAGGAGGGGTTCGACCCTGATCTCGTCGATGCCCTCGATGCCGACGACCTGGCGGACGCGCTGAGCCGTGCGCTCGATCCCAACGACCCGGACCGAGTACGGGCGATCGAGATTCTCGCGCCGCTGGACCCCGCGAACGCGGTCTCTGCCGCGGGACAGCTGCTCGCGCAGGGTGGCGACTCGGCCGAGCAGGCGGCCGCGATCGACGCCGTGACCCCCGCCGGGTCGCTCGCGACGCCGCTGGCCATGACCGGGGCGGCATCGGCCGACCCCTTCGTCGCGCTCGCTGCCTGGACAACGCTCCAGCGCACCGCGACGGACGCAGACCTCGGCGCGCTCGGCCTGCTCGCGCAGCAGGCCACCGGCGTGGTGTCCGAACAGGCGTCATTCGCCCGGTCGGTCATTGCGTATCGGGCGGGGCTGTCCGGCTTCGAGCTCCCCGTGCCGGACCCGGGCGCTCTCCTCGGCGTCGACCCCGCCCTCGAGACCGTCGGGATCGGCTCCGGTCCGGTCGACGGCGTCGACGTTGCCAGGCTGGCACGCCGCTCGAGCGCCGAGCTCTACGGCCTGTCGCTCGACCCGGCGGCGACGACGGCGATCGATGTCGACGGCACCCACATGCTCCTCGCGTTCGATACGAACGTCCTCGCCGGGATTCCCGACCGGCTCGTCCAGGCACCCGCGCTGGCGGGCCTGATCGCCATCCTTGATCCGTTCGGGGTCGGCTACTCGGTGCGCCAACTCGTGATGACCTGGCCGGACGGCCTGGGCGGCTTCAACGCGGCGATCTGCGAGCCGGGGGGCGAGCAGGCGTACTTCGGGACGGGCACGGCGGCCGACGGGCAGGCGAGCCTCTCGCTGCAGTCGGTGGCCCAGCCGGGCGCGGTACCGATCAGTGTCGCGATCGTCGTGAGCCCGGGAGGCGTCACCTTCACGCAGGCAGTCTCGGCGGCAGAGGTCTCGGCGTCTACGCCGAAGCTCGAACTCGAGGTCGACCCGGACGCGTAGCTCACTTGTCTCCGGGCAGCCGACTACTGCCGGTTGGCGTCTCCATCACCTCCAGCCGCAGCCGCCCGGCGGGCGGCCACAGCCGCGAGCGTCGCCGACGTTGGATCCAGGGGACGGGGTGGCCGTTCAATGTCGAGTGCCGGTCTGTGCGTCGGCCCTGGAACGTCGAAGCGCCTGACGCGAGCCCGCGGGATGGGCGATCGTGCCAGGCGCTTGCGACAGGATTGATTCGACGATGTGGCCCCCGACGAGAGCGGATGTCCTGCGGGTCGCTCCCGCTCATCGGCTCCGTCGAGAACATCGCGGACAATGCCGCCCGCCGCCCGACGTGCGGCAGGGCCATGTGGCACGTTTCGGCAGCCATATGGACCGGATGTCGCCATCGTCGAATGCGGCCGGCGGGCACAGCGGGCCCTCGAGCCGGTCGCAAATGAGAGTGGCCCCCACCTGCCCGGGGCGGGGGCCACTCGCTCTATTCGGTTACCCGGAGGCCGGACGACGACGGTGGGCCGGGTCAGAACGACGGGGCCGTTCTGCCCGGCGTGAAGGGCTCTAGACGGGCCCGGAGTTGACCACGAACGTGAAGCCGGGCGTCTGTACGGCCAGGAAGTTGGCGCTGCCCAGGTACTTTGCCCGGACCTGGTGGCTGCCCACCGGCAGGTTCCACGTCACCGTGAAGGAGGCGTGGTAGCTGGGATCGAGCGCCACCGGGGGACCCAGGCTGGTGCCGTCGATGAGGAACTGGACCATCGCAGGAGTCAGGGACCCGATCGGCGCCGGGTTGGCGAAGGTCGCGGTAAAGACAATGGGTTTGGTGCCGTAGACGATGGGCGGCAGCGGGAGGCTGCTGACCGTGCCGGTCGGCGTGGCCTTCTTGACGGTCTGGGTGAAGGTCGGGCTGGTGGAGCCGGTGTAGTTGGCGTCAGCGAGGTACTGCGCGCGAATGCCGCGATGGCCGGCCGCCAGCATGTTGGTGGTCACCGTCGCCTGGCCGACCGCGTTGAGGGCGACCGGGCCACCCACCGCCACGCCGTCGGCCTTCCACTGCACGAAGCCGGTGGGGACGAGGCCCGACGAGGGGTTCTCGGGGGTCACCGTGGCGGTGAAGGTCACGGGGCCGCCGTAGACCGACGGGTTGAGCCCGCTGGTCACCGCGGTGGTGGTGGAGAGGCGCTTTTTGACGCTGTGGTTGATGCTCGGGCTCCTGCTGCCGACAAACCCGGCATCACCGCTGTAGATCGCATGGACGGCGTGGGTGCCGATGGCGAGCGCCGAAGTGGTGAATGTCCCATGCGCGGTCGCGTCGAGCGGGACCGGGGCGCCGGAGGCGACGCCGTCGACATAGAACTGGACGCTCCCGGTCGGTGTGCCGCCCGGAACGGTCGCCGTCACGGCGGCCGTGAAGGTCACCGGATGCCCGAACTGGGTCGGGTCGTAGTCGGCGGTGACGACCGTGTTGGTGGTGACGAGCGCAAACGACTGGACCCCGTTGAGCCCATACGGGTCGAGGACCGTGCTCTTGAAGGAGACGAGCGCGTAGCCGCCGGTCGTCAGGTTGTTGCCGGTCGCGGTAAGACTGGCGTAGGCCGCGGCGTCGAGCGGGATGGTGACCGTCTGCGGGCCACCGGCGACCGGGACAGTGACGTCGCGGATGACGCGGCCGCTCATGTCGGGTGACCACGGCGGGATGGTGCCGTCTGCGGCGTTACATGGAGTGAAGCTCCAGTCGGGCCACGGGTCGGCGGCCTGCGTGCAGCTGGTGTTGTAGACGGGGATGGCGTGCGGATCGCCGGCGTAGAGGTAGACGTGCGCGCTGCCGGTGCCGGTCGCGTCGAGCTTCAGGGTCACGGTGCTGGGCGTCATGGCGACGCTGGTGATCGACATGCTGTCGGCAACCGGTGCGGGCTCACGGCCGGCGAGCGGCACGCGGTTCGTCGCGGTGTTCAGGATGCTCTGCGGCGAATCGGCACTATCGAGGTTGGTGTTCTGGAGGATCGGGGTTGCCGTGGTCGTCGGGCGACCCGGGGGCGGGGTGTAGCCGGCGAGGAACGCGTGGCCCCAGCGATACGGGTCGGACTGGACGCTGCCGCTGCTGGCGGCCCACCCGAGACGGGTGCTGTTGTCGATGTGGCGCAGCAGGCCCCCGCCGGCTGGCGCAGTGGCCGACGTGTTGTCGTTGTCGTAGGGCGTGATGTTGAGGCCCAGGTGGCTCGTCCAGGCGGTCGGATCGCTCGGCCCGGTGGCGGTCGGACCCACGGCGGCCGGGAGATCGGCCATGGGGATCTTGACCTTGAGGTTGTAGTAGCCGCCGGGGTTGCCGCGCGGTCCGGGCGTCGGGGCGGCCGTGTTGTTGCCGACCCAGGTGACGCTGGAGACGACCTGCACGCCGACCGCGTTGGGGCCGCCGATGAGGCCGGCCGCGAGCGGCCCGGTGGAGAAGCCCTGGTGGTTGTCGGCGTCGCGCTCCCAGCACGGGCCGTTGGCGCCGTTGCCGTTGAAGTTGGTGGGATCGTTGCTGAAGGGGAAGACGCCGAGCTTGAACGCCGCGGCGGTGTCAAGGAGCTGCTGCGAGCCGTTGCCGCGCGGGTCGATCAGGATCTCGACCGAGTCGGCCAGCCAGTGCGCGACGCACTCCTGCGGCGTGACCGCGTAGCTCTGGTAGTTATCCATCACGTGGACGAACAGGTACAGGGTGTCGTTGGTCCAGGTGACCTTGGCGTAACTGCTGGCCGGGTCACCGGGCGCCGCACCAGTCGGGTTGCCGCACGGCTTGGTGACGGGGTTGCAGCTGCCGGACCAGACCCGGCTGAGGTCGAGTGCGGGGCCGGTGTACTCGCCGGGGGACTCGGCCGCGTCGAGGACCGGGGCGGAGGCGGCCTGCGGGATGACCGTCGTGGGGACGAGCACCAGGCTGAGCGTCTCGCTCGCGCTGCCGGCCGGGGCGCTGTACGACGTTGTGATCGGGATGCTGATGGTCTGCGGACCGGTGCCGGAGTTCACGCCTCCCGGCAGCACCGTGTCCGTGTTGGTGATGGTGAAGGTGACCGTGGTGTCGGCGCCGCCGGCGAGGGGACCGTACGGCTTCGAGACGGCGTCGGGCGTGATGTCAGCGGGCGGCGTGAGCGTCACGGTGCCGCTCTGGGGCACAGTCGTCCAGTTGTGCACGACGACCGGCAACTGCATGGTCTCGCCGATCCCGATCGACTGGACCGCGTGGGCCCGGCCGAGGCGATAGGCCTGCGGCGCGCTGGTCGCGAGCCATTGTTCGTACTCGGCCCAGTTGCCCCAGCGCTGGAAGCGACCCTCCGCCGCGGGGACGATCTCCATCACGTTGTCCGTGTAGCCGGTCGCCGCACCAGTGGTGAGGAGCGCAGAGATCCCGTAGCGCATCGATACGGCGCCCGCGGCGGGCGTGACGGTGAACGTCGCGGTCGACTCCGCCGTCGGAAGGATCGGGCCGATGGAGGTGGGACCCGTGACGGTCCAGCCCGTCGGGACCGTCAGGGCGGCGGTGCCGGCGGCCAGTGTGCCCGAGCCCGACCTGACGTGGAGGGTCGCCTGGAAGGGCTGGGCGGCCACGTTGAAGAAGCGGCTGAAGGTGAGGTACTCGATGGTGCCGAGCGGGAGACCGCCCGGATCGGGGATCGTGGCCCCGAACAAAAGGGCGTTGTCCATGCCCGCGAGCGGGTTCGTCGCGCCGCTGGGCAGCAGGTTCGGCTGGAAGGGAACGTACGACTCGTCCGTGCCGAAGCGCGAGCACTTGCTCAGGAAGAACGACGGGGTTGCCAGGCCCTTGAGCATGACGGTGCTCTGCGTCGGGTACGCGGCCGCTTCTTCTCCAGCGACCTGGAACCAGATCTTCGGCGTGCCGGGAGTCTGGGCCTGGAGGTTCCCGACCGGCCACAGGTAGGGCGAGGGGAAGCCGCTCCACGTGCCGGTCACGTTGTCGTAGTTGGGGTACGCACCGAAGAAGTCGGCAAACGGAGGAAACGACGGCGTTGTTGCCGGGACGAAGCCGGTGTTGCAGTTGGGGGCATCGATGCCACCGGAGCCGTCGGTGTTGCCGCCGGAGGCGACCTTCTTGACCTGCCAGGTCGTCAGCCAGCCGTTCCTGCTGGTGTCGAGCTGCTCGGGGAACGCTGCCGGGTTGGCCGCCGCGGCGGCGGCTTCCCAGACGAGGCGGCCGGTCCACTGGTGGTTGCCGTGACCGGCGCCCAGCGTGGGCGAGTGGCCCAGCATGATGTCGGGCTGGGTCTGTCGGACGATGCGGACGAACCGAGAGAGGGTCCGGTCATGGCCCCAGAAGAACTCGGTCAGGGGCGCGGACTGGTTGTAGAAGAAGTCGACGGCGTCGGCGAAGAAGAAGTCGATCGTGCCGGACCTGTAGTGGGCGATCCGCTCCTCGTTCTCGCGGCGCAGGCCGAGCGCCTGGCCCTCTTCAGTGCCGACGGCGTTGCCGCCGCCCTCACCACGCGTCGATGCAAGGACGCCGCATCTGATGTTGTACGCCTGCTGCCAGACGGCGCACGGCGCGATCATGCCGATGTCGTCGTCCGGGTGGGCATACCCACCCATCACGTTGATCTTGTAGACCGTCGCAGGAACTCCGGTAGCCGGCGCCGCACTCACCGGAGTGGCGACGCCGACGGCGACGATCGCGAATGTAGCCAGGAGCACGCCGAGTCGCTTCACGAGGCCCACCTCCAACTCCCACCCCGACAACAGGACAGACCTGTCGCCATTGTGCCTATTGCAGGGGTCCGGACGGCCCGATGCCTACCGCCAAAAGGCCCTTCCCTGCAAGGCCATATGTCCTGAACCGAACGCGATCCGCACGGCAGTCGCACGATACCGCACAGGAAGGTCCATCGGCAAGGCCGTTTTGCACCACCGCGTCCTCGCGGTTGACCGCCGGCCGACGCGATCGCATGCTGGCCGACATGGACGCGCTCTCCTCGCTCCACCCCGCGCAGCTCGCCGCGGTGATCGCGGTGGAGATCGCCGTCATCGCGTGGGGGACGCGCTCCATCACGAGGTCCATCATCGCGCTGGCCCCGTGGCGACCGCTGTCGTACCCATTGCTGCTGCCGGGCACCGTCCTGCACGAACTTGCCCACGCTGCTGCTGCACTGGCGCTGGGTCTCGGCGTGGAGGAGATCGTATTGTTCAGACCCACGCCGCGCCCGGACGGCTCGGTCACGCTCGGCTGGGTCCGACCGCGGCGCTCATCGCGGGTCCGCGGCGCGATCATGGCCGCTGCGCCCATCCTGCTGGTCCCCCCTGTATTGCTGGCAGTGGCCCTTTTGGCTGCGGCCCTGCCCGGCACCCAGCGTGGAGCATCCATCGGGCTCTGGGTTCTTGTCGGATTGGGCTCGCTCGGAGCGTTTCCGTCGCGCGGGGATCGCTTCTCGGTTCGTGGGGCGCTGACCGTCCTCGGCGCCGGCGTACTCGCGGGTCTCGCCATCCTGGCGGTGGGCGGGGGACACGCGCTGTCTGCCGTGCTGGCGGGCGCGGCCCTGGTACTCGCGATCCCGGCAATCGTCTTCGCGGCGCTGCTCGTCCCGGGCATGATCCTGGCCGGCGGCCACCGCTGACGCGCCCCGGAGCCGCGGGTGCGGCCTCGCACCTGCTCGATGGCGTGCCCGTGACTACCCGCCCTGGTCCTCCCGCAGGATCGACCACTCGCGGAGCGAGTTGCAGCGACCGAAGGCGTCGAGGGCCGCGATGAGGACCCCGTCGGCGACCCGCTCGGCGCCGTCCGGCCCGCCGTCGCGCCAGGTGAGTCGCCAGTGCGCGACCGCGTGGGTCCCGCCCGCGCCCAGCACCTCGGCGCTGATCGCCAGGCCGGCCCGATCCTCCAGCACCGCCTCCCAGTAGCTGCGGATCGAGCGCCGGCCGTGCAGCAGTGCGGCGAACGGCCCCGGCTGGTAGCTCGTCTGGACCGCGAACAGCCGATCGAGCGACCCGAGGGTGCCCGTCTTGAGCGCCTCCGCGTACGCCTGGAGCCAGGAGCGAAAACGCTCGACTCGATCGGCGGACGCGCCTCTCGACCCGGGCCCGGACGCCTGACCAGTTCCCGGGCCCAGCGTCGCACCAGACCGACGCGCCGGCGCCGGACCGGCCTCCGGCCCTGGCGCCGGACCGGCCTCCGGCCCCGGCGAACGGCCGGACTCATCGTTCACGACCCGACCTCGACCGCCGCCCGGGCCGGCTCGTCCGCCTCATGGATCGCCCGGGCCACTCGAATGCCCGACTCGAGGGCTCCCTGCATCCACGCGTGGTACAGCGAGCAGTGCTCCCCGGCGAAGAGGATCCGGCCCTCCGGCGCCACGATCGCCGCCTGGAGCTCCGACTGCTGCCCCGGCGCGAACATGGCGAAGGCTCCCCTCGCCCACCGATCGCCGTACCAGGCGTATGAGGCACCCCCTTCGTAGACCTCCCGGATCCGCGGGTGGACGCGAGAGACGTCGTCGAGCGCCTCCTTCGAGCCGGGTCTCCTCGTCCATGGCGCCCCATTGGAGCGCGTCCTGGCCCCACGTGTAGCTCGCCAGGAGGACGCCGCGCGACGTGGCCGGATCCGGCGTCGGGTAGTTGATGCGCCGGATCCCCAGGTCCGTCACCGTCGCTCCGCCCTGGATGCCGTCGTCGGCCTCCCAGATCCGCTCGCGCACCTGGAACAGGATCTTTGTCGACGCGTGGTAGTTCAACTGCCGGATCGCGCGGCGCTTCGGGTGGCTGAACTCCGGCGTGATCTCGATGGAGCGCAGCACGGAAAACGGGATCGCGCAGATCGCGTACTCCCCGCGCGCCGTCGCGTGACGGGCCTCCGTCTTGTAGTGCACCCTGACGCCGTCCTGGTCCTGGTCGATCGCGAAGACCTCCGCCCCGAACCGCACCTCGCGCTGGAGTTCGGCGTAGAACGCGTTGGGCAGGGCGTCCATGCCGCCGGCGATTTCCTGCATGTCGACGTACGCCCGGCCGATGTCCTCGCGCAGGATCTCGACGACGCCGTTGTGCAGGTCGGCCTCGAGGAAATTGATGACCGCGTAGTACTCGATGGCGCCCTCTGACCAGCCCTTGCTCCTCAGGAACTCGTAGAGCGAGAGCTGGTCGTAGCGCCGCACGATCTCGTCCCATGCGGCCTGGCCCTCGCGCTCCACGAGCCGGCGCAGGTCACCGATCGCCGCCTCCCACAGCTGGTCGGCGGTTCGCCCGCGCTCGCCGCTGCCGAGCTCGAACCGCAGTCGCGATGGGTCCGCCTGGGCTTCGGCCATCGTCATGCGAATGCCGTCGACGTAGACGAGGCCCCTCGGGTTGCCCATCACGAACGGTCGCAGGGGCAGGTTGAAGAGCCTGCAATAGGCGAGCGTCAGCTCGTGCGCGCGCGGGATCCGCATCGCGCCCGCTTCCGCGTACAGGCCAGGGGCAAAGTCGCGAAGCGTGTGGACACGGCCGCCGACCCGGTTCCGGGCCTCCAGCACGATCGGCCGATGGCCCTGCCGCTTGAGTTCGAAGGCTGCCACGAGGCCGGCCAATCCCCCGCCGATGACGACGACCGACGTTGACCGAGCCCCCGGCCGACGCTCGAGGCCGGTCGTCGGGGTGGCGAGCAAGGTTTGCGGGACGGGTGGCGCCGAGCGAGGATTCGGTTGGCCGGACCCGTAGTAGGGGTCTGACGTCGGCGGCGCAGTATCGGCCGGAGGGATTGCCCCGGCCGCCGTGGTCGGACGCGCGGTCTTCGGTCTGCGCGCAGCTGGCATCAGCGTCACCTTTCGTGGCGGTGGCGGGTCGAAACGGACGCTCAGGGTACTGCGCGCGGTGCCCGGTTCACCGCGGGACGTTGATGCCGCCGCGCCTTCCTGGGTTCACCTCGTCCGCGCCCTGGTCGGCAGGGGGCGGCCTGGTCGGCAGCGGGCGGGCCTGGTCGGCAGCGGCGGCAGGGGCGGCTGACGCGCTACTGCATGCCGTCGAGCAGCGGCTCCGCTGCGAACAGGTTGATGCCGCTGCCGAGGAGATCCAGGAGCGCGCGCATCGTGCGCTCCTCCTCGACCTGCTCGTCGATGAACCACTGCAGGAACTGGCTGCCACGATGATCATCCGCGGCTCGGGCGGCCGCGGCCATCGCGTTGAATTGATCGGTCACCCGCAGTTCGCTCGCCAATGCGGCCTGCACTGCGTCGGCGGCCGACGCGTACGTGGTCGTCGCGCCGGGCACCGGCGGCAGGTCGAACACCACCTCGTTGTCGACCAGGAAGGCCATGATCTTCGCGGCGTGTCCTGCTTCTTCCACCGCCTGGTCGTGGAAGAGCTTCGCCCACCGCTTCAGGCTGCAGCGATCGAAGTAGAGCGAAATGCCCATGTAGGCCTGGTGCGCGCCGAGTTCGTTCCCCACCTGCTCGATGAGCAGCCGGCCGAGGTGCTCGCTGATCATTCAGTCTCCCTCCGTGCTTCCGTGTCGGGGTGAGCATAGGTCGTCGGGCCGACCTGGCGCCGGGGATCGTGGAAGATGCCGGGGCAAACGGCGCCGCCCCACGGACGAGTCGGGCGACGCCGCGACACCGGAGCCGGGTGCCGCTTCGTCCGCTTGACGCGCGCCGTGGCCACTGCATACTCGCCGGCAGGCGGACCTGGCCGCGAGGTGCCCCAGTCGAGTCGTCGGGTGGAGCACCTGCACGCGTGGTGCCGTAATGCGGGACGTTGCTTCGGAGGCTCGGGCGATCATGCGAATCCTGATCGTGGGCGGTGGCGTGGCCGGACTGTCGCTGGCTCGCGCGCTCCGGCTGCGCGGGCTCGATTCGGAGATCGTCGAGCGCACCGCGGCCTGGGCGGTCGGCGGCGCCGGCGTCTACATCCTGGCCAACGGCGTGCGCGCGCTCCGGCGGCTCGGCCTCGACGAGGAGGTTCGAGCGCGAAGCTCGGTGATCAAGCGGCAGCGGGTGTTCGACCAGCGCGGTCGCACGCTGATCGATGTCGACGTCCCACGGTTCTGGGGTGGACTCGACGACTGCGTCGCCCTGCTCCGGCGGGACTTCCACGAGGTCCTGCTGGCGGGTGTACCGGACGTCCCGATCTGCATGTCGACGACGGTCCGATCGATCCGGGACGACGGCGCGGCCGTCCGGGTGACCTTCGGGGACGAATCCACGCAGAGCTACGACCTGGTGGTCGGTGCCGACGGCGTGCACTCGGTGGTCCGCGAGTCGGTCTTCGGCGTGCGCGCCGGCCTGGTCGGCCAGGTCGGCTGGCGGTTCGTCGTCGACGGGCCCCCGGAAATTGCCGGTTGGAACGCGTGGCTCGGCCGGCGGACGACGTTCCTTGCGCTGGCGGTCGGCGGCGGACGCACCTACTGTTACGGCGACGTGCTCTCGTCGGACGGCTCCGACCCGACCGGTGGGGACCGCTCGAAGTTCGCGGCCATGTTCGAGCACTTCGCGGCGCCGGTTCCCGACTTGGTGCGGGCGATGGCCGCGCCGGGTTCCCCGTGGTTCTCGCCGATCGAGGAGGTCGCCCCACCGAGGTTTGCGAAGGGCCGGGTCGTCCTCGTCGGTGACGCAGCCCACGCCAGTTCGCCGAACATGGCCGAGGGTGGTTCGATGGCCATGGAGGATGCCCTCGTCCTCGCGGAAATCCTCGCGGCGGGCGGGCCGGTCGAGGAACATCTCCGGGCGTTCGAACAGCGGCGGGCGACTCGCGTTCGGTGGGTCCAGGCCCAGACGCACCAACGGGACCGACTGCGCTACCTGCCGCCGTTCGTGCGCTCCGTGGCACTGCGGCTCGCCGGGACGCACACCTACAGGCGGAACTACCGGCCGCTGCTGGCGGAACCCTGACGGACCGGCTCCTGCCGCCGTGCGATGGCGATCCGGGATCCGGCATCCCGACCGCGAGTCAGCCCTCCCGGCGCGCGCCGAACGCCTCCGGCGCCTCGTGCACCTCCTTCGCGGCGCGGATCCCCGATTCCAGCGCTCCCTGGATCCAGGCGTGGTACACGGAGGTGTGCTCGCCCGCGAAATGGATCCGCCCTTCCGGCGCGACGATCGACGCCTGCAGCCGCGCCGGCCCCTGCGGGTCGACCATGGCGAAGGCGCCGCGAGCATACGGATCCGTATACCAGGCGTGCACGGCCCCGACCTCGAACGCATCCGTCACCGAGGGGTGGATCTGCGCCACGTCCTCCAGCGCCCACTCGATCGCCGACTCGGCGTCCGTCGCCCCCCGTGACGCATCCCCTCCCCACGTGTACGACGCGAGCAGCGTCCCCCGCTCGTCCTCCGGGTCCGAGAACGACGGGTACACCATGCGACGGATCGGAAGGTCGGTCACCGTCGTCCCGCCCACGATCCCATCCTCCCGCTCCCAGAACCGGTGGCGCACCCCGAACAGGATCTTCGTCGACGCGTTGTAGCTGAGTTCCCGGATCGCCTTCTGCTTCTCGGGCGAGAACGTCCCTCCCGGCACCTCGACCTCGCGCAGTACGGAGAACGGCAGCGTGCAGATCGCGTAGTCACCGTGCACCGTGAAGCGGCCCGCAGGGCCCTGGTAATGGACCGTCACGTCGTCGGGAGACTGACCGATCGCGGTGACCCTGGCGCCGAAGCGCACGTTCGGTCGCAGGTAGTCGTAGAAGGCGTTCGGCAACTGGTCGAAGCCGCCGACGATCTCCTGCATGTCCCCGGACGAGCCCCCGATGGCTTCCCGCAACTCGTCGGCGACGCGGCCCTCGATGTTCGACTCCCGGAAGCTCATCAGCCGGTACAGTTCGATTGCGCCTTCCGAGAAGCCGCGCGCCGCCAGGAACTCGCCGATCGAATACCGGTCGTATTCCCCGAGCAGGTCCTCCACCGCCTCGTCACCGCCGGACGCGTAGCGCTCGCGGACCTCGCTCGTCGCCTCGTTCCAGAGCTGCGTCCAACTCTTCCCCCGCTCCGTCTCCGATAGGGCGAACGGCAGGCGTTCCGGGTGTGCATCGGCTTCCGCCACGGTCATGCGCGCACCGTTGAAGTGCATGAGCGCCCTCGGGTTGCTCGTCACGAACGGGCGCAACTCCAGGCCGAACAGCTCGCAGTAGGCCAGGGTCAGGTCGTGGACGCGCGGGATGCGCATCGCGCCCGCCTCGCCGTAGAGGCCCGGCGCGAAGTCGCGGATCGTTCGGACCCTTCCGCCGACGCGGCCCCCTGCCTCGAGGATGAGAGGCTCGTGACCCTGGCGCCTGAGTTCGAACGCCGCGACCAACCCCGCAATCCCACCTCCCAGCACGATGACCCGCTTGCCCGGCTGCGGCATCCGGCCAAGTCCCACCTCGGGGATCGCAAGCGTCTCGTCCGGGAGCGGCGGCTGGCTCATCGGCAGCGGCTGGCCCAACGCCTCCTGGATACCCGGGGCCGGCTGCGTGGTGATCTCGTCGGACGGTATCGCCATGTCGAGCTTCCTCCGTGTGTCGATCGGCTGCGGACGATTGAGCGAACCTGGCCGGCGACCGGGCAGACCGGGCATCAGGCGAAGAAGTAGAAGCTGACCCCGAGGATCACGTAGACGCCAAGGAGCAGGGCTCCTTCGAGCCAGTTGGATTCTCCATCGAGCGAGACGAGCGCGGCGATCACTGCTGCAACGCCGACGGCCGCCACCTCCAGCGGCGCGAACACGAGATCCATCGGCTGGTGCATGACCAGCCCGGCGAACACGAGCACGGGCGCGACGAACAGCGCCATCTGCAGGGTGGCACCGACGGCGACGGCGATCGCGAACTCGATGCGATCGTTCCAGGCCAGCCTCACCGCGACCAGCTGCTCGGAGAGGTTGCCGATGACCGGGATCACGATGACGCCCACGAAGAACGGCGTGAGGCCGAAGCTTGAGATGAACGGGTCGATCGCCCCGACAAGTTGCTCGGACAGCACGGCGAGGAGGCCCGCCGAGACGGCGAGCACGAGGACGGCCGAGCGCGTGGTCCACGCCGGGCTCCGGGCCTCCTCCAATTCCGGCTTCCGGGCGGACGGGTGCCGGAACCGGTAGACCAGGTTCACGCAGTACAGGACGAGCAGCACGACGGCGACGACCGCGCTCTCCTCCGTCCTCGGTACCGAACCCGGCTGAGCCTGGCTGCCCCCCGCGCTGGCCACCAGTACGGCCGGGATGAACAGCCCGATGACCGCCAGCACCAGGAGCGTCGAGTCAAGGCCGGCGATCTTGGCGTCGAACTTCTGGATCCCGTGACGCAACCCGCCGACGACCACGGCCATGCCCATGACGAGGAGCAGATTGCCGATCATGGAGCCCGTGATCGACGCCTTGACCACCTCGATCTGGCCGGCGGCGAGCGCGAACAGGGCGATGATCAGCTCGGCGATGTTCCCGAACGTGGCGTTCAGGACGGCTCCGGCCTGCGGACCGGCGATCTCGCCCAGTCGTTCGGTGGCAAGGCCGATGACGTAGGCCAGCCCCAGGATCCCGATGGCGCTCGCCACGAAGATCGGCGTCCCCGACAGGTGCAGTACCCAGTCCATGGCGATCGCCACGAGGCTCATGGCGAGGCTCGCGACCACGACGCCGCGCGTGATCGGCGACAGCTCCCGCAACACGGGGACGGCGTGCACTACGCTTCCCGATCCTGCTCGGCGAACAGGCGGCGACGTGGCAGGCCGCTCTCGCGGGCCACCTGCCGGGCCGCGCTCGATCGCGACTGGCCGGCCTCGACCAGGGCGGCGACCCGGGCGCGGGCCCGGGCGATGTCGCGGGTGGCATCCGGTTCGGTCCCCTCCCCGGCCGACAGCCCGGCGCCCGATCGCGCGCCACGACGTCCCGCCGCATCCGGCGCTCCTTCGACCACGATCGTGACTTCGCCGCGCGGCGGGTCATCGGCCGCAGCCGCCGCCAGCGCGCCCAGTCCGCCGCGCCGCACCTCCTCGTGGAGCTTCGTCAGCTCGCGGCAGACGGCCGCCCGGCGCTCGCCCCCGCAGGCTTCCGCCAGGTCGCGAAGCGTGGCCGCCGTGCGGCCCGGAGCCTCGAACAGCACCGTCGCGCGATCGTCCGCGGCGACCCGCGCCAGCCGCTCGCGCCGCTCGGCTCCCCGACGGGGCAGGAACCCCTCGAACCCCCAGCGGGGCGCCGGAAGGCCACTCGCCACGAGGGCCGCGAGCACGGCCGACGGCCCCGGGCACCGGCACCACGCGGCCGCCCGCGTCGGCCCAGGCCGCCACGAGATCCTCGCCGGGATCGCTGACCAGCGGCGTTCCCGCGTCGGTCACGAGGGCCATGTCGTCGCCGGCCGCGAGGCGCGCGATGATCTGCTCGCGGCGCGATCGGAGCGCTCCGCGCGTGGTAGCTCAGCAGCGGCGTGGAGATTCCGTGCCGCGCCCAGATGCGCCGGGTCATCCGCGTGTCCTCTGCCGCCACCACCGCCACCGACCGGAGCACCTCGAGTGCGCGCAGCGAGATGTCGCCGAGGTTGCCGATCGGCGTCGCGACCACGTAGAGCGTGCCGGGGGGGCGCGAGGGGCCTGGGCGGCGCCCGGATCGTCGGTCACGTGCGGTCAGTCGCGCGTCGATCCCGGACGCCGGCGCGGGTAGAGGTAGTCGATGCCGGCCGTCCGCGGCCCGAGTTTGGCGATCGGCGGCACCTGGCGCTTGAACTCGGCGCCGGAGACCATGCGCTCGACGCGCTCCACGAACCGCGGTCTCGAAGCCCATCGCCGCCAGCTCCGACGGCGTTCGCCGCCGGTCGATCAGCCAGTACAGCAGGCGGTCGACCGACGCGTAGCTGAACCCGACCTCCGCCTCGTCGGTCTGGCCAGGCCAGAGGTCGGCCGAAGGGGCCTTGCGGATGATCGCGTCCGGCACACCGATGGCCTCCGCGAGCTGGCGCACCTGGCTCTTGTAGAGGTCGCCGATCGGGTTGAAGGCGCAGGCGCTGTCGCCCCAGAGCGTCGTGTACCCGATGAGCGTCTCGGTCTTGTTGCCCGTCCCGACCACGAGGCCGCGCCACGTCACCGAGTGGTCGTACAGCACCGCCATGCGCGCGCGAGCCATGAAGTTGCCCCGGCGCAGGGCCTCCGATGCGGCCGAACCGGCCGGGGCCGCGCCCGACACGTAGTAGCCGTCGACGATCGGACTGATATCGACGAGGGCGCTGTCGCACCTGACCCGGCGGACCACCTCCTCGGCATCGGCGCGCGATTCCGGCGACGACGTGCGATACGGCATCAGGACGCACAGCAGCCGGTCGGCGCCGATCGCCTCCGCGACGAGGTAGGCGACGAGCGCCGAGTCGATCCCGCCCGAGAGCCCGAGCACGGCCTTCTCGAACCCGGCCTGGCGCAGCTGGGACCGGACGAACCCGCCGATGATGCGGCGGGCGACGGCCGTGTCGATCGCCAGCTCGTCCGGCAGTTCGAAGGCCGGCTCGACGGTCGGTCCCATGCCGCTGTTCATGCCGGCGTTCCACCATCGTCGGTCTCCGGCGCGAACTCGCCGGTCCGGTCGCGGACGATCCGGTCGAGCTGCCGCAGGACCATCTCGGGGCGCTCGTCGCGCAGGAGCGGAAGGGCGATGCGTTCGCGGCGCAGTGCCGCCCGGTCCAGCTCCACGAGGAACAGCCCCTCGTCGTGGAGCGGCGCCTGGAACACCGTCGACCCGTCCGGCGCGACGACCTCCGAGCCGCCCCAGAACGTGATCGATTCGTCGACACCGACACGGTTGACGAAGACCACGTACGAGGTGGTCAACTGCGCGTAGGTCCGGTTGATCGTCCTCCAGGACGCGGCCGTCCCCAGGCCGCTCTCGTTGATCGCGGCGAGGTCGCGCCCCGGCGAGGACGCCACGTTGACCAGAATCTGGGCACCATCGAGGGCGAGCAGTTGTGGGGTCGCCATGTGCCAGAAGTCCTCGCAGATGCACAGGCCGATCGAGGGGCCGAGGCGGCTCGAGGTGGCCCGCAGGGCCGACCCCGCCGCGAAGAAGCGGCGCTCGTCGAACAGCCCGTACGTGGGCAGGAAGACCTTGCGATGGACATGGCGGACGGCGCCGTCCTCGAGCAGCGCCGCGCTGATGAACAGGCGGTGATCCGCGGACTCCTCGACGAAGCTCACGATCGCCGAGACCTCCCGCGATGCGCGGACCAGCTTCGCCAGGCGCGGGTCGTCGAGCCGCATGGCGACCTCGGCGTTGAGGTCCTGCAGCAGGTACCCGGTCAGGCCGAGTTCCGGGAAGACGACGAGGTCGGAGCCCAGGCGCTGGGCCTCCGCCAGGAGGTCCAGGTGTCGGGCCAGGTTCTCGTCGACCATGCCGAGGCGCGGCGCCAGCTGGACGAGTGCGACGCGAAGCGGATCGGTCACGCCGAGCTCCCGCTGGCGTGCCGCTGCGCGAACGCGCCGCGGTCATGCGGTTGTCGAACGGCGCGGCGGGCGGCGGCGGTCCGGGGCGTCCGTTGGAACGCCGGGCGTTCAAACCGACCGTGGAGCCGGTAGCGGCACTCCGCACCGGCCGGCACAACGCCCGCTGGGCCGTGCGATGGACCCGATCCGTCGGTCCGGCGCGCCCGTTGGAACGCCCGGCGTTCAAACCGACCGAGGAGCCGGGCGCGGCCTTCCGCACCGGCCGCTGGAACGGCCGCCGCGAGGCGCGATGGACCCGATCCGTCGGTCGGGCGCGCCCGTTGGAACGCCCGGCGTTCAAACCGACCGTGGAGATCGGTGCCGTCCCCTCTGCCGGCCGCTGGAAAGGCCCCTGGCCCGATGCCGCGGCCGTTTCGGTCAGTCGGGCCCGCCCGTTGGAACGCCCGGCGTTCAGCCACGCCCCACGACCTCGATTGCCTCCGCATGCCGACTCCTGCCATCGCGCCGAGTGTACCGGCCGCCCGGCACGCGGATGACGCCTTTCACGACGGAAGGCGGCGAGAGGGGCCGCTCCCCGCGCCCAAGCGGAGAGCGGCCCTCGATCCGGGACAGGACGGAGGGGACGTCCCGGCCCGGGGGGATATGCCGGTCATCGCGACCTGGTCTCCGGTGGGCAGGTCGCGTATCCCACCTTGCGCGCCGGTGCCCAGCAGGAGACCGCCCCGGCCGACCTGAGCGCGGGTGGCCAGCCAGAGGACCGCCCCCGGCCGAAGCGGGGGCGGTCTCCTGTTCAGCGTCGCGTGCTGCGGCGGTTCGCTGTCGGCCGGGTGTCTCTGGGCTACGGGTTGATCTTGAGGCTGAGGCCGGTCGACAGCACCGCCAGGAAGTTGGTGTTGCCCAGGTACTTCGCCTTGATCGTGTGGGTGCCGGTGGGCAGGTTCCAGGTGGGCTTGAAGGAGGCCTTGCCGGTGAGCGGGTCGAGCGCCACCGGGGCACCCATGTTGGTGCCGTCGATGAGGAACTGGACAGTGGCCGGAGCGAGTGAGCCGGCGGGTGCCACGGGGTTGGTGAAGGTGGCCGTGAAGGTGGGCCGGTCGGTCTGCTGGATGGGCGAGGACAGGTCGGCGACGACGATGCCGGTGGGGCTGGCCTTCTTGACCTGCTGGGTATAGGTCGGGCTCGTCGAGCCGGTGTAGTTGGGGTCGCCGTTGTAGACGACGCGGACACCGTGGTTGCCGGCACTGCGGGCGGCCGAGGCGGCCCAGCTGATGAGTGATCGTGCAGCGCAGCGGCGGGACCCAGGTGCAGCTGATGGTGATCGTGAAGTCAGTGCTGGTCACCGTGCCGCCGGCGATGGGCAGCGGTGTCCCCAGGGCGACCCCGTCGACCATCAGCTGCAGGCTGCCGGTGGGGGCGACGGTGCCGCCGGCGTTCTCGGGGCTGACCGTGGCGGTGAGGGACCAGGGGGCGCTGAAGCCGACCGGGCCGGCGCTGGTCAGCGCGGCGGTCGTGGCGAGGCGCTTCTTGACGACGTGGTTGAGGCTGCCCGACGAGGGCAGGAAGATGCCGGAGCCCAGGTACTGCGCCGACACCGCGTGGGTGCCGATGGCGAGGCTGCTGATGGGCGGCAGGGTCGCGAGGCCGCTCGGCATCGAGCGCGATCGGGGCACCGACGGTCGCGCCGTCGATGCTGAACTGGACGGCGCCGCCCGGGATGCCGGCCGCCGGATCGGCGCTCACGGCGGCGCTGAAGACCACCGGGTGGCCGTACTGGCTGGGCTCGAAGTCGGCCTTGACGGTCGTGGTGGTGACCGCGTCACCGGCAAAGCAGGTGGCGGTGCTGCTCTTGGTGGCATCGCTCACGCTGGTCGCGGTGAGGCTGATGACCGAGCCGGGGTCGGCACCGGAGACGTCGCGGGTGACGTAGACCTGCGCATCGGCAGCTGCGCCGAAGGCGGAGGTGGAGAGGGCGTTGGGCAGCTGGGCATGCCAGCCGCTGCCGCTGGCGGTCGCCGACAGGCGGTAGATGTCGTTGTTGAGGTACGCGTTCAGGTCCTCGGGGTGGAGCGCCGGATCGGTTGCCACGCCGACGCCGGTGTTGTTGACCTTGAACGTGCAGTAGGCGTAGTTCGTGTCACCCACGGCGACCTTGGGCGCCGGATCGACGCGCACGCCGCGCGTCTGGGGGCCGGCACCGGTCGGGTTCTGGACGCCGACCACATAGCGGATGATCCCGTCCGCGTCGACATGCTTGTCGATGACGTAGAAGTGCAGGTTGTTGTAGGGGTCCGTCCACTCGTACTGCGAGCCGGAGTTCGTGCCCGCGTGGAAGGCCGCGTCGTTCAACTGCGCCAGGTCACCGATCGTGCGCATGATCGGCGTGCCGTCCGGCTTGTAGTAGTCGACCAGGTTGATGTCTTCCGGATGGGCGTCGATGACCCAGGTGAAGCAGTTGTAGCCGCAGGTCGAGCTCTCGTTGGTCTTGTCGATCGAGAGCAGGACGCCGTTGTCGGGCGTGAACGAGTCATAGCCGATGCGCTGCACGACCTCGATGTTGTACTGGTCCCAGCCGGTGTTGCCGCGACAGAACGGATCGGTGTTCGTATTGCAGGCGGGCGTCTTGTCGACCGGCGAGGCGCCGTCGAGCACCACCTTGATGCCGGCGGTGCCGTTCGGCCCCGGATCCACTGCGCGGGCGGTGACCGTGTCGACGACGAGTCCGGATGCGGCAAGCCCGTTGCGGTTGATGTTGAGGACGTTCGCCGCCGGCAGGAAATTCATCTTGATCTTGTTGCGGAGCATGAAACCCGCCGGCATGAAGCCACCCGCCTGGACGGGAACCACCCAGCGATAGTGCGGCCCGCCGGGTCCGTTGAATGAGCCGCGGTCCATGATGTCCCATGGAGCGGAGCCGACCCGGTGGTACGGCGTCACGAACGGATTGTTGTTGTTGTCGCCGATGCTGAAGAAGAAGTGGCCGAGCTCGTGGGTGATCGTGCCCGAGCTCTCACCCTGGCGAACCGAGGAGAGACCCCACTGCTCCTGGGCCGCCTTCCACGACGTCCAGGGGACGTAGCGAGTGATCGCCCAGTTCGGCAGTGTCGGGTTCGGATTGCCCCAGGGGACGCGCGGGATGTCTTCCTTGGTCTGGAACATCATCTCGCCGAATTCCTGCCACACCGAGGTCTCGTCGTAGCCGGCGTAGATGCGCAGGATGACGTCGTATCCGCTCGAAGATGTTGGCGCCCTTGTCGAGCCGCCAGACGGCGTCCGTGTCGGTGTCCATGTTGAACGTGCAGTCCTGGACGGTGACCGCGTTGTTGACGGTCACAGCCCCCGCGGTGGTCGAGGGGTCCAGGATCCCCCAGCCGCTCAGGTGCCCCCTGGTGAGCGGTGCTGCAAGGGTGATGCCGGAGCCGGAGACCGCGACGCCGGCGGCATGGGCGAGGGTCAGGCCCGCGGCAAGGGTGATGCCGCTGCCCGAGACCTGCGCGCCGATCGCGTGTGGGTTGGCGAGCGCGGCGGTCAGGACGATGCGGTTGCCGCCGCCGCTGCTGTTCGTGGCAGTGGACGAGACGACCCTCGTCTCGAGGGCCGCGCCGGAGTCGATCGTGATCGTCTGGCCGGCCGCGAAGCCGGTGACGCTGCCGACAAAGACCGTGGTGTCGCCGGCGGCCGCAGCCACTCGTACAGTGGTACCACCCGAGGTGCCGACGCTCGAGATCACCGCCGTCTCGATGTTGGCCAGCGTGTCCACCCAGACGGTGTTGCCGGCCGCGAAGCCGGTGACGCTGGAGACCTTGATGTTGGAATCACCGACGGCCGTCGGCAAACCGATCGTGGCGGACCCGGTGCCTGCGCCGACGGCGGTGATGACCGCCGGTTCGGCGTTGACGCCCGGGTCGACGGTGATCGCGTGGCCCGCTACCAGGCCGGTGACGCTGGCGACGCGGATATTGGTGTTTCCTGCCACGGCACTCGCGCCCAGCGTGGTGGTGGCGATCGTCAGGTGCGTGCCGTCCGGAACTGCCGCAATGACCTTGGTCCCGGACGGGCTGATGCTCGAAGAAGGTGGCAATGTCACCGGCATAGAAGAACGCCGACGAGCCGACGGCGACCGTGTTGACGCTCGTCTGCGTTCCGCTGACCGTGGACTGCGCCGGGCAGGCGTTCGATCCCGCAGGGTACGTCGGCGGAGACGGCGAGTTGCTGTTCTGGTTGTACTCGTTCAGGCCGTACTGGTACAGGTTCTTGGGCATCAGGTACGGGCCGTAGGCGTCGATCTGCGTGACGCCGAGCTGCCCGCGGCTCTGCTCCATCCAGTAGCCGTTGATCGTCTGGTAGTGGTTGACCGCGCTCGGTGTGAGCAGGAAGTTGCGGTAGAAGGACGCGATGTCCGCCCGCGGGATCGGGTCGATCTGCGGGTTGCCGTACGGATCCGAATGCTTGGGCATCGTCATCACGAACGGCTGATCGGGGAAGTCGACCGCGACCAGCGCGATCTTCAGCGAGCGGACGCTCGGCACGAGGCTCGGATCGGCCCAGTTCTGGCCCGGGATGGGATGGTAGTCATCCCAGGTCATGTTCTTCTGGTCCTGCCAGTTCTGCGGGTCGATCGGCGTCATCGCGGGTGCCGGCGGATCAGCCGCCAACGCCGCAGATGACGTCACCGCAATCGGCACGATGGCCATGTTGACGGCACAGATCGCCGTGGCCGCCAGGACCGCCAGCGTGCGCCTGAACGTGTGCCCCTGCCGGGGCTCCGCGAGTACCACAGGGTCTCCCTCCCTTCGGATGAACCCGGTTCCCTCTGGCGCGGCCGCAGCTCACTGGAGGTGAAACGTCTGCACCTGCGGTGGAGGCGAAACGATCGCGCCACTCTCCCAACCGCGAGGCCCCTCAGCCCCTCGGACACGGGACAGGGTACTCCGCCGGACACGCCGGCAAATGGCAATTCAGCACGCGTCCCGGCGGACGCGCCGACCACGGAAGAGGTCCCGGACACCGCGAGACCGCCCGGTGCGGGTACGCGGGCGGTCTCGGGTGCGGGAACCGCGGAGGCCGGCAGACCGGGCGATGGCCCGGCCCGCCGACCCCCGGCTGTGGCTGTCTAGGGGTTGGTGACCTTGAGGCTGAGGCCGGTGGAGAGCACCGCCAGGAAGTTGGCGTTGCCCAGGTACCTGGCCTTGATGGTGTGGGTGCCGGTGGGCAGGTTCCAGTTCGGCTTGAAGGAGGCCTGGCCGGTGAGCGGGTCGAGGGCCACCGGGGCACCCATGTTGGTGCCGTCGATGAGGAACTGGACGTTACCGGCGAGGCTGCCGGCGGGTGCCACGGGGTTCACGAAGGTGGCCGTGAAGGTGGGCCGGTCGGTCTGGTGGATGGGGCTCTGCAGGTCGGCGACGACGGTCCCGGTGGGAGTCGCCTTCTTGACCTGCTGGACGGCCGCGGGGCTGGTCGAGCCGGTGTAGTTGGCGTCACCGCTGTAGATGGCCCGCACGTTGTGGTTGCCGGCGGCCCGCGCCGCGCTGGCACTGAAGCCGATGGTGATGGTGCAGTGGAGGGTGAGCGGGTCGTAGGTCCACCAGCAATCGATGGTGAAGCGGAAGTCGGCGGTGGTGAGGGTGCCGACGCCGATCGGCAGGGCCGGACCCAAGAGCAGCCCGTTGTCCTTGAGCTGCAGGCTGCCGCCGGGGTTGAGCCCGGAGCCGGAGTTCTCGGGGCTGACGAGCACGTTGAGCGTCCAGTCGCGGCTGAAGACGGCGGGACCGGCGCTGGTCAGCGCGGTGGTCGTGGCGAGGCGCTTCTTGACGACGTGGTTGAGGCTGCCCGACGAGGGCAGGAAGATGCCGGAGCCCAGGTACTGCGCCGACACCGCGTGGGTGCCGATGGCGAGGCTGCTGATGGGCGGCAGGGCCGCGAGGCCGCTGGCATCGAGCGCGATCGGGGCACCGACGGTCGCGCCGTCGATGCTGAACTGGACGGCGCCGCCCGGGATGCCGGCCGCCGGATCGGCGCTCACCGCGGCGCTGAAGACCACCGGGTGGCCGTACTGGCTGGGCTCGAAGTCGGCCTTGACGGTCGTGGTGGTGACCGCGTCAGCGGCAAAGCAGGTGGCGGTGCTGCTCTTGGTGGCATCGCTCACGCTGGTCGCGGTGAGGCTGATGACCGAGCCCGGGTCGGCACCGGAGACGTCGCGGGTGACGTAGACCTGCGCATCGGCAGAGGCGCCGAAGGCCGAGGTGGAGAGGGCGTTGGGCAGCTGGGCATGCCAGCCGCTGCCGCTGGCGGTCGCCGAAAGGCGGTAGATGTCGTTGTTGAGCCAGGCGCTGGCATCCTGCGGATGCGGGCTGGGCGTCACGTAGGCCGCCGTACCGGTGTTGTTGACCTTGAACGTGCAGTAGGCGTAGTTGTCGGAGCCGACGGCGACCTTGGGCGCGTTGTCGACCTGCACGCCGCGGGTCTGGGGGCCGGCACCGGTCGGGTTCTGGACGCCGACGTGGTAGTGGAGGACGCCCTGAGCGTCGGTGTACTTGTCGAGCACGTAGAAGTGCAGGTTGTTGTAGGGATCGGTCCACTCGAACTGCGAGCCGCTGTTGGTACCCGCGTGGAAGAGCGCGTCCCACAGCTGGTAGTTGGAGCCCTTGGTGAGCATCACCGGCGTGCCGTCAGGCCGGTAGAAGTCGACGATGTTGATGTCTTCCGGATGGGCGTCGATCACCCACTGGTAGCAGCTGTACCCGGACATTCCGCAGCTGGACGCGGAAGTCTTGGTCTTGGTGATCAGGACGCCCTGGTCGGCCTGGAAGGACTCGATGCCGACCTTTTGCACGACCTCGACCGTGAAGTCGTTGTAGTTGGACGGGCCGGCGCAGGTCCAGTCGTTCTCGCCCGAGGGCAGGATGTTCGTGTAGGTGCAGGGCGGGGTCTTGTCAGTCGGCGAGGTCCCGTCAAGCTTGATGTCGATGCCCGAGAGGCCCGTGCCGGGGTCGACATCGCGCCCGGTGATGTCGGCGACGACGAGGCCGGAGGCCGCCAGGCCGTTGCGATTGAGCTGCAGCTCATCCGTGATCGGCTGCCCCAGGTACCGGATCTTGTCGCGCAACGTGTGGTTGCCGATCATCGAGCCGCCCATGACGGACGGGATCTGCCAGCGCGTGTGGATGCCGCCTGGGCCGATCCGGTCTCCGGAGACCATCGGACTCCACATGCCGGCCGGAGTGCGCAGCGGCGGATCCGCGAACCCGTTGAGGTAGTCGTCGGGGACGCTCAGGTTATGGGAGAACTCGTGGCCGTAGGTGCCCATGCCGGCGCTCTCGCCCTCGACGGACGTGTTGCCGGAGGCGTTGGGCCAGTTGGTCGCAGCGGCCCTGAAGGAGGTCCACTCGACATACCGCGTGCCGGCAAAGTTCGGCCGGTTCGGGTTTGTCGGGCCGAAGGAGTCGGGGACGTCCTCCTTGTCCTCCCACATCATCTGGCCGAACTCCTGCCAGGTGGAGCTCTCGTCCTCACCGGCGGAGACGTAGAAGACGTTGTTGTAGGTGGCGATCACCGCGCTGCCGACGTCGGCCGTCCAGGCCGCCGCGGCGTCGGTGCGGAAGTTGGCATTGCATGTCTGGATCGTGGGGTAGGCGGTGACCGGCGCGCCGCTCGCGTGGGCGGCGGTGAGAGCGTTGATCAGGGTGAGTCCGGTGCCGGTCGCGCCCGCCGTCCCGACCGTGTAGATCATCGCGTACTCAGTGGCGGCGCCCGTGTCGATCGAGATCGTCTGGCCGGCCGAGATACCGGTCGTGCTCGTGATCTTCACGTTCTTGTCGCCGACCGCTGCTGCCGCCGCGAGCGTGGTGGACGTGGTGGAGACGGTGACCCCTGTCGCCAGCGGGTCGGAGACCGCGGCGCCGGATGCGTGTGCCAGCGCAAGGGGGGATCCGAGGGTGATGCCGTTGGCGCTGAGGGCGACGCCTGCCGCGTGTGCGAGTGTCGTCGGGGCCGACAGCGTGACACCGGTGCCGGTGTCGCGGGTGGAGACGCCGCTCGCATGGGCAAGGGTGAGGGGCGCGGCGAGCGTGGTGCCGGTGCCGCGATCGCGGGCCGACGCGCCGCTCGCGTGCGCGAGCGTCAGCGGGGCGGCGAGGTCGACGCCGGTCCCGGTCGCGGTCGCGGTGCCGACGGTCACGATCGTGCCGACCTCGATGTTTGCGCCGGAGTCGATGACGATCTGGTGGCCGGCGGTCAGGTTGGCGACGCTCGCCACCTTGATGTTCGTGTCGCCGACGAGGCTCGCGGCGGCGAGGCTGGTCGCCGAAGGCGCCGCGGTGCCGACCGCGGAGATCGTGGCGAGCTCGATGTTCGCGCCGGAGTCGATCACGAGGTCGTGGCCGACGGTGAAGCCGCTGACGCCGGCGGTGTAGATCTTGGTGTCGCCGGCCGCAGTCGGCCCGACGAGCGTGGTGCTGGAGCCGGCTGCCGTGCCGACCGTGGCGATGGTGACGGGCTCGATATTGCCCACCGTGTCGAGGTAGACGCGGTTGCCGGCCGCCAGGCCGGTAATGCTCGCCACCTTGAGCAGGCTGGCGCCTGCGGCCGCCGGAGCGACGATCGTGGTCGACACGGCGCCCGTGCCGAGCGCCGTGATCGTGCCGGTCTCAGCGCTGGCGCCGATGTCCACGGTCACCGCGTGTCCCACTGCCATGCCGGCGATGCTCGACGGGCGCAGGTGGGTCGTGCCGGCGGCCGATGCGGCCGACAGCGTCGTGTTGGCGATCATGATGTGGGTCGCGTCCGGGAGGGCGGTCACCATCTTGCTTCCGGAGACACCGGCGATCGAGGCCATCGTGCCGGCATAGAAGCTGGAGGAGTCGCCGACAGCGATGTTCGTAACGTTCGTCTGTGCACTGCTGGCGTACGTTGAGATGTCGCACCACTGGGCAGCGCCGGTCTGGTCGGAGATGAAGTACTCGCTCTGCGTCCGGTTCAGCAGGTACGGTCCGAACGCGTCCAACTGGACGCCGTACCGCCCCTGCGTGTTCTCCATCCAGTAGCCGTTCAGGGTCTGGTTGTGGTTGAGGGCGCTCGGCGTGTTGAGCAGATCACGGTAGTAGGCCGGGCACGGCCGCGCGCGGCAGATCGTGAATGCCCGTGGCAAGCTGCGGGTTACCGCCCGAACCCATGTTCCAGATCGTGCCGCCGGCGGGCTGCGTGACCTCGAAGGGGGTATCACGGAAGTCCGTGAGGACGATCGCGACCTTCCACTTCTGTGTGGTCGGAACGATCGACGGATCGGCCCAATTCCTCACGGGGTTCGGCTTGAGCGTGGCCCAGGTCGTGTCCGGGGCCTGCTCGATGACCTGCGGATCGATCGGGGTCATGGCGGGGGCCGGCGGATCCGCGGCCGCGACCATGGCCGGGGCGGCGACGCCGACCGGGATGATGGACAGGGTGGCGGCGCAGAGCGCAGTGGCCATGAAGTCCGACCGCCGAGCGCCGTCGAGTTTCCCCACGCGGGGATCTGGCGAATCCCACGGTTCTCCCTCCTCCGGGGAGGCTGAGCCGGCGCCGACCCGAGCGCCACCAGGGCCCCCGTTGGGAGGAAACCCCACAACGGTGACGTGCAGACCAGACTGCGGGCGACAGACCCCTCAGCCTCTTCCCGAGTGAGAGTACGACGCGGCATCAGTGCCGATCGGTCCAACGCGCACGTGACTCTTGGACCTTGCCACCCGCCGGATGAGCTTCCGCACATGGTCCCGGACACCGCGAGACCGCCCGGTGCGGGCAGTGGGCGGTGTCGGCCGGCGCGCCGGAGGCGGAAGCCCAGCCTCGCCACCCCCTACGGCGTTCCCACCAGTTGGACCAGCTGCTGGCGGAGCGTCGCGGCGTCGACACCGCCCGGCCAGCCGCGAAGGATGCGGCCGTCCCTGGACACGAGCGCGACGAGGGGCGGCTCGTGGACCGCGTACCTGAGCCAGGCTGTTCCCTTGGGGTCGAGCGCGACCGCGTACGGAACGGCGTACCTGTCGAGGTAGGTGCCGATTGCCTCCGGGGTGTCCTGCGACCCGGTGATCCCCAAAAACGCGACCCGCCCCCGGAAGTCCTGTGCGAGCTGGCTCAATTCCGCCTGGGCGGTGGCGCAGGCGGTGCAGTAGGTGGCGAAGAAATCAAGGACGAGCGGCCGGTCGGCCCACAGCTTCGAGGCGGTGACCGACGTGCCGTCGAGGAGGGAGAGCGTGAAGTCCGGCGCAATCGGCGCGGCCGTATCGGCTGGTGCGAACGAGGCACCCGGCGCCAGCGGGCCGGGCAGGTAACTGGCCCCTCCGCGCGCGGTGTCGACATGGGGCACGCCGCTGGCTCCCCCGGACGGAACCGACTGGCCACTGCACGCGCCGAACGTCGCACCCGGAAGCAGGATCATCGCGAGTGCTGCCGCGGCGAGTCGTCCGATCGGGTTCCGGTCCCTGCGGGTCATGCTGCGCTCCCGGACGGCCCTGGTTGCATGGCGCCGACCGCGCGGGACGGCACTGTCGGACGCGAGCCAAGGCTGTTGTCGGTGATCGTCACCGTCAGCTCGGACTTCTGCGTGTCGATGGCGCTCCTGTCGAACGGGATCGGCCTGTTGTCGCCGAGGACCAGGGAGTACGTGTCGACAAGCGGCAGGCGGATCGGCCAGGACATCGTGCACGCGGTCGGCTCGACCTTCGAGCCGGGGTCCTGGCTCATCAACCGGGCCGCGACGCCGTCGGGCAGCGTGCCGCTCACGAGCACGGCCGACGTGCTCCTGTCCAGGATGCGGTAGGTGGTGCCGAGATGGATGAACCCGAATTCATCGGCACCCGAACAACTGGCGCCGACTGTGCGCATCGAGCCATCCAACACCACGACATGGGCGGTGAGCGGCGTCGCGGCGAAGAGCGCGCCATACCCGATGAATGCGGTCACCGCCACGATGACGGCGATCGGCAATGCAATCAGGAGCAGGCGACCTCGCCCGAGTCGCGACAGCCGACCGGCATCCGGCGTTCCCTCCGGCGCCGTGGCCTCCACGGCGGCCGGCTCATCACTCGACATTCCGGGGACTCCTGTGGGATCGAGAGACCGCCCGGCGATTGCACGGGCGGCCTCTCCTGTTCGTCTTCCGTTGCGAACTATGGACCCCGGAAGGCCACGGCGTCGAACCGCGACCCTCCGGGACCCGGCTGTGGCTGTCTAGGGGTTGGTGACCTTGAGGCTGAGGCCGGTGGAGAGCACCGCCAGGAAGTTGGCGTTGCCCAGGTACTTGGCCTTGATGGTGTGGGTGCCGGTGGGCAGGTTCCAGTTCGGCTTGAAGGAGGCCTGGCCGGTGAGCGGGTCGAGGGCCACCAGCGGACCCATGTTGGTGCCGTCGATGAGGAACTGGACGTTACCGGCGAGGCTGCCGGCGGGTGCCACGGGGTTCACGAAGGTGGCCGTGAAGGTGGGCCGGTCGGTCTGGTGGATGGGGCTCGGCAGGTCGGCGACGACGGTCCCGGTGGGGGTCGCCTTCTTGACCTGCTGGACGGCCGCGGGGCTGGTCGAGCCGGTGTAGTTGGCGTCACCGCTGTAGATGGCCCGCACGTTGTGGTTGCCGGCGGCCCGCGCCGCGCTGGCACTGAAGCCGATGGTGATGGTGCAGTGGAGGGTGAGCGGGTCGTAGGTCCACCAGCAATCGATGGTGAAGCGGAAGTCGGCGGTGGTGAGGGTGCTGACGCCGATCGGCAGGGCCGGACCCAAGAGCAGCCCGTTGTCCTTGAGCTGCAGGCTGCCGCCGGGGTTGAGCCCGGAGCCGGAGTTCTCGGGGCTGACGAGCACGTTGAGCGTCCAGTCGCGGCTGAAGACGGCGGGCCCGGCGCTGGTCACCGAGGTGGTCGTGGCGAGGCGCTTCTTGACGACGTGGTTGAGGCTGCCCGACGAGGGCAGGAAGATGCCGGAGCCCAGGTACTGCGCCGACACCGCGTGGGTGCCGATGGCCAGGCTGCCGATGGGCGGCAGGGCCGCGACGCCGCTGGCATCGAGCGCGATCGGGGCACCGATGGTCGCGCCGTCGATGCTGAACTGGACGGCGCCGGATGGGATGCCGGCCGCCGGATCGGCGCTCACGGCGGCGGAAAAGACCACCGGGTGGCCGTACTGGCTGGGCTCGAAGTCGGCCTTGACGGTCGTGGTGGTGACCGCGTCACCGGCAAAGCAGGTGGCGGTGCTGCTCTTGGTGGCATCGCTCACGCTGGTGGCGGTGAGGCTGATGACCGAGCCGGGGTCGGCACCGGAGACGTCGCGGGTGACGTAGACCTGCGCATCGGCAGCTGCGCCGAAGGCCGAGGTGGAGAGGGCGTTGGGCAGCTGGGCATGCCAGCCGGTGCCCGTGGCGGTCGCCGACAGGCGGTAGATGTCGTTGTTGAGGAACGCCGCTGGCGTCCTGCGGATGCGCGCTGGGCGTCGGTGGCCGCCGACGCCCGTGTTGTTGAGGCCTTGAACGTGCAGGTGGCGTAGCCGTCGGCGTTGCCGGCGACCGGGCGCGGCCGAGCGCGACGCCGCGGGTCTGCGGGCCGGCGCCGTCCGAGCGACTTGACGCCGACCGTGTAGTGCAGGATGCCCGTCGGCGTCGGTGCTGCTTGTCGATGATGTAGAAGTGCAGGCGGTTGTCGGTGTCCTCGTACTCGTAGGAGGAGCCCGAGTTCGATGCCGACGTTGAACGTCGCGTCGTTCTTCTGGCGCTCGTCGCCGATCGTCGCGGCCTACCGGCGTGCCGTCGGCCGGTAGAAGTCGACCTGGTTGATGTCCTCCGGATGCGCGTCGATGAACCAGACGAAGCAGCTGAAGGTGCCGCAGGACGAGCCGCGGCGTCTTCGTCTTCGCGATCAGGACGCCGTGGCCGGGCTCGAACGAGTCCGAGCCGATCTGCTGGACGACCTCGACCGTGTAGTCGTTGTACGTTGCCGGTGGTGCCGTGCCCTGAGCACGAGCCGTCGCAGTCGGGTCGTAGGCAGTTGCAGGGCGGGTCCTTGTCGCCCGCGGTGCCGTCGAGCATGACGTTGACGCCCGCGAGGCCCGCCGCCCGGGGCGATCTCGCGCGCGGTCACGTCGGCCACGGCCAGGCCGGACTGCGGCCAGGCCGTCGCGGTTCAGCGCGCAGCACGTCGCTGGTCGGTGAGGAAGTTCAGGAGCGCTTGTCCTGCGCAAGTTGTGCTGCGAGCCGAGCGCGGCGCCCATGTTCGGCGGGATCCAGCCAGCGGGTGTGCGGGCCGCCCGGTCCGTTGAACGGACCGCGGCTCATCATGTCCCACATGCCGGTCGCGGTCCGCTGGAGCGGGGTGCCGAACGGGTTGTTGTAGTTGTCGGGAAGACCCAGGTTGTGCGAGAGCTCATGGGCGTAGGTCCGACATGCCCGAGGTCTCGCCCTCGATCGAGGTGTTGCCCGAGGCGTTCGGCCAGATGGTCTCGCCGGAAACCCACGAGGTCCACGGCACGTAGCGCGTCGGGATCCAGTTGGGCATGCCGGGTTCGGGTTGCCGAACGCGTCCGTGACGTCGTTCTGGGTCTGGAACTTCATCTCGCCGAACTCCTGCCAGGTGCCCGACTCGTCCTGGCCGGAGGTGACGTAGAAGATGTTGTCGTACGAGGCGACGACAGCGCTCCCGACGTCTGCGGTCCACGCGGCCGCAGCCTCCGACCGGAAGTTGCCGTTGCAGTCGTGGATGAAACCGCCGGTCGCGGTGAGTGTCGCGCCAGTTGCGTGCGCGCTTCCGAGCGCGTTCGTGAGCGTGAGGCCGCTGCCGGTCGGACCGGCGGAGCCGACCGAGGAGATGACCTTGGTCTCCGGGGTGCCGGCCGCATCGATCGTGATCGTCTGGCCGGCGGCGAAGCCGGTCGTGGCGGCGACCTTGACGTTGGTGGCGCCTGCGGCCGCGTCGGCGGCAAGCGTCGTGGCGGCGGCGACGGTGGTGACGCCCGTCGCGGCTGCGTCGTAGATGGGCCTGCCGCTGGCGTGCGCGTTGGCGAGCGGTGCGGCGAAGGTGACGCCGCTGCCGCTGACTGCTGCACCGCTGGCGTGGGCCTTTGCAAGGCCGGCCGAGAGCGTGATGCCGGAGCCGTCGACGAAGGCGCCGGTCGCGTGCGCGTTGGCGAGCGCGGTCGTGAGGGTCAGGCCGCCACCCGTGGCGCCGCCGGAGCCGACGGTCGTGATGACCCTGCTCTCCTCGAGCCCGGTGCCCGTATCAATGGTGATCGTCTGGCCGGCGACAAAGCCGGCGTTGCTCGAGACCTTGATGTTGGTCGCGCCGACGGCGGCCGCGGCGGCCAGGGTCGTGGCGCCCGCGGTCCCGACCGAGGCAATCGTGGCGGTCTCGATGTTGGGGCTGGAATCGAGCCAGATCGTGTTACCGGCGGCAAAGCCGGAGATGTTGGAAACCTTGATGTTGGTCGCTCCGACCGCGGTAGCGTGGCCGAAGGTGGTCGAGCCGCTGCCCGTCCCGATGGCACCGATCGTCGCGGTCTCGGGCACGGCGAGCGGGACATCGATCGTCACGGAATCGCCGACGTTCATGCCGGCCAGGCTCGCGAGGCGAGCCTGCGTGTCACCCACGCCGGTTGCGGCGGCGAGCGTCGTGCTGCTGATCGTGATGTGCGTCGCGTCGGGGATCGCCATCACCCACTTCGTGCCGGACCAGCCGGCCGATGTCGGCACGATGCTCAGGGTGTCGCCGACGTAGAACCAGCTCGAATCGGTGACGGGGATCGTCAGGGTGTTCGTTGCCGCTGCCGAGACCATCGTCTGGTCGGGGCAGTACTGCGTCCCGGCATACTCGGTCAGGAAGAACTGGGCCTGGTTCCTGTTCAGCCGGTATGGCCCGAACGCATCCAACTGGACGCCGTACTGCCCGAAGGAGTCGGCCATCCAGTACCCGTTCATGGTCTGGAAGTTGTTGAGTGCGCTGGGGGTGTTGAGCCAGTCACGCAGGAACCCGGGCACGCTGGCGCGCGGGATGTCATGGGCGAAGGATTGCGGGTTGCCGAACACCGTCGAGCCCGCTGGCTGGGAGATGGCGAACGGCACGTCCCGCACATCGGTCACGACGAGCGCGACCTTCCACTTCTTGATCGTCGGGACCAGTGAAGGATCGCTCCAGTTGGTATTCGGGATCGCCTTGTAGTCGGCCCACGTCATGGCCGACTGCTGCACCACCTGTTGCGGATCGATCGGAGTCATCGCCGGAGCCGGCGGATCCGGCGGCCCGGCGAGCACTGCGGCCGGCGCAATGGCCGCCGCAGGGACTGTCATCAGGCTGGCCGCGCAGAGCGCGGTGGCCACCAGGCCCGCGATGGATCCCCGTCCGCGCTGTCCTCGGACGGGCTTGGTTCGGAACATCATGTATCCCTCCCTCGACGCTACCTCGCGTCGCGAGCCAGCGCAGTCGTTGGGGAGGGGCACGGAACGTCGTTCCCCATACGACGGCTCGCGAACGCGGATCCTGGTTACGGTCGGGAGCCCCCTCCGCCTCCCGACCTTCTCGAAAGCGTACCGCCGCCCATCAGTGCCGTTGGGACCGAAACAACAGGACCATCGCTCCTTGCCTCCCACGACGTCGTGTTCACCCGTGTTCGCGAGCGTCTGACAATGGGAGGATCGGGGCCGCCCCGAACGTGCGAGCCTTTCGCACGATCGCTCGAAAGGCCACACCCGGCTTGCAGTTGCGATCGAGACCGTGCTAGCCTGACGTGTCTGCGCCTGAGCATTGCGCTGTCTTGCGCCTGCTTGTGGAACCCCAGACCCGAGACCGGCCACACGTAGGCAGTTGTGGAGAGAGACCGGTGTCGGAGCGCCAGCACAGCGATGGCGCCCCGTGCCGTGCTCGACGCACCATGAGGAGCGTGGGGCCGCGGGTCGCGCAGCACAGTGAGGAGGATAGGGGAGCATGACCAGACGACCCTGGAGGTTGTCCCTGCTTGCCGCTGGCACCGCCGCGATGCTTGTCATCACGGCATGCGGCGGCGCGGCCACACCGACGCCGGTTCCGGCAACACCTGTCGTGACGCCGGCACCCGTCGTCACGCCGGCACCCGTAGTCACGCCGGCACCTGTTGTCACGCCGGCACCCGTAGTCACGCCGGCACCCGTAGTCACGCCGGCCGCGAGCGCGCCGGCCGCGAGCGCGCCGGCCGCGAGCGCCGGACCAAGTACGCCGGCCACGCCGGCACCGACGGGACTCAAGTCCCCGCCCGCCCCGACCGAGGGTGTGACGGTCTATCCGGATCCGTCGTACGGCACGGTTACCTGCGGTACCGCATCGGCGGCGGGTACGTTCAACGGGCTGCCGTACGCCGGCAACCTCAAGCTGATGAAGGCCACTGCGGATGGCAAGGGAGTCGAGTTCGACTTCTGCAACCCGAACGTGGCGTTCCTGTCCCAGGTTTCGTTCGCGCCGCTCGACATCAATGATGCGGGCTGGCTCATCGCGCAGACCTCCGCCACCGGCACCACCCCCGGTGTGGTTGCGGACAGCAGCAAGCTCCTGAACAATCCGAACGGGACAGGCCCGTACAGCCTCAAGAGTTGGGACAAGGGCAACAGCATGAACTTCGTTGCCAACCCGACCTACTGGGGCGCGGCGCCGCTCGTCCCCAACGTCACGTTGCTGTGGAGCGACCAGTCGGCAGCCCGTCTCGTCTCGCTGCAGTCGGGCACCGCTGACGGCATCGACAACCCCGGCAAGGACGACCTGGCGGCCATCCAGGCCGACACCGCTCTCAAGTTCATCCCGCGCGAGGGCCTGAACACCTTCTACCTCGGCTTCAACAACACGTACAAGCCGTGGGACAACGTCAAGGTCCGCCAGGCGATCGCCCTGGGTGTCGACCGCCAGCGCATCGTCGACAACTTCTACCCGCCCGGCTCCACCATCGCCGACTACTTCACGCCCACGGCCATCCCCTACGGCCACAACGGCACCAAGGCCCCGGCCTTTGACGCCGCCCAGGCCAAGACCCTGCTGACCCAGGGCCTCCAGGAGGAAGGCTTCACGCTGGACGACTGGAACGCCGGCAAGGTCCCCGGAGTCGACGCGCCCAAGCTCCAGTTCCGCGTCGCGGTGCGCCCGTACCTGCCGGATCCGCCGACGATCGCACAGGAGATCGCCAGCCAGCTCCAGGCGAACCTGGGCATCACCGCCACGCTCGACCAGCAGGAGTCGGGGACCTACCTCGACAACAACGCTGCCGGCACGCTCAAGGGCATCTTCATGCTCGGCTGGGGTGCCGACTATCCGGACACCAGCGACTTCGTCGACTACTTCTTCGGCACCGGTGCCGGCAAGAAGTTCGGCAATCTCTACGACGCGGCGCACGGCTACACGGGCGCCGGCGACCTCGTTGCGGCCGTGAATGAGGGCGACCAGGGCACGACAGCCGAAGCCCGCACCGCCGGTTACACCAAGGTCAACGACCTCGTCAACAAGTACTTCCCGCTCGTCATGATCGCGCACGGCGGCAATGGCACCGCGTGGAAGGCCGACGTCGAGGGCGCGTATTCGTCGGGCGTCACCGACGAGCGCTTCGCGTTCATGAAGCCCGGTACCCGCGACACGCTCGTGTTCTCCCAGAACGCCGAGCCGCTCAGCCTGTACTGCGGTGACGAGTCCGACGGCGAGACCATCCGGGCCTGCGACCAGGTCCTGGAGCCTCTCTACAACGTCAAGGTCAACGGCCTCGAGCCTGAGCCCGCGCTCGCCACGGGTTGCACCTCGAACGCCGACTACACGGTCTGGACATGCGCCCTCCGCCCGGACGTCAAGTTCCAGCAGATGGGCACCCTGGGACCGGACGACGTCATCCTGTCGTTCGCGGCACAGTGGGACACGCTGAGCGCCCTCCACAAGGGCCGGACCGGCGCATTCGACTACTGGCCGGCACTGCTCGGTGGCGGTTTCCTCAACCCACCGCAATGACCAATTCGTAGCTGAGCTACGGTAGCTGGGCTACACTTCGAAGGGGCGCTGGCCGTCCGGTCGGCGCCCCTTCTGTAATCTGCGCGGCCCCACCTCGTCAGTCATTCGATTTGACCGGGCCGACCATGTCACCCCAATCAAATTGAGCAAACCAGACCCAGAACCATGATCCGCTTCGTCATCAGGCGCATCCTTGCCAGTATCCCGGTCCTGTTCGGCATTTTGTTCCTGGTGTTCATGCTGGCCCGCGTGCTCCCGGGCAATCCGTGCATCGCGGCGCTCGGGGAGCGCGCCACGCAGGCGCAGTGCAAGGAATTCGAGGCCCGCTACGGCCTCGACCAGCCGCTGCCCCTCCAGTTCGTGTCGTATCTCAAGCAGGTGGCGTCGGGCGACCTCGGCACCTCCATCAAGTTCAACGAGCCGGTCACCCAGCTCATCGTCGAGCGTCTGCCCACGACGATCGAGCTGACGTTTTATGCGCTGGTGTTCGCGACGGCCGTCGGGGTTCCGCTCGGCATCATCGCCGCCAATCGCCGCAACTCCAAGGCCGACGTGGGCACGATGGTGCTGGCGAACCTGGGGATCTCGACACCGATCTTTGTCCTCGGCCTCCTGTTGGCCTTCATCTTTGCGATTCTGCTCAAGGGCACCTGGTTCGCGTTACCTCCATCAGGACGCCTGAGTCCCGGCACCGACATCAAGACGCTGTCAGAGTCCTGGGGTTTGCTGAGCGGGGTGACGGGGCCGGGCAAGGCGGGCCTGGACTTCGTGTCCGGCATCTACACCTTCACGGCACTGGTCACGTTCCAGTGGAACGGGTTCATCGACGCGACGCGCCACCTGATCCTGCCGGCGATCGCGCTGGGTACCATCCCGTTGGCGATCATCGCCCGCATGACGCGTTCGAGCCTGCTCGATGTCCTGGGCCGCGACTACGTGCGCACCGCGCACGCCAAGGGGCAATCGGACAGCGGGGTCCTCAGGCACCACGCCCTGCCGAACGCCATCCTGCCGGTCGTGACCATCATCGGCCTCGAGGTCGGGTTCCTGCTCGGCGGCGCAGTACTGACGGAGACGATCTTCGGCCTGGCGGGAGTGGGGAAGACCGCGTTCGACGCGATCACAGGCCGCGACTACGTGGTGATCCAGGGCTTCACCTTGATGATCGCGATCATGTTCCTGGTCGTGAACCTCATCGTGGACATCTCCTACGCGTTCCTCGACCCGCGTATCAGGCTCGATTGACATGAAGAAACCGACCAACCCGATCTCCAGGCAGGGCGTCCGACATGGCTGAGCTCGCCGCATCCGCATCCGCACCCGCAGCCGCCAAGGCGAAGCAGACGGGCCTCTGGCGCGACACGCTGGGGTACATCCTGCACCAGCGTTCGTCCGTCGCCGGACTGGCGATCCTCCTCTTTCTCGGTCTCATCGCGCTGCTCGCGGCACAGCTCGCGCCGTTCGATCCCTATGTGACGATGCTCGACCTGCACCAGCCGGGTGTCGTGGCCCGACAGGCCCCGTGCATCCATTTTCTCGGCTGCCCCGCGACGCAACCGGAACATTTCATGGGCCTGGACGGGAATTTCCGCGATGTCTTCAGTCGTGTCCTGTACGGGACGCGGATCTCCCTGTTCATCGGGTTCGTCACCGCCGGAATTTCCATCTTCTTCGGGACCATCGCCGGTGCGATTGCGGGTTACGCGAGCGGCTGGCTTGACACGATCATCATGCGCGTCATGGACCTGATGCTCGTGTTCCCCGAGATCCTGCTGGCGATCGCGATCGTCACCGTGATGGGGGCCGGCCTCACCAACGCAATGCTCGCAATCAGCATCGTGGCCATCCCGAGATACGCGCGAATCATGCGGGCGTCCGTCATCACGTTGCGTGAGCAGGATTTCGTGACGGCTTCGCGCGCTCTCGGGGAGAGTCCCATCAGCATTCTTCTCCGTCGGGTGTTGCCCAACTCACTCACACCGATCGTCGTGGCGGGCACGCTCGGCATCGGCACCGCCGTGCTGGACGTCGCCGCACTCAACTTCATCGGCCTCGGTACGGCGCTCAACACTCCCGAATGGGGTTCCATGATCGGCCTGGAACGCAACAACATCTTCAACGCGCCGCACCTGCTCATCTTCCCCGGCATCGCCCTGACCCTGACCGTCCTGGGTTTCAACCTCCTGGGTGACGGGATCCGCGACGCCCTCGACCCAAGGCTCAACAGATGACAACACTCGAAGTCGACGGCACCATCATCGAAGAAATCGCCCCGCGCCTCACCGAGCCAGCACTGCCGCCGCCGGCCGAGGCGGCCGTGCTGGAGGTCCGCGGACTGCGCACCTCGTTCTACACGGGCGATGGGGTGGTCCGGGCCGTCACAGGCGTGGACTTCTCGGTCGGGCGCAGCGAGATCGTCGGGCTCGTCGGCGAATCCGGCTGCGGGAAGAGCGTGACCTCGCTCTCGATCCTGGGACTGATCGCCAAGCCCGGCAAGGTGGAAGCCGGCGCGGTGCTGTTCAACGGGCGTGACCTGCAGTCGATTGACGACAAGGAACGGCGCTTGCTGCGCGGTGACCGCATCGCCATGATCTTCCAGCAGCCGACATCGTCCCTGAACCCGGTGATGGACATCGGCGACCAACTCGCCGAGGTCCTCGAGATCCACCGCGGCATGAAGAACGCCCCGGCCCGGGCGAAGGCGCTCGAGTTGCTCAAGATGGTCGGCATCTCGGATCCCGAGCGTCGGCTCTCCGCCTATCCCCACGAGATGTCGGGGGGCATGGCCCAGCGCGTCATGATCGCCATGGCGCTCGCCTGCGAGCCTGAGCTCCTCATCGCCGACGAGCCCACCACGGCTCTCGACGTCACGATCCAGGCGCAGATCCTGGACCTCATGCGGATGCTGCAGCGCGAGACTGGGACCGCGATCATCCTCATCACGCACGACCTGGGCGTCGTGGCGGAGATGTGCGACCGGGTGTATGTCATGTACGCCGGTGAGATCGTCGAGCAGACGGACGTGCGGACGCTGTTCGCCGAACCCAGGCATCCATATACGCAGGGGCTGATCGCCTCCGTCCCCGTCCCGGGTGTCCGCAAGGACGAGCTCGACGTGATCCCGGGAAACGTCCCGAACCTCATCGACCTTCCGGCCGGTTGCCGGTTCGCGCCGCGCTGCAGTTCACGGGTCGAGCACAACAATGTGCTCGCGGAGACCCGCCATCCCGAGCTGCGGCCGATCGCGCCCGGACACTCCGTCCGCTGCTGGCTGTACCACATGGTGGACGGCAGCCGCCGTCCGGATCCGTACGCCTACCCGGACGCCGATGAACCCATGCCCGACGCCGGAGCGACGCTGCCCGCACCCGTCCCGGTGAAACCATGACCGCGACCATCACCCCGCTGCCGGAACACATGCAGGAGACGTCGCCCGGCTCGGCACCCCAGGCCGCCCGCGACACCCGCACGCCGCTCATCGAGATCCGGGGCCTCAAGAAGTCGTTCCCCATCAAGGGCGGCATCATGCGCAGGACCGTCGCCGAGGTCCGGGCGGTCGACGGCGTCGATCTCCGGATCTACCGTGGGGAGACGCTCGGCCTCGTCGGCGAGTCCGGGTGCGGCAAGACGACCGTGGGGCGGCTGCTCCTCAGGCTCATCGACCCAACCGCCGGCCAGATCCTTTTCGAAGGGAAGGACATCTCGAAGCTGGGCCGGAAAGCGCTGCGACCGTACCGCCGCCGGATGCAGATCATCTTCCAGGACCCGTACTCGTCGCTCGATCCCCGGACTCCCGTCGGTGACAGCATCGGTGAGGGCCTGCGCATCCACCACATCGGGAACGGCAAAGAGCGCCGCGACCGCGTGGCCAAGATGATGGACATGGTCGGCCTCCAGCCATACCACGCGCGGCGCTACCCGCACGAGTTCAGCGGCGGCCAGCGACAGCGTATCGGCATCGCACGAGCGCTCGTCCTCGAGCCGGATCTCCTGGTCTGCGACGAGCCGGTCTCGGCGCTGGACGTCTCGATCCAGGCGCAGGTGCTGAACCTTCTTCGCTCGCTGCAGCGGGAGCTCGGCCTCACGTACCTGTTCGTCGCACACAACATGGGCGTCGTCGAGCACATCGCCGACCGTGTCGCCGTCATGTACCTGGGGCGAGTGGCGGAGATCGCGGACGGCGAGCCGATCTACCGCGATCCCTGGCACCCGTACACGCAGGCGCTGATGAGCGCCATCCCCCTCCCCGACCCGACGCTGAAGCGCAAGCGGATCATCCTGCCCGGCGACGTCCCGAGCCCGGTGAACCCGCCGGCAGGCTGCAACTTCCACCCGCGCTGCTGGCTCCGTTCCAGGCTCGACACGCCAGCGGAGTGCAGCGAGAAGATCCCGGAGTTGCGCGAGCTGCAGCCGCGGCATATCGTCGGGTGTCATTTCGCCGAGAAGAGCACCGCCGCGCTGAACGCGCCGTCCCCGCAAGATGCGCGGGCATCCGGCGCAGCCACGGAGCTGCAGGATCCACGCGTCCCGGTGGCAATCTCCGCCGTGATGGCAAACGTCTCGCTCTCGTCGGGGCCGCCCGCCGTCGCGGGGACTGGTCCCGATGGTCCGGCGAAGGCGGCGGCCGACCTGTTCAAGGACCTGCACCAGGCGTACCCGCAGAGCCCGATCCTTCACTACGCATGGGCCGCGTCGCTGCAGGTCGCCTCCCAGAGCGACCTCGGGGCGACCATCCTGGCGGCGTGCGTCGAGTCGCACCCCGGCTTCTGGCTTGCCGGGGCCACCCAGAAGCAGGGCGCCCTGGCCGGCTGGAATCCGTTCTTCCTCCCGGAGTTCGATCGCAGGGCCGGTTCACTGGTGCATCCGCTGATCCAGGAGACGGTCACCACGAGCGCCCTCCTGGTGACGCGACAGGGCCTCATGCCCCACGCGGTGATCTTCCTTCGAGATGCGGCCGACGAGTTGACCATCTCGACACTCAGTTCCCGCCAGATCGAACTCATCACGACCATCAGCTCCGTCACCGATCCCCAGGTCGTGGCGATCGATGGCAAGATCGAGGACGCTCCGGCCGAGCCATTCCGGTTCGAGATCCTGCAATGCCCGGTTCGCCCGTTCGGCGACAGGGATCGACTACCCTGCGAATTGCTGGCTCGCCAGCCGACCCTCGACATTGCCGTCCTGGACGCCACTGGACGAGTGAAGTACATCCGCAACATCACGCCTTCGGCCCACATGAAGCCTGCCAACACCGCGCTGGCCAGGCTGCTTGACACGACCGAGGGGCCCGAACTCTCGGCGGAGGAAGTCCTGGATGCGTTCAAGCGTCACCAGGCCACGTCCGACCCGGCGACGATCGCGTACTAGACGCAGGATGAGGCTCCGAGGACCCGACCTGCTCTCGATCGTGGCGGAGCCACCTGCGGCCGCAGGTGCCGCGTCCTCGTGATGGCGCTCGGTCCGGTTCGAATGCGCTCACGGCCGCTCCGGCTCGTCGGGCTGCTGTTCGCGGTTGCCTGGCTGGTCGCCGCGTGCGGTGGCTCGAGGGGCGCATCGCCGACACCTGTCGCTCCACATGACTTTCCCCGCCTCGAGGCGCTGCTGCCGACGAAGTTCGGCGACGTGACGCTCGTGACCGCCAGCTCCCAGCCGACTGCGTCGCAGACGGACGCTCGGACCGCCGCGCTCCTGGAGCGACTGGGCAAGACCATCGGGGACGTCCAGGTGGCCAGTGCCGGCCAAACGGGCGTGAATCTCGCGATCTACGCTTTGCGGATCGTCGGCGTGGACGGCAAGCAGTCGCTGGCCCAGCTGCGTGCCCTCGATGCCGAGGGCGGCGAGCCGGCCGTCGCGGACACCGACAGCACCGTGGCGGGAAGGCCGGTGGTCATGCGCACCTCGGCGGGCACCGTCCAGTACATGCTTCCCGTCTCAGACGTCCTCTTCGCGGTGCAGGGGTCGGCCGACCTCGTCCAGGAGGCGGTGGCCCAGCTCCCCTGAGTCCCGCCCTTCGGATACGGGCACGGCGATCCGGTGGCGGTCAGTCTTCCTCGACGTCGGCGGAGATGACCTGTGGCTGTTCCACGGCCGCCGCGTGGACCGCGTTCATGCTGATCTTCTCGGAGAAGTGGCACGCGGCGAGCTGGCCTCCGCCCACGTCCCGGAGCGGCGGGTCGTCCGTCGAGCAGACCTCGGGATTGCCCAGCTGCTCGCGCAGCCAGCATCGGGTGTGGAAGCGGCATCCCGACGGTGGGTTGGCAGGGCTCGGCACGTCGCCCTTGAGCACGAGGCGACGCACACGGCGAGTGCGGATCCGGCACGGGGACCGCGGACAGGAGCGCCACCGTGTAGGGATGGCGCGGGTCGGCATAGAGCTGCTCCACCTCCGCCACCTCGACGAGCTTCCCGAGGTACATCACGCCGACACGGTCGCTGATGTACTGCACGACGGACAGGTTGTGGGCGATGAACAGGTATGTCAGACCGAACTCCCGCCGCAGGTCGAGCAGCAGGTTCAGGATCTGCGACTGGATCGACACGTCGAGCGCCGACACCGGCTCGTCGCAGACGACGAAATCCGGGGCCAGCGCGAGCGCGCGTGCGATTCCGATGCGCTGGCGCTGCCCACCTGAGAACTCGTGCGGGTAGCGTCGCGCATAGTCCCGGCGGAGGCCCACGATCTCCAGGTAGTGGCCGACGCGGTCGTCGCGGATCTTGCGGTCCTTCCAGCGGTTTTCCTTGTCCGCCTGTGCCAGCAGCCCCTCGCCGATGATGTCGCTCACGGGCATGCGCGGGTTCAGCGAGCCAACCGGGTCCTGGAAGATGATCTGCATCCGCCGGCGGAGGCGCTTCAGGTCGTTGCCCTGCTTCGCGAAGATGTCCTCACCGCCGATGGATGCCTCACCCGACGTCCGGGGGCAGAAGACGCACGAGCGTCTTCCCGAACGTGGACTTGCCGCAGCCGGACTCACCGACGAGCCCGAGGACCTCGCCGCTCCGGATCTCGATGCTGACGCCGTCGACGGCGCGAACATCACCGACGTGGCGGCGCATGATGCCGCCCATGATCGGGTAGTACTTGACGAGATCCTTGACGATGACCAGCGGCGCAGCCGCCGGCCGAGCCGTCGCCGTTGGCCTCAACGCCCAACGCCGAGGCAGTCGCCGCGCCGGCCGCGGACGGTGATATCCGCGATTTCGCCGCCGCCGGGAATCGGTCCGCCACTCGCCTGTCTTCACCGGTTCCACGCTCGTGCCCGGCTCGGTCGTCATGCTCCCACTCGCCGGCCCGGTCGGAGAGGATGCCGGGTGCGTCGGCCGAAGCCTCGGCCGCCCGGCGTGCCGACTGGACCTGTGCATCGCGGAGCCGGTCCGGAATGGGATGGCCCGGTGCCTGCTTCCAGAGCCAGCACGCGACCGGCTCACCGCCGCCCTCGTCGACGCGAGGGTCCAACGTCGTGCACGGGTCGAAGCGATACGGACACCGCGGCGCGAAGTTGCAGCCCTCGGGCATGTTGAACGGGTTCGGGACGGTGCCCTTGATCACGTTGAGCCGCTGCCCGCGCATGCCCTTCGAGGGGATCGACGCCAGCAGTCCCTCGGTGTAGGGATGCTTGCGGCTGCAGCAGGACCTCCTCCACCGTGCCGCGCTCGACCACTCGACCGGCGTACATGACCACGATGTCGTCCGCCATCTCGGCGACCACGCCGAGGTCATGGGTGATCAGCATGACCGACGTGCCGGTCTTGCGCCTGGATGGCGGCGATGAGCTCCAGGATCTGCGCCTGGATCGTGACATCGAGCGCGGTGGTCGGCTCGTCCGCGATCAGGAGCTTCGGTTCGCAGGACAGCGCCATGGCGATCATCACGCGCTGGCGCATGCCGCCGGACATCTCGTGCGGGTACTGCTTGACGCGCCGTTCCGGGTACGGCGATGCCGACGGTCTGCAGCGACTCGATCGCGCGCTCGTTTGCCTCCTTCTTGCTGACCTTCAGGTGCTGCAGGACCGCCTCGCTGATCTGGTTGCCGATCGTGAACACGGGGTTCAGGCTGCTCATCGGCTCCTGGAAGATCATGGCCATATCGTTGCCGCGGAGCTGCCGCATCTCCTCCTCGGGCAGCCTCAGGACGTCCCGCCCCTCGAACTCGATGGTCCCCGACGCGATCTCCGCGGGCGGGATGTCCAGCAGGCGCATGATCGTCATGGCGGTCACGCTCTTGCCGCAGCCCGACTCGCCCACGATGCCCAGCGTCTCCCCTCGCCTGACGGAGAAGCTGACACCGTCGACGGCCTTGACGAGGCCGTCCATCACGTGGAAGTAGGTGCGCAGGTCGGTGACCTTGAGCAGCAGGTCGTCGGCGCCGGCCGGGACGACGGCCCCTCGTGTGATAGTTTCGGTGGTCAACTCCTCACTCCCGGCTGCGCGGGTCGAGGGCGTCGCGGAGCCCGTCGCCGATGAAGTTGATCGCGATGACGGTCAGCGCGATCGCCATGCCGGGGAAGAAAGCCCACCACCAGTTGCCGAGGATCAGCGCCGACTGGGCATGCGCGAGAGCACGTTGCCCCAGCTGACCTGCGTCTCCTTGATCCCGAAGTTCAGGAAGCTGACAAACGCTTCCAGGACGATGTTCGCGGCCATCAGCAGGGTCATGGCGACGATGACCGGACCGAGGGCGTTGGGCAGGATGTGCCGGAACGCGACGCGCAGCGGGCTCACACCGACCGCTCGTGCGGCGTCGACGAAGTCGGCCTCGCGCAGGGACAGGAACGACGCCCTGACCAGGCGGGCGATGATCGGCCACGAGAGGATCCCGAAGATCACGATGATCGAGGCGACGTCGCCCTGTCCGAAGAACTTCGCCGCCACCAGGATGATGAAGAGGAACGGGATGGCGAACAGCACGTCGACGACGCGCATCAGGACGTTGTCCGCCCAGCCACCGAAATACCCCGCGACGGCCCCGACGGTGACGCCCGTGATCGCCGCGATCATGACGGAGAACAGGCCGACCTCGAATCGAGATTCGGGCACCGTTGAGCACCGCGGAAAAGACATCCCGGCCGTTCTCGTCGGTGCCGAAGATGTGGGCGAGGGTCGGCGGATCGCCGCCCGGCTTCGTTGCGCCCGAGAAGACCAGGGGGTTGTAGGGGCTCAGGATCGGGCCGAAGATCGCGATCAGGATCATGCAGACGAAGATTCCGAAGCCGATCATCGCGAGGCGGTGGCGGCGGAAGCGCCGGTACGCCAGCTGCCACTGACTGAGCAATTCGAGGGCGACCTCGTTGTCGGCCGCTTCGATCTCCGTCGGAACCGAGACGCGCCGCGGCGCCGACTGCTCGCCGACTGCCATCACCGCGCTCCTAGTACCGGATGCGTGGGTCGGCCCACGCGTAGAAGACGTCCGCGACCAGGTTCATCGCCACGACCAGCACCGAGCCGATCAGCAGGATCCCCATCAGGAGGAAGTAGTCACGGTTGTTGATCCCGTCGAAGTAGAGCCGCCCCATGCCGGGCCAACTGAAGATCGTCTCGGTGACGATCGCGCCGGAGAAGAGGAAGGCGATCTCCAGCGCGACGTTGGTGGTGATCGGGAGCAGGGCGTTGCGGAAGGCGTGTCGGAAGACGACCGTCTTCTGCGGTAGCCCCTTGGCCTTCGCCGTGCGGACGTAGTCCTGGCTGAGCGTATCCAGCATGGACGAGCGCACGAACCGGCTGTCACCCGCGATGCTGACGGCCACGAGCGTCAGCACCGGCAGTATCAGGTGGCGGCCGATGTCCACCGACCTGCGGCAGAGGGTTTGCCCAGAAGGCGTTCCAGTATTGGGGCGTGCCGAAGATCCCGGCCGTGCTTCTGCTGTCGATGATCCCCTGCGAGGGTAACCAGTGGAGGGTGACGGCGAACACGAAGATGAGGATCAGGCCGAGCCAGAACGTCGGCAGCGAGTAGAAGATGTAGCTGGTGAACGTCACGCTCTGGTCGAACATCGAGTACCGCTTCACGGCGGCGATGACCCCGAACAGGATCGCGACCGTCACCCAGATGATGAATGCAGTCCCCATCAGGATGAGCGTCGCGGGTATTCGCTCGACGATCAGGTCCAGGACCGGTCTACCCGGCTGGGTCGTGATCGACAGGCCGAAATCCCCGTGGAGGACCCCGTTGGTCCCACCTCCCATGAATGTCGGGAGGAAGTTGGGCATCCCCTGGGCGGAGAGCAGGCCGCCCCCGGAGCAGTTCCAGACGCCGAGCCAGCCACCGAACTCCCGGAGCATGCCGACGGGACCGGGATTGCGTTCGAGGCACCAGTTCTTGAGCCAGGAGTCGACCATCGCCGGGGAGATCTTGGGGTTCTGGTTGAACTGCGCCTGGGGCCCACCAGGGGCAGCCTGCATCAGGAGGAAGCTGATGACGGCGATCAGGAAGATCACCGGGATTGCCTGCAGGGCCCGCCTGATGATGTATCGACCCATTTGCTATGCCTCTTGGTGCCGGACCCGCTCCGGACGGCCCCTCCGCCCGCTCACCGCCCGTGCCCACCGCGTCTGGCTGCACATAGTAAACGCGTGGGCGCCGGTGGGCGCCCACGCGTTCCTGTTGGCCGGTTTGGGGCCCTACCAGGTCGCTACTTGATGACGTACCAGTCCTGGGTGTTCCAGGTCGGGCCGACCGACGACGGGTTGTAGCCCGGCCAGTTGCCGACGCTGACACCGACGCCGGTCGTCTCGGCGCGGTAGTAGATCGGGATCTCCGGGATGCCGGCCGCATAGGCCTTCTGGACAGTCACGGCCGCGCTGAACTGGTCGTTCGGGTCGACCGCGGTGCTCAGCGTCTCGATGGCCTTGTCCATGGCGGGGTCGTTGAACCGGGTGTCGTTCGAACCGTTGGGGTTCGCGTCCGACGGGATCTGGGACGAGTGATAGACAGGGAACAGGTTGCTGTAGAGGTCGCCGCCCAGGATATAGGCGAAGTCGGCGATCGAGTAGTTGCCGCGGTAGATCGAGCACTGCGTGGTCGGCGTCGTGTCCGCCCAGCCGGCGAAGACCACGCTCGACGCGTCAGCCGTCGTGATGTCGGACGGAATGCCGATCGCGAGGAGGTTGCTATTGAGCTTGGAAAGCTCGGTCAGGCGGGTGGGGTTGCCCGCCGTGGTGCAGAGCTGCATCCGCATTTCCTTGGTGGTGTCCCCGCCCAGGGCGCGGACGCCGTTGGAGTCGAGCGGCCAGCCGGCCGCATCCAGGGCCTTGCCGGCAGCGGTCGCGTCGTACGGGGGGCAGGTGACCTCGATCCGGTACCAGGTCCCTGGCGGCGCGAACCCGCAGGCGGGGGTGACGGGCTGGCCGGGGAACAGGACGTCGATAAGGCCCTGCTTGTCGACGGCCGCCGCGATCGCCGCGCGGACGGCCAGGTTGTCGAGGCCGTTCTTGGTGTCCGCGTTGTTGAGGTCGAAGTGCTCGTACTGCCAGGCCGGAGTGAGTTCGGCCGTGCCGATCTTCGGATCGACGCCCTTGATGGCGGGGTAGTCCGCCTGGGACAGGTTGTACGCCATGTCGATCTCGCCGTTCAGGAACGCCGCGATCTCGCCGTCCTTGGAGCCGTAGAACTTGAACCGCAGCGTATCCAGGTAGGCCTGGTGGTCGCGGGCCTTGTAGTTGGGGTTGCGCGCATAGTCGATGCCGTCAGAGCTCGCGGACGTGATGGTGAACGGACCCGACCACGGCACCTTCTCGATGCCGGGACCCACGGGGATCGACGTCACCAGGTTCTGGTCGATCGGGATGGAACTGAAGTAGTGCTCCGGCAGGATGACACTGCCCAGCCAGCCGAGCCAGCCCGCGTAGTTCTTCTTCCAGACGACCACCATGCTCAGGCCGTCGTCGGAGACGGTCATGCTCTGGATGTACTGGTTATCGGGGCCCCAATAGGCGTCGACGTTCTTGGGGTCGATGGTCGTGTCGATGACCGGAACCGTGGTCGCGCAGCCCGTGCACCCGATGCCGGCCTTGGCGACCTTGACCGCCCAGTCATAGCTGAACTTGAAGTCCTTGAGGGTCATGGGCTGGCCGTCCGACCAGAGCAGGCCGGGCTTGATATTGACGAACATCGTGAAGCCACAGTTGGCGTCCATCACGATGCCGCCGTTCTGGGGGGTCGGAATGCTTACGGCCAGGTCCGGGAAGAACTTGCCCTGGGAGTCGATGCTGACGAGGTTGGACTGAACCGGCCCGAGGGCCTCGTAGTTCGTGAAGGCGGTGGTGAAGTACGCATTGAGCTGGCTCGCCGGCTGCCACTCGCCCATCACGAGCTGGCCACCCGGCTTACCGGGCTTCGGCTTGTAGGTCGATCCGAAGAGCGCCGAGTACGCGTCCGGCGTGCCGGGTGCCAGGCTGGGAGCCGGCGCCGCGCTCGGCTGCGTCGTAACCGGCGCCGGCGCGCAGGGCGTGCCCGCCGGGGTGGGTGCCGTTGAGGGGGCCTCAGAGGCCGGCGCGCTCGCAGCCGCCGTCTCCGCGGGAGCGCTCCCGGCCGGCGTCTCGGCGGGGGCGCTGGCTGCCGGCGTCACGACCGGAGCGGGCGTCACCACGGCGGATGCAGCCGGCGTCACGACCGGCGCTGGTGTTGCCGGGGGTGGGGTAGCGGGCGAGGGGGTCGCGGTGCCTGAGCACGCGGCCACCACAAGCAGGATCGAGGCCCAAAGCCCAAGGCCTCGGCGAGTCCGGAGACTCATCGGCGTCCTCCTCTATAAGCGTCGAACGACCAAACAGCCTTCGATCGCACCTTTTTTCCCATGGGCCAGACCGCACACGTGCGCACGCGCGTTCGTACTCCCACGGACTGGCCGAACGGTGCCGCATTATAGGTTCGCGCGCCGAACGACTGTCAATGGTGCGGACGCTGGTCGATCCGGCGAGCCCCCGGCGCCGTCCGACGGTGCCGCGCGCGGCGTGCCTGCCGGGCGCGGATGTCGTTTCCCGGGCTCCCGGCCCGCCGGGGCGGTCACTTCCCGATCGGCGCCAGGGTCCACGATCCCACGTTCCAGAAGTACCGCGGCACGGAGGGATCGATCGGGCCGGAAGGGCCGCCGACTCGCTTCGAGATCGCGCTCCAGCCCGTGTCGTACCAGATCGGCCACGCGGGCATGTCCTCCTCCAGCACCCGGCTCAGCTGTCCGTACAGGCGCGTGCGCTCGGCCTGGTCCGCGGACGCTCGCGCGGCGGCGATCAGGGCATCGGCTTCTGCCGACGCATAGCCGCCCGGGTTTGCATCCGCCTGGTCCGTTGCGCTGGTGGCGTGGCCGCTCTCGAACGGCTGGACGTCGGGATCGGGGTCGGCGGCGAGATTCCGCAGCAGCAGGACAGTATCGAACTGGTTGGGCCACTGGAGCTGCGACAGCAGGACGTCGCCGGTCAGGTCCAGCTGCTGGACCTGCAGTTCGATCCCGCACTCCGCCAGCTGGCCCGCGGCAGCCTGCGCGAAGGCGAGCAGGTCGGTGCGGCTCGGCCGGACGGCGACGCTGCTCGAGAGGCGCTGGCCGCTCCTCGTGAAGATCCCGTCACTGCCGCGTGCCCATCCGTCCGCGGTGAGGGCCCGGATCGCCGCGGCGGGGTCGCGGACCGCCGGCGTGGGGACCGGCGCAGCCCACGAGCCCGACGGGAACGGCCCCGTCGCCACGACCGCTGTTCCGCCGCTCGCCGCCCGCGCCAGGGCGGTCCTGTCCAGGCACTGCGCGAAGGCCGTCCGAGCCACCGGATCGGCGTAGACGTGGCCGGGACGCACGTTGAAGACGATCGTCCGCTGGGCATCGAGCGGACGGCCGCCCAATTGGAGCCCCGCCGCCCCCTGCAACGCGTCCAGTTGGTCGCTCGTCACGTCCAGGACCCAGTCGGCATCCCCGGTCATCAGGCGCGTCGCGGCGATCGCCGGGTCCCCGACGATCTCAAGCCGGATACGTCCGATCCCGGGTGCGCCGCCGGCGTGACCCGGGTTGGCCACGAGTTCGATCGACTCGCCAGGCAGGTATGCATCGAGTCGATATGGCCCGCCGCCGATCGGGTGCTTCGTGAGGTCGAGCAGCGGCAGCGCCGCTGCCAGCTGGTCGTTGCCGGTGCCGGTGAGCAGTCGGTCCAGCTCCTCGACGCGCGCGAACAGGGCGCCGGCGTATGCCTCGGCGTCCAGTTCACCGGTCGCCCCGGTGAACCGTTCCCGGGATGGAACCGTAATGGAAGCGCTCCGCAGGGTCTGCTCCATGGCCGCCGTGTAGTCGGCAAAGCGGCATCCCACCGGCGGGGAGTCGGCCACGCAGGCGGCGGCACTGGTCGCATCCGCGATCGTCGCGACCTGCTTCCCGGGGGCGTCCGCGGGGATGGCCGCCGCCCCCGCCATGAGCGCCTGCGTCCCGGCCTGCACCGCGGATTCCGAGACGATCGGCGCCCCCGCCAGCACCTCGGCCAGGAACGGACCGAACGGCTGCCGGAGCGTCACCACCACGGTCGCGGGGTCGGGAGCCGTGACAGAGGCGATGTTCGCCGCTGCGGCGTCGCACAGGTCGCGGTCGAACGGGCAGTTCGTCGACGCGACGAGCCCCAGCGAGAACGCCACGTCCGACGCCGAAATCGTGGACCCGTCCGCGAACCGGGCGCCGGGCCGCAGCCCAATCGTCCAGGTCGTGCCCTGAGCGTCGACCGTCGGGAGGCCGGCCGCCAGGGCCGGCTGCGGCTCGAGGTGTGCGTCGAGCCGGTAGAGCGGGTCGTACAGGAGGTCAACGAGCAGGGCGGTGGTGTCGTCGCCCGCGGGTGGCAGCAGGGCCGACGGATCCGCCGGCACCTCGACGACCATTTCCCCGGTGGCGCGGGGAGACGCGATCAGCGCGGCGGACGGCCCGGTCGACGGTGTCGGTGCCGACGTCGGCGTGTTGAACGACAGGCAGCCGGCGCACACGAGGCCGAGGGACCACCAGCAGTGCCGCCACGCGGGACCGCATCCGCGGCACGCTCATCGGATCATGACGGGCAGGGCGTCTCCGATCCGGTCATCGGCTGCCAGTGCAGTTCCGGCTGCCGTGCCGCCGTGGCCTCGTCGAGCCGGCGAACGGGCGCGGTCGTCGGAGCGGCGTGTACCACATCCGGGGATTCGTGGGCCTCCCGGGCGATCGCGAGCAGAGCGTCGGCAAAGGCGTCGAGCGTGTCGAGCGACTCGGTCTCGGTCGGCTCGATGAGCATGCACTCCTCGACGATCAGCGGGAAGTAGATGGTCGGCGGGTGGTAGCCGTAGTCGATGAGCCGCTTGGCGACGTCCAGCGTGCGGACGCCGGTCGCCTCGTGGATGAGCCGCGCGGTCGCCACGAACTCGTGCTTGCAGGGTCCGGCGTAGGGCAGTTCGTATGCCTCGCCGACGCGGCTGCCGCAGGTAGTTCGCCGCCAGCACGGCGTCCTCGCTGACCTGCGACCAGGCCGCTGCCGCCGTGCGCGCGGATGTACGTGTACGCGCGGACGAGCACGCCGGCGCTGCCCTGGTAGGCGCGCACGCGGCCGATCGACGCGGGCCGCTCCCCGTGGCGCTCGAGGCGGTAGCTGCCGTCCGGCTCGCGCACGACCAGCGGTCGCCGGCAGGAAGCCGGCAAGTCGCGCCTCGTCACCGCCACGGGCCCCGCACCGGGACCGCCGCCGCCGTGCGGCGTCGAGAAGGTCTTGTGCAGGTTGAAGTGCATCACGTCGAAGCCGGCCTCGCCCGGCCTGAACTGGCCCAGGACCGCGTTCATGTTCGCGCCGTCCATGTAGGCCAGCGCGCCGGCCTCGTGGACCGCCTCCAGCACGTCGCAGACGCGGCGCTCGAACAGCCCGAGCGTCGAGGGGTTGGTCAGCATCACCGCCGCCGTACGCGGCCCGAGTGCGGCGCGCAGCGCGTCCAGGTCCACACCGCCGTCCGGCGCCGGATCGGCACGGTCACCGTGCGGAAGCCTGCCATCGAGGCAGTCGCCGGGTTGGTGCCGTGGGACGAGTCCGGGACGATGACCTCCGTGTCGCTCCTCGTCGCCGCGGGAGCGGTGGTAGGCACGGACGAGCAGGATGCCCGGTCAGCTCGCCGTGCGCCCCGGCCGCCGGCTGCAGCGTCACCGCGTCCATGCCGCTGATCTCGGCGAGCATCTGCTGCAGCTCGTGCATCAGCGCAGCGTGCCCTGTGCGAGCGCGTCCGGCGCCAGCGGGTGGAGCGTCCGCGAACCCGGGTAGGCGCGCCGCCCACTCGTTGATCTTGGGGTTGTACTTCATGGTGCATGAGCCCAGCGGGTAGAAGCCGCCGTCCACCGAGTAGTTGAGGTGCGACAGGTTGACGAAGTGGCGCACCACCTCCGGCTCGTTGAGCTCGGGCAGTCCGGCGGGCTCGCGAGCGGCGCTGGGCGGCGGGAACGCCGTCGAGTGCGTCGGCCGGCGGATGCGGGATCTTGCCGCCTCCCCGGCCCGGCCGTGACAGCTCGGCGAGGGTCGGCTGGAGGCATCGCACCGACCGCGCGCAACGGCCCGAGCGAGCCGTCCGGCGTGTGCGCTCGGACGGGCCAGCGCTGCCGGCGATCAGCTCGGCGGTGCCACGGTGTCGCTCCGGACGGTCGCCCGCGGGCGATCGGCTGCAGGGTTTCGGTCACGCCAGCACCTTGCGCAGCGCCGCCGGCGAACCGGCTCGATCTCGTCGTCGGTGGTGATCTCCGTGGCGCAGACGAGCAGCGCGTCGCGCAGATCGGGGTCGTCCGGGATACCAGCGGGCCAGCGGCAGGCCCGCGAGCACGCCGCGGTCGAGCAGCGCGCGCGTGGACCGTCGGGGCGTCCGGGACGCGGACGCAGAACTCGTTGAGGTACGGCGCCGAGTGGAGCCGGGGCGCACCGGCGTCGGCGAGCGCCGCCTCGCAGCCGGCGGGCGCCTGCGCGCGCCGTTGGCGGCGACGTCCCGGAGGCCGTGCGGCCCGATCACCGCGAGGTAGACCGTGGCCGCAAGCGCGCAGAGCGCCTGGTTCGTGCAGATGTTGCTGGCCGCCGTGTCGCGGCGGATGTCCTGCTCGCGAGCGCGGAGCGTCATCACGAAGGCGCGCCGGCCCTCCAGGTCGAGCGTCCGGCCGACGAGGCGTCCCGGGATCTGGCGCATCAGCTCGGTCGTGGTGGCGAGGATGCCGAGGTACGGGCCGCCGTACTGCGGCGCGATGCCCAGCGGCTGCCCCTCCCCGGCACAGATGTCCGCGCCGTACTCGCCGGGCGTCGCCAGCACCGCGAGCGAGACCGGCTCGACCACCGCGACGAACAGGGCGCCGGCGGCGTGGGCCAGGCGCGCCGCCTCGGCCATCGGCTCGAGCACGCCGAAGGCGTTCGGCTGGCCGAGGACCACGCCCGCCGACCGGCCGGTCCGACTCGCCCAGCGCGCGCTCGAGCGCCGCGAGGTCGGTCGTGCCGTCGGGGCGCGTCGGCAGCTCCTCGAGCTCGTCGCTGGCCGCCGGAGAAGTAGGTGCGCGACCGTGTCGACGGTAGTGCCGGTGGACCGCGCGGCTCGACCAGCACGCGCCGGCGACCGGTGGCCCGGATCGTCATCAGGATCGCCTCGGCGGTGGCCGCGGCGCCGTCGTAGTGCGACGCAGAGACGACCGGCAGGCCCGGTCAGCTCGGCGATCAGCGACTGGTACTCGTAGATCGTCTGCAGCGTGCCCTGGCTGACCTCGGGCTGGTACGGCGTGTACGCCGTGGCGAACTCGCCGCGCGAGATGACCTGGTCGACCGCCGCCGGGATGAAGTGGCGGTAGACGCCGGCGCCGAGGAAGCGACGCCAGGTCGACCCGGTTGCGCGCCGCCAGCCGCTCCGCCGGCGCGACAGCAGCTGCTCGGGCTCGGGCGCCGGGCAGGTCGAGGCCGTTGGCGCGAACCGCTGCCGGGATGTCGTCGAAGAGCGCGGGCGACCGAATCGATGCCCGAGCGCGGAGAGCATCCGCGCGCGGTCGTCGTCGGTGTGTGGCTGGTACGGCATTCGGTTTCTTCCAGATCCTCGACTGGGAGTCAGCCGGCGATCAGCTCGCGGTAGGCGGCGGCGTCGAGCAGCGATTCGGCCGAGGCCGGGTCGGCGATGCGGACGCGGACCATCCAGCCCTCGCCGTACGGATCGGCGTTGACCTGTTCCGGCGCGGAGGCCAGAGCGCATCGTTCACGGCGATCACCTCGCCCGACACCGGCGAGTAGAGGTCGCTGGCGGTCTTGACCGATTCGATCACGCCGAAGGCTGGCGGCCTTCTCCAGCTGCGAGCCGACCCTGGGCAGCTCCACGAAGACGATGTCGCCGAGCTCGTCGGTCGCGTAGGCGCGTGATTCCGATCACGCCCTCTTCGCCTTCGAGGCGGAGCCATTCGTGGTCACGGGTGTAGCGAAGCCCGTCGGGCACCGGCACGCTCATGTCGGACTTCTCCTCCGCGGTGCTGACGGCATTCGGGTCTGCGCGCGATCACGGTCGTCTCGGACCTCGTCACCGGAAGCTGCGTCCGTCACGACGCTTGCGGACGCCTGTAGAACGGAAGTGGCACGACCTGCGCGGGCACGCGCGAGGACCGGATGCCGACCTCGAGCATGGTACCCGGCGCGGCGCTGGCAGGCGGAACGTAGGCCATCGCGATCGCCGACGCCGAGCGTCGGGCTCAGGGTCCCGCTCGTCACGATGCCGCAGGCCTCGGCATCGTCGACGAGGTAGACCGGATAGCCGTGCCTGGCGATGCCGCGGTCGAGCCGGCTCCAGCCCGACGAGCTGCCTGCGCAGACCGGCGGCGGCGGCCGCCTCCAGCGCGGCGCGGCCGACGAAGTCGACGTCCTTGTCCAGCTTCACGACGCGACCGAGCCCGGCCTCGGCGGGAACGTGGCGCGATCGAGTTCGTTGCCGTAGAGCGGCATGCCCGCCTCGAGCCGGAGGGTGTCACGGGCGCCGAGCCCGCCGGGCACGAGCCCGCTGTTCAGGCCCGCGTGGATCAGGCGATCCCACAGCTCGACTGCGGCGTCCCACTCCACGAACAGCTCGAAGCCGTCCTCGCCCGTGTATCCGGTCCGCGCCACCCACGCGGGGATACCCGCCACGTGCCCTTCCGCGATCGCGTAGTACTTGAGCGTCATCGAGCTCCACGTCGGTCAGCGGCGCGAGGATCGCCCTTGCGTTCGGACCCTGGACGGCGATCAGCGAGGTCCGCGGCGAGGCATCGTCGAGGACGGCGTCGAACCCGGCCAGGCGCTCGGAGACCGCGGCCGAGACGATCTCGCGGTTCGAGGCGTTCGGCACCACCAGGAAGCGCTCGGGTCCGGCGCGATAGACGATCAGGTCGTCGATGATCCCGCCGTCGGGGGCGCAGATCATCGAGTAGTGCGCGCGCCCCGCGGCCAGTCGCGTCGGGTCGCTCACCAGTGCGAACGCCAGGCCGGCTCCCGCCTCGGGGCCGCTCACCCACAGCTCGCCCATGTGCGACAGGTCGAACATTCCGGCCGGCTCCGGACGGCGCGGTGCTCGTCGATGATCCCGGAGTACTGGACCGGCATCTCCCAGCCGGCGAAGTCGATCAGCCGCGCGCCGGCGCTGCGATGCGCCTCGTAGAGAGCGGTCCGCAGCGGCGGGTCGAGGTCGTCGGGCAACACTTGCGCCGCGGCGGCCGCGTCGCCGGCCGGGATCGCGTCGGGGGGCGTGGCGGTCTCGGCGTTCATCCGAGACCGGCGATCGGGATGGCGCGCGCCATGATGTCGCGCTCGGTTGAGAAGCTCATGAGTGTCTCCGCGTCGGTGAGGCTGATCCAGCGGACGTCGTCGAACTCGTGATCGTGCCGGGACAGGTCGCCGCCGATCGCCTCCATCAGGAAGTAGTGCACGGTCTTGTGGATGCGCGTGCCGGACTGGACGAAGAAGTAGTCGATCGGGCCGACCGGCGCGACGATCCGCACCTCCAGGCCGGTCTCCTCGGCGACCTCGCGCAGCGCCGTCTCCTCGTTCGTTTCATTCGGGTTCGGGGTGCCCTTGGGAAGTGACCACGTCACGCCGTCGCGATCGCGGCGCCGTTTGCCGAGGACGAGCTGCGGGCCGTCCACACCACGCCGGATCACGATCCCACCTGCGGAGGTGGCACTCGCACTGGGCAATCCGGTGCCGGCCGTGTTCCTCAGTCGCGCCACGGTGACGAGTTGGCGATCCGCCGACCGCGCGTCGCGGCCCGGGTCGTCGTCCAGCGCATCCTGGGACGTGCCGCGGCGATCATGGCGGATCCCCCGGCGCGCCTGGGGGAAGGCGCCGCCACGAGGCCGCGCGCCGCACGCCGCAGTGCGTTCAGCGGCTGCCAGCGCGCATCGGCGAGAGCGGTCGGCGACGGCGCGCAGGGAGTCCGGAACACGCGATGCAGCCCGAGCCGGCGCTCACGTCGCTGTGCAGGGGGAAGCACGAAGCGGGTCCGGGAGCGCGACGCGCGAATCGCAGCGACGCCATTCTGCATGCATCGAATGGTAGCGGTTCGCCCGCCGGTTGCAACGGTGGGCAGGGGTGCCGTCCGGCCCCTTTTTAACCGGGCGCATTGGCGGGATGCGCGAGGCCCCGTCTGGCGGGGGTGGCCGATGCATGGCAACCGGGCTGGTACGCCGGTCCTCGACCGGGTCTGAGCCCGCAGCTCCACCTGGGCAGGGCCGCCGCTCGGGGCAACGTGAGCCGGGAGCGGCTGACCCGCGGGCTGTCGGCGCTCGCGGGCGGCGACGGCATCCACCGCGCGCCGGTGGGTGCAGGGCCAGGGCCAGAGGCTCGCGTCCGGGGTCGGTGTGCGTGGCGGTTGCGAGCCGGCCGGTTACACACGGGTGAGGCCCCTCTGGTCCGCCCCATCGTGCACCCGGTGTGCCGATTGGCCGCTCACCTGGTCGCGGAGGCGCCCCGAGCTCGAAGCCGCGCATCGGGCGGCATCCGCGGGCCCTCGGCGGCGATTCCATCGCCGGGTCGTGCGCGTGGAGCACGAGTGGGCGAGGCTTCGGCGTCGGGGCCGGCGTTCAACGGCCCTCGGCCGCGATTCCATCGCCGGGTCGTGCGCGTGGAGCACGAGTGGGCGAGGCTTCGGCGTCGGGGCGGCATTCAACGGCCCTCAGCCGCAATTCCATCGCCGGGTCGTGCGCGTGGAGCACGAGTGGGCGAGGCTTCGGGGTCGGGGCCGGCATCCGACGGCCCTCAGCCGCGATTCCATCGCCGGGTCGTGCGCGTGGAGCAACAACCGGCCGGGGTTCGGGGTCGGGGCGGCATCGGTGGGCACGTGCTGGAGAGTACTTCGCCGAGCTGTGCGTAAGGGTGCACGGAGCGGCCGCCGCGAACGCGCCCAAGGGGGGCTCCCGGAAGCGCCGTGGCCGGCCGGCTCGCACCTGTGGCGCACCGAGCGCGGCGGGCGAGCTCGTTGGCCAGGGCGAAGCGTGCAGCGGTTCGGGGGATTCAGATCCGAGTCATCGATGCCGCGCTAGGGCATCCGGCCGGCCGACCCCGGGCCGTGTCGCATCGTGCACCGCTCGTGCGCTCGGTCACCCCCCGGCGCCCAGCAGGTGGCGCATCGCCTGGGCCGCCGGTGCATCCAGTTCCCCTCGATCCTCGGCCAGCGCGACCTCCCGCAGGGCCGCGGCGCGATACAGGTCCTCCGCCCCGGGCGCCAGGCGCCGCATGGCCTCGAGGTGCGCCCGGACCGTGTTCACATCTCCGCGCAGCAGCGGACCTGTCAGGGCTGCCGCGATCCCCAGGGCTTCGGCGTTTGCCAGCGACTGGCGAATGAGCGGGCCGTAGATCGCCAGGGCGCCGCTCTCGTCGAGCCCGGCGCCCCGGCCGAGTTCCGCGATCGCGTCGAGCAACCCGATGAAGCCGCCGGCTGCGAGGACGGCTGCCGCGTGGTACGCGGCCTTGCCACCCGGCGGCAGGCGAACCGGCTGCGCGCCCACGTCGACCGCAAGCCGCGCAAGAACCACCAGCAGCGCCTCGTCACCCTCCAGGGCGATCGTCGCGCCATGAAGCGCCGCGACCGCCCGGTCGAGATCCGCGAAGGCGACGAGCGGATGGAAGCTCGCCGCTGCGCAGCCTGCGCCGAGCGCCGGTGCGAGCACCGCCGCCGGGAGTGCGCCGCTCGTGTGGATGATCCCCTGCTGCCCGTACAGGCGGACGTCCGCGACGACGTCCGGCAGTGCGTCGTCGGGGACGGTGAGGAACAGCAGGTCGGCGTGCTCGGGCAGCGCCTGCCCGCGTTCGACGGCGCGAGCACCGGGCACCAGCCGGCAGAATCGGGCGCGTTTCTCCGGATCACGACTCGCCACCGCGGCGACCGGCCACCCGGCGCGGCTGAAGGCAACACCGAGCGCCGTGCCCACGTGCCCCGCCCCGAGGAACCCGATGCGCGGTCGCCCATGGGGGTCTTCCGCCAGGCTCGAGTGGCCGTGGACGGGCCGTGCCTCGACATCGTGGTCGTGGACCCCGTGATCGTGGCCGTGAGCGCCCGGAGCGGCGTGAGGGAGCATCGGGCGCATGGTCGCACGTCGAAGGGACCCCGGTCGGGGCCCATCGGCAAATCGGCAGTCGGGGAGTTCCGCGGCGCTATACTCCGCCGCGAATCCAGACCAGCGCGACCCGAGGCGGGCACACCCGTCAGGAGCCGTCCGACCCGCGGCAGCGCGGGAGGAGGAGGCCCGCCCTGATGAACCAGCTGATGGAATATCCCGATCCGTTCGGCGCGCGCGACCACGTTCGTATCGGCGACCGCAGCTTTGCCCTCTATCGCCTTGAGCGAGCCGGGATGGCCGCGCTGGACCGGGCGCCAGTGACCGTCAGGGTGCTGCTGGAGAACGCGCTTCGCAATGCCGGGCGCGACGTCGTGACCGAGGCCGACGTCCGGACCCTCGCGGCATGGCGCCCCGGGAGCCCGGCGGAAGCCGAGGTCCCGTTCCTGCCCGCCCGCGTCCTGCTCCAGGACTTCACCGGCGTGCCGGCCGTCGTGGACCTGGCAGCGATGCGCGACGCGATGTCCGACCTCGGCGGCGACCCCGCCCGCATCAACCCGCTCGTGCCGGCGGATCTCGTCATCGACCACTCCGTCCAGGTCGATCGGTACCGGACGCCCGACGCGTTCGCCTTCAACGTCGACCGGGAGTACGAGCGCAACGGCGAGCGATACCAGTTGCTCCGCTGGGCGCAATCGGCGTTCCGAGACCTGCGTGTCGTGCCGCCGGGCACGGGGATCGTGCACCAGGTCAACCTCGAGTACCTCGCGCAGGTCGTGGTGGTCCGCGAGCTGGACGGTGAGCCGGTCGCGTTCCCCGATACGCTCGTCGGCACGGACTCCCACACGACGATGGTCAACGCCCTCGGCGTGCTCGGGTACGGCGTCGGGGGCATCGAGGCCGAGGCGGTGCTCCTGGGCCAGCCCCTCTACCAGCCGATGCCGAGGGTTGTCGGCGTGCGACTGCACGGCGAGCTGCCGCGCGGCACCACCGCCACGGACCTTGTGCTGGTGATCAGCCAGATGCTGCGGAAGCACGGCGTGGTCGGGGCGTTCGTGGAGTTCGCCGGCGACGGCCTGGCATCGCTCGCGCTCGCGGATCGCGCGACCATCTCCAACATGTCCCCCGAGTACGGCGCGACGGCGGCGCTCTTCCCGATCGACGACGAGACGCTCGCCTACCTGCGGCTGACCGGACGTGATGCCGACCACGTGGCCCTCGTCGAGGCATACGCGAAGGAGGCAGGGCTCTGGCGTCTGCCGGGCCCGGGGCCCGACTTCGACGAGTCGCTCGAACTGGACCTCGCGACCGTCGAGCCGAGCGTGGCCGGCCCGCGTCGACCGCAGGACCGCGTGCCCCTGTCCGGGTTGCGCGAGAACTTCAGGGGCCACTTCCCGAGCGACGCGATCGTCGAATTCACCGTCGGCCGGCGAGGCACCCGAGGCGCATGTCCACGCGGCCGGCGAAGGCGTCGTCCAGGAATCGTCGGAGGATTCCTTCCCGGCCAGCGACGCGCCGTCGTTCGCACAGGCACTGGAGTCGGTCGAGCCATCCGAGCCCGACGAGGAGGAAGCGCCGGCGACCGAGCCGGAGCCCGGCTTCTACCGGGCACACCAGGTCGAGATCGGCGGGGCGCGCGTCGACCTGCGCACAGGGTCCGTCGCGATCGCGGCCATCACCAGTTGCACGAACACGTCGAACCCGACCGTGATGGTGGGCGCCGGCCTGTTGGCACGAAACGCCGTGGCTCGCGGGCTCACCGTCCCTCCGACGGTCAAGACCAGCCTTGCGCCGGGCTCGCGCGCCGTGACCGAGTACCTGGCCGCCGCCGGGCTCATGGCCCCGCTGGAGCGGCTCGGCTTCGGCCTGGTCGGCTACGGGTGCACCACGTGCATCGGCAACAGCGGCCCGCTCGACGAGCCGATCGCCCGCGCGGTCGAGGAGCACGACCTCGTCGTCGCGGCCGTGCTCTCCGGCAACCGCAACTTCGAGGGTCGCATCCACCCGCTGGCACGTGCCAGCTACCTGGCCTCTCCCCCGCTCGTCGTGGCGTTCGCGCTGGCCGGGCGCGTCGACATCGACCTCTCGACCGAGCCGCTCGGCCGGGGCTCCGACGGCCGGCCCGTCTTCCTCGCGGACCTCTGGCCCGGCGCCGAGGAGATCCGTTCGGCGATCGCCGACGCCATCGATCCCGACCTGTTCCGGCGCATCTACGCGAGCGTCTTCGACGGCGACGATCGCTGGCGGGCGCTGCCGGTGCCGACCGGCGACCGGTACGACTGGGATGCGGCATCCACCTACATCGCGCGGCCGCCGTTCCTCGAGGGCATCACGCCCGAGGCCGGGGCCGTCACCGACATCCTGGGCGCGCGGGTCCTCGCCGTGCTCGGCGACTCGGTGACCACCGACCACATCTCGCCGGCCGGGTCGATCCCGGCGTGGAGCCCGGCCGGAACCTGGCTGCCGGGAGCACGGCGTGGCGCCTGTCGACTTCAACAGCTACGGTGCGCGCCGCGGCCACCACGAGGTCATGATGCGCGGCACGTTCGGCAACATCCGGCTGCGCAATGCCCTGACCGATGGCGAGGGACCCTACACCACGCACGAGCCATCCGCGGACCGGATGTTCATCTACGACGCGGCCATGCGATATGCGACCGAGTCCGTGCCGCTGCTGGTGATCGCCGGCAGGGAGTACGGGAGCGGCTCGTCGCGTGACTGGGCGGCCAAGGGCACCCGCCTGCTCGGCGTGCGTGCCGTCCTGGCGGAGAGTTTCGAGCGCATCCACCGGTCGAACCTCGTCGGCATGGGCGTGCTCCCGCTCCAGTTCGCTCCCGGCCAGGATGTCCGGTCGCTGGGCATCACCGGCCGCGAATCCTTCGACGTCGTCGGTCTCGCCGCCGGCCCGGTTCCGCGCCAGCGGGTCACCGTGATCGGGCGCGCCGACGGAGTCGAGCAGCGCTTCGAGGCGATCTGCCGGCTGGACGGCCCGATCGAGGTCGACTACTACCGGCACGCGGGCATCCTGCCCGCCGTGCTCCGTCGACTGGCTCGCGCGTGACGCTGGCAGGCACAGGTCGCCGCCCGTGATCGGCGGCCGCCAGCCAATCCAGGGTCGCCGCCCCGGCGATCGGCGAATCCGCGTCGAACGCCCGCACGCGGCCTACTTCCGCTACACCGGGAAGGGCGTGCTGACCGCCAAGCCGTCGGCGATCGAACCGCCCACGCCCCTCGGCCGAGCGGCGATGCGGGTCAAGCGCGTGATGATCGGCCGCCCCCTCGCGACCGAAGAGGAGATCGGCGAGCGACTGACCAAGAAGAAGGCGCTCGCCATCTTCAGCTCGGACGCTATCAGCTCGAGCGCCTACGCGACCGACGAGATCCTCGGCGTCATCGTGGTCGCAGGCGCCGCGTTCCTCTACACGAGCATGTGGGTCGCCATCGCGATCGCGATCATGCTGGCAGTCGTCTCCACGAGCTACCGGCAGATCGGCTTCGCGTACCCGAACGGCGGCGGTGCGTACGCCGTCTCGAAGGAGAACCTGGGGCGATTGCCGGCGCTCGTCGCTGCGGGGTCACTGATGGTCGACTACACCCTCACCGTGGCCGTCTCGACGTCGAGCGCGGTGGCCCAGATCACCTCCGCCCTGCCGAGCCTGCTCCCGGCGACCGTGGAGATCTGCGTGGTCGCGATCCTGCTGATGATGCTCGGCAACCTTCGCGGGCATCCGCGAGTCCGGCAACATCTTCGCCGTGCCCACCTACCTGTTCGTGGGCGGCGCGCTGCTGATGATCGCCATCGGCGCGTTCCGGATCGTCGTGCTGGGCGCGGGCGCGCCGCCTCCCAATCCGATCCCGGGCGCGCCGGACCCGCTCCAGCCGATGACGATCTTCCTGCTGCTCCGGGCCTTCGCCGGCGGTTCCGTCGCCCTCACCGGGACCGAGGCCATCGCCAACGGCGTTCCGGCCTTCAAGCCGAGCGAATCGAGGAACGCGGCGACGACACTGACCTGGATGGCGATCCTGCTGGGCACGCTGTTCATCGGGATCACGTTCCTGGCCAACGGCTTCGGCATCGTGCCGGTCCCGGACAAGACCGTCATCTCGCAGGTCGCCACGGCGGTCTACGGCAGCGACACCGTGGGCTTCTACCTGTTCCAGGGGTTCACGGCCCTGATCCTGATCCTGGCCGCCAACACCTCGTACAACGCGTTTCCGCGGCTCGCCGCGATCGTGGCGCTGGACAGCTACATGCCCCGGCACTTCTCGTTCCGCGGCGACCGCCTGGCCTACACGCTGGGGATCGCGATCCTGTCGGGCCTGGCGATCACCCTGGTCATCCTCTTCGGCGGCGACACCCACGCGCTGATCCCGCTCTACTCGGTGGGCGTGTTCGTGAGCTTCACGCTCAGCCAGGGGGGCATGGTCCGTCACTGGCACAGGGTGCAGGGCGATGGCTGGCGCCGGCGCCTCGCGACCAACGCGGTGGGCTGCGCGCTGACGGCCGTGGTCTCCGTCGTGGTCCTGATCGAGAAGGCGCCGTCGTCGCTGCTCGTCGCCGTGATCATCCCGACGCTGGTGCTGATGATGCTGTTCATCCACAGGCAATACCAGCACACGTCGGAGGAACTGAAGGTCCGCCCGGACCTCATCATCGGGCCGCCGCGCCGCCAGGAGCGAGCCGTCATCCCGGTGCCGGGCCTCGACGCGCGCCGTGGTCCAGGCCGTGAACTTCGGTCGAGCGCTGACCGACGACGTGCAGATGGTGCACGTCACCGACGACGTCGAGGAGGGAGAGCGGCTCCGGGCGCGCATGGAGCGCCAGATCCCGGGCGTGCCGTTCGTGATCGTCGAGTCCCCCTACCGGTCGCTCGTCCGGCCCTTCGTGACCTACCTCGACGTCACGTCGAGCGATCCGGACGCGATCACGCTCGTCGTCATCCCCGAGTACGTGGCACGTCACTGGTGGGAGCGGCTGCTGTACAACCAGACGTCGAACCGGCTGCGCGCCGAGCTGCTCGGCCGGCCGAACACCGTCGTCGCGAACGTCCCGTACCGGCGCGAGGAGCTGGTGCCCCGCCATCAGCCCGGCGGCGACGGCACCCCGAAGCAGCCGCCCCCGGCGGCGGAGGGTGCGCCGCCTCGCCGGGGCACCCCGGTTCCCTAGCCGGCGCACCGCAGGGCGTCATGCGCATGAAAGGTCGGGTCCCTACACTCCGCGTCGTGCGGATCCCGGGCAGCGCCTGAGGTGCGTCTCCTCGTCGTCGAGGACGACCAGCGATTGCGGTCCGTGCTCGTCCGCGGGCTGGAGTCGAACGGGTACTTCGTGGACGCGGCCTCGTCTGGGGAGGATGCGCTGGACTTCATCCAGTTCTACGAGTACGCGGTCGTGATCCTCGACTGGCGACTGCCCGGCATCAGCGGCCTCGACGTCCTCCGGCGTGTGCGGTCGCGCGGCAACAGCACCGGAATCCTCATGTTGACCGCACGCGATGCACCGGCCGACCGGATCACCGGCCTCGACGCGGGCGCGGACGACTACCTGGTCAAGCCATTCGACTTCGGTGAGCTGCTGGCGCGTGTTCGGGCCCTCCAGCGACGCCCCGGGAGCGCGGACGGTCGTGCGCTCCGCCGTGGGCCGCTCGTGCTGGACCCCGGAACGATGGACGTGCTGGCGAGCGGCGTGCCGCTGCACCTGACCCGGACCGAATTCCGCATCCTCGAGTTGCTGATGTTGAGGGCACCCGCGGTCGTCGATCGGCGGCTGATCGCGCAGCACGCCTGGAAGGACGAGACGGAGCCCATCGGGTCGAACGCCATCGACGTCCAGATGGCCCGACTGCGCGCCAAGCTCGCGGGAAGCGGCGCCCAGATCGCGACGGTGCGGGGCGCCGGCTACCGGCTGGCAGAGACGTGAGGAAGTCCGAGATGGACGGCCGGACGGGAAGCCTGGTCCGCCGGCTGCCGATCAGGGTCGCGGCGATCACCACGGCGATCGTCGCCGTGCTGTACGTGCTCGTATGCGCAGCGGTCGTGTTCATCGCCGGACAGAACCAGCTCGCGAGCATCGACAGGCGGATCAGCGACGAACTGGCGGCCGTGAGCACGCGGCCGGACCTCGTCGCGTACCTCGCCGGGCAGGGGCAGGTGGATGCGCTCGACCCGGACCACGACGCGAGGCGGTTCGAGGCCCCGCTGCTGCTCTGGGTCACGGCGCCGGATGGCAGCGTCTACCAGAGCGATTCCAGCGCGGCCCTCCCGGCGGACCTGGGAAAGGTGACGGGGCCGACAACGTCCGTGATCGCAGGGACGGCGATGCGGGTGGTCGGGGGGCCACTCGCGGCGCAGATGCCCGGCGGCTGGGTCACGATCGCCCAGACGATCTCGGATGTCGCGGCGACACGGAGCAACCTGGTGCTGGCCGAGCTGTTGATCGCTCCGCCGCTCCTGCTGCTCGTGTTCGTCGGATCGCTGATGATCGGGCGACGGGTGGCCGGGCCGATCGAACGCGCGCGGCAGCGCCAGCTCGAATTCACGGCCGATGCCTCCCACGAACTGCGGACGCCGCTGACGGTGATCGAGGCGGAGACCTCCCTGGCGCTGGCCGCAGACCGGGACCCCGTCGTCGACCGTGGGACACTGGAGCGCATCCAGGAGGAGACGGGCCACCTCCGCAGGCTGGTCAACGACCTGCTGTGGCTCGCCCGCTTCGACGCGGCGCCGGAGACGCCCGAGTCAGCGCCGATCGACCTGGGAGCGCTCGCCGGCACGACCGCCGAACGCTTCCGGGCCGTGTGCGAGCGGCGCGGCATCACGCTCGAGACGCACGTCACGGGACAGATGAGCCCGGTCGTGACCGCACCCGCGGAGTGGCTGGCCCGTCTCGTTTCGGTGCTGCTGGACAACGCGACGAAGTATTCCCCGGACGATGGCGCGGTGACGGTGCAGGTCTCGAGCGATGTCGGCCGCGTCCGGCTCACGGTCGACGACAACGGGCCGGGCATTCCGCCGTCGGAGCGCGAGCGCATCTTCGACCGCTTCCGGCGCGCCAACGACGCGCCGGGGGGCGCCGGCCTCGGGCTCGCGATCGGCGATGCCATCGTGCGGGCGACGGGCGGCCTGTGGCAGATCGGCGATGCGCCGGCCGGCGGGGCGCGGATGTCGGTGTCGTGGCCGCGCAGCAGCGGCACGGCTTTCGAGCAACCGAGCCCGGAGCAGTCCGCCGAGTCCGGCATATCCGCGGACGGTGGGCCGGCGGCGGGCGGCGGGCGGGCGGCGGAGCCCGGGACCGCGGCGGAGCCCGGGACCGCGGCGGAGCCCAGGACCGCCGAAGCATGACAGGCCAGGGCGGAAGGCGGACGGGCAGCGGGGCAGGAACGGCCGGCGGTCCCCAGAGCGCATTGCCGGTTACCGGGCCGCTTCCGGGGTGAGGGGTGAGCGAAACCCGGGACGCTGCCATCGGACCCGCCCGCTGCCACGGCATCCCGTTGCGGTTGCGTGGCTACCTTCCGGTATGAACGCCGATCTGGCCCTCTCACCGGACGCTGAACGGCCGTGAGCCGGCCCGCGGCGTCGGCCACGTTCATTCATTCCGGAATTCCGCCGGTCAAGGTCAACGGGCCGATCGACCCGCCCCGCGCCGATGCATCTCCACCGCCCTGGCCAGGCGCTCGAGTGCGCGGTTCGTCATGGGTTGCTCCAGTTCCACGACCGCGTGGTCGATCCCGACGGCGGCGAACCGGTCGAGACTCGACGCAAGGCCGGCCACCCGGTCGCCGAAACGCGGGCCATCGGCGTCCAGGTCGCTCACCGAGACGCCGGCGTACCGGCTCAGCGACGCCGCGTCGCGTCCCTCGGCGGCGAGTGCCACATCCATCGCCGCCATCGACGCCGCGAACCGCTCGTCGGGGGCCCGGAACCAGGCCGTGATCCAGGCGTCGGCCCACCGCGCGGCCAGGCGGAGCATCATCGGCCCCTTCGCCGCCACGAGCACGGGGATGGGTCGCCGCGGCGGCGGGAGGAGGACCGCCCCGTTCGCCGCGTGGAACCGGCCGTCGAGGGTGACCTTCTCGCCCCGGAGGAGCGGCACCACGATGCGCAGCACCTCGTCGAACCGGGCGCCACGGTGGTCGGTGGGATAGCCGAAGGCCTCGAACTCCGCGTCCACCCAGCCCGTCCCGAGGCCGAGGACCAGGCGACCACCGCTGATCTCGTCTGCGGCAGCGGCCATCTTCGCGAGCAGCGCCGGGTTGCGGAAGGGCGCCGCCAGCACGAGCGTCCCGATCGGGATCGTCGTCGTCGCCTCGGCAAGCCCGGCCAGCACCGTCCACGCCTCGTGGATCCCTGCGGGCCGGCCGAGTGCCTCGAGCTCCGGCAGCAGGTGGTCGGAGACCCAGATCGAGTCGAGGCCGAGCGATTCGGCACGCAGCGCGAAGGACCGCACCGCCGGCCAGTCGGGAACGCCCGTCCCGCCGACGTCGCCCTCGGCCATCGGGATGCTCACGCCGATCCGCACTCGCCGAGTGTAGGCGGCGCCGGCCGGCGTGTGGGGACGCCAATAACCCACGCCGGTCACCGTGACGCGGTGACTCGGCGACGTTGCGCAGGGGGCCCCGGCCTCGCCCGGCCGTCGAGCGCCCCGGCGCGCATCGCCTCAGATTCGCTCCATCAGCCGCTCGAACGCCGGCGTGCAGACGAGCCGGCGCTCGGTCGTGATCGCGCACGCCGAGTACCCGGGGAGGTTCGTCGCCGCCCAGCGAATCCCGTTCGGGCCCATGGCGAAGACCGCCGTCGCGCAGGCGTCCGCGAAGGCCAGGTCCGGTCCCACGATCGTGATGCTCAGGATGCCGGCCGGCGGCCGGCCGGTGTGCGGGTCGAGCACGTGCTCCCCGCGCTCGTACGTTCCCGATGTCGCCACCGCGAGATCGCGCGCCAGGAGCACGGCCGCCAGCCGGTCCTTCTCCAGGGGGTGCCGGATGCCGACGCGCCACGGGCGGCCGGGCTCGGTTCACCTCGGCACTCGCCCTGTCCGCGGCGGCCGTTCCGGGCGGGAGGTCCCAGAAGGTCGGGCGTTTCCGCCCTGCCGCACCGGAGGGGGTCTCCATAGCCTTCCGTGGAGTCGCCCGATCGGGCGGCCGAATGGCGCGGAGGAGGCGAGGCGCGTGGACCTGCTGCACGTCGGAGCAATGTGGCTGCACGAGATCGCGGCGGTGGTGCTGCTCGGCTATTACGGGATGCTCGCCCTCGTGTTCCTGCCCGCGCTCAGGCGGACGGTCGTGGGCCCGGCGCTGGGCGAGGCCGTGGAATCGACGGAGCGGCGCGCCCGTCCCTGGCTGATCGCCTCGGTCGTCATCTTCCTCGCGACGGGCGTCTACCTGCTTGCGACCGACCCGCGGTTCACCGGGATCGGCGCACTGTCGAACAGTTGGTCGCTGCTGATCCTGGCCAAGCATGGGCTCGTCATCGCGATGCTCGTGCTCGGGGCGCTCATGGACTGGCTGCTCGCACCGGACGTCGCGTTGGCCGGGACCGAGGCTGAGCGGGCACATGCGTTCGGCCGCGTCCTTGCATCGGCGGCCGGCATGACGGTGCTCGGCGCGATCGTGCTGCTGCTCACGGCGGCGGCCCAGGGTAGCTGAACCCGTCGCCGGGGTCCATGGTCGGGGAGATCGGGGCGACGGACTCGACGTCCGTGCAGATCTGGTGGAGACTCGCGCCGTGCACGCAGCCCGAGATCCGCTTCGCATCCTCGTCGTGGATGACGAGCTGCCCATCGTCGACCTCGTCCGCGGCTACCTCATGCGCGAGGGCTGGACGGTGCTCACGGCGTTCGACGGGAATGAGGCGCTTGCCACGGCTCGGCGAGAGCAACCGGATGTTGTCGTCCTCGACCTGATGCTCCCGGGCATGGACGGGATCGAGACGTGCCGCGAACTGCGCACATTCAGCGACGCGTACGTGCTGATGCTGACCGCGCGCTCGGAGGAGGTGGACAAGTTGATCGGCCTCGCCGTCGGCGCCGACGACTACCTGACGAAGCCGTTCAGCCCGCGCGAGCTGGTCGCTCGGATCAAGGCCATCATGCGCCGTGTGCGAGCAACCCCGGCAGTCGTCGCCGGACTCGATGTCGACCTCTCGACCCGAACGGTCCGTGTCGACGGCCGCGCCGTCGAGCTCACTCGGACCGAGTTCGACATCCTCGCGGCGCTGGCGCGCGAGCCGGGCGCCGTGGTCGAACGATCGGCGCTCCTCGCGTCCGTCTGGGGTCCCGGGTACAGCGACGATCACCTCGTCGATGTCCACGTCGCCAACCTCCGGCGGAAACTCGGCGACACTCCGGAGCATCCGCGATTCGTGGACACGGTGCGCGGCGTCGGCTATCGCCTGGTCACCTCCTCATGAAGCTGCCGCGCCGCCTCCGATCGCGCCTGCTGCTGTCACACCTGGTCGTGGCCCTCGCCGCGATCGGAACGGTGCTTGTTGCGGTGTCGCTGGTCGGGCCGGGCTACTTCGCCGATGCGATGGGCCACCGGCCGGGCGATCCCGTGGGCCAGGCGATGGACGCGGCCACCCTCGCCGCGTTCCAGGATGCGGTTCGGACCGCGCTCGTGGCAGCACTCGTCATCGGGCTCGTCGCGGCGGTCGCACTGGCGCTCGCGCTCTCCTCGCGCATCGCCACACCGGTCACGCGGATCGTGACAGCAGCTCGCCGCATCGCGTCGGGCCACTACGCCGAACGCGTCCCCTCGTCAGGCGAGGGCGAGGTGCGCGAACTGGCGGAGACCTTCAACGCGATGGCGAGCTCGCTCGAGGCGACTGAACGGCGGCGACTGGATCTCGTCGGCGACGTCGCCCACGAGCTCCGCACGCCGCTTGCCACGCTGGACGGCTACCTGGAAGGCCTGGAGGACGGCGTCGTCGCATCGTCTCCCGAGACCTGGCGACTCCTGCGGCGCGAAACAGGGCGCCTGGCGCGCCTGGTCAACGACCTGTCCGAGTTGTGGCGGGCGGAGGCGCACCAGCTGCCCCTTGCGATCGAAGCGGTCGACGTCGGAGTGGTCGCCGGGCAGGTGGTGGAGCAGTTCCGCCCGCTGGCCGGCGCGCGCTCGCTGACAATCAGCCTCGATGCGCGGGCGCGCGTGCTCGGCCGCGCCGATCGAGATCGCCTCGCCCAGATCCTCGCCAACTACATGTCCAACGCCATCCGCTATAGCCCCGATGGGTCGGAACTATCGGTCGCGGTCCGTCGCGCCGGCGCGGAAGTGGTGATCTCGGTACGGGATCACGGCCCGGGACTCACGCCCGACCAACGGGTCCACGTCTTCGAGCGCTTCTATCGGATCGATCCGTCCCGGTCGCGTGCCCTCGGCGGCGCCGGTATCGGGTTGGCCGTGGTGCACGCGCTGGCGGAGGCGATGGGCGGCGAGGCGTGGGCCGAATCCGAGGGACCCGGAACCGGATCCACGTTCCTGGTGGCGCTGCCCGCGGCTTGATCAAAGCTTGAGGCGATCCGGAGCCGGTCTCCATGGACCCGGCATGCCGTTGGCGCGAAGGTAGCGGCGCAGCCCGGCGCGACGTGCCGAGCGGAGACCGGAGATCAAATCGTGCACTGGCTGGACCCGGTGGGCTGGCTCTGGATGTTCATCTGGATCGCGGCGCTGCTGTTCATGGTCTGGCTCATCGTCCGCGCTCCTCGGGGGCAGTCCGCCGACGAGGACGCCATGACGATCCTGCGTGCCCAATTCGCTCGCGGCGAAATCAGCCAGGACGAGTTCGAGCGAGCACGTGACTCACTGCTCGCCGGTGGCCGACATCGGCATGATGCAGACGAAGTCGCTGACGTTCACCTTCGATGGCGCCGGGCCGTTCGCCTACGCCTGCCGCGCGCCCGGCCATTACGAGGCGGGGATGCGCGGGACGGTCCGTAGGCGGCGTGAATGGGCTCGCCGCACTCGCGGGGGAGGTCGCGCGGCGATGTCCGGTCGGTCCGGTTCGGGCGGTCGTCTTGACCGGATCTTGAGGAAACGTTGCGCCGACCTCCATTGAACCGCCGGCGCCAGCTCGCATGCTGTTGGTACGGGGGACAGCAACGCCCACGAGCCAAGCGAGCCGCCGCACAGCAGACCCACCGTCGTCACAGGAGCACGCGTCCAGATGTCCCGTCGCCATCACCGCGCCAGCGCGCAGACGACCAATCGAAGCGCCCGCTCCTCCACGCCGCGGCCCACGGTGCCCCAGCCCGGGGCCGCGGCAGAGGGTGCGGCGGCGACCCAACGGCGCCGGCCTTCACGGCGCTCGCGGCCGCCGCCGCACCTGCCTTGACGACGGTCGTCGTCCCGGTCGCCGGGATGACCTGCCGCACCTGCGAGATCCGCATCGAACGGTTCGTCGGGCGGCTCCGCAACGTCGAGCGCGTCTCCGCCTCGTCCGTCCGCGCGCGCGTCGAGGTCGTCGCGTCCGGACCAATCGGAGCGCCCGGGATCGAAGGCGCCATCCTCGCCGCCGGCTACGAGGTCGGCGCAACGCCCTGGATCGAGCGAGACACGCGGGTGTGGGCCACCGCCGGCGCCGGCGTGCTCCTCGTGGCGGTCCTCGCCCTGGTCGCGCAGGTCACCGGCATCGCCGACCTGGCGTCGGGGGCGGGTGAACTCGCCCGCGGCGGCGTCGTCGTGGCGCTGCTGCTGGGGCTGGCCGCCGGCGTGTCGACCTGCATGGCCCTCGTGGGCGGCCTCGTGCTGGCCCTTTCGGCGTCCTTCGAGTCCCGGCGATCGGACGTTGACGACGGCCGTGGCCTGCTCGTGCACATGCGACCGGGTCTCGTCTTCATGGGCGGCCGGATCGTCGGCTATGCCGCGTTCGGGGCCATGCTCGGCGCCCTCGGATCCACGGTGACATTGCCGACGCCGCTCGTGGCGGTGCTGATGATCGTCGTCGCGATCGTGATGACGATCCTCGGCACGCGGCTCACGGGACTCTCGCCGCGGATCGCCGGCTGGTCGCCGACGCTGCCCACCGGCCTCGGACGGCGCCTCGGGCTCGTCGGCGGGTCGGCAGGCGCCTACTCTGATGCACGGGCCGCCGGCCTCGGTGCGGCCTCCTTCTTCCTCCCCTGCGGCTTCACCCAGGCGGTCCAGATCTACGCGCTGTCGACCGGGTCACCGGCCACGGCGGCATTACTGCTCGGGGCGTTCGCCATCGGGACGGCACCGGGGCTGCTGGCGCTCGCCGGGCTCCCGGTCATCGTGCCGAGCAGGTCGCGCCCGGTACTGCTGCGGCTGGTCGGCGTCGTGGTCATCGGCTTCGCCCTCGTCAACGCCGGGGCTGGGTTGCGCCTCGCGGGCATCACGCTCCCGTCCTTCGGATCGAGTGTCGCGCTCGCGGCAGGGCTGCCTCCCGCATCGTCGGTGGTCGGCGGCACGCAGGCGCTGCGCACCTCCCAGGACTACAACGGATATCACCCCGGCAACGTCCCGATCTACGCCGGCATCCCCACCCGCTGGACGATCGACTCCACGAGTTCGAACTCGTGCGCGACATTCCTCAGGGTCCCGTCGCTCGGCATCGCGGTCACGCTGCACAAGGGTTCCAACACGATCGACCTGCCGGCCCTGCCGACCGGATCCATTTCCTACACGTGCGCAATGGGGATGTACGGGGGACAGATCACCGTCGTCGATCGTCCGACCGGCGCATCCGCCGGTGGCGGCTGACGGCAGAGCAGGGGCGGCATTCCCGGTTCGCGTCGCCGGGCACCGCGCCCGGGCGGGGTCCGCACGGAACATCCAGGAGCGAGTCATGACCATTTCACCGGCCCACATCGAGATCGTGTCGTTCCCCGTCGAGGGCATGACCTGCGCGTCCTGCGTCAACCGCATCACCCGCTTCCTGTCGCGCGTCCCCGGGGTCGAGCGGGCCAACGTCAACCTCGCGTCGGAGTCCGCAACCGTGGGGTACGACCCCGCCCAGGTGACGGTCGCCGACCTCGTGGCCGCGGTGGATGCGGCGGGCTACGTCGCACGGGTGGAACAGGCCGCAGCGCCCGACGAGGCCGTGGACGTCGCCGGTGCGGCGGAGGCACGGACCGAGCGCGACGAGGCCGCCGCCCGCCATGTCGCCGCCCTGCGCCGCCGGCTGCTGTTCGCCGCGATCTTCACCGTGCCGCTCCTCCTGGGCCTCGCGCGCATGACCGTCGCCCCGTGGTTGCCGGCGTTCCTGTCCGACCCGCGCTTCCAGCTCGTATGCGCCACGCCGGTCCAGTTCTGGGCGGGCTGGCTCTTCTATGTCGGTGCAGCGAAGGCGCTCCGGCATCGGTCGTCCGACATGAACACGCTGATCGTCGTCGGGACCACGGCAGCCTTCGGCTACAGCCTCGCGACGATGCTGTTCCCATCGTTCTTCCTGGCTGCCGGGCTCGGCATGGACGGCGGGGTACTGCCCCTGTACTTCGACACGGCCGCGGCGATCATCACGCTCATCCTGCTCGGCCGGTACCTCGAGGCCCGCGCCCGCAGTCATACCTCGGATGCCATCCGGCGCCTGATCGGGCTCTCCCCGAGAACGGCCCGCGTGCTCCGTGACGGCCTCGAACTCGACGTGTCGATCGCGGATGTCCGCGTCGGCGACCTCGTGCGCGTGCGCCCCGGCGAGACGGTCGCGGTCGACGGTGTGGTGACCGACGGGCTTTCGGGCGTCGACGAGAGCATGATCACCGGCGAGAGCCTGCCGGTCGCGAAACGCGCCGACGATCTCGTGATCGGTGGCACCCTCAACACCACCGGGACGCTCACCTTCCGCGCGACGCGCGTCGGCGGCGACACCGTGCTCGCGAAGATCATCCGCCTCGTGTCCGAGGCGCAGGGATCGCGCGCTCCGATCCAGCGGCTTGCCGACGTGGTCACCGGCTACTTCGTGCCCCTGGTGCTCGGGCTCGCGGCGCTCACGTTCGCCCTCTGGTTCATCTTCGGGCCGGAGCCGTCCTTCAACCTGGCACTGCTCAACACGGTTGCGGTGCTGATCATCGCCTGCCCCTGCGCCCTGGGACTCGCGACGCCAACCTCGATCATGGTCGGCACGGGGAAGGGCGCCGAGCTCGGCATCCTGTTCCGGAACGCCGAGTCGCTCGAGCGGATGGGCTCGGCCAGGGCCGTCGTGATCGACAAGACCGGAACCCTCACCGAGGGCAGGCCTCGGGTGACCGACATCGTGCGGCACGCCGGCGCCCTGCCCGAGGACGAGGTGCTCGCGCTTGTTGCCGCGGCGGAACGCGGGTCCGAGCATCCACTCGCCGCTGCCATCGTGCGCGAGGCGGCCGAGGTCCGTCGCCTCGTGATCCCGGCCGTGAGCGAGTTCGTCGCGACGGCGGGCGGTGGTGTCGCCGCGGACGCCTCCGGTCATCGTGTCCTGGTGGGTCGTCCGGGGCATCTGCAGGAGCAGGGCATCGACGTCGCCGCGCTGCTGCCCGCGGCGGACGCACTCGCCGCGAACGGGAAGACCCCGGTCTTCGTCGCGATCGACGGTCGAGCGGCGGCCGTCATCGCCATAGCCGACACCCCCAAGGCCGGATCCACTGCAGCGGTCGCGGAACTGCGCCGCCTCGGTCTCTCCGTCACGATGCTGACGGGCGACAACCGCCGCACGGCGGAGGCCATAGCGCGCTCCGTCGGCATCGACCGTGTGCTCGCGGACGTCCGGCCCGACGGCAAGGCGGCGGCTGTCAGGGCGCTCCAGGCCGACGGCACGGTCGTCGCCATGGTGGGCGATGGCGTGAACGATGCCCCGGCGCTCGCATCGGCCGACATCGGCGTCGCGATGGGCACCGGTACCGACGTGGCGATGGAATCCGCCGGGGTCACCCTGATGTCGGGTGACCTGAACGGCCTCGTGACCGCCATTCAGCTGTCGCGCGCCACGATGCGAAACATCCGCCAGAACCTGTTCTGGGCGTTCGCCTACAACGCGATCCTCATTCCTGTCGCAATGGGCGTCCTGTATCCGTTCACCGGCGTGACGCTGGATCCGATCCTCGCGGCCGCGGCAATGGCCCTGTCATCGGTCACGGTCGTCTCGAACGCGCTCCGCCTGCGCCGCTTCAACCCGGCGCGCGTTGCGCCGGAGGCGAGGCCACGTACCATCGTCGCACCGTCGTTCCCGTAATCGAAGATGGCATTCGCCCGGGCGGGGATACTGCGTGCCTGTCCGGGCGATGACGCGGGCACAGGCGCCAGACCCGACTCGAGCCTGAACAGGAGACTGAGATGACCGAACATCGCACCATCGCGGCCGACGAGGACCCGGTCTGCGGCATGACCGTGGACCCGCAGCATGCACGCACAAGAGGCCTCGCCTCGACCCACCTGGATCGCGAGTACGTGTTCTGCGGCAAGGGCTGCTTCCTCGAGTTCCGCGACGATCCCGAGACGTACCTCGCGCCGGACTACCTCCCCGCAATGGAGTGACGGCGCTGCCTCGCAGGTTCGGGCCTGGCTCGGCCGTGCCTCCACCAGACCGCGACATGGACGGCGCCCTCGAGCACCCCACAGCCCGGTGCGTCGCCCATGACAAAATCTCGTTCGGGGCGGTGCTCCCTGTTCGGGGCAGTGCTCCTGCCGGGTCCGCACCGGCCCGCCCGGTGAACGGACGGGTGGCTCACCAGGTCGGCGAAGAGCCCTGATTCCCGGCGCTGCCGGGCCGCGCACGGGTCGCGGCCCGGGCCGGCTCGGGCCGCCCTCGGTCGCGCCCACTCGCCGCGCTTTGGGGGTTTACAAACGGGACGCGCCGAATGAGTCTCTGCGTTGACGGGCAGGAAGCCCTACCGCGCGCTCCGCACAGCCGCTGGTCGCGGGTGCTGCCGTGACGATCTCCCCGTCCCGATTGCCGTGCGGGTCCTGCGGCAGATACGGAGGTGCCTCGCGATGAGCAGCACCTCGGGCGGTGGCCGGTGGTCCGGCGCAACAGCGAGGAGGTTCACGATGAGTCACGGTCTCATTGGCCCGGGACGGCGCGGCCGGCCGCTCGCCTTCGTTGCGATCGGCGCCCTCGTGCTGGCGGTCGCGCCGGTGGCGGGTGCGGGCGGCGTGGCCCTTGCCGCAGGTTCTGCGCCCGACGGGCCCGGCGCGCTCTCCCATTTCGACCTCGCGCGGAAGGACTGCATCGGCACCGCCAGGAACCGGACCTCCAAGGTCTGGTACACGGTCGCCAACGGGGTTCTCTCCGACGTCTACTACCCCACGATCGACAACACGAACGTCGAGACCCTCCAGTACGTCGTGACGGACGGATCGACGTTCACCGACCTCCAGGCGCGCGACATGACCTACGCGGTGACCGCACTCGACAACACCGGCATGGCCTGCCGCGTGACCAGCACCGCCAAGAGCGGGAAGTACAGCCTGCAGACCGACTACATCACCGACCCTGCCCGCAACACGGTGCTGATGCGGACCGTGTTCACCCCGATGGTCGCCGGCCCGTTCCAGGTGTTCGTTCGCTTCGACGCCACCGTGAACGGCAACGGCGGCGGAGGCGGTGGCAACGGCGGTCCGGATTCGGCGGTCGTCGACACCTCCACGGGTCACCCCATCGCGGTGTCATACGACACGAACACGGTCACGCAGGCCTCGAACCGGGACTACGCACAGCCCGTTTTCGCCGCGCTCGACGGGCCGTTCAGCACCGTCGAGAGCGGGTTCGCCGGCGCCGGAAGCGACGGTCTGGTCCAACTCGACGCGTCCCACGCCCTGACACAGACGTCTACTGATGCGTCCAACGGCAATGTCGTGCAGACGGCTGCCGTCACCCTCGGCCCGGGCGCGAAGCCGACATTCACGCTCGCCCTCGGGTTCGGGTCCACGCAGGCGAACGCCGTGACGGCCGCCGAGGGTTCGATCGGCACGGGGTTCCCCAGGGCTCGCCAGGCCTACGCCGCCGGCTGGAAGCAGTACGACGCCGGGCTGAACGATCCGACCCAGAAGCTCCGCAACCTGTTCCACGGCAAGGCCTCGCCGCTGATCACCCAGTACTACGCGTCCGCCAACGTGATCAAGGCGTCCGAGGACAAGACGTTCCCCGGCGCGATCATCGCTGGGCTTGCCTCTCCCTGGGGCCAGGCGATCTCCGCGGGTGACCCCGCCAACACCTACTTCGGCTCGTACCGGGAGGTGTTCGCCCGCGATCTCTACGAGGCGTGGACCGGCCTGGTCGCCGACGGCGACCAGGCGACCGCGCGCGACGCGACGAACTTCCTCTTCAACCGGCAACAGCTTCCCGACGGGTCGATGCCGCGCAACAGCCTGCTCAACGGCAAGGTCGCGCCCGACTCGTTCGGCGTCCAGCTTGACGAGACGTCCTACCCGATCCTGATGGCCGACACGCTCGGCATGACGAGCGCCTCGCTCTACCTCGACCACGTCCGGCCGGCGGCGAACTTCGTCATCGCCCACGGACCGTCCTACGGGGTCGAGCGGTGGGAGGAGCAGGGCGGCTACTCGCCGTCGACCATCGCGGCGGAGATCGCCGGCCTTGTCGCGGCCGCCGACATCGCCAAGAAGAACGGCGACCCGACCTCGGCGAACCTGTACCTCGGTGTGGCCGACGACTACCAGCGCTCCATCAAGGGCTGGACCGTGACCACCAACGGGTCGCTCTCGTCGAGCCCGTACTTCATTCGCCTCTCCAAGACCGGCGACCCGAACGCGGCGATCAGCTACAACGTCGGGAACGGCGGCCCCACGCTCGACCAGCGTTCCGTGATCGACGCCGGCTTCCTCGAGCTCGTCCGCCTCGGCGAGCTGCCCGCGAATGACCAGGCGGTCGTGAACACGATCCCGGTCGTCGACGCGACGATCATGAGCAGCACGGGGAGCGGCGACGGCTGGCATCGCTACAACGGTGACGGGTACGGCGACCGCTCCAGCGACGGCCGCCCGTGGGCACCCAGCGGCCAGGGCACCGGGCACGTGTGGCCGGTCCTCGGCGCCGAGCGCGGCGAGTACGAGCAGCTGGTTTCCGGTCCGCTCACCGGCGCGGACTTCATCCCGCCGATGGCCAACTTCGCTTCCGGCCTCGGGCTCATCCCCGAACAGAACTGGGAGGTCCACGGCCTCGCCGCGTCCCCCTACGGGACCGACCCGACTACCGCGTCGATCGGCTTCAGGAACGGCGGCCCGGCCGGCTCGGCGGCTCCGCTGACGTGGTCGGCCGGCGCCTACGTCCGGCTTGTTCGGGACGTCACCGCCGGGAAGCTGATCGATCGTCCGCAGATCAACGTGCAGCGCTACATCACGCACCCGGTCGGCGCGACGACCCTGACGATCACGGCGCCGGTGAACCTGTCGGCGATCTCGTCCTCGCCGGTCACCGTCACCGGCACGACCGTGGCCGGCAACAAGGTCTACGTCGCCGCCACGAACACCGACGCCAACTCCGCAACGACGACCGCGACAACCACGGCCGCCCCCGACGGGAGCTTCGGCGTCAACGTGGCAGTCACCGGTGGCACCACGGTCATCAACGTCGTCGCCATGAGCCCGACCGGCGCCACGGCACACGCCCAGCGCACGGTGGTCTGGGACTTCACCCCGGGCACGGTGGTGTTCGACGTCACCGACCCGAGCAACGACGACAACGGGCCGGGCAACTACGCCTACCCGACTGCCGGCGATTTCCACGCCGGCGCCTACGACATCCAGGACTTCAAGGTGATCCTCTCGCCGGACGGCCTGACGACCACCTTCAAGCTCCAGACCCGCGACCTCTCGCCGACGTTCGGCAGCCCCCTCGGGGCCCAGTTGGTCGACGTGTATGTGCACGACCCCGGAGCGGTCTCAACCTCGACTGCAGCGTCCTTCCCGCAACGTAACTACACGATCTCGGCCGGGTCCGCCTGGAGCCGGCTGCTGGAGGTGCAGGGCTTCGGCCAGCGCTACGTCGACGCATCCAACGCCGGCTCGCTCGGCACGATCAACATCTCCGCCAACGCGATCTCCAGGTACATCACCTTCAGCGTGCCGACCGCCAGCCTGGGCGGCACACCGGCATCCACCTGGGGCTTCACGGTGGTGCTCACCGGCCAGGACGGGTTCTCACCCGACCAGGCGCGCGGCTTCCAGCCGACGCCGCAGGCGTACCAGTTCGGCGTCTGCGCGGCGGCCAGCTCCGATCCGCACTGCACCTTCAATCCGAACCTCGTCCCGAAGGCGATGGACGTGATCACACCGGCCGGCGTGAACCAGTCGACGGAACTGGACTACACGCTGGGTCCGGTGGTGATCCAGGACGTCACCATTCCCTGACCCCGGGGGGAGACGGCGGGTGGAGGCGCAGGCCCCGCCCGCCCGGGTCCCCACTGTCGCGACGTCAGCCGGGCCCTCGGCTCCACCCGGAGTCGGGGGCCCGACGATGTTCGGGGGGCCATCAACGTGTCGAGAGCGGCGCGACGGCCTCGCGACCAGCAGGCGTCACCCGGCGCGGCACCGCAGCGCCAGGCGTCCGCCGGATTGGTGCCCGTATCGTGCAAGACTCGGGTTTCCACTGGCCCGAACTAGGGTCTCGGCCCTATTCCGCCGTGCAGGCGCGTCCTGTGTAGTTCCAATGGATCCGCACCGGGTGACTGCGAAGGCAGGACCGGCTCCGGATATGGGCGGATGCAACTGCTGTCCCGACCGGCCGGACGCCCCAGTGCACGGGCGTCCAGAGGCTCGTCGGCGCTCCAGCTCGCTCCGGCCCCAGATCCGAACTCGGCCGGGCCCACGTACGGAAGTTGTCACCTCATTCCTGGGAGGGAAGAGCATGCGTTCGCGAGGATACGTCGTCCTGGGTCTCGTGCTGTCGGTTTCGCTTGCCGGCTGCGTGGGAGCCACATCGTCAGGCTGGACGTTCACGCCGGCACGCCCGGGGTCCGCATCACCGTCGGGCGGTGCGCCAGGAGCGATTCCTGCAGCGGCCCATCCGAGCGCATCCCCGGAAGCGCCTGAACCCTCGTCGGCCGACGCGTCCGTGCCCGCGGAAGATGCAGGCACGCCGGTGAGCGCGACGGAGGCGGAGTTCAAGATCGTGCTCGGGTCGTCCACAGTGCCGGCCGGTGCACTTACGTTCTCCATCGCCAACAAGGGCGCCATCGCCCATGAGTTCGTCATCGCACGATCGGACGACGTGGCCGGTGCCCTGCCGACGGCCGACGACACCACCGTCGACGAGGAGAGTGAGTCCGTCGTTCACATCACCGAGACGGAGGACATCCAGCCCTCGACAGTCAGGGTCGTCACGACACGCCTGTCGCCGGGCAGATACGTGGTGTTCTGCAACATCCCTGGCCACTACGCCGCAGGGATGCACGCCTCATTCACCGTTGTGGCGTCGGACAATTGGTGAGCGCAGTCGGTCCATTCTCGTGGCGCCGGGTCCGAGGCGCGTGGCGCGCCGCCGGGCCCCGGTGCTGCGCTGGGCCCCGGTCCGCCGCCCGGCCGCGCTGCTTCGCTGGGCCCCGGTCCGCCGCCGGGCCCCGGTGCGCGGCCACGGTCGCGTTCGCGCGGTAGCGTCCCTCACGAGCGCCCGACACCGCCGGTTGTCGATTGCCGGATGACCAGTTCGGTGGGCAGGATCACCCGGCGCGGCCCCCCTTCCGGGTCCTGCACCAGCTGGAACAATGCACGGGCCGCCTCGGCGCCCTGTTCCCGAACACCCTGCCGCACGGTCGTCAGCGGCGGATCGCAATGGGCGGCGAACTCCAGGTCGTCAAATCCGGCCAGCGCGACGTCTCCGGGGACCGCGAGCCCGCGACGCCCGGTCAGTTCCAGTGCGCCGACGGCGGTCGTGTCGTTGGCGCAGAAGATGGCATCGGCACCCCGGTCGAGCAGCACGGCAGCGCCCGAGAAGCCGGACTGCCGGTTGAAATCCCCGTCGACCACGAGGCCCGCCGTGGGCAGGCCCGCCTGCCCCATCGCACGGAGATAGCCGGTGATGCGGTCCTCGCCGGCGATCGTGCCCCGACGGCCGGTGATGTGGCCGATTCGGCGGCGGCCGATCCGGACCAGGTGCGCGGTGATGGTCTCGGCGGCCCGGACGTGGTCGATGTCCACGTAGCTGGCCGATCGATCGGCCCGCCGGTGGCCGATGAGCACGGTGGGAAGCGTCGAGGCCAGGAGCCCGTCGACGAGCGAATCCTCGATGGTGTGGGCCGTGACGATCACGCCGTCGAGCGGGGCCATCGACAGGATCCGGTCCAGGGTCTCCTCCTTGGAACGGTTGCCGAGCCAGAGCATCATGCCGGTTGCCTGCTCGGCAAGACTGTCGCTCATGCCCTGCATCAGTTCCGCGAAGTAGGCATCTCGAAAGAGCCGGCGCGGGTCGATATGCATGACGACGCCCACGACCCCCGAGCGGCCGGACGCCAGCGTCCGGGCCGCCGTGTTCGGGCGGAACCGAGTGCTCTCGAGCACCGCGAGCACTCGACGCCTGGTCCCGTCGGCCACCGGGCCTCCGTTGATCACGCGTGACACGGTTGCCCGCGAGACGCCGCTGAGGGCGGCCACATCGTCCAGCGTCCGAGCCACGACTCTCCTTCCCGAGGGATCCTGAAAGCGCTCTCATGCTACTCCTCGGTCGGCGGACCGGATCGGCACACTCACCGGGCGGTGTAGCATGGCGCCGGTGAAAGCGCTCCCAGCCTGGGGGGCTGCGCGAGACGACCAGGAGGTCAGCCAGCATGTCCAGTAGACAGTTCCCGGTCGGCTTCGCCCTGGGGACTGCGACCGCCGCCTACCAGATCGAGGGCGCAGCGGCGGAGGACGGACGCGGTGAGAGCACCTGGGACCGCTTCTCCCACACGCCGGGCAGGGTCCGCGGTGGTGACACCGGTGACGTGGCCTGCGACCACTACCACCGCCACCGGGAAGACATCGCGCTGATGGCGAGCATGGGCCTCACCGCGTACCGGTTCTCCGTGGCATGGCCACGGGTGCTCCCGGATGGGACCGGCAGCATCAACCGCCCGGGGCTCGACTTCTACGACCGGCTCGTGGATGACCTGATGGAGCGCGGCATCACCCCACACGTGACCCTGTATCACTGGGACCTGCCGCAGGCCCTCGAGGATGCCGGCGGCTGGCCCGTCCGGGCCACGGCCGAGGCATTTGCCGAGTACGCCGGTGCTGTTGCCGGGCGCCTGGGCGATCGGGTCCGCCACTTCGCAACCCTCAATGAACCGTGGGTCGTCGCCGAGCACGGCTACCGCACCGGGATCCATGCGCCGGGCCGCACGGAACCGGAGGCAGCGCTTGCCGCGGCCCACCACCTGCTCGTCGCCCATGGGCTCGGCGTGGCAGCGATCCGTTCGGCCGCTCCCGACGCCGCGGTGGGAATCGTGCTGAACGTGACCCACCTCGCTCCGGCAACCGCGCACCCGCTGGACCTCGAGGCGACCGAGCCTGCACACGCCCTGCTCAATCGCTGGTACCTGGACCCGATCAGCGGGCGAGGCTATCCGGAAGCCGGCGTCGCGGCCCGAGGATGGGGGCGCCGCGAGGTCCTCGACGGCGATATGGAACTGGTCGCATCCGCGATCGACTTCCTCGGCATCAACTACTACTACCGGGAACTGGTGCGGTCGCCCCTGCTGCCACCCGCACCCGGCCGCGACCCGGCCCCGGAGCGGACCGAGATGGGCTGGGAGATCTACCCGCAGGGCCTCACCGAGATGCTGCAGTTCGTCGCGTCAAGAACAGGCGACCTTCCGCTCTACGTTACCGAGAACGGCGCGGCCTACCCTCTCGACCCGAACGATCCCGAGCACGACCCGGAGCGACGGGAGTACCTGCGCCGCCACATCGCCGCCGCCCTGGACGCCATCGAGCAGGGAGTGCCGCTTCGCGGTTACTTCGTCTGGTCACTGCTCGACAACTTCGAATGGGCACATGGGTACGCCCACCGGTTCGGCGTCATCCACGTCGACTATCGGACCCAGGAGCGGAGGATCCGCGACAGTGGTCGGTTCCTGGCCGATGTCGCGCGCGCCGGCGGCCTCCCGGATCCCGGCGACGAGGCGAGTGGCCGTGCCCTGGAAGCCGCGCGAGGGAACCGAGGATGAGCGCTCGCTCGGCATCGGACAGCGCCACGACCACGGTGAGTCAGCGACCGCCGACGATGCCGTGGGAGGAACGGCCGGCAGACGTCTCGGACGTCCTCTGGCGGTCCAGCCGCAACCCGATCATCCCGCGCGATCTCCTCCCCCGCTCGAACAGCATCTTCAATTCCGCGGTCGTGCCATTCGGCGACGGGTACGCGGGCGTGTTCCGGGTCGACGATCGGACCCGCACCATGAACCTCCATGCCGGACGCAGCGCCGACGGCTATCTCTGGAGCCTCGATCCAGGTCCGATCGACTTCGTGCCAGCCGACGACCGTGTGCCGGAGATCCGGGAGCGGTTCGTGCACGCCTACGACCCGCGTGTCACCTGGCTGGAGGACCGCTGGTACGTCACCTGGTGCTACGGGTACCACGGCCCCACGATCGGAGTCGGGTACACCCACGACTTCGCGACGTTCCACCAGATGGACAACGCGTTCCTGCCCTTCAACCGGAACGGCGTGCTGTTCCCGCGCCGGATCGGCGACCGGTACGCCATGCTGAGCCGGCCGAGCGACAACGGCCACACGCCGTTCGGGGACATCTTCTACTCGGAGAGCCCCGACCTCGTCCACTGGGGACGCCACCGGCACGTCATGGCACCCGAGCAGTGGACCTGGCAGTCGACGAAGATCGGTGCGGGTCCCACGCCGATCGAGACCGACGAGGGCTGGCTGCTCATCTACCACGGCGTGCTGACGTCCTGCAACGGCTTCGTGTACTCGATGGGCGCCGCGCTGCTGGACCTCGACGAGCCGTGGAAGGTCATCGGGCGCGGTCACGGACTACCTGCTCTCGCCGCAGGTGCCGTACGAGCAGGTCGGAGACGTGCCGAACGTCGTCTTCCCGTGCGCGGCGCTCGTCGACGGCGACGCCGACCGGATCACGCATCTACTACGGTGGCGCCGACACCGTGACGTGCATGGCGCACGGCCGGATTTCCAGACCTTGACTTCGTGCGATCGTCGCGGGACGCATCCGGACGCCCGCTCGCCGGGAGGCGACGCGCGACAGGGGCCGCCCCCGCTGGAGGGAGCAATGCGCTACGGACACTTCGACGACGAGCGCCGCGAGTACGTCATCACGCGCCCGGACACGCCGCTGCCGTGGATCAACTACCTGGGAGCGAGGACTTCGTCGGGCATCATCTCGAACACGGCCGGCGGCTACGCCTTCTACCGCGATGCGCGCCTTCGCCGCCTGACGCGATACCGCTACAACAACGCGCCGCTCGACGTCGGCGGCCGCTACCTCTACCTGCGAGACGACGAGACCGGCGACTCCTGGAGCCCCGACCTGGCAGCCGACGCAGCGCCACGCTGGACGACTACACCTGCCGCCACGGCCTCGGCTACACGATCATCGCATCGGCCGCGGGCCGGGATCGCGGTCGAGACGCTCTACTTCGTGCCGCTCTCCGAGACCGCTGGAGGTCTGGCGCGCGAGGGTGACCAACGAGCGGCACGACCGCGGCACGGCTGTCGCTCTTCAGCGCGATCGAGTTCTGCCTCTGGGACGCGCAGGACGACGCGACCAACTTCCAGCGCAACTACTCGATCGGTGAGGTGGAGGTCGACGGAACGAAGCGTCGATCTACCACACGACCGAGTACCGGGAGCGACGCGACCACTTCGCCTACTTCGCGTGCTCGGAGCCGCTCGCCGGGTTCGACACGCAGCGCGACGCGTTCCTCGGCCCGTACCGCGGCTGGGACGCGGCCGCTCGCCGTCGAAGCGGGGAAGTCTCGGCCGACTCGATCGCCCACGGCTGGCAGCCGATCGGCTCGCACCACGTGCGAGCTGGAGCTCGGCCCCGGGCGAGACGCGGGACGTCGTCTTCGTGCTCGGCTACGCGGAGAACCCGGCGGACGCACAAGTTCGACCCGCCCGGTTCGGGACGATCCTCGACAAGCGACGGTGCGCCCGGTCATCGAGCGCTACCTGCGAGCCGGCGAACGTCGAGGACGCCTTCGCCGCGCTGCGCGACCGGTGGACCGGACTCCTCGGACATCCTCCAGGTCGAGACCGGCAACGAGCACATCGATCGCATGGTCAACATCTGGAACGCGTACCAGTGCATGGTCACCTTCAACCTGTCGCGCTCGGCGTCGCTGTTCGAGTCGGGCATCGGGCGCGGCATGGGCTTCCGGGACTCGAACCAGGACCTGCTCGGGTTCGTGCACATGGTCCCGGCGCGCGCGCGCGAGCGGATCCTCGACCTCGCGGCCACGCAGCTGCCGTCGGGCGGCGCCTACCACCAGTACCAGCCGCTGACCAAGCGCGGCAACGACGCTGATCGGCTCGGGCTTCAACGACGACCCGCTCTGGCTCGTGCTGTGCCGTGGCCGCCTACCTGAAGGAGACCGGCGACGCGTCGATCCTCGACGAGCCGGTCCCGTTCGACAACGCAGCCGGGCACCGAGAAGCCACTCTACGAGCACCTGCGGCGCTCGATCGAGTACACGCTCGAGCGCCTCGGGCCGCATGGCCTGCCGCTCATCGGCCGGGCCGACTGGAACGACTGCCTCAACCTCAACTGCTTCTCGGAAACCCCGGGCGAGTCGTTCCAGACGACCGAGAACCGGGAGGGCGGCGTGGCCGAGTCGGTCTTCATCGCCGGGTTGTTCGTCCTGGCCGCGAGGGAGATGGCGGACATCGCGGACGCGGCGCGGCGACGCCGAGCCTCGCGGCACATTGCCGCGACGCCGCGGTCGGCCATGACCGCAGCGGTCGACGCCGCACGGCTGGGACGGCGCCTGGTTCCGCCGCGCCTACGACTACTTCGGCGATCCCGTCGGCTCGGCCTCGCAACACCGAGGGCCAGATCTTCATCGAGCCGCAGGGCATCTGCGTCATGGCCGGGATCGGCCTCGGCGACGGGCGTGCCGCGACGGCGCTGGCCTCGGTGCGCGAGCGGCTGGCGACCGAGCACGGCATCGTGCTCCTGCAGCCGGCGTTCACGCGCTACGACCTCGACCTGGGCGAGATCACCTCGTACCCGCCCGGCTACAAGGAGAACGCCGGCATCTTCTGCCACACGAACCCGTGGCTGATGATCGCCGAGACGATGGCGGGCACGGCGAGGGTGCGCTCGACTACTACCTGCGGATCAACCCCTCGGCCCGCGAGGAGATCTCCGACATCCACCGCTGCGAGCCGTACGTCTACGCCCAGATGATCGCCGGCCGCGACGCGCCGACCCACGGCGAGGCGAAGAACTCCTGGCTGACGGGCACGGCCGCGTGGAACATGGTCGCGATCACCCAGTGGATCCTCGGCATCCGCCCCGAGCACGACGGGCTGCGGATCGACCCGTGCGTGCCGGCGGCCTGGGGGGATTTCACCGTGACGCGCCGGTTCCGGGGCGCGACCTACCGCATCACCGTGCACAAGGCGCGTGGAGTATCCGGTCGCGTGGAGCGGCTGCTCGTCGACGGCAGGGCGATGCCCGGTAGCCTCGTGCCGCTCCCGGAGGCACCCGGGGCTGACGTGGTCGTCGACGCCTTCATCGAGCCGGAAGGCGCTCCCCTGCCCTGAATGCGGACGCCTAACCGCCTGTTGCATATCCGCTCGATACGGCGCCACAGCCGCCCGGCGGACCGGTCCCTGGCGTGGTCGCCGCACCTGACCGGCCCGGCGCAATCGGAGTGCAGCCTCCGATTCCGTGCTACCCTGCGATCTGGAGGCATTCCTCCGATTCGGGTCGACGACGTGGTCGACCGCCAGGGCAGGGAGCGTTGCCATGCGGGCCGTCGTGTTGGAGTCATTCGAAGCACCTCCGGTCATCCGGGACATCCCCGTCCCCGAGCCGGGCCCCGGGCAATTGCTCGTCCGGGTCGCCGGGTCATCAATCGAGGCGTTCGACCGGGCAGTCGCCGGCGGCTTCCTCAAGGGCCGGATGGAGCACCGGTTTCCCATCGTGCTCGGCCGTGACTTCTCGGGGATCGTGGAGTCGGTCGGCGAGGGCGTCGAGCGCTTTGCCGCGGGCGACCGCGTCTTCGGCATGATCGTCTCGATGGTCCTCGGCGACGGCGGGTTCGCGGAGTACACCGTCGTGGCGGAGGCTATCGGCACCGCGCACCTGCCGGCCGGGATCGACCTCGTGCAGGCCGGCGCACTGGGCATCGGGGCAGCCACCGCATACGCCGCGGTGCAGGCCGCGGATCCGGCGCCGGGCCAGGCGATCCTCGTCGTCGGAGCCACGGGATCGGTCGGGTCGTACGCGGTCCAGTTGGCAGCCGCACGCGGCGCGCGGGTCATCGCAACGGCCCGACCCGACGGCGCTGCATTCGTCCGGGATCTCGGCGCCGTCGACGTGGTCGACCACTCCGCGGACCTGCGAGCCCATGTCCGGTCGCTCGCTCCCGACGGCCTCGAGGCGGTGATCCACCTCGCCGGCGACGGCGCGGCGCTCGCCGACCTGGTGGCGCCGGGCGGCCGCATCCTGTCCACGGCCGGGTTGAGCGCCGATTCGCTGCCTGGCCGGGATCTCAGCGTCGTCGGCGTGATGGCCAATCCCTCCGCGGAAGCGTTCGATGCCATCGTGGCACTGGTCGCCGCGGGGACGCTCCGGATCCCGATCACGCGGACCTATTCGCTCGCGGATGTGCCGGCGGCATTCACCCGGCCGGAGCGGATCCTCGGCAAGGCATCGGTCCTCGTGGGAGACGGCGCAGGCGCCTGACGCCCGCCCTTCCCAGGTGACCGGCGCGGGCGGCCCCGGCGGCCGGTCGGTCGCCCGATGATCGGCCGCCAGTCATGTCGTCTGTTCGGAGGCTCGGTCAGCTCGACGTCACTTGCCGGCCCCGGAGGCGATCCGGTCCATCACCGACTTCAGCGCCCTCGGAAGCGCCGCCTGGACCGTGGGCCACGAATGCGCCGCGGGGGTATCCAGGAACTGGTGCGGGATGCCGGCGTCCGTGAGCGCCTTCTCGAAGTCCGTGTACTGCTGCCCGAAGAACGGCGCCGTCGCGGAACCGGAGACGAACAGGAACACCTTCGACCGGACATCGGCCGGCAGCGCGCCTGCCATCAGCACCGGGGAGTGCGCGGCGATCGCGGCCGCGTCGCGGTTCCACGGCCGCCATGCGTTGACCGTCTGCGAGGATTCGATGCCGGCGGTGTAGTAACCACCGAACGCGATCGCCTGGCGGAAGACGTCCGGATGGGCGAGCAGCAGCATCGAGGAGCAGAAGGCGCCGTTCGAGTATCCGCCGATCGTTCGATGCTGGGCGTCCGCGATCGTCCGGTAATTGCTGTCCACCCACTGGGGCAGTGTCGTGGACATGAACGTCTCCATCTGCTGCTGGCCGTCCACCGAATCCGCGCACTCCGAATCGGGGTACGGGCCGCCGGGGCCACCGACGAACGCCACGATCATCGGCGGGAGCTGTCCGCTGCCGATGAGGGTATCCAGCAGCTCCTGGATGTGGGCCCCCTGCTGCCAGGTCGCGAACGGCATCGGCACGAGGTAGACGACCGGGTATGCCTTCGGGTCCGAGGTGGCGTACTCACCCGGCGTGTACACCCATACCGACAGGGTGGTCCTCGGGCCTCCCTTCCATGGGGCCGGCAGCGTGCCGGTGTGAACGGCTCCGGCCGACACCGGACCCGCCGTTGTGTCGGGCGCAGGTGACGCTCCGGCTCCGGTCGACGGCGCGGGCGTATCGCCGGCGAGGCCCGATGGAGCGGGCGTACCCGGTGCGCCGGAGGCGCCGGCGATCGGCGCGGACGTGGGGTCGCCGCCACCGCCCAGGAGCGAGATGCCGCCGCGACCGGTGCGGAAGCGGGTGTCGGGGCTGTAGTTGATCATGTCGGAGAGGGCCGGCACGCAGATGAGCACCACCAGCACGACCGCCAGGGTGGCGCCGATGCGCCGGTTGCCCAGGCCCAGCGGGCCGCGCTGGTCCCAGAGGGCCCGGCTGCGGCGCCACGTGGCGAAGAGCGAGTTGCGCACCTCGGACCCCAGGGTGGCGGCCGCCCAGCCGGCGATGACCGCGCTCACCAGCAGGGTCACCACGGTCAGCAGCCAGCCGGCCGGGTCGAAGGCGCCCTTCACGCCCCGGGCACTCTGCGTCTCGGTCCAGAAGGTGCTCCCGAAGACCCAGACCAGCCCGATCACCCCCAGCAGGGCGGGGACCCGCCGCTGCCCGGTGACGAGGCCCGCCGCGAAGGTGGCCACGCCGGTCGCCGAGAGGGCGGTCAGCAGCCAGGCGCGCTCCGGATCGAAGCCGTCGGTCTCCAGCAGCTGCTCCAGTTCCTGGGCCGCCCCGGACAGCACCATGCCCGCGACGACGAGGCAGACCACGCCGAACCCGACCGCCGCCCGCGCGATTTCCCGCCGCCGGGTCGCGAGCCACGGCTCTCGCCGCGAGGTCGCCAATCCCGGCACGTCCCGCCGCCATGCCCGGAACCGCGGCAGTTCCTCGATCGTTGGATGCTGTTCCTCGGGTGGCGGGATGGACCCGGCGCCTGAAGAACCGTGCGCCGGCGCTCCGAGCACTGCGGGCTTCTGGCTTGTCTGCTCGACCACGGTCTATCAAATCCTGTGACGGTTGCGGGAGCCTCGACAATACCGCGCCGACGGGGAGCGCGTGCGGGGAGCGCATCCCATGGCCGCCGGCGATGCGGTGGAGCCGGGGCCGGCACCCTGAGCGTCAGGGAACCGCGCGGACGTCCCACGGCCGATGTGTCGCTACGAGGCGGCGATCGTCTCCGCTACGTGCGCGGCGAGCCAGCCGGCACCGAGCACGGTCCCGTCAGCCGCGTGCCAGCCGCGGTGGAGGCCGACGAAGAACAGCCCCGGGACCGGGGAAACACCTTCCCGCTGGTACGGCGCAGCGGCGTCGGAGATCGCTCCCGGCACCCTGATCCACGAGAAGTCCTGCCGGTACCCGGTGCACCAGACGAGCGTCGAGATGCGGTCGCGCGCGATCTCGATGCTCCTCACGGGCTCGGGCAGCGCATCAGCCGGCCAGGCGTTCGCGAGTTCGGGTTCGGGGACCATCTCGCCGCGGGCACGCGCGAAGTCTCGAACGCGCCGCACGAAGGTCCGGGCGTACTCGTCGCCGTCACGCAGCAGGGTGGCCAGATCCGGCGCGAAGGTCAGGCGTCCACCGTCGATGGACTCCAGGTGGCCGGCGAGGCGCACGCCGTCGCGCCAGACCGTGCGCACGTTGAAGTCCTCGCGGCCCCAGCGGGCGAGCGGCGTGAAGGGATAGTCGGCGGCCGGCCGACCCGGATCCCCGACGACCGAGAAGAAGTCGCCGATCTCGAGGCGCCAGGCATTCTGGTCTTTCCCGTACAGCCGCCGGGGCACCCAGCCATGCCGACCGACGGCCACCCAGGTGTCGCGCCCGGCCTTCACGAGCTCATCCGCGACCTGGAGGCCCGACTGCCCGGAGCCGATGACGACGACCCCGCCCGGCGGCAGGTCCTCGGGTGCCCAGTAGTCGTCTGTGTGGATCGAGAGGACGCCCGCCGGCAGCGCCGCAGCCAGCGGCGGGATCCGCGGGTGGCCGAAGGCCCCCGTCGCAATGATCACCGCATCGGCGTGGACGACGCCTCCCACCGTGGTGAGCGCATACCGCCCGTCCCGTGGTTCGAGCCCGGTCACCGGCGTCGAGAATCGGACCGGGGCGCCGAACGATGCGGCATAGCCTTCGAGGTGGGCGATCATCTGGGCCGTGTCGAAGAAGCCGTCGGGGTCGAGGCCGTCGTACCAGTACCCCGGCAGGCGATTGAGCCAGTTCGGGCTCACGAGGCGGAACGAGCGCCAGCGCCGGGTGCGCCACGTCTGGCCGACGACGCCGGCCTCGAGGACGACGTGCTCGATGCCGCGCACTGCCAGTTCGTGGCTCGCGGCCAGCCCCGCCTGTCCGGCTCCGATGACGACAGCGCGGACGTGCTCCACGGGGCCTCCGGGTGACAATGGACGACGGGCGCGATGCTACACGGCGCGCTTCACGCCTTGACACCCCGCGTTGTCGGTTCGAAGCTCGCCGATCTGCCACCGACGCGATTCGTCATGATCAACCGGGCGCCGCGGTTGGCGCTGGTCATCGGGAGCCGAGGAGTCCTCGCGAAATGCAATCCAGGGCCGGATCACCGCCGATCAGGATCTACCGGCCGTCGGGATACGATCGCGCGCTGGCCGCTTTCTACGGCCTGATCGATCTCATCTTCATCGGGTCGATCGTGATTGGCGTCGCCATCGGCGTGCTCGGGGGCAACCCGAGCGAGTCCTTTCGCCAACCCTCGGGGGTTCCCCCCGTTGGCCCGATCGTCGGCGCGCTCGTGTGGGTCGCCCTGTTCATCGCCTACTGGGTGTCGCGCCGCGCGGCCCTCGATGTCTCGGCGGACGGGATCCGTGTCGTCCCGTTCATCGGGCGAGCGCACACCTACCGGTGGGAGCGGATTGCCGGCTTCGCGGTCGTCGGCTTCTATCCGTACGGCGCGGGGCACTACGGAGCCGGTCGATGGTTCATCGTGGAGGCCAGGCTCAACGACGGTGGCTCGATCCGCCTGCGCGCAACCGAACGCCCGTGGAACCAGGCCGATGCAGTCGCGCACACCTGTGACGAGCTCACCGCGCAGCGACCGGGGCAGGCCTCCGCGGCGGCACCAGCTCTCGAAGCTCTGGCCCAACCTGGCGACGCGCGCGCCGCGCCCGGCTGGCCGGGTGCTGTCCCGGGCGAGGTGCGGGGAGCGGCGCAGTCTGTCGCCATTGACGCCACCCCGGTCCCCCGCCGTTTCGGAGCGCTCCACCCTTGGCTGACACTGGTCAGCCAGCTGACGGTGTTCGCGTTTCTCACGGTCGGCACGGCCGGCGCGCTGGCGCAGTTCGTCGAGTTCCCGGCCGATGCGTTGCCCATGTTGTTCAGCGTTCTCCTGCTCCTGCTCCTGCTCCTGCTGGGGCTCGTCGCGGGGATCGGATCGATGGGCACCGAGCAGTGGCTGCGCCGCCGCCAACCTGTCGCCGCGGCGTTCGCCGGGGAGATGGCCGCGCAGGAGCCGTCGTTCCTGCGCCGCCTGCTCCGGCGCTCGTATGGGCCGGCCGCGGCGACATTCGGGTTCCTGTGGCTCCTCATTGTGTTCGCAGGAATGGTCGGCGATACGCGTCAGACGCAGGCTGCGGGTGCGCGATCGTTGACCGTGCAGGCAACCGGCACTCCGGCGTCGGGAATGATCGAGGGCGTCTCGGTGGTCGGGCGGACGACGTTGCTGACAGTTCGGCTATCAGTGCCAGTCGACGGCAATGCCACGACGACGGTCCACGAGCCGACTCCGGACGGCCGTGGGGCGATCGGGCAGGCGATCGATCTGCTCCTCGATCCGCAGGACCCTGGGTATGCGGAGCTGCCCGGCGCGCCGTTCGTCGGGACCATGAACTGGCTCGCGGTTGCCGCTTGGGCCGTGCTCTTTCTCGTGCTCGCTCTTGCCCGGGCGAACATTCTCTGGCAACTGTGGAGGTACCGCCGGTCATTCGACCGCGGACGCCAGAGCGGGAGGGGGACCATATGACGTTGACCGATGCCAGCAGCCACACCGGCCATTCGCCGCGCGCCGACTTCCAGGCCACCGTCGTTCGCCCGCCGGAAGGCGGGAATGGTTCCGTCGGCAGCAGGGTTCCCATGGCATCGTGGTCAGGTGGCAACAGAAGAGGCCGAGCGGCGAGGACTGGTCCTCGCTCTCCCGGCCTCCATTGAGGTCACTCTGGTGGGCGATACTGGATTCGAACCAGTGACCTCACGGATGTGAACCGTGCGCTCTAACCGACTGAGCCAATCGCCCACGTGCAACGTCCGGAGGACCGGACGAGCAGGGTAAGTATCCGCCGCCGCGGGCAACAGCGTCAACGGCACTGGCGGACGCACTGTCGGAGGCCCACGGCGTCACACTGGTTGGGCAGGTCGCGGTGAAGGACTGTCGGCTCGCGCGCCGGCGGGCACCGCCATCGATCCCACTCGAACGGATCCGCCGATCACGTCCGACACATGACCGACGGCGCAGCCCTGCAGCGCGCGCCAATCAACCGGCGCGCCGTCGTCAGGTTCGCCGGGCGCCACCGCGTGCCGGCCGCGCGACCGAATCGACGGACTTCGCCGACGCTCCCGGCCAGCGGGCCGCGATCTCATCGGGCGCAACGCCCCCCACCCGTACTCGCTTCGTCCGGGATCCCACTCCCGCCTCGAGGAAGACCGCCGAATCGGGCACGCCCAGTTCCTTCGCGAGGAGTCGCACGACGGACCGGTTGGCGGCGCCGTCGACCGGCGCAGCGGCGACCCGCACCAGCACCTCGCCGGCGTCAGTGACACCTTCGATCCGATCTGCTCCCCCGCGCGGGGTCACGCGGACCACGAGGCGGGTGCTCGGCGTCGTCTCCGGGCTCACAGCACCAGGAAGCGCAGGAGCACGCTGAGCACGATCAACACGACCATCGGGGACAAGTCGAGAATGCCGATCGGCGGCACGACACGCCGGATCGGCGCGAGGATCGGCTCGGTCGCGCGGAACATGAACCGGATCATCCAGTCCCGGGAGTTCGGGGCGAGCCAACTCGCGATGACGCGCCCGATCATCATGATCCACAGCGCGATGATGAGCAGCCGAAAGGTGACGATGAAGCCCACGACCGAGCAGTCTACCGAGGGCCGGCCGCCCGGCCCCAATTCGCGGGGAGGCGGCCACCGGGCCGACCACGAGGAATCCACGATGCACCCGGGCGGTCACGCCGGAGCCGTCGCTCCTCCCGATGACGTCGTGCCGCACCCACCGGCCCGGAGCACCGCCCCCGCAGCCTCATCCCGAGCGGCCATTCGCGCGGCTGCCCTCCTGGTGCCGGCTGCCGCTGTCATTACGGGCGCCCTTGCCCCGGGTCACCGAATCGCCGGCGTCGCCGCACTGGCATCCGGGCTCGCCGCAACTGCCTGGGCGGTGCCCCTCGCCATCCGTTCGCGCCGGCCGCCCCGCGAGGCCTTTTCCGACGCCACCCTGCCCCAAGCCTCCACCCTGCCTCGCCTGCTCGTCATGGTGCCGGCACGTGACGAAGCGGCCGTCATCGCCGATCTTCTCGGCGACCTCGGACGCCAGGATCACCGTGACCCTGATGGGGCGCCGCGGTTCGACGTCGTCATCGTCGACGACCGCTCGTCCGACGGGACGGGAGCCACCGCGGTACGGGCGCTCGAGGCAGCCGGGCTCGGCGAAAGTGGTCGCGTCATGCACCGCCGCGACGGCCCGGACGGGAAGGCGGCCGCCCTCTCGATGATCCCCCTCGACGGGCCGCCGGACGACGGCATCGTGGTATTCGACGCCGATGCCCGCATCGATCCCGCCTTCCTGCGACGGGCCGCGGCCTACCTCGAATCCGGCCTGCCGGCGCTGACGGCCCGGCGCAGGATGCTGCCGCGGGGTCCCCGGCCGGTGGCGCCGTGGTTCGTCCGGGCGCAGGACGACGAGCAGACCATCGACGGCGAGATCCAGCGCGGGCGCTGGGCGATGGGGGGTGCGAGCGAGTTTCGCGGTGACGGAATGGTCCTGGCCCGGAGCCACCTCGAACGTGCCGGCGGTTGGGACAGTGCCGCGCTCACGGAGGATCTCGAGCTATCGACACACCTCTTCGCCCGCTCGGGCACGTCGGTCGCCTGGACGCCCGACCTGGTGGTCTGGGAACAGCCCGTCGATTCGCTCCGGGCCCTCTGGCGCCAGCGCCTTCGGTGGGCAGAGGGCATGGTTCGGAGACAGTTGCGCCTCACGACCGCCGTGCTCGCCAGCCCGCGGTTGAGCGCGCGCCAGAAGGTCGACTACGCGGCCTACAGTGCGCAATCCCTGGCGCCGTTGAGCGCCATTGGCCTGGCGCTCCGCGCCCGCGATCCACGGGCCCGGCGGCTGCTGGTTGCCGCGGCAGCCCTCTACGTTTTTCCCGGCCTGCTGCTCGGTGTGGACGCGCTCCGCGAGACGGCCGGGGACGGCGAGCGCGGGAGCCCGCCCCGGCTGCCGGAGCGCCTCGGACGCGCCGGCCTTGCTCTCGTGCTCAGCGCCGTCTGGCTGCCGGCATTTCCAGTTGCGTGGCTGCGCGTCGGCTTGGGGCGCGGCCCGGTACGTTTCGCCAAGACCGACCACGCGTCCGGCTGGCGGCCGCCGTCACGCCACGGGACCTGACCGGGCGGATCGGCCGGGACTGCCCGAATCCGCGGCTGCGACTACGAACCGCCGCGGCCGAGCATCCCGCGGATCAGCGATCCGCCGAGATGCAGGCGGAGCAGCGCCAGCCCCACGGGCAGGAGGTTCCGCCGGTGCCGTACCACCAGGTACCGGCGCTCCCATGTCGGGTTGAACTTGTTCTTGTAGAAGGCCAGGCCCGGGTAGTCGTACCAGCGGCGGATCATGCGGGCCCCGACGGCCAGCGCCCGCTCCGGGATCGGGCCGCGGTCCGGCTCGAGGCCGTACAGCGGGGCGAGTCCGAGCGAGAGCCGCGTCACGCCGATTGCCTTCAGCCCTTCGATCGCCGTCACCAGGCAGGCCTCGACCGCCCCCGGCACGCCGTTCCGCCGCCGTCGCATGAGGTCGAGCATCCAACCATCGTCGGCGCCCGTGTGGCGCAGCACCACGAATGCCTCCAGCGAGCCGTCGCCGGAGCGGGCAACGGCGATCCCGCATGAGTCGAGATCAGCCTGGTCGAAGCGCCCGACGGTGAAGCCCATCTGCGGTCCGGCATCCGCCCGCCACGCAGCGTCCAATGCCTCCATCTTCGCCAGCACGTCGCCGGCGTCCTCGAACCCGTCGGGCCCGGTCGCTGACCACGCGACAGTCACGCCGCCCTTCTTTGCCCGGGTCACGGTGTGGCGCACGTTCGCCAGCCGCGGCGTCCGGAGCTGGAAGGCCCCGGGATCCACCACGGCCTCCAGGCCGACCAGGTACGCCTGCCATCGAGCCGCCAGCAGCCGATCGGCCACTTCCCGTGAGGCCTGGTACACCCCGGGAAGCCAGCCATGCCGCCGGCACGTCGCGAGCCAACTGTCGAACGTCCGCCAGGCCGCGTCTCCCGGTCCGATGGGATCGCCGAGCGCGACTGCGGTGCGCCCCGAGCGGGCGTAGGAGACCGCACCGTCGACCCCGGGAAGGCCGTACGCGCTGGCATCCGGGCCCAGCTGGTATGGCAGCAGCGCGCCCGAACCGTGCCTGAGAATGACCCACCGGGCGTACAGGGCGATCTCGGCCTCGTCCGCGTCGTCCCCGGCCCGAGCGCGGGCGACCCGACTCCACAACTCGTCGACTCGGGTCACGATCGATACCTTCGCGCAGGACCGAACGACTCGCCCGTGCGCAGTGAGTGATGTTCCCGCGACCGGTGCCGGGGGCGGCCCGAGGTCACTTGCCGGCCCCCGAGTTCATGCGGTTGACCACCGCCTTCAGCGCGGCCGGCAGGTCCTGCTGGACCGCCGGCCATGAATGGGCCGCCGGCGTGTCGAGGAACTCGTGCGCGATACCGGCGGCCGTGATGGCGTTCTGGAAATCCGTGTACTGCTGGCCGAAGAAGACCTGCGTCGGCGACCCGGACACGAACACGAACAGCTTCGACCGGACGTTGGCCGGGAGGGCGCCCGCCATCAGGACCGGGGAGTGCGCCGCGATCGCTGCCGCGTCGTGGTTCCACGGCCGCCACGCGTTGACCGTCTGCGGGGCCTCGACGCCGGCCGTGTAGTAGCCCCCGAAGATGATCGCCTGGCGGAAGACATCCGGGTGGGCAAACAGCAGCATCGAAGAGCAGAACCCACCCTGCGAGAAGCCGCCGATCGTCCGGTGCTGGGCATCGGGGATCGTCTTGTAGTGGGAGTCGACCCACTGGGGCAGGGTCGTGGACATGAACGTCTCCATCTGCTCCTGGCCGTCCACGGAGTTGGCGCATTCCGAATCGGGGTACGGACCACCCTGGCCCGCGGCGAACACGAAGATCATCGGGGGGATCTGTCCGCTGCCGATGAGGCTGTCCAGCAACTCCTGGACGTGGGCGCCCTGCTGCCACGCCGGGAACAGCATCGGGACAAGGTACACGACCGGGTATGTCTTCTGGCCGGACGGGTCGTATCCGTTCGGCCGGTAGACCCAGACGGACACGGTGCTCTTGACACCACCGGTCCAGGGTGCCGCCAGTTGGACGCCGTCGACCGTTCCCGCGGCCACGGGACCGGGCGGAATGGTGGGAGCGGGTGAGCCCCCGTCCGGCACAAGCGTACCCGGTGCGCCGGAGGCGCCGGCGATCGGCGCGGACGTGGGGTCGCCGCCACCGCCCAGGAGCGAGATGCCGCCGCGACCGGTGCGGAAGCGGGTGTCGGGGCTGTAGTTGATCATGTCGGAGAGGGCCGGCACGCAGATGAGCACCACCAGCACGACCGCCAGGGTGGCGCCGATGCGCCGGTTGCCCAGGCCCAGCGGGCCGCGCTGCTCCCAGAGGGCCCGGCTGCGGCGCCACGTGGCGAAGAGCGAGTTGCGCACCTCGGACCCCAGGGTGGCGGCCGCCCAGCCGGCGATGACCGCGCTCACCAGCAGGGTCACCACGGTCAGCAGCCAGCCGGCCGGGTCGAAGGCGCCCTTCACGCCCCGGGCACTCTGCGTCTCGGTCCAGAAGGTGCTCCCGAAGACCCAGACCAGCCCGATCACCCCCAGCAGGGCGGGGACCCGCCGCTGCCCGGTGACGAGGCCCGCCGCGAAGGTGGCCACGCCGGTCGCCGAGAGGGCGGTCAGCAGCCAGGCGCGCTCCGGATCGAAGCCGTCGGTCTCCAGCAGCTGCTCCAGTTCCTGGGCCGCCCCGGACAGCACCATGCCCGCGACGACCAGGCAGACCACGCCGAACCCGACCGCCGCCCACGCCAGCTGCCGCCGCCACTGCGATGCCCGCGGCACTTCCTCGACCGTGGGACGCTGTTCCTCGGCAGCCGGGATGGACCCGGCGTCGGACGACTCCTCGGCGGGCGCCGCGCCGGCCGGCCCCTCGCCCGACCACGGCTGGTCGGTTGCGGCCGTTTGGAGCACGAGGTGCTCTGGGTTTGTCTGCTCCGCCATTTCCATAAGACTTTCAGCATCCTGAGACGATTGAAGGGGCCGGGCAATGCCGCGGTGACGAAGAGTTCGTTTCGGAATCGTCACCCGGCGGCTGCCGGCATTGGCGACGGGCGCTCCGGCGCGGCCCGGAAACCGCGTCGATTCAGACCACCGGTCGCTCCCCGAAGAGTCCCCGGCCGATCCTCAGGAGCGTGGCACCCTCCTCGACGGCGACCTCGAAGTCGTCTGTCATGCCCATCGAGAGCCCGGGCCCGAGGTACGGCGCACGGGCGCGCAGACGCTCCGAGAGCGAGGCGAGTTCCGCGAACGTCGGCCGGGCCTGCTCCGCGCTGCCGACCAGCCGACCGACGGTCATGAGTCCGCGCACCTCGAGATGCGGCAGTGCGACGACCAGGTCGACCTCGCGCTCCAGTGCCGCGGGCGTGAAACCGGCCTTGGCCGGATCGGCGTCGACGTTCACCTCGAGGTAGACGGGCAGCCGTGCTGCGCCCGACTCGACGACCAGGCGATCCAGCCGCCGGCCCAGATCGAGCGTATTCACGGTCTCGATCACCGAGAAGGCACGGACCGCTCGGCCGGCCTTGTTGGCCTGCAGGTGGCCGACGAGGTGCCATTCCACGCCGGGCAGCGCAGCGATCTTGGCCTCGGCCTCCTGGACGCGGTTCTCGCCGAGCGTGGTGAGGCCGGCCGCGACGGCGGCCCGCAACTGCTCAACGGGGACGGTCTTCGAGACGGCCACCAGCCGAACACCGGCCGGGTCGCGGCCGACGCGCGCGCATGCGTCCGTGATCCGGCCGAGCACTCGGTCACGGGCGCGCCCGATGGACTCGGCACCGGAAACCGTCATGGCATCGATCACTGTTCGAGTCGGCCGCAGCATGCCGGCGCCCCGCCGCGGGGCGCCGGACCCGGGTGCCTCAGCGGCCGCGACGCAGGAAGGCCGGGATCTCGAAGATCCTCGACCTCGGGGGCCCGACGGTAGGCGTCATACCCCGTGGGCGCGGCGGGAGCCTGCGACCGGCCCCCGTTCTGCGGGCCGGGCACCTGCGACGGGGTTGGCTGGGGTGGCGCGGCGGACATCGGGGGTTGCGGCGCGACCTGGGAGTCCACCACCGGGACTGCAACCGGCTGGTTCGTGACCGGGACGGACGGAGCCGCAGCGGCCGCGGCGGCGGCCTCGCGCTGCTGCGCCAGTTCCCGGATGAAGTCGCGGCCCTGGTTACCCGACCGCACGGAGGTGGGCACGTCCACCGCGCCGTACACGGACCCTCGATGGACGTCGCGCTTCCGCGAGGCATCGAACCCGGTGGCGATCACCGTGATCGTCACCTCGTCGCCCATGCGTTCGTCGATGACCGTCCCGAAGATGATGTTGGCCTCCGGGTCCGCGGTCTCCTTGATGATCTCGGCCGCCGCATCGATCTCGAACAGGCCGAGCCCCGGTCCGCCGGTGATGTTGAAGAGCACGCCCTGCGCGCCCGAGATGTTGACCTCCAGCAGCGGGCTCGCGATCGCCTGCCGGGCCGCGTCTGCGGCGCGGGTTTCCCCGGCCCCGCGACCGATCCCCATGAGCGCGGAGCCGGCGTCCTTCATGATCGTCCGCACGTCCGCGAAGTCGAGGTTGATGAGGCCGGGGACCGTGATCAAATCACTGATGCCCTGGACGCCCTGGCGCAGCACATCATCCACGACCCTGAACGCGTCAAGGATCGAGGTGTTCTTGTCGACCACGTCCTTGAGCCGGTCGTTCGGGATCGTGATGAGGGTGTCGACCTTGTCGCGCAGCTGCTCCGCGGCCTTCTCCGCATTGAGCCGACGGCGCGCCCCCTCGAAGCCGAACGGCTTGGTCACGACGCCGATCGAGAGCGCCCCGACATCCCGCGCGATCTCCGCGATCACCGGCGCGGCCCCGGATCCGGTGCCCCCACCGAGCCCGGCGGTGATGAACACCATGTCCGAGTCCTTGAGCGCCTCGGCGATCTTCTCCCCGTCCTCCTCCGCGGCCCGCTGGCCGATGCCGGGGTCCCCGCCGGCGCCCAGGCCACGCGTGATCTTGTCGCCGATGCGGATCTTGTGCGGTGCGTCCGACTGCAGCAGGGCCTGGGCATCCGTATTCACGGCGATGAACTCGACGCCCATCATCTCTGCGCGAATCATGCGGTTGACCGCGTTGCTGCCGCCTCCGCCGATGCCGATCACCCGTATGAGCGCGAAGTTCTCGGAGTCGGATCGCAGCGGCATTGTGGGAAACCCTCCGGCCTTACGTGCTCCTCGTTTCACCCGCGACTCCCCGATGGACCGGTCGAGTCGGCCGTGTGCTCCGACGGATTGTCCGACCGAGTATAGCCGTGAACCCCCCGGAGGACGCTCCCCGTTCTCGATCGCAATCCCCAATTCGTACGCTGAAGCGCTGACCTGTCGGTGCGCGAACGCGCCGGGGTTGAGGGTTTCGTGGACCACATGTGGACGAGTGACCGAGGTTATCCACGGTTGACCGTCTCCCCGGCGATCAGGCTGAGCCGGACGGTGCGACTGTCGTTGTCGGGGTTCGGATCGAGCAGCGCGATCGACTGCCAGGTACCCAGTCCAAGCCGGCCGCCGATCACCGGCACGGTGACCGACGGAGGAGCCAGCAGGGGCACGACGTGGTCGGCGCCGTGGCCGGGTGACCCGTGCCGGTGCCGCCAGCGTTCGTCCCTCGGCAGCAACCGGTCGAGCGCGGAGACGAGGTCCTCGTCGGAGCCGGCGCCGAGTTCCATGACCACGATTCCGGCGGTCGCGTGCGGCGTGAAGACGTTCAGCAGCCCATCCGGCTCGCCGGCGACGAACGACTCGCACGCCCCGGTGAGGTCGAACAGCCCGCGGCTCCGGCCCGTCCGGAGGTGGATCTCGGAGGTCTTCACCGGACCTCCCCTACGGGAAGAGGCCGCGCAGCCAGTCACGGAGGCGCCCCGGCACCCCCGAGGCGGGAGCGGACTCGTATCGCTCCGGCTCCGCCGACGTCACGGCGCGGGCCGCCCACTGCAGGAGGCCGATCGAGGTCGCGTACGCCGGTGCCAGCAGGTTGTCGGTCAGCCCGCCGACGCCCGACGGCGACGCCACCCGGACCGGCAGGTCGAGGACCTCGCGCCCGAGCTCGACGGACCCGCGCAGCTGCGAGGCACCGCCGGTCAGGACGACGCCGGCAGGAAGCCGGCCGTCATGGCCGCTCCGGCCGATCTCCTCGCCCACCTTCTCGAAGATCTCGCGCATTCGGGCCTCGATGATCTCGGCGATCGCGAGGCGCTTCGCGGTGCGGGCTCCGCCACCGATCTCCTCGAACGGAATCTCCTCGTCCGGGTCGACCGACGAGAGCGAGGCCACGCCGTGTGCGAGCTTGAGCTGCTCGGCGGCGATGAGGTCCGTCTTGAGGCCGATCGCCACGTCCGCGGTGACGTTGATGCCGCCGATCGGCAGCGACCGACGTGTGACAGGGCGATCCGTCGACGTAGACGGCGATCCCGGTGGTGCCGGCCCCGATGTCGACGACGGCCACGCCGAGCTCGCGCTCCGTGTCCGACAGCACGGACTCGCCCGAAGCCAGCGAGTTCACCACCAGTTCGTCGACGCGGACGCCGGCCTGCCGCACGCACTTGGTCAGGTTCTGGAGCGCGGTCGCGCTGCCGTGCACGATGTGCGTCTCGACCTCGAGGCGGATCGCGCTCATGCCGAGCGGGTCCTTGACGCCCTCCTGGCCGTCGACGACGAACCCCCGCGGCAGCACGTGCAGGACCTCGCGGTTGGACGGGATCGTCCACCGCGCGGGCGACCTCGGTGGCGCGTTCGACGTCCTCGCGGCTGACCTCGCGATGGGGTCCGCTGACGGCGACCGCGCCGCGCGAGTTCCGGCTCTCGACGTGGTTCCCGCCGACGCCGACGAACGCCGCCTCCAGCCGCATGCCCGACAGGCGCTCCGCCGCCTCCACCGCCGACCGGATCGACGCGACCGTCTGCTCGATGTTGATGACGACGCCCTTCTTCAGGCCGGTCGCCGGCACGACCCCCTTGCCGATGACGTTGAGGGCACCGTCACGCGCGACCTCGCCAACGAGCGCGACCACCTTGCTCGTGCCGACGTCGATCGCCACGAGAACCGCTTCGATCTCCACCGTTCCTCTTTCCGTCACGCGGCCCGCGGACCGGGTGCCGCGACGACTTCGGTCGTCGCTGCGACCGCTCCCATCGGCTCCCATTGTGGGCGATGCGGCGCTCCCGTGCGGGGCGGCCGGCGCGAGCCGGCCGAGCGGGGAGCCGGAGGCGCACCGGCTCACGGCGCAGCCGATCTGCCGGGCGCGGGCGTGCGGCGCCCGGCCGGCGAATGCCCCGGTCCGGGGGACCGCGCGGGCGTCCCCGACGGTGCCGGGGAGGGCGAGGGCGATGTGAAGGTGCCGCAGCGATCCTGGCCCAGCGCCAACAGGACGGCACCCACCTTTGTCTCGCCTTCGGTCAGCAGCGCCCGGAGACACTGGACCTGGAGCGGGATGTCGCCGACCGGGTGCACGTCGGGCGAGTAGCGGCCGAACACCGCGCGCCAGCCTCCCGGCACGCTCAGGACCCAGCCGTCCGGGTCCTCCACCGAGAGGACAAGGGACGGCGCGCTGCTGCCCACGAGCGACGGCGTCAGCGCCCCCAGCACGCGTGCCACCGCAAGGTCGCCCGGGGCCATGACCTCGCCCGGCGACGGCGGGCCATCCGCGGGGCGCAGGTCGGTGATCAGGGGCAGCACGGCACCCAGCGCGTCCGTCGGCGGATCCGCGGCCGGCGTGAACAGGTCGCCGGTCTCGTCAACGAGCCAGGCCGTCCCGCGACCTTCCAGGCGAAGATCGGTGCCCGTTCGCGGATCGTGACGGCCAGCCGGTTCGGCAGGGTGGCCCGGACACGCACGGAACGCACCGCCGGCAGCGACGCGATGGCGCGTTCCATCTGCGCGGTCGGGAGGCGGAAGATGTTGGTCCCCGCCGGTCGGCCCAGCTCGAGGGCCGCGCGGACCTGCGTCACGTCCGTGTAGTGCACGCCCTGGATGTCGACCGCGGCCGGTTCGACGGCAAACTCCTTCGCGGCGCTGAGCCAGTAGAACGCGCCGCTGACGAGGACGAGCAGGAGCGCCGCGAGCAGCCTGGTGCGGGAAACCACCAGGGATCCCCGCCGGACGCGGTGAACACGGTGAACGCGGCGAACGCGGCGCCCGGCCACCGGTCGGCCGAACGGCAGGCGAAGCGACGTCACGGCAGGTCCGCCCGGGTCAGCCGGCGCGCCGGCCGGTGGGTCGCGCGCTCGAGTGCCAGCTGGACGATCCGCTCGCAGGTGTCGGCGAAGTCGTGGCCGCCGTCCGCGCACAGCAGCGGGAAGAGGCTGATCGGCGTGAAGCCCGGGATCGTATTGATCTCGGACACGACGAGCGTCGCCGTCGCGCGCGAGCAGGAAGTCGACCCGGGCGAACCCGCTGGCCCCGATCGCGAGGTACACCTCGCCGGCGATGCCGCGGATCCGCTCGCCGACCCCCGGCAGCCGAGGTCGGGATGCATCAGGCTCCGCGACGCGCTCGAGCGGTACTTGGCCTCGTAGTCGTAGAACTCGCGGCCCGGGATGATCTCGCCCGGGCCGAAGACCTCCACGTCGTCGCGGCGTTGCCGAGGACGCGCGACCTCGAGCTCCCGGGCCCCGGACACGTAGGCCTCGACGAGGAGCGAGGTCGTCGTAGCGGAAGGCCGCCGTGACGGCGTACTCCAGCTCCGGGGGCTCGGTCGGGCGGTGCACGATCGACACGCCGATGCTCGAGCCGAGCCGGGCCGGCTTGACCACGAGCTGGGCTCCGGCAGCGACCGCGGCGAAGGCCTCGACCCGCGCGAGCGCGGCTCGCTGGTCCGCCGGCGAACTCGCCGGCGCGCACCTCGATCCAGGGCGCGACCGGCACGCCGAGGCCCGCGCAGACGCGCTTGAACAGCGACTTGTCCATGCCGATCGCCGAGCCGCCGCGACCCGAGCCGCAGTAGACCAGCCCGGCCGATTCGAGCAGCGCCTGGACGTGCCGTCCTCGCCGAACGGGCCGTGGAGCGCCGGGAAGACGAGCGGGGGCGGTCCGGACCGAGGACAGCCTGTCGAGCGCGGCGCGCCGCGTGAACGGGCCGTCGGCGCCGAGCGCGCGCAGGATCGTCGATAGGCGACCTGGGGGAGTCTCCGGATCCAGGGCGGCGTTCGGGCAGCCGCCACCACCCGCCGTCGAGGTCGATCAGCCAGCCGTCGACCGCGTGGCCCGCGACCGGCGAGCGCGCCTCGCGATCGCGCGGCCGGAGACGAGCGAGACATCGTGCTCGGCGGACGGCCCGCCGAGCAGGACGGCGACGTGCCCAGGTCCCAAGGGCTGCCTCACGGCCGGCTCCGGGGGGCGAGCCGGGGCATGAACCCGCGAGCGAGCGCAGCTGTCCGCCTCCGCGCCGGCGTCGACCGGGCGTCGGTGTCGACCGGCCCCGGCTCATGCGGCCGGCTCCCAGCCGGACCAGTCGCCGGCGAAGACGATCTCGAAGCGCAGCTCGATGCCCGCGCTCCCGGCGAACCGTCGCCCGGACGTCCTCCGCGAGCCGGCGGACGTCGGCGGCCGTTGCCGCCCGCGTCGTTGACGATGAAGTTGGCGTGCTTCGACGCTGACGGTGGCGCCGCCGATGCGACGGCCCTTGAGCCCGAGCTCGTCGATGATGCGGCCCGGCCGAGTCGCCGTCGGGGTTGCGGAACACGCTCCCGCCGACGGCAGGCCCAGCGGCTGGTGCGCCTGCCGCCAGCGGCGGATCTCGTCGAGCCGCGCCGCGATCACCTCGCGGGGCGCCGGCTCGAGCTCGAACGCTCGCCCAGGTGACGACCTCGGGCCGGCCCGGGGACCGCGTGCTTGAGGACGCTGTCCCGGTACGCGAGGCCGAGTCGCCGACGCCAGCAGCGTCTCCTCGCTACCGTCGGCCGCGGAGCACGCTCGCCTCGACGAGGCGGCCCGGCCACGTCGGCGTCGTGCGCGCCGGCGTTCGCCCAGACCGCGCCGCCGATCGTGCCCGGGATCGCCAGCCCGAACTCGAGCCCCGACAGCCCGGCGTCCTTCGTGACGGTGGCCGCCCGCGCCATCGGCACGCCGGAATCGGCCGTGTAGCGGGTTCCATCGACGCGGCTCTCGCTCGCCCGGTTCAGCACCACCAGCCCGAAGATGCCGGCATCGCTGATGACGAGATCCGAGCCGCGCCCGAGGATGAAGAGCGGCACCTCGCGCGATCGAGCGAACCGGACGATCGCCCGCAGCTCGAACAGGTTGTGCACCTCGGCGAAGAGATCGGCCGGGCCGCCGACCCGCATCGTCGTGAACCGCGCCAGGGGCTCGCGGCGGGACGTCTTGACCCCGATCCGCCGCTGGATCTCCGTCCCGAGGCGCGCGGCCGCCTCGTCGGTCAGGTGTCCCGACGCCGAGACGTCGGTCGCGGCGATCACGAGGACCCCTTCGCCATGCGCTCGATCCGGTCGGGATCCGGCAGCGGCCGCCGCTCGGCCAGATCGAAGCAGCAGCTCGGCAGTGGCGTTCGCGGCGCCCGGCCGACCCATCCTGCGACTCGCCGCCGCCCTGTGCTCCGCGAGGACCGGATCCGTGAGGATCTCGCAGGCAGCGCCAGCAGCGCCTCCCCGTCGAACTCCTCGTCCGCGATGAGCTCGGCCGCCCCCGCCTCGACGAGCTCGCGCGCGTTCGCCTCCTGGTGTGCGCCGGCGTGCGGGTAGGGCACCACGACCATCGGCAACCCCGCGGCCGCCGCCTCCGCCAGCGTCGACGAGCCGGCTCGCCCGACGAGCAGGTCTGCCGCCACGATCGCCTCGGCCATGCCCTCGCGCAGGAACGGGTACGGCCGGTAGCGGTCGCGGCACTCGGGCGGCAGCGCCTCGCGGCGCCGGAGCGCCTCCGCGTACGCGCTCTCCCCGGTCAGGTGGAGGACGGCGACCCGCTCGACGAGGCGGGGGAGCGCGTCGGCGACGGCCTAGTTGAGCCGTCGCACGGCCTGCGAACCACCGAACACGAGCACGACCGGGAGCTCCGCGCGGCAGCCCGAGTTCCTTCCGTGCTGCGAGCCGGTCGATGCCGGCGAACGAGCGGATCGGCGTGCCGGTGACGAAGCAGGTCCCCGGCAGCGAACCGCAGGTCCCTCGAAGCTGACCGCGATGGCCGTCGCGAGGCGTGCGGTCGCCCGCACGCTGCGGCCCGCGATGCGGTTGCCCTCCCAGAGGAGCGTCGGAATGCGCTCCGCGGCCGCCGCCATCAGCACCGGGATCGCCATGTAGCCGCCCGTCGTGTAGATCACGTCCGGTCGGAAGCGAGCCAGCGTAGGCCGCCGCCTGCGGCACCGACGCGCCGAGGCGGATCGGGTCGGCGACGGTCTCCAGGGACAGGTCGACGGTCCGGAGCGAGCGCAGCAAGAGCCGGTCGAGGCGGCATGGCCGCTCTGCCGGGACGACGCTGGATTCGAGCCCACGGTGGCCCGCCCAACCAGCGCACGTCGAGGTCAGCGTCGCGCTCGGACAGGGAGCGCAGGACGGCCAGGGCGGGGTAGATGTGGCCGCCCGTACCCCCGGCCGCGATCAGGATCCGCATCGTTCCAGTGCCTCTTGGCATGGTCTCTCGGGAGATGGAGAGCAGGATACCGACCGCGGCGAAGCTCACGATGAGCGACGACCCGCCGTAGCTGACGAACGGCAGCGTGATCCCGGTGATCGGGATGCAGCTGGACGACGACGCGCGATGTTGATCATCGCCTGGAACGTGAGCCAGGCCGTGATCCCGACCGCCAGCAGCGCCCCGAAGGTGTCCGGCGAGCCCAGCGCGACCGGACGCCACGATACGCGAGGAACAGGTACAGGCCGATCACCACCACGCCGCCGACCAGGCCGAATTCCTGCCCGACCACCGCGAAGATGAAGTCGTTCTCCGCGTTGGGAAGGAGCAGGCCGCCGGGCTGGCGGCTCTGGCCGAGGCCGGAACCCGAGAGATGCCGCCCATCGCCAGGGCCAGCAGCCCGTGGATCGTCTGGTAGCCGTCTTTCGGGAGCGTACCTCCCAGGGATCGAGCAACGTGTCGATGCGAACCGTCTGGTAGTGTGTTGAGGGTAGACGGCAAGCGCGGCGATCCCGGCCGGGATGATGAGCGCCAGCTGCCACAGGCTGGCCCCCGCGACGAAGAACATGGTGAACGCGGTGAGCGTGATGACGCCGGTCGTGCCCAGGTCCGGCTCGACCGCGACGAGCGCGATGACGAGACCGGCGATCACGAGGAACCGGATCGTCCCGCGGACGATGCCGCAGACTCACCGCCGCGCGTCGCCAGCCAGTGCGCCAGGTAGACGACGAGCGCGAGCTTGGCGAACTCCGCGGGGTGCACGGAGGGCAGCGGCCCGACCTGGAGCCAGCGCGCCGATCCGTTCACCTCGATGGCATGCATGAACGGAATCGTCGGCAGGAAGTGCAGGACGAGGATGACGAGCAGCCCCCCGACGGCGACGACATAGGCGGGCACCGAGGCCAGCCGGAGGTACCGGTAATCGACCCGCAGCATCACGATCATCGCGACGATGCCCAGCGCGGTCCACGTCAGCTGCGGAGCGATCGCCCCGAACAGGTCCCCGTTCGGGCTGAGAGCCTCCTGCACTCCGGAACTCGAGTAGATCATCAGGAGCCCGACCGCCGCGAGCACGACGACCGAGACCAGCATCAGGTAGTCGGGGTCGTGGCGCACGCGTTGCGGTCCCCTGAGGGCTTGACCCGGGGCCTGGTTGCGACCGGCCCGCCGCACCGCCTGGAACGACACGTGACCGGTCGCCACCGGGGTGCCGGCCGCCGGCGTGCCTGCCGCGGGCGTCTCGGATGGCGGGGCATCGCCGCGCTCCGGCCACCAGAGCGGGAGCTGCCCGACCGCCGCCGGGCGTGACGCCGATCGGGCCGGGCGGGCCGAAGTCGAGGTGCGCCGGCCGAGGGCCGTGCGACCACTGCCGGGTGGCTGCATCGTGACCCGAACCGGGCGGATGGATTCAGTCATGCTCGGGAGCCCTCACCGGTCGCCGCTCCCGATGGAGCTGTTTCCGATGCGGCCGCGCGCCTGTCGGCGAGGTCTGCGACCGCCGCCTTGAACGCCCGTCCGCGGGCCGCGTAGTCGACGAACATGTCAAAGCTCGTTGCCGCTGGGCTCAGGAGGACGGTCGCGGGCGACGGTGCGCCTCCGGCCAGCAGCTGCCGACCGATCGCGTCCGCCCGGTCGACGGCGGCTTCGAGCGTCGGCGCCGACTCTCCGCCACGCGAGGCCCGCCGCCCCGAAAGCATCCGACAGTGCCGGTCCGCTCTCACCGATCAGCACGGCCGCCGCGACGCGTTCCGCGGCGACGCGCGGCCAGCTCGTCGATCGGCACGCCCTTCGGACGGCCGCCGGCAATGAGCACGACCGGTGCGGGCAGGCTCTGCAAACCGGCGATCACCGCATCCGGCTGCGTGCCCTGCGAGTCGTTGACGAAGCGCACGCCGTCCAGGACCGCCACCGGCTCCAGCCGATGCTCGACGCCGCGGAACTCCGCGACCGCGCGACGGATCGCGTCCGGCGCGACCCCGAAGAGCAGCCCCACGGCCACGGCCGCCAGCACGTTGCTCACGTTGTGGGCGCCGAGCAACCGGATCTCGTCGAGCGGCAGGATCCGGCCCGCCGGCCCGGCCATGGCCGTGCCGCCACCGGCGGTCGCGAGGCGCGCCACGCTCGACGCCACGACCCAGCCGCCGTCCGTGCCGACCCCTCCGGGGAGCGGCGCCGACCGCCGGTAGCGGACCACCTGCGCGCCGCGCGGGGCGGCGTACGCGCCGACGACCGGGTCCTCGTCGTTGAGGACCAGCGCCCCGTCGCCCGGGACCAGCTCCGCGAGCCGCCGCTTCACCGTCCGGTACGCGTCGAGCGATGCCGTGGCGGTCCAGGTGGTCGGCGGTCACGTGCGTGTAGGTCGCGACCAGCGTCCCGCGCGACAGCGTCGGCAGCTGCAGCTCCGAGAGCTCCAGCACGACTCGGTGGCGTCGGCGTCAGCTCGGGCAGCCGCTCCACGAGCGGCGTGCCGATGTTGCCGCCGAGCAGCGTCGGTTCGCCGCCGGCACCCGAGCACGGCCGCCGTCAGCGAACTCGTGGTGGTCTTGCCCTTCGTCCCGGTCACGCCGACCACCGGCGCCGGGCAGAGCCGCAGGAACAGGTCGACCTCGCTGACCACCGGGACGACGGCCGTCGGCCTCGACCTCCGCCAGCGCCGCGCGGAGGCGTGGCTCGGTCGTCGGGAAGTGGCTGCTGATCGACGGCGACGTGCAGATCAGCGCCTGCGCCGGCGAGCGCGTCCGCGGGATCGACTTCCGGGCCGAGCAGCGGGCGGACCGGCTCGCCCGTCGAGCGACGCCAGCGCGTCGGCAAGCTGGTCGGCGGAGCCGTGCGTCGTAGACGGTGACGACGGCGCCCCGGTCGGCGAGGAACCGGCAGCAGCGCGATCGCCGCTGCGCGCGAGTCCGAGCACGGTGACCGGCGCGACCCGCGAAGGAGTCGAGGTCGAGGCCGTCCCAGGTCGATCGGCTCGGCGGTCGGGCATCGGGCGGCCGGCGGCCATCTCACGCCGGCACGTGGGTCCCGCCGCGTCCCGAGGAAGAACACCACGCCGACCATCGCCGAGAGGACGCCGACGATCCAGAAGCGCATCGTGATCTTCTCCTCGTGCCAGCCCCACAGCTCGAAATGGTGGTGGAGCGGCGCCATCCGGAAGATCCGCTTGCCGCCGGTGAGCTTGAAGTACGCGATCTGGAGCAGGTCGGAGCCGACCTCGACCACGAACACGATCCCGATGAGCGGCAGCAGCAGGATCTGGCCGGTGATCAGCGCGGTCACGGCCAGCGTCGCACCGAGCGACAGCGATCCGGCAGTCGCCCATGAAGATCTGCGCCGGGTGGACGTTGAACCACAGGAAGCCGAGCAGCGCACCGACGATCAGTGCGCACAGGGCGGCCAGGTTCGGCTGGGTCGGCGCGGTCGTCTGCAGCGCGGCGATGATCAGGTAGCCGACGAAGGCGAAGATCAGCGTCCCGCCGGCCAGGCCGTCGAGCCCGTCGGTGACGTTGACGCCGTTGCTCATCGCGACGATCGCGAATGCCGCGAAACAGACGAAGAGCCAGGCGGGCGACGCCGACATCGCCGAAGAACGGCACCGCGACGCGCGTTGATGTCGTAGGTCTTCTGGATCTGCCAGGCGGCGGCGAGCGCCACGACCGTCTGCCAGAGCAGCTTCTGGCGGCCGCGAATGCCGTCGCCGGTGCGGGCGTTCAGCCAGTCGTCGGCGGTGCCGAGCCCGCCGACGAGCGCGAGCGTGGCGAGCGGCGCGAATGTCGAGGCGTCGAAGAAGTGGCCCGTCAGGGCCTGCATCACGAGCGGCGACGCCGCCGACCACCAGGATGATCAGCAGGCCGCCCATGCTCGGCGTGCCTTCCTTCGTCGTAGTGGCTCTGCGGGCCCTCGATGCGGATCCGCTTGCCCATCCCGAACCGGCGCAGCAGCCGGATGAACGGCGGCATCAGGATCACCACGAGCGCGAACGTGACCAGGATTCCCTGGACGATCGTCTCGTTGCCGCTCATGCGCGCACGCCCCGGCGGCTCCCGCCGCACGGACGCAGCGCGTCCACGACCTGGTCGAGCGCCGCGCCGCGAGACGCCTTCACGAGGACGGCATCACCCGGCTGCAGGTCGCGCAGCAGCAGTGGCACGGCCGCGTCCCGATCGGGCACCAGCGTCGACCCGACCCGGCGGACATGCCGGCCGCCGCCGCTCCCGCCGCGATCTGTCGGGCGCCCTCGCCGACGACGACGAGGCGGTCGACCAGTCCTGCGGCGACGGCGGCCGACCGAGTGGTGGGCCGCGTCAGATCCGCTCGCCGAGCTCGAGCATCTCGCCGAGGACGGCCACGCGGCGTCCCGGCAGGGTCGCCAGCAGGTCGAGGGCGGCGGCCATGGAATCCGGGGACGGCGTTGTAGCTGTCGTCGAGGATGCGCCAGTCGCCGGCGTGGACCAGGTGCGTACGGTGCGGAGCCTGCCACGGCCGACCGAGTCCCCGGACGATCGACGTCGGCGTCGATGCCCATCGCGTACGCCACGGCCGCCGCGGCCAGCGCGTTGTGCGCGCTGTGCCGGCCGAGGGCCGGTGTGCGAGCCGCGACCCGCGTCCCCGCCCGGCAGCCGCAGGCGGAACCGCATGCCTGCCTCGCCGAGCGATTCGATCGCCTCCGCTCGCCACGTCCGCGGCGGCTCCGAAGCCGTAGCCGAGGACCCTTGCCGGCGTGTGCGCGCGCATCCGGTCGACGATCGGGTCGTCGGCGTTCAGGATCGCCGTACCCGACGCGGGCAGCGCCTCCACCAGTTCGCGCTTGCCTCGTTCGATTGCCTCCAGCGTGCCCGCCCGGCTCAGGTGCGTCGGCCGGACCGCGGTCACGACGCCGATGGACGGGCGTGCCAGCCGACAGAGCAGCGCGATGTCGCCGGCCACGTACATGCCCATCTCGAGGACCGCCGCCTCGTCGTTCGGACCCAGGCGCAGGAGCGTCACCGGCACGCCGATCTCGTTGTTCTCGTTTCCTTCGTTCCTGAGCACCGTCCACCGCTCGGACAGTGCCGCCGCGATCTGCTCCTTGGTGGACGTCTTGGCAAGCGATCCGGTGACGCCGACGACGACCGGATCGAAGCGATCGCGCCACGCGGTCGCAGCCGCGGCAAGTGCCCGCTCGCCGTCTTCCACGACGATCACGCTGATGCGCCCGTCCCCGGCGAGCGCATCCAGGTCGGAATCGGCCGGCGCGTCGCGCACGACGAGCGCTGCGGCGCCGGCGGCGACGGCTTCGGGGAGAAAGTGCTGGCCGTCGGTCCGCTCGCCGGGCAGGGCGAAGAACGCGTTGCCGGCCCCGACGCGCCGCGAGTCCACCGCACCGCCGCGGATGGGCAGGCTGCCGCGCCGCAGGAGCCGACCCCCGGTGGCAGCTGCCAGGCCCGGGCCATCGAAGGCGGGCTCGCCATGGAACAGCGGATGGCTCGGCCCGTCAGTCACGATCGTCGGGCATTCTCGCATCAGGCGGCCCTATCGACCGGGCAGGGGCGAGGGACCCGGATTCGTCGGCTGGCCGGACGCGCCCGGCGCGCCGTCGGGCGGCGTGACACCGGGGGCAGCAGCAGCGCCGCCGCCCGCCGAGGTGTGCTTCTTCCACAGCGCGGGGTAGAGCTGCTGCTCCGCCTTGCTGCCGGGTTCCGGCATGCCGGCATTCGGATCGGATGATGGGGCGATGCCCAGCGCAGAGACGGTGTCCATCGCGATGCGGCGGAAGAGCTGGTAGGAAGTGATCGGGAGCTCGAGATCGCCCGGCCGGACAGCCTTCGGCGTGGTCTCCCCGAGGTGGACGACGATCACTGCTCCCGGTGCCGACGTGCCCACGTACCCGCAGAACGTGAAGTTGAACAGGTTGTAGCTGTAGCTTCCCTTCGCGGCGTCCCAGACCTGCGCGGTCCCGGTCTTTCCGCCCACGTTGTAGCCGTGGATCAGGCTGCCCGCCGCATACCAGGGCACGCTGGCCGTGACGTGATGCTCCAGCCCCTGCAGCTGGCCCGCGAGTCCGGCGCCGATGACGCGCTGTGGCGGCGCGCTTGGCTGGTTGCTTCCGCCGATCGCCAGCAGGAAGTGCGGCTGCACGCGCAACCCGCCGTTCGACATGGCCGCGTAGGCGACCGCCAGCTGGACCGGCGTGACCGCGACGCCCTGCCCGAAGGCCCGGTTGGCGAGGTCGATCGGCTGCCAGGGGTGGACCGACGGATCGGCGGCGATGCCCGACGCTTCGCCGCTCACGTCGATGCCGGTCGGCTTGCCGATGCCGAGTTGCTGCCAGGTCGCGTACAGCTTCGCGGAGGCCGCAGCCACGCTGGGACCGAGCCGCATCGCGACGCCGGCCACCGCCAGGTTTCGCGAGTAGGCGATGGCGTCCATGAACCGGATCTTGCCCATCGAACTGCGGTCCGAGTTGTGGATCGTCTGGCCGCCGAAGGTCATCGACCAGGCATCCTTGACGATGGTCGTCGGCGTCACGACCTTCGCTCCGAGCGCCGCGGCGGCGGTGAACATCTTCATCACCGAACCCGGCTCGTAGACCTGGCTGACGATCGGGTCCTGCAGCAGCGTCGGAGTGCTCGTCGCGACCTGCGCATAGTTGTTCGCGTCGTACCCGGGGACGGATGCCCACGCCAGGATCTCGCCGCTCCCCGGATCCATGATGACCGCGCTGACGCCCTTCGACCCGTCGGCGACCCACGCCGCGTAGAGCTCCTTCTCCAGCTGGAGCTGCAGGCTCGCGTCGATCGTCAGGCGAATCGACTGGCCGTCCATTCCCGGGTCGAGCACCTCCGCCGTGCTCTCGAGCGGGCGACCCGCCGCATCGTGGAGCACGGCGACCTTCCTGGGCCTGCCGGCGAGGACGGTGTTGTACTGCTGTTCGATGCCGTATCGGCCGGCACCGTCCGCGGTCACGAACCCGAGCAACTGGCTCGCGAGCGTGGTGCCGGGCGCGCCGCCCGGATCGGGATAGATGCGCACCGCGTGGGGCTCGAGCACGAGATCGCCGAGGGAGTTGGTCTTGCCGGCCTGGCTCGCCGTCATGGCCGCGCGGACCGCCTGGTCCTGTTCGTCGGTCAGCTCTCGATCGATGACGACGTACGGGGCGTCCGACTTCAGCTTGGCCTGGAGGTCCCCCTGTCCCGCGGCGTCGAGCCCGAGGATCGTGGTCAGCGTGGAAAGGACGACCGCCTGGTCGCTCTCCGACATGTACTCGGGATAGGCGGAGAGCGTGTCCCGGAACGCCGTCGTCGCGAGGACCACGCCGTTTCGATCGAGGATGCTGCCGCGAACGGCCGGCTGCTGGATCGGCTGCTCGAGTTGGGCGAGGGTCTGCTGCTGCAGTTCGGGCCCGCGGACGACCTGCCAGTAGCCGAGCCGCGCCGCAGCGGTGACGCCGATGCCGATGAATACCAGCAGCATCACGACGATGCGCAGGCGGCGATCTGTCCGGCCGAACATGGCGGACTACCGCGCGGGAAGACGGAGTTTGTTGCCGAGTCGGAGGAGACCTTCCTGCCCGGCCCAACCGAGGACCTGCGGCTCCGAGCCCCACTGTGCGACGTCGCCCTGCTGCGACTGCAGTTCCTGTTGCAGGGTCTGGCGCTCGAGCAGGATGTTGCTGATCTGGTAGCTGGTGACGGCCGCCTGGAGGGTCTGCGTCAGGTACAGCAGGCCGAAGAACAGCACGACGACGATGACGGCCAGCACGATGATGACCGGGCGGCCGCGGCGGCGGGCGCGCTCGGGGATCCGGGCGTGTCGCCGCGCCACGACAGCACGCGCTCCGGTGGGTAGGGCAGTGCCGTGGGTCCGGGCGCCCTGGTAGACGGCCATCAGCGGGCCGTTCCCAGGGTTGGGCCGGTCCCACCCGGACGCCGGCGGCCGTCGGTCGGCGCCGCGCTGCGAAACCGGATGGCGGCGGCACGATCGTCCCATGCCGGGCCGCGCTGCCAGGCCGGGGGTGCGTCGAGATCGGGAACGGGCTGCGGGCTCCTGTCGCGAAGCTCGCTCTGCCGGCGGCGGTAATTCCGGCGCCGCGAGGCGTCGTGGCCCCGGCTCATGCGGCGAGCCTCCTGGCGACGCGGAGCTTCGCGCTGCGAGCACGCGGGTTCTGCGCCACTTCCGCGGGGCTCGGAACCTGGGGCTGGTGACCGACCGGGGCAAGCGTCGGCGATCGTCCGCAGACACAGACGGGCAACTCCGGCGGGCAGACGCATCCGCGCCGCTCGGCGGCGATGAAGCGCTTGACGATGCGGTCCTCGAGCGAGTGATAGCTGATCACGACCAGGCGCCCGTCGGTTCGCAGGAGGCCGATCACGGATGCGAGGGCGGTCGGCAGGACGTCGAGTTCGCGGTTGACCGCGATGCGGAGCGCCTGGAAGACCCGCGTCGCCGGGTGGATGCGCCGCCGGCCGGGCCGGCCCGACGGCGCGACGCGCTCGACGATCTCGGCGAGCTGCACTCCCGTGCGAATCGGCTCGATCGTTCGTGCGGCAACGATGGCGCGGGCGATCCGACCGGAGTAAGGTTCCTCGCCATAGCGGCGGAAGAGGCTCGCCAGCGCGGCCTCGTCCAGCGTGGCGAGCAGGTGGCTCGCCGGGACGCCGCGCGTCTGGTCGAAGCGCATGTCGAGCGGTCCGGTCGCACGGAAGCTGAATGAACGGGCCTCGTCGGCCAGCTGGTTGGAACTGAGGCCCAGGTCGAACAGCACGCCGTCGACGCGCTCGAATCCGGCGTCGGCAGCGACGGTCCCGATCTCCTCGAAGTTCGCCTGGCGCAGCACCGCCCGATCACCGAAGCTCGCCAGGCGCTGGCGACCCCGGGCGACGGCGACCGGGTCGGCGTCGATGCCGAGCAGCCGGCCGCCGGGTGTGGCGGCCCCCAGGATCCGGAGGGCGTGCCCGCCGCCACCGAACGTGGCGTCGACATGGAGGCTCCCCGGCGAAGGTGAAAGTGCCGTCATGACCTCCTCCACCATCACCGGCAGGTGCCAATCCTCCACGTCCGACGACCGCTCGGCAGCGGTTCCCCCCAATCCCGGGGGCTCATCTGATGCCCAGGCCCTTGAACGGCGCAAACGCCCCGGGCTGGCTCATCTTCTTGCTGAACTCGGCCCAACGACCGGGCGACCACAACTGGAAGCGGTCGATCGTCCCGACCACGACGGCAGTCCCCTCCCCCTCCAATCCGGCGTGCGCCCGCAGCGGCGGAGGGATCACGAACCGGCCCTGGCTGTCGAGGTCGATCTCGAAGGCGGCGCCGAAGATGGCCAGCTTGACCTCCTCGGTGGCCTCGTCGAACACGTCGAGCAACTGCACCTTCGTCGCCAGCGCCTCGAACGCTGCGCGTGTATGGACGGCGAGGCAGCCGCTCATCCACTTGCTCACGAATCCGCCTCCGACGAGCTCGGCACGAAAGCGAACGGGTATGGCGATCCGTCCCTTCTCGTCCACCGTGTGGTGGTATTCGCCGATGAACACGGTCCCTCACTCGCCTCGATCGCTCGGAGCCCGACCGCCCTGCGGATGCGAGCCCTTGCCTGGTGGAGGGAGGGCGGACCCACGACGCCGGCCGACCTGGCCTTCGAACGCGGACTCATCCCCGCCCCTCACCGCTACGTGGGAATTCTCCCCACTTCACTGCTAATCGTAGCGAGCAATCGCCCCACGTCAAGCCTTGGGATCCACTTTCAGCGCATCCGGCGGACGATTTCGACCGCGTGCCGAAGATCACCGGGGTTGGGACGGCGCTGCCGACCACCGGGCGGGCAGGTGCGTGAGGATCGAAGGGTTGGCGGGGCGTTCGACCCGGGGTTCCGGTCCCGCTCAGTCCTCGTCGGCGCGGAAGATCCCGGTCGCGGCGCATGCGCCGCAGATCGCACGGGCGCTGGTCATGTCGCCCAGCGGAAGCGGGTTCTCGCGTTCGGGGTAGAGACAGGCGACCTGGTAACCCGACGCGCCGGCGGGGCTCATGCGGGCCTCACCCGGGGCGAGGTACCGGAAGGTGCAGCGTCGCAGGCGGCCACCATCTTCGGGCACCGCTGCAACCAGCGGCGGGGCGCTGGGCCGGCGAAACGGCTCTACTGTGAGTGATGGCTTCGGGCGGACGAGGGACACGGGTCCTTACCGTGGGCAGCGGCGTGGGCGGGCGGGCGAACCTGCCCCGACAGATCGTTGAGCCTACAGTCCTGCCCGCGGCGCCGCCATAGCCGACTGGTACTAGGCCTATCCGCGGCGATCGTGCAATGGGCGTATCTGCCACCGTCCGACGCATGCCGGACCCGCGACTCCCGGCGGTACGGCGAGCCAGCGAGGCAGCCTGTAAGCCGAGTTGAGTCCAGACGCCCGTTTGAGCGTGGGTGAACCCCGTCCACCCCGCGTGCCGGCGTCTCTTGATTCCACCGCCTGCTAACGCGAATGAGTGCAGATACGTGTGCAGAAAGAGGCGTTCCCGTGGCCCCGTGCCGCCGTGTTTGAGGGGCAGGCCCGTGGCGGCGCCGACCGACGCGAGGAGACGTCGCCGTCCGTGATCGCCTTGCGGACCGTGCCGAGCACGGCCATCCTGTCGTCGGCCATCGTGGTGTCCCGTCGTGTCGTCGGTTGCAACTCCAACGACGCGAGGATGACGCGGTGGCCGTACTCGCTCACGGCCCCGCTATTACACCAAGTCTGGGGACACGACCCGGGGTATGGGCGCGATAGCCGTCTCTCATAGTGAGTGGGTCACGCAGGGCTCACCCTGCAGCGCGTGATGAGGCCGAGGATGACCGCCGTGACGGCGACGAGCGCGCCGATCTGGTCGGGTGCGAGGTTGAGGCCGAATGCTACGACGAGGCGATCCAGCCTGGACGAGGGCGAGCACCATCGCCGGCTCGCGGCCCCAGATCGTGCCCTGCTCGGTGTCCATCGCTCCTCCCGTCACTTCACGCGGACGATGTCGCCCGGGTGGATGAGCCCCGGGTTGGCGTGGTACTTCGCGTTCTCGGGAAAGGCCAGGAGGGCCGCGAGCGTCAGTCCGTGTGAGGAGGCGATGGCGCTGAGACTGTCGCCCGATTTCACCGTGACCGTCGTGATCGGCGGCCGCAGGTTGGCGTTCGCCCGGTCGATGACGCGCTTGACCCTGGCCTCGCGGGTGGCTGGCGGCCGGGGGTCGCTGCGGCGGCTCACGCTGTTGATGTCGGCATGGACGACGACGGTGCTGCGGTTGACCGGCAGGCCCAGCGCCCGCGATGCCGCAGCGACCAGGTCGGCGACGCTCTCGAACTGGGCGTCGGTGAGGGGCTCGGTGCCCGCGCCCGAGCACTCGATCGACTCGTGGACCCACTCGTTCATGTTCACGCCCGAGGCGAGGGCCGCGGCGATCGTCGAGAGCTTCGTGTTGGGGTGCGCGACGTCACCCTGGCTCCAGGCCGCGTACTTGGCCGGGTCGACGGCGCCGACGACCGTGCCGTCGCGGCCGACGTACGCCGTGGCCGACGGCCCCGGGGAGCCCGCCCGGTTGGCGTCGTCGCGCTTCCTGGAGCGCAGTGGCGTGGGCGTTGGCGGTCTGGTGGAGGCAGGCGAGGATCGTCGGCTTCCGGCGCCGCCGGCGCCCCGCGTCGGGTAGCCGTACGCCTTGTTCGTCAGGAGGGCAGTGATCGCGGTCACTTCACGTTCCTCCACACGGCGGAGGCCTCGAGCCCGAGGAGGGCGAGGATCGCGCCCAGAAGGGGCGGGAGGATTCCAGGCGAGACGTGGGTGGTCAGGGACGCCACGTCGAGGACGAGGAGCACGACCGGGACGATCGTGAGAGCGGCGGCGGCTCCGATCCGGGCCGTGGAATAGACGTCCGCCCGACGCGGCGGGAGGCGGAGTGCGGCTCGTCCTCGTGCTCGGCGACCGCTTCACGGGCTACTCGCCCGGGGCGATGAAGGAGGACGCCGGCCTCGTCTCCCACGCCAGGGCCTGGCAGCGGACGGCGGTCGTCAGTGATCTCGGTTGGGTCGCCCACCTGTCGACGGCCTTCGGCTGGATGGTCCCGGCAAGTTCAAGCACTTCGGTATTGCCGACCGGGACGCCGCGATCGCGTGGGTCGCCCAAGCCGAATGAGCGAGGCGTTGGCCGCGCGGACGCTCGGTGCTTCCCTGCCCGCGGGCGCCGCGATCCGCGTCACGGGCCTGGTCAAGCACTTCGGCGCCGTCGAGGCGGTGCGCGGTATCGACCTCGAGGTCCGACCTGGGGAAGTCTTCGGGTTCGTTCGGCCCAACGGCGCCGGCAAGAGCACCACGATCCGGTGCCTGCTCGACCTGATCCGGCCGACGAGCGGCTCGATCGAGGTTCTCGGGCGGGCCCCGCGTCGTGACGGCGTTGGTGTCCGCCGTCGGATCGGGTATGTGCCAGGCGAGCTGCGCCTACCCGAGCGGATGACGTCGCGGCAGCTGGTCAGATCGGTCGGCCGCCTCCGGGGCGGACTTGACGGGGCCTTGGTGGACTCGATCGCCGCCCGCCTGCAGATCGATCTCGACCGGCCGACCCGCGACCTCTCCTCGGGCAACCGCCGCAAGGTCGCCGTGCTCCTGGCGTTCGTGCCGCGACCGGAGCTGCTGATCCTCGACGAGCCGACGAGCGGGCTCGATCCGCTTATGCAGCACGAGTTCCTGGCCATGGTCGCCGAGGCGCGTGCCGCGGGGGCCACAGTCTTCCTCTCCTCGCACGTCCTCAGCGAGGTGCAGCGGGCGGCCGACCGCGTCGCCGTCCTCCGGGCCGGGCGGATCGTGGCCCAGGGAACCGTCGACGAGCTGCGCGGGCGCGCGCGCCAGCGCATCGAGGTGTGGTTCGCCGAGGACGTCGACGCCGCCGAGATCCTCGCCATCCCGGGGCTCCAGGACCCCGGGCTCGAAGGCAGGCGGCTGGCCGCGACGCTCTCGGGCCCGATCGACCCGGTCGTCGCGGTGCTGGCACGGCACCGCCTCGGGAGCCTCGTGGTCGAAGAGCCGAACCTCGAGGACGCCTTCCTCGACCTCTACGGTGACCGGGCGCAGCGGAAGCGGCAGGCCGCCGACCGGCTCCGCGCCGGCGCCCGGTGGTCGAACGCGGACGACCTCGTCTTCACGACCAGTCGGGGCACCTCCCCCTCCGCCTGGGCGCTCTGGTGCGCGTTCGCGGACGCCTCCAAGGACGCCGGCGTGCGGCCCATCCGGATCCACGACCTCCGCCACGCCTGCGCCACGCTGCTCCTCACGGCCGGCGAGGAGCTCGCCGTCATCTCGAAGGTGCTCGGCCACGCCGACTACTCGACCACGCTCAAGGTCTACGCCCACCTGGACCCCAAGCGCGCCAAGGCTGCGGCCGGGCGGATCGACGCCGCCCTCGGGCGCCAGCCGGCGGCCGCCGAGGCGGCGGTCTGAGATCCCGCGAAGAACCTCGTTCGGCGTGATTGATCCGGCCGACCCGAAGTTCCGGTAAGAGAACCTCGAGTCTTACCGCAGCCCCGGCGAGGTCAGGAACGCGGCCAGTCGCGGCAGGACGACGTCGGCCAGGGTCCGCCATGTCGGCCGGTCAGGGTGCATCACGGCCAGGTACTCCTCCGCGGAGCGAACTCGACCCTCTGCGCTCTCTTCCCTTGGATCCTCGGTTGACATTGAAGGATTAGTGGGTCAGTCTGGTCCCATCCCTTCATTCTCGTGTCGATATTGAAGGGTTGCAGCCGGAGGCCGCGTGCCGAGGACCATCGAGCGGACGTGGGAGGGAGACCCAGGCGCGATGGGTGGGCGCCGGGCGCGCGCCTCGTTCCGCTACCGGGCCTTCGTCCCCGACGAGATCGCGGGGCTCAACCCCGCCGTCCCGTTCGAGGTCGCCGACCTCTCGGCGGACGCCGAGGCGGCGATCCAGGCGCTGAACGAGCGGGCGTCGGTGGGCGGCCTGGAGGCGATCGGGCCGCTGCTCCTGCGGTCGGAGGCCGTGGCGTCGTCCCGGATCGAGGGCTACGACGTCTCCTCGCTCAATCTCGCCCGTGCGCTCGTCGACCCCCGGGCGGCCCGGGGCAGCGCCAGGACCGTCGCCGCGAACGTGTCCGCGATGGAGGAGGCGATCGCGATCGGCGACCGCGAGGCACCCGTCACGGTGGACGACCTGCTGGCGATCCACGCGGTGCTCATGGCGGGGGACGAGCGGGCGCGGCCCGGCCGCGTGCGCGAGCAGCAGAACTGGATCGGCGGCCGGCTCGGGAACCCGTCCGACGCCGCCTTCGTGCCGCCGCCGGAGGACCTCGTCCTCCCGCTGCTCGAGGACCTCGTCGCGTTCATCGCCCGCGAGGACCTGCCCGCGGTGCCCCAGGCGGCGGTCGCCCACGCGCAGTTCGAGACCGTCCACCCGTTCGTCGACGGCAACGGCCGCGTGGGCCGGGCGCTCGTGCACGTCCTTCTGCGGCGCCGGGGCGTCGCCGCCCGCTTCGTCCCGCCGGTCAGCATCGTCCTGGCGGCCCGCCCCGCCGCCTACGTCGAGGGGCTGGTCGCGTTCCGGGAGGGGCGCGTCGGCGAATGGATCGCCTCGTTCGCGGGCGCCGCCTCCAGGGCGGCCCTCATGTCGATCGAGCTCGCCGACCACGTGGCCTCGCTCCAGGGCGAGTGGCGCGAGCGCGCCGGCCGCCCGAGGGCGGGATCCGCGGCGAGCAAGCTCATCGCCCTGCTGCCCGCGCTGCCCGTGCTCTCGGCGCCGACCGCCCGCGCGGCGATCGGCGTCAGCCAGCAGCAGACGCTCGCCGCGCTCAAGGCACTGGCCGAGGCCGGCGTCATCCGCCAGCTGAGCGCGGGGACCTACGACCGCCAGTACGCCGCGACCGAGCTGTTCGACCTGCTCGCGGCGTACGAGGAGGGCGTCGTCGGCGCGGCGCGGGGCGCGGGGTCGGCGTGCTGACGAGGCGGGCGTCGAAGGCCCCAAACGTGTGCAGAACTGAGTGCAGCCCCTCGACGCCAGGCCGCCTCCGGGCTGATTCGTGCGTGGAATCGGGTGAGGCGCCAGCGAGGCAGCCTGTAAGCCGAGTTCTGTGCCGCCGCTCGCGCGGCGGTGACGGTCATCCATCTGGGGCGCCGGTTGCCCGGCGTCTCGAGCGGCCGACCCGAGGGCGGGGCGACGCACCCCCGGCGCGCGACGCCGAAGCGCCACGCGCCAGCCCTCCTATTTGGCCTTGCTCCAGGTAGAGCTTGCCCGTTTCACCCGGCCCGGCCGGCTCGCGCCGGACTGCCGGTTCGTCACTGTGGCGCTGGTCCGCGCCTCACGGCGGACGGGTGTTACCCGCTACCCTGCGTCGCGGAGCTCGGACTTTCCTCGCACCGGGGCGGGTTGCCCCGCCCGGCACGCGACCGTCCGGCTGCCTCGCTGGCCCGGTCGATTGTAGGGCGCCGGACGGCGCGATGGATCGAGCGGCTCGCCGGGGGCGCAGGCGTCCCGTGGCCGCCTACCGGTGGGCCAGGTATCGCTCCGCCGACCGCTCGAGCGCGCCGGGCCCGTCGCTCGCCGTGACGCGGCCCCGCCGGAGGCTGTAGATCCGGTCGTAGCGGAACGGCTGCACCCGTTCGAGGATGGTCCGCACGTCTGCGTCGGCCAGCGGAATGAGGTTCGGGTAGCTGTACATGAAGCTGACCCATCGCGTGTCGGGCACCACGGTGATCGAGTCGCCCGTCAGCAGCGCCCCTCGCCCCTCCGCGCCGGCTGCCCAGTGGAGGACGGTGGCCCCGGGAAAGTGGCCGCCCGTGTTGACCAGCGTGACCGCGTGGAGGATCTCCAGCGTGGCACCATCCCAGAACTCGAGCCCGGGCCCCGGGTACTGCACCCACTCCCGGTCCGACGCGTGGATGTACACGGGGCAGTTGCCGAACGCGGCGCTCCACGCCGTCATCGCGCCGTAGAAGTGCGGGTGCGAGATGGCGATCGCCGCCAGGCCGCCAAGGTCGCGCACGCTCGTCACCGTCTCCTCGTCCAGGAGGGAGATGCAGTCCCAGAGGACGTTGCCGGCCGGCGTTCGTACCAGCAGCGCGCGTTGGCCGATCGCGAACTCCGGTTCGGTGCCGATGCTCACGAGGTCCGGCTCCTCGTCGACGACGAGATTGCGATGACCCACCGCGACCAGGTCCGCCATCGTCGTCCAGCGTTGCCCGCCGTCCGGCACGTACTGGCGCTCGTCCTCGCAGATCGGGCAGTCCGCCGGGGGCTCGTCGGACAGCGGGTACTGGACCCCGCATGTCGCGCAGATCCAGGCGGCCCGGGATCGCACTATTGCCGCGCTCGCCGCCGTTCGCCTGGAACGTGCCCGCGAACTGGGGGCAGGTGCGGTCGCCGGCGTTGCCTCGCCCCGGACTGGTGCGGGCGCAGGAGATGTGCCCTCGCCCACGGCGCGCGGTGGCGCCGTCGATTCGCGCAGCCATCGCTCGCGGACCTCCCGCTCCCGCGCCGCGGCGGCGGCGGGATCGTCGAGCGCAAGGTTCGCCAGCGCGTCGGCGGCCCGGTTGTGCGCACGCGGCTCGTGGATCGCCGACCAGCGCCGGAAACCGGCGAGATGTCGGCGGGCCTCCTCGAACAGCCCCTTCAGCTTCTCGTCCTTGACCCGCCACTTCCCGTTGAGCTGCTGGACGATCAACTGGGAATCCAGGTGCAGGTCCACCTCGCGGGCTCCCATGCTCACGGCCTCCCGGAGCGCGAGGACGAGCGCGGCATACTCGGCGACGTTGTTGGTGCGGATTCCGAGCGCCCGGGCAATGACGGAAATCGGGCGTGCATCCGGGTCGCCCGCCCCCGGCATTGACGCGTCGATGAGCACGGCGCCGGCCGATGCCGGGCCGGGATTGCCGCGCGCCGCGCCGTCGGTACGGATGAGCAGGCGCTCGACGCGCGGGGACTCCACCTGCGAGCCTCCGGGGTCGGCCCGGCTCAGGTGCCGCGCTCCACGATCGCCGACGAGACCTCGAGGATCGCGCGCGTGATGTTGATGCCGCGTGGGCAGGCGTCGGTGCAGTTGAAGATCGTCCGGCAGCGCCAGACGCCATCCGCGTCGGCGAGAATCTCCAGGCGCTCGTCGGCCCCCTGGTCCCGCGTGTCGAAGATGAATCGATGCGCCTGGACGATCGCCGCCGGCCCGACGTAGTTCTCCTGTGCCCAGAACGACGGGCAGGAGGAGGTGCACGCGGCGCACAGGATGCACTTGGTCGTGTCGTCGTAGCGGGCACGATCCTCCGCGGACTGCAGCCGTTCCCGCGTCGGCATCTGGCCCTCGTCGATCTGGAAGGGCAGCACGCTGCGGTACTTCGCGAAGAAGTCCTCCATGTCCACGACGAGGTCACGGACGACATCGAAGCCGGGAAGCGGTGCGACCGAGATCTTCCTGCCCAGCTGGTCGACCCGGATCTTGCAGGCGAGCCGGTTGCGCCCGTTGATCAGCATCGCGTCCGACCCGCAGACGCCGTGTGCGCAGCTGCGCCGGAAGGTCAGCGTCCCGTCCTGGTTCGCCTTGACCGTCGTCAGCAGGTCGAGCACCCGGCCCATCGGGCCCGACTCGACGGTGTAGTGCTCCCAGTGCGGCTTCTTGTCGCGCTGGGGGTCGTAGCGGAGGATGCGCAAGTCGACCTGCATCGTGCCGGCCTCAGTACACGCGGGGCTTCGGCTGGAAGCGGGTGATGCTGACGGGCTTGTACCGGAGCTCCGGGCCCCCGTCGCTGCGATACGCGAGGGAATGCTTGAGCCACTCGCCGTCGTCGCGCGCCGGGAAGTCCTCGCGGGAGTGCGCTCCCCTGCTCTCCGTGCGGGCGAGGGCGGCCACGGCGGTCGTCTCCGCGCAGTCGAGCAGATAGCCCAGCTCGCGCGTCTCGAGCAGGTCCGTGTTGAAGAGCGTCCCGCGGTCCTGGATGCGCACCTTCGTGTAGCGCGCCTTCAGTCCGCGGACCTTCACGAGCGCCCGCTTCAACGACTCGTCCGTCCGGAAGACCCCGCAGTCGTCCATCATCACGTCCGCGAGCTCGGTCCGGATGCGTTGCGGGTCCTCGCCCGTCTCACGACCACGCAGCGCCTCGATCTCCGCCCTGACCGGCTCGGCGGCGTCCTCCGGGAGGTCCGGGAGGCCCTGCCCAGCGACGTCCTGTGCCATCGAACGGCCCGCGCGCCGCCCGTAGACGAGGATGTCGATCAGCGAGTTGGTCCCGAGGCGGTTCGCGCCGTGGACGCTCACGCAGGCGCACTCGCCGGCGGCGTACAAGCCGGGCAGCACGGTGTTCTGCTCGTCGACGACCACCCGGGCATCGTTGTCGGTGGGGACGCCGCCCATCGCGTAGTGCGCTGTCGGGGTGATCGGGATCGGCTGGGTGATCGGCTCGATCCCCTGGTAGACGCGCGAGAACTCCGTGATGTCCGGCAGTTTCTCGTCGATGACCTTCTTCCCCAGGTGGGTCAGGTCCATGTAGACGTAGTCCTTGCCGCCGATTCCGCGCCCTTCCCGGATCTCCATGGTGATCGCGCGGCTGACCATGTCCCGGGGGGCGAGATCCATCAGGGTCGGCGCATAGCGCTGCATGAACCGCTCGCCGGAATCGTTGCGCAGGTAGCCGCCTTCCCCCCGGGCGGCCTCGGAGAGCAGGATCCCGATGCCGTAGATGCCGGTCGGGTGGAACTGGTAGAACTCCATGTCCTCCAGCGGCACGCCTCTTCGGTAGGCGAGGGCGCAGCCGTCGCCGGTCAGCGACATGGCATTGGACGTGATGCGGAACATGCGGCCGAACCCCCCGGTCGCCAGCAGGACCGCGCCGGAGCGGAAGACATGCAACTCGCCGTCCGCGATCCGGTACGCGACGACGCCACGGGTCAGCCCGCCCTCGATCAGCAGGTCCACGACGTGATACTCGTCGAAGAAACGGACGCCGTGCTTGATGCACTGCTGGTAGAGCGTCTGCAGGATCATGTGGCCGGTGCGATCGGCCGCGAAACAGGCGCGCCGGACGGCGGCCTCGCCGTAGTTCCGCGTGTGGCCCCCGAACCGTCGCTGGTCGATCTTGCCATCGGGCGTCCGGTTGAACGGCAGGCCCATGTGCTCGAGCTCGATCACCGTCTCGATGGCCTCCCGCGCCAGGATCTCGGCCGAATCCTGGTCGACGAGATAGTCGCCACCCTTGACGGTGTCGAACATGTGCCACTCCCAGTGGTCCTCCTCGAGGTTGCCGAGCGCGGCGCAGACTCCGCCCTGCGCAGCACCCGTGTGGGAGCGGGTCGGGTACAGCTTGGTGAGGACGGCCGTCCTGACGCCCGAGCGCGCCAGTTCGAGCGCGGCCCACAGGCCCGCCCCACCGGCACCGACGATCACGGCCTCGAACTCAAGCGTCGGGATTTCGCGGCTGTACGTCGCCTCGGACGTCATGGGACCGGCGCCCCGGAGCCCGGAAGCGTGAAGACCACCACGCTGCCCATCACGAACAGCGCGATCGCCATGAGATAGAGCGTGGAGAGGGTCACGAGCCTCGCACGCGCGCCGTGCACGTAGTCGAGCAGGACGGTGCGGACGCCGAGGAACGCGTGGAACAGCACCATCATCAACAGGGCCCAGTCCATGCCGCGCCAGAACAGCTGGTTCCACCGGTTCGTGGCGATCCATTCCGCCGTCTGCTGGGCCGGGTCGTAGATGAAGTGCACGATGCTGAAGTGAGCCAGCGCCAGGACGAACAGCCCGACGCCGGTCAGCCGCATCAGGTACCAGATCCAGACCTCTGCCCGTCCGCGGGACGGCCTGGAGCGACCGCGGGAGACCGGGGAGATCTGCATCACGCGCCTCCCTTCCACAACGGCCGCAGGATGATCAGCGCCCCGGGCACGCCGACGAGGATGAAGATGACCCAGGACGCCCACCAGAGCTTGCGGTGGTGCACGGTCATCGCCGGCCACAGGTCGATGATGATGATCCGCAGGCCGTTCAGCGCGTGGTAGAGAAGCGCCGCACCGAGCGCCGTCTCGAGGACGCGGCCGATCGGGCTGGCGTAGAAGGACAGGAGGTCGTCGTAGGCCTTCGGGTTGCCGCCCACGAGGTAGATGTCGATGACGTGGAGCACCACGAAGGCCCAGATCGCGACGCCGCTGACGCGATGGAACAGCCAGGCCCAGGTGCCGGTACGGCCCTGGTAGGCGAACATGAGTGACAGGTAACGGCGCATCAGGACTCGGGACCAGCCGACGATGATGGGCAGGTGGGCTGCTTCATGAGGCGGACGAGGCCTGGCTGGGGCGAGCATCGCCGCGGATCACCCCCGCATTCTAGCCGGATGCTGCGCTATCCTGTCTGCCCCGGCGACCGTCTTCCCGGCCGGGATCCACGCCGCTCGGCGCCGAGGAGCAGCGCCTCATCGGTACGCCTCGGTGGCGTCCAGGCACTTCGAGAGTGAGGAAGCGCGTGCCCGGCACCGTGGTCCCATGAAGCTCCAGGAATTCCACGCGAAGACCCTGCTCCAGCGCGCGGGACTTCCGGTGCCGCCCTGGTCGGTGGCGGCCACGGCGGAGGAGGCCCGCGCCCAGGCAGGGGCGTACCTTGCGGGTGGCGCCGATCGGGTGGTGATCAAGGCCCAGGTCCTCGTCGGGGGACGCGGCAAGGCCGGCGGCGTGAAGCTTGCCGCATCGGCCGACGAGGCAGTCGAGGTCGCGGGCCGCATCCTGGGCATGCAGATCAAGGGGATCACGGTGCGGCGCGTCCTCGTCGCACCGGCGGCGGACATCGTCCGCGAGATGTACCTCGCCGCGATCCTCGACCGGGCCGCGAGGAAGATCCTGCTCATGGGCTCAGCCCAGGGCGGGATGGAGATCGAGGAACTCGCGCGGACCGATCCCGGCGCCATCCGGACGCTGCACGCGCACCCTCACCTCGGCCTGCTCGACTACCAGGCGCGCCAGCTGGCCTTCGCGCTCGGGCTCGGCGATCACCTGCGTGAGTCCGTCGCGGTCGCGCACGGGCTGTTCCGGACGATGGTCGACAACGACGCCGACCTGGTCGAGGTGAACCCCCTGGCGGTCGTGCGCGATCGCGCCGCGGACGGCACGGTGACGGAGTCCGTCCAGTGCATCGACGCGAAGGTCACCATCGACGACTCGGCGCTCTCCCGCCACCCGGACCTGGAACAGATGCGCGACGTGGACGAGGAGGACCCGGTCGACGTCGAGGCGCGCCGGGAAGGGCTGAGCTTCATCCGCCTGGACGGCTCGATCGGGTGCATGGTGAACGGCGCCGGCCTGGCAATGACCACGATGGACCTGGTCAAGCGGGCCGGTGGCGAGCCTGCGAACTTCCTCGACATCGGCGGGGGCGCGCGGTCGGACAAGGTCGCCGCCGCGATGCGCCTGATCCTCACCGACCCGAACGTGCGGGCGATCCTCGTCAACATCTTCGGCGGCATCGCCCGCGGCGACGAAGTGGCACGCGGCCTGGTGGAGGCCCGCGCCGCTCAGGAACGTGCAGTGCCCATGGTCGTACGCATCGTCGGCACGAATGCGGACATTGCCGCCGGGATCCTCCGGGACGCAGGTGGCGACATCGAGACGGCATCGAGCCTGGACGAGGCCGTGGAGCGTGCGGTCGCCATCGCCGCGACCGCGGAGGCGGCACGATGAGCATTCTTGTCGATCGCGAGACGCGGCTCGTCGTCCAGGGCATCACCGGGCGCGAGGGGACGTTCCACTCGCTGCAGATGCAGGCGTACGGCACGAAGGTCGTCGCCGGCACCTCCCCGGGAAAGGGCGGCCAGACGGCACTCGGGGGCAGCGTGCCCGTCTTCAACACAGTGGCGGACGCCGTTGCCGCAACCGGCGCCAACACCAGCGTCATCTACGTGCCGGCTCCGGGCGCCCCTGACGCGATCCTCGAGGCGGCCGGCGCGAGGATCCGGGTGATCGTGTGCATCACGGAGCACATCCCGGTCCTCGACATGCTGAAGGTCATCCCCGTCGTCGAGGCCGCCGGCGCGCGCCTGATCGGGCCCAACTGCCCGGGCCTCACCTCCCCCGGCCGGGCCAAGGTCGGGATCATCCCCGGGTCGATTCACCGCGAGGGAAACGTCGGGCTGGTCAGCCGGTCCGGGACGCTCACCTACGAGGTCGTCCAGGCAATGACGGATGCCGGCATCGGCCAGTCGACGTGCGTGGGCATCGGGGGCGATCCGATCGCCGGCAGCAACTTCATCGATATCCTTGAACTGTTCAAGGCGGACCCTGAGACCGAGGGCATCGTGCTGATCGGCGAGATCGGCGGCGACGCGGAGGAAGCTGCTGCGGCATGGCGCACCCGGAACCTCCCGGATCGCCCGATGGTCGCCTTCGTCGCCGGCAGGACGGCGCCGCCGGGTCGCCGGATGGGTCACGCCGGCGCCATCATCAGCGGGTCCGGCGGCACGGCGGCGAGCAAGATCGCCGCACTCGAGGCAGCCGGCATCCGGGTCGCCGAGTCACCGACGCAGATCCCGCAGCTGCTCATCGAGGCGGGCATCCGCCCCGCCTGACGTGTCGGCCCCGATGCGGCCTGTACTACGGCTGTGCCGGCCGCCCGCCGAAGGCGAGGTCCAGGGCATCTTCGACGCTCATGGCTCGCCCCTGGTCGAACGCGACGCCGAACGCCACCGGGTCCATGTGCGCCCGAGCCTCCACCTCCGGGTCCGGTAGACCGAGCGTCTTGTTCGGCGACAGGAATCGCTGGCCGCCCGCGCGTAGTTCCGCGTACGTCCCGCACAGGCGAACCGCGTCCTCGAACCGGGCCTCGCCGACCAGCAACAACGCCACCGAGCTGCACCAACGTCGCGCGCGCCGATTCGTCGCCGATCGGCGCGACTGATTCGAATGCTCTCACTGAGATCCCGTCGAACGCTCGGATAGTCTCCGAGGCGCATTTCGATCGCGCTCAGCAGAGCGAGTCCGTCGGATAGCTTGAAACGTGAACCGCTGCCGCGGTCGTACTCGACCACAGCCTCCTGGGCCGTCCGTGCCCCGAGGACGTCGCCGTCCATCATGGCGTTGACCGCCATGCTCTCGCGCACCATGTTCGCGCTGCCTTCGTCCCCGAGAGCGTCGAAGCGCTGCAGGGCCTCGGCCTGCATCGTGCGAGCGGCCGCGAGGTCTCCGTTGATCGTCTTGGTGAAGCTCAGGTCGTAGAGCGCGTAGCCGATGCCCGCCGGGTCATCGATCCGGCGGTACACGGCCAGGGCTTCCTCGTAGGCGCGCTCTGCGCCCGCGAAGTCGCCCTGCCAGTAGATGACACCGCCATACGAGGTGAGGCCCCGCGCGCGTGCCAGGCTGTCGGTCGCCGCCGCCGGGTGGGCGAGCAATTCGCGCAGCCGTGCCGCGCCCTCGGCCAGGTGCCCGCGATGCTGCCAGAACCGCCAGATCGCCCCACCGATGCGCAGCCCCACCTCGGGCCGTCCGGTCGCAAGCGACCAGGCGATGGCGGCACGGATGTTGTCGTGGTCCGCCTCCAGCAGGCTGAAGAACCGGTGCGGCTCGCTGCCCAGGAGTTCCGGTTCCATCGCCTCGGCGAGATCCTGGAAGTGGAGAGCGTGGCGCTCGCGGACCTCTGCGGCGAGCGGATCGTCGGCGAAGCGCTCTGCGGCGAAATCCCGGATCGTCTCGAGCATGCGGAAGCGGGGCTCGCCGGCCGGGTCGTCGATCTCGCGCAAGAGACTCTTCTCCACGAGCGACGTGCAGGCGTCAAGACCGAACAGATCCAGTTCGTCGTCGGGCCGGATGACCGCCTCGATGGCATCGAGTGACGCCGATCCGGCGAAGACGGCCAGCCGCGCGAAGAACCGGCGCTCCGGCGGTTCCAGGAGCTCGTAGCTCCAGTCGATCGCGCCGCGCAGCGTGCGTTGCCGGTCGGGCAGGTCGCGGCTCCCGCCGGAGAGAAGCGACAGGCGTTGATCGAGCCGCGACAGGATCTGCGGGGGTGCCAGCACGCGAACCCGTGCGGCGGCCAGCTCGATCGCGAGCGGCAGGCGGTCGAGGCGCTCGCAGATCCCCCGCACGGCCTCGATTGCCCCAGTATCCGGCTCGAAGCCCGGGCGGGCGAGCCGCGCTCGCTCGATGAACAGGCGCACTGCCGGATCGGCGTCCAACGGCGGCACCGGGTACTCCTGCTCTCCCGCGATGTGCAGCGGCTCCCGGCTCGATGCGAGGGCGCGTGCCGAGGGCGCCGCGCCCAGGAGCCTCCCGATTGCCGGCGCAGCCGGGAGAACCTGCTCGAGGATTGTCGAGCACCAGGAGAATGCGCCGGCCCGACAGGTGTCCGGCGAGGATCAATTCGATGGGGCGGTCGCCCTGTTCGCGCACGTCGAGCACGGCACCGATTGCCGGCAGGACGAGCGCCGGGTCCCGCACCGACTCGAGCGCCACGAACCACGCGCCATCGGGGAAACGCTCGGCGACGCGCCGTGCGGCCTCAAGGGAGAGGCGCGTCTTGCCCGTGCCACCCGGCCCGGTCAGGGTCACGAGGCGCGCGCCTTCCATCAACCTGGCAAGGGCGTCGATCTCCGCGTCGCGTCCCACGAAGGTGGTCAGCGGCTCCGGCAGGTTGCCTTCGTGGACGGCGGCCGTCCGGAGCGGAGGAAACCCGCTCCGGAGTCCGTCGGCCGCGACCTGGTACAGGCGGTCGGGGCGCGGCAGGTCCTTCAGCCGGTGCTCCCCGAGGTCGATCAGCGAGATGCCGGTCGGCATCGAGGCGTCGACCATCGCCCGCGTCGCATCGGAGACCAGCACCTGCCCGCCGTGGCCCGCGGCGGCGATTCGGGCAGCGCGATGGACGTCGATGCCGACATAGGTGCCGTCGAGCAGTTCCCCCACTCCGGTGTGCAGGCCGATCCGGACACGCACCGAGCACCCTTCGGGCCACGGTTCCGCCTCGAGCGCCCGCTGGACGGCCGCGGCCCACGCAACGGCGGGCGCGGCGGTGGCGAAAACGACGAAGAACGCGTCGCCGTCGGTCGAGACCTCCGTCCCACCGTGCGCGGCGACCTGTTCGCGGATGATGGCGTGGTGGCGCGCGAGGAGCGGCGCATACCGGTCGCCGAACCGGACGAGCAGGCTCGTCGACCCTTCGACGTCGGTGAACGCGAAGGTGACCGTCCCGACCGGCAGCGCCGGTGCCATTGCCGACCTCGCCTACGAGCCGGGTGCACCGGGATCGGCCAGCCGATGAAGCACGGTCGTGGGCCCCACTACCGTGAGAGGGCTCCCCACGCGGGGCCGCCCGGCGCCTCGATCAGCTCCACGAGCACACCGCCGCAGCTCGACGGGTGCAGGAACGCGACGGGCCCCTCGGCGCCCATGCGCGGAACCGTGTCGATGCACTGGATCCCCGCCGCCGCAAACGAGTCGAGCGCCGCCGCGACGTCCGGGACCTCGAAGCAGACGTGGTGGAACCCCTCGCCTCGTGACGCGAGGAAGCGGGCAACGCCGGTCGTGTCGTCCGTGGGTTGGACGAGTTCGACCTTGGACTCACCGACCGCCAGGAACGCGATTGAGACCCGGTCGGACGGGATCGGCATGACGGTCTCCAGCCGAAGGCCGAGCGTATCCCTCCAGAACGCGAGCGAGCGCCCGATGTCGGCGACCACGACCGCCACGTGGTGGACGCGGCCCACTGCTCGCACGCGCTCCGGTAGGCCCGTCAGGTCGGTCACTCCGTTCCTCCGTCTATTCGTCGAAACAGCACGCCTGTTCGATATCAGACCGTGATCAGCTCGCGATGCTCCCCGAAGACGGCCCGCAGCCGGTCTGCGATCTCCCCGAGCGTTGCCCCGACCTTCACCGCCTCGATCATCGGCGGGAGCAGATTGTCGTCGCCGCGGGCCGTGGCGTCGAGCCCCGCCATCGCCGCCTCCCAGGCGGCCGCATCTCGCCTGGCGCGCAGGCGGCGCACCCGTGCCGACCTGGGCGGCCTCGGCGTTCGGGTCGATGCGCTGGAGCGGCGGCGAGACGACCCGATCGTCCGCGTAGCGGTTGACACCCACGACGATGCGCTCGCCGGCCTCGATCTCGCGCTGGACCCGGTAGGCGGCCTCCTGGATCTGCCGCTGCTGGTACCCGGCCTCGATGGCGGCCAGCGGGCCGCCCATCGCGTCGATCTCGTCGAGATAGTCCTGGGCAGCAGACTCCAGCTGGTCGGTCAGGCGCTCGACGAAGTAGCTCCCAGCAAGGGGATCGGGCGTCTCGGTCACGCCCGACTCGTACGCCAGGATCTGCTGGGTCCGCAGGGCGAGCCGCGCTGAATTCCTCCGTTGGGAGCGCAAGCGCCTCGTCACGGGCATTCGTGTGCAGGCTCTGGGTACCGCCGAGGACGGCGGAGAGCGCCTGGATCGTCGTGCGGACCACGTTGTTGTCGATCGACTGGGCGGTCAGGCTGGAGCCGGCGGTCTGGACGTGGAAACGGCACATCATGGAGCGCGGGTTGGTGGCCCCGAAACGGTCGCGCATCAGCCGGGCCCACATGCGACGGGCCGCGCGGAACTTGGCGACCTCCTCGAACAGCTCGCTCCACGCGGCGAAGAAGAACGATAGTCGCCCGGCGAACGCGTCGACGTCCAGGCCACGGGCCCTGGCCGCGTCCACGTAGGCGATCGCGTCGGCGAGCGTGAAGGCAAGCTCCTGGGCCGCGGTGGCGCCCGCCTCGCGCATGTGGTAGCCGCTGATCGAGATCGTGTTCCAGCGCGGCAGCTCGCGGGCGCAGAACTCGAAGATGTCGGTGACCAGGCGCATCGACTGGGCCGGCGGGTAGATATAGGTACCGCGCGCGATGTACTCCTTGAGGATGTCGTTCTGGACGGTGCCGCCGAGCCTGGTTCGGGGCACGCCCCGGCGGTCCGCGACTGCCACGTAGAACGCGAGGAGGATCGCGGCCGTGGCGTTGATCGTCATCGAGGTGGTGATCTCGCCGAGCGGCAGGCCGTCGAGGAGGATCTCCATGTCCTCGATCGACGAGATCGGCACGCCGACTCGCCCGACCTCCCCCATCGCCCGTGCGCGCGTCGGAGTCGTAGCCCATCTGGGTCGGGAGGTCGAACGCGACCGAGAGCCCGGTCTGGCCCTGCTCCAGCAGGTACCGGAAACGGCGGTTGGTGTCGGCGGCGTTGGAGAAGCCCGCGTACTGGCGCATCGTCCAGAGCCGGCCGCGGTACATGGTCGGCTGCACGCCCCGGGTGAAGGGGAACTCCCCGGGATGGCCGATGTCGCGGTCCTCGTCGATGTTGGCGACGTCGGCGGGCGTGTAGAGATCGGCGACCTCGATGTCGCTCGTGCTGCGGAAGTCCGGGCGCCGTTCGGCGTGCTCGGCGAGAGCCCTGGCGCGGGTCGTCGCGCGCCAGCGGTCGCGACCGGGGTCGGGGGGTGGTTCCGGCGGGGTGGCGGGCCTGGGCGTACTCACCCGGTGACTATACGGGTCTCGGCGCGATGGGGGCCGGAATGCGGGCCGGGCGGCGACGGGTCGATGCGCCTGCACCGCCGGCGGGCCGCAGGAGGGCCGCAAGGGCCGGCGCGGCGACGTGCCCGGCGCGTCAGCCGAGCGTGACGAGTGCGTCGCCCAGCTCCACGGTCCCGCCCACGGTGACCACGATCGTCTCGACGGTCCCGGAACGCGGCGCTCGGACCTCGTTCTCCATCTTCATGGCCTCGATTGCCAGCATGCGATGGCCCTTCTCGATCGCCTGCCCCGGTTCGACCCACAGCCGCACGACGCGGCCGGGGATCTGGGCGCGGACCTGGACTCGCTCGTGGACGCGGGTCGCGCCGGCACCGCGGCGAGCGCGTTCGCGCAGCGCGGCACGTTCCGCCGGCTCGACCACGACCTGGAAGAGCCAGCCGTCGATCGCGACCTCGAACCGGTCCAGGCCTGCGGCGCGCTCCCCGGGATTCGGGGCCACCGGCCGCACCCGGGGCGTTGGCGTGCCGGTCCGCAGCGTTGATGTGGATAGATCCCCGCCGACGGGCGGGCCCGGAAGGTCGTCCGCGCCGAACTCGAGGGTCAGCTCCTCGGGCCCGAGCACCGTCACCCGGAGGCGGTCGCCGGCGTTCACGGCCAGCGCTCCGTGGCATCCCGCCGCCCGGCTACCGTCCAGCCGGACCGGTCGGTGCCGATTGCCACCGGCCCCCCACCGGAGTCCGGATCCACGGCTGCCCTGCCCGAGGGCAGGCTGGGATGCTCGCCGTTGAAGAGGGGATTCCGCCACGGCGGCGGCGGCCCGGGCGGCGGCAGCCGCGCGCAGCGGTTCGGGCCGCCAGTCACGTTCCACGAGATCGGTGCGCAGGTTTCCCTCCACGAACGGAGGGTGCTCGGCGAGCCAGCGGTGGAACGGCAGGGTCGTCTGGATGCCACCGACCTCGAACTCCGCCAGCGCACGTCGAAGCCGCGCCAGGGCCGATGCGCGATCCGGGCCCACCACCTGGAGCTTGGCCAGCAGGGGGTCATAGCTGTCGCTGATGACCGCCCCCTCCTCCACCCCCGAGTCGATGCGCACGCCGGGACCGCCCGGTTCGCGCCATCTCGTGAGGCGACCCGGGATCGGCGCGAAATCCAGGGCGGGATCCTCCGCGCTGATGCGAACCTCGATCGCGTGCCGGCGCGGTTCAAGAACCTGAACCGCCGCCAGGAGCACGTTCTCAGGCAGCGGCCGCCCGGCCGCGATCCACAGCTGCTCGTGAACGAGGTCGATCCCGCTGACGAGCTCCGAGACCCCATGCTCCACCTGGAGGCGCGCGTTCACCTCGAGGAAGAAGAGCCGCCCGTCGGGGCTGAGCAGGAACTCGGCGGTGGCGGCATTCCGCAGCCCGACCGTTCGTGCGACCGTGACTGCGAGCGCGTGGAGTTCACGCCGGCGCTCCACGGAGAGGCCCGGCGCCGGAGCCTCCTCGACCAGCTTCTGGTGCCGCCGCTGGGTCGAGCAGTCGCGCTCCCCGAGGGCGACGATCGTGCCGTGCGCATCGCCGAGCAGCTGCACCTCGATGTGTCGCGCTCCCTCGACGTAGTGCTCGAGGTACACCGACCCGTCGCCGAACGCCGCCTGTGCCTCGCGCGCCGCGGCGGCGATGGCCTCGGGCAACTCCGCCTCGCGTTGCACCAGCCGCATACCGCGGCCGCCGCCGCCCGCTGACGCCTTCACCAGCAGCGGATAGCCGATCGAGGCCGCCACCTCCGCCAGCGACTCCCGGATCCGCCGACGTGCCGCGGCCCCCCGTCGTCCGCGGCCGGCGGTGCGCGGCCCTTCGACCAGGTCTTCCGGCGCGACCGACTCGAAGGTCCCCGCGGCGATGGGCACGCCGGCCTCCCGCGCCGCCCGCCGAGCGGCGAGCTTGTCGCCAAGGGCGGCCAGCGTCCGTGGCTCCGGTCCGACGAAGACGAGCCCGGCCCCGGCGCAGGCGATCGCGAACGGCGCCTGCTCCGACAGGAACCCATACCCGGGGTGGACCGCCTGGGCCCCAACCGCGAGGGCCGCCTCGATGATCCTGTCGGCGCGGAGGTAGCTGTCCGCGGCACGCGCCGGCCCGATCCGGACCGCGATATCGGCAGCCCGCACGTGCCGGGCGTCGACATCCGCATCGCTGTAGACGGCGGCGGGCGAGACGCCGAGCTCTCGACACGCCCGGATGATCCGCAGGGCGATCTCGCCGCGGTTGGCGACAAGGACCCGCCGGAACGGCGGCCCCGAGAGCCCGACTCGGACATCGGTGTCGTCGCTGGCCCGTTCGACAGGCGAGCCCAGGACCGGATCCACCGGCGCGAGCGTGGCCGGGGCGTCGGCGGCCGGCCCAGTCGGGGCGCCCCTGCCCGACCAGTGGGATGCACCCGTCCCTGCTTCGTCGTGAACGGGGGTGCCCGGATCCTCGGATCCGGGGGCGCCGGGTTCGTGAGGATCCGTGCCGGTGTCTTTGCGCAAAGACAGTCGAGGTGAGCGGCTGCTCACAGCGGGATGTTGCCGTGCTTCTTGGCCGGGTTCCGATCCCGCTTGCCGTCGAGCATGTCCAATGCCGCGATCACCCGAGGCCGAGTGTCGGATGGCACGATCACGTCGTCGACGTAGCCGCGACCCGCCGCGACGTACGGATTGGCGAATCGCTCCTCGTACTCGTGGGTCAGGCGCGCGAGTTCCGCTGCTCGGTCATCGGCGGCCTCGAGTTCGTCGCGGAAGATGATGCTCACCGCACCCTCCACGCCCATGACCGCGATTCGTGCCGAAGGCCACGCGAGGTTGACATCACCGCGGACGTGCTTTGAGCTCATGACGTCGTAGGCGCCGCCGTACGCCTTCCGGGTGATGACCGTGATCTTGGGCACCGTGGCCTCGCAGTACGCGAAGAGCAGCTTCGCGCCGTGGCGGATGATCCCGCCGTGCTCCTGCGCGACTCCGGGCAGGAACCCCGGCACGTCCACGAGAGTCAGCAGCGGGACGTTGAAGGCGTCGCACATCCGCACGAACCTGGCGCCCTTGTCGGACGCGTCGATGTCGAGAGCGCCGGCCAGGACAGCCGGCTGCTGCGCCACGATGCCGACGCTTCGGCCGTCGAACCGCGCGAACCCGACGATGATGTTGGCGGCCCAGTTCGGCTGCAGTTCCAGGAAGTCGCCGTCGTCGGCGATCCGCGTGATGACGTCGTGCATGTCGTACGGCTGCGACGGCATCGATCGGGGATCAGGTCGTCCAGCGAGCGGTCGCGCCGGTCGCGCGGGTCACGGCTCGCCAGCCGCGGCGGGTCGGCGAGGTTGTTCTGCGGCAGGTGGCCGAGGATGCGGCGGCCGAGGGCGATGGCCTCGGCTTCGTCGGCAGCGGCCAGGTGCGCGACGCCGCTGATCGCCGTGTGCACCGATGCGCCGCCGAGGTGCTCCCGGTCGACGTCCTCGTGAGTGACCGCTCGCACGACATCCGGTCCGGTCACGAACATGTAGCTCGTGCCCTCGACCATGATCGTCACGTCTGTGATCGCCGGGGAGTAGACGGCCCCACCGGCACACGGACCCATGATCAGCGAGATCTGCGGGACGACCCCCGAGGCCAGCGTGTTGCGCAGGAAGATGTCGGCGTATCCACCGAGCGAGACGACGCCCTCCTGGATGCGCGCCCCGCCGGAGTCGTTGAGCCCGATGATCGGCGCGCCGACCTTCATCGCCAGGTCCATGACCTTGCAGATCTTCTCGGCATGCGCCTCCGACAGCGAGCCCCCGAAGACGGTGAAGTCCTGGCTGAACACGAACACCAGTCGCCCGTCGATGCGACCGTGGCCCGTCACCACGCCGTCACCCAGATAGCGCTCGCGATCGAGACCGAAGTCGATCGCCCGGTGGGTGACGAAGGCGTCCATCTCGACGAGCGAGCCCGGATCCAGCAGCAGCGCCAGGCGCTCCCTGGCCGTCAGCTTTCCGCGGCCGTGCTGCTGCTCGATTCTCGTCGCGCCTCCGCCGAGCAGCGACTGCTCTCTGAGTTGGCGCAGTCGCTCGATCTGGTCCCGGTTGGTGGTCAAGATTCCGAACCTCATTCGACGCCGGTCGTGGTTGTGAGGGGCCATCCTATCGCCGTCCGCGTCCCACGTGGCCCGGAATCGCGTCCGGATCCGTCCACCGACGGGCTCGTCGCGAACTGCGACTATCCACAGAATCGGTGAACAAGTCCACCATCCTGTGGATAACCTCCTGCAGGCTCGGACCGGCGGTGCAGTAGGATTCCCCTCGCCCACCCGTGTCCGCACCCCGGAGGAGACCTTGGCCCGAAACATCGCGATCGCCAATCAGAAGGGCGGCGTGGGAAAGACGACTACCGCGATCAACCTCGCCGGCTCATTGGCAGAGAGCGGGTATCGGGTCCTCTGCGTCGACATGGACGCCCAGGCCAACCTCACCGTCGGGCTCGGCCTCAACCTCCGGACCGTGGAGCGCTCCATGGCGGAAGTCCTCATCGACCCCCAGGTCTCGCTCGAGGACGTGATCATCCCGACGCAGACGGCGGGGATCGACGTGGCGCCTTCCACGATCGATCTGTCCGCCACGGAGAACACGTTGTTCAGCGCCATCGGCCGCGAGCACGCCCTGCGCGAGGCGCTGATGGGATCCATCCAGGATCGGTACGACTTCATCCTCATCGACTGCCCGCCCACCCTCGGCCTCCTGACGATCAACGCGCTCGTCGCCGCCGACTCGGTGATCATCCCGGTCCAGACGCAGTACTACGCCCTGAAGGGTTTCTCGGCCCTGGTCAACGTCATCAACCAGATTCGCAACCGCGGCCTCAACCCGCACCTGCGGATCCTCGGGCTGCTGCCCACGTTCTACGACGGACGGACGCTGCTCGGTCGGGACATGTTCGAGGAACTGCGCGTGATGGGAGAGCACGTTTTCGAGTCGATGATCCGGCAGACGGTCCGACTCGGTGAAGCCCCGCTCGTCGGGCGTCCGGTGACGTCCTACGCTTCGAACTCGGAGGCGGCCCGCGCATACCGGGGTCTCGCCCGGGAGGTGATCGAACTTGCCTAGGCCAGATTTCCGCGGCCAGGCCTCGCGGCGCCTGTCCGAGGAGCGCGAGCTCTCGCCCGCCATCATCAGTCTCCTCTCACCCGAAGGTACAACGAAGTCGCACGGCGTTCGCAACGTCCCGGTCGAGCGGATCGATCCGAACCCGGAGCAGCCCCGGCTCACGTTCGACGAGGACGCGCTCAACGAGCTGGCAACGTCGATCAAGGAGCACGGTGTCCTGCAGCCGATCCTGGTCCGCCCGCGCGCCGATGGCCGCTACCAGCTGGTGGCGGGTGAACGCCGGTGGCGCGCGTCGAAGATTGCAGGCCACCCAGACATCCCGGCACTCATCGAGGACATCGACGACGAGACGGCGCTCGAGATCGCGATCATCGAGAACCTTCAGCGCGAAGACCTCTCCCCTCTCGATGAGGCGATCATCTACGAACGGATGACGTCCGAGCACGGCTACAGCCTGCGGAAGCTGGCCCAGAAGCTGGGCAAGGACAAGGGCTACATCGAGAACCGGCTGCGCCTCGCCGACGCGCCGTCCGAGATCAAGCAGCTCGTGTCTTTGCGCAAAGACACGCTGTCCCATGCCTATGAGCTGCTGAAGGTCGACGACCCGAAGAAGCGGCGGAGGCTCGCCGAGCAGGTGGCCCGCGGAGAGCTGAGTCTCGTCAAGCTGCGAGAGAAGATCGAGGGGCGCCCGCGGCCCGTGCCGTCGACCGACGCCGAGTCGGAGCTGGTCCCGGAGCCGGAGCCCGAGCCCGAGGAGGAGGACTTCTTCCCGAGCGCCATCGAGCGCGCCGAAGCTGACCGGCGACGATGCGCTCGTCCTGGCGAAGGCACACCTCGCCGACGCACTCGACGAGCTCTCCGGAGTGCTGCACGCCCAGCAGGCACTGTCGTCCGCCATCATCCACGGACCGCCAGAACCTGACGAAGTACCTGACGATCGCGAAGCTCAAGCTCGAAAATGCGATTGCCGTGATCCGCGCGACCGAACCGCGCAGCTGAGCACCGCGGAGTCCGTGGTCGACCGGCCCGGCCGAGGGCGCTCCCTCAGATCGCCGCGGCGAGCCAGCCCACGGCCAGCAGGGCGATCCCGATGGCCTGGGCCTGCCATCCGCGCTCACGTACGACGGCGTCCACTGATGCCGACATCCGCATCCCGGCGACGGCACAGGTCGTGGCGGTGGCCGCAGCGACGACAGAGGTCGGAGGCGGCCCGGAATCGAGGAGCGTGATCCACGCGATCGCGTAGATCGTGACGACAAGGGTGCCCAGGACCACGAGCGCGCGGCGCCGTCCAAGCCGAACGGCCGGCGCCGGGATTCCCGTAGCCGCGTCACGCTCGAGGTCGACCATGCCATTCGCCAGGTGCAGCGTGGGACCCGCGAGCGCAGCCAGCGGGAGGAGGAGCTCCCAGTGTGGCGGAAGGGTTCCGGCCGCCGCCACCCAGGTCGACGCAGGGAGCAACGGGAGGGCAACGGCGAAGCAGAGCCAGCCCAGTCCGAGCCCCTTCAACCGCAGGTCGTATGCAAGGCCGCAGGCGAGTCCGGCACCCGCGAGCGCCAGCGGAAGCCACCCCGGACGGCGTAGAATTCCAAGCCCGATCGCCACGCACCCGGCCGCTGTCCAGGCGGCCGTCCGGCGGGACACCAGCCCATCCGCGATCGGCTTGCCGGCGCCCTGCGCGAGCGTCGGTCTGCTCGTCGGCGAGGTCGTTGACCGACCCGATCGCGAATTGGAGCGACAGCATGCCGAGCCCGAGCAGGACTGCCTGACCCACTCCCCCGCCGGCAACGATATACAGCGCCGCCACGAGCAACCCATTCAGGGCGGAGGGGAACGGGTGGAGGACCGCCAGGGCTCGAACGTGGCGCGGCATCCGCCCCTGCGCAGCGGAGCCGGCGGCGCGTTCCGGCCGGGGATTCGTGGCGCGCTCCGTCGACCGGCGACGCGAACCGGGCCCGGCGGGCAGTCGCGACTAGATGTAGACCAGTTCCTCGAAGCTGTCGACGAGGTAGGCGATCAGCTGCTCGCGGGCGTTTGGCGACTCCCGCCGCAACCCGGGGACCAGGTGACGAAGCGCGATCGCTGGGACCATGACCCTTCCGTCGGCCGTTCGGCCGAGCGTGGCAGGAGCCCCGCCACCGGCCGCATACACCCGCTCAAGCCCGCCGTCGTCCAGGCCGGTCGCACGCTTGAACTCGGCGAGCACCGGCAGCACGCCCTGGCGGATCGACATGTCGCGCATCAGCTCGGCGGCCCAGCTGTCGATCTGCTGGTCCGTCTGCTTGCCGAGGCGGTGGCGGTATTCGTCGGCGTCGGGTGACAGGCCGGTCGCGGACACGGGGCTCCTCCGGGCGGGCGTCGTCGGGTGGACAGGTTCGATGATAGCGCCGCGCCGATCGACCTTGGGTAGACTCCGGGAATGGACGAGACGCCCCCGCCGGCACTGCCGATCCTGCGGGGCCGGCGCGTCTTCCTCCGCCCGGCCGAGCGCAGCGACATCGACCTGTTCGTCCGGTGGTTCGGGGACGCGAATGTTGCGCGCTTCACGACCATTCGTGCGCCATTCAGCAGGCCGATGGAAGAGCAGTGGTTCGAGCGGATGCTCGATGCCCAGGGCAGGGAGAGCTACCACTTCGTGATCTGCCTCCGTGACGGCGGGCGCCCCATCGGGACGATCGGATTCTTCGCGGTCGACCTCGTGAATGGGAAGGCCGAATTCGGCATCGCGATCGGCGAGAAGGACCTGTGGGACCACGGGCTGGGCTCGGAGGCGCTGGAAGTCCTCGTCGATTTCGGCTTCGGCAACCTGCGACTCGAGCGCATCTACCTGCACGTCTACGACTACAACCCGCGCGGACGACGCTCGTACGAGAAGGTGGGCTTCACCCTGGAGGGCACGGAGCGCCACGCGATCTACCTCTCCGGGGCGTTCCATGACGTCCACCTGATGTCGATGCTGCGGGAGGAATGGGCCGCCCAGGGCCGGCCGCGCAGCTGGGACCTGCCGTGAGGGCGCAGAAGCGCACACACGTTCTATTCCAAGAGCCACCCGGGCGCTACAATCTGCGCCATGCGGTTCTTCACTCGTCCCCAGACCATTCCATCTCCCCAGGAAACGCTTCCCGGACGGCAGACGCGCATGCCGATCCCCGAGCGGCACGCCGTCAACGGCGCCCGTCTGGCGCCGCCATGGCCGGACGGCACCCGGACGGCCATCTTCGGCCTCGGCTGCTTCTGGGGCGCGGAAAAGGATTTCTGGCAGCTGCCCGGCGTGGTGTCGACCGCCGTCGGGTATGCCGGCGGCTCCACGCCCAACCCGACGTACGAGGAGGTCTGCACGGGCAGGACCGGACACGCCGAGGTCGTCCTCGTGGCCTACGACCCCGAGCGCATCGGCTACGAAGGCCTGCTTCGGACCTTCTGGGAGCACCACGACCCAACGCAGGGCATGCGACAGGGTAACGACCTGGGCACGCAGTACCGCTCCGTGATCTTCGCCGCGGATGCGGCCCAGCGAGCGGCCGCCGAAGCGTCGCGGGACGCCTACCAGGAGCGGCTGACGGCTGCCGGCTACGGGAAGATCACGACCGAGATCGCCGATGCGGTTCCCTTCTACTACGCAGAGGACTATCACCAGCAGTACCTGGCCAAGAATCCCCGAGGCTATTGTCCTGACCACAGCACGGGAGTCAGCTGCCCGATCGGGCTCGGCGTGCGATCGATCAGACCGGCGTAGCCCGTTCCGGCCCGGCTTCCGGCAGCGTCCGCAGCCGGACCGGCGTGCCGCGGCGGATCGAGTTGGGGATCTCGGCGATCTCGTCCACGTACGCCACGAGGTCCGCGAGCGCCTCCCGGGACGCGTCGCCCGACAACTCAACCTCGTATTCGATCGGGGTCGACGTGGCGGGGCTGCCCGTGTACTCGCTGTCGGCGGCCACCCGGACACGGTCGAGCCGGATGCCGCGTCGCGCGGCCTCGCGGAACAGGTCGTTCGAGATACAGCCGGCGACCGCGAGATTGAGGAGTTGGCCGCCGTTGAAGCCGAGTCCGCGGCCGCCTGCCTCGGTCGGCCGGTCCACGACCAGGGAGACCGACCCGCCCCAGCCGAGTGCCGTTGGGCCCCCGTCGACGGACCGGACGTCGATTCGATACGCCTCAGACATCGCAGCTCCTCCGTGGTGGTCGCGGATCGTACGCTCGGGGGCGAGGGTGCGCTCGGAGCTGCGCCCGCCATCCGTGCGCTCGGCCCGGCGAAAGGTGGCAACAGAACGTCGGGACCGCCTGTTCGTCCGGGCTCAACGATTACACCATTTTGGTATCCTTCCACCATGGCGCTCAATATCAAGGACCCGGAGACCGAGCGGCTTGCCGCCGAGGTCGCGAGGTTGACCGGCGATTCCAAGACCGGTGCCGTCCGCCAGGCGCTCCGCGAGAGGAAGCGCAGGCTTTTGCTCGCCAGTGGTGGGCGCAGCAGGGGGGATCGCATGGTCGCAGTGCTCGAGCAGCAGCTCTGGCCCCGTCTCGCCGATGGTGTGCGCGGCACACGGCTGAGCACGGAGCAGGAGGACGAGATCCTCGGCTACGGCCCGGAGGGCCTGTGATTCTGGACAGCTCGGCGCTGGTGGCGATCGCATTGGATGAACCGCACCGCGACCGGCTCCTGGCGAAGATCGATGCTGCCGAGGAAGTGGCGGTCGCTGCACCGACGCTCGTGGAAGCCGGGATCGTCCTCTCAGCGCGGGTGGGAGAGGATGCCCGCGAGGTGCTGGCTGCGCTGGTTTCCGCGTCGGACGCAGTCGTGATCGAGTTTGGAGCGGATCACTGGCGCGAGGCGGTCGGTGCATGGTGGCGGTTCGGCAGGTCCCGGCACCCCGCGGGGTTGGACTTCGGGGACTGCATTGCCTACGCCGCGGCGCGGGTCGCGGGCCAGTCCCTGCTTGCCGTCGGGGATGCCTTCCCGAAAACCGACATCGAGCTGGCATAGGGCACACCGCCCGACCCCATGCCCCTTCCTCGACTGCGCCTCCGGAGGCCGACCAGCTACCTGCTCGACCTGCCATGGGATCTGCCGCTCGACGACTGGCCGCAGGATGCGCTCCCCTTTCGCGAGCTGCCCGTGGGACCGTCGCGCCACACCGTCCGGTTCCTCGTCGACGAGACCGGCATCATCGCCCTGAAGGAACTGCCGGCAATCCTCGCCCATCGCGAGTACGACATGCTTCGCCGACTGGAGGAGCTGGGGCTTCCGGCCGTGCGTGGTCTCGGGGTCGCCGAACCGCTCGAGGGCGATCGGGCGATCCTCGTGACCGAATACCTCGCGCATTCGCTCCAGTACCGGCGGCTGCTGAGCCGGCTCCCGGCCGCATCGATCGCGCACCGGGACCGGCTGCTCGACGCGATGGCATCGCTCCTGGTCGACCTCCATCGCAATGGTGTCTTCTGGGGCGACTGCTCGCTCGCCAACACCCTCTTTCGCCGCGACGGCGACAAGATCCAGGCCTACCTCGTCGACGCCGAGACCAGCGAGTGCCACCCCGCCCTGTCCGACGGGCAGCGGTCGCAGGACCTCGAGATCCTGGTGGAGAACGTGGCGTTCGGCCTGGCCGACCTGGCGATCGCGCAGGATCGACCAGAGGACCTCGACGACGCGATCGCGGCCGCCGAAGGTGTCCGGGTCCGCTACCAGGCGCTCTGGGACGAGCTGACGCTCATGCCCGAGCTGGCCGCGGACGACCGGCAGGCGATTCGATCGCGGTTGCGCCGCCTCAACGATCTCGGCTTCTGGGTCGAGGAGATCGAGCTTGAGCCGGCGACCGGCAGCGGCAGGGTCAGGCTCAAGGTCGCGGTCACCAACCGCACCTTCCACGCCCGCCGGCTGCAGCGGCTGACCGGCCTCGTCGCGCTCGAGGGGCAGGCGCGCCTGCTCCTGAACGACCTCCGCGAGTACACGGCGTGGCTCGAGTTCTACGAGCGCCGGCCGATCGGCGAGGAGACCGGCGCGGGTCGCTGGCTTCGCGAGGTGCTCCGTCCGACGCTCGCCGAGCTGACACCGCTGATCGGGGACCGGGACGCCGTACAGGCCTATTGCGACGTCCTCGAGGAGAAATGGATCCTCTCCGAGCGGGCTCGGCGGGACGTTGGCCTCCGAGCCGCGATCGAGGGGTACCTCCAGAAGGGCGCCCCCGCGCCCGAGGCACCCTGAGGACCAACCGATGGCCGTCGTCGAAACGACCCCGATCGGGCGGACGCACGCGGGCGGCCTGCAGCGCGATTCGCTGACGTGGCTCGCGTACCTGTTGCTCGGCTACTACGGGTTCGTCATCGACGGCATCGGTCCGGTCCTGCCGAACCTGCGGACGGACCTTGATCTGTCGTACGCGGCCACCGGGCTGCACAGCTCGCTGTTCGCGGTCGGCCTGCTCGTATCGGGAGTCATCGGCGACCGCGTGATCAACCGGCTGGGACGGCGCGTCGCGTCGTGGTCCGCCGCGATCGGGATGGCGGTCGGGGTGGTCGTGTTGACCTTCGGCCATTCGCTCCCGGTGACGCTGGCCGGCGCACTCCTGGCCGGCGTCCTGGGTTCGCTGCTCGTGGTGCTCGTACCGGCGATCCTCTCGGATCGCCACGGGGACCGGCGGTCGGCGGCGCTGTCGGAGGCGAATGCGATCTCCAGCGCGACCGGGGCCGCCGCGCCGCTGCTCATCGGCCTCGCGGTGCTCGCTGGCCTCGGGTGGCGGACCGGGTTCGCTGGTCCGGTCATCGTGATGATCTGCGTGCTGGCAACCGCGTTCTGGCGGGTTCCGTTCCACCGCGACGGATTGCCGGGAACGGCGCGCCACGGCAGGGAACTCTCCGGTGAGCGGGTCTCGGAGCGCCGGGTAGGCAGGTCGACCTCGCGCCTGGGGCCGGGCTACCGGCGCCACTGGCTGACGCTCGTGCTGGTCGTCTCGGTCGAGTTCTGCATCGCGTACTGGGCGACCGACTACGTCGGTGTGGTCGGCGGCGTGCAGCCGGGGTTGGCCGCGGGTGCCACCACGGTGTTCCTGCTCGGCATGGTCGTGGGCCGGACCGCCGCAGGGCAGCTCGCGCTGCGCCTGTCGCCTCGAGTGCTCTTCCAGGGCTCGCTGCTGGTCGCCGGGCTCGGGTTCGCCTGCTTCTGGGCGACGAGCATGGCTGCACTCATGTTCGTGGGCCTGTTCGTCACGGGGCTCGGCGTCTCGACGCTGTACCCGCTCACACTCGGTCTGGCGCTCGGGACCTCGCCGGACGCCACGGACCGTGCCGCTGCCCGCGCCACGCTCGGCTCGGGGATCGCCGTGACCGTGGCGCCGCTGATACTGGCCGGCGTCGCCGACCACGTCGGCATCCGCGGCGCCTCGCTCATCGTGCCGGTCCTGCTCGTGGCGGCGTGCCTGAGCGAGGTGGTCAAGCGGCGGCCGGACGCGAGCCCGGCCGTGGCGGAAGACACCGGTCCTGATGGTGAACCGTGGCCCGTGGCCCCCCCTGGGGAGATGGCGGTCCCGGCACCGGTGCCTGCCACGCCCATGGCTACCGCCGGGGCGGCGGCCGGCGCTTCGGCTCGGGCGGCTCCTCCCCTCGATCCCGGAGGAGGATGAACCCGGCGACCGCGCCGAAGGCCAGGAACAGCCCGAGGGCCAGCAGCACGATCGGTGGCCCGCCGGTGGATCCGGAGGAAGTCCCCGTGCCGCCGGGAGCCGGGGTGGCCGGCACGCCTCCTGTTCCGGGCGCCGTCGCCGGCGCGCCGCTCGCACCGGTGGCGGGTGCCAGGATCGCGAAGTCCCCGAAGCCGTCCGCGTTCGTGCCCAGCATCGAGGGGATCGCGCCGCCGGACGAGGTCAACCGCGTCCAGGTGCCCCCCGAGAACGTGGCGATGGCGCCACCCCCCTCGTTGCCGGGCCCGCGCATCACGACCGTGACCTGGTGGGCGACCGTCAGCTGCGTCCCCGCCTGGTCGGTCACCGTGATCTGGTAGGTGTTGCCGGAGATGATCCATCCCGGCGGGGGCGGCCCGGGCTCTGGGACCGGGCGGATGGAGGCGGTCATCGAGGTCGCGCCCGGCGTGAGGGTGATGGCGCCCGGGTCCGTGATCAGCTGCGCCTGCGGCGGGTTCTCGGAGGTCGCCGCGGCGATGCTGTCGCTGGCACCGTTGGACACGGGGAACGTTCCCGAGAACGATGTCGGGTCCCCCTGGGCCCCCGGCGGAGGAACCAGCCAGCGATAGGGCTCCTCCGGGACCACGCCGTCGTACAGCGGCGGTCCACCCCCCGACGCCCAGGCCCTGGCGATCGCAATGACAGCCAGACCGACGAGCAGGCTCGATATCCCGAGCCGGCGACGGACGTTCACAGCCACCACGTCACGATGTCGGCGGCGACGTGCGCCACGGCGGGTGCGGCGACGCCGCCCGAGACGAGGCGCAGGCCGGCGAGCCAGAACCCGACCCCGAGGTCGAGGGGCACGACATGCCAGCCGTACATCGGGACATGCATCAGCGCGAAGACGACGCTCGTGATGACGACCGCCGAGGAACCGCCCAGGAGCCGGTCCACCTCCGCGAAGAGCGCGCCTCGAAGGACGAACTCCTCGGTCGTGGCAACGAGAACCGTGGCCGCCGCCCAGGGCAGGAACGGCGCGCCCGACCCGAACATGACGATGGCCGGGCCGGAGGCGACAAGCGCGATGACGACCAGCGGCAGGGCGCCGGCGAGCCCGATCGCGATGGGAATCGCGTGGGCACGGCCTCGGAGCCGCCAGCGGACTTGATCGATGGCGTTGGCGCGACCGGGGATCGATCCTGGCCGGGCTGCGGCTGTTCGAGCGCCGCGAACCCCGGTCCACGGCATCCCGCCGGCGGCGATGGCCAGCGCCGCCAATCCAAGCCCGAACCCCACGCCGACGGCGATCCCGTCACTCGCGATCCAGGTCGTCGCGGCCGAGCGACCGAGGACGAGGGCCGCCAGGGCACTTGCCAGCACCAGGGGCCGCGCAACCGCCCCAAGAGGCACCGTTGCCGGTGAGGCGGGGACGGCCATGGAGACGCCAACGGCCCGGGAGTCTCCGCCGGCCGACGCCGCGCGCGCCCGCAGGGCCGTCACCGCGCGAGGGGCACGAAGCCGATCGAACCGGTCTGGTACGTCGGCGGCCAGACAAAGGTATAGGAGCGGATCCCCTGCCACTGCCAGATGACGGCCGCAGCGCGCTGGTTCTGGCCAAGCGTCGCAGGATCCGCCGAGAACCGGACCCCGGCGCCGTTGGGGAGGGAGCCCGGCGGTAGGTCGAGCGCTCGCGCAGCCACGGCGATGCGCGACGCGTCGAGTCCGCCTGCCGCGGCGGCGGCGGGCAGGACATCGTGGAAGAGCGCCCACGCCGCCGAGAACCCGGAGAGTCCCTCCTCCGTCGGGCCGGCGGCGGCCGTCCCCTCCTCGATGGGGCCGGTGATCGTGTACTCGGAGGAGCCGGGGCCGGGGCCGGAATACGCGCCGGAGACCCCTGCGACGCCCGTCCCGCTCGTCACCTCGCCGCTCGCCCAGGCCGCGGCGAACCGGTCGTACAGCGCCCGTGCGTCGGGATCAAGTGCCGACGGCTGGAATCCGCCCGTCGGCCGGTCCGAGGCGAAGATGCCGATGGCGTCGGCGCCCAGCTCACCGGCGAAATCCGGGTCGCATTCGGCCATGGTCGAGCCGATCAGCGCCCCGACCCGCAGGCCCGCGGCCACCATCCGCTGCCGGAAGGCGATGCCGTCGGGGATGTGCGAGGCGAGGATGACGACGTCGGGGCGGGCGGCGGCGAGGTCGTGCATGAGTCCCGGCCAGTCGGGCATCGTGAGGCTATAGGTTGGCCGCGCGACGATCGGCACGCCGGCGGCGATCGCCGTCTTCGCGGCCGCGACTGCGACGGAAGCCGCGTACTCGTCCTGCGCATTGACGATCGCGAGTCGGAGCGACGTCGCGCTCCTGCCGAGCCGCGGCGCGAGTTGCCCGGCGGCGAAGGCCGCGGAGTTGTCACCGAGATTTGAGCCGCTGGCTCCCACCCGGAACACGGTGGGCAGGCCCCGGCCGGTCAACTGGTCGGCGACGGCGCCCGCCTCCCAGTAGACGAGCCCCGCATCGGCGGCGGCCTGGCTGGCCGGGATCGACAGGTTGGACGAGTACGCGCCGACCACGGTGCTGACGCCCTCCGCACGAAGGGCGGCCATGATGACAGCGGCGTCGGCCGGTCGTTCGAGGTCGCGTACGTCGAGTTCGATGGGTCGTCCGCCGATGCCGCCCGCGGCGTTCACGAAGTCGGCGGCGATCTGCACGCCGCGGAGTTCCTGCGCCACCAGCGGGGCGGCACTGCTCCAGACCGGGAAGACGCCGCCCACGAGAATGGGCGCCCCATTGGGCGTCGCTGCCGGGAGACGCGCGGCCGCCGCTCCCGGCGCTTGGGTCGCAGTCCGACCGCCCGTCGCCGGCGCGGAGCCGGGAGCCCGGGTTGGAGCCACCGGCCCGGCGGTCGGGCCGCAGGCGCCGAGGACGAGGAGCGCGGCTGCGATCGCCGGGACCAGCCTTCCGGCCTGTCCGGCGGGCGTGGATGAGTTGCGACCAGCCTCCGAGCCCATCGATCGCCTCATTTGACGGTGAACAGGACCTGCGGAGACCACACCCGCGGGTTGAAGGGCGCGTGATCGGAGGCGACGAACTCCACCTTGAGGACATACGTGCCGGGATGGACCGGTATGTCCTGCGTGGTTCCGTAGTTCATCGACACCAGGACATTGTCGACATAGAGGTGAAGGTGCCCCTGGGTTGGAACGAGGTTCGTGGTCGTCGCCTGCACGATCTCCGCACCGTCCAGCGAGACCACGACGTGGACGGTCGAGCCCGAGACCGTCGCGCCGGCTGTCGGCTCGAGGATCTTGACGACCGCCGGCGACGACGGCCGGCTTCCGCCCGGGGCCGCGCTCGCCGCGGAAGCCGCGGGTGGCGCCGGAGAACCGCCGCCGGCGGCGCCGCAACCTGCAAGGAGGAGCGTGGTTGCGATCGCGACGATCGCGAATTTGAGAACGCGTTTCATGTGGTCCTCATGGCTGTACCTGCATCTCGACGTGCGCGTGGAGCTGGCCACACCCGGAACGGTGCCCACCAGTCGACGCCAGGCCCGCCGGATGGAAGCGTCACGTCCGCGACGAAGTGACCCGGCTCCGGCGGTCGCGCCGCCGGCAGGGTCCCCGTGCCCCCTCCGGCGCAAACCGCCACGGCACCGGACCTGTCGGCGAACGCGCAGGCCCTCGCGACAGCCCGGCGCAGGCAGCCGGCGGGCCGAGCGAGACGTCGCGCTAGACCTGGTCGAACACGGCGGGCGGGGCCCGGACGGCGAACCCGTGCCCGAGCAGGGATCCGGGCCGGCGGTCGACGTTGAGAGGCGCCGTCCCGCGCACCACTGCAGCGCGCCCTGGCGGTCGGAGCCGGTTGGCCGCGATGCGCGAGACCAGCAGGTCCCGCCGCCAGAGGAAGAGGGCCGCGACCAGCGCGACGAGGAATGAGACGGCAACGATGATCGGCAGCGCGACCGGCCCGCCGACGGTGTCCAGGACCCCGAGACCGAGCGGCGGCGCGCCGGCGCCGAACCGCTCGGCGTTCTCCTGGAGTACGAACAGGAACGTGGTCACGAGCGACAGGCGGCGCCACAGCGGAACGAGGTGACGCCAGAGCGCCGCAAGGTCGAGCCGATCCCGGAACTCGTCGAGCGCAACGCCACGGGCGAGGATGCCGAGCCGATGCAACCGCCACGCGGCTGCGGCCAGCAGACCGGTACCAAGGCCGAGGACCAGCGCGACGGCCGTGTTCCACGCGGTCCCGTGTCCGGCGGCCTCCAGCGCGGCGGCGTACTGGCCGCGATACACCACGACGAAGACAAGGTTGTGCGCGAGGACGAGCGACACCAACCCCATGCCCGCGAACCCCGCACGCCGATCAATCCTGCCCGCCATCGCGGGTACTCTACGGGAGCGCGAGACAGAACGCGCAGACGCCGCTGGACGATATGCCGCGCTCGTCGCATGGCACGGGTGCGTCCCACCGAGCGGGCATCGCATCCGACGCCCAAAGGGACGGCGGACCCGACCGGATGGGCCATTCGGCTCATTGGCGAACGGGCTCAGAATGGCGTATACCATTAATGTGACGTTGAACTTCACCGACGAGCAAAGCACGCCGGTCGAGACCGATGGCCGGCAGCCCGCATCCGACGACCGGCGATCTGCGACCGCCGACCGGCAGGCGCTGGCGGACGATCTGCTGAACGAGCTGACCTCGTGGTCGCCGCGCGAGCGGTTCGGCACGCTGAAGAGCTGGCATCGCGGTGCACTCAGCCTCATTCACCTGAACGTGCTGACCATCCTGGAGGCCCAGGGGCCGCTCTCCATGAGCCGTCTCGCGGAAACGCTTGATGTTTCCGACGCCAGCGCGACGGGCATCGTCACGAGGATGGAGCGTCGCGGTCTCGTCGACCGCCAGCACGCCACCGACGACCGCCGTATGGTCGTCGTCCGGCTGACCGACTGCGGTGCCGACGTATTCCGCGACCTCGACGCCCACCGCCGCGAGAAGCTGGCCCGGCTCGTCACGGAGCTCACGGGCGAGGAACTCGCCGGTTTCCTCACCGGGCTGCGGGCCATGCGCGCCGCCGCCCGGCGGCTTGCCGCCGCCCGCGACGCCGAAGGCGAGACGGACGCTCTTGGACTCGAGCAGCCGTCCTGTGCCGGCGACAGCACGGTCCCCGTCGAGTCCGCAGACACCGCCCCCACGCAGGAGTGATCACGCACGTCGTTCGGTGGACCGCGCTTTTCTCAAGCGACGGCAGCCGATCCTTCCGCCCGCGACACCGACCTTCCATGGAGTGCCGACCAGACCGATGACGAAACTGCTTCGCAAGTACCTCGCCCCCTACCGCTGGTCGCTCGTCATCGTGGTGATCCTGGTGGCCATCCAGGCAATTACCAACCTGTACCTCCCGAACCTGAACGCCGACATCATCAACAACGGTGTTGCGAAGGGGGACACGGCCTACATCATCTCAACGGGCATCTACATGCTCTTCGTCACCCTGCTGTTGGCGATTGCCTCAATCGTCGGCGTCTATTTTGGTTCGAAGGTCGCAATGGCGTTCGGGCGCGATGTTCGCGGTGCCATCTTCCGGAAGGTCATGAGCTTCTCCCAGGTGGAGACGAACGTGTTCGGCACGCCGTCGCTCATCACACGCAACACGAACGATGTCCAGCAGGTCCAGATGGTCGTCGCGATGGGCCTCAACATCATGATTCTTGCGCCGATCATGTGTATCGGCGGAATCATCATGGCCCTGCGAGAAGACGTGCCGCTGTCATCGCTGCTGGTGGTGATCATCCCCCTGATGGCCATTATCATCGGCGGTCTCGTGTATAGGGCCATGCCGCTGTTCCGGGCGATGCAGACGAAGGTCGACCGCGTCAACCAGGTCACGCGTGAGACGCTCGGGGGCATGCGCGTCATTCGCGCCTTTGTGCGAACGCACCATGAAGAGGAGCGGTTCGACGAGGCGAACGCAGACCTGACCGCCACCGCGCTCCGCGTGAATCGCCTCTTCGCGCTGATGATCCCGATGCTCCTTGCCATCCTCAACCTGTCGTCGGTGGCCATTCTCTGGTTCGGAGCCGAGCGGATCAACGACCAGAGCCTGGAGATCGGCAACCTGATGGCGTTCATGCAGTACGTCATGCTGATCCTGTTCTCCGTGATGATGGCCGTGATCATGTTCGTCATGGTCCCGCGAGCGGCCGCCTCCGCCGAGCGCATCCAGCAGGTGCTCGACACCCCCGTGAGCCTGATGGACCCGGAGGCGCCGGCAATGCTGCCGGTGGGGCGCGGCGTCGTCGAATTCGAAGGCGTCGAGTTCCGGTACCCGGGTGCGGAGGACCCGGTGCTCCGGGGCATCTCGTTCGTCACCCGCCCGGGCCACACGACCGCGATCGTCGGGAGCACCGGCAGCGGCAAGTCGACGCTCATCAACCTGATCCCGCGTTTCTACGACGTCAGCGCGGGACGGGTCCTGATCGACGGACAGGATATCCGCGAACTCCGACTCGAGGACCTGTGGCACGCCGTCGGAGTCGTGCCGCAGCACGCCTTCCTGTTCAGCGGCTCCGTCGCATCCAACCTGCGCTACGGCGACGAGACCGCGTCCGATGACGACCTGTGGCATGCGCTCGAGATTGCCCAGGCGCGTACGTTCGTGTCCGAGATGCCCGACGGGCTCGAGGCACCCATCGACCAGGGCGGCAGCAATGTCTCCGGCGGACAGCGACAGCGCCTGGCAATCGCACGAGCGATCGTGAAGAAACCCAGGATCTACATCTTCGACGACAGCTTCTCGGCGCTCGACTTCAAGACGGACTCGCTCCTGCGCGCCGCGCTCCGCGACGCGACCCGGGACGCCACGGTCATCATCGTCGCGCAACGCATCGGAACGATCATGCACGCCGACCAGATCGTCGTGATGGAGAACGGGGCGATCGTAGGCATCGGAACCCATGAAGACCTCATGCAGACCTGCCCGACCTACCAGGAGATCGTCTACTCGCAGCTGACCGAGGAGGAAGCGGCATGATGGGGCGACCCGGCGGTGGCCGGGCCCCTCAGCGACGCGGTGGGATGGGGTTCGGCGGCCCGATGGGGCACGCGATGGCGGCGCCCGCCGAGAAGCCAAAGAATTTCCGCGGCTCGCTGTTTCGGCTGCTGGGCGAACTGCGTCCGGATCGGCTCCGCATCGGACTCGTCGTGGTGCTGGCAACAATCGGCGTCTTCTGCAGCATCATCGGGCCCAAGATCCTGGCCAGCGCAACCGACCTCTTGTTCGAGGCGCAGATCGGGCTGAAGATTCCGCCGGGCGTGACCCAGCAGCAGGTGGAGGCAGGGCTGCGCGCCACCGGTCAGACTCAGCTTGCCGACATGCTGTCCGGGATGACCATCGTCCCGGGCGCCGGCGTCAACTTTGCCGAGCTTGCCAGCATCCTCCTGACCGTCGCGTTCGTGTACATCCTGAGCGCGGTATTCGCCTGGATGTCGGCGTACATCATGGCCGGCGTGTCGCAGCGTACCGTCTACCGCCTTCGGCAGAACGTCGACAGCAAGCTCGCCACCCTCCCGCTGAAGTATTTCGACAGCCACTCCCGCGGCGATATCCTGAGCCGCGTCACGAACGACATCGACAATGTCGGAAGCACACTCCAGCAGAGCCTCACGCAGATCCTGACCTCGGTCCTCACCATCGTGGGCGTGCTGATCATGATGGTATCGATCAGCCCGATCCTGGCGCTGATCTCGCTGCTCGTCGTTCCCGTGTCGGCGGCGTTGACGGTGGTGATCGCGAAGCGATCCCAGAAACAGTTCGCCGCCCAGTGGCAGCACACGGGCACGCTCAACGGCCACGTCGAGGAGACCCACACCGGGCACAGCGTCGTGAAGGTGTTCGGTCACCAGGACGATGCCATCGAGGTCTTCGATGCCGAGAACGAGAAACTGTACCAGGCGAGCTTCCGGGCGCAGTTCATCTCCGGGATGATCCAGCCGGTGATGACGTTCGTGGGCAACCTCAACTATGTCGCGATCTGCGTCATCGGCGGGATCCAGGTGGCGAACGGGACCATGTCCCTTGGCGATGTGCAGGCCTTCATCCAGTACTCTCGCCAGTTCACGATGCCGATCGCGCAGGTCGCCAGCATCATGAACGTCCTGCAGTCGACGGTCGCCTCCGCCGAGCGCGTGTTCGAGCTGCTCGACGAGATGCAGGAGATTCCGGATATTGAACATCCCCGCGTTCTCAGAGATGCCGTCGGCCGCGTGGTCCTGGAGGACGTCTCGTTCCGCTACGAGCCGGAGACGCCGCTCATCGACGACCTGAACGTCGTCGTGCAACCGGGCGAGATGGTCGCGATCGTCGGTCCGACGGGAGCCGGCAAGACCACCCTCGTGAACCTGCTGATGCGCTTCTACGAGATCGACGGCGGGCGCATCACGATCGATGGGATCGATTCCCGCGAGATGACGCGCGACAACCTGCGCTCGACGTTCGGAATGGTGCTCCAGGACACGTGGCTGTTCCACGGCACCATCCGGGAAAACATCGCCTACGCGTGCGATGGGGCGACCGAGGACGAGATCCTCGCCGCAGCGAAGGCCGCACACGTCGACCACTTCGTGCGCACGCTGGCCGCCGGCTACGACACGATCATCGACGACGATGCCTCGAACCTGTCAGAGGGAGAGCGGCAGCTGCTCACGATCGCCCGCGCGTTCCTTGCCGATCCCCAGATCCTCATCCTCGACGAGGCCACGAGTTCCGTCGACACGCGCACGGAGGTGCTGATCAAGAAGGCGATGGCAAACCTCATGAAGGGGCGCACGTCGTTCGTCATCGCCCACCGCCTGTCCACGATCCGCGACGCCGACGAGATCCTGGTGATGAACCACGGCAGTATCGTCGAGCAGGGTACGCACCAGGAGCTGCTCGATCGTCGCGGCTTCTATCACGACCTGTACAACAGCCAGTTCGCGGAGGCCCTCGCCGAGGTCGCGTGATCCTGTGGCTGCGGCCCGCACCGCCCCCTACTCAAGACCGGGAGGCAAGGCTCGCGTCCGGTGTCGTCGTGCATGGGAGTTGCGAGTTGGCCGGTGTCACACCGCCGGCCCCCTCTGGCCCTCCCGATCGTGCATCCGGTGTGCCGATCGGCCACGCAACTGGCCTCGGAGGCGCCCACCTCGAAACGGTGCACCCCGCAGCTTGTGAACATATGTGCCAAGCGGGCACGCGTGTCGTCCCTCGACGTCGGGCGGCCGTGACGGCGGACGCCCGCCGGCCGCTTTGTCTCAATTCGGCCGTTTCCGTCCGCAGGAATCGCGCCGGCGGCGCTGCTTCTGCTCAATCCGGCATGGAAGCGCCGATCTGTGACAAAGGGAGGCCCGCCACGCGATTCGGTCGGCCGATCGCGTCCGATTTGATACAGGACAGCCGAGCGCCGCACCCCTGCTCGCGGCGGGCGGCAGCGGCCATATTGGTTCACAAGCCCGGGTGCACGGAGCGGCCGGCGCGGGGGCGGCCGGGAGGCCCCAGAAGCGCCGTCGCCGGCCGACTCGCACCTGTGGCGGCAACACCTGGCAGCAGGCGGCCGATGCGGCCGGAATCGGGGCGCCAACCGCAAATCGAACTGGGTCACAACCCGCACCGCGCCACCAGCGCGCCGCCCACGGGCGCGATCCGGCCCGGGATTACGGCAGGAACGCCACCGAGGCATAGCCGACGGTTCGGCGCACGTCACGCATGACGGAATCGGCCGAGTTCGCCGTGCCCAGCAGGACTCCGTGCGTCGCCCCCATCTCCACGGCGGCGACCAGCGTGCAGTAGACGGCCTCGAGACCGCACAGCCCGCACACGAGGCCAGGCAACCCCGCGGCACGAAGATCTCGCTCCAGGGTTGCCAGCCCGGGCGCGTCCAGCCGCTTGATCGTCTCGATGATCCGGCGGTCGATCTCCTCCGCCGCAGCTGCCGGCGGAAAGTGGGCGAGGTCCGAACTCGCGACGAGCAGCACCGATTCCCCGGCCGCCCGCAGGCCGGCGAGCAGCCGGCCGATCCAGATGCCCGCGTTCTCCATGGCCGCGAGGTCGCCGGCACCGGCCAGCAGCGCCACGATCCGGGCGCGCGGGCAGGCGCGGATCATGAGCGGAAGCTGCACCTCGATGGAGTACTCAGCCAGGTGCGGGGCATGGTCGGCGCGGAACATCGGCCCGAGTGCGGCGATGCGCCGTGCGAGCGCGATGTCCGGCAGCACCTGGCCGAACGGACCGGTCCATCCCCCGCCGGTCCAGACGACGATGCCACGCGACCGCCCGCCGTGGTCCGTCCCGATCAGCACCACCGTCGTCGGCCGGAGTTCCTGTGCGACGGCCCACCCGAGCGCAGCCGTTGCGCCCGAGTACTCGAGGCTCGCATGCGGCACGAGCAGCCCCACGGCGGCGCCGGCGGGGAGCGACGGAAGGTGCCGCTTCGCGTCGGCCAGGAGGGCATCGGCCATGGCATGCACCCGCTGACCTTCGGCGGGGTAGAACGTGCCGGCATGTACCGCCGGCCGGTCGTTCAGCATGCTTGGGCCCCCGTCGCCATGTCAGCCCCTGATCACGGCGAGCGGCCGCAGGCACGCCGCGCGGACGAATTCGCCCGAGCGCGGGGCTGCGCGAGTGTCGTCACTGGTCATCTGCGTCGAGGCGCTGCTCAGAGGCTCGCGCGGACGATCTGGGCGATCTCCGAGTCCTCGAGCACAATCGGGTTGGTGCGCATCGAGCTGCCGCGGCTTCCCGCCACGATGCGCGGCACGTCCGCATCGGTGACACCGAAGTCGCCGAGCCGCGGGATCTCCAGCTCCGCGGCCCACGTCCGCAGCCGGCCGATCAGGGTACGACGCGACTCGTGGTCGGGAGTCCCCCGGTCGAGCCAGGCGAGCATCCGCCCGACCTGCGCATAGCGACCCAGGGCCTCGTGACCGGGCGCCCGCTTCTTCGAGCGCGCGAATGTTCAGTGCGACCGTCGCCGAGAGCACCGCACCGCAGGCAGCGCCGTGCGGGATGGGGAAGTAGGCGCCCAGCGGCGACGCGAGGCCGTGCACCGCGCCGAGCCCCGCATTCGCGAGGCAGATGCCGGAGAGCAGGGCGGCGAACGCCATCTGCGACCTCGCGGCGGGCGCCGCGCCACCCTCGGGGTCGCGATACCACGCGAGGAGCCCGTCCGATACGGCGGCAAGGCCCACGAGTGCCAGCGCATCGGTGATCGGCGACGCCCTCGGGGAGAGGTATGCCTCCAGCAGCTGCGTGAGCGCATCCATCCCGTCCGCGGCGATGAGCGGGCGCGGGGCTCCCTCGAGGAGGTCCGGGTCGACGACGGCCTCTGCCGCGACCAGGCGCTCGTCGCGGAAGGAACGCTTGAACCCGGCGTCGCCCCGTTCCGTCAGCACGGCGTTGCGTGTGGCCTCGCTGCCCGTGCCGGCGGTCGTCGGGACGGCGACGAGCGGAACGGCGGGGCCGGCATACGGGACGTTGCCGACGCCCTCGAGGTGATCGCGAACGCTGGTGGCAGTGCGCAGGAGGCCGGCAATGGCCTTGGCGGCATCGAGTGCCCCGCCGCCGCCGATGCCGAGGACGACGTCGACCGAGGCGGGGCGGAACCGCGCGACCGCCTTGTCCACTGTGGTCGGATCGGGCTCGCCTGCGATGGCCACCTCCCCCAGCAACTCGACGTCGCGCGCGGCGAGCGCCGAGACGAGCCATGCGTGGCGCGGCGATTCCCGGAAGGAGCGTCGACCGGTGACCAGCAGGGCGCGGCGCCCGTGCGCCGCGACGATGTCGGGCACCAGGCCGAAGCGGCCGGCGCCGAACTCGATCCTCGGCATCCGGCCGAGCGCGAAGTCCCGGATCGCGTTCGGTTCCATGGAGAAGGCAGGTTGGCCGTCGGAACGTGCCGTCATCGGCGGTCCGTCACGCCTGGCCCGGATCGGCGCCGTCGACCTGCGGGAAGAGGCCGGCATATCGCACGCCGTACCGCGGCTCCGCCATCCAGTCGGTCACGGTCCGGCGCCACGCGTCGTAGTGCGCCGTCTGCTTGTGCGCGGCGGCGGCCGCCTCGTCAACGTAGGCCTCGTAGAGGATGAAGCGCGTCGGGTCCTCCACCGAGCGAAGGACATCGAACCGGAGGTTGCCGGGCTCCCGGATCGACGCCTCGTGATTGGCACGCGTCACCTCGATGAAGGCCTCGACGTGCTCGGGCATGACCTGGACGTGGACCAATGTGACGTGCATCGACGACCTCCCTGTGGCCCGACGACCTGCTGCGAGCATCGATCGTACCGGTGCCGGCCAGCCTCCGCACCATCGCCGTGACACCGCCGACGATCGACCCCGGCGCAGCTCGCGGGGCCGCAGGGCCGGGGGTGCGGCGGCGGCATGCCCGCCGGCAGCGGACCGGAGAGTGGGCCGGAGGGCCCGGGAACGACGGGCCGAATGGCCCTCCGACTGGTGCAGACGCGGGGCGGAGGATGCCCGACATCCATTGCGGGGCCGCCACTTCGAGTGCCGGGGGCTGCGCACCAGTCGATTCCTTCTAGGGGGAAGGAGGACGCGATGACGGGAGCAACCCGTGCGCCCGAGCACATGCCCGATGGGCCGTACCCGCCGGACGTTCCGGGTATGCCGGCCGCCGGCACCGACTCGCTGGAGGCCCACCTGGCCGACCACGGCGTGACACGCCGGTCGTTCCTGCGCTACTGCAGCTACATGGCCGGGATCCTCGTGCTGCCGAAGTTCCCGTTCGGGAACGCCGTCACGGGCACGCAGGCCATCGCCACGGCGCTCGCAGCGTCCCAGCGCCTGCCCGTGGTGTGGCTGAACGGCCAGGACTGCAACGGCAACATCGAGAGCTTTCTGCGCGCCACCAACCCGACGCCATCGCAGCTGGTGCTCGACAAGCTCGCGATCAACTACGCGGAGTTGCTCATGGCCCCTGCCGGATCCGCCGCCGAGCACCTGCGCGAGCAGACGGTGGCCGCCGGCGGCTACGTGCTCGTCTGCGAGGGCGCCATCCCGACCGGGGCGGCCGGCGCGTACGCCTGCATCGGCGGCCGTGCACACGCGGACATCGTCCGGCAGGCCGCGAGCCGCGCGCTGGTCACCATCGCGATCGGCTCCTGTGCCTTCGACGGCGGGCTCGCGGCCGCGAAGGGCGGCGTGACCGGGGCAGTCGGCGTGCGCCAGCTGCTGGGCCCCACCGCAAAGGTCGTGGCCCTGCCCGGCTGCCCCACCAACGTCGAGAACCTGACCGCGACCATCGTCCACTACCTGACGTTCGGCGCCTGGCCGGCCAGGGACAGCCGTGATCGTCCGCTGTTCGCCTACGGCTCCGAGATCCACGAGCACTGCCCGCGGCGGGAGCACTTCGAGGAAGGGCAGTTCGTCAGGGCCTGGGGAGATGCCGGCCACCGGAAGGGCTGGTGCCTGCGGTACATGGGCTGCCAGGGCCCGGAGACGCACGCCAACTGCCCCACGGTGAAGTGGAACGCCAAGACCAGCTGGCCGATCGGTGCCGGCTCCGTGTGCATCGGGTGCGTGCGGCCGCGCTTCTGGGACGTCCCCGGGGGCTTCTATCTGCACCGTCCGGGCGACGACTGAGGCCGGGAAGGGAGCACGACGATGACACGCATCGCGATCGACCCCATCACCCGGATCGAGGGCCATCTCCGTCTCGAGGTCGAGCACCTCGGCGGGGTGGTCACCGACGCCTGGAGCACGGGCACGATGTTCCGGGGCATCGAGTTGATCCTCAAGGGGCGGGACCCCCGTGACGCCTGGGCCTTCGCGCAGCGGGCCTGCGGCGTGTGCACGCACGTGCACGCGCTCGCGTCCATCCGGGCCGTCGAGAACGCGCTCGGGATCACCGTGCCGACGAACGCGAGGCTCATCCGCAACCTGCTCGAAGCCTCGCAGATGGTCCAGGACCACGTCATCCACTTCTACCACCTCCACGCGCTCGACTGGGTCGACGTCGTGTCCGCGCTGTCGGCCGACCCGGCGGCGACCTCGACCCTGTGCAAGAAGAACAACCCCGGCTGGCCGAACAACTCGACCGCCTATTTCACGGCCGTGCGGGACCGGCTCACGAAGTACGTGAATTCCGGACAGCTCGGACCGTTCGCGGGCGGCTACTGGGGCCACCCCGCGTACCTGCTCTCGCACGAGGCCAACCTCTTGGCGGTCGCGCACTACCTGGAGGCCCTCGAGTGGCAGCGCGACGTCATCCGGATGCACGCCATCCTCGGCGGCAAGAACCCGCACCCGAACACCTACGTCGTCGGCGGCATGGCCGTCGGGTTCGCGCCGAACGTGCCGACCGGGATCAACACCGCCGCGCTGGCCCAACTCGCGACCCTCGCGGCGACGGCGAAGGCCTTCGTCGACAAGGTGCTGATCCCGGACGTCCGCCTGATCGCCTCCGTCTACGCCGGGGTCTGGACCTCGACCGGGCGCGGGGTCGGCAACATGCTCGCCTACGGCGACATCCCGCAGACCCAGGCCGGCAGTCCCGTCCTACTTCCTGCCACAGGGCCGAGTCGTCGGGAGGGACCTGTCGCACGCTGCTCCCCGTCGACCAGAAGGTCATCGCGGAGACCGTCGCGCGCTCCTGGTATCACTACACCGGCGGTGACGGCGCACTGAAGCATCCGTACGCGGGCGAGACGAGCCCGGCCTACACGGGGCCGACACCTCCCTACGACTTCATCGCGTCACCGAAGTACAGCTGGCTGAAGGCGCCGCGCTATGACGGCGCCGCGTACGAGGTCGGGCCGCTTGCCCGCATGACGGTGGCCTACGCGGCCGGGCGATCGGACGTGCGAGCGGCGATCGACGGGTTCCTCGGGAGCCTTGGCCTCCAGAAGGGCGCGCTGTTCTCCACCCTCGGCAGGTTGGCCGCCCGGGCCATCGAGACGCAACTCGTGGCGGACAAGCTTGGCACCTGGGTGGGCCAGCTTGCGACGAACCAGAAGAATGGCGTGCTCGCCGTCGCCAGCACCACGAAGTGGGAGCCGTCCACGTGGCCGGCGTCCGCGCAGGGTTGGGGCACCTGCGAGGCACCGCGTGGTGCGCTGGGCCACTGGGTCAAGATCGCCAACGGCAAGATCACCAACTACCAGATGGTCGTGCCCTCGACGTGGAACGGATCACCCCGCGATGCCGGCGGGGTACGCGGCGCGTGGGAGACGGCCCTCATCGGCACCCCGCTCGCGGTGCCGTCACAGCCGCTGGAGATCCTGCGGACCATCCACTCCTTCGACCCCTGCATGGGGTGCTCCGTCCACGTGTACGACCCGGACTCCTCCGAGTCGATCGAGATCGAGGTCGAATGAACGCGGACATCGTCGTTCTTTGCGTCGGAAACCTCCTTGCCGGGGACGATGGGGTCGGGGTCCACGTGGCCGATGCCCTGCGTCCCGGGCAATCCACAGAAGTCATGCCGGGGGGAACGGTTCCGGGGGGAGCCCTCCCGGGGGGCGTGCGAGTCGTCGACGGAGGAACGATCGGTCTCGAGTTGCTCTCGGTCATCGAGGACGCCCGGGCACTGGTCATCGTGGATGCCGTCGAGCTGCGCGCGCCCCCCGGGACGGTGCGGGTCCTCGAGGGGCCGGCGCTGCACGCGGCGCTCGCGCGCCACATGTCGGTGCACCAGGTTGCGGTCGCCGACCTGCTGGCGCTGGGGCGGCTCACCGGGAGACTGCCGGAGCGCGTGGCGATGGTCGGCGTGCAGCCCGCGACATTCGAACCGTCGATGGAGTTGTCCGGGCCGGTTGCGGCCGCGCTGCCGGTGGCCATGGTGGCGGTACACGCGGTGGTGACGGCATTCGCCGCCGAGACGGACCTTGTTGCACCGAACCCAGGGCCCGGATCAACGGCCGCGGCGGTTGCGGCAGGAGCCGCGGCGGTCGCGGCCGCACCGGCGGCATAGGGCCGAGCCCGTGCACGAGGCCGGAATCGCGCAGGCGGTTGCCATTGCGATCGAGCGTCATCAAAAGCCATGGGCGAGCGTGCGGGTCGCCCTGGTGGAACCCGAATGGTCATTCGACGCGACGGCGGACGCGGTCCGCGTGCACGTGGCTGCCCTGCTGGACGGTTTCGACGTCCGGCGCCTGGAGGTCGTCCCGGCGCGCGTGACGCGGCTCTGCTCGGCCTGCGGCAGCGAGTTCGAGTCGAACGGCCACGAGACGGCGTGCCCGACCTGCGGCGGGCCACCGATGCCGTTTCGGACCCGCGGACCGGTGTCGATCGAGTTCCTCGCCGTCGGCACGTAGCTGTCGGTGGCGCCGGTTCGAGTACGTCAAGTTGTCGCCCGCGGCTCACCCCCGGCTCCCAGCCGAGCTGGCGGCGGCGCCGGTGCGCGAATCGGCCAACGGCGATCAACCGCCGCGGTCACCCGCCCATAGATATCGAACGGCAGGCGGACACGCGGCAGTCCGAGCCAGTCGTCGAGATGCCAGCAGAGGATCGGCGCGACAGCGGCGAGGTAGGCGAACGTCGACCACCACCCCAGGTAGAGCGTTGCCAGGAAGATCGCCGCGCCCATCAGGACGAACGCCCTGGCCGATCGAACCAGCCAGAGGCTGGACACGGCCAGCAGCAGGCCACAGGCATAGCGTCCGAGGTTGAAGGCATTCCGTAGCGCGGGGTCATGCACATCGACACCGGACGCCAGCGAGAAGAGCGGCTGGTCGTGGACCGAGTCGGCAGATCGCATGCTCGAGACGATGTGATCGGCGCCCCACGCCAGGGCTGCGGCTCCCCAGACGACCAGCGAGACGGCGGCGAAGGGCAGCAGGACACCGACGCCCCCGAAGCCGACCAGCGGCAGCAGCCACGCGAGCGCGTACGGCTTGAACGCGGCGGCGAGCGCGATTCCGGCGCCACCCACGCGCGGTGCCCGCTCGGCGAGGAGCAGCGCCAGGAGCAGGAGCAACCCGGCGCTCGTGTCGTTGGACCCGTCGGAGGCGGTGATCACGAGTGCCGGCAGAGCCGCGTAGATCGCCAGCCCCAGCGGGCGCCCCCGAACCGCGAGTAGACCCAGGATCACCAGCGAGGCAGCAAGTTCGACGCGCCTCGGATCGTCGCGGAAGGGCAGGTACCAGGCCAGGGCCAGGGGGCCGTACGGGAACGTCGCGCCGGGCGGCGAGGATTGTGGGTACCCCTGCGCGTAGGGGTTGCCGCCCGCCAGCAACTGGTCGATCGCGGCGCGCGTGACGGCGAGCACATCCGAGCTGCCGCTCCCGAAGGCGTCCGCACGGAGCGAGACGCCGAGGATGAGCAGGATCACCACCGCGAAGGGTCCGATCCGCCAGCGCATCGACAGCAGCAGGGCACCCACCACGACGATGAGCGCGAACATGACGACAGAGTCGACCCGCGCCAGCAGCAAAGCGGCGACGAGCAGGCCGAGCCAGACGCCCGCGTCGGTCTCGAGCGATGGGCGGCTTTCCGGGATCAGCCGGCGGATGAGGCCGGGGGGCGGCCCGGGCTCGGCGCGCCCGGTACCACCGGCCGAGGGCTGGGGCAACCTCACGGATGCAGGCACCTCCGGGATTCGGGCTGGCACGGCTGGCGCCCTCGGCATCGACCGGCACGGCCGCGACCGGGACGCTTGCATTGTGGGCCTCGGGCCGACGGGCGCGGGCCGTCCGGAGTGGTCATTGTCCGGACAGAAGACCATCTCGCCGTGGCGGCCGCGCGTCGTTGGTGTCCGAAGGTCCATGGCGCGCCGCTGTCCGGCGCCACCTTCGCGGGCTGCGCCCTGCCGCCGGCCTCGCGGGCGTACGCGGCAGATTTCCAGGTGGACGGTGCTTCCGGGTCGCCGCGCGCTGGTACCGGCGCCGAAGAGCGGCGCCGGACGGGCTTTCCGCGCGCCCTGCCGCCCAGCTCGTCAGACGGTCGAAGCCGGGCCGTGCGGCCTCAGGTCTTCGAGCCGCTGCCGGCTACATCGCCATGGGGCTGATGAGCTGGAAGTAGTTGTCGTCCGGATCGCGGAATGTCGCGATCCACGCCTCGGGGGCCTCGCCGGGGTTGTACGGCTCACGAACGACCATTGCGCCCGCCGTGGCGAGGCGTTCGAAGTCGCCCTTGACGTCGGCGCTCTCGATGTTCCAGATGATCCGGCCCGGTTGCGTGTTCTTGCCCGACACCTGGTCGTGCGGCCCGACCATGATCCCGCCCGTGCCGATACGCCAGCCGGTGAATGTGCCCTCCTCCCAACTGGGCGCGCCGAAGAGCCCGGTGTAGTAATCGGCCAGGCGCCGCGGATCCTCGGACCCGATCAAGATGCTGTTCAGATTCATGTCTGCTCCTTCCTCGGCTCTCACGGCCGTCGCGCCGGTGGGAACCCGAAGGCTCCCTGACCTCCCCGTCGGTCGGCGAAGTCTGCGCGATGCGGGGCGGGATGGATAGACCCGAGTTCGGCTCCGAAGACCCCGTCGTGCGATGCGCTCGTTTCGCGGGTTCGCCGGGTTCGTGGCAGGATCGCACGATGAGCAGGTCCGTCGCGCTGAGGGCATTGGGATCTGGACTGCTGGCGTTGATCGTGGTCGTGGTCGCGGGCGGCGGCGCGGCGGCGGTGCCTGCAGGGACGTCAGGACCTCTCGGCAGCGCGAGCGCGACCGCGACCGCCGAGCCGAACCGGGCCGCCGACCTCCCGGGCGTGGCCACCGCGAGCCAGCGCGCGGGCCAGTCGACGACGCCGCTCGCTGCCGCGATGGCCGCCGACTGGCCCGTCTACCACCGCAACGCGGCGCGGACCGGCTACGACCCCGACTTCCCGACGCCCGGCACGCTCACCCGGGCATGGACGGCGAGCCTCGATGGGGCCGTCTACGGCCAGCCGATCGCGGTGGGCGGGACGGTCTTCGCCGCCACTGAAAACGATACCGTCTACGCGCTGGACCCCGCGAGCGGGGCGATTTTCTGGAAGCGGCACCTCGGGACGCCGGTCCGGCTGGCGACGCTCCCCTGCGGCAACATCGACCCGCTCGGGATCACCAGCACGATGGCGTACGATCCGGCGACCAGCTCGATCTTCGCGTCCGCGGAGCTGGCCGGGCCGAAGCACACACTGTTCGCCCTCGACCCGGCATCGGGCACGGTCCGCTGGTCGCGGAGCCTCGATGTCGCCGGTGCGTCGCCGCGGACCCACCAGCAGCGCGGCGCCCTGGCGGTCGGCAACGGCTACGTCTATATCGGCTTCGGCGGCCTCGCAGGAGACTGCGGCCAGTACAAGGGCAAGGTAATCGGCGTCCGCACGAACGGTACCGGCGCGCGGATCATGTACCGCGTCCCCGTCGCGCGCGAGGGCGCTGTCTGGTCGCCCGGCGGGCCGGTCATCGACAGCAACGGCAACGTCTTCGTCTCGGTCGGCAACGGCAGCTCCACGACGACCTACGACGGCAGCGACTCGGTGCTCAAGCTGTCCCCCGCCCTGGCGCTGAAGTCCCGGTTCGCCCCGTCGCGCTGGCGGACGGACAACGCTCACGACCAGGACCTGGGATCGCTCAGCCCCGTCCTCGTGCCGGGAGGGTGGGTGTTCATCGCCGGCAAGGCCGGGATCGGCTACGTCCTTCGCGCGAGCGCACTCGGCGGAATCGGCGGCCAGGTGTCGTCTCGAACCGTGTGCAGGGCGTTCGGGGGTGCAGCGCAGATCGGCGCGGTCCTGTTCATCCCGTGCACCACCGGCATCCAGCGGATCTCGATCGGGTCAGCGGGGAAGATCTCCCTGGGCTGGCACACCGCGACCGGCGCCAACGGGCCTCCCGTCGTCGGAAGCGGCACGGTGTGGAGCCTGGCACTCGCGACGGGTGAGTTGTACGCGCTGTCGACCTCCAACGGCGCGGTCACGGCGCACATCAACGTCGGACCGGTCCCCCACTTCGCCTCCCCCACCCTCTGGAACGGCCTCGTCCTCGTGGGGACGATGCACGGCCTGGTCGCCGTGCGCGTCGGGCCCTGAGCGACCTGCCCGCGAGGCCGCGCGGCCGAAGCCTGCGCCACCGGTTTGAGGGCTGTCGGGCGTGTCGATTTCCGCCGCCGCTCGTTCGACGTAGTTCGTGAGAGCCCGAAATCGACCGGTCGACCATCGTCCGGTACCGTGCCCTCGACAGACAGACCGAAGGAGCGATCGATGCGAGTGATGGTGCTGATCAAGGCCACCGCGGATTCCGAGTCGGGAGCGCTCCCGGACGAGCGCCTCCTCACGGAGATGGGGCAGTACAACGAGGAACTGGTGAAGGCCGGCGTCATGCTCGCGGGCGAGGGCCTGCACCCGAGTTCGAAGGGCGTGCGCATCCGTGTTCTCGGGCGAGAAGCGGACCGTGAAGGACGGACCGTTCAGCGAGACGAAGGAGCTGGTCGCCGGCTTCTGGCTCTGGCAGGTGAAGTCGATGGACGAGGCGGTCGAATGGATCAAGCGTTGCCCCAACCCGACGGGCACTGACGGCGAGGTCGAGCTCCGTCCGGTGTTCGAGGCCGAGGACTTCGGCGCCGAGTTCACCCCGGAGCTGCGGGAGCAGGAGGAGCGCCTCCGGGCCGAGCTGACCGCGAGGGCGTGATCGTTCGCGCTCGATGCCATCGGGATCGTTGCGTCTGCAGTCCGGCATCCCGCGTCGCGGTCAGGAGCCCGGTCCCGCGCTTGTCGAAGAGGATGAGACGGCTGAACGATGTCGTCCCCGGTGAAGAACGTCGCCGGCGAGCCGCTCCAGGTGTATACGGTCAGTGTCGACAGCACCGATCCGCCGACGAACATGACGTCGAACGGGCCATTGCCCACCAGTCCGTCATCGTTGCTTGCACGAATGTGACGCCTTCTGACATGCCGACGCGCATGATTCGGCCGTGGCAACGACCAGCGGCCTCGGCCGAACCGCAAAGGAGACGCCCATGAGTGCACCGATCATCCTGGTCCCCGGGTTCTGGCTCGGAGCGTGGGCGTGGGACGAGGTGGCCGAGAAGCTCCGCGCTGACGGCCATGAGGTGACCGCGCTGACGCTGCCCGGCCTCGAGTCGGTCGACGCCGACCGGTCCTCGATCCATTTCGCCGACCACGTCGAAGCGATCGTCCGGGCGATCGAGGCGGCCGACGCTCCGGTCGTCCTCGCGGTCCACAGTGCCGCCGGGTTCTCGGGCTATGCGGCGAGTGACCGCGTGCCCGAGCGGATCGCCGCGATGGTCTACGTCGATACCGCGCCCGGGAAGCCGCCGCTCGACCCCGACTTCGGCGGCGTCGAGAAGCCGCTCGTCTGGGAGGACCTCGCGGCCGAGGAGAACCTCGATGGCCTGTCCGAGGAGCAGCAGGCCGAGTTCCGCGAGCGAGCAGTCCCGGTCCCCGGTGCCCTGCTGCGCGAGGGCTACGAGTTCACGAATGACGCTCGCCTGGACATCCCCTCGACGTCATCGCGACCGGGTTCTCGGCGGCCGACTACCAGAAAGGCGCGAAGGAGCACCCGGAGTGGTCGTTCCTCGCGGGCATCCCCGAGCTCCACGACATCACCTGGATCGACCTGCCGACCAGCCACTGGCCGATGTGGTCACGGCCGGCCGAGGTCGCCGCGATCATCGGTGAGGTTGCGACGAGGGCCGGCGCGGCGCACGCAGCCGGGGCGTCGCGATGACCTCGCTCCTCGACGATGCGTTCGCCCACCATATCTGGGCGACGGAGCGACTCATCGACGGCTGCGCCACCCTCACCCGCGAGCAGTTGGTGACCTCCACGCCCGGGACCTACGGCTCGATCATGGCCACGCTTGCCCACCTGGTCTCGAGCGACGGCTGGTATCTCTCGTTCTTCCGCGAGCAGCCCGCGCCGGTCGACGAGGAGTCGAACGTGACCCTCGCCGACCTGCGGGCGGCCATCGTGGCCAACGGGGCCGTCTGGCGCGACATCCTGGCCGGCGACCCGGACCCAGAGGCAGACCTCGTCGAGCGCGGCGACGGATGGGAGTTCCACCAGCCGGCCGGCCTGCGCCTGGCGCAGGCGATCCATCACGGCACGGATCACCGGAGCCAGGTCTGCACCGCCCTGACGAGTCTTGGCATCGAGCCTCCCGAGATCGACCTGTGGGCCTACGGCGAGGCGACCGGCCGGACGCGCGGCATCGAACAATGACGATCCGCCTCTTCTACGACCGCTGGCCGCAGTACGAGCGGCGTCTCGTCGAATCGATCCGCGACCTCACGCCCGAGCAACTGGCGCTCCGGGCCGCGCCGGAGCACTGGCCCGTCTGGGCGATCGCCAGCCACGTGGCCGGCACCCGCGTCTACTGGCTCTGCCACGTCCTGGGCGAGCCCGGTGCCGAGACCACACCCTTCGCCGACCCGGACGGCGCCGGCTGGGAGGACGACCTCGATCACCCGCGCAGCGCGGCTGAGGTCGTCGGTGCGCTCGATGCGACGTTCGCGATCATCGACGCTGCCCTCGACCGCTGGACGCCCGAGATGATGGGCGACACGGTCGAGCGCTCGTACGGGGATGTGCGCCAGATCCACTCGCGGACGTCGATCCTCCAGCGCCTCCTGACGCACGAGGCGTACCACGGTGGCGAGCTGGCCATCGCGCTCGGCAGCCACCAGCTGGATCCGACGTACATCTGGCGCGCGGACGACCCGCTCCGGTCCTGAAGGCGGAGCGCTCAAGGCCTGGCGACCGTGCAGCCGGGACGACTGCGCCAGACGCGGCGGCCGGCGGCTCGCAGCAGGTCCGCGTCGCACACTGTGAGCACGCGGGAGTGAATAAAGGCCATCGACCTCGCCGGATAACGGATTCTGGTGGTCCGGGGAGCGGGCCTTTACGCCGAACCTGACCGTCATCGGTTGCACGACGACGGACAGGAGGCTCCAGATGGACCACTACACGGCTCAGCTGCTCGCCGAGGAGCGGCAGGCGGGGTTCTTGAGAGAGGCTGCGGAGGCGCGCCGCGTCCCCAGGTCTGCAACGCGGCCCGGACACTCATGGAGCGTCAGCGTGGCCGCACTCCTCGCTCGCCACAAAGTCGATCGTGCCCGTCGCGCCCGAGTCGGTGGGCCGATCTCGCCCGACCCCATCGCCACCGGACCCGAGACCGCTGTTCGCGTCGCCGGGCACTCTCTATGATCGCCGAGGTGAGCAGACGGGTCACCAGCGACGAGTTCATCGGGCGGTCCGGCGAACTCGCCCAAATCTCCGGGATCCTCGACGAGGCAACACGCGGCATCCCCTCGCACCTGCTCCTCGGCGGCGAGGCCGGCATCGGGAAGACGCGGCTCGTGGGAGAGGCCGCTGAAATGGCGCGGGTCTCCGGCTGGACTGTCCTGACGGGCGCATGCCTCGATCTCGGAGAAACCGGCCTGCCATTCGAGCCCTTCGTCGACCTCCTCCGTCGCTGGGTGCGTGATGTCGGCCGCCCGCAGGCCATTGCCTTCGCCGGGCCGATGGCGTCCGACCTGGGTCGGCTCCTCCCGGAACTGGCACCGCGGCCACCGACGCCCGCGCAGGGACTCTCGGCGGAGGGTCGCATCCACGAGGCGCTGTTCGAGCTCTTGACGACAATCGCCCGTCGTGGCCCGGTGCTCGCCATCGTGGAGGACATCCATTGGGCGGATCCCAGCTCGCTCGCAGTGCTCGCCTTCCTGCTCCGGGCCGCAAGCGACATCCGCCTGACGGTCCTGGCCACGTACCGGACCGACGAGCTGCATCGACGACATCCGCTCCGCAGGTGGCTGGGGGAGGCACTTCGCCACGGCCGGTTGACACGAGTCGAGCTGGCGCCCTTCAGCGAGGACGAAATGGCCGCCCTGATCGGCAACGTGATCGGCCAACCGGCGTCCGTCGATCTGGCCAGGCGCATCCTCCTGCGCTCCGACGGCAACCCGTTCTTCGCCGAGGAGCTGCTTGCGTCGGGCATCGACGACGCCGCCCCGTCACTTTCCCCGACCCTCCGGGACCTGCTCCTCGCACGCATCGCCGGCGTGTCACCGGCGGGCCGCCGGGCCCTCGATACGGTCGCAGTTGCGGGCTGCAAGGTCACCCATTCGGTGCTCGCGAGCCTGTTCGCGCCAGACGGAATCGACCCGACGCCGGCGATCCGGGAAAGCGTCGATGCCGGCCTCCTCGTCGCGTTCGCGACCCCGGAGGACGCGTACGCGTTCCGGCATGAGCTCGTCGCCGAGGCCGCCTATGAAGACGTCCTTCCGGCAGAGCGGCGCCGGCTGCATCGCGCATACGCGCTCGCCCTGGAGGCGAGCGCCGACGGCACACACGACGCCCGCCGCCTTGTCGAGCTGGCCCATCACTGGCGCGCCGCGCGCGACGTGCCCCGCGCGTTCAGCGCGTCGGTTCGTGCGGGGGACGCGGCCGCGGGCACGTACGCGTTCACCGAGGCGCTCAGCGAGTACGAGCACGCCCTTGCCGCGTGGGACCAGGTCACCGATGCCGACGAGCTCGCGGGCATGGACCGGATCGAGCTGCTCCGGCGGGCTGCGCGGGCCGCCGACCTGGCCTCGGCGCATCGGCAGGCTGTCGGGCTGCTGCGGGAAGCGCTCACGCTTGCCGAGGAGGGTCCGGCCCTTCGCACGGGCGCGCTGCTCGAGCAGTTTGGGCGATCATTGTGGATACAGGGGGACACGGCCGCAGCCGTCGACGCCTACGAGCGTGCCCTGGCGATCACCCCCGCGGCACCGCCCTCGACCGAGCGCGCCAGGGCGGTGTCGGGGCTCGCGCAGGTCTACATGCTCCATGGCTGGCTGCGGAAGTCCCTCGAACTCACGCGCGAGGCAGTCGACGAGGCCCGCCGAGCCGGGGCCCGCGGCGTCGAGGGTCATGCGCTCAACACGATGGGCACCGATCTGGCGGCGATCGGCGACGGCGCGGGCGCTATCAGGACATTGGAGCGCGCGCTCGAAGATCGCACACGAGGTCCGTGATCCCGACGACGTCGGCCGCGCCTACTTGAACCTGGGAGACGTGCTGTGGTCTACGGGAGATGCAGCGGGCGCGCTGGCACGGACGCTCGAAGGCATCGAGGTGGCTGCACAGCTCGGGCTCGGCTCGGGGTACGGCACCTTTCTCCGCCTCAACGCTGTCTACTTCGCCCATCACACAGGGGACTGGGGCCTGGCTGAACGTTTGCTGCGCGAAGCGAACGTCCGTGTGTCGTCGGAGGACGGTTCGCAGCGCTACGTGTGCTGTTACTCGCTCCCGTTCCTCGTCGCCCGCGGCGCCGCCGATGCGGAAGAGACCTGGGACCGCGGCCGACGGCTGGTGATGGCCCAGCGCTCGATCACCACATCCGAGCCGCCCATCCACGCTGCGGGCGCGGACCTGGAGCTGTGGCGGGGTCGGCCGGAGCGCGCGCTCGCAATCGCCCGAGAGGGGCTCGAGGCACTCGCGCTGACCGATGCCGTGCTCCATGTTCTCGGCGTCGCTCGCGTCGCCGCGCTCGCGGCCGCCGACGTGGCCGTGGCCAGTACTGACGCTCGGCAGCGACAGGAGGCTCTCGCGGCTATCGAGCACTCCGCGGAGACCGCGCACGACGCGCTCGCACGGGTTGACGACGCGGGAGGAAGCCTCCGGGCGATCGCGTCGGCCGAGCTCGCCACCATCGACGCCGCGCGTGCCCGAGCACTGGAGGGTGACGCGGTCTCGGCCTGGCGCGCCGCGGTGGCGCGCTGGCTGGCCCTCGGGTGGCCATACCATGCCGCTTGCGCGCAGGGCCGGCTCGGCATCGCCGCTGAAATGGCCGGAGATCGTTCGGCGGCGATCGCCGCGCTCCGTGACGCCAATACGGTTGCCGTCAGCCTCGGCGCCATGCCGCTCAAGGCGACCCTCGAGCGTGCGGCTCGAAGGCTGCGCGTCGAGCTCGCGGCCCGCGGGCCCGCGCACGCTGCGGGGACGCCCGAGCGACCGTACGGCCTGTCCGCCCGCGAGCTCGAGGTGCTCCGCCTTGTCGCAGCCGGGCGGACGAACCGCCAGATCGCCGCGGATCTGTTCATCGCTGAGAACACCGCGGGCGTCCATGTCTCGAACATCCTCGGCAAGATGGGCGTTGCGACCAGGACCGAAGCGGCGACGGTGGCATTACGCGATCGCCTGGTCGACTCCTGAGCGGTGCGGCAAGCGCGCCGCTCTCTCTTGGGACCGTCGCTCACGCGCCGCCGGACTGGTTCGGCTCTGACGAAGCCAGGGTTGCATCACCCGAGTTGCCCCTTGAGCGTCGCCGTCACCGGCACATTGGATCTCACCTGGCCGGCGTTGCCACCGCTCTCGTCACTCGTGAACATCCCGGCATCGGTGATCGTGATCTCGCCGGCCACGCTCCCGGCCGGGTCGGGACACGGATTGATCGTGAACGCGTAGATGGTGGAGCCCGACAGGTCGACCGGCGCCCCATTTCTGATCCGGGCCGCTGGCCGCCAACCAGGAGCTGCCGCCGCGGTTGCGGGCGTTGTTACCGTGCGAGGACTGTCCGCTGACCTTCGCCCGTGCCGCCGGTCGCCTCTGTAACCGCCCGGTCGTCCTGCAGAGGTCGGCATGACCGGGTCGAAGGAACATCGTCAACGGTGTTCTCACGACATTGGGATCAGCGCCGATCCACTCCGGATCCGAGCGGGTGCGGAGTCGCTGACAGCACGGAGATGAGTACAGCCGGCACTGTACGGCGGTCCCGACCGAGCCCACGATGTACTGGTGGCCAAGCGCCGCCGATATCGCTACTTCCCACCGGCCGCGGAGTCGTACACGCCCAGCGAGTCGAAGCAGCCTGCGCGCCGCGATTGGGGTCGACGCCGCGTTGTCGCGGCCATCGCCCTCGTGCTCGCGGGATGGCTGCTCGTCGGCTGCTGGGGCGTGGGCGGCGCCACGGCGGTCGGATCGCACGAGTTCCCTGACACGAGGAACATGACCGGCGGCACCTTCGAGATCATGGACCCGCCGCTGATCGGTCGCTTCCTGGGCGGAGACGAACCCCAGGGCGCCATCGGTCAGTTCTCGCCCGACGGCCGCTGGCTGTACCTGGCTTTCTGGGGCGAGGGAGACACGGACGTGGCAACCATCAGCGCGCGGTCGCAGGCCGGAGTGCTGCAGGTGGCGCTGCACACCAATGGGTGCACGCTGGTGTGCGCGGCCAGCGCGAACAGCGGTGGGACGCGCATGAGGCTGGATCCTCCCGTCGACCTGAGTCACCCGGCCACCGTCGAGGTCAACGGCGCGTCCATCGACATCGAGCCTTGGGTCCCGTGATCGCGATGTCCGGTCGCACGTTGTCCATGGCGCTCTTCGAGTCGATCGACGTGGAGAAGGTCGACGTTCCGTTCTCATTGGCGAGCGCCCGGAGCTCCTTCCTCAAGACAATCGGCAAGGTGCCTCCGAGTGCCAAGTCCCAGGAGTTCAAGGACGGCGTCGTCTGGGCGGACTGCCTCTCCCTCCTCGCTGCGGAGCCCGTCGTGTTGGTGACGTCCGACAAAGCCTTCTTCCGGACCACGACCACGCCAGGGGCCCGGCGCTGAAATCGTCGGGCCGAAGCGGCAGCGTTCGACAATCCGCTGCAGATCGTCCCGACATTGACCGACCTGCTGCAGACCATCAAGTCAAGGGTCGTGCTGGACGAGGACCGGCTGGCAGAGGCATTCCTCGACACCACAGGAAGAGCATCTCCGACATGCTGGACCGACACGGATTTGTGCTCGGCCCGCGTCTCCCGGTGACCTACTCGCTGTTCGCGACCGAACATGCCGCCGTGCTCTTCCTCGATTGTTCCATTAGGTATCCAGGGGGGTGCGGCGGCGGATGTGCCGATTCGTGCCGCTGACGGCGGCGGATGCGTGGCGATCTCGCCGGCATCTGACGTCTGAACCTCCCGATGGCGGTGTCGACCGTGAGAGCGGTTGGTCAGCGGCGTCTTCTGGGGGGAAGGGCGGCCGCGGTGTCGCAGTCGTAGGCGAAGACCGCCCAGTTCTCCCAGGTCCTGGCGCCCTCCTCTCCGCGCAGACGACTGCGCCCGGCGTGGTAGCGGCGTTTGAGATGCGAGATGCGCCCCTCGCAGCCGACCCGGTAGCAGGCCAGTCGGCGCCGCGTGCGGCGTGAGCCGGCATTGCTGGCGCAGCCCACGATGAAGACCTCGGTGCCCAGGTCGGCCAGCGCCTCGCGGGTGGCGCGCACCGTGAAGCCCGCGTCGAAGGACGCCTCGGTCGGTTTCCATCCCAGCCGGCCCAGCTCGGCCACGGTCACCGTGAGCAGGGGATTCTCGTTGACCGAGCCGGCGCGCGTGACCGGCGGCAGGAGCAGTCCCCGGACGCCGTGTTTGGTCGAGGGCGTGACCTCCGCGTACTGGCTGGTGTAGCCGAACTGGGTGGGTGTGGCGAGCTTGCCCTTGCGCACGGGGCGGGCATCGGGGTCGGCGAAGCTGACCAGGCGCTGGCCGATCTTCTCGTTCCGGATTCGCTTGCCGATCTGCTCGACGATGGTGGCGGCCCCCTCGGTGACGTCCGCCAGTCGAGCGATGGCCCGCCGTGCGGCCGCCGACGGTGAGGCCAATGCGTCAGGGACCCGCGCCAGGACGCGGCGGACCTCGGCCACCGATTGCTCCAGGAGCGCGCCGGCCTCGGCGGTCAGGCGCATGACCTCGTCCCTGGCCTCACCGGTGCGCCGCCGCAGGGTACGCCCGGCCGCCCGCACGCGCCGTTCCACCGAGCGACTCCGATCGCGCACCGTTCCGATCGCGCCGTCGCTGGCCTTGGCCAGGCGCGCCCCCGCGGCCGCGATGAGGCGCACGCCGGTCGCCGCCAGACCGATGTCGGTGGGGTAGCGGATGTCGGCCTCGATGACCGTCGAGTCGACGCGCACCGCGGCGGGATGAAAGCGTCGTTCCCGTGCGGTGATCGCGAGCAGTTCCCGGATCAGCTCGGCCACGAGCTCCGATCCCAGCCGCCGCGTGAGCTTGCGCACGGTGGACTCGGAGGGCAGCGGATCGGTCAGCGGGATGAGGCAGAAGCGCCGCAGGTGCAACGAGTCGGAGACCTCGCGCACCAGCGTCTCGTAACCCCAGCCGGTACGCGACTTGATGAACATGAGTCGCACGTAGCTGGCCATCGCGAGGGTGGGCCGCCCGAAGCGCTCGGCACAGCGACCCTGCTCGGCGTCCCGGGCCGCCCACAGCGCCCGGAAGGGGGCGAGCAGGGCAGGCTCCGCCAGCAGCGTGTCCACCTTCGCCAGGTCCTCCGGCAGCGCGTTGACGCCCAGCGGCAGCAGGGCGTCCCAGACCGTGTCACGCTCGTGGGCCGGTGAGTGCACCGACGCCCGCGGAGAAGGCAGAACGGACGCGGTCCTTCTGCTCCGGGGAGACGGCGCGTACGCGCCAAGCACCCAGGAGCTCTCCAACATGCGCAACTTCGGGGAGCATCTCACGTACCGATTGCCCGATGGGAGCGAAGCCGAGAATCGAAATGTCGTCATCTTTGGCGCGGCGATCGTGATCGGGCACCGGGAGGTGACGAACGTCATTCGGTACAAGCTCGACGGCGCCGGCTGATCCCACGTTCGAGTCGATAGAACTCGCCGATCGCGGGGGAGTCACGGGGGAGTCACGGATCCTGGGGCTGGAGCGGCTCGTGCGGCATGAATCGTGCGGGGAAACTGGCTCCGGCGGTAGGACTCGAACCTACGACCAAGCGGTTAACAGCCGCCCGCTCTACCACTGAGCTACGCCGGAGCGAGAACCGCGCCCGGGCAGGGCGACGGCAAAGGCGCCCGAGGGCGCCGCGCGCAGGATAACACCCCGCGGACGCGGGTCGGGCCGGCCCGATCGGTGGGAATTGAAGGCGAGCCGCGAGTCCCCGGCATCGCTTACCGCCGGAGATCCCGTGAGCAACCGCCTCCACCGCCCGTCCGGTGGCGTCCGGGTGCGACCGGGGTACTTCCGGGTCAGGGAGCCCGGCCCCTCCGGGCCAAGAGAATCGATCCGCCATGGCGCCATTTCTCCCACCTCAGCTGTTCGTCGTGGGCGTCGCCGGCCTGACCGGTGGGTGCCTGATCTTCGCGCGCGGGCTCGCCGGGTACCGGCGGGCCGCCGTGGTGTCGTCGATCGCCACCTCCACGTCCGACTCCCTCGCCGCCGGCGAGGTGCGGCTGACCGGCACCATCGAGCCGCTCGCCCAGACGCTCGTGTCGGCCCTGCAGAGCGAACCGTGCGTCTGGTACCACAGCACCGTCACCGAGCACGACCGCAACGAGGTGACCATCCTCGACGAGCAACGCTCCGTCGAGTTCCTGCTCCGCGACGAGACCGGCACCGTGCGGATCGTGCCGCGAGGCGCTCGCTGGGAAGTGCCGCTCTCATTCGACGCGTCCACCAGTCTCCTGGGTGGTGCGCCGGTCGACCTGCGGCGGCGAGTTGGTCCCGCGAGCGCCGCAGTACCCGACTCTGATCGCGAGGCCGCGATCCTCGAACTCCTGACGGTCCACCCGGTCGAGCACTCGGACCCGAACTTCGGCGAGCTGGGCGTTCGATCGCTGATGGGCGGGGGAACGCGGCACTACCACGAGGCTCGCCTTGAAGTTGGCCAGCAGATCACCGTGATCGGGCACGCCGTCCCGTACGGCGACCTGGACGGCGACCCGGGCGCGATCATCGAAGGCTTCGCCGTTGACGAAGCGATTGCGGCCGACCTGCACGAGGCGCGAGAGGCGGGCCTGCTCGCCGACTCGGCCGAGGAAGCCTGGGGCAACGCGGCGATCCCCGGGTTCGGGATCGGGCGGCCCGTGACGCCGCCGCACCTGGACACGGGGGCGAATTCACTCCCGCCCGCGGATCCGCGGCAGGCGGAGCGCGCCGACCGGCTGTTCGACGTCCCGCCTGAGACGCTCGTCGTGGCGCGCGGGCCGGCCACGCCGCTCATCGTCTACCTCGGCCCGCCGACGGAGGCAGTGGCGCGAGACCAGTGGGCGTTCTACAGGGGCCTCGCCGGCGCCGGCCTGGCGACGGCATCGGCGATCGCGCTCGCCGCGATGATCAACGGAGGATTCTGATGCCGCTCGGGGTCGGGCTGGTGGCCGCGGGCGTGCTCTGCCTGTGCCTCCTCGCCGTTGTCGGGCTGACCTCGTACAACACGGTCGTCGCGCTCCAGCGTCGCGCTGACCGTGCCTGGGCCAACGTCGACGTGGCGCTCAAGCAGCGGCACGACGAACTGCCGAACCTGGTTGCGGTGGTCCGTGGACAGCTCGGCTTCGAGCGCACGGTGCTCGACGAGGTGACTCGGCTTCGCGCCGCATACGCGCCGACCGCTCCCATGCGCGAGCAGGCGGCAACCTCCGAGGCGACATCCCAGGCAGTCCGCTCCCTGTTTGCCGTCGTCGAGCGCTACCCGGACCTTCGTTCGAACGAGAACGTGCTCTCGCTCCAGCAGGAGGTCGAACGCGTGGAGACGGTGATCGCGCGCCGGCGCGAGCTCTTCAACGAGCAGGTCTACCAGTACAACGCGACGATCGCACAGCTGCCGTCGCTGCTGTTCGCAGGCACCTTCGGATGGCGTCCGCGCGAGCTGTTCGAGGCCAGTGACGACGATCGAGTCCGGCCGGAGGTCGGCCTCCTGGCGTCCTGATCGGGCGGACGAGCCCGTCCGCCGTCCGATGCGGCCGGCGCCGTCCTGCGCGGTCGCGGCGCCCTTGGGCGGTCCGCGCGCCCTTTGGCGGCTGGGGCCGGTCCTCCTCGGGCCCGTCGCCGGATTCCCACCCCGCGGTCATGCCGAAGAAGTTGGTGACCCAACTTCCCCCGGATTCGCCGGGCGGGCATGAGCGACCCGAGGCCGACGGAATTGCCCCGATTCCCAGCAGGTGCTCTTTCCAGTCGGCGTGGCGCATTGACTCGGAGATTCTCCGTCGAAGGCTGCGGATCAGCGTCCCTGAGGGGCCTGGGCGGTCCCCTCACGCTCAGCCGGCCGCCCATCCGCACCCCGAAGCGTCGAAGTGCCGTCGGATTCCGCACTGTGTTCGCCTCGCGGGAATCCGAATGGAACCTGCGGCCACGCACCCGAGGCGGAGCGGAGGCGAAGCGGGCGCACATCCAGAGCGGAGCGGGGCCGACGCGGCCACGCACCCGAGGCGGAGCGGGGCGAAGCGGGCGCAAATCGACCCGCGGACCATGGCTCGCAGCGTCCGTTGCCGCACCGTGGTCCGCGGGAGATCTCACGCCGGACCCGCTTGGGGCAGAATGGGTGGGCCGTGCACGCTTCTCGCCCGCCTTTCGCCCTGTCGACCCTGCTCGCCGCGATCGTGCTCGTCGCGGGAGGATGCAGCGGCACTGCCGCGCCATCGCCCACCCTGTTCGACGGCGACGCAGGACCGGGCAACGCGACGCCGGCACCCGCGAACTCGGAAGCGCCTGCCGGCGCTGCCGAAACGTTCGACCTCGCGCCGAGCTCGGAGGGCGCGAACTCAGCGCTCCCGGGTTCCTCCGTGCCCGCCGGCCCCGCGACGCCGATGCCCGTGCCGGTCGGGCTCGTCGATCCGTGCGCCCTCGCCAGTCTCAAGGAGCTGTCCGCACTCACCGGGATCCAGATCGTCCGAGCCACGCGCGACGCGAACGAGGACGGCAGCTTTGTCGCGTGCGACTTCTGGGCGGCGGACCAGCAGGACGTGCCCGAGCTGAACATCACGCTATACCCCTACGACGACTCCTGGATGGACCAGTACAACCAGGACGTGAATGGTGGTGGCTACCAGGCCCTCACGGGGATCGGGGACGTCGCCGAGGTCTTCGTCACCACGGCCCCGATCGAATCGAGCGATGGTGCCGGCAAGAAGGGCAACATCTGGTTCGCCGTGAGCGACCAGGGTGGTGGCAACAGCCGGCCATCCGGACAGGACCAGGCGATCGCGCTGCTGCGGTTGGTGGCGTCGCGGCTCCCGTAGTCGGGGCGCCTCCCGCAGGTCGTGCAACTGCCGGCGATCAGCGCTGCCCGCGCTGGGCCCGCCGTTCCAGGACCATCCGCTGCGCAAGCGCCGTGACGCCGGCCGCGGCGATCGCCACCGCCAGGTCGAACGCCAGGCGAACATCGAACCCGAAGAGCGTGACCGAGGGGCCGATCTCCAGTCCGCTGCGGTGGCCGATGACGTAGAGCGCAAGGAACGCCGCAAGCACCGGCAGGACGACCGCGGTCCGCCGGCGCGGCCCAAGGAGCGCCGCGGCCGCCACGCCGCAGGCGACCGACACCCCGGTGAAGAACAGGAACAGGGCGAACGCGTTCGAACTCACGAACGGGAATGGTAGTGCGGGCGCCGGCTTCCAGACTGGCATGCGCTCTTGAGCCTGCCGGCGATCCATGGCCGGAGGGCGGCCGGTGGGCCTGCCGCGACCAGGTCAACCTTCTGCGGATGGCGGCCACCACGACCGCGGGCCGTCGCGCCATACTCGGCCGATGGAACTCATCAGCGCCGAGGCGCTCCTTGCCCGCCTCGGCGACCCCGACCTGCGAATCGCCGACGTCCGCTGGTACCTGGGGGAGCCCGATCGCGGACGTGGCCGGTACGAGGCCGCCCACATCCCCACGGCCATCTTCCTCGATCTCGATGGGGACCTCAGCGCCCCGTCCGGTCCGGGCAGGCACCCGCTCCCCGAGCCGGCCGAGTTCGCGGCACGGCTGGGTCAGCTCGGCATCGGGAACGAGCACGCCGTCGTCCTGTACGACGATGGGCCCGGCACCATCGCCGCGCGACCCTGGTGGATGCTCGACAACCTGGGCCACCCGAACGTCGCCCTGCTCGATGGCGGGCTCGCGGCGTGGACGGCGGCAGGTGGCCCAACGACGACGGACATGCCGTCATATCCGCCCGCGCACCTCGACCTCCGCGGCGCCTGGTCGAAGGTGATCGACCGCGAGACGCTCCGATCCCGGCTCGGCGATGTCGTCCTCCTCGACCTCCGGGCGCCGGAGCGCTACCGCGGCGAGGTCGAGCCGGTCGACCGGATCCCCGGCCACATTCCGACGGCGCGGAACATGCCCGCGGCGACCAGCCTCGGCGAGGACGGGCGGTTCCTGGATCCCGGGACCCTCGCCGGACACCTCCGAGGTCTCGGGGCGGGCTCGCGGCCGACGGTCGTCTACTGCGGCAGCGGCGTCAACGCATGCCACGGCGTCCTGGCGGCACGACTCGCCGGACTGCCCGATCCGATCCTCTACCCGGGCTCCTACAGCGATTGGACCCGGTCGGGGCTGCCCATCCAGACTGGTTCGGATCCAGGGCACCGTTAGGGCCGGGCGTCCCTCGGGCGCCCGGAGTTCGGCACTGCCCCCGACCGTGAACGTACTCCCGGCGGCAGGCGATTCGGCACTGTACATGGCTCTCCGGCCGCGCCACCGTGCGCCGCAACGGTTGCAGGGCGTTCATGCTCCTCGACCCGGTCGCCGGTTGCCCCAGCAGCCGGAAACAGGAGCTTCCTCGCCGCGGCTTCGCGTCCGACCGCGTCGGCTGCATCGCTCCAGGTCCGCCGCGCACGACGCAACACGGCGGATGTTGTGGACATGTCTGTCGCAACGGGGGGTTGCCTGTCATGGAAGACAACGGCACTCACTCCATCTGGATCCCGCATCGGGATGGCCGGCCGCACCACACTCCCGCCGCCGCGAGGTGGCGATGGCCCGCCCTGACAATCCTGGTGGCCATGCTGCTCGGCGGCTGCGCGGCTGACGCCGTCGGCGTGCGCCCGGCCGCTTCGAACACCGCCGGTTCCGTCATCGCCACGCAACCGGCTGTGGCGGTGCCGACGCTGGTACCGGCGGTGGACGGAAACCCTGCGGAAGCCGGCATGGGCGCCGTGGCCACGCTCCCCGACGGCTGGACCGGGCCGTTCTGCGCAGCCCAGTCGGAACTGCTGGCTCTCGACCAGGCGATCGAGTCGGGCCCGCTGGACAAGACGAAGGCAGGGATGGGGTTCTGGGCGAGCGAGCTGATCGACGCGGGCAGCCGTGCCGCCGGCACCCTCAAGGGAGTCGCCGGGTGGACGCCGGCGGAAGCGCTCGTGACCGCCGAATTGCAGGAGGCGCAGGACGGCTGGCGAATCGGTGAGCAGATCGTCTCCGGGACCATCAAGACCGCGAAGGCGGCGCTGAAGACCCTTCGTGCATCGCAGGCCCGCGTGAAGTCCGCGCGCAAGATGTCGGCCGTGTTGCCGGTCGGGGGCTGCCCTGGCTGAGCGGCGACCCGGAGCCGCATCTCCGACGTCTGCGCCGGGGGCGCACCGCATCGTGGGAAGGGGCCACCGCGACGAGACGGCGCGTGCGGGTCAGTCGCGGCATGGACGACCGCGCTCACGTTGTCTCATTACGGACGATTCTGTCCGGGCAGCGGAGCCGTCATGCACCAGGACGACACTACGCGGCCGTATTGAGGCAAAACAGCGCCGACACGCCGCCGCAGGCTCTCTCTGTCGGACGGAAGCGTCCGATTTGTGAAGAGATGCTCGGGCTGGTCGCCCCCATCTGCCGTGTTCCCGCCACGACCGGACCGCAGGTCAGGCGGCGCACCGATCGAGGGGTGCCCGGCCCGCCGAATGTCGCGATCCCTGGTGCGGCCCTCCGGGCCGGGCGTCGCGCTCCCGAACGTCGTCTACTCCAGGTAGTCCTTGAGCTTGCGGCTCCGAGACGGGTGGCGCAGCTTGCGCAGCGCCTTCGCCTCGATCTGGCGGATCCGCTCGCGGGTGACGTTGAACTCCTTGCCAACTTCCTCGAGCGTGCGGGCACGGCCGTCCTCGAGACCGAAGCGCAGCTGCAGCACGCGCCGCTCGCGCCCCGACAGCGAATCGAGCACCGCCTCCACCTGCTCCTTCAGCAGCTGGTGGCTGGCCGCCTCGGCGGGGGCCAACGCCCCACGGTCCTCGATGAAGTCGCCCAGGTGCGAATCCTCCTCCTCGCCGATCGGCGTTTCGAGGGAGACAGGCTCCTGGCTCACCTTGATGATCTCGCGCACCTTCTCGGGGGTCACCTGGACCTCCTGGCCGCGCGACATCGCCTCCGCGATCTCCTCCACGGTCGGCTCGCGGCCGAGTTCCTGGAGCAGGCCGCGCGAGACGCGGATGAGGCGGTTGATGGTCTCCACCATGTGGACCGGGATGCGGATGGTGCGCGCCTGGTCGGCGATGGCGCGCGTGATGGCCTGGCGGATCCACCACGTGGCATAGGTGCTGAACTTGTAGCCCTTCTCGTAGTCGAACTTCTCGACCGCGCGGATGAGCCCGATGTTGCCCTCCTGGATGAGGTCGAGGAAGCTCATGCCCCGGCCGATGTACTTCTTGGCGATCGACACGACGAGACGCAGGTTGGCCGAGGTCAGCTGCTCTCGTCCTTCCTTGCCGATGCGCACGAGCACGCCGCGGCGGTCGCGCGGCTTGCGCGCGGCCTCGCTGAACTCCGGGTCCCAGCCCATCTCGAGCAGGAGGTCCGCCTCGTGTCCGGCCATGATCCAGCGCCGCAGCACCTCGTGGCCGATCTCGCGGGACCAGTCGTAGAGGCCGCGCAGGCCCGGGTTGTCGCGGGACTCCAGGTCCCCGTTGTGGACGGATGTGAACGCGAAGTCCAGCAGGACCGCGAACCGTGCGGCGTCCGGCGCCTCGCTGTACTCGGCAACGAGGACCTTGGCGTCCTTCAGCAGCGCCTTGGTGGCGTCGCCGGGGGTCTCGCGCTGCGCCTTCGTCAGGTGGAGCTCCGGGATCGGTTGCAGCAGCCCGTCCTCGGCTGCGGCGGCCACGGCCCCGCGCACGATCCGGTCCGTCTCCTCGCGGTACGGCAGCCGGTGCTGCGGGTGCTTGTCGCGCGTCTTGCGCTCCGTGTCGTTCTTGGTCCATTCCCAGAGCGAGAGGACCGCCTTCTGCGGCTCGTCCACGATCTGCTCGCCGAGCTCGATCGCCTTGGCCAGGACGACCTCTTCCTCGGCGTTCAGGAGCGGCACCTTGCCGATCTCCTTCAGGTACATCCGGACCGGATCGTCGATGCCGATCATGTCGGCGGCGATCGCGTCCAGTTCCTCCTGGGTCGGCTCCTCCGCCTCCTCGGCGTCGAGCTTGGCGGGCGGCTCCTCCCAGGTTGCCTTGTCGGTCTCGTCGACGGCGACCTCGACGCCGAGCTCGGCCGCAGCGGCCAGCCCGGCGTCGGGCAGCAGTTCGTCGTCGTCCTTCGGTTGCACGAGATCCTCGTCGATGTCGCGGCGCTTGCCGCGCTCGAGCACGCTGGCGACGAGCAGCTTGTCGGTTGGGTCGGCGGTCACGCGGGTCCTCCTGCATGGGTTGGGGTTCGAGCGGGTGGGGTTCGTCGTCTGGAAAGCAGCGACGTGCCGGCGTGCTCGCGATCGAGATCGAGGCGCCGCTGCTGCAATTCGAGAACGTCGCGCTGGAGCCGCTCGACGCCGTCGGCATCGGCGGCCGCCTCGGCCTCGGCGAGCTCGGCGCGCTTGAAGTCGATCGCCTCCGAGAGCCGCGCGCGCTCGAGGGTCAGCAGGCTCTGGTCGACGGCCTGCTCGACGTCCCGAGGGTCGACCGGGACCGGGTCCGTCCGCGCGTAGAGCGTCCGGGCGAGCGTCTCGAGGGTCGGGTCGAGCCCGGCGAGGAAGGCAGTCCGATCGAAGCTCGGGCTGCGTCGGGGGTCGACAGCGAGCGCACGCCAGAGCTCGCGCGCCGGCGTCGTCTCGAGCGTCTCGGGCGTGAGCCGGTCGCGCAGCTGGTCGATCGAGCTCCGGTCGTACGAGCAGCAGGCGCAGCAACGCCGACTCGGCGGGCTCGAGCGCGCGGTCGACGGACCTGGGATCGAGCGCGCCGGGCGAGGCGAACACGGCCTCCAGGTTGATCTGGTTCCGACATGCCCGGCGTCGCCGCGGCCTCGGCCGCCCGACCGCTGGTCAGGCTGGCGGAGACGCTCGCGCAACGTCCGCTACGTCAAGACTGACCCGCTTGCCGAGCTCCATCAGTGCGCCATCGAGGCGCACGGGATCGGAGAAGCTTCGAAGCGTCGGGGCGACCGCGGCGATCAAACGATCGCGCCCGCCGGGTTCGCGTTGGTCGTATCGCTTCGCGTAGCGGTCGATCAGGAACTCCATGATCGGCTGCGGCTGTTCGGTGGCGCGCGCCACGTCTCCGGGTCGTCGCGGATCACCTCGTCCGGGTCCCTGCCGTCGGGTAAGCCGCACCATGTCGATGTCGGTCAGTCGGCCGCGGTGGTCGCTCTCGCTCGATCTCGCCGACGAGCGCCGTCAGCTCGGTCGCGCCGAACGTGGCGGCACTCTGCCCGGCGGAATCGACGTCGTAGGCGAGCGCGATGCGCGGCGCGTAGCGCGTCACGAGCTCGACGTGGCCGGCGGTGAGCGCCGTGCCCAGGCTGCCGACGACGTTGTCGAACCCCTCCTGGTGGGCCATCAGCGCGTCCGTGTTGCCCTCGACGAGGACGGCGCGCCCTGCTTCCGCCGGATGGCCGACTTCGCGCGGTCGACCAGGTAGAGCGTGCGGCTCTTGTCGAAGAGCAGCGTGGCGGGCGTGTTGAGGTACTTGGGCCGGTGTCGCGGCCCGCTCCCGGTGCCCACGATCGGCCGCCGAGCCCGGTCGCCCCGCCCGACGCGTCGCGGATCGGGAAGATGATGCGGCCGCGGAAGCGGTCGTAGACGCCGCGGCCGCGCTGGATCGACGGCTCGACGCAGGCCCGGCGCCTTCGAGATCGTCCTCGCGAGAAGCCGCGCTTGGAGGTCAGAGCGGGCGCGTCAGCGCGTCCCACGAATCGGGCGCGAACCCGAGCTGGAAGGTCTCGATGCGTCGAGTCCGTGAAGCCTCGCCCGTGCAGGTAGTCGAGCGCCGGCTGGCCCGGCGGATGCGCGGTCGAGGACCTGGTGGTAGAAGGCGATCGCCGCCTTCGAGCGCGTCGCGCAGGCGCTTGCGCTGGGCGTCCTCGCGGCGTCGATGCGGTCGGACAGCTCGACGCCGGCGCGGCCGGCCAGCTGCCGCAGCGCGGTCGGGAAGTCGACGCCGTCGCGCTCCATGACGAAGTTGAAGATGTCTCCTCCCCGGCCGCAGCCGAAGCAGTGCCACGTTTCGCGTGCCGGCGTCACGACGAAGCTGGGTGTCTTCTCGCCGTGGAACGGGCAGAGACCCTTGAAGGTCGTGCCGGCCTTCCGCAGCTGGACGGTCTCGCCGATGAAGTCGACGAGGTCCAGCTTCTGCTTGATCTCGGCGGCTGCGCCGACGGACAAGGCTTCTCCTGTGCTTGCGATCTCGCTGATTGCTGGCTGCGTCCGGCTCCGCGGACGGCCCTACCTCTCGCCCGGCGACATGCCCGGAACCATTCAGACGATCCGGCCCCGGCCCACGGTGCGGCGGACATACGTGTGGCCTTGTCAAGTCTTGACAAGGCGCGAACCGTGAGCTTACCCCCTTGACAGGGTCTTGACAAGGGGTTGGAGGCGGGAATCTTGTCAAGTGCCGAGGGGCGCAGCACAGCGCGCTCATGAGTTTGCCGCCGGCAGCACGACTCGTCGCGACTCGGCAGTGGTGGACAGCGCCGTCGGCCGACGTCGAGACAATCGCGGTCAAAGACGGGTCGTCAGGCACTGGTCCAGGCGGCGGAGCTTCGGCGTCGCTACACATGGGTTACGGGGCATCAGGACACCGGGAGGGAGCAGCGATGGCGTACGTACCGACTCTCCCGGCTCCGTGTCGGTGTGCATGGGAGTTGCGAGCTGGCCGATTTCACAGGGGCGAGTCCCTCCGGTCCGCCCGAACGTGCACCCGGTGTGCCGATTGGCCGCTCCCCCGGTCTCGGAGGCGCCCCGATCTCAAACCCGTGCATCACATGCACGGACCGGCCGCCGCGAACGCGCCAAGGGGGGCCCGAAGCGCCGTCGCCGGCCGACTCGCATCTGTGGCGCACAACGAAAGCCGCGGGCGAGATCTCTGGTCAGGGCGAAGCGTGCAGCGGTTCGGTGGATCCGGGTCTAGGCTAGCCGAGGGCGCCGCCGAAAGCGCTGCTGGCAGCGACGTGCGCGGCGCCCGAGGCGTCGGACCAGCCGACGAGGTCGACCGTCTCGTACAGCCGGATCGGATCGCTCCAGCCGGCGGCCGCAGCGGCAGGCGAGGTGGCGAGGAGCGGCGAGCCGAGTGTTGCGAGCGGGATGGCGAGTCCCGCGCGCCGGCGGCCGCGAGAAGCATGATCGCCGGAGCGGGGCTGCCGCGTTCCGATCATCTCGTCCGTCCCTCCCTCGACGCCCGATTCGCTCCGGAGAGTCCGGCGAAGCCCGCCGGACTCTCATCCGGTCGCACTCGTGGCGCCCAATCGACCGGCGGCGGCCTGAGGAGACCGACAGGATGGAGCCGGGCCCGGTCACACCTTCCACACGCACGCCGGCGCCCGGCATGGTGTCACAGCATCACGATCCCACCTGCGGCCGGACAGGCGCCGTCCGCGAGCGCGCGCAGGACCGCGGCGCCGGACAGCGGAAAGCGGTCACGAAGCATCGATGCAAACTCGCGCAACACCAGCCGGTTGTGATGGGTAGACGCGACGAGCAGGATGACCCGGTCCACGCCGCAATCGGCCATCTTGAGCGCGATCCGGCGCTCGACCGCCTGGAGGTCAGTCAGCCGGGTCTCGGCCTCGACCTTGCACTGCCAAGTCGCGCCGACGAGTTCGGCGTCCCACGCGCGCAGGTCCGCCTCATCAACGCGAAGGGGCACTTCCAGCCGCATGTGGGTGGATGGTGGAAGTCTGGCCGCGAGTCGATTGAGCAGGCGCGCGTGGGCGACGTCCCGGATGGGCGGTCCATCTGGGTACGCGCGAGCCGACAGCCGCATGCCGACAACCGCAAGCAGCCGGCCCATGACCACGAATGAGGCGCCCGGGATCAGGCCGCGCTCCAATCGGCTGACCTCCGTGTGCGAGAGCCCGGCCGCGGAGCCCAGGCGCTCCTGGCTGACGCCGGCCAGTACTCGCGCCTCACGCAGCTCGTCTCCGAGCTGCCGCAGGACGACCGATGCAGTCCGCGTTCCTCGATCGATGCGCCGTTCGATGTTGGGCATGCGTCGAGCATGAACGCCGGCTCTTACGTGGCGATTGTCCCGTCATGGCTTGGACTTGCCGGACCGCCGCCCGGGCGCGTTGTACGCCATAGGAGCGAGTGGACGGCCCACGAAGCCGCACGGGCCCGGTGTGCACCAGGGTTGCGAGTCGTCTGGCGCGCGCGCCATTGCGAGTGTCGAGTGGCTCCGCGCCGGCCGTTCCGTGTACAGGGTGCACGGATTCGACACTCGCGCGCGTCGGAGGATGGTCGAGCGCCCGATCGGCACACCAGACGCACCCCCTGGCGGCAGGAGCGGCCGCAGGGATCGGCTTCGTCGGCCCGGTCGCAACGCAGATGCACATCGGCGCTGACGCGGGTGGCGCGGGATCGCGTGGCGCGAGAGCGCCTGCCCGGCCGCGGGGAACGTCTGCGAGCGGCGGTGACGCGCGCCGAAGCCGCGTGACCCCTTGGAAGGAGGCCGTCGGCCGGCGGCGCAGCCGCGTGGAAGCTGGACGCTTCGCGGGACAGCAGATCCAGGTTGACACCGCGGTCGTCGTCCGGGACCGTCAGTCCTCGATGTCCGAATGGATCAGGATGCCGGTCGGCTTCAGCAGGCGGCGTTCCTGCCTGCTGATCTCCCGCCGAACGCGATCGGCGTCTGATCCGTGGGCCGTCCGGAATTCGGGCGATCCGAAGAGCCGGCTGTCCTGGACTGCATCGAACGAGGCCGCCGGCAGGGCGTCGAGGGCCCCCGGGACGCCGAGATCCAGGGTGTGGTGCTCGAAGAACTCGCCGTCGAGGTCGCCGAGGTCGACCCCCACCGGCTCAGCGCCAAGCTCCAGCAACAGACGGCACATCCAGGGCTCGAACTGGGCCGTCCGCAGGCCGGTCAGAGGTGACCGGCTGGAGTTCGACCCACAGGCAATGTCGAGGATCCGTTCACCCGCGACGCCCGCCGCCGAGCCGAAGGCGCGCTGCAGGCGCGTGACGAACTCCTCGATGATCTCCGCCAGGTGCGGCTCGGCGGCGATCTTGGCGCCAAGGGTGTACCGGGCGTCCAAGGCGACCAGTGCTCGAGCCAGGAGCGCGACCTCGCCCCGTGTTCGACCGAGTGCCGCAATGGTCGCGAAGTCCGAGTCGGACGGCCCGGTTTCGGTCGTGCCTGCGAACCCACCGCGGTGCCCGGCGTCGTCCTGTGCCATGGCCGGCCATCATAGGGCTGCGGCCACGCCGTCCCCTGTTGACGTGTATCGCACCCTTTTGGGGATTGACCCGTCACGACTTCGACGGCCCGCCGGCAGGCACCACCAGGAGCGCGTTACGACATGAATGCCGATGCCTTCCGCCATTTCTACAACTATCACTTCAGCGAGAACCGCACCATCTGGGATACGTACATCACGTCGCTCACCGATGAACAGTTCAGGCAGGGCGCCAGCTACTCCCATGGATCGGTCCGAAACCAGGTCGTGCATCTCATGAGCGTTGATGACACGTGGTTCAGCGGACTGCGAGGCGTCGAGATCCCGGAATCGCTGGATCCTGCCGTCCTGGTGGATCGGAGCAGCATTCGTGCGCACTGGGACACCGTCGAGCAACGCATGCGCGGCTACCTGGGAGAACTGCGGGACGACATGTTGTTTGAGAGACCGTTCGCAGAGGGCGAGGACAGGGACCTCATCCTGTGGCAGGTGCTGTTGCATGTCGTCAACCACGGCACCGACCATCGGGCACAACTGCTCAGGTTGCTGAACGACCTTGGCGTAAAGACAGTTTCCCAAGACCACATCTTCTACGTGTATGACCACCCGTAGAACGGCCTTCTCATTGAGCAAGCATCATCGTCAGCAGGATCGGGCCGGATAGACGCGAGATCGGCAGGAAATGTCGCACGGCCCGGTATGACTTCGAATGCGCCGACGTGGTAGGCATCGGTATCGGGACAGCATCGTCCAGACCGGCACCAGTCATCAATGCGCCGTTGGCGCTGGACCGGCACCCTCAGGGCAGCGTCGTCGACCAGGCCATCCCCACGTCTCTGCCGTTCGGGCCGTATTCGTTGCCGACGGCAACAACAACTCGCCCGTTCGACACGAGGCCGGTGAGCCGCGCAGCGGGATGCGGCGGCGCGCCCATCGCCACCTGGATCGCAGCGTCGAGGGACCTGCTGTCGAGATCGAGCGTCGCCAGCTTCGATACGTCGTTGCCGGTGACCGGGTCCTGGCCGCCGGAGACCGCCAGGATGAACCGGCCCGCGTGCGCCACGATCATCGGCCCGACGTGCTCGGCGCTGCAGCGCGCCAGCCAGGCCCCGAGCCCAGTCCCGCGCACGGCCTGCCATGTCAGTCCGTCGGGCGACGCCCAGATGCCGAATGCGCCTCCCTGGGGCGGATTTCCGTCCTCGCCGGTTTCGCCGACCCCGATATACCCCGACGCGGCGTGCGAGATCGATACCGGCGAGAAGGCCAGCCCTGAAGGCGCCCATGTCACACCGTCAGGCGAGGTCCACGAGTTGGCTGCGCTGCCGACCGACTCGGCGACGGCGAACGAGCCGGCCACGCTCCACGCCCGTCCGAGGCCGAACACGCCTTCTCGAACGTCGGGGCCGATGATCGCCGGGTCGAGCGCCTCCTGCGTCCAGGTCCTGCCGTCAGCGGACCTCCAGATTGCGGGTGATGCCCCTTCGCCGAGGAACGAGGCTTCGTACCCGGCCGCAACTACGCCCCTCGTGGTGGCCGCCACCGCGAGCATCGACGCGACGGCGATGTCGCTGGAACCGGGCGCGACGGACGCGCGCTGCCATTTCAACCCATCGGGCGAGGTCCACGCTGCGGCCGAGGTGCAGAGGTCCTGTTCCGACACGGCGCAGCCGACGGCCACCAGTTGGTTGCCGACCACGGCCACTGCCGTCATGGCGGCATCGGCAAGGTCGGCACTGGCCGGGGCACGGTGCCAGAGGGCTCCGTCTCGCGACACCCAGGCGGCCGCGTCGGACCCGGTGACCGTGCCGTGGGCCAAGCGTTCGACGGAGCCGACCACCACGAATGTCGTGCCGAACACCGCCACCGCGGTCGCCGAGTCGGTCTCGGGGTCTTCTCCCACGAGTGCGGTGCGCCCGAACGATGACACCGTGTATCGCAACTGCAGTCCCATGGTCGACGGCGGGGCCGATGGTGCCGGCGCAAGGGTGGGTGTTGGCGGCGAGGAAGGCGTGATGAAGGGGACGGACGAAGGAGGAACCGTGGTCGTCGGTTGCGGGCCCACGGTCCATGCGACAGACGTGGTCGGTGACGAGACCGACGTCGGGGTCTGAGACGAACTGAGGCTTCCGGTCGCGGTCGCTAGCTCAGGGGTCGGGGATGAGCCCGAGAGCGGTGAAGCGACTGGTCGAGTCGGCGCGGTTGCCGCGCAGCCTGCCACGACCAGCACTGCCACGACCCAGGACTGTATCGTCGTGGACCGGCCAGCGCCGAGAATCGGTGACGGGACCCGAACTATCTGACTCCCCACCGGTCTCGATCGCGGTGATCCCGGACGCTCGTCGCTCGCCGCCGAGCGCCACGCTCCGTCGCGCCACCGCCCCCGGCTTTGCCTCTCCATCTCCCTCGCTCCCGCCTGCATGGCGACCCGAGCCCCGTCGGGGTTCGAACACCTGACGGACGGCGGGGTCCGGCGTTACAGGCGTGCCTGGACGTGCTGCCGGGTGGCCACAGCGAGCGGACCGCCGGGCACCCCGGCGTGAGGTCGACGACCGCCAGGCTCGATCTGTCGTCACCGGTGACCGGGTCCCGACCGCCCTGAGCCGACCGCGATGACCTGGCTCCCACAGCCGCCTTCACACGGCCGAAATCCCAGCCTGCCGCGGGCCGCGGCATGGAGAGCGGCATGGAGGGTCTGCGGGTGTTGCGCCGTGGGCCGGAATGTCTCCACACGACGCGCCTGTAACACGCTCGAGGCCCACACGTCTCAGCTGCAACCAGGCTCGTTCGAAGGGGTCGATGTCATGCGCCCGAAGGGTAGGCATCCGCGGGGACTGGCAATCATCGCCATCTGCGGTCTGCTCGGGAGCGCGTGCACCAGCACGGTCGTGCCGACCCCCGCGCCGTCGCCGGCACCGCCGGCAGCGCCCGCCACCCCGACAACCGCGGCCCCGACCGCGTCCCCGGTGGGCACGCCATCGCCGTCCGCGGGCTGCGTCCGCGACACCGACCGAGCGTCCCTCGCCCTCGCCATCGCCCGCAGCGTCGCCGATGGTCTCGCCGAGCCCGGCGCCCGGAGCCGACTGGCCGCAGTTCCAGCACGACCCGGCCCACAGCGGCCACAACGCCGCCGAGACCATCCTCTCGCCCTCCAATGTGGCCGGGCTGCAGCTCGCCTGGACCGGCACAACCGGCGGCGCCGATCGGCTCCTCCTCGCCCGCGGTCGCCGACGGCGTGGTCTACGTCGGGGCCGACGGCAAGCTGTATGCCTTCAAGGTCGGCTGCGGCAGCGGCGGCGGCTCCTGCTCGCCGCTCTGGACGGGCGCCACCGGCGACGCTCCTCCTCGCCCGCGGTCGCCGACGGCGTCGTCTACGTCGGGTCCGACGACGGCAAGCTGTATGCCTTCGCGGTCGGCTGCGCCAGCGGCGGCGGGACCTGCACACCGCTCTGGACCGGCGCCACCGGCAGCACCTCCGGCAACGCCATCGACTCCTCGCCCGCGGTCGCCGACGGCGTGGTCTACGTCGGTTCCGAGGACGGCAAGCTGTACGCCTTCGCGGTCGGGTCGGCTGCGCCAGCGGCGGCGGGTCCTGCACGCCGCTCTGGACGGGCGCCACCGGCGGCGGCTCGACTCCTCGCCCGCGGTCGCCGACGGCGTGGTCTACGTCGGGTCCGACGGACGGCAAGCTGTACGCCTTCGCGGTCGGCTGCGCCAGCGGCGGGCGGGTCCTGCACGCCGCTCTGGACGGGCACCACCGGCGAGCGCCATCGCACGTCCTCGCCCGCGGTCGCCGACGGCGTGGTCTACGTCGGGTCGCGGCGACGACAAGCTGTATGCCTTCGCGGTCGGCTGCGCCAGCGGCGGCGGGTCCTGCACGCCGCTCTGGACGGGCGCCACCGACCGGCGAGCGCCATCGGCGTCGACTCCTCGCCCGCGGTCGCCGACGGCGTGGTCTACGTCGGGTCCGAGGACGGCAAGCTCTACGCGTTCGCGGTCGGCTGCGCCAGCGGCGGCGGGACCTGCACGCCGCTCTGGACGGGCGCCACCGGCGACGCGATCCGCTCCTCGCCCGCGGTCGCCAACGGCGTGGTCTACGTCGGGTCCGACGACGGCAAGCTGTACGCGTTCGCGGTCGGCTGCGCCAGTGGCGGCGGGACCTGCCCGCCGCTCTGGACGGGCACCGCCGGCGGCGCCGTCGACTCCTCGCCCGCGGTCGCCAACGGCGTGGTCTACGTCGGGTCCCTCGCTGACCGGCTGTACGCCTTTGCCCTGAACGGTGGAGCGGCCGGCCCATCGCCGTCGCCCGCGCCGAGCGCGTCGCCCGCACCTTCGCCGACGCTCCCGCCCAGCCCTTCGCCCGGGGCGGACTGGCCGCAGTTCCATCACGACCCGGCACACAGCGGCCATAGCGCCACCGAGACCATCCTCTCGCCCTCCACCGTCGGCCGACTGAAGGTCGCGTGGAGTGGCGCCACCGGCGGCGCAGGCACCGACTCCTCGCCCGCGGTCGCCGACGGCGTGGTGTACGTCGGGTCCGGGATCGGCAAGCTCTATGCCTTCAAGGTCGGCTGTGCCGGCGGCGGCGGGCGCTGCTCGCCGCTCTGGACGGGGGCCAGCGGCGATTACATCCAGGACTCCTCCCCAGCGGTGGCCGACGGCGTCATTTACGTCGGGTCCGGCGACGGCCAGCTATACGCCTTCGCGGTCGGTTGCGCAAGCGGCGGCGGCTCCTGCACGCCGCTCTGGACGGGAAGCACCGCGGGCAGTTGGATCGACTCCTCGCCCGTGGTCGCCAACGGCGCGGTCTACGTCGGTTCCGGTGACGGCAGGCTGTACGCGTTCGCGGTCGGCTGCGCAAGCGGCGGCGCCCCCTGCGCGCCGCTCTGGGCGGGCAGCGTCGGTGGCGAACTTCTGAATGACCAGGGGATAGATACAGGCCACTCGTCGCCCGCGGTCGCCGACGGCGTTGTCTATGTCGGGTCGGTAGATGGCAACCTGTACGCCTTCGCCGTCGGGTGCAACAGTGGCGGTGGCTCGTGCACGCCGCTCTGGACCGGTGACACCGGCGACATTATCGAGTCCTCGCCCGCGGTCGCCGACGGCGTCGTCTACGTCGGCTCGTACCCATCGACGCTCCCCTGTTGTGTCCCCGCTCACGGCCCCGCCAGCCGGCTGTTCGCGTTCAAGGTCGGCTGCGCCAGCGACGGCGGGCCCTGCACGCCGCTCTGGACGGGCATCATCGGCGGCCCCGTGTACTCCTCGCCCGCCGTCGCCAATGGCGTGGTCTATGTCGGGTCCCGCGACGGCAGGCTGTACGCCTTCAAGGTGGGCTGCGCGGATGGCGGCGGGTCCTGCAGGCCGCTCTGGACGGGCGCCACCGGCGACGCCATCCAGTCCTCGCCCGCGGTCGCCAACGGCGTGGTCTACGTCGGGTCCGAGGACGGCAAGCTGCACGCCTTCAAGGTCGGTTGCGCCAGCGGCGGCCGGTCCTGCAGGCCGCTCTGGACGGGCACGACCGGCGGCTCCATCGACGCCTCGCCCGCGGTCGCCGACGGAGTGGTCTACGTCGGGTCAGACAGGCTGTACGCCTTCGCCCTGAACGGCGGAGCGCCAGGCCCGTAGCCGCAGGTTCGCCGACGGGCGGGCCGTGGCGCTCGCTCTCCGCCAATGCCCCCTCGCAGTGCCCCGGGCCGGACATACTGCCCACCTCGCGCCTGTAACGCGCCTGAGGCCCACGCGTCTCAGCTGCAAGGCTCGTTTCGTTATGAGGGGGTCGGTGCCATGGGCTCGAACAGCAGGCATCCGCGGGGACCGACTGCCCTCGCCATCTGCGCGCTGCTCGGTGGCGCGTGCACTAGGGCGGTCCCGCTTCCCCCGGGCGGACCGCGGTCCCGACTCCTCGCCGCCCGAGCTTCGCCAGGGCCGTTGTCGGCCCCAATGGAGGGTCGCACCATGGTCAGGTTCTTCTCCGCCCGGCTGGTCGGCGTCGTCCTCGTCCTGGCCGTCGCCGGTCTGTCGATCGCCGTGCCATCCGACGCCTCAGCGGCCCTGCCCTTCAGCATCAATGTCGCCCTCGGAGCGGCGTCCATCAGCGGGACGGCGCCGGACGCGCAGATGGTCCGGGTCAGCTGGCGCGCCGCCGATGGCCGGTTGAAGGGGCGTTGGACCACCCGGCCGCACGACGGCTTGTGGCAGACGCGGAGCGCCTCGTACGACGTCGTGGAGCGCGGCGACCGGATCCTCGCGACGCAGGGCAGGACGACTCGGCGACTGCGCGTCCCGCGACTGCTCTTCCACGTGGACCGCGTCGCGGACCGCATCGTCGGACGAGGTCCGCCGGACGCGACGCTCGACCTCCAGGTGTACAGCCCTTTCGGCACGGGCAAGATCGCGATCCGCAGCGCGACGCACGCCCTGGGGGCGTTCTCGGTCGGCCTCACTGGCAGGTACGACATCCTCGGTGGCGACATCGCACAGGCAACCTGGACGGACCGCGACGGGGACCGGGTCGATGCGTTCGTGCTCGTCCCATTCCTGGTGATCGGGCGCGGCAGAGCCTTCGTCAGGGGCGCCAACTGGCCCGGGCGCACGGCGACCATCAACCTGTTTGGCCGAACACTCGTCCTTAAGGCGACCGCGCGCGCGAACGCCGATTACTGGGGGCCGTTCGCGGACTACTTCAGGAACCAGGAGGGCGATAACGTCAACGTCGCCGCGGGCGACTTCGTGGATGCCCCGGAAATCGCCAGCGACGCGCACTTCGTCGTCCCCGACGTGACGGTCAGGGCGATTGCCGCCACCGACATGGTCGCGGGTGCCTGCCCCGCGCGGCTCCGCTTCCAGATCGACGTCGTCCGCCCGGGGGCCAACGTGTACGGCTCCTTCGTGGGCAGGGCGACGGGGACCGGGGCCGTCAGATGGGATGTCCGGACAACCCCGGACGTCGACGGGCGGCGCATTGATCTGCGGACTGGCGACGAGGTCACGCTGATGTGCGTCCTGGGCACGGGTGACATGGTGACGCGGACCGTCGCCGTGCCGTGAACCCTCCCGGGTGCCATGGCTGTCGTCGCCCACGGATGCCTGCTAGCAGGACGCGCTGGGCCCGTGCTCATGCCGGATCGTTCATGGGAGGGCGCGGTGGAACGACCGGTCGGCCGATCGACGGGACTGGAAATGCCTCGGCCGAACAGGTGAGCAGCGGCTCGGTGCCCGCTCGATGTGCCACGCTGGGGAGGCACGACCTCGGACGCCGGCGGCGAGATCACTTCCGCGCCCGCCGTCGCCAACGGCGTGGTCCACGTCACGTCGGGCTTGGGCGCTTGTTACGCGCCCTCGTCAGGCTGACGGGTCTGCACCAGCCGGCACGGCATCGGCGCCGGGTGAACGGCTGGCATGCCTTCGACTGGTGGCGAGGAACGTGGCGTGCTGCCGCAACCTGAACAGGACGGCTCCGGCCGCACCAGCGACCAGCAGCCAGCCGACGTCGTTATGGCCGGACGGCACTGAGCCTGGCTCGACGAACCCTGCGTCGGTCGACGTCGGCGGCAGCGCCGCGACATCCAGCTCCGAGGGGATGTCGCCGCCCCATGCTAAACCGTTATAGCCGGTGGCCCAACCGGAGAGTACGACGTAGTAGCGCCCCGGAGGAACGTCCGGAACGGTGAATGCGAACCTGTAGCCATCGACGTCGTGGCCCTGATCGAGGCTCGGTCGGGCAGCCGCCTCGCGCAGCTTCGCGCGCGGAGGAATCTGGAGCTCGGAGGTGGGACCGAAGAGGCTCGCCAACCCGAGGAACACGCGCCCGCGTGGCGGATTCTCAAACCCGACGTAGAACGTCGCACCTGCGACCACGTCGGGCGGGCTGGCGTAGGGCAGTACTTCGGCGAGGGCGGGCGGGGCCAGCCACAACACCGCGAGCGCCGCCGATGCGATTGACGTCTTCAGGATCGCGTTCACGATTGCACCTCGAATGCCTCACTGCCCGCAGGCCCGAACATGGGGCTTGCCCACATCGGCCGCTCGATCCCCGACGAGACTGGCTCGTCCGGCGAAATCAGCGGCACGGAGCCCGCCGCAGGACGATCAGCGTGCCGCACGAGCAGCCAGTCGTCGCCGCGCCAGCACGAACCCGAGCAGCCCGGCGGCCAGGGCGAGCCAGCCAGAAGGCTGCGGATCCGGACCGGTAGTGGCGAGCAAATCCGTGGGCGGCATCACCGGACCGTTCGAGCCGAGGCCGAACCAGGTGCTGCCGTTCCACCCGGCGATGTAGTCGGCCTGTGGCATGCCCGCGGCGTTGGTGAAGCCTCCGCCCGCGTAGAGACCGGTGCCGGACACGGCGAGTGCATCGACCTCGCCCTTGAGCGCCCCGCCGCCGGCGCCATTCGAGCCGAGAGCGGTCCAGGCGCTGCCGTTCCACCTGGCGATGGTGTCGGCCGCCGGGATGCCCGCGGCGTTGGTGAAGCGGCCGCCGACGTAGAGGTTGGTGCCCGAGACGGCGAGGGCGAACGCCTGTGCGTTGAGCGCCGCCCCGTTGCGGGTGCCGTTCGAGCCCAGTGCGGACCAGGCGCTGCCGTTCCACCTGGCGATGTAGTCGGCCGCCGGGATGCCCGCGGCGTTGACGAAGACCCCGCCCGCGTAGAGGTTGTCGCCGGAAACGGCAAGAGCGAACACGGAGTCGTTGAACGCGCCGTTGCCGTGGCCGTTCGAGCCCAGGGCGGACCAGGCAGCGCCGTCCCACCTGGCCACGTTGTCGGCCTGCGGGATGCCGGCCGCGTTGCTGAAACCTCCGCCCACGTAGAGGTCGCTGCCGGACACGGCGAGCGCATCGACGTAGTCTGAGGTATCGCTGCGAGGGCCGCGCCGGATTGACCAAGCGCAGGATCTTGCGGGCGCTGGCCGTGGGAGGGTTGGCCGGCATCGCGACCGATGTGGTCCTCTGGTACTGTACAGTTGGCGGCTCGGCTCGCGAGCGCCGGGCGCTCCCGAGGCCCAGGGCGCGGCTGGGCGGTTGTCGTTGATATGCCCGGGCTCCACCGTCCGGCTCCGGGCGATCGTCCCGTCGCCTTGCTGCGCATGAGTCTCGTCGGGCGCCATGGAGGTGTCCTTCCTGTCCAGCCGCCTGCGGCAGCCTGGTGAAGTGACGGTTCCCACGTGCGAACGCTTCACGTGCCCGCAGAAGTCGAGCAGCCGGGGCTCGCGGGCGAAGGCCAGCGCGAGACCGACCCGTCCGGTAGACGCGTTTGCGCCGAGAACCGGACCGTGAACGAGCCGTCCACGTCGCCGCCCGCTCTGGCCGGACCGTGAACGAGCCGTCCTTGTCGCCGCCGCTCTCCGGCCGGACGGCGACCGAGCCCGCGGTCTCAGGGCTCTTGGAGTGCCGACGAAGGGCCCATCGGTGTCGCACTTGCCGGACCACACTGGCCCACAGCACGCCTGTAACGCGTCCGACGCCCACGCGTCTAAGCTGCGGTCAGGCTCGCTCGCAAGGGTCACTGCAAATGGGCAGGTCGGGTAACAGAACACGACTCGCGCAACCCGCGTCGGCGTTGCTTGAGGCGTTCACCTTGGCCTGTATGATGCTCGGCGGCAGGCACTGTTCGCGGCGGAGCAACCTCGAGCATCCCGATGTCCGGATCTGAACGACGCCCGCGGCGCCATCGTCGGTTGCGCATCGTCGTCGCAGCGCTGATCGCGCTGGCTCTGCTCATCGGGGGCGGGTACCTGGTGGCCGGGGTCGTCGTCTACAACGCGATCAGCGCCGTCAAATGGGCCTGCGGCGCGGACGCTGCGAACCCGAATGGGCGGTTCTCCGACGTGACACCCGCCAACCTGGCCTACTCGGCAGACGAACTGGGAACCCCGGCCCTGGGAGCAAGCCTTCGCGGCTGCCGTCGACCTGCGCGCCTACCGCATGCCCGGCTACGCGGAAGAGCGATTTCCCAGCCGCGAACCGTCGGGTGGACCGGCCGTGACGATCGGCGCGTGGTGGATACCCGCTGCGCCCGGCGCCCCGGCCGTCGTCTTCGTGCACGGCCGGGACAGTTGCCGGCGTGACTGGAATGTCCTGCTGCCTGCCGCGATGCTCCACCGCGCCGGCTTTGGCGTGCTCCTGATCGACCTGCGCAACATGGGCAACTCGACCGTCACCGACGGGCGCTACTTCGGCGGCCTCGTGGAGGACCGTGACGTGCTCGGGGCCATCGACTGGCTGGAGCAGCGCCAGGGCGTCGCGGCCGGCCGGATCGGCCTCTTCGGTGCCTCGCTGGGTGCCGCAACGGTGATCTTCGCCGCCGAGCACGATCCCGACGTGGCCGCCGTCTGGGAGGACAGCGGCTACGCGGACACGCGCCAGCGCGTCGAGGAGGAGCTCGCCCAGCGGGGCTATCCGGCAATCCTGTCGTACGCGGGCAGCATCGTCGCAAAGCTCATGAGCGGGGTCGACATCTACGCCGAGAGTCCGCTGACCGCCGTACGCGGCCTCGCCGGACGGGCGCTCTTCATCGCACACGGTGAAGGCGACAAGGCGACGGACCCGCACCATGCCCGAGACCTATACGGCGCCGCCCGAGCGGCAGGGGTTAGCGTCCAGCTCTGGACGGTGCCGAATGCCGGCCACACCCAGGAGGTGTTGGTCGCACCCGCGGACTACGAACAGCGGCTCGATGCCTTTTTCGCAGCGAACCTGTTCCCGGTGTCTCCGCGGTGATCGCTCCGAGCTGATGCCGAGGAACCCGCTCCCGACCCACCCGAGCGTGGGCCCTTCGTCGCTGGGCGTGCGCGCGGCACACCGTCAAGGCGCCCGGAGAGATAACCCTCGCCACGGCGATCCCATGCGCCGCTCGCGAATCTGGGGATCGCCACCGCGAGGAATAGGCATCGCCTCCTGATGGCGGCGGGACCGCCACCCGCGAGCATCGTGGCCAGTCGGCGCTTCCCCAGCTACGGTCCGCTGGGCCCATCTGAGGGTGGCGCCGTTGGGAGAGCCGTCACGATGTACCCAGCGCTGCTCCACGAAGATCCCCGTGACGCGGCCACGCAATCCGCCGAGGTCCGCCCTCGTTGCCGCCTACATCGACCACCGCGAGCCGCTGTCATCGGGCGCTCACAAGGGCGACCCGCAACCCGGACGTGACCGAGGATGTCCTCCACGAAGCGTACCTGCGACTCCTGCTCGAAGCGCGAGCCGGCAGACTGCCGGACAACGTGCCGGCCTGGCTGTACCGCGTTTCCATGAACCTCGTCATCGACGACGCAAGGCGGCGCGGGCGCCTCGCCGGCGATGCGACCGCCTGCGCGGCCCGAGAAGCGACCGCCCGCGCGGCCGGCGACGACCCCGAGGCGGCGGTCATCGACCGCGAGCGCTGCCTTGCGCTGCGCGACGCGCTGGCCGAACTGCCGCCCGAAACTCGCGCCGCGCTCTACATGACCGGGGCCGGGTACGGCCCTCGAGAGGTCGCCGCCCACATCGGCCGAAGCAGTGGAGCGACCCGGGTGCTGCTGTGCCGGGCGCGCCAACGGACACGGGCGCGGCTCGAGGAGCAGCTGGCGTGAGTCCCCGCGGATCGCCACGGGTCTATGTCATCCCGGTTCGCCGGTCCGGGAGTGGGTGGATGTGATGTCCGAGCCGAGGCTAACAACGCCTTGGCGACGGCCAAGCAATTCGGAATCGGCGCCTGCGCTGTCGGGATCGCCTACCTCGCCATGGCAACCTGGGCCGTCATTTGGTCCCGGTCAAGGATCGCGTGCCAGGTGCTCGGCTCCGCGTCCGCCATTGGAGGCACGGTCTGCAGCAGGGAACAGCGGACAGGGCCGAGCGAACCCTGATTGGCGCCCGACCCGGACTGTGCTGCGCACGTCGCGCTTGTAACACCTCCGAGGGCACGCGTCTCAGCTGTGAACAAGCTCGTTCGAACGGTCGGTGCCATGGGCTCGAAAGGCGGGCATTCGCGGGGACTGACCGCACTCGCAATATGCGCGCTGGTCGGGAGTGCGTGCACCAGCACGGTTGTGCCGACGCCCGCGCCATCGCAGCCGACTCCACCATGCCGTCGGCCGCCCCAACACCCGCAGCCCCGGCCGCGTCCCCCCGGAGCGCGCTGCCGCCAACAGCGCCCTCCGCATCTCCGTCCTCGACGCAGACCGAGCCTCCTTCGCCATCACCGACACTCGCGCCGAGCCTGTCACCCTCGGCAACGGCGACGGTCACGCCGAGCCCGTCCTCCTCATCGTCTCCGACGGTTACGCCGATCCTGCCGCACGCGGGCGACTGGCCGCAGTTCCAGCATGATCCAGCCCACAGCGGGTACAACGCCGGCGAGACTATCCTGTCGCCGACCAATGTGGCCGGGCTGAGGCTCGCCTGGGCCGGCAGCCCGGCAGCTACATCTACTCCCCGCCCGTGGTCGCCAACGGCGTGGTCTACGTCGGGTCCAACGACGGCAAGCTCTACGCGTTCGCGGTCGGCTGTGCCAGTGGCGGCAACTCCTGCACGCCGCTCTGGACGGGCGCCACCGGTGGCTACATCGACTCTTCTCCCGCGATCGCGGACGGCATGGTCTACGTCGGGTCCAGCGACGGCAAGCTGTATGCCTTCGCCGTCGGCTGCGCCAGTGGCGGCGCCTCCTGCTCGCCGCTCTGGACGGGCACCACCCGCGAACTCATCGAGTCCTCGCCTGCGGTCGCGGACGGCGTGGTCTACGTCGGGGCCACCGACGGCAGGCTGTACGCCTTCGCCGTCGGCTGTGCCATGGGCGGCGCCACCTGCACGCCGCTCTGGACCGGCACTGCCAGCGGTCTGTTCGCACAATCCTCGCCTGCGGTCGCCGACGGCGTGGTCTACATCGGGTCCAACGACCACAAGCTCTACGCATTCGCCGTTGCCTGTGCCAGTGGCGGTGGGTCTTGCTCGCCACTGTGGGCGGGCACGACCGACGAAGCCGTGGTCTGGACGCCCGCCGTGGCCAACGGTCGCGTCTACGTGTGGTCGGGCCCACCGGGCACGATCAACGGCGAGGCCCCTCTGGGTAAGCTGTCTGCCTTCGCGGTCGGGTGCGCCAGCAGCGGACGGTCCTGCCGGCCGCTGTGGACGGCCACCAGCGGCTACACCGAGTCCCCACCCTCGATCGCCGACGGCGTCGTGTACGTCGGTTCGGCGAACGGCACCCTGGACGCCTTCAAGGTCGGCTGCGCCAGGGGTGGCGGGTCGTGCGCCCCGCTGTGGACAGGCCAGACCCCCGTCGTCGGCTCATCGCCCGTGGTCGCCAACGGCGTGGTCTACGTGGGTTCCGACAAGCTGTACGCCTTCAAGGTCGGCTGCGCGCGCAGAGGTAGGTCGTGCACGCCGCTCTGGACGGGCGGTATCGGCTCCATGCCGGTGGTCGCTAACGGCGTGGTCTACGTGGGGTCCGACAAGCTGTACGCCTTCGATCTGAGCGGTGGAGGGGCGAGCCCGTAACCGCACGTGGTGGACCGTGGGGCGGAGCTGCGCTCGCGGTGATCAGTGGCCGTCGGTCCGATGAGCGCCAGGAAAGGAGAGTCCGGCAATGCAATCGTGCTGCGCCACGCCGAGGACCGCTGTACCCGCGTTTCTTCTCGCGGCATTGATCTTGACCGGATGCACGAGCACGCCGGTGCCGAGCTCGACACGGCCGTCCAACGCCTCACTCCCTTCTGCGGGGTCCAGCCCCATTTCGAGTCCCACGTCCGCTGCGCAGTCCCCGACGGCCGCGAAGACTCCATTCATGGCGGCCACTCCGGGCCCGAGTCCGACGCGCACACCTTTCCAACGCCATCCCAGGTGTCCACCCCACCGTCGTCAACCCCGACGTCGACACTTTCTCCTGGCTCGATCTGGGACGTTTCGCAACAGCTGGCTGAGCTCGGCCCGGACACAGAGATGACGTGGAGCCGTCGGATTGGATTCGTCCTGTCCGGCCAATCCAGTCGCGGATTGGCGTTCTGGCACTCGGACGATGGGCTCACCTGGTGGGCGTCCGGCCCAGCTCCTGACGGCGCGGGCGCTCGGTCCAGGACCTTGCGCCCCTCAACGGCGGGCTCATTGCGGTCGGCGACGTGGCATCCGGAGATCAGGAAACGTTCTCCGAGCGGGCCTCGGTCTGGATCTCGCCCGACGGCAGCACCTGGCACCGGCTCGACAGTCCGGCATTCGATCGCAATCGATCAGTCCGCGTATTCGGGAGCCGGGGCGGCACGGTGCTCTCCGACGTCGAAGTGACTGGTGCCGGCCTGGTGGCGGTCGGATGGGATTCGTGCGGCGACTGCGAGGGTGTCGATCCGACC
>CAWFMQ010000003.1:0-380123 GCA_963816905.1 uncultured Chloroflexia bacterium | reverse complement strand
CGCAGTACGCCGCTCCCGGACAGTTCTCGGTGAACGGTGTGATCGCAGGGGTCGCGCTCCCGGCGCTCGCCACGATCCGCGTCACGAGCTCGTTCGCGGCCGCCAACCTCGGCATCACCAACAAGCCGTCAGGCGGCAGCACGACGCTCGCCTACGGCAGCACCACGCTGGCCGGTGGAAGCACCACCATCGCCGGCGCGAACACGACGATCGCAACCTTCAGCACCACGCTCGCAGCAGCATCGTCAGCTGGCGACACCAACATCAAGGTCGCCAGTGTCACCAACTTCGTGGCCGGTCAGACGGTCGCCGTCGACATCGCACCCACCCTCGAGCTGGCCACGATCGTCGCCGTCGGCACGCCGGGAGCGGCCGGTACCGGCATCACGGTATCTCCGCTCACCCTGGCTCACGGCAACGGCGTGGCCATCGTCCTTGTCACGACTGCAGGCGCCACCAATATCAAGGTCGCAAGCGTCGCCAACCTCGTGGCAGGCCGGACGATCACCATCGACACCGGGACCAGCTTCGAGTCCGCAATTGTCGCGACGGTCGGGACAGCCGGGTCCGGCGGTGTCTCCACATTGGCCGCCGCCTCGATCGTCGGCGCAACCAACATCAGGGTCACCTCGGTGACCGGCTTCGCGGTCGGACAGAGCATCGCGATCGACACAGGCGGCAACCTGGAGACGAAGACCATCACCGGCCCCGTCAACTCCAGCGGCGTCTTCAATGGCACAACCGGCGCCGGTGGCTCGGGCGTCAACCTGGACTCCCCTCTGCTTCTGGCGCACGCCAACGCGACAGTCCTTGCAGCCACATCATCGGGCGTCACCCTGACCGCACCGCTCACCCTCGCGCACGTGGGCGCGGTTGCCGTTCTGACCCTGACGCCTGCAGGCGCGACGAATATCAAGGTCGCTGGCGTCACAGATTTCGCAGTCGGCCAGGTGATCGGCGTCGATTCGGGCGCCAGCCTTGAGACGGCGACCATCGCCGCGGTCGGCCTCGCCGGCGCAACGGGCTCTGGCATCGACCTGACTACCCCTCTGACCCTCGCGCACAGCGGAGCGCCGACGGTGAAGACGCTCACCGCACTCGCCGGCTCCACGAACCTCAAGGTCAACAGCGTCACCGGCTTCAAGGTCGGCGACTCGATCAACGTCGACACCACGGGCCAGCTCGAAACGCGCACCATCACTGCGATCGGGTCGACGGGCCTTACCGGCGGGGGCATTGACATCTCCTCCCCGCTGGCGCTCACTCACTACGGCGGCGCGACCGTCAACTGCAACCCGCCGGTTGGAAGCACGGTGATCCGCGTCACGGCGGTCACGAACTTCGTGGCCGGTGACCTGGTCAATATCGACACCGGCACGAACCTCGAGACCAACACCGTCACCGCCGTCGGCACGGCCACGTCCGATGGGACTGGGCTGACGCTCGCGACGCCACTCACCATCGTCCATGCGAACGGCGCCAGCGTCGTGGCGATCAACCCGCTGCGGCCTGCCTCCGATGCCAGCTATGCCGGCTCCAGCGGCAGCGTCCCGGCGGGGATGCTGGACGGCACCACCGCTTCGGGCGGCTGGTCCAACGGCTTCACAAAGTCCGCCACGAACGTCCTGCTCGGCATCAACACCGGTTCGCCGCAGTGGAACCGCGGACGTGCAGGTGACTGGGTCTCGGTCAGCTGGCCGAAGGCGCAGACGCTCTCCAGCCTCACCCCGTTCTTCACGGCCAGCTCCACGCGCGTCCTGCCGGCGACGACCGTCGTCTCCTGGTGGAACGGCATCGCGTGGGTGCCGGTCACCAACCAGGTCATCACCTTCGCCGGCACGTCGAACACGGCGTCGAGCATCACGTTCGACCCGGTGGCCACGACGGGCGTCCGCATCGACATGACCGCCCCGCCCCCGCAGGACAACACGAAGTTCCTGCAGATCAGCGAACTGCAGATCCCAGGCAACCAGGTGGCCTTCAACTCGACGGCCGCCCTGTCCGACCTGGCATTCAACGGCCAGACCATCCCCGGTTTCGATCCCGGGACCACCAGTTACACCGTGGCAGTCGGCCGGCTGCCCGCCATCAGCGCCACCGCAGCCGCAAACGGCAGCGTCCTGATCGTCCCGGTGCTCGCGATCCCGGGCACCGCGACCATCACGGTCACCTCCGAGGACGCCGCCGCCCAGCAGACCTACACGGTCAACCTCGTGCCGGCGTCCACGACGACCGCCGTCAGCGCCAACTTCGAGCCCACCCAGTACGGCCACCCGGTGATCTTCTTCGCGACGGTCACGACGGCACGCCCGGTCATCACGGGTATCCCGTCGGGTATGGTCCAGTTCAGCATTGACGGCGTCACCGCAGGCGCCCCGGCCGCCCTCGACGCGAGCGGCGTTGCGACGCTGCCCGCCATCAGCAGCCTCGCCATCGGCACCCATGTCGTCACCGCCGACTACGCGGGTGGCGAGTCGTTCCTGCCCTCGAGTGGATCCTTCAACCACGCCGTCAAGAAGCGCCTCGCCACGACGACCGCGGTAACCAGCGCCGGCTCGGTTGGCTTCAGCGCCCCCTGGACGCTGACCAGCACCATCACCCCCGAAAACGCCGGCACGGGCATCGCGCCCACGGGCAGCCTGCAGCTGATGGTCGACGGGACCACGCTCACCGCCGGCAGCCCGCCGGTCCCGGTCAAGCTGCCGCTGTCGGGCGGCACGGTCACGACCTCCGACTTCAGCATCGACATTCACTGCGTCATCTACTACGACCCCTTCCGGATCGTCTGCACGATCACCATCAACTGGGGCTCGAGCGCGGCCCGCAGCGCCGGCAATCACGGCGTCCGCGCGGTGTACTCCGGTGACCCCAACTACACCGGCTCGACGAGCCCCACCTATACCCAGCAGGTCAAGAAGGCGAGCCCCACCGGGATCGTCGTCTCCGATCTGGCCTCGCCCATCCAGCAGGCCCAGCGGCCCACCTTCACGGCCACCTTCACCAACCCCGTGGCACCCGCCGGCAGCCTGACCCCCGCCACCGTCCAGTTCCTCATCGACGGCACGGCCATGGGTGCCCCCGTGGCCCTCGACCCGCTCACCGGCCAGGCCTCCTTCAAGCCGACCTGGAACCTGCCCACCGGCACCCACACCATCAAGGCCAAGTACCTCGGCAACGCCAACTTCCTGGCGGTGCTGTCGAGCGGCCTGAGCCTCAAGATCAACCCGTAACCCCGTACACACCCCGAGCCGGACGTCCCCGCCGTCCCGGCCCGGATCTCGGGGCTCGCGCGGAAGTAACGCACCCGCCGCGATCCCCACCGGAGAGAGGCCCCCGTCTTCAACGGCGGGGGCCTTCCCGTGCCCGAATGGGGACATCCCGGCGATCGTCCGGGTCCGATCCGCTGGCCGCGCATCGAGCGCGGCGCCTCCCTACGGATGGACCTCGGAGGGAAGCGGGAACCAGCGCAACGCTTCGAAGTCCGGATCGAGAGCGGGATCGACCGGGCTCCACGCCGAGCGAGGAGACCCGGACAGGAGGTCCCGCGCGTCGGACAGGTACTCGGCAAGACGTGCTTCCGGGGCCCGGTGCCGGTGCGCCGCGTAGGCCATGCGGCCATCGTCGTACCGCACGTCGTGGAGGCTCAACGGCGGCTCGACGAGCCCACCGGCGTGCAGCCACAGGGCGCTCACCGGGTCGAAGCGGTACTGGGGCAACAGACGCCAGCCATCGGTCGCGACCAGGTCCACGGCGTCGAGGATGAACTCGAACACCGCCTCCGAGATGAAGTAGTTGAAGTTCACCCGCACCCAGCCCGGCTTGATACCTTCGCAGCCGCGGGCGATCTCCCGTTCGAACTCGTGGCTCGTCTCCAGGTCGATACCCAGCAGTCGGTGCCCGTAGGGACCGGCGCACGAGCACCCTCCGCGAGACTGGATGCCGAACAGGTCGTTCAGGAGCGCCACGACGAAGTTGTGGTGCAGGTGACGCCCTCCGTGGCGCACCACGAAGCTCACGATGGAGAGCCGCTCCGCGCGGTGGTTGCCGAGGATCTCGATGTTCGGGTTCCGCTGCCAGCGCTCGATCGCCCGGCGGATGAACGACTCCTCGCGCTCGCGGATGGCGGGGCTTCCCACCGCGGACTTGAGCTGGAAGACGAGCCCGGCGCGGATCGACTCGACGATCGCCGGCGTGCCCCCTTCCTCGCGATGCTCCGGATCGGCGAGGTACAGGTGCTCGGTAGGGTTGACGTAGGCGACCGTGCCGCCCCCGACCACGACCGGCACGCGGTTGCGGAACAGTTCTCGGCGTGCCACGAGCACCCCCGGCGTGCCCGGTCCGCCGATGAACTTGTGCGGCGACAGGAAGATCGCGTCCTTGTAGTCGAGCTCGGGGTACGAGCCCGGACGGCGGGGGCTCATCTCGACCTCGACGTACGGCGCAGCCGCGGCAAAGTCCCAGAACGAGAGCGCCCCGTGCCGGTGGAGCAGGACCGCGACGGCCCTGGTGTCGGACAGGATGCCGGTGACGTTCGACGCGGCCGAGAAGCTGCCGATCTTCAGCGGCCGGTCCGCGTGGCGGATCAACTCCCGCTCGAGCTGCCCAAGGTCGATGTGGCCGTCCGCGTCCTCGTGGATCGTGATCACGTCCGCGATCGACTCCCGCCACGGCAACTCGTTGGAATGGTGCTCGAACGGTCCGATGAACGCGACCGGCCGATCCGCGACGGGGATCATCTCGGTCAGACGGTAGCGATCGGCGAGGTCGGCCGGCAGCCGCAGGTTGAGCACGCCCAGCAGCTTGTCCACTGCGCCCGTGGTTCCCGAGCCGCAGAAGATCACCGCGTGGCCGTCGTCGCCGCCCACAGCGTCCCGGATGATCCGCCGCGCCTCCTCGCGAAACCGGGTCGTCTGGAGGCCCGTGCCGCTGGACTCGGTGTGCGTGTTGCCGTAGAGCGGCAGCACGGCATCGCGCAGGTAGTCCTCGATGAACGTGAGACTCCGGCCCGACGCGGTGTAGTCAGCGTACGTCACGCGGCGAAGGCCGAACGGCCCGGCAACCGCCTCGTCGTCACCGATGACCGACGCGCGGATATGCTCGATCAGGGCCGCGGGGGCGTCGCCCTCCGGTGGTGCGCGATGCGGTTTCGTGGATCCCTCCCGGCGAGGTCATGTCGGCGCGCCTCCAGCCGACGATCGCACGATACTCGCACGGATTGGGACACAGCGGGCCGAGCCTGCGCCTCGGCCGGCGCGGATGTTTCGCGCGGCGCCGGCGCGGGCATGGCCTCAGACCCGCCGGCCCTTCACCTTGCGGCGGCGCGTGCGGTTCCCCGTGTCGTAGGGCACCACGCTGATCGAACCGTCCGGCTCCATCATCACGAGCCTGACCTCCTCGACCGTCTCGACACCGTGCTCGCGGAGCGCGGCCTCCAGCTCGTCGTCGTCCAGTTCCTCGGCGCGGACCGCACCCGGGATCCACCGCCCATCGCGGGCGAGCACACGGCCGCCGCTGAACTCGAACAGGCGCCCGATCCGTGGAACGCGGACGCGAGCCCACCCGACGGCCCGGTTCCACGCGAAGATCGTCGCCACGATCACGAGCCCACCGGCCAGCGACGAGTCCGGCCCGGTCATCGCCGGCTGCAGGGCATTCGCGGCGAGCACGAGGGCCGCGAGGTCGAAGATCGTGGCCTGCCCGATCTCTCGCCGGCCGCCGACGCGGACGAGCGCGATGAACGCGAAGTAGACGATCGTCGAGCGCAGGACGATCTCCCAGACCGGGATGGCGAAGGTGATCACCCCGGTCCGCCGGCTCAGGCCGCCCCGTCGGCGCCCGGGTCGAGTGCGGCGAGCGCCGGCGCAAGCGACTCCACACCCGCGACCGTGATCGGATCAATCACGAGGATCAGGTGGTCAACGCCCATCGCGGCAAGTCGACGGAACGCCTCGGCCAGTTGGACGGGATCCCCGGACATCGGCACGTGACCGTCGGCGTCCCGGGCGCCGGTGGCGCCGGGGAGCGACACCTTGACTGCGAGCGTCCTCTTCGAGTGTCCGTGGATCGCGGCCGGCGGCGAGGCACGCCGCGTCGATCGCGGCGAGCAGCGCGGGCACCCGGTCCGGCCGGTTGCCGAATGCGCTGTACCACGCGTTCCACGCCTGGACGTACGGCAGGGTGATGCGCAGCATGCGCTCGCCCGTCGAACCGACGAGCAGCCGCGGACCACCTGGACGCGCGCTCCGCGGCAGCAGCTCGCAGTCACGCGCGGTGTAGAAGCGACCCTGGAAATCGATCGCCCCGTCCACGAGCAGTGTCCGGATGATCGTGAACGCCTCCTCGAACCTGGACACCCGCTGGTCGAACGGGAAGCCGAACGCGCGGTATTCGACCTCGTTCCAGCCGGCTCCGAGGCCCAGGATCAGGCGCCCTCCGCTGATCTCGTCGACGGTGGCGGCGAGCTTGGCGAGCATCGGCGGGTTGTGGAAGGTCGTCGCGGCAACGAGCGGGCCGAGCGTCACGCGCTTCGTGACCGCCGCCAGGCCGGCGAGCGTCGTCCATGCCTCCCATGGTCCGCGCGTGCCACGTTCCGGGTCGCGATAGAGGAGATGGTCACCCAGCCAGATGGAATTGAATCCGACCGCTTCGGCCGCAAGCGCGATCTGGACGAGCTCCGGCCAGCGCACGACGCGCTCGACCTCGGGCAGTTGGACGCCGACCTTCAGCGGACGACCCGGCCTGCCTGGGTCCGGGAAGCCCGACCCGGGAGACGTGCCCAATGCGCGCGCCGTGACCCGGTCCCCGGGCGGTGATGGCTCCGCGGCGCCCGGTCGAGTCAGCCTGGCCGCTGTGCTCGTGTCGGAGCGGAATCAGGCGCTGCGTCGGCTTCCGGGTTCGGCGCCGCTGTCCGGGCAGCGGCCGACCCGCGTTTCCTGGGCGCGGGGGTGGGACCGGCGACGGCGGGCTTTACCGTGCTCGGACGCGCCTCCACGGTCAGCTGCGAGGCTGCGTGGAGCGCCTCCCGAGTCAGCGTGTATGCCTCCTCGTGGCGACCCATCGAGGCGAGGATCTCCGCCCACTCCCCCAGCGCCTGCTGGAGTCGCGCGACGGGACCCATCCTGCGCAGGACATCGATGGCGCGGCCGTACGCCTGCGCGGCAGCCTCGCTGCTGCCGCCGGCCGCCTGTGCACGGGCGGTCGTCAGCAGGGCGCTGGTCAGGGCGCGGGTGTTCTTGCTGGCCTCGGCGTGGTCGATCGCCTCGGCGGCAAGGCGGATGGCGTCCTCCGGCCGGCCCTGCGCCAGGGCGATCTGGGCCTCCGTCTCGGCCACGTGCGCGAGGAGGCGACGGTCGCCATCGGACTCGTGGCGAGTCCGTGCGAGCGCTGCCAGCTCGGCGGCACGGTCGGGATTGCCGACGCGCAGGTAGGCCACCGCGAGGTTGTTCTCTAATATGGCGGACTCCCGCTCGGCGTCGGCGGCCCGGAACAGGGCCAGGCTCTCCGTGCCGGCGCGGATGGCGCCCTCGAGGTCACCCAGGCCGGCGTGGTTGGCGGCCACCGTGGAGAGAATGGCTGCGCGGCGCCAGTCGTCGAGGTCGCCCGCCAGGGCACGCGCCTCTTCGAGGTAGGCGAGCGCCGCGCGATGATCCTCCTCGGCGGTCTCGACCGAGCCGAGGGCGATCAGCGTCCGCATCAGGAGGTCGGGGTCCGCGTCGGCAGCGCCTGCGTCCTCACGCAGGCTACGCAGCAGACCAGCCAGCAGCGCTCGAAGCCTCGGCCCGGTTGTCGACCAGGAAGTGGGCATCTGCCAGCCAGTAGGTGGCGAGGGCGGCGTCCCCGGAGCGACCCAGCGCCGTGAACTGCTCCGCGGCCTCGGCGGCCGGTCCCACCGCAGCGTCACCCTGCTCCAGCCTGCAGAGCCCCTCGGCGAGGCCACGCAGCAACTCGGCGTGCGCGCCCCGATCGACCGTCCGCTCCAGGAGTTCCCGGTAGGCCGCCACTGCCTCGTGCCACTTGCCCTGGGCAAGCAGCAGATCGGCGGAGATGCGGTTCCAGGCAGTCGCGGAGTCGACCAGGAAGCGGCTGGGTGGCAGCCCGAGCCGTTCGGAGATGAAGTTGAGTGCGGCCATGGACGGTTTTGCGTGTCCCTTCTCGAGCGCGCTGATGTATGCCTTGGTGTACCGGCCCTCCGCCAGTTGCTGCTGCGTCATACCCGCCTCACGGCGAGCGTGACGAATCCGCTCCCCGATGCGACTGGCAAGCGCACTGTCGTCCACCACGATGCGATGTCGCTTGACCCTCGGCTCTTGCATGGGCCGCAGTCTAGCGGGTTCGAGTCGCCGGGTGGTTGACGTTTCTGCACCTGCAGGGCCGAATCGAGACGCACCGGTCCGGATTCCGTCCGATTCGCACGCATGGAGGCCATCCGCAGCAGCCGATGGCCCCCACGAGCCCCCTGCCCGGCGCGGAAACCCGCGGTGCGGCACGATGCAGCAATGCCGGAGTCCCACGAACCCAGGGACGAAGTGCTCGTCAGCGTCGACGTCGAGGCATCGGGCCCGAGCCCCACCACGGGAAGCCTCATCGCCATCGGCGCATGCCGGGTCGATGCGCCCGACGTCTCGTTCTACTGCGAGCTGCGGCCCGTGGCGGAGATGCCGTGGGTGCCGGCAGCCGAGACGGTGCACCGGCTGACTCGTGAGCACCTTGCCGTCCACGGACTGGAGCCCCAGGTCGCCATGGAACGGTTCGCGGCGTGGTTGGAGGAAATCCGCGACGGCCGGCGACCCGTGTTCGTGGGCTTCAACGCACCATTCGATTGGATGTTCGTGGCGGACTACTTCCAGCGGTTTCTCGGTCGAAACCCGTTCGGCGTATCCGCGCTCGATCTCAAGGCCGCGTACATGGGTCGCTACGCTGTCCGGCGCTGGTCCGACACGACCAAAGGTCATGTCCTCGCCACCGTCCCGGGCTCGATCGCCCACACCCACCACGCCCTCGACGATGCGCAGATGCAGGCGCAGTTGGCGCGACGCCTGCTCGACATGTCCCCGGTCGTTGGTGACCCCGAGGCATGAGGAGGCGCCCACTGCAACGGTACTGTCCGGCCTCGTACGAATTGGTGATGGCCTCGGTATCAGAGTGCCCCTAAGGTGACACGCAGACAAGACTCCTCGGCGCTGGTCGTCAGGAACCTCACGGTGGACCGGCTTCCCGGGCCTCCCTCCCCCGGGCAGACGGATCGGCGGTTCAGCGGCCACGCCGGATCGATTCGGCAGCCGGGGTCCGGCCCCTCCTCCCCGACCCCGGCTGCCGCTTGTCCGCTACTCTCACCGGCGTGACGACGTTGCGCATCGCCGTGCGCGCCGGCATCGGCGCCGCGGCGTGGGTCCGGTTCAGGAAGTTGCCACGAACCCGGTGCACCATCCGGGGCGTGGACATGGCATCGGTGCAGTGACAACGCGGTTGCGCACACGCCTGCGCCCGCGCGTGGGCCATCCGCTCGCCATCTACCCGCTCCTAATAGCGGCATATCCGGTCCTGTTCCTGTTCGCCCAGAACCTGGCCGAGGTGTCCGTCGGCCAGGTGATCACGCCACTGGCACGGGCGGTGGCTGCGGGATTCTTCGTGACGCTGGTCACCGGGATCGTCCTGCGCGACCTGCGGCGAGGCGCACTGATCGGCACCGCGCTGCTCGTCGCGTGGTTCGGCTTCGGGCACATGGCCGACCTCCTGGCGCCGGCGTCCGTCAGCCGGGAGGTACAGCTCGCCGGATGGGCGCTCTTCCTGTGCATCGCGCTGCTGGCAGCGCTCCTTCTCCGGGAACGCTGGATCTCGCGGACGACATCCGCGCTGAACCTGGTCGGTGTGGTCCTGGTGGCGTTGCCGCTCGTCCAGATCGTGCCCTTCGAGGCGTCGCAGCCGGCGCAGGCCTCCCGCTCCGTCCCCGTGACCGCGTCGCCCGGCGCGCGCGACATCTACTACCTCATCTTCGACCGATACGGCTCGGATGCGTCCCTGCAGGCGTGGGTCGGCGTGAAGAACGACCTCTCGCAGTGGCTCGGTTCGCAGGGATTCAGCGTGGAGGCGAACGCGCACGCGAACTACATCCGCACCGAGCTGTCGCTGGCCGCCACGCTCAACATGCAGCCGCTCGACAGCGTGGCGGCAACGATGGGGCGCGGCAGTAACGATCTCGGCCCGATCAACGAACTCCTCCAGGACAACGCGGTGGGAGAGTTCCTGAAGGCGCACGGATACCGGTACATCAACATCGGGTCCTGGTACAACCCCACCCAGAGCATCCGCATCGCGGACCAGAACCTGTTCCTGGACACGACCACGGACTTCGACGCGATGCTCGACGAGACGACATTCAATCCCACCCTCAACAGACTCCTCGGCACGCCGATCGTGCCGCCGAAGGACGCCATCCACCGGGACAACGCGCTCTACCAGCTCGCGACACTGCCCGGCGTGGAGCAGGAGCCGGGACCGAAGTTCGTCGTCGCGCACATCCTGTTGCCGCATCCGCCCTACGTCTTCGACGCGGACGGCAGCTACCCATCGGCGCAGGAGCAGAGCACGCGCACCCAGGCGGGGGCATTCGAGGCCCAGCTGAGATACACCAACGACCAGATCCGCTCCCTCGTCCGATCGTTGCTGTCCCGGCCGGCGGACCAACAGCCGATCATCGTGCTGCAGGCCGATGAGGGACCGTATCCGGAGGCCTACCGGTTGCAGGAGATCCTCTTCGATTGGTCGACGGCGACGACCGACCAGTTGGTGACCAAGTACGGCATCCTCAACGCCTTCTACCTGCCCGGCGATCCCCCGGCCGGCGTCCCCGAGCCGTACTCCGGGATGACATCGTGGAACACGTTCCCGATCCTGCTCGACCGCTACTTCGGGATGAACATCCCGCTGATGCCGGACCGCAGCTTCACCTCGGCGAGCTACACCAGGCCGTACGACCTCACGGACATCACGAGCCGCCTGCCGGGCGCTCCTGCCACCAGGTGACGGGACGGCCGGCCCGGGGCCCCGGCAAGGTGCTCGCCGAAAAGGTGCTCGCCGAATGGGTGCTCGCCGAATGGGTGCTCGTCAGTACACGCGCGGAAGGAATTCGGCGGGTTCTCGCACGGTAGCCGGCATAGGCCGGGTACCGCTCGACAAGCCAGGCCTCCTCGCGCCGCGATTTCAGGTCAAAGAACGCCAGCAGCGCAAGCGCAAGAACGAGCGCCGGCAGACTGGCCCGCGCCAGGCCCCAGCCCAGAGCTCCGCAGATCAGCCCCGTGTAGATCGGGTGCCGCATGAACCGGTACGCTCCGCGCTCGACGAGGCTGCTGCCCTGCGTCGGCATGGGCACCGGCGTGAGGCTGTGGCCGAGGTCGAGCAGGCCGCGGAACGCGAGCAGGCCACCGGCCACGATCAGGAGCAGGCCCGTGGCCAGTGTCACGTTCGCGAGGTCACCCGACCACGCGCCTCCCCAGGCGCCGGCAAGCGCGATCGCGCCCAGCAGGAGCACCTGGATGAGCACCCATCCTTCGCCGTGCGGCCCCAGCGCGGGAAGGCGGGCGCCGATGGCGTCCCCGGTCGACGCGCCGGTGTCGGGTGACACGGCGTCGGCCGGCAGCGACCCGGCGGTCTCCGGCGAGCGGTCCCTCGTCACGGGGCGTCCTGCGCGGGATGCCCGGACGCAGGCTCACCCATCGATGACCGGCACGGCCAGCACGTTGAACCCGCCGTCCACGTACAGCACCTCGCCCGTCACCGCCCGCGACAGGTCGCTGGCGAGATAGAGCGCGCTGGCGCCGACGTCCTCGATCGTGATGTTCGCCCGCAGCGGCGCGACCTCCCGGAACTGCCCGTAGAGCGCCTTGAACCCGGCGATTCCGGCTGCGGCGAGTGTCCGGACCGGGCCGGCGCTGATGGCGTTCACGCGGATGCCGCGTGGCCCGAGGTCGACCGCGAGGTACCGCACGGAGGCCTCGAGCGCCGCCTTGGCGACGCCCATGACGTTGTAATGCGCCACGACCTTGTCGGCGCCGTAGTAGCTCAGCGTGATGATGCTGGAGCCCGGGTGGAGCATCGGCAGGGCAGCGCGCGTCAGCGCGACCAGCGAGTACGCCGAAATGTCGAGCGCCATGGCGAAGCCGTCGCGAGAGGTCGCGACGAAGTCGCCGTCGAGGTCCTCCCGCCGTGCGAACGCGAGTGCGTGCACCAGGATGTCGATCTCGCCGTGGCGGTCACGCCACGCCTCCATCACGCGTTCGATCTGGGAGTCGTCCCGGACGTCGCACGGCTCGACGAAATCGGCGCCGAGTTGCGCCGCAAGGGGCCGCACTCGCTTCTCGATCAGGCTCTCCACCGAGCTGAATCCGAGCACCGCACCCTCAGCGTGGAGTGCCTTCGCGATGCCCCACGCGATCGAGTGGTCGTTCGCCACCCCGAAGATCAGCCCCCTGCGTCCGTCGAGCAACCCCATGAACCGCACCTCCCGTTGTCGATAGCATGCCACCCGCCGGTCGATCCCGGCCTCGGCGCGGGGCCGCCCGGCTGCGGCCACGTGTCGACGCGCCGAAACCGTCGGCAGGAATGGTGCCCGCGGATCCATCATGCGCGCATGAAGCTGCAATTCCTGGGCGCCGCCACCACCGTCACCGGCTCCCAGTTCCTGCTGACGACGGAACGAGCCCGCGTGATCGTGGACTGCGGCATGTTCCAGGGTTCCCCGACCGAGGCGGCCCGGAACCATCTCCCCCTCGACTACGACCCCGCCACGATCGACGCGATCCTCCTGACGCACGCCCACCTCGATCACTGCGGATTCCTGCCCGTCGTCGTCCGCGAAGGGTACCGAGGGCCGATCCACACGACCCGCGCGACGGCCGAGCTTGCCGAGCTCGTCCTGCTCGACAGCGGCAAGATCCAGGAGGAGCACGCGAAGAACCACCGGGAACACATGGAGCGGATGGCGCGGCGCGGCGAGACGCCCGAGGGCGCGCCGGTCCACGCCGGGGCCACGCCGGCTGCAATCGGGGCAGCCGTCGGTGCCGTGTCCGCCGCCCGCGACTCGGCGCAGGAGCCGCAGTTCGACGCGGAGGAAGCGCTGCGGCGCCAGCCCCCGCACCTGGTGACCAACTACCCGGAGCCGCTCTACACGGCCGACGACGCGGCCGTCGCGGTCGCGCAATTCAGCAGCCTGGAGTACGACCGGCCGACCGTCGTCGCCCCGGGAGTCACGGCGACCTTCCGCGACGCCGGCCACATCCTGGGTTCCGCGATCATCCAGGTCGATGTCGAGCAGCCGGATGGGACGTCACGCCGCATCATCTTCTCGGGCGACGTCGGACGGCCCGACACCCCGATCATCCGCGACCCGACGACGATCACCGACGGCGCCGACTACGTGCTGATGGAGTCGACCTACGGCGGGCGTGAGCACGAGCCCGAGCAGGAGGCCATCCGCCTGCTCGCGGAGGCGGTGCGTGCCGTTGCCGACCACAGCGGCGTACTGCTGATCCCGTCGTTCGCGATCGGACGGACCCAGGAGATCGTGTGGGTGCTGGATCGGCTTCTGTCGGCAGGCGAGATCCCGCATCTTCCGCTCTATCTCGACTCGCCGATGGCGAGCGAAGCCAGTGACGTCTACCGGCGCTATCCCGGGTACTACGACGAGGAGACGCGGAACCTGCTGGCGGACGGTGAGACGCCGCTCGATTACCCCGGGCAGATCATCACCAACTCCTCGGTCCAGTCCCGCGCCATCCGGACGGCGCCCCGCCCGATGATGATCGTCTCCGCCAGCGGGATGCTCACGGGCGGTCGCGTGGTCCACCACCTTCGCGACCTGATCGACGATCCCGCGGCGCTGCTGCTCTTCGTGGGCTACCAGGGCGAAGGAACGCTCGGCGCACATCTCCAGGCAGGCGCCAGAGAGGTCGTGCTCGACGGGGTAACGCGCCGCGTGCGGTGCCAGGTCCGTTCGATCAGCGGCTTCTCCGCCCACGCCGACGGCAACGAGTTGATCGACTGGCTGGGCCACCTGGCACGCGCGCCCCGTCGGCCCGCGAAGGTGTTCCTGGTGCACGGGGATCCGGATGCCGAAGAGGCGCTCGTGCCCCGGGTGAAGGCGCTCGGATTGGAGCCCTACCGGCCGGCCTGGCGGGAGGTGGTCGAACTCCCCTGACCGGTCGTGCGTGCCGGTGCAGGGTCCCACCGGACCACCGGTGACGACTGCCCCGGACCATCGTCCACCTTCCCCTTCGGCACGCCGGACCCGAACATCCATCCGGATCGAGGGGTTCACTGGTGGGCGTTGCTCGGACGTTCACGAGTGGGCCCCTCGTCCCATGTACGGGGCGCGCACCTGGGTCACAGCGAGGGCGCACGGATCGTCAGCTAGGCTATCGGCTGTCGTCGCTGTCCCGGAGGGTCCCGTGGGAATCGCCAGCGTCCGGTGCGGGCGGATCGCCGTGGCCGGCCTCATCGTCGCCATCGCCTGTCTTGCCGTCGGATCGGCCCCCGCATCGTTCGGAGCAGGGGTCGCCGGAACGACGGTGAACTCGCTCGGCTACCTTGTTGCGCTGCGTGACCTGGCACCCGACCCCGGCGTGTCGGCGCGAACCGCGCTCGGCGTGCCGGGCATGTCTCCACAGGAGATTGCACGGCGCGACGCGGCCCACGTGGTGACCGTGGACCGGGCCGTCGCGAGGCTCGAGGGGCGCGTCGCATTCCGAGCCGGATACCGCTATTACTGGGCGCTGCAGGGGTTCTCGGCCCAGCTCGACGCCGCGCAGGTCGGTACGCTCAGGGAGGATCCCGCGGTCGCGGCCGTCGCCCCGATCGAGCCGCTGGTCCCGGCCGACGCCCAGGTGGTGCCCACCGGCGTCGAACGGGTGCACGCCCAGCCGGTCGCCGACGGTGGCCCGGTCATGCCGGACCTCTCGGGCATCAACGTCGCCGTGCTGGACACCGGTATCCGGCACCTGGTCGCCGATCCCGAATTGAACGTGCGTGGCGGCGTCGACTGCAGCAGGCCGGGCGGCGGCTCGGCACCGAGCGACTGGAAGGACGTCAGCCTCGACGGCCACGGCACGCACGTGGCCGGGATCACCGGCGCGCGGGACAACGGCACCGGTGTGGTCGGCGTGGCTCCCGGCGTCGCGCTGTGGTCGGTGCGGGTGTTCGGCATGGACGCCCAGCAGCGACTGATCGGCAGCACGGCAACGGTCGTCTGCGGGATCGACTGGGTTGTCCGGAGCCTGACCGGGGCCCACCCGATCGACATCGCGAACATGAGCGTGGTCGGCCCCAACGTCCCGCCCGCGGCAGTGGGATGTCCGGACGCCGCCGACCCGGAGCACCACGCGGTCTGCACGGCGTGGGCGGCCGGCATCACCTTCGTGGCCGCCGCCGGCAACGAGGGCTCGGACGCCGCGATGGACGTTCCCGCCGCCTACGGACAGGTCATCACGGTCTCCGCGCTGTCCGACTATGACGGGAAGCCCGGCGGCCTCGCCTCGGTCGCCTGCCCGGGAGACGGCGCGGATGACACGTTCGCGCCCTACAGCAATTACGGGCATGCCGTGGACCTGCTCGCGCCCGGCAGCTGCATCCGATCGCTCAACCTCTCAGGGACCGGACCGGCGCCGGCGGGCACGAAGGTCATGAGCGGGACGTCCATGGCGGCGCCCCACGTCACCGGCGCCGCCGCCCGCTACATCGCCCTGCATCGTGCCGATCCGGCGCACGCGGGGGCCGGGCCATCACCGGAGCAGGTGCGGTCGGCACTGCGGGCATCGGCCGGCTTTGACTGGACGACCGCGTCCGACCCCGACGGGGCGCCGGACCGACTGCTGGACGTGGCGTCGCTGACGGCAGACCCCTCCGTCTCGGTGGCCGCATTCCCGAGGCGCGTCTCGGTCCCGATCGGCGCGAGTGCACGTACCGTGGATGTCGAACTGGTGCGGCGCGGGCTGTATGCCGGCCCGGTGGCGCTGTCCGTGAGCGGACTGCCGGCCGGCGTCACGGCGAGCCTCGGTACACCGACGCTGGTTGGCCTCAACGACGCCGGCATCGCATCGACGCTGCAACTGGTGGTGGCCGAGGGAACGCCGGACGGCGAGAGCGCCCTGACGATCACGGCAACGCCGGCATCCGGAGCGAGCGCGACCGCGACCGTGGGTCTGCGCGTCGACCGCACGGCCCCCACCGTGTCGTTCCTCTCGGTGAACCTGGTGGGAGGAAGCACCCTCGGTTCGACGGCCCGGGTGCGTGTCGCATGGGCCGGTGGCGATCCGCCGCCGGGTGTGATCGCCCGCTTCGAGGCCCAGTCGAAGACCGGGACGACGGGCGCCTGGAAGAGCATCGGACCGTCGACTGCGACCGGCACCTGGACCGGCACCGCAATGAAGCCCAGGACGGATGTCCAGTTCAGGGTCCGCGCGACCGACGATTCCCGCAACGCCGGCGACTGGACGTCGATCGCCCTGCGCGCGGGTATCCGGGAGTCCACCCACCCGACGATCACGTACTCCGCCGGCGACTGGACGACGGTGGCGCGCGTGACCGCATCCGGGGGACAACTCGCGGAGACGCGCCACCCGGGGGCGTCCGCCAGGTTCACGTTCAGCGGCGTGGGCGTGGCGTGGGTGGCGCCCACGGGCCCGACAAAGGGGACGGCGACGGTGACCCTGGACGGCAAGCCATTCGCGGTGAACCTGCATGCGGACGTCCAGCATCCGCGGATCCTGGTCTTCGCGTCGGGGCCGCTGGTGGCCGGCCGGCACACGGTGGTCATCACGGACACGAGCGGGACCGTGGACCTCGACGCCGTCCTGGTTCTCGGCTGACTGGGAGCCAGGCCGGGGGATCCCGGGAGCGGGCGGCGACCCGCAGTCCGGCGAGGGGCGTGGCCACCGCGCCCGCCCTGGCCAACGAGCTCGCCTGCCGCGCTCGTGGTGCGCCACAGGTGCGAGTCGGCCGGCGACGGCTATGCCGGGACTGCCTGGGCGCTATTGCGGCGGCCCATCCGTGCACCCGAGGCACGGGTTCGAGATCGGGGCGCCTCCGAGACCAGCGGGGCGGCCCATCGGCACATAGGATGCACGATCGGGCGGACCAGACGGGCTCGCCCGTGTGCAAGCGGCCGACTCGCAACTCCCACGCACACCGACACCGGAGGCGAGCCGCTTGCCTGGACCTCCACCCACCGCCGCGTGGTCGATGCAGTCGAGCCCGTGGGCGCCGCCGGCACGAGCACAGCCGCCCGTGGCCGACGTCGGCCCGACCCGGCGGCCCTGCCCGGGTGGAAGACGCGTCTCGACGAAGCCGCGCCCGGCAGCGCCGCGAGTGCCGCCGGCGGCGCCAGGCCCGCGTTGGCCACCCGATGATGGTCGTCGAGGGCCACAGCAACGCCGCTGCGCGGCGTCAGCAGGTCGCATCCACGAGGTGCCCCCTGTCAGGGGCGATGGGACGTTCGCAAACGCCACGGTCCCGGTACGAAGCGCACGTGAACGGTGAATGCCCTGTCACCGGCCACGTGAAAGCGGCCGCGCTCTTGGTTCGGATGGGCATCACAGAGCCACCGTTGCGGCCGGCAAGGCCCATGTCGTGCCGCCTGTGCCGCCGCCCGCACATCTGGCACAACATGCGCATTCCGTGGCGCTGTGGTGCCCATCTGGCGGGTCGGGATCTGGGCGCAGTTGGGTTCAATGGCGAACCCGTGCGAGTCTCGTCCGTCGTGATCGCCCGCGGCGCCGCTCTTCGTGGCGTCCGTGCCGGTGCCGCGGAAGCCCATCGGCGCAGTTGGCCGACCAGGTCCGCGGCAGGCCCACCGGCCGCCCTGCGGCCACCCATCGCCCGCAGGCTCAAGTGGTCGGTCCACGTGGCCGCCAGGACGGCTGCTCTCCGGCGATCGAGCGCGGCAACCGGGAGTCGGGGCCCGGCGCGGGTCCGGATCAGCAGCCGGCTGAGGGTACCGTGCCGCCCAGCAGTCCGAAGCGTGCCTTCGCATAGAGGACGTGCCGCACCGCGTCCATCAGCCGGGCCCGGGGCAGGGCACCCGACGCGAGCGCGGCGAGGAGCGCATTGCGGTAGACGCGCTCGGTGGCGACGTCGCCGGTGATCAGGAGCATGTCCTCGCCGGCATTGAGCGCTTTCACGGCTGCCTGCGCCGGCGTGTAGCGCGCGGTGACGGCCTGCATCGCTCCAAGGTCATCAGTCATGACGAGCCCGCCGTACCCGAGGTTCTTCCCGAGCAATCCCGTCACGATCGGTTTCGACAGCGATGCGGGCGTATTCGTCGGGTCGAGCCTTGGCAGCGCGAGGTGGCCGACCATGATCGTCGAGACGCCCGCGGACGGGGAGATCGCACGGATGAACGGCGGCAATTCGATCCGCATGAGGTGCTTCCTCCCGTACGGCACCACCGGGAGGCCCAGGTGCGAGTCGACGGTCGTGTCGCCGTGGCCGGGAAAGTGCTTGCCGACGGCGAGGATCCCGCCGCCCTGCAATCCGAGGATGTAGTTGGCACCCAGCCGCGCCACCAGGGCGGGATCGGATCCGTAGGACCGGTTGCCGATCACCGTGTTGTTCGGGTTGGTGAGCACGTCCAGGACCGGGGCGAGGTTCATGTTGAAGTCCATCGCGGTCAGCTGCGCTGCGTGCGTGGCGCCGCGACGGCATGCCTGTAGGTTCGTCGGGTCCGTCGCTCCGAACGACCAGTTGGACCCGAGGTTCGGGATGTCCCTGATCCGCTCGACGCTGCCGCCCTCCTGGTCGAGCGCCTTGAACATCGGCAGCAATCCGAGCGCGGCAGCGTCCGCGTCGATCTGGCGGTTGATGGCACGAGCCTGGGCTGCGCGGCCGGCATTCGACCCGACGTACACGATGCCGCCGGGATGCAGCGCCCTGATGGTGTGGAGCACCGACGCCGGAGTATTGCCCCGCCAGCCGAGCAGCAGCACCTGCCCAACGAGATCCGAGTCGGTCGTCAGCCTGGCCATGGCCGCCGCAACGAGGGCGTCCACGGCACCCGGGGCCGGCGTGGCAGATGGGCCAGAACCCGAAGGAGCCGGCGAGGCCGAGGCAGACGGGGTGATCGCCACGGACGGGCTGCCCGCGGGATCGACGCCTGGCGTGCCCGGCCCACCGGTCGGGGAGGCGACGGGCGACCCCGAGGAGGACGTGACACCGGCCGTTGAAGCAGGCGCGGACGAGGCAGCCGCGGACGGGGATAGAGCGGGCGAAGCCGTCGGAATCGAGCTGGTGCACCCCGCGACGAAGGTGATGACGATCAGCAGCGCACGCAGCGGCACCCGCCCCCCGGAGGTCACGCTCAGCCCGGGCCGCCAGTCCCCGCGAGCATCGAGCGGCGCAGGTCGACGGCGCGCCTGCATGCGTCTTCATAGCGCGCCGCCGGGGCCGCCCAGGACACATCCTCCGCCATGCCGCGCGCCTGGATGGCCGCCCGCCGCACCGGGTCGTTCACGGCCGCCATGGCGCGCCTGCAGGCGTCCAGCAGCGCGCCGGGCTCCGCCGCGGCGAAGGAGAACCCGTTACCGCCGGCGGGGTCGGCGTCATCGTCGCGAATGGTATCGGCGAGACCGCCGGTGCTCCGGACCACGGGAATGGTCCCGTAGCGCAACGCGATCAACTGGCCCTGTCCGGAGGGCTCGAACCGCGACGGCATGAGGAAGAGGTCGGCGCCGGCGTAGATGCGCCTGGCCTCGTCCCGGTCGAAACGGTCCAGCACCGCAAGACGATCCGGTCGAGCCTCCGCCAGCGCCTGCAGGCCGGCGACAAGGCCGGAGTTTCCGCAACCGAGGACCACCAGGCGGGCGCCGGCATCGAGCAGAGCCGGCGCGACCGCGGTCGCGAGGTCGAACCCCTTCTGCGAGTCGAGGCGCTCGATGAGGCCGAACAGCGGACCTCCGCCGTCCAGGCCCAGGCGATCGAAGAGGTCCAGGCGGCAGGCTGCCTTGCCGGACAGGTCGGCCAGCGAGTACCGGGTCGCGATGACGGGATCAGTCTCGGGATCCCAGAGACGCTGGTCGATGCCGTTCTGGATCCCGAAGTAGGTGTCGCCGCGCTCGCGCAGGACCGCGTCCAGCCCTCCACCGTAGTCGGAGGTGCGGGACTCATCGGCGTAATGCCGGCTCACCGTATTGACGAGGTCGGCCGCGATGATCGCCTCCCGGAGCAGGTCCATCCCGGCCGGCTCGCCGAGCCGCTCCGGCAGGTCCAGCTGCCAGACACGCTCTCGCGGCACCCAACCGTGATAGGCCAGGTTGTGACAGGTCAGCAGCGTGGCGGTGCGCGCGAAGAGCGGGTCGTGGGCGTACCGGATCCTGAGCGAGAGGATCGCCGGACCCGATTGCCAGTCGTGGCCGTGGAGCACATCCGGCGGGCGTGCCTCCGCCCGCATCAACTCGAGCGCCGCACGACCCAGCAGGGTGAAGCGGGCGCCGTTGTCGGGGAAGTCGCCCTGTTCGTCGCCGTAGAACCCGGCCCGGTCGAAGCTGCGGGCGTCCTCCACGAGCCGGGCACGGTAGCCGTCGCCGGTGCCCGTCCAGACGGTGACCTGGACCCGCGGGACGTCTCCTGCGCCGGGGTCGCCGGGGTCGCGCCCGATCGGCACGTTCACGGTGGCGCGCCGGGCATCGGCCGGCAGACGGACGCCGTGGTAGAGCGGCAGGTACACGTCCACTTCGTTGCCGAGTCGTCCCAGGGCGCGCGACAGCCCGTCCACGACGTCGCCGAGACCGCCGGTCTTGGCGAAGGGCTCGCATTCGGACGCGATCATGGCAATACGCACCTCGCGATGGTACGCGCCGCAGGACGAACCGACGCGGGTGAACGGACAGGGATGCACCCGAACGTCTTTGACCGAGCGCGCGACTCTCCCGCAGATGCCCGGCGACGTGTCGTGTACGATCCATCGATCGTGCCCTCCTCCCTCATCATTCCGACCCTTCCCCACGACGCCCTGCGGCTTCCCGGTCAACTCGAAGGACTGCCGCGACTCGCCTACAACCTGTACTGGGCATGGCACCCCCAGGTGCGTGCGCTGTTCAGCAGCATCGATCACGACACCTGGCTGCGGCACCGGAACCCCGTGGCGGTGCTGCAGGTCCATCGCAACTGGGGGCGGCTCACAGAAGACCCGGAATTCATGGTCCAGTACCGCACCGTGCTCGGCGCATTCGATTCGTACATGGCGAGCGGGGCGGCTCACTGGTTCGCGCGGCACCACACGGCGAGCTTCGATGGCCCGATCGCCTACTTCTGCGCCGAGTTCGGGCTCCACGAATCGCTCGGGGTGTACTCCGGAGGCCTGGGCGTACTGGCCGGTGACCACTGCAAGGCGGCGTCCGACATGTCGCTGCCCTTCATTGCGGTGGGGCTCTTCTACAGGCATGGCTACTTCCGCCAGACGATCGACCATGACGGCCACCAGGAGCACGCCTATCCGGACCTGGAGCAGGCGCGCCTGCCGCTGCTGCGCGTCGCGGGGCCGGATGGAGACCCGCTGACCGTTCCGGTCGAGCTGCCCGGTCGCACCGTGCAGGTGGGCGTCTGGCTCGTTCGCATCGGGCGCGTACCGCTGCTCCTGCTGGACACGGACATCCCCGAGAACGCCAACGAGGACCGCCCGATCACGCACATCCTGTACGTCCGGGGCCGGGAGATGCGGCTCCACCAGGAGTTCGTGCTCGGCGTGGGCGGGGTGCGAGCCCTTCGCGCGCTCGGCGTGCGCCCCTCCGCCTGGCACCTCAACGAGGGCCACTCCGCGTTCATGCTCGTCGAGCAGGCCCGGGAACACACGTCTGCGGGCTTGGACCTCGACCAGGCACTGACGCGTGTCCGCTCCGGCACGGTCTTCACGATCCACACGCCGGTCGCGGCCGGCAACGAGCGCTTCGATACGGACCTGGTCCGTCGCATCGCCGGGCCGCTCACGGCGGCCACGGGGCCTGACCTCGACCGGCTGCTGGCGATCGGTCGGGGAGTGGACGGGGACCCGCACCAGTTCGACATGACGGCGTTCTCCCTGAGGCTCTCCAACGACGCGAACGCGGTGAGCGAGCTGCACGCCAGGACCGCGAACACCACGTGGCAGGGAGTGCCCGGCCGACCCATCCGCGCGATCACCAACGGCGTCCATCCGCCGACCTGGCTGGGTGGCCCGATCAGGGACCTGTTCGAGGACATCGGGGCCGACCTGGACCACCTGGACAACGAGCGCGTACCCGGCAGGTTCTGGGAGCACCTCCGCCGGATCGCGGATCGGCGGCTCTGGGACGCCCACCAGCGGCAGAAGTTGGAGCTTGCCTACTTCGCCCGAGGCCGGCTGCGCGCCCAGTTGGCGCGCCACGGTGAGGCGCCCGACGAGCTGGCCCTGCTGGACGAGGCGCTCGACCCGAACATCGTCACCATCGGCTTCGCACGGCGGTTCGCCACGTACAAGCGAGCGTCGCTGCTGTTTTCCGACGAGGATCGGCTCGCCCGCCTGCTCTGGGATCCGGCACGTCCCGTGCAGATCGTCTTCGCGGGCAAGGCGCACCCGGCCGATCGCCCCGGCCAGCTGGTGATCCAGGACATCTTCACGCGGAGCCGCTCGAAGCGGCTCAAGGGCCGGGTCTTCTTCCTGGAGGACTACGACGTCCAGGTGGGGCGGTATCTCGTCCAGGGCGTCGACGTCTGGCTCAACAACCCGAGGCGCCCGCTCGAGGCCTCGGGGACGAGCGGCATGAAGGCGGCCATGAACGGCGTGGTCAATTGCTCGGTCCTCGACGGTTGGTGGGACGAGGGGTTCACGGGCAGCAACGGCTGGGCGATCGGCGGCCGTGACCAGAATCCCAACGAAGGTGCCCAGGACTGGGCCGACGCCCAAGATCTCTACCGGATCCTCGAACAGGAGACCGTGCCGCGCTACTACGAACGAGATCGCGACGACCTGCCGCGAGCGTGGGTCGCGCTGATGCGCGCCTCGATGGCAAGCGTGATGTGGCGGTTCTCCACCACGCGGATGCTCCAGGAGTACGTAGAGCAGCTGTATGTGCCGGCAGCCCGGGATGAGGCCGCCGAGGCCGGGGTCCACCCGCGCCGCAAGAAGCCGATCGAGCCGACCGGACCGGAAACCACCGGACCCTGAACTTCGATGGAACCGCCCCAGCCGGGCATCTCCCTGTGCCTGGTGCTGCATAACCACCAGCCGGTCGGCAACTTCGGGTGGGTCGTCGAGGAGGTCTGGAACCACGCCTACGCGCCGTTCATCGACGCCATCGGGGCGCATCCCGAGATCCACGTGGGACTCCACTACAGCGGTCCGCTCCTCGACTGGATCGAGCGCGAGCACCCCGAGGCCATCGAGCAGCTTCGCGCCCTGGCCGCTCGCGGGCAGGTGGAGATCCTGGGGGGCGCGCTCACCGAGCCGATCCTCGTCGCGCTCCCAGCGGACGACCGCCTCGGGCAGCTGGCTGCGATGCGCGAGCGGGTGGAGGCGCTCTTCGGCAGAGCGCCGCTCGGCGCGTGGCTTGCCGAACGCGTCTGGGAACCTGGTCTCGCGTCCGACCTCGCGCGGGCCGGCTACGCCTACACCCTCCTCGACGACAACCACCTCCGGGCAGCGCGCGTCGCCGAGGACGGCATGTGGGGCACGTATTCAACCGACGACCAGGGCCGGCGCCTGACGCTCTTCGGCTCGGAGCAGGGCCTGCGATACACCATCCCCTGGTCGACGGTGGAGACCGTCATCGACCACCTGCGCCGCAATGCGACGGCCGACCGGTGCCGTGTCGGGGTGATGGGTGACGACGGGGAGAAGTTCGGCGCCTGGCCCGGCACCTTCGAGCTCTGCTGGTCCAGGGAGACCTGGGTCGAGCGCTTCTTGGTGGCGCTCGAGCAGAACGCCGACTGGATCCGGACTGTGTCGCCGAGCGAATGGATGGCGGATCACCCCCCGCTCAGCCGAATCTACGTCCCGACCAGCGCGTATGTGGAAATGACCGAGTGGGCCCTGCCGGACAACGAGGCAGGGACGTTCCACCAGCTGATCGAGGCGGCTCGGCGGGATGGGTCGCCCGCGGCCCGGTTCCTCTTCGGGGCGTCCTGGCGCAACTTCCAGGCGAGGTACCGCGAGATCAACGACCTGGCGAAGCAGATGCTCAGGGTGTCCCGGGCAGTCGCGGCCATGCCGCCGGGCCCCGCGCGCGACCGGGCGACGGCGCACCTGTACCGAGGCCAGTCGAACGACGTGTACTGGCATGGCCTGTTCGGTGGCATCTACCTGGTGCACCTGCGCATGGCAGTCCTGGCCGAGCTGATCGCGGCCGAGGACGTCGCGGAGGGCGGCACACCGCGCACCTTGTGCGCCGATTTCGATCTTGACGGGATCGACGAGGTGCAACTCGGGGCCCCCGGCCAGTTGGTGCTCGTCGACACGGCTGAGGGTGCCGGAATCGGGGCGTGGGACCTGCGCGCGAGCCGCGTGGCCCTTGCGGCCGTGCTACGCCGCAGGCCGGAGTCATACCATCGGAAGCTGGCCGAGGACCTGGCACGCCGGGCCGAGGCGGAGGCAGCCGAGGCGGAGGCGGAGGCGGCCGACGGGGGGGCGGAGGCGGCGGCCGCCGACGTGGGGGCGGAGCCCGAGGGTGATGGGACTGGCGGCGTTGGTGCGGCGGGGTCCGAGGCGGCGGGGTCCGCGGCAGCAGCGGGCCATGTGGCGGGCGTGTCGACCGACACGTACGTCCCGACGTCGTCGCATGCCGTCGACGCAGCCCTCGCCGATCTGCTCGTCTACGACCGGCATGAGCTGCGTGGCGGGCTCGTGGCGTTGCGCGACGCAGCGGTGGGGCCCGGGCTCGGTCCGCGCGATCTCGCTGCCCTGCGGGACGCCGACCTGGGCGACTTCGCCGACCGGCCCTTCGACGTCGTCTCCATTTCCGACGGCCGGCTGGTCGTTCGTCGGGCAGGACGGTACATGCGGGATGGCCGACCCGCGCCCATCGTCGTGACCAAGACGATCGAACTGGCCGGCGAGCGCATGCACCCGGTCCTCGGCGTCGTCGTGGATGTTGCCAATCCGGGGCCGAGCGCAGTCTCGATGGAACTGGACCTGTCGTTCGGCTGGAACGTCTCCGGCGGAGGCCACAATCCGGCCGCGTTCTATGCGTGGCGAACGGATGCGGACGGAATGGCGGAGGCGGTGGGCACCGATGGCGACGAGCTCAACGGCGGCGAGCTCAACGGCGACGTAGCCCGACGGCCGGCGTGCCCGAGGCCGGCGTGCCCCACGACGTCGACGGCGACCTCCTCGCCGGGCGCGGCCTGTCATTCGGCAATCGGGACGCCGGGCTGACGGTCGCGGTCGAGCTGAGCCGGCCCGGGCGCATCACCTGGTATCCGATCGAGACCGTCTCGAACTCCGAGGGCGGCTGCGAGCGTGTCTACCAGGGCAGCCGCCTGCACCTTCGCTGGCCGGCGACCCTGCCCGCCGGCAGCTCCGAGTCGTTCGGCACCCGCTTCACCGCCCACCAGGCGCGCGACTTCGCCGCAGAGGAAGGGGACCGGCCGTGAACCGTGCGTGGGTGGCGGTGCACGGGCACTTCTACCAGCCGTCGCGCCAGGACCCGTTCAGCGGGCGCCTGCCACCGGACCCGAGCGCCGCGCCGTTCGCCAACTGGAACGCCCGGATCGCCGAGGAGGCCTACAGGCCGAATGCGGATCGACGCAACATCGCGCGCATCGGCTGGGACATGGGACCGACCCTCGCCACGTGGCTGCGGCGCGAGCAGCCGCGGCTCCATGCCGACTTCGTGGCGCAGGACGACGGCCACAACGCGATCGCGCAGGCCTACCACCACGCGATCCTGCCCCTGGCGTCGGCGCGGGATCGACGCACGGAGATCAGGTGGGGCCTCCGGGACTTCGAACTGCGCCTCGGTCGGCCGGCCACCGGGATCTGGCTGCCGGAGACCGCGGTGGACCGGTTGACGCTCCGGGTCTGCGCCGAGGAGGGCGTCCGCTGGACGATCCTCGCGCCGTGGCAGGCGGAGTGGCCGGTCGCGGGTGGCGTGCCGGGGCGCGTGCCGCTCGGCGGCACGTCGATCGGGATCGTCTTCTACGATGCGGAAGTCTCGGGCACGGTGAGCTTCGATCCCGGCGCCACGCGTGACGCGGATGAGTTCGTCCAACAGGTGCTGCGTCCGCGACTCGACGCGATCATCCACGCTCGCACCCCGGCGACCATCGCGCATGGCATGACGCTGGCCCCGCGTGAGCCGGGCAGGTCCACGGAGCCGTCGGACGGCGCGGATCGCGTCCTGCTGATCGCGACGGACGGCGAGCTGTACGGCCACCACCAGAAGTTCCGGGACCTGTTCCTCGACCGGCTGCTCTCGGGCCTCGACGGAGTCCCGCGAGCGACCGTCGGTGCCCTGCTCGACGCAGTGCGGATCGACGACCTGCCGGTCGTCCCGGTCCACGACCAGACCAGCTGGTCGTGCCATCACGGGGTGGCCCGGTGGAGCGGGGAATGCCCCTGTGCCTCCGATGGTCGCTGGAAGCTGCCGCTCCGCCAGGCGTTCGACCGCCTCGCCTCCGCCGTCGACGTCATCACCGCCGACCGGTTGGAACGGCTCGGTTTGGATGCGTGGGCGCTCCGAGATCGCTACGTGGACGTCGTCAGCGAGTTCGCGGAGGCAGAGGCATGGGCCGGGCGCGAGCTGGAGGACAGCGGCCACGCGTCCCGTGAGCGGGCCAGGGAACAGGTCCTGGCGGCGATGCGCGCCCAGGAATCGCGACTTGGGATGTTCACCTCCGATGGCTGGTTCTGGGAAGACCCGCGCCGGCAGGAGACAGCGCCAGGTCCTGCGCCGTCGCGGCCCACGCCGCCCGGACCCTTGACGCGACGATCGGCGGCCCACTCGAGCGGCAGCTCGTCGACGACCTCCATGCGGTTCGTTCCCCGGGAGACGGCCCGGACGGGGCCGCCCTCTACGCAGATGCACTCCGGGCCGTCGGCCAGCCTCCGCCCCGCTGGTTGGAGCCCTCGGCGGTCAGCGCGCCCGGCTGAGCCAGCGGGCCCAACCGAACAGCGGGGCAAAGCCCAGGCGTTCGTACATCTGCCGCGCCCCGGCGTTGCCGTCTTCCACGGACAGCCAGACGATGCGGTTGCCCAGTGCCATTCCGGCCCGCGTCGCGACCGTTGTGATCAGCGTGCCGAGACCCTGCCGCCGCCGGCCCTCCGCGACGCCGATGCCGTACAGGCCGCAGGCGCCGCCCAGCAGCGAGAGCCGTGCCACCGCGACCGGCTCGCGACCGGCGCGAACGACGTAGGCGCGCAGGCTTCCCCCGCGGAGCGCCTCGGCCAGGCGCTCGTGACGGCGCTGTCCGTCGCGCTCTCCCAGGCCGAAGATCCGCGCCTCCAGCGACAGATGGTCGTCGACCGCGCCGGGCTGGACCGCCTCGATGCGCAATGCCGGGTCCAGGTGCGGCACCACCGGCGCGCGGCCGACCCACATCACCGTCTCGCGACCCGCGAGTCGCCACCCGGCGCCCGGAAGGGCGTCGGCGAGCCCGATCGGCCGGTCGAGGCGATCGGTCACGAGCAACGAAGGCCATTCGCCCTCCGCCCGCATGTACGACGCGAACCGATCGAGAGCGGCCACCCTGCCGGCTGCCGTCCACCTCGGGATGGCACCGTAGTTGAAGCCGATTCCGGCGCCGGGCGAGCGTACGAGCACGACCCCGAGGTCCTGGGCATCCGTCACCTCCGCGCCCGAGTGGACGGGCAGGCTCGCGAGTTGCCGTTCGATCCGGTCGACCTCGTCCGGCGTCGGCGGCTCGATCGCGGGCTCCTCGGCAGCTCGTGGACGAGCGGTCTCCGGTCGCCGTGCCGGCGTCGAGGGTCGCAGCTCACCCAACGGACTGCGCCCCGTGCCCGATCAGCGGACGCTCCCGGCGACGTCTCGCCCGAAGCGCTCCATCGCGGCCACGAGCCGCTCGGGATCGACCTGGCGGAGATCCACCACGATGAGGCCGGCACCGGCGGCGGCGAACGCATCGATGTCGGCGCGCATGGCCTCCGGCGTCCCGGCGAGGGCGTACATCTGCCCGGCGGGTTCGTCGAAGAAGACCCGACAACGGGCCGAAAACGCCGGAGCCGGGCGTCCCGCGGCCTCGGCCGCCGCTCGCACCGCTGCGGCCCGTTCGACGAACTGCGCCGGGCTCGTCCCGGTGGAGTGGTATCCGTCAGCCAGGCCCCCGGCGCGGCGAAGTGCCGCGTCGGAGCGTCCCCCGACCACGATCGGCAGCGCCGCCCCCTGTGCCGGCAGCGGGCCGAACGCGAAGTCATCGAACGAGTGGAAGCGACCACGGAAGGGTTCGCGGGAGCCGCTCCACAGGTGGCGCCACAGGGCGATCGACTCGTCCAGGTATGCGCCGCGGCGATGGAAGCGCGCCTCCTCGCCGACATTCGCGTACTCGGCCTCGCTCCAGCCCACGCCCACGCCGAGCGTGAGCCGCCCGCCGGACAGGGCGTCGATCGTGGCGACCTCCTTGGCCATCGCGACGGCATTGCGCATGGGGACGACGATCACGCTGGTCCCGAGCCGGAGCGAATCGGTCCGGCCGGCCGCGTAGGCGATCGTGGAGAGTGCCTCGAAGATCGTGGAGTAGTCCGCGGAGGCGGGCGTCGTGTCGGGCAGGAGATGGTCGGTCGTCCAGACCGAGTGCCAGCCGAGACGGGCCGCGGTCTCCAGCGACGCGTCGATCCCCTCCCTGGTGGCGCCCTCGCGGAAGTTGGGCATGGCAAGACCGAAACGGGGGATCGTGAGTCCTGCAGGCTCGTTCATCGCCGGATCCTATCCCGTCATGGGTCGTTGGTCACCGGCGGCCGCCGCTCCGCGGTTCCGCCGAGCCGGCCGGGGGGTCAGAGGTAGTAGTCGAAGTCCGCCTCGGTTCGGACTCGCCGCCGGATCGCGAAGACATGTGCCTGGCTTCCGACGGGCATCAGGTCATTGCCGGGCCGCAGCTCGACATAGTTGCGCGGGCCGTGCCAGAGGTAGCGCGCGTCGGTCAGCAGGTCGTGGACCTGGTACGGCTGCTGCGGGTCGATCTCCAGCTCATCGAGCGGCAGCTCGACGAAACCGGACTGGAGGTGGTGCGGGTCGAGGTTGACGACCACGAGCACCTGGCTCGACCTTGTCCTTCGTGCTCTTGCTGTACGCGATCAGCTGGTCGTTGTCGACCTGGTGGAAGCGCAGGTTGTCGTTCGTGCGGAAGGCGGCGTGCTCGCGCCGGATCCGGTTGACCCGGCCGATCAGCCCTGCCAGGCTGTCGGCCCGGTCGACGTCCCACGGCCGGATCTCGTACTTCTCGGAGTCCAGGTACTCCTCGCTGCCCGGGGCCAGCGGGCGTGTTCCGGCACTGCTCGAAGGCCGGCCCGTAGATCCCGTAGCTCGGCCCGAGGGTCGCCGCCAGGACGAGCCGCGCGATGAACGCCGGACGGCCGCCGAACTGGAGGTACTCGGGCAGGATGTCCGGCGTGTTCGGCCACAGGTTGGGGCCGAAGAACTCGCGGACCGGCGCCGCTGTGAGCTCGGTGAAGAACTCGGTCAGCTCGTCCTTGGTGTTGCGCCACGGGAAGTAGTTGTACGACTGGGTGAAGCCGAGCTTGGCGAGCCGGTACAGCACGTTCGGGCGCGTGAACGCCTCGGCCAGGAAGATCGCCTCGGGATGGGTCGCGCTTGATGTCGCCGATCAGCCACTCCCAGAAGGCGAACGGCTTGGTGTGCGGGTTGTCGACGCGGAAGATCCGCACGCCCTGCTCGACCCAGAACTGCACGACGCTCTTCAGCTCGTCCCACAGCTCGCGCCACTGCTCGGTCTCGAAGTCGAAGGGGTAGATGTCCTGGTACTTCTTCGGCGGGTTCTCGGCGTACTGGATCGTGCCGTCGGGCCGGCGCGCGGAACCACTCCGGGTGCTCGCGTGACGTACGGGATGATCGGGCGCGCACTGGAAGGCGATGTCGAGCGCCATCTCGATGCCGTGCTCGCGGCCGCGCCGACGAGGTGGCGGAAGTCCTCGAGCGTGCCGAGCTCCGGGTGGATCGCTCTGTGGCCGCCCTCCGCGGTGCCGATCGCCCACGGGCTGCCCGGGTCGTCGGGCCCGGCAGCGGCGTGCGTTGTTGGGGCCCTTGCGGAAGCTGCGGCCGATCGGGTGGATCGGCGGCAGGTACAGCACGTCGAAGCCCATGGCGGCGACGTACGGCAAGCCGGTCCTCGACGTCCCTGAACGTGCCGTGGCGCGCCCGGCTCGGGCGCCGCGGAGCGCGGGAACAGCTCGTACCACGCGCCGAAGCGGGCCCGCTCGCGATCGACGACCACCGCCAGCTCCTGGCGCCAGCGGTCGCGAACGGCCGCTCGGCGTGTGTCGCCATCAGCGCCGGCCAGCTCGGGCGACAGCGCCGCGCGAGCGGCTTCGGATCGCCCTCGACGCGCAGACCGGCCGCAGACCTCATGCCAGGCGGTCCGCGTCGCTGCCACCGGCCCGGGCCGCCGCGGCCTCGACCAGCTCCGCGCCGATCAGCAGATCGACGGTGACGTCCTGCCCGGCCTCGACGCGCTTCGCCAGGTCGTGCGACCAGGTCTTGAAGTGATCGACCCAGGCCTGCACCGTATACCGGTACCGCCCGAGCTCCTCGACCGCGAACGAGGCGCGCCAGCGCGTCGTTGACCAGCGGCTCCATGGGGACTCGGTCCACTCGGCGTCGCACCTCGCTGCCGGTAGCAGCAGGACGCACGACACGGCGTCGTGGCCGTCGGCGTAGGCGATCGGCCTCGACGACCACCGTGTCGCCGACGATGCGCTTGATCGGGAACGCGCCGCCGTCGATCTCGGGCGTCACGCCCTCGATGACGACGCGGCTCCGGCCGTCTTCAGGCTGCTCACTGTCCATCACGCTCCTCGCGTGTGTCGTCGGTCGAGAGCAACCGACGAGTCGGCGCGTCGCCGGCCGGTCGCTACGCGCGGGTCACCAGGGACCGGTACAGGTCCAGCGTCCGCTGGGCGATCGCCGTCCAGCTGAAGTGATCCTCGACGCGCGTGCGCCCGTTGCGCCCGAACCGCTCGCGCAGGCCGGATCGAGCGCGACCCGGTTGATCGCGGCGGCGAGGTCGGCGCGAGAACTGCGGCGGGTCGACCGGATCGAACGTGCCTGCCTTAGCTTCAGATCCACGAGCAGGCCGGTCTCGCCGGGCACGACCACCTCGGGGATGCCGCCGACCGCCGAGGCGACGACGGCGGTCTCGCAGGCCATCGCCTCCAGGTTGATGATCCCGAACGGCTCGTACACCGACGGGCAGCAGAAGACCGCTGCGTGCGAGTAGAACTGGATCACCTCCGTCGCGCGGCAGCATCTCCTGGATCCAGATCACGCCGGCGCGGCCGGCGCTGACCTCGGCCACGCGCTCGGCCATCTCCTGGCCGATCTCCGGCGTGTCGGGCGCGCCCGCGCACAGCACCACCTGGAGCGACGGATCGATCGCCGGGATGGCGTTGACCAGGTGGATGATGCCCTTCTGGCGCGTGATCCGGCCGACGAACAGCACGAACGGCCGCTCGGGATCGACGCCGCGCTTGACCAGCGCATCGACGGCGGGGTTCTTGCGGTACTGCGTCAGGTCGATCCCGTTGTGGATCACGTGCACTTTCTCGGGGTCGACGACCGGAAAGCAGCGCAGCACGTCGTTGCGGGTCTCCTGCGAGACGGCGATGACCGCGTCGGCATCCTCGATGGCCGTCCGCTCCATCCAGCTGCTGAGGTGGTAGGCGTTGCCGAGCTGCTCGACCTTCCAGGGGCGCAGCGGCTCCAGCGAGTGGATCGTCAGCACCAGCGGGACGCCCCACAGCTTCTTGGCCAGGAAGCCGGCCATGTCGGTGTACCAGGTGTGGCAGTGCACGACGCCGGCGTCGAGGGTGTCCTTGGCCATCGCCAGGCTGCGGTAGAACGCATCCAGCGCGCCGCCGAAGCGCGGGTCGGTGTTCTGCCTTGGCCTCGGGCCAGGCCCCGTAGCCCTTGACGCGCAGGTTGGGCTCCTGCACATCCTGGTCGCCGAAGCAGCGCACCTCGACCGGCACCAGGCGGGCCAGCTCGCGGCTCAGGTATTCGACGTGGACGCCGGCGCCGCCGTAGACGTGCGGCGGATACTCGTTGGTGAAAAGCGCGACTTTGTCCAGGGACGACACGTGGGCGTCTCCTCTGCCCGGCCGCAACGCTTTCCGGTGGGCCGGTCGCCATGCCGACCGTGACAAGGCTAAACGGTTCGCGGGCCGCTCGCGCGGCGCACGGGTTGAATTGGGCCTCGGCGTCCCGGAGGGCCCATTCCGGCGCAGGCCCGGCGACCAGGACTGGCAGTTCGACCGCGTAAGTCGCAGGTGATCGCGCGGTGAGCCGGCGCCAAGAGCCCGGCGCCAGGATGGCGACATGCGCACCAGAACCCACCACTCGAACAATCACTCTTCACGACGTGGGGCATCGGCACACCGCCGCAGGTCCTGCGATGCGTCCCCGTGGACGATCGTGCCCGTCCCCGGTCCCCTGCTCGGACCCGGAGTCGTCACCGCATCGCTGGAGGAGGTGCTGGCGGCGATGGAGGCGCTGCCTCCGGATCTCGACTGGACGGTCATGTCCGGACGCATCCTGCCGCTCCTTCCCAGGGTCCGTCCGCATCCACCCGGATTCCCGGTTCCCCTCCAGGTTGTCGTTCCGCCCGGGTTGTCGATCGGCTTTGGCGTGGATGTCGGCCCCGCGTTCGTCACGGTGAGCCTGGAGATGCTCCGTGACTGGGCACTCACGCCTGCGGACCTCCTTGCGACGGCGCTCCAGAATCTGCAGCGGTACGCGGCGCGGATATCGCCGGCGGACGTTGTCCGCATGACCACGGGTGGGACAGAGGTGCGTCTCCTCCAGTCGGAGGGCGGAACCGGGTCCGCGCTGTTCCTGCTTCCGGAGCAGCTTGAGCGGCTCTTCGGCTCGTCTCCGCTGCTCTTCCTCGCTCCGGCGCGTGATCTCGTCATTGCGCTGCCACCCGATGTCGACCGGGATCTGGCCTGTGATCTGTACGATCACTTCGCATCACGGGATCCGAACTGTCTTGCGCTCCTGCCTCTCCTGCTCAGGGATGGGCGAGTGTCGCTCGACGGCCGCACGCCCGGCCCTGATCCCACGGGCCTCGTGCCTTCGGATCGGGCGCGCGTCAACTGACGACGACTGAATACGCCGTCGCCCTGGTTCCCGGGGCACCGGAGTTCGGCGGCGAGCGAGCAGTCCGTCCGCGGACGTGTCCGATCAGCCGACGCCGCCCGCCCGGTCGACCGCGGCAACGGCGTCCTCGGGGACCGGAAGGGCCTCGAATGCGTAGCCGTAGCGACGGAGGTAGTCGGCGAAGATCTCCTCCACGAGGCGCACCGAGGCGTCCGTGTAGAACTCCTGGTAGGCCGCACTGCGCCGGGAACGCGTCGGGTTGACCTGTGGGATCACCGCGGAATCGGTGACTCCCAGCTGGGCCAGCAGGACCTCGAAGTCGGCTTGGAGGCGCTCGAAGCGGAGCACAACGTCGGCGCCCTCCGCGAAGTCGATCGGACGGTGCCATGGCTTCCCACGCATTCGGGCCAGGACCGACCGGCCGAACCGGGCGCGAAGCCAGGCCTCGAACCGGTTGCGGTCGATGGCGTCCGGCCCGCTTTCCGAAGACGCGGCCGTGGCCGTGCCCGCAGGAGCTGCGGACGACCCGCCCTGCGCCGGTGCGCCGGCCGGGATCGCCGCCGGGGCGGCCCGCCACCGCGCTGCCCTTCGCAGGCGACGCCGGAGCGCACGGTACCGAGACGATCCCACGCCTCGCAGCCAGACATCGCTTTCCCGCGACCCGACCCGGCTACCGCGCAGGGGGCGATTGCCGGGCAGGCCTGCGCCCAGGTATGCGGAGGCGAGCATGTCGAACGGGTTCCGCACGCCCGCCGCAACGACGAGCGAACGACGCTGCTCTGGTGTGATCAGCCCTGCCTCCAGCAGCTGGCCGAGCTGCGTGTGCTTCGACGGGATCCGCAGCGTCCCGTCCGGGTTGCGCACGTCCTCCGGCGGCACCAGCACCGCGTCGTACTCGGCTTCCAGGTAGCGCCCGATCGCCGTGCACCCCGTGTGCGGCGTCATGATGAACAGGAGTCCCAACCGGGACGAGATGAGCGCCACGTCAGGCCTCGGAGGCGTCGGCGAGGATCCGCCGCACCCACCTGATTGGCGGCGTGCCGTGGGAGACCACCGCCTCGAGGTGCCGTCGATAGTCGAAGCCGGGCGTCTCTCCCATGCCCCCGACCACGCGCTGCGGCGGCACGGCGTCGTCCCTCGCGCCGGCGGCGCGAGCTGCCAGTCTCCGCGCCTCGACCTCCAGGTCCCACATCTCGAGCGACCCGAGGTAGTACGTCGACAGCTGAGTGGAGGTGAGACGAGCACGCAGCCACTTGGCCCGCGCTTCATCCTCCTCCTGGAATCCACCGCGGATCATCAGGTCCAGGGCCTCGTCCTCGGTCATGCCCTCCACGTGGATGGTCACATCCATGATCGCGTTGGTGACCGCCCGAAGGTAGAACTTCCAGTGGTTCAGCATGAGCGCCCGGTCGTCGGCGCCGTACCCCAGGTCCATCAGCACCTGGGTCACGTAGACCGCCCAGCCCTCGGCGAACATGCCGCTCACGAAGATCGTGCGGGTCAGCGAGGGGCAACGATTGGAGTAGGCCAGCTGCGTGTAGTGGCCGGGCACCGCCTCGTGGATGCACATGAGGCGAAGCATCCGGTCGTTGTCTTCCCGGAGGTACGACTCGGTGGCCTCCTGCCCGAGCTTCTCGTCAGGCGGCGTGATCCAGAAGTGGCTGGCAAGGCCGCGGTCGAGCGGGCCGGGTGAGTCGAGGAACGCCCGGCCATAGGCTCGCATGAAGATCGGCGTCCAGGTGACCTTGAGCGGCTCGTCGGTGAGGGTGATGACTGCGCGCCGGCGGCAGAAGTCCTCGATCCGCCGCACTTCCGCCTGGCACCACTCGAGCAGCTCCTGCGGGCGCCGGTGCTCCTGCGCGATGGCGTCCAGGACCGGCCGAACGATCGCGCCCTCGGCCTCCTCGTCGCCCTCTGCGGCCTCCGGCATCGGGTGGTCCGGCAGCCATTGCGGCCAGAGCTCACGGGCAAGGCGCACCATCTCTGCGCGCACGACCCGAAAGTCACGACGGGCTCGCGTAAGCAGCTCGCCGGCCGACAGGTCGCTGGCGAGCGTGAAGCGCAGCTTCTGGTCGAAGAGCGCCGCGCCGAGGCGGCCGTCGCCGGAGGCCCTCGGCCGGATCTCCACATCGAGGGCGGCACGGAACTCCTCGAGCGCGGCGCCGGCCGCCGCGGCAGCCCCTTCGAGCAGGTCCGGCAGGTCCGGCAGGTCCGGCGCACCGCCTGCGCCGGCACGTCCCCGCGCCTCGGTCACGCCCTCGTCCAAGAGCGCCTGCACGCCCTCCAGCTGAGCGAGGGCGGTCTCCAGGTGCAGGAGTGACACCGGGCGACCCGGCAGCCCGACGAGCTCCTCGCGTGCCGCGGCAAGAACCTCCGGAATGCCCCGAACACGGGCCAGCAGCGCCGTGCCGCGATGCGCCCACGGCGCGAACTCGCGCGCCAGCAGCGTGAACAGTCCAGTGCCCAGTTCGGAGACGACCGCCAGGGGGTCCCAGGCACCCTCCCGCAACGTCTCCTCGGCGAACAGCAACTCGTCGATCGATTCGAGAAGCAGCTGTCGGTCGATACGCTCGGACGGCCCGAGACCGGAATTGTCGAGGGCCTCCACGGACCGGCGGTGGCGGCGAAGCATCGCGACGCGCGTCCGCCGCCCATGCTCACCCCCTTCGCCCCACCTGTCGTCGAGGGCGTGATAGCCGATCGCCGTGGCTGCGGCGGGGTACCCCGCGAAGAAGTCCCGAAGGAAGGCCACCAGTGCGCGCTCGTAGGGCGTGCCCGGAACCGGGAGCGGGTCGGGCACGAGAGAGGTGAAAATGAGGGCGGACATGATGCCTCCGGTCAGATGCTGCTCCTCGGGGCCTGGGACTTCGGGACCGAGGCGCGATCACGGAGGATCCTACGATGTCGAGCGTTGCCGGGCTCCCCCGGCGCGCGCTGCTGCGGAGGGTTGCCGTGATCTCGACCCGGGCCGAAGCCGCCCGCGAGGCCGCTCGCCGCTTCGGAACACCACTCTACCTGTACGACCTGCCCCGGTTGCACGCCGACGCGGAAGCCGTCGCCCGAGCCTTTCCGGATCCATGGCTGCGACTCTATTCCCTCAAGGCCAACGGCCTGCCCGGGCTGCTGCGGGGATTGCCCGAACGCGGCTTCGGGGCGAGTGCCGTTTCCTCCGGGGAGCTGGCCCTCGCCGCTCGGGCCGGCTTCCCGGTTGCACGTACCGCCCTCGAGGGGGTCGGCAAGTCGGGCATCGACCTCGCGCGCGCGGTCGATCTCGCAGCGGCCGGAACGCCACTGCTCTGGGTGAGCATCGAGTCCGCGGCCGAGGCGGCGGCCCTCGCATCGCTCGTCAGGGAGCGCGGAGGCATGCGCCGTCCGAGCGGGGCGCAGGCATCCGGCGGGTTTCGTCTCGACGTGCTCGTCCGGATCAACCCCGGGACGCGGCCGGAGACACGGCGTGGCTGGGCGGTGAGCGGCTCCGAGTCGAAGTTCGGAATCCTGCCGGAGGAGCTTCCCGAGCTCGTCGCGGCCGGCGGTGGGCCCGCGGGCCCGCTGCGCTGGCGGGGAATCGACGTCCACATCGGTTCGCAACTCGGCGCGGTCGACGCGTGGCGGTCCGCGTTCCGACTGGGTCTCCGGCTGCTGACGCTCCAGCGGGCGAACCTCCCCGAGTTCGACACCCTCGACGCAGGGTCGGGCTTCCCGGTCGATTACGGGCGATCGGGGGCTGTGCCCTCGCCGGCCCGGTTCGCCGAAGAGGCCGGTGCCGAGTTGGTGGCGCTGCCCCCCGGGGCAGCGCCCGCGCGACTGGCAGTCGAGCCGGGGCGATCGGTCGCCGCGGCGTGTGGGCTGCTGGTCGCGAGCGTGCTGCACGTCCGGGAACGTGCGCGGCGGATCGTCGTCCTGGACGCTGGTATGACCGAGCTCGTTCGACCGGCGCTCTACGGGGCAGATCACCCGATCGGCGCCCTGACGTCGATGGGCCGACCCGTCGACTGGATCGACGCCGGGTGGCCTGGCGGCGCCGCGGCCGGCGACGAACGCAGCGCTCCCGGCGAACTTTGGAACGCTGCGACCGAAGGCCCGGGCGCCGAGGGACAGGGCGCGATGCCGGTGGCACTGCCGGGCGTGCGGGCTCTCGCGGGCCCGGGGGCAGCGACGGACCTTTCGATCGTCGGCGTCGATGGACCGATCTGCGAATTGACCGACCACCTGGGAGTCGCCGAACTGCCGCCGTTGCGTCGCAACGACCTGCTGGCGATCGGCGTTGCGGGCGCCTACGCCTCCTCGATGGCGAGCACGTACAACGGGCGGCCTCGGCCGGTGGAGGTCGCGTGGGACGGGTCACGGCTGTTCCTGCTGCGCAGGCGCGGGACGCTCGCGGCGCTGCCGTAACGACGGGAGTCCGCAGCGCTGCCGCGAGGGCGGGCGTTCGCAGCGCTGCCGCGAGGACGGGGGTGCGCAGCGTCCCGGACCGACCACCTGATGCCGGCGCGCCACCCCGCTCCCCGAAACGCGCCGGCTCCCCGGTCGTCCACTGAATCCCACTCGCCGCCTCCTGATAGGCGCGAGCCCGAGCCGAGGTTCCGTGGCCGCAAACGAGTACCTGCTGCCGCGTCAGGTAGGTGCATGGGCGAGGCCACACTCCCATCCTTCGTGGCCGCCCGGAGGACGATGGGGTCCGAGCGGTAGTCCTCGTCGAACCTGCGTGTACCCTTCGCAGATGGCCGCCTCCGCAACGAACTCCACGTCCCATGCCCGCCGCTCGTTCACCGACCGCCTCGCACAGCGGCCGTTGCTCCTCGACGGCGCCATGGGGACGCTGCTCTTCAGCCGCGGCATCCCCCAGCGAGCGTCCCTCGACGAGCTCGTCGAGAGCCACCCCGACCTCGTCGGCGCGATCCACCGCGAGTACATCACCGCCGGCGCGGACATCGTGGAGACCTGCACCTTCGGTGCAAGCCGCCTCCGGCTTGCACCATTCGGCCTGGCCGATCGGGCCGGGAGGATCAACCGCCGCGCCGCGCAGGTCGCACGCGAGGCGCGAGACGTGGCCGGACGGGAGGTCCTGGTCGCCGGGTCGATCGGGCCGCTCGGCGCCCCGATGCATCTCGCCGATTCCTATTCGGAGGCGGAGATCCGCGCTGCGTTTCGCGAGCAGATCGAAGGCCTCCTCGAGGGCGGCGTCGACCTGCTCCTGGTCGAGACCTCCAGCAACCTCGCCGAGCTGCTGATGGGCGTCGACGAGGCACGCGCCCTCTGCGACCTTCCCGTGGTCACGTCGATGACGTTCGGTGAGGATATGGTCGCCATGGACGGAACGACGCCGGTGTCGGCAGCGATCGCGCTGGCGGCCGCGGGCGTGGACGCCATCGGCGTGAACTGCGGAGTGGGTCCGGAGGTGTGCCTCGATGCGCTGGGTGGGATGGGCGTCGACCCGGATGGCCCGCCCCGGCTGATCATGCCCAACGCCGGCCTCCCGCGCCGCGTCGAGAGCCAGTTCATCTACGCCGCAGGGCCCGCGTACTTCGCCGATGCAGTGCCGCGCTTCCTGGCCGCGGGCGCTCGCCTGCTCGGTGGGTGCTGCGGCACCACGCCTGTGCACATCGCCGCGATGCGTGCTGCCCTCGACCGGTCAATCGGCGTCATCGATGACGCCGACGCCGGGAACAGGGCGGACGACCGCGCCCCGATCCGCGACGCCGGATCGGCCGAGGTCGCCGTGGGCGCAGCCGCCGGGACCGATCGGACTGCTCCGGCCGCCGGCCAGGCGTTCATCGTCGGCACCGCGACCGGCGCGGAGGCCCCGAGGACCGGCACCGCGACCGGCGCGAGGGCCCCGGTGACCGGCGCCGCGACCGGCGCGGAGGCCCCGAGGACCGGCACCGCGACCGGCGCGGGGGCCGACGGGGCCGTGGGGGGCCTCGGTGCCCCGCTCGGCGCGGGAACGCCGCGGGCGACCCTCGTGGAGCGCGAGTCGAACGCGGCCGCGGACCTCGGGCCCCCACCGCCAACACGGCTCGCCACGGCCATCGCCGAGGGCCGGTTCGTCATCAGCGTCGAGATCGACCCGCCCCGATCGGTCCGGATCGACCGGACGATCGGGGCTGCGCGCCTCCTTCGCGACGCCGGCGTCGACGTCGTCAACATCAGCGACAGCGCGATGGCGCGGGTCCGGATGGGCGCAATGGCCGTGGCGTTCGGCATCCAGCAGGAACTCGACCTCGAATGCCTGGTCCACCTCACGACCCGCGACCGCAACCTCATGGCCCTCGAGTCGGAGTTGCTGGGTGCTCATGCCCTGGGCGTGCGGAACATCCTCGCGCTGACCGGCGACCCGCCGCGGATCGGCGATTACCCGACCGGGACCGGCATCTGGGATATCGACTCGACGGGGCTGATCAGGATCCTGGCCCGGCTCAATCGGGGCGAGGACCAGGCGGGAAAGCCGATCGGTGCCCCGGCAGGGTTCACGATTGCCTGCGCCCTCGATCCGACCGCTGCGAACATCGAGCACGAACTCGATCGCCTGGCCGGCAAGATCGCCGCCGGTGCGCACGTGATCATGACCCAGCCCATCTACGCCCCCGATCAGTGGGACCGCTTCATGGAGCGGGCGGCAGCGCGATGGAGCGATCGCCTTCCTCTCCCGGTGCTCCTGGGAGTGCTGCCACTGCACACCGGGCGCCACGCCGAGTTCCTCCACAACGAGGTGCCCGGCATCACGATCCCGGACCGCGTACGGGCCGCGATGGCCTCGGCCGGCGAGCGCGGCGCCGAAGTTGGACTCGAGATGGCGATGGAACTGCTCACGCACATGCGCCCGCTGGTCCAGGGCACGTACATCATGCCCAGCTTCGGGCGCTACGAGCTCGGTGCGGAACTCGTACGCAGGCTGCGGGCGATGGAATCGGCCGGCGGCCGCAGCAGCGCTCCGGACCCCGGTCCGGAGGCCGTGGGCGCACGCGCCTGACCGTGCGAAGGGGCCCACCGGAAGGCGCGAGCTTGCGATACCCTGCCCGCTGATGAGCCGACGATCGATCCGTCGCGACGCGGTTCTCGCCGCCATGTGGCTGGGCTTGCTCCTGGCAGGCGTCGCAGCCGCCGCGGGCGCAGCGGGCGCCGCCTCACCTCCGGCCATGGACGGCACCCTTACGGCCGCGATCCAGCCGGCGCACCCACCCGGCACACCGCTCCGGGCCCAGGCGCCGGCCGCAACCGCCGCCGCGGGCACATACCCGTCGCCGAAGCCGAACCAGTACGTCTACGACGGCGCGTCCGCCTTCGGCGCCAAGGTGAGCCGGTCGGTCACGACCACCCTGTCCGACCTCGAGACGCGGACTGGTGCCCGCGTGGTCGTGTTCACGGAGGCGAAGAAGTCGTCCAGGACCGCCGCCGCGGTGCGTGCCGATGCGCAGGCACTCATCGTGCAATGGAACCTGGACGACGGCGCCGTGGAGTTCTGGAACTTCCTGAAGAACAACCAGGCGATTCTCCAGATCGTCGGAGGCCCGACCTTCGTTGCGACGCGCATGGACCAGGCGACCCTCGACAGCATCGTCACCGACACGGTCAAACCCAACCTCGACCAGAAGGACTGGGCGGGGGCGCTGATCGCCTCGACGACCTACATCTCCGCGAACCTGGCGTCGGCCGCAGCGACACCGAGTGCGGGCGCGCCCACGCCGAGCGCGCCCACGCCGAGCGCCGCACCCACGGCCCCCCTGGCCTCCGCGCCTCCGGGCGCCGGCCCGTCTCCGGGCACGCTCCCGGTCGGCCCAGCGCCGCCGGCAGGCCCGCCGTATCCGGCACCGGTCAACGGCGTCACCGTGTATGACTACGCGAGTGTCCTGCAGCCCGCGACGATCGCGTCGGTCACCCGGACGATCGCCGGCATCAGGGAGCGGACCGGGGCCGAGGTCGTCGTCTACACGCAGGTCAAGCCCGACAGCAACAGCCCGGCGCTCGCGGAGCAGGACGCCATCGCCCTGATCGACCAGTGGGGCGTCGGCCGCGCCGGGTTCGACGACGGGCTCGCGATCCTCTTCGACCTTGACCAGAGCAAGTGCCACGGGCAGGTGCAGCTGTATGCCGCTCCGGGCTATCGGGCGACCTACCTCACCAACGAAGAGCGCCAGGCCATCTTCAACGGCGACATGCTCCCCTACCTGCATGCGTGCGACCTGGACCAGGCGCTCCTTGCCGCGATGGAGAAGGTCGACGCGGCGGCGACCCCGGAGCACGCGCAGAAGCTGCAGACCGCGCGGCAGCTCGACGCGGCGGTCGGGCTGGTCCTTGCGCCGCTCGCCCTGATCGGCCTGGTCGGCTGGGCCGGCTGGAGCTGGTTCCGGTACGGGCGGGACCCGGTCTACCTGGACGACCCGTCGATCCTGATGCCGGCGCCACCCCCGGACTGACACCGCCCGCGGCGGCCCTGACGTTCGACGGGCACAGCTCGCGACACACGCTGACCACGGCGATGATCGACCTGGCGAGCCGCGGCGAGCTCGCCTTCCGTCCCGAGGGCTCGAAGGTCGGGGTGGAGCTCACCACTGCCGACGGGACGAACCACGCAGGTCGCGGTGAGCCGGCGCAACCCGACGGACCCCGCCGAGGACTATGCCCTGAAGCAGTTGCATGAGCTCGCAGAGCCCCCGGACTGGTATATCGACCCGGAGGAAATGCTGCAATTCGGCAGCAAGGTGGACAAGTTCGACAAGCGGCTCGACGAGTATGTCGCCCAGAAGGGCTGGTACCGCGAGCCGCCCGACAAGTCCATCGAGCGCTGGAGCTTCCGCGGGGGGATCGTGCTGGTGCTGGGCATCGTCGCGGCAATCGTCGCGTACAACCTGCCGAGCGGCGGCCTCATGCTGCTGGGCGTCGCGCTGGTGATCGCCGGCATCACCATGATGATCCTGGCGCGTGTGATGCCGCAGCGGACCATGGCCGGCGCCATGACCTACGCGATGCTGGCGGCGTACCGGCGAACGCTGCAGAAGACGATGGAGAGTGCGCGTTCCATGAACGACGTCGTCGCCTCGAAGACGATCCCGTGGCTCGAGACGCCCGACCAGGCCGTCGTCTGGGGCGTCGCACTCGGCCTCCATGACGAGGTCGAGTCGGTGCTCCAGCGCTCGTTCCAGGATGTCCAGGCCGGCACGGTCTCGACGCCGTACTTCCCGATCTGGTACGGCGGCTTCTCGGGGGGCTCGATGGGTGGCGGCGGAGCCGGAGGCGGAGGAGGGCTCGCGCCGGGGCTCTTCTCGGAGCGGCGGCCTGCCGGATTTCGGCGGGATGATGTCGGCGCTCGGGACGATCGGCAACTCGCCGGCGTCATCGGGCAGCGGCGGGGGAGGCGGAGGGTTCTCGGGCGGGGGAAGCGGTGGGGGCGGGGGAGGCGCCGGCGGCGGCTTCTGAGCGCGGCTGCTTCTGAGCGCGTCGCGTCGCTCAAGATCCCACGGGTCCGCAGAAGGCCCTGCGGGCCCCAGCCGTTTAGACTGGGCTCATGGGTGCCGTCGAGACCATGGAAGACTTCTTCGAGAGACTCAACACGGGCGACCGCACCGGCGCCGTGAGCCTCTTCGACGAGCGGACCGAGATGCGGGTCCACGTACTCGGCAACGTCCGTACGCTCCGCGGCGCCGACCAGGTGAGCGGCTGGTTCCTCCGGGCGGACAAGGGGTTCCGCATGATCCCGGGCGGGGTGCGCGAGACCGGCAACACCTACGAGGCGGACCTGCTGGTGATCCGGCCGGGTGCTCCGTCGCAGCACCTCGATGCCACGTTCCGCGTGGAGGCGGGCAAGATCACCGCCATCAACTTCGCCCCCAGATAAGCTCCGGTCGGGCCTGCCGGCGACCGATGGCAGGAGGACGGCCGGTGGACCTGCCGCGGCGCCCGAGGGCCTCCCGCGGCCGACGACTCAGGCGCCCGGCGTAGCGCTTGGTGGCGAAGCGGACGGGCTGGCCCTGCCGCCTTTCTGTGGGCACACGTAGTCCGCCGGTGGGATCGTGAGCTGCTGGCCGATCGAGATCTTGTTCACGCTCTTCAGGCCGTTGTAGCACGCGATCTGATCGGCGGTCACGCCGTATTGCTTCGCGATGGCGCTGAGAACATCCCCGGCCTTCACGGTGTAGACGGCGAGTGTGGGCCCGGGCGTCGGGGTGGCCGGCAGGGTCTCCGTGGCAACCGGCGTGCTCGGCTTTGGCGTCTTGCCGGAGCCGCCCGAGAGAAAGCCGGGCAGCAGGAACAGCAGCAACGCCCCGAGCAGCAGCACAAAGAACCCGATGACGATCGGCGAGACCCGGGCCCGGCTGCGCAGGGTCGGATACGCGGCAAACCGTCGCGGCTGCGACCACTCGGCCGAGCCGTCGCTATCCCCACCGGCCGGTCGTGCCTGGGGAGCGACGCGACCCGGCGAGCCGACCGTGATCGGTCGCCCGGAGTAGCGGCTCGCGTTCTCGCTCTCGGATGACGGTGGCAGGATGTCATCGGACGCCGAGGCGGACGATCCGCTCGGCTTTGCCCAGGTCTGCGGGCCGGCGCTCGGCGCGACCGGTGGAGCGCCGATCCCGGCCGCGTAACTCCCGGCCGCGTACGGCGGCATCGCGGGGACGCTCTCAGCCGTGGAGGGGGCCGGGGCATCCGGCGTCCATCCGGGACGCGGCCCGAAGTCGCCCAGGTCCCGGTCCGGCTGCGGCAGTGGTTCCGGGAGCGCCCCGAGCTGCTCCGGCGCCCCGGTCGCCGAACTCGGGCGCGGCGTTTCCGCTCCGCTCCAGGCCGGTGGCGCCGTCCACAGCCGCCCGGCCGCGTCGACACCCGCGCCGGTCGTGACTCCGCCCGCCCCCGGACCGGCCACTCCGCTCGCACCACTTCCAGACGATGGCCCGGGCGGGACCCCGGGATCGGTCCGCGAATGCGCCGGGAACGAGGCCTCGGCGTAGGCGCCGGCTGCAGCCGCGCCTGCGGCCACCGCACCCGGGCCGGCCGCGGGTGCCGGAACCGTCGGTTCCGCGGCCGCTCGCCCTGCCCAATCGAGGAAGAAGCTGCAGGACGAGAACGCGGGGGCGAGGCAGTACGCCTCCTGGTGAGCGAGCGCCCGCGGTTCCGGCGCCGGCACCGCGTAGCACCGGTGCCGTGGGTCGGGGGCCTGGGCCCTGCGATCCCGGTCCTCGTCGAACGCGACGAACGGGCATGCCCGCGGGCTCGAGCCGAAACGCTGTGCCGGTCCGCTCACCGCCCGATTGTACGCACTACGGCGGCGGGGCAGGTCGGCTTCCGCACCGATGCCCTGTCCGGAGCCCGTGCCTGCGATCCTCGACGGTGTGGTGCGCGACGATGGCGCGGTCGCTTCGCAGCGGCCGACCGGCGACCGTCGAGCCGCGGCGCCGGCGCGGCCGAGGGCCGGCCCCACGAGCCGCATTTGGCGGAAAGGCCGACAATCGGTCGCGATTGATGGCCGAACGCCCGGTCTTGATCGGCCAATCGGCACATGGCCCTCAGTCATCCGCAGGACACACTCCACGGGCCGGTGACGGCCACGATCCCCCGAAATGCGTTGGGCTGGAACCCGGTGTGCGGGTCGCGCACCGGGACCAGCGGAAGGTAGATGTCGTGCATCGTTTCAAATCAGCGGCGCCGGCGGGGACCGCGCCGGCCCGCTGCCATGCTCCGGGCAGTCTCCACCCGACCGGGGCGAGCGGACGGTCACACGCCGTGCGCTCGCTTGCGGTCCCTGCGCTGGCCATCGCGCTGGCCGCCGCTCTCGCAGCCGGGTGCGAGCCAACCGCCGCAACCATCGCGCCGAGCACGCCCCAGCCATCGGTTTCCACACCGGCGCCGGTGACCACACCGGCAACTTCGCCGTCATCCGCGGTGACCGTCGTCGTACAGAGAGGGGGAAGCACCATCCAGTCCCCATCGCTGGTGCCTATCCTGGTGGACCACGTCGTCGACGCGAGTCGCTTCATCTTCGGCGGCGTCCCGGCAATCGGCGAGCAGACGCCGGGATATGCCAACCCGGCCGGCATCACCAACGACGCACTCACGACCTCCGGACGCCTGCGCATCCTCGTGACGGCCAGCCGCTTCGAGCTGGTGATCCGCCGCACGGGCAACCCGAGCATCCGAGTCTGGGTCGACGGGCAACAGGCGACCGGCACCATCCCGACTGGCTACACCGGCACCTCCGACGGATACATCCTCCTCGACTTCGGCACACGGGCGCAGCGGCTCGTCGAGTTCGAACTGTCGGGCTACTGGAAGGTCAAGGGCATCGAGTTGCCGGTCGATGCGTCAATGGAGCAACCGCCGGCGTTTCCCGGGCCGCGCGCCGTATTCGTGAGCGACTCGTGGGGGAACGGGACGAGCGCGGACGCCAACTTCGACAGCTACACGATGGTGGCCGCGCGGGCCCTGGGCTGGACCGACGCGAGCAATGACGGCGTGGGCGGTTCCGGGTACGTCGCCGAGAACACGCCCGGCGAAGCATTCCCGCTTCGGCTGACCGACTTCACGACCCACGGGTTCGACACGATCGTGGTGGCGGGCTCCATCAACGATGCCAGGTTCGATTCCACGTCCGTCGGCACCGCGGCGGCGACCCTGTTCGACGCGATCCATGAAGCCGAGCCGACCGCTCGCGTCTACGTCATCGGTCCCTGCTTCAACGGCACGGCCCCTGCGTCGATCATCGCCAATAACGATGCCATCAAGGCGGCCGTGGACGCTCGTCCGTGGATGGGGGGCTTCGTGCAGGCCTATACCTGGATCACCGACGAGAACGCGGCCCAGTACATCAGCCCGGTCACGCGTCACCCGAACACGGCCGGGCACGCATACCTGGGGGCGCTGGCCGCGGACGCGCTCGCCGCGCTCCTGCAACATTCGGGGTCGTCTCCCGTGCCGGCATCCCCTTCGGGGGCCTCTCAATCCTCTCAAGCGCCCGCATCTCCTTCCGCGGCCACTTCGGCGGCGTCATCGCCCTCGGCGCCACCGCGGTAGGCGGACCGGTGACAACCCCTCGTGGCGCGGCCGCGGCGGCTGCCGGGTTCGACCGCCCGGCGAGCCCGCTCAGGATCCTGCTGCACGACTACTCCGGGCACCCGTTCCAGGTCCAGCTGAGCCGCGAGCTGGCGCGGCGCGGCCATATCGTCCTGCATGCCTACTGTTCGTCGTTCACGACAGGTCGCGGCCGCCTGGACGTGACGAGCCTGGACCCGCCGACCTTCGACGTCGCGCCACTGGGGCTCGGGGAAACGTTCGACAAGTACTCGCTTCGCCGGCGGATCCGCCAGGAGATCCGGTACGGGCGCCTCGTCGCCGCGCGTGCCCGGTCCTTCGCCCCCGACGTGATTGTCTCCGGCAACACGCCGCTGTTCGCGCAGACGATCCTCGTGGCCCACGCCCGACGAGCCCGCATCCCGTTCGTGTTCTGGGTCCAGGACCTCTACAGCATCGCGATGCAGAAGGCGGGCCGCTCGAGGCTGGGTGCGCTCGGGGGCCGGCTGGCATCCGCCTTCACGCTGCTCGAGCGCGCGCAGCTGGTGGAGAGCGACCAGATCGTGATCATCACGGACGACTTTCGGCCGGTCCTCCGGTCATGGGGCATTCCGCGCCGCAAGGTGCACGTGATCCCGAACTGGGCGCCGCTCGACGAGTTGCCGCCGCGCGACCGGGACAATTCCTGGGCGAAGAGCCGGGGACTCGACGGGGGCACGGTGTTCCTGTATGCCGGCACGCTGGGGCTCAAGCACGATCCGGAGCTGCTGGTGGGCCTCGCCGACGGCGTTCGCAACGACCCGGATACCCGCGTGGTCGTCATCTCGGAAGGCCCGGTGGCCGACCAGGTCCGGACGTCGGCGCAGCGGCGCCTCCTGCCCAACCTGCAGGTGCTGCCGTTCCAGCCGTTCGAGATGCTCCCCGAGGTCCTGGCGACGGCCGACGTCCTGGTGGCGATCCTGGAGCGCGACGCGGGTGTGTTCTCCGTCCCGTCCAAGATCCTGAGCTACCTCTGCGCCGGGCGGCCCATCCTCGCCGCGCTCCCAGCGGAGAACCTCGCCGCTGCCATCATCCGCGAGGCGGGAGCCGGGATCGTCGTGGAGCCCGGGGATGTACGATCCCTCGTCGACGGAGCGCGAGCCCTGCGCGCGAACCCGGTGATGCGGGCCCAGATGGCCGCCTTCGCGCGCGCCTACGCGGAGCGAACCTTCGACATCGGCCGTATCGGCGACGCATTCGAGACACTCATCACCCGGACCGCGGCCCGCGGTCGGGAAGAACCGGATCACGGACCAAGGGGGCGAGACAGTGGATAACACGAAGCCGGTGCTCGTGGCAGGCGCCGGAGGCTTCATCGGCGGCCACATGGTGGCGGAGTTGCGCCGCCGCGGTTTCAGCCGGATCCGGGCCGCCGACAAGAAGCCGTTCGACGAGTGGCACCAGCTGCACAACGGAGTCGAGAACCTGGTGCTGGACCTCTCCGGGCGCGACGCGGCGTACCGGGCCACGGAGGGCATGTCGCACGTCTTCAACTTCGCGGCGGACATGGGCGGCATGGGCTTCATCGAGAGCAACAAGGCCCTCTGCATGCTCTCCGTCCTGATCAATACCCACCTGCTCCTCGGGTCGCTCGATGCCGGCGTCGAGCGCTACTTCTTCAGTTCGTCGGCCTGCGTCTACGCCGCCGACAAGCAGACGGACGTCGCCGTGACGGCGCTGAAGGAGGCCGACGCCTATCCCGCGATGCCCGAGGACGGCTACGGCTGGGAGAAGCTCTTCAGCGAGCGCATGTGCCGACACTTCACCGAGGATTTCGGCCTCGAGACACGGGTGTCGCGGTACCACAACGTCTACGGCCCGTTCGGGACGTGGGACGGCGGCCGCGAGAAGGCGCCCGCGGCGATCTGCCGCAAGGTGATCCAGGCCCAGCGCAGCGGCAGCGACGTGATCGAGATCTGGGGTGACGGCGAGCAGACCCGCAGCTTCATGTACATCGACGACTGCATCGAGGGCACGCTGCGATTGTTCGACAGCAACATCCGCGATCCGCTCAACATCGGCAGCGACGAGCTGGTGAGCATCAACGGCCTGGTCGACCTGGTGCAGTCGATCGCCGGGACCAGGCTCCGGCGCCTCCACCGGCTGAACGCGCCCCTGGGTGTCCGCGGCCGCAACAGCGACAACACCCTGATCCGCGAGCGACTCGGCTGGGAGCCGTCGATCAGCCTGGCGGACGGGATGCGCAAGACCTACGAGTGGATCCTGTCGGAGATGACGCCGGCACTGGCGACGCCCCGGCCCTGACGTCTCCCGGAGCCTAGGCGGCCGCAATCGGGAAGCCGCCCGGAGGTACCTCAGAGGTGACCGTCGGTCGCTGGGGCCGGCGTGTCGTGGAGCCGGCGCTATCGGAGTGGTGAACCGCAGACCGTCTTCACGTCGGCTGCGACCTCGACGCCGATTTTCGCGAGCAGGTCGGCCACGGGCCGGAGCGCTGGCCGCAATCGGGACTGGTGCCGTTCTCCAGTGCGCCGCGCTGCTGTGCGTCGATCGCTTGGGCCCGAGCTGCTTCGTGGATCGGTCGATCACGTTGGCGCCGACCGATTTCGGCGCCCGCTCGGATGTCGGCGAACCAGGTCTCGATGACATGGCTCGGCTCCATCCACAGCCATGGGCAGCGCCTCGGTCAAGGACGAGGACTCGGGCAAGGCGAGACCAGCGCCGACGCATGAACCTGCGACGTCATCCGGGAAGCGTTGAGGGACCCCGGCTACCAGGAAATCGGCCTGCCACCTCGTTTGAGGAGTCAAGTGAGCCGGCGACGGTCTTCGCACGGCTACTTACAACTCGCGAATGCCGTGCCCCCGGTCGTTGTCGGACGCGGGGTGGGTCTTGTACCCCCCCAGCCTCAACACCACACGTACGACGGGAACAGCGCAGGTAACAAAGCTGGCAGTGCCCGCGAGCAATAGCGGCCAAGGCTTCTGACTGCCTACCAGCATTGGCCAGAAGGCTACCTTCGAACGCGACGACCACAGACATCAGCAGTACAAACCCGCTGTCTGCGACGTCAGCGCGACACCCGTCATGGGCTGCCGGATTCCAGATGCCACCCGGAATCCAGGGGCCAGCGTCAGCGAACACGTCAGACTTGCGCATGACGGTTATGTCGCTGAGCAAACCACGAGCGGTGCCAACCATCTCCGAGCGCGGTTCCACCGAGATTCCTCGCCGCTCTGCAAGCCCCGCGTGCAACCAATTCATGAGTCGTGGCCGACCCACGCCTCCGTCAGGCCTCGGCCTCCACGTGGGGCTCGGGGCCTGCGCGGAGCACCATGCCGGCCCCGACCGTGTCGTAGGTCGTCTCGTCGATGAGGATGAAACCGCCCGTCGTCCGGCTGAGCTCGTACTCGTCCAGCAGGAGGGGCGCGCTGGTGCGCAACCGCACCCGGCCGATCTCGTTGAGGACCAGCTCCGTCGAGACCTGGTCGCGGTGGAGCGTGTTGACGTCGATCCGGTAGCGCAACTCGTCGACGATCGCCTTGGCGCTCCGCGTCGTGTGCTTGATCACGTACCGCCCGCCCTGGCGAAGCGGCCTGTCCGTCATCCAGCAGACCATCGCCTCGAACTCGGTCGCGATCGTCGGCTGGTTGTGCGGGCGACAGATCATGTCGCCGCGCGAGACGTCGATGTCATCCTCGAGCAGCATCGTCACCGACAGCGGCGGTGCCGCCGTCTCCAGCTCCCCGTCGAAGGTCTCGATCCGCCTGATCCGCGTGCGCTTGCCGGACGGAAGCACGACCACCTCGTCGCCCTTCTTGAATACGCCGGCGGCGATCTGGCCCGCGTACCCGCGGTAGTCGTGGTGTTCGTTCGTCTGCGGCCGGACCACCCACTGCACCGGGAAGCGGACGTCGATCAGGTTGCGGTCCGACCCGATGTACAGGTGCTCCAGCAGGTACAGGAGCGACGGCCCCTGGTACCACGGCATCGCGAGCGACCGCGTCACGACGTTGTCGCCGTGCAGCGCGGAGATCGGGATGAACTGGATGTCGTGGACGTTCAACTTCTCGGCCCACTCTGAGAACTCGTCCTGGATCCGCTCGTAGACCTCCTCGCTGTAGGCGACGAGGTCCATCTTGTTGACCGCGACCACGATGTGCGGGATGCCCAGCAACGCGGCGATGAACGCGTGGCGGTGCGACTGCTCCAGGACGCCCTTCCGCGCGTCGACCAGGACCACGGCGAGGTCCGCCGTGGAGGCACCCGTGACCATGTTGCGGGTGTACTGCACGTGGCCCGGCGTGTCCGCGATGATGAACTTGCGCTTCGGCGTGGCGAAGTAGCGATAGGCGACGTCGATCGTGATGCCCTGCTCGCGCTCGGCGCGCAGCCCGTCGGTCAGCAGCGCCAGGTCCACCTGGCTGTACCCCCGGCGCCGGCTCGTGCGCTCGATCGCCGCCAGCTGGTCCTCGAAGATGCCCTTCGAGTCGTAGAGCAGCCGCCCGATGAGCGTGCTCTTGCCGTCGTCGACCGACCCGGCCGTTGAGAACCGCAGCAGGTCCACCTAGAAGTAACCCTCGCGCTTGCGGTCTTCCATGGCCGTCTCGGAGAAGGCGTCGTCGGCGCGCGTTGCGCCGCGCTCGGTGATCCGCGCCGCGGCGACCTCCACGATGATGTCGGCCAGAGTGCCGGCCTTCGAGCTGACGGCCCCGGTGCAGGTCATGTCGCCGACCGTCCGGTAGCGCACCAGGAGGCGCTCGACCTCCTCGTCCGGGCCGTTCGGCAGGAACGGGCTGGTGGCCAGCCACATGCCGTCGCGCCGGAAGACGTCGCGTTCGTGGGCAAAGTAGATCGACGGGACTTCGATGCCCTCGCGCTCGATGTACTGCCAGACGTCCATCTCGGTCCAGTTCGAGATGGGGAAGACCCGCATGTGCTGTCCGCGCCGAATCTTCCCGTTGAAGAGGTTCCAGAGCTCGGGCCGCTGCGAGCGGGGCTCCCATTGCCCAAACTCGTCGCGCAGCGAGAACACGCGCTCCTTTGCACGCGCCTTCTCCTCGTCGCGGCGGGCGCCGCCGAAGACGGCGTCGAACCGGTGCTCCTCGATCGCGTCCAGCAGGGTGGTCGTCTGGAGGCGGTTGCGCGACGGGTTGCCCGGCTCCTCCTGGACTCGCCCGCGGTCGATGGATTCCTGGACCGACGCGACGATCAGCTGCTCTCCCATCTCCGCGACGCGCCGGTCCCGGAACTCCAGGACCTCCGGGAAGTTGTGGCCGGTGTCGATGTGCATGATCGGGAACGGAAGGCGTGCCGGGCGGAAGGCCTTTTCCGCGAGGCGAAGCAGCACGATCGAATCCTTGCCGCCGGAGAAGAGCAGCACGGGGCGCTCGAACTCCGCTGCGACCTCTCGCATGATGAAGATGGACTCCGCCTCGAGGGCGTCGAGGTGGGTCAGCTTGCGCGCTGGGACGCCCGAGGCGGGCGCGGTCTCGATCAAGGGGCGATTACGACCATGCTGATACAGATGCTCGGGAAACGTTGGGCGTCCCGTAGTATACCGGCGTGACCGACACGACCCGCGAGGGAGGGGCGCCGGCACCGATCGCCCGGGGCGAGGCAGGCAGCGACGATCTGCGGGGTTCCGACTCCCCTCCGGACTCCGCGGACGTGCGCTCGCCCTTCGGACGCCGGGCGGCGGGCGCCGCCATCGTCCTGCCGCTCATCGCCGCCGTCGCCATCGTCGCGACCCTGGTGCTCGCGCCGTCCGCGGAGCGTCCGACCGTCTTTTGGGCCACCATCGTCGCCCTGGCAGCCGGCCTGTCGTCCACGGCGATCGGGGTGTACGGCGGCGTGCTGGTCCCCGGGCTGCTCCTGCTCGGCGTGGATGCCCGGTTCGCGGCGGCGCTGTCGCTGTTCCTCCAGGTGCTGGTGATCCCGATCGGCGCCGGCACCCACTACCGGATGGGCAACTTCTCGCGCCGGGTGGCGCTGCCGCTGATCATCGGTGGGATGATCGGCTCGTTCATCGGGCCATTCTTCGCCGCAACGCTGCCGAAGGACGCCATCGCGCGGGTCGTCGCGGGGATGATCGTCTTCGTCGGCATCGTCGTGCTGGCCACGCTGCACCTCGGCGGGCTCGGGGGAGTCCGGGCCGAGAACGACGTGCCGCGCGTTCGCGTCACCGGCATCGGGGGCGTCGCCGGCTTCGCGTCGGGGATCTCCGGCGCGGGCTGGGGCCCGATCGGCGTCAAGCTGCTCATCCTCTCGCGCATCGAGCCGCGCCACGCCATCGGCTCGTCCCTGTTCGCCCGAGTCTTCATGGCCGCCTCAGCAGTCGTCGCGTACACGATCAGCGCCACCGCCTTCCGTGGCGTCAACCCGGACTGGTGGCTCGTCGTGCCGCTGTTCGCCGGCTCGATCGCACCGATGATCCCCGGCGCGTTCGTCGTAACGCGCCTCGGCCGCGAGCGGGCCACGATCGCGGTGACGCTGCTGTCAATCTCCCTTGCGCTTCCAACGCTCGTCTGGGGACACTGAAGCCGCAAGGCGAAACGGCTCGCCGAGCAGGCCGCTGCAGCCCCCGCACGTGGCACAATCCACGCGAAACGGAACACTTTGACGTTAGCGGCAGCCGGATCCGGTGGCCGGCGCCGACGTCACCATCCGGTGGCCGCGCAGCGGCCGCCGCCGATCAGTGGAAGGAGTAACGCTCCATGGATCGACTGCTGCGAGCCCTCGCCCCCCGTCGCACGGCACACGCCCACTGCGACATCCCATGCGGCGTGTACGACCCGGCACAGGCTCGAATCGAGGCCGAGTCGTGCTACAAGATCGTGCAGAAGTATCTCGACTCGTCCGACCAGCTCTTCCGGGATCGCTGCATCGTCGTCAAGGAGCAGCGGGCGGAGCTGACCAAGCACCACATCGACGTCATGTGGCACGACTACTTCAAGCCCGAGCACGTGGAGAAGTATCCCGACCTCCACGACGTGTGCTGGAAGGCGTCCAAGCAGGCGTCCCAGGTCAAGCGCACCGTGGACCTGGCGGAGGCGCAGAAGCTGCTCGATCTCATCGACAGGATCGACGAGATGTGGCGCGGCACCAACGGCCCGGCAACGACCCGCCTGCAGGCGAGCTGATCGGGAATTTGCGCCCGATTCAGTGCCATCGCGCGGCGGCGTCCGGCGGGCGCCGCCGCGACCTCATCCCGAGGGCCGGATGAATGCCGGGGCCCGTCGAGCCCTGACCGCGACCGGGCTGGCCGCCCTCGCGACCGTGGCGATTCCCGTCGCCCGAGGGGCGGCCCGGCGGCTCGTCCGCTCGTGGGAACATCGCGTCGCGATCGAGGGCGGGAGCATGGAGCCGGTGTTGGAGAGGGGCGACTGGCTGCTCGTCGATCCGGACGCCTACCTGCGTCGTCCGCCGCGGCCCGGGGAGCTGGTGCTCGCGACGGATCCAAGGAAGCCGGCCAGGCTGCTGCTGAAGCGCGTCGCGGAGGTCGACGCCGTGGGCCGCCTGTGGGTGCTGGGCGATGCGCCGGACGCCTCCACGGATTCCCGGACGTTCGGCGCGATCGATGCGGCTGCCCTCCGGGGATGCCCGTGGCTGCGCTACTGGCCGCCCCGCCGCTTCGGCAGGATCTCCTGACACGGCAGGCGTCGCCCCGTCGGCGCCATCGCTGCGCGTCAGTCGAAGAGCAGGTCGGCCATCTGTCGAACGTGGTCGTGGTCGCGGGGCAGCAGATCCTGGAGCATGATCCGCTCCGCGCCGGCGGCAGCGAATTCCGCGACCCGCTCCCTGGCCACGTCTCGCGTCCCGATGATCCAGCGGGCCCGACGCTCCTCCATCCACGCGGCGGCGTCCCTGCCCGGGGTGCCGATCGAGACAAGCAGCGCCGAGACGCGGTCGCGCACCTCCCCGTCGTCCCGGCCGACGATCACGCCGACCATCGCGGATCGCGCGACGCTCGCCGGCTCCCGTCCGGTGTCGCGGCATGCCATGTCGAGTGCATCGAACGCGGTCCGGCACTGCGCCGGCCCGGACGAGGCGATGTTGTACTCGTCCGCGTACCGCGCAGCGAGCCGCAGCGATCGCGGCCTGCCGCTGCCCCCCACGATCAGCCTGGGGCGCCGTGCCGCGCGCGGAACAAAGCTCGACTGCCGTACCTGCCAGTGGGCTCCCTCGAACGTCCACCCGTCCGGTCCGTCCCACAGCCCGCGCAGGATCGCCAATTCTTCTTCAAGCTGGTCGACCCGTTCGCCGTCTCCCGGGTATGGGATGCCGAACTGGGCATGCTCCACGTCGTTCCAACCCGCGCCGACCCCAGCCTCGATCCGACCACGGCTCATGTCGTGCACCGTGGCGACCAGTTTCGCGAAGGCGCCCGGGATCCGGAACGTCACCGGCGACACCAGCGATCCGAGGCCGATGCGCTCCGTGTCGCGGGCGAGGCCGGCAAGCGTCGCCCAGCAGTCCGTGCTCGCCATGCCCGCACCCTGCGGGAAGCTGCCGAGGTGGTCCGAGCGGAAGAAGGCCTCGAAGCCGGCCGCCTCTGCCGTCCGGGCGATGGCCAGGATCTCGTCGTACGACAGCCCCTGGTGGGGCTCCGTCATCAGCGCGAAGCGCATCGCATGAGTCCTCCTGAACAGCAACCATTCCACTGATCTTTGCCGTTGACAGAACCATTCATGTGTAGATAATCCTTCATATGACATCAAGCATGGTCTCGCGAACCGCGTCCCCGCAACAGAGCTCCCCGGAGCCTCGCACGTCGCCGCGTGCAACTCGTCTCCGGCCGGGCCGTGTCCAATCCCGACCCGATGCCGGCGTCCGGCCGTGCTGCGGCTTCCCCGACGGGCTCGGCGGTCCCCCGACGGGACTCGAGCGGCGAGGACACAGAACCGGCGGACGAACAGGTGGACGGGATCATCATCGAGCTGGAACGGTTGATCGCCGGCCAGCGCCACTCGCACGCCCACGTCTGGCACGACCGATCGGTCAGCAAGGTCAACCTGTACGTGCTGATGCTACTCGAACAGTTCGACGCGCTGCCGATGGGCCGGCTCGCGAGCATGGTGGACGTGTCACTACCCAGCCTGACGGGGATCGTGACCCGAATGGAGGAGCACGGACTCGTGGAGCGCGTGCGGGACGAGACGGATCGCCGGATCGTGCTCGCGCGATCGACACCCAAGGGCCGCGGGACCATCCGGGAGATCGAGGCACTTCGCCGCGAGTACCTGCGCCGCCTGTTTGATGCGCTCGACGCCGACGAACGGGGCACCTGCTACGAGGCGTTCCGTGCACTGCGCAGGTCGGCAGAGCGCCTCGACGCCGAAACCGCCGGCGATCGTGGCGCGGAGCCCCAGTGCGACCGACCGAGACCCGCCACGGCATACGGTCACAACGGCCCCCGCTGATCCGTTTTCCCCGGCGGCCACGTGGCCGCCGTCCACCGGACACATGCCCACAACCGAACACAGGAGACCCGACTCGACATGGAAGGATCGTTGCCCGCGTTTGACACGGCGGAGAGAGACCCCGCGCTGCTGCTCTCGCAGCGACGGAAGATGGAGATCCTCTTCGCAATCCTGCTGGGGCTGTTCCTGAGCGCCCTGGACCAGACCATCGTCGGCACCGCGCTGCCGACCATCGTCGGCGACCTGCACGGCACGAACGAGCTGTACACGTGGGTCGTCACGATCTACCTGCTCACGGCCACCATCAGCGGCGTCTTCTACGGCAAGCTCTCCGACCTCTACGGCCGGCGACCCATGCTGCTGATCGGCGTGTCGCTCTTCCTGATCGGGTCGGCGCTCTCGGGCCTCAGTTGGAGCATGGAGAGCCTGATCCTCTTCCGCGGAATCCAGGGACTCGGCGCCGGCGCGCTCTTCCCGATCTCGCTGGCGGTCATCGGCGACATGTTCACGCCTGTCGAGCGCGGCCGATACCAGGGCCTCTTCGGCGCCGTCTTCGGGCTCTCGGCCATCATCGGGCCATTCCTCGGCGGCTGGCTGACCGAGACGTTCAGCTGGCACTGGATCTTCTACGTCAACATCCCGATCGGGCTGGTCGCCCTGTACATCATCTATCGCTACCTGCCCACCGTTCGGGGGACCGGACGCACCCGCGACCTCGACTTCCTCGGCGCTGCGGTCTTCACCGTCGCCATCAGCCTGCTGCTCATCGGCCTGACGTACAAGGGCGTCGTCGACCCTCAGACAGGTCACCTCTACCAGTGGACCGATCCGATCGTGGGCGGGTTGATCCTCGTGTCGGCCATCGTCGGTGTCTTCTTCCTCTTCGTCGAGTCCAGGGCGCGCGAGCCGATCATCCCGCTCGACCTGTGGCGCAACCGCTCCTACTCGACGTCGATGGTGGCGACCTTCCTTGCCTCGTTCGGCTTCTTCGGCGCCGTGATCTTCCTGCCGCGCTGGTTCCAGTTCGTCAAGGGGGTCAGCCCGACCGAGTCGGGACTCCAGGTCTACCCGCTGCTCATCGGCGTCATCGGCAGCTCCGTCATCTCGGGGCTCCTCATCAGCCGGAGCGGCCGGTACAAGGCGATGATCATCGGGGCGCTCGCCGTCATGGCGGTCGGCCTGTTCCTGATGACCGGCCTGACCGCAGACACCGCGGACCCGGTCACGTGGGTCTGGATGTTCATCGCGGGCGTCGGCATCGGCCCCACCCTCACGTCGTTCACGATCGTCGTCCAGAACGCCGTCCCATTCGACAAACTCGGCGTTGCGACGAGCAACCTCACGTTCTTCCGCCAGATCGGCGGATCGATCGCACTCGCGGTCGTGGGAACGCTATTCGCCGAAACGTTCGCCAACCAGATCGTGCCGCAGCTTGAGGCGCAGGGCGTGCCGGTAGGGCTGGCACCGCAGATCGGCGCGCAGGCGACGAGCGGCAGTAGCGACGTCACGCAGGTCGGCGTGGATCTCGCCACGCAGTTGCACCAGCTCCTGCCCGCCTCGATGCAGCAGTTCATTCCCGGCATCGTCGCGGGGATCCACCAGGCGTTCTCGCTCGCCGTCGCCAGCACGTTCTGGGTCGGCGTGGTGGCCGCGGTGGTTGCCCTGGGCGTGGCCGTTGTCTTGCCGGAGCTCCCGTTGCGCGGCATGGCTCCGGCGGGACGGCCCGCGGCGGCCGGCCCGGAGCCGGGGACAATCGGCATCCCGGTGACGGCCGGCGTCGCCGCCGCCTCGCAGGAACGAGCGGCGAGCGGGTCCGAAGGGCCCGCGGCACGAGAGGGCGGCATGCCCGCGGTCGCCCGACCCGGAACGCGCCCACGGTCCGCGCCCGGAGCCGCCACCCCGGCGAGTGGCGGAATGGGCCGTCAGGTCGAGGTCACGGTCGAGGACCTCGTCACGGACTGAGCAGAGACGACGCCCGGGCCGGCGATCCCGGTCCGGGCGTTACTCGTTCTCGTTCGGTCCGCGGGCGCGAACCGGCGCCCGCGGAGGTCGTCCGTTCAGGCCGCCGCGGTCGGTCCGTCCGACGGCGCGGTGGGGGTCGGCGGAGGCGCCGGCGTCCAGCCGGCCTGCCCCTTGGGTTGGATTCGCGGCCCGTACCGTCGCAGCAGGAGAACGATGGCCACGATGAGCAGGAAGACGGGCCCGAGGACCGGGATACCGACGACGACGAACCAGACCAGCGCACTGGCAACCGCCTGGCCGGCTGCGACCGTCTGGGCGGCCGCGTGGTCGATCTCCCGTCCGAGGTCCCAGCTGCTCTGCGTCGCCGCGACCGCGGCGACGGGATTTTCCCAGGTCACCGTCAGCGTGCCGAGCGCTGCGCGGTCGGTCAGGTCGTTCTGTTGAGCGGTGATCTCCTCGATCTGCTGGCGGACGGCTGACAGCTTGTCCTGCACGGCAAGCACATCGGGGATCGTCCCGGCGCGGGTCATGATGTCGCGCAGTGAGGCTTCGGATGCCCGCAGGTTGTCGAGCCGTGCACCCAGGTCGACGACCTGGGACGTGACCTCCTCCGCCTGGGTCTGCTCGTGCACCACGCGGTCGGCGAGGGCCCGCAGACCGGTGAGCGCGTCCTGCCAGTGGTCGACGGGGATCCGGTACGAGATCGTCGCCACGTGCCGGTCGTTCGCGTTGGACTCGTCGGAGCCGGCGACATACCCGCCCAGCGAGCCGACCAGGTCACGTGCCTTCGGCAGCGTGCCATCAACGTCCTTCGCCTCGAGTTCGAGGGTCCCGGTTCGAACGATCAGCGCGCCCGGGGCGCCTGACCCGCCGGGCGCCCCGGTGGCCGGCGCGGCGGTGGGCGCCGGCACCGCCGGCTGGGCTCCGGCTCCGCCCGGCGTATCCACGCGCTCCAGCGGGGCCGAGGCGCTGGAGCCACAGGCGGCCGCCAGTCCGAACAGGGCAAGGAGTGGGATCGCGAGAGTCGGACGCAGGATTGGCGAGCGTGACGTGGCTCGCGGGTTGCTTCCATCTGACACCTCTGGCCATCCCGCGGCACATCGAACGGCTTTGCCGGCCGGCGCCGGGATGCGGAGCCCATGATGCGCGTCCGGCCGAGCCGGTTCCCGGCTTCCCCGGCACCGGGCCGTATGGCGCGACGCGCGGCGGCTTCGGGCCGCCGGCCGTTGGCGACACGGAAGCAGCAGGCGCAACTCCCGGCGCGGAACGCGCCCTGCCGCGGGCACGCGTCGGGCCTCTTATGATCTGGGACGATGACATCCCCGGAGAAGACACCCTTCGAGCCGACGTGCCCGTATCTCGGGCTGCCCGATGACCCGCGTTCTCATTACACGGTCCCAGACCACCTTCACCGCTGCTGGGCCGGGAGGAAGCCCCTGGCGGTCGAAGCGGGGCACCAGGCCACGTTCTGCCTCGGCGCCGCCCACACGAGCTGCGTCCGCTACATGGGGGCGCTTCGACCGCCGCCGGACGGTGCGCTTCGCCACCCCGCCCCGGCAATCGGCCCGGATCTGCTCGTGGGGGCAGGGCACCATCCCGTGGCCGGGGCTGACATGCCTGCCGCGGCGGCGGAGGCCGAGGCCGAGGCGGCGGATGCGGCTTCTGGCGAGGCCGGACCGGCCGCCGGGATCACTGCGGAACCCGGCAGGGCGGACTCGGCCCCCCGGTCCGCCGGTGCGTTGCCCGATGAAGCGATCGTGCCAGTGGTGTCGTCCCGGCGCAGTCGGCAGCCGTTGACCCTGTTGCTCGTGGTTGGCCTCGCGATCGCTGCCGTCCTGGTCTTCATCGCCGGGAGCCTCATCTTCGCGCTGCCCGGCTCGGAGTCGACGCCCCCGCCATCGACCGCCCCCGGTTCCTCCCCGTCCGCGCCACCATCTCCTCTCGCGCCGACAGCATCGATCGCCGCATCACCGTCGACCGCATCACCCAGCGCCGCGGGGTCGCCCTCGGCCGGACCGAGCACCTCGACGGGATCGCCCGGTCCGTCGGGATCCGTCGCCTCGGCCAGCCCAGGGGCATCGAGCCCGAGCGTGAGCCCGTCGCCGGGCCCTACGCCGTTCACGTACGTCGTCCAGCCGAAGGACACGCTTTCGCTGATCGCGCACCGCTTTGGCATCACCGTGGCTCAGCTTGTCGGGGCCAACCACATCCAGAACCCGAACAAGATCATGGCGGGCGATGTGTTGATCATCCCGATCCCGCCGTCGCAGTACCCCTCTCCAAGCCCGTCCGCCTCGCCGGCCCCGTCCACCTCTCCAGCTCCTTCCGCCACCCCCTCCCCGGCATGAGCGGATGACTCGTGCCGCGACAACGATGACAGAGTCAAGAGGCCCGAACACGGGAGGCTGACGGACCCTCTCGTTGGGATCTGTCCCGCTCCGTTTGGTGCCGTCGGAACGCCTTGCATTGGCGGTGAGGCGTGGAGTATCGTACGTGACATTGGGGGGCGCGGCCATTCACGCCGAGGGACCCCGGACTGAGGAGGAGGAGGGCGGCTCCGAATGGGGCTGAGGCTAGTGCTTCGCGGCTTTGCCGCGGCGATCCTCCTGTTATTGGCAATGGAAGCCGCAACGCTCGGCTATCCACCGCCGGCAGGGCAGATCATTTTTGCTGGACCATCCGAAGTTGTCGCCTGCGAGAAGGCGGCCGACGTAACCGTACGGGTCATCGACTCAAGTACGGGCGATCCCATCTCAGGTGTGTCGCTCACCTGGAGCCTGACGCTCAAGCAGGATCCGGCTGACTCGCTGAGCGCGAACAGTACCGTCACCAATGCCCAGGGTTATTCGACGGTGCAGCTCCACTTCGCGCCGGTACCGGGACCACGCCAGATCAGGGTCACCGCCGTGGTGGGTGGCGTCCAGATCAGCAACACGTTCACAGTGACATGCGCCAAGGGCGGACTCCCGCCCACGTCGTCAACAGGACCTTCGGTCCCCTTCGGACTCGGGTACATCCTGGCTGCCGGAGCCGTCGCACTCGGCTTCGGCATCATGGTGCTGCGCTTCGTCCGCAGGTAGCAGTCGCTCGGAAGCGGTCGCTCGGCACGCGGGGGCGCGGGGCTGGGAGCCTCCCTGAGCGCCATAGTTCGGTCGAGATCGCGCTCTGATGCCGTTCCAACGCCGCCGCCGCCGACATCGCCACTCGAACCGGCATCCCGCCGGGCGACAGCGCTCGCTCATCTTCGCCGGTGGGATCCTGTGCGTGTTCGGCGTGGCCGTACTGCTGCCGTTGGCGATGAGCTCCCCGGCCGCGACGACCGCGGACCCGGGCGGGACCCAACGGCCGAGGCAGGGCGCCGCTGCGGGCACCTCCGGCGCAACGTTCCAGGCGCCCGGTGCACCGACGGCCACGCCCTATCCGCTGCACCCCCCGATGGACGCGCTCCCGACGGACGCGCCCGGAGAGCCCGGGGACAGGGCGACACGCATTCGCATCGACCGCCTCGGTCTCGACCTGCCGATCATCGAGGGTGACGGCATCGACGTTCCGTTGACGAAGGCCGCGCACTTCCCCGGAACGGCATGGCCCAATGGCAACGGCAATATCTACCTCTATGCACATGCGCGCGCCGGATTGTTCATGGCACTCTGGAACGCGCGGGTCGGCGACGTGGTCGTGCTGTACCTCGTGAACGGCAAAACGCGAACCTACTCGGTCGATCGCATTCTCCCCGACGTAGCCTGGAATGACCTCACGTTGCTCGACCCGACTCCCGTCGAGACCCTGACGCTCCAGACGTGCGTCTCATACGGCGACACGCAGCCGCGCTTCGCGGTCATCGCGCACCCGATTGCTCCGGCTTCGACGCCGAGCCCGTCTCCGGTCCAGTGACACTCCCCGAGACCGCCCCGCCCACGACCACGGAGTTGCCGGCCGAGTACCCAGAGGCACACGTCCACCGGAACCGCCGCCGACGGTCGCACTCGCATTCACGTTCGCGTCCTCGGTCGCGCGCGGCGCGGATCGTCGGGTTCGCGATCCTGGGCCTGCTCGTCGTGGTGTTGGGGGTCGGCATCGCCCTCGTCGTCCATTACCTCCCGTACTGGAACGACGCCCAGGCGGCCCGGGCGGACGCCACCCAACTTGAAAGCAGCGTCCGCGCCGTCGGGCTGGACGTGGACAGGGCGCACCTTGACGATCTCCAGGCGCAGCTGAACGAACTCGACGGTCGGGTGGCGTCGTTCAAGAGCCTGTTCGCTGACGATCCGCTGGTCGGCATCGCGGGGAACCTGCCGTGGCTGAAGGACCAGGTGGCTGGCGGAGCCGCCGTCGTTCGCGCGGCCGATGACCTGGTCCAGGCAGGCCAGATCGCCCTCGGCATCGGCTATCGCTTCGTGGATCTGCGGGCCACGGGGGCGGCGTCGTCCGCCGGTGACTCCCTGCTTGCCGACATCGTGCAGCTGATGACGACCTCGAACGGCGAGATGCAGCAGATCAGCAGCCTGCTCGACGCAGCCGACCGCGAGCTCACCAAGAACGTGCCTCGTGGAGCCATCGGGACAATTCGCGACTTCGGTCATCGGCTTGCCGGGCCGCTCGCCGATTACCGGCCCATCCTGGCCTCCTACGTGACCCTCGAAGGCGCCCTGCCGGGCATGCTCGGGTGGGGCGGCGAGAAGCGCTACCTGGTCCTCGCCGAGGATCCCGCCGAGCTGCGACCGACCGGCGGCTTCACCGGCTCCTACGGCATCGTCACGTTCCAGAACGGGCGCCTGACCGGGCACGACTTCCACAACGTGTTCAGCCTCGACGGGAAGCCCGGGCTGCCCTACATCCAGCCTCCGGATGGGCTCGTGAACCACCTCCTGCGTGACACGTCGTGGGGCCTCGCGGATGCTGCCTGGTCTCCCGACTTCCCGACGGCGGCGCAGGATGCGCTGCGTATCTACGCTTCGGAGTCCGGCGACACGCATATCGACGGCGTGATCGCCCTCACCACGTATGCGCTCGACAATATCCTGCGCGTCCTCGGACCGGTGGATGTCCCCGGATTCAATACCACGGTGATTCCCGGCCAGGCGACTCTCCAGACGCTGGCCATGACCCGGACCTCCCAGACGCCGAACACGGATCGCAAGGAGTTCCTGGACGCCTTCGGCAACGTGGTGCTGGACAGGCTCTTCACGCTGGGGCCGTCCAGGTGGAAGGCAATGTTGACGCAGTTCCGGGTGATCGGCGACCAGCGGCTGGCGATGGCCTGGTTCTCCGATCCGAAGGCCGAGCAGATTGTCTCGGGCACAACCTGGGGTGGAGCGGTCCGACAGGACACGGGCGACTACCTGTATGTCGTGGACGCGAACGTGGATCCGCCGTCGAAGTACAACCTCCTCGTCAAGCGCACCACGAACCTGGACGTGCAGATCGACAGGTATGGCAACGCGGTCAACACGCTGAAGCTGACCTGGCAGAACGACGCAGGTGAGAACACCGACATCGCGACCGCCCTCCGCTCCTACAGCATGAGCCCGCTCGGCATCTACGGCACATACACGCGCGTCATTGCACCCGATCGGAGCCGGCTGCAGAGCGTCATTGGCGGCGTCGTGGCGCAGGTCGGTGGCGCTGAGGCGATCACGTCCGAGTTCGGGCGCACCGTGTTCGCGAATTACCTCCTGGTGCCACCGGGCAGCGCGGATCTCACCTACAGGTGGATCTCACCCTATCCGGTTGACATCGAGCACGGCGACCCGACCTATCAGCTCACGATCCAGAAGCAACCCGGGATGACCCCGGAACCGATTACCGTCCATGTCACGGCGCCGGACGGTACCATCATCACCGGCACCTCCGCGGGCATGGTCTCGACAAACGCGGCTGCCACCTACAGCGGGACGCTGACCCAGGACATCACGCTCACCATCACGTACCGAAGTCGATAAGCTGGGGAACCAATGGACCTTCGCCGACAGCTCGCCGTCATCCGCCACTGGGCCTGGCTCATCGTCGCCTGCATGCTGCTGGCGGGCGGTACGGCCTTCCTCGTCAGCAGCAGCCTGCCCAAGACGTACGAGGCGAAGGCCGTGCTGGTCGTCGGCCAGTCCGCGTCCGACGCCCAGATCAGCTCAGACTACAACCAGCTGCTGGCGTCCCAGAAGCTGTCGCAGACCTACGCCACGATGGCGACGACCCGACCGATCCTGCAGACCGTGATCAAATCACTGGGGCTCGAGACCACGAAGGGTATCCCGACCACACCCGACGAACTCCGGAACCGGATCACGACCCAGGCGCCGCAGAACAACAACTTCGTCTACATCACCGTGGTCGACGGCAACCCGGACACTGCCTCGGCAATTGCCAACACAATCGCGGACCAACTCGTCAGGACGGCGCCGGCCATGGCGGGCCAGCTGGCCGGCACCGTGGATTTCGCCAAGGCCCAGCTGACCCAGATGCAGGATGACATCGCCGCGATCCAGAAGGACATCGCGTCGCTGCCCGCGACCGGCCTGACCACCGACCAGCAGCAGCAGCTCAAGGACGACCAGACACGCCTCGCGCAGGACCGGACCGTCTACGCGACGTTGCTGCAGATCCAGGCGGCGTCCGCGGTCACCAGCGTGAGCCAGGTCGATCCTGCGATCCCTCCCCAGACACCGTCAGGTCCCCGTGTCCTCCTGAACACGGCCCTGGCCGTCCTACTCGGCCTGATCATCGCGCTCGGTATCGCGTTCCTCGCCGAGTACCTCGACGACACCGTGAAATCACCCGACGACGTGGCTGAGGTCACCGGCGTGTCCACGCTCGGCGCCATCGTCAGGATGAGGAGCGAGCGAGACGTCGAGTACAACCTCACCACGGTGAACGACCCGCGATCCCCTGCCACCGAGGGCTTCCGGACGCTCCGGACGAACCTCGAGTTCGCGAGCGTGGACAAGCCGCTCCGGACGATCCTGATCACGAGCGCCGTGCCGTCCGAGGGAAAGACCACGATCGCCGCCAACCTGGCGGTCGTGTTCGCGCAGACCGGCAAACGGGTCATCCTCCTTGACTCCGACCTCCGGCGTCCCGGAGTCCACCGGGTCTTCGACCTCCCGAACTCCTTCGGCCTCACCAATCTCCTGCGGTCGGACACGGTCACGATCGACGACGTCGCTCATGAACCCGTACCGGGGCTGAAGGTCGTGACCACCGGTGCGCTGCCTCCGAACCCGGCCGAGTTGCTTGCGTCGAATCGCATGAAGGAAGTGCTTGCCCACCTGGAGGCGAGCTCTGACATCGTCATCGTCGACAGCCCGCCGCTGCAGGTCGTGACAGACGCCGCGCTCCTCGCCTCGCGTACGGATGGGGCGCTTCTCGTCATCGACGGGGGACGCACCCGGAAGGGCGCCGTGCGGCAGGCCCGCGAGACGCTGGATCGAGTCGGTGCCCGCCTGTTGGGCGCATCGATCAACCGCCTCTCCGAACGCGGCAACACCGGGTACTACTACTACTACTACCAGTACCAGTACTACGGAAAGTACTCGTCGAGCTCGGGCAAGAGCGGCAGCAAGCCCGCCGCGCCGGAGGCAGCAGCCCGCTGATCGCTCCCCCGATCGAGATCGAGCGAGCCCTCCCGGTGCGAGCCCGCGCAGGTTCGCACCGGAGTCGCGCCGCAACTCCCAACCTGGCCGTACTGCGCGCTCGAGACCGCCTGTGTCCGGAGCCCGCCTCCTGGATCCCGGCCGGTGGCCGGGCCTGGCCGGGCGGCTGCGGCTCAGGACGACGGGGTCGGGTGTCGGCGAAGGGTCGCACGCGAAGGGTCGGCCCCGAAGGCGCGGTCAGGTGGGTTCAGCGGCCCTCTGAACGGATCAACGCGGGGATGGTCATCGCCGCGATCTTGACATCCAGCCACAGCGACCACCGGTCGATGTACTCGAAGATCCTTCTCCACCCACCGATCGAACTCGGGATCGCGCCGGGCCTGGACCTGCCACAGACCCGTCATGCCCGGCTTCATCGACAGCCGGCGACGATGCCAGATGTCGTACTCTTCCACCTCGTGCGGCAGGGGCGGCCGCGGGCCAACGATGCTCATGTCACCACGCAGGACGTTCCACAGCTGCGGCAGCTCATCCAGACTCGTTCGACGCAGGATCCTGCCAAGGCGCGTGATCCGCGGGTCGTCGGTGACCTTGAATGCGCACCCGTGGACCTCGTTGAGGCACTCCAACTCGGCGGTGCGACGCTCCGCGTCCCGCACCATCGTCCGGAACTTGTACACCTTGAAGCGCCGGCCGTGGAGACCCACACGCTCCTGGGAGAAGAGCACGGGCCGCCCATCCGCAACCCGGATCGAGATGCTGACGATCAGCAGCAGCGGGGACAGCAGGACCACCGCCAGCCCGGCGGCAAGGACATCGATGATCCGCTTCGCCGCAAGCGCGAGCTCGCGGTCGGGACCCTTGACGAAGGAGAGGACCGGCAGCCCGTCGAGGTCCTCCATGAAGCGACGCGCAGTGCCGAACTGCGGGATCTCGAGAGGGATCCGCACGATCTTGCCCTCGTCCTCGCACAGCTGCGCCAGCGACTCCACGAGGCCCCAGTCTCCGGCGGAGAAGCAGATCGCCACCTCGTCGATGACCCGGCTGTGGAGAACGCGCTGGAGCTCCGTGAGCCTCCCGAGGTACTGCCAGCGGTTCGACAGCCGGCGGTTCGGCCGATCGCCCAGGAACCCGACGATGCGAAGGCCCAGCTCGGGATGCTTCTCGACCTGGCGCGCGAATTCGGTCGCTCGCGGCCCTGTCCCCAGTACGAGCACGAAGCAGCTGTTCCGGCCGCGTGCCCGCAGCCACATGAACAGACCTCGCATGGCGGCACGCGTGGCAAGCGTCGCGATCGCCAGCGTGGGGAAGAGAAGGACCAGGTAAGACCGGCTCACGTCGTCGTTGTTGGTGAGGAACAGGACGGTGAACGTGAGCAAGGTCAGCCACATCGCCGAGCGCATCACGCCGACAGCATCGTTGCGGATCGACCAGCGGACGCGCAGTCGATACTGCCCCTCCACGAACAGGATGGCCACCCAGGCAAGGGCGTAGGCGATCAACGGCACCCACGCCGGTGAGAACACGCGCTGGAAGACCGGCAACCAGGGTCCTGGGAAGCGCAGCTCGGAAACGAAGACCGCCGCGACGAGGGCGACCGCCGCATCGGCGACCATCAGCATTGCCCGGAGCATCCCGGTGTGCCGTCGGATCATCGCTTCACCGCTCCGGTCCCGTCACTGAGAAGGCGCGCGTTCGTGCGGCCCGCCGTCCCGAGCGAGCGGGCCGTCCACCGCGGCCGCCGTTCCCTCTCCACACCATGTCGCTCAGTTCCGTCATCGACCGAGGCCGGCATGCTCCCTTCGGGCGAAGGGTGCCGCTTCGGATTGATCGCAGCCGTGCCTACCTGTGCCAGGTGGCGTCCCGACGCGACGCATCGGGTTCGGATGTCATGGGCACGTGAAACTCACCCGGATCCTAGGATTGGCGCGGTCGGCATACGGTAACAGAGGCGAAGGTCCCGGAAACGCGGTGGCGAAGGTCACGGCCGACCGGCCGGCGCCATCGTTCCGCACCGCCCGTGGCGACGATCAGGGCGATGCTGCAGCAGGTTGCGGAGCCTCTCGTTGTTCGACGACGCGGTCACGGCGGGCGGCGAGGATGCCGACGATGATGACCGGCGCCGCGAGCGTGAAGAAGTCGCTGATCGTCCGCCCGACGTCGTTCCACCAGAGCCAGACCGGCGTGAGGATCATCGTGGCGAATGCGGCCTGGGCGATAAATCGGTCACGCCAGCGCTGGTACCACCCGTACCACGCGCGGAAGAGTGCACCGATGACGAAACCGCCGATGACGACTCCGGGAAGCCCGAAGTCGGCGTACATGCTGACGACGCCGGTGAACGTCGGGCACAGCGAGACGCATCGGCCCGCACCGTACCCGTACAGCCGCTCGATCAGCAGCGTGCGGATGGGTTCGGGCTTCGCCGCCCAGATCGCCCGCGGGACGGGGAGCAGCACCGTCTCCGAGAGCATCGACGTCCCACCCTGGAGCGGAACAAGCTGGTTGTCACCGATGTTGCCGATCCCGAGTGCCACGCTGTTGAGCATCGCGGTGTCCTGGACCACGAAAAACTGGGTGATGGCACCCGGGGCGTCCTTCACACCGTCCACCACCGCGGACACGTAGTCCTCGCTCGACACCCTCGTGATGCGCAACGGTGAGACGATCAGGAAGAAGGAGGCGATCACGACGATTGACATGGCGAGCAGGCTGGGGCGCCGGTCACGCACCAGGTACCAGTAGCCGATGATCGCGGCCATGAGTGGGAGCAGCTCGCGCCGGTCACCCTTCGGAATGGCACCGATCAGCAGGATCACCAGCGCGATCAGCATCATCGGTCGCGCCAGCGTCCTGCCGCCCCCCCGCACACGACCGAGGAGGAACAGCACGGGGATCGACACGAGTGTCGCGACCGAGAAGAACGGGATGTTGACGGTCAGGCTGCGGTCGGTGTCCGCCCGGTTCGCGAGCAGCGTCGCCAGGCCCCCGTTCAACGTCGCCGCCGCCACGAGTCCGGCGATGGCGACCCCGGTGAGGATCGTGCCCCAGAAGAGCAGGCCGCTGTCGGTGACCTCTGCCGGTGGTTCAGGGAAGAACCTCGTGACCGGGCGAACGATGAGGTAGCCCGCCGTGAAGGAGGCGACGGCGAGCAGCGTGGCCCACATTGCGGTGGGAATCCACTGGGACACGTCGGTTGCCGCCCACAGGAAGTCCCCGGACGCCATGTCGAACAGCGGTCGCACGACGAAGAACAGCAGGATCGCCGCCGAGGAGATCGACAGCGGCTCGAACGGGTCGAAGGTTCCGTTGTAGGCCTTGACCACGAGCGGAACGATGGCGATGGCGGCCATGGCCAGGACCATCAGCAACTCCGGCGACAACTGGAGCGCGGCGAGCGCCAACCCGGCGATGCCGGCCATGGACAGGCCGACGAGCACGACCGTGCCCGGTCTCGTGATGTTCAGGTCCCGAACGGCGGCCGTCATCGCGCTGCCAACCTCCGGGCGCGAGGGCCAAAGGTGTCGCCGGCGGCGCGTCGCCGGCGCGGTCGCCCCGTATGCGTCAGCCTCACGGCCACACCTCCGAGAGATCGCGGCCCAGCAATCGTCCGAGCTGTCGGATGTCGTCGTCCAGCTCCGACCGCAGTCGGGCTCGAAGTGCCTGGTCGATAGTCACGCCCACCGGCGCCCGGTTGTTCAGCCTGTCCGCTGCCCTGCGGATCGGCCGGTAGACCGGCCTGGGCACGAAGCGGCGGACCGCGTGCACAAGGGTGGGAGCGTAGTACAGCTGCGCCAGGCGCCCGATGCGCGGAGCGTAAACGGCATTCACCGGTTCGGTCGGGGGCGCCGGCAGGAGATCCGGGTCGAGGCCCAGGAATTCGCAGAGTCCGCGGATCACCTCAGCCTGCCCATCCCCTCGCAGGTCCTCCAGGACCAGGACCCGCACCTGGTCCCGTCCGAACTCGTCCAGGTATCGGCCGACCTGTCGGCCGAAGTGCGCGGCGTCTCGATACTGGTAGGCCGCCATCAGCCGCGCCCTCGGCGGGAGATTGCGTCCGTTCCGCCGTCCCTCCTCGGCGGCGAGCGCGGCCTCGAACGTCTCCGACGATTCGGCGCCGTCGATGCGCCGCCACCGGTACAGCGAGACCATCATGTCGACGGGGTCCCGCAGGATGGCGACGATGCGCGCGTCCGGGGCGAACTGGTGGATCAGGCCCGGCGCCGCCGGGGAGAACAGGTACCAGGTGGTCGCCTCGCCGCGCAGCCGGCAGCCCTCACCCCCCCTGAAGAGGCCCAGGTAGGCGTCGAGCTCCCGGACGAAGAAGACGGAGTCGGCGGCGGTGCCCGTGTCGAGGTCGGGGCAGAAGTGTCCCGGCTCCTTCCGTTCCGGCATGAACACGTCGGGGTGTCGTCGAAGCGTCTCGTAGAGGAACGTCGTGCCGCACCTCGGCGCGCCGACGATGAAGAAGTTGGGCCCGTACGCGGTGTCGACCATCACGGAAGCTCGGAGGCGGCCGGGCGAGGGCCGATCGTGCGCGTTCCAACCAACCTGGCCGGATTCCCGCGGTAGATGCCGTTCGGCTCCGCGTCATCCAGCAGGACGGAGCCGAGCGTCACGATGGCCTGCCGGCCGACCGTGACGCCGGGCGCGACGCGGGCGAACGCTGCCACCCACGCACCGTCTTCCACCACGAGCGGCCGGACCATGAGGCCCATGGACGGGTCGCTCCAGTCGTGGTTGCCGGTGCAGAGGTAGGCGCCCTGGGAGATGCAGGCATTGGACCCGATCCGCACCAGGACGAAGTTGTCGATCCAGGATCGCTCGCCGAGCCAGACGTGGTCGCCGATGGCCAGGTGCCAGGGGTACTTGATATGGACGTTCGGCTTGATCACCAGGCCCCGGCCCACGCGTGCGCCGAACGCGCGGAGCAGGAACGTCTTGAACCCATAGTTGGTGACCAGCGGGTTGAGGAACACGAGGGCCTCCACGATCAGCCATGCGGCGCGAACCGCGAATGGCCGGCCCGGCCGGTACCCTCGCCGCGACGGTCGGCTGAGATCGACGTTCATGACCGCTGTCCCCTCGCAGTTGGGCGACGACGCCGGGCCTCGTTCCGGATGGCGCCCTCGAACGCTCGGACGTGCGTGTCCGCGCAGCGCTCCACATCGTACTCGGCGACGGCGATCCTCCGGGCGGCCTCGCCAAATGCCCGCCGGCGAGCCTCGTCCCCAACGAGCGGCCCGACCATCTCCGCCAGCGCCCCCGGGTCCTCGGGCCGCACGACGTACCCGGTTCGCCCGTTCGACACCACTTCCGACGTGGCGCCGACGTCCGTCGCGACCACAGGCACTGCTGTGGCCATCGCCTCGAGCACCGTCGTCGGAACACCCTCGGAGCGGGGTACGGACGAGAGCACGAAGATGTCGAACGCGTTGAGCCAGCGTTCCGGCCGGGTCAGCGGGTCCACGATCTGGAGCGGCTCCCCGAAGGCCGCGCGGTACCCGGCGGCCGCCTCCCGCAGTGTCATTTCGTAGGCGGCGTGCGTTTCCATGGGGCTGCCGACGATGACGAACCGCGCCTCCGTTCCGGAGGAGCGCAGGCGGCGTGCCATCTCGACGAAGTGTTCGAGGCCCTTCTGGGGCGTGAGGTTGGCGAGCGCACCGACCAGGATGTCGGAGTCGCGCAGGCCGAGCCGCTCCCGGGAGTCGCGGCGAGCCTCCGGATCGGGACGGAACACCCTGGTGTCGACCGGCGGGTAGAACTCGACGACCTTGGCCATCCCGCGCGGGCCAAGGTGGTGTGATGTCGCGATGGCGTGGCCGGTCGTCATGATCGAGTCGCTCATCCGCGACGCGAGCGGGCCCAGCGCGAGGCGCAACGGCCCGGGCGTCCGCGTGTCCAGCACCTGCCAGACGAGCGGCACGCCTTCCAGCCGTGCGGCGAACGCCCCCGGCGTGTTGACGATCCCGGTCAGCAGCACGACATCGGGTCTGACCGCTCGGATGGTCTCACGCAGTCGGCGGATGTCCCCCGCGAATCCCAGTGCGAAGCTCGCCTGCGTTCCGGGATCCGGCACAGCCCGCAGGCGGTTCAGCCGGATGCGACGAAGCGGGATACCGGCCGCCGCGAGTCGGTCGGGGGCATTGCCCGGTTCGTCGGGGAAGACGACCTCGGTCTCCCACCCGCGAGCGGACAGCGGCCCGGCCAGGCGCAGCGCCTGGTTCTGCGGGCCACCGAAGAACGGGAAATGGATCACATAGAGGACGCGGCGCATGCTAGGCACCAAGGATCGCGCCGGGCTCGGCAACCGGTTCCTCGGGGTACCAGCGGCGGCTCGGCGTGGACGCCCGCAATGCCAGGAGGATGGCCAGCGCTCCGAGGCTCAGCGCCGAGGACACGACGATTGCCCAGGCGACACCGTCGAGGCCCAGCGGCGGCATGAGGATGAAGAGCGCCGGGATCAGCGTCACCCACGACGTCAGTTCGCTGATCGTGCTCAGTTCGGGGCGGCCGTGGCCTCGTGCGGCCTCTGCCAGGACGATCCGCAGGCTCTGGAGCATGGCGCCGATGAGCAGGATGCGTGTGATCTGCAGCGCGCCGGAGAACTCCTGCCCGAACAGGATGAGGAGCAGCGGCTCCGACAGCACCTCAAGCAGGATGACGATGGTGCCGCACGCGAGGGTCGCGCGGGCAAGCTGTTCCAGCGTGGTGCGGTTGCGGCTGGGCACGTCGGGGCAGGCAGCCACCTTCGGGTAGGTGATCGCGGCCAACCCGCGTGCGACGAACCGGGGGAGGTTCGTGAGCGACAGCGCAACGACGTAGAGGCCGAGGTCCCCCGTGGTCAGGAACAGCCCGATGGCGGCCTGGTCGAGCCGGAAGGCCTCGAACGGGATCATGCCGGGCAGGCCGACCAGGCCGAACCGAGTCAACTGCCGCATCGAGGGGGGAGTTCCCGAGGGAGCCGCCCGGGGGAAGGTGCGCAACATGATGCCCAGGGTGATGACTGCTGCGGCCACGTTCGTGAGCGACCAGGCTGCGGTGAAGGCGAACACGCTGTGCATGCCCGCGACGAAGATGACGACGACAAGCGCCGCGTACAGGCCCGGTTGCAGCACACGCAGGATGAGGATCGCCCGGTACCGGTGCCAGCCCTGGAGGAAGGCCAGCCCATAGTCCTGCGCGAGCGCCGCGGGGGTCGCGATGAGCGACATGACTGTCGCAGCCGGGTAATCGCGCCACAGTGCGGGGGCGAGCACCAGGACCAGGAGGGCCTGCACGACGACCAGGACGCTGCACTGGAGCAGCGTGGGTCGGCGCAGCTGACGCCACAGTGCCCGGTCGCATCCGGGCGCCGTGGCGAGCGCATAGGTCGCGGCATACGGCAGCCCCAGCGAACCGACAAGCGCGAGCACGGACGGGAAGAGCACGAGCAACGCGAGGGTTCCGCGATCGTCCACGCCCAGCGCGCGTGCTGCCAGCGCACCGCTCACGACGAGGACGCCCTGCAGGAGCACGCTGGTCCACAGCGAATGGCCGAGGCCGCTGCCGCCGAGGCGGCGGCCTGCCGTCCGTGTCGGACGCCGGTCGTTCGTCCCGGTCATCGCCACCGAACCGGATCGCCCGCGCGTTCGGTCTCGACCGGCCGTTCGTGCAGCGACGGATACCCCAGTTCCCGGAGCACGGGTTCGCAGGGCTCCAGCCCGTCGAGCTGCGCTTCCGACAGGACGGCCGCCCACTCGGTCGTTGACCCGGTGCGCACGAATGGAATCGAGAGGTCACGGGCCCTGCCGTCGGCGAAGAAGCCTTCCTCCGCCTGCTCCCTCGCGCGCATGTGCTCGAGGTCGTTGTGGTCGACGGCCGTGAGCAGCCGGCTGTGGGAAACGGGGATGCCGAGGAGGTCGCAGATCCGCGCAAGTTCTCCCCCGGGATCCTTCTTCAGATCCTCGTACCGGACCACGGCGCCGGTACGTCCGGGCCCGGCAAGTCCGTCCACCCAGCTCCTGACGTGGCGGTGCCAGGGCCCGTACCCGTCCAGGTTCCCCGCGACGAAGTCCTCGACGAAGGCGTCCGGATCCCGCGTCTCCCCATCGACACGATTGATGTAGTTCCTGTACGAGACGACCACTGACCGGACGTCGCGGACGATATAGACGCCGCGACGGTAGACGTCCCGGTACGGCTCATGGGTGCGGGTGAGACGGCCCCCATCGGGAAGAGACGCCGTGGCACGGCGGTGGTGGCCAACCGGCGGGATGACCTGGGCAATCGAGGCAAATCCGGCGGGTTCCCCGGTCAGGACCTCGGCCAGCATGAAACGGAGCCATGTCGTGCCGGACCTGGGATAGCCCCCTACGATCACGTCGCGATCGGTGAGGCCGATATGACGTGCCCGGACCACGATCGGGCGAGCCCAGCGACGCGGATTCATCTGCGGTTGCATGTCCGGCGACCGCGTTCCTGCTGATCGATCATGCGGTTTCGACGACGTTTCCGACGGCCCGACTGCGTACGACTCCGGACAGGAGCGAATCTCCAAGACGTGGCCAAGGTGGCAACTCTACGGCGCTCAGGTGCGTCGCTCACCCGCCAAGGCGCCCCTAGAAGGGTACAGATGGCTCATTGCGCATGGCCCAGTCGGCATGCTCCGGTGCGGCTCCGGGGCGGCTCCGGGGCGGCTCGGCGGCGGCGGCGGCGGCCGGTGCGGCTCCGGTACGGGTCCCGGGACGGCGGCCGGTGCGGGCGGAGCAGGCCCTCAGCCAGCCGGCGGCCACGAGGCGTGGGACAATCGCCCTGATCGACGCCAGATCGAGAGGCACGCACGGAGTGGAACCACACGTGATCGATGACGCCTTCGGGCAACGGAGCGCGCAGGTCCGGCAGCGACGGTCCGCGGGAACGGCATCCGGCGTGACCCACGAGGCCGTGCGCCGGCGCAACCTCAGCTCGGTCCTGCGCCGTTTGCACACCGCCGGCCCTTCGTCGCGCTCCGAGCTCGTGGAATGGACGGGACTGAACCGGAGCACGGTCGCCGACCTGGTCGAAGAACTGGCCGCACGCGGTCTTGCCAGCGAGTCTGGCCCGAAACGCAGCGGCCTGCCGGGCCGGCCGTCGCCGATCGTCCAGGTTGCGCCGAACCGCGCGGTCGTCCTCGTGATCGAGATCCTTCCCGATGCGCTGGCTGCGTCGTTCGTCGGGCTCGGCGGCGAGATCCTGACCCGGACGCGGCAGTACCGGGGCCGGTACCCGCGCCCGTTCGATGCCGAGATCGAAGCCATCACCGAGTTGGCCGGGTCGCTGCTCGTCACGCCACCGGCAGCCAACCTGTTCTCTGTCGCGGTGGCGGTCGCGGGCGTCGTGCGTCGGGAAGGCGGCATGTTGGCGATTGCCCCGAATCTCGATTGGCGCGAGGTGGCGATCGGTTCTCGCCTGCGGACGATGCTGAAGCTCGACGTGCCGGTGGTCGTGGCGAACGACGCGAACCTGGCGACACTCGCGGAGTTCACCAGAGGGTCCGGGATCGGATGCCACGAATTCCTGTGCCTGTGGGGCGATGTCGGCATCGGGTCGGGGATCCTTGTCGGAGAGACGCTGCTCATCGGCAAGGAGGGGTTCGCAGGCGAGGTGGGCCATCTCCCGATCCCGACCGGATGGCCGGCCCTGCCACTGCGGACTGCGCGGTTGCTGGGAGACCGAGATCGGTGAGGAGGCGATCCTGCGGGAGTGCGGCCGCGGTCAGACGAACGACGCAGATGCGATCGACGAAGTGCTTGCGCTCGCCCAGCAGGGCGATCCCGACGTCTGCAGCGCGCTGCAGGGCATCGGCCGGTGGGTCGGGCTCGGTCTGGTCGCGCTCGCAAACACCTTCGATCCGGACCGGATCGCCATCGGCGGGCTGCTCGCGCGCGTGTTTCCGTACCTGCGCGATGCCGTTGCGGCCGAGTTCCAGGGCGGTCGCTGGATGGCGGCAGGACACGTCGAGATCGTCCCGACCCGACTCGGCGAGGTCGCGGCCTGCCTGGGCGGCGCTGAACTCGCGCTCAACCCGATCCTCTCCGACCCAACGATCATGCCGATCACGGAACGTGGCTTCCTTCGAGGCGCAGGTCTGCCGCCAGGTCTGCACGAGGGCGCAGCGCGCGCTGATTGGGCCCGGAGTGCCCCGCTCCCGTGACGAAGGCCCCCGCCGGGTTCGGCGGAGGCCTTCGCTGGGTGGGTCGCCCGGGGGTTGGTACCGGGCGACCCTGTTGGGTGCGAGTCAGGACGGCGGGGACGTCCTGCCCGCGGGGATGTGCGGGGTTACGGGTTGATCTTCAGGCTGAGACCGCTCGACAGCACCGCCAGGAAGTTGGCGTTGCCGAGGTACTTCGCCTTGATGGTGTGGGTGCCGGTGGGCAGGTTCCAGGTGGGCTTGAAGGTGGCAACGCCGGCGGCGCTGATGGCCTGCGGTGCGCCCATGTTGGTGCCGTCGATGAGGAACTGGACAGTGGCCGGAGCCAGTGAGCCGGCGGGCGCCACGGGGTTGGTGAAGGTGGCCGTGAAGGTGGGCCGGTCGGTCTGCTGGATGGGCGAGGACAGGTCGGCGACGACGATGCCGGTGGGGCTGGCCTTCTTGACCTGCTGGGTAAGGTGGGGCTGGTCGAGCCGGTGTAGTTGGGGTCACCGTTGTAGACGACGCGGACACCGTGGTTGCCGGCACTGCGGGCGCCCGCGGCGGTCCAGCTGATGGTGATCGTGCAGCGCAGCGGCGGGACCCACGTGCAGCTGGATGGTGATCGTGAAGTCGGAGGTGGTGATCGTGCCGCCCGCCGGCGCTTGACCGGGCCGCGGGGCTGCCATCGCTGGGCGTACCCCGTCGACCATCAGCTGCAGGCTGCCGGTGGGGGCGATGGTGCCGCTGGCGTTCTCGGGGCTGACCGTGGCGGTGAGGGACCAGGGGGCGCTGAAGCCGACCGGGCCGGCGCTGGTCAGCGCGGTGGTCGTGGCGAGGCGCTTCTTGACGGAGTGGTTGAATACCGCACTCGACGACGGCAGGAAGTACGTTGTGGCCGAGGTAGTCGGCCGTCACGGCGTGGGTGCCGATGGCGAGGTTGCTGATGGCGGTCAGCGTCGCAACGCCGCTCGCATCGAGCGCCACTGGGGCGCCGGAGGCGACACCGTCGATGCTGAACTGGACGTTGCCGTCAGGAGTGCCGTGACCCGACCGGATCCGTGGCGTGCCACCGTCAGCGGTGAACGTCACCGGATGGCCGTACTGCGTGGGATCGAAATCGGACGTGACCGGGTCGTCGTGGCCGCTGCCGGCATGCCGGCGACCTGCGACAGCTTCTGCACCGCGATGTCCGGGTGGCCGTTCAGCAGCGCCACGTCAGAGTCGCCGATGAGCGGCGAGGTGACAGCAGTGGGACCGCCGGCGGCAACGACGACGGCCTGCGCGATGTCACGCGCCACCGAGACGACGCCGTCCTCTTGCTTGAACGAGGCGGCCGTGGTGAGGGCCAGCTCGTTGGCGGCCTGCTGCAGCCACCAGTCGATCTGGGCGCCGAGCGCCGGTGAACCGTCGGCGTTCCAGACCGGGGCGGCGAGAACCGCGTCGAGGGCGGCGATGGCGGCGGTCACGTGGGCGTCGCCGACGATCGTCGCCAGCGAGGCGCGAGCCGCCATGAGACTGGACTTCGTGGAGAACGTGGTGCCGGTGCGGAGACCCCAGCCGAAGGGGAAGCGCGGGTTGTAGTTCGCGTCGCCGACGTTGATCGGCTCCTGGGCGAGCGTGGTCGGCCAGGTCATCGAGAGGCGGCCGGTGAAGGGGAGGTCGCCGAACAGGACGTCAGCGACGCCCTGGGCCTCGGTGAAGCCGATCCAGGTCGCGACGACGGCCTTGGCCTGGTTGAACTGGGCGTCGCTGAGCATGAACGGGCGACCGGCCACGACGAGGATCACGCACGGCATGACGCTGCAGACGTTGTTGATCGCCGTCGCGTCGGCCGTGGTCGGCGCGTCGCGTCTGGGACGACGGGCACGTCGCCGCTGCCTTCCGCGTAGGCGGTCTCGCCGACGACCACGACACCGACGTCGTAGGTGCCGGCCGCCGGCGGGGTGGGCACCGTCGCGCTGTAGGTGATGTTGCCGGACCCGACGACGTTGGTCAGAGCCTGGCGGATAGTCGTCATGGTGGCCGCCTGGGCGGGAATGTCACCGGTCGGGATCGACTGCCACCCGATGGACCAGCCACCGAGCTGGTTGGAGACGTTGTCCGCGCTGCTGCCGGCAAGGTAGATCCTGGCGGTCTTGCTGAGCGGAAGAACATTGTTGGCGTTCTTGAGGAGGACCTGCGACTCGGCCGTGGCCTGGCGGGCAATGGCCCTGCGCTCGGGCGAGCCGATCTGGCTCTGGGTCGAACGATCGGTGAACGGGTGCTCGAACAGGCCGTACTCGAACTTCTGGGTCAGGATGCGCCGGACCGCGTCGTCGATGCGTGCCTGTGTCATGTAGCCCGTACGGACGAGTTCCTGGATGTAGTTGACGAAGTTCTTGAAGTCCGGGTTGCTCGGCGCCATGACCATGTCCATGCCGGCGTTGAACGACGTCATGACCTGGTAGGCATAGTTGTTGTTGATGCCTGCCGGCAGCGGGTTCGGCGACGGGACGGGGATCGAATTGATCGCGTTGTAGTCGCTGATCAGGAAGCCCTCGAAGCCTGGTCGTGCTCTTGAGCCACCCGTTCATGAGTCGCCGTGGCGCTCATGAGGGTCGAGGTGCGCGCGCCGTCGAGCTGCGATGCTCGAGTACGACGGCATGATCGTTGCGGTGTGGTGGAACTGGACCGCCGGGATGTACGGCGCCAGTGCGACGCGAGCGAACTCCGCGCTCGACATGACGTCGATGCTGGCATTATGCCGAACTGCGTGGCGCCGTCACCGGCGAAGTGCTTGCTGCTGGCCATGATGGCGTTGCTCTTGCCGAGCGTGCCGACTCCCTGGATGCCGTCGATGATGGGCTCCATCAGCGAGACGAGGGTCGGGTCTTCGCCGAAGCACTCGTACGTGCGGCCCCAGCGGATGTCGCGGTCGACGCAGATGGTCGGGCCGAAGCCCCACTGCGGGCCGGCGGAGCGGGTTTCCTGTGCCGTGATCACGCCCTGCTGGTAGGCAAGGTCCGGGTTGCGGGTTGCGCCCATGCCGATGTCGTGCGGGAACAGCACGGTCCCGATCATGTGGGAGTTGCCGTGAATGGTGTCGATGCCGTAGACGATCGGGATCTGGAGCGGCGTGGCCAGGGCGCGGTATTCGTAGTTGTCGATCAGGTCCGCCCAGCCCGTGGGCGAGTTGGGAGCGGGCTGTCGGTGCCGCCCGACAGGATCGAGCCGAGCACCCATGCGCGCGTGTTGTTCCAGGAGTTGTTGTTGGTGGTCGTGCCGTTGTTGGAGACGTCGAGGAGCGTCTCGTCCATCTGGCCGGCCTTCTCGAACAGCGACATTCGAGACATCAGGTCGGCGACGCGCGTCGCGACCGGGAGGCTCGAGTCGAGATACGGGAAGCCGTGCGCGTTGATGACGACCGTCGACGGGATCGTTGTTGTACGAGAGCGTCGGGGTCGGGCTGGTGCAGCCAGCGGTGCAGGCGATCGTCGTGTTGATCGTCAGGGCGACAGACGGGTTGGCGTTCGGCAGCGTCACGATCGGGAAGCGTCACGACCGTGCCCGACACCGATGCCGTTCGGGATGGTGACCGTGGATGCTCGCGACCGTGTAATCGGTGCCCAGCACGGCGGTCGAGGCCAGGACGCGGGTGTCGGTCACCGTGGCGCCGGCGTTGTGCAGCGATGGCGAGCGGTGCCGAGAGGCCGATGCCGGTGCCCAGGAAGCCGGGCGTACCGACCGACGTGATCGTCCGGGATTCCTGGTTGGTGCTGGTGTCGATGAGGATCGTGTCGCCGACGTAGAAGCCGACGATATGCGCGACCTTGATCGACCGTGTCACCGATGGCCGTCGGCGTCGTGATGCGCACGATAGCGGCACCCGTGTGCGCGAACGCGAGCGGATGCCGCAATCGTGATTCCGGTGCCGGTGGGACCGGGGGTGCCGACGGCGGCGATTGTTGCCGTCTCAGGGTTGGTGCCGGACGGATCGATGCTGATCGCCTGGCCGACCGCGAAGTCACTGACCGAGACGACCGGGAAGCTGGTCGCACCTGCCGCGGTGAGCGTTGCGACTGCCACGGCGTTGCCCAAGTGGGACTTGGTGAGCGGGGCGGTGAACGTCAGGCCAAGGCCGGTGACGGGGACGCCGGCCGCGTGGGCCTTGCTGAGCGGGGCAGTGAAGTTGACGCCGCTGCCCGTGATGATCGCGCCGCTCGCGTGGGCCTTGGTCAGGGGTGCATACAGGTTGATGCCCGTCCCACCCGTTCCGGACCCGCCGACCTGGTAGATCGTCGCGGTCTCGGCGTTGGCGCCGGAGTCGATCGTGATCGCCCCGTTCGGGTTGAGGCCGCTGGTGCTGCCGATCTTGATATTCGTGGCGCCGATGTCGGTGGCGGCCGAGAGGGTGGTGTTGCCACCGGTACCGACGGACGCGACGACGGCGGTCTCGAGGTTGGCGCCCGCGTCGATCCAGAGCGTGTTGCCGGCGGCGATGCCGGAGACGCTGGCGATCTTGAGGTTCGTGTCGCCGGCGGACGATGCGACGGCGGCGGTGGTCGAACCGCCGGCGCCCACGGTGGCGATGACCGCGGTCTCGAGGTTGGCCCCGGAGTCGATGTTCACCGTCTGGCCCCGCCGAAGTTGGTGATGGCGGCGGTCTTGACGGTGGACACGCCGGCCGGCCAGACGCCGACCACGGCGACCGCGCCGGAATGCGTCAGGGTAAGGGGCGCGGTGAGCGTGATGCCGGTGCCGGTTGCGCCGGTCGTGCCGACCGAGGCGATGACCGCGGTCTCGATGTTCGCGCCCGTGTCGATGGCGATGGTCTGGCTCGCGACGAAGTTGGTGACGCTGGCCACCTTGATGTTCGTCGCGCCTGCGAGCGTCTGCGTGATGACGGCCATGGCCGTGCGTGCGCCGTTCAGAGCCCCGTGGTGAGAGTGAGGCCGCCGCCGGTCGGGCCGGCCGTCCGACTGTCTGGATGACCGCCGACTTCCAGGTTCGCGCCGGTGTCGATCGCTGATCGTCTGACCGGCCGCGAAGTTCGTACTGGCAGTTCACCTTGATGTTCGTTGCGCCGATGGCCGCGCCGCGACAAGCGTGGTATTGCCCGCCGAAAGCGTCGTACTGCCGGCGATCATGGTGCTGCTCCCGCCCGCGATGGTGGTATTGCCAGCGAGCGTGGTGCTCCCGACCGCACCGCCGACCTGGATGGCGTTGCCCGTCGTCACCGTCAGGGTGACGTCACGGTCAAGCGCCCCGCCAACGGTCGTGAGGGCAAGGCCGAGATTCGCCGTGTCCCCGTTGTTGACCAGGTACACCGGCTGCGTCGTGCCGATCGTGATGCTTGTCGGCGGCGCCGCAAAGGCGGGCGACGCTGCGGGCACGATCATGGCCGTCGCCATTACCAGCGCAACGAGCGCTGTCGGCAGAGCCCTCCGCCCCGCCTGATGCCGACTACTGCGTTTGAGCATTCGCTCTTCTCCTCCCTCAACAGCCATGGGCCGTCGAGCTCTGCTTCCGGGCCGCCGGCAATCCACTCCGACGGCACCATACACACCGGCGCGGCCCACGTTGTCTGCCTGGAGACCGTCGGGTCGTGTCGGTGTTACCGGCCAAATGAACCGGTCTGCGACGGCCACTCTCCCGTCCAGACCTTGACGCGCGCCCCGAAAAGAACCCTCCACAGGGCGACAGGGCAGCCTATGAAGCTGCTAGCACACGCGTCAAGGGTCGGAAGTCAGGAACCTGCGGGACAACCAGAAGAGAAAGCACCGGCCGGCTCCGGGTTCCGATCGCGATGCAGGACTCCCAGACGCGACTCGAACGCTGTGAGCGGTCCGCTCCGCCGGCTAGGATCTCACCGCAGCACCACGAAGGCGTCGAGGTCGATGCGCGCGCTGCTGGACTTCGCGTTCTTCGTGCCCGTGACGACGAGCTTGATCTTGTGGCTGGCCGAGGTGGCAAAGGTGGTCTGCCACACCAGGCGCGCCGCCTGGGTGCCGGTGGCGTACAGATCGAGGGTGGCCTTGAGGACCCCGTCGACGTAGACCTTGGCGATGCCGCGCGACGCTGCCCTGGTGGTCACCAGGCCGAAGGAGCGGGCCGTGTAGGTGAAGGTGGCACTGCGGTCCGCGGTGCCGGTGTAGCGCACGGAGCCACCCGAGGCACCCGACAGCGCGGCGCGGGTCCAGGCACCGCCATAGGCGATGGCGCTCGAGGTCTCCTGCAGCAGGGAGAGGGTGAAGGAGGTCCCGACGTACCAGGGCGTGGCGTTGGCGGCCTGCATCGAGGCAGCGCACCTCGAAGCGGTAGGTGGACGTGCCGGGGGCGAGCGCCACGTCGGTGCTCGTGACGGTGGCCGGCGCGAGGGCCAGCGCGACCCAGGCGCCACCGTTGGTGCTGCGCGACAGCTGGTAGGTCACCGGCGGGCCGGCGGCATCGCTGCCCGCCGGCCAGCTCACGTGGACCTTGACCGTGCCGCCCACCGCGACCGCGGTGCTGAGGCTCACGCCCGGCTTGCCGCAGCCGGTCGGCGGGGCCCCGTCGGTCACCCCCAGGGCGGCCGTGCCGGTCCTGCCGGCGGAGGTGCCGGTGACCGTGTGGGGCCCGGGCAGGCTGGCAGTGCAGGCGGCACCGGTGCAGCTGCCGTCGGGGCTGATCGTGAAGGTGGTCGCTGCGGTGACATCGCCGCGGCTGTTGTTGAAGGCGTCGTAGCCGGTCGCGGTGTAGGGCCGGGAGCCACCGGCGGGGATGGTGGCGGTGGCGGGGGCGAGGACGAGGTGATCGAGGGGACCCGCGGTCACGTGCAGCGTGGCCGTGCCGGTCGCAGTGCCGTTGATCCCCGTAACGGTGTAGTCCCCCACGGTGCTGGACGTGCACGTGGCGCCGTTGCACGTGCCGCCGCCCGTGATGGTGAAGGTCGTGCTCGCGGTGACGTCACCCAGGTCGTTGCCATCGCCGTCGAAGGCCTCCGCCGTGTAGGCCTGGCTGGCGCCCGCGCTGATCGTGTGCGAGGCGGGGGCCAGCTGCAGGTAGTCGAGCGGGCCGGGGTTGACCCTGTGGCCAAGCGACGGACTGCCGCTGGAGGCGAAGTAGTCGTTGCCCGGGTAGCCGGCCGTCAGGACGTGCGCGCCGATGGGCAGGGTCGAGGTTGTCCAGGTGGCCTGCCCGGCCGTGTCCAGGGCCACCGACGGTCCCGCCGGCGCGCCGTCGAGGTTGAACTGGACGCTGCCCGTCGGGATGCCGGCTGCTGGTCGGATCGGAGCCACCGTCGCCGTGAAGGTCACGGGATGGCCGCGCTCCGTGGCATCGGAGTCCGCAGTGAGCGCCGTCGTCGTGGCGCCGCCGATCGCGGCCCCGAAGGTATTCGTGCCACCGACGATCGGGAGCATGACCGTGCTGGCGCCGAGGTCCATCGTCAGTAGGGCGCCGGGGGCCGGCCGGATCGTCGTCTCGTTGTCGCTCGAGAGGATCATGACGCCGAGCCGGCTGCCGGTATCGAGCACGGTGTCCTTGGGCTCCATGTCGAAATGGAGGCTGTAGAAGGTCCCGGGCACCACCGGCGTCGAGACGCTGATGGAGTCGCGGTTCTCGGGGTCGAGCCAGCCGCGGGTGATGATCGTGCCGGCGCCACCCCCGGGCGGGTAGCTCACCAGCATCGCCGCCAGGTTGGCCTTTGCCCGGCTGAACGCCATCCGCAGCGTCAGCCAGGGGGTGCCGCTGATCCGCACCTGCGCCCCCAGCGGTGGCGTGAGGAAGATCAGCCGGTTGGGCGAGGACGCCGCGTTCGCCAGTGTGGTCGCGAGGATCGTCGCGTTGTCGGTGAGCGTCTCCGTCCCGGCTGTCGGGGTCGGCGCCCCGAGCGACAGGCCGCCGGTCGCGGGCGCGCCGGGCGTGAAGCTCAGGGTGACGTTGCCGTCGGTGGGGTCGGGCCACTCTGCGTACGGCGTCGGGAAGGTCGCGCTGCACGTGTAGATGAGCGCGCCGTCGGCCACGGTGACGCCGGACGAGGGATCCGTGAGCGGCACTCCGGCCGCGTGCGCCTTCGTGAGCGGCTTCGTGACGGTCAGCGAGTTGCCGCTGACCGCCTGGTTGGCCGAATGGGCGTAGGTGAGCGGCGAACTGAGCGTAATGCCTGTACCGGCGACCGCCGCACCCGAGGCGTGGGCGGACGCCAGCGCGCCCACGAGCGTGATGCCGGTGCCGCTCGCCCCGGCCGTGCCGACCGTGCTTATCTTGCGGGTCTCCCGGGTGGCGCCCGTGTCCACCGTGATGAATTGGCCGTTGGCGAACCCCGCGACCTTGTCGACGTGGAGGACGGTGTCGCCGACCGACGCAGGAGCCACCAGCGTCGTCGCACCGGCGGTCCCGATCGCCGAGACGGTGCGATTTTCTCGAGGGTCGAGCCTCCCCCGATCCAGACGGTAGAGGTCAACACGAACCCACTGGTGCTCGGCACGAACAGGGTTGAGTCGCCTTTCGCGGCCGCCAGGCCGAGCGACGTGTCGCCGCCGGCACCGGCCAGGGCGACGACCGCCGTCTTGAGGTTGGCCCCGCTGTCGATCGTGATGGTGTGGCCGGACCTGGTGAAGGACGCGTCGTTGACGCGCATGAAGTCTGGGTTGGGATCGGTGGGCGCGGTCGCGGCAAAGAGCGTCGTCGACAACGGGACCAGCGTGAGGTGGGTGGCGTTGGGGATCGCCGCGATCGTGCGGAGTGCCGCCTGGCCCGTGATCGTCACCACGTCACCGACGTGGAACGTGCTGCTGTCGGCGACGGCGATGTTGACGACGTTGGCCTGGGCACCGACCGCGGTTGTCCTGTTGGGGCAGGCGTAGCTCTCGCGGACCACGTAGGCCTTCGGCAGGTTCTCGACGCCGTTCTGGACGCCCCAGAGGTATCGCGTGAACCAGCGGTTGAGCATGTCGTCGGGCGGCGAGCCGCCGTGCCCGTCCTGGTGGAGGTAGAGCATGTGCGGCACGCCGAGCCCCTTGACCGCCTCGTAGAACTCATCGAAGTTCTTCGTCGGCACGCTCCAGTCATTGTTGCCGTGCGCCACGAGCACCGCGGCGTGGACGTTGCCGACGTCCTTCATGTAGTTGCGGTCGTTCCAGAAGGCGCTGTAGTCACCGGTGACCCGGTCTTCGTTCGCCGCGAGCCCGTCGATCACCGAGCGGCAGATGGTCCGCGGTCCCGGTGGCAGCTCGTCGGCGCGCGTGTAGACGGCGTCGGCCAGCACGTCCGCGTCCTCCCCCTGGCTGTTGATCGGTGCGTGCACCATGCCGTTGGCCCGGTAGTAGTCGTACCAATTGGGGATCGCCGAGATCGCGACGATCGCCTCGAGGCCCTCGACGCCCGTCGTGGCGACGCCCTCTGCCAGCGAGCCGGGATACGACGTCCCGATCATCCCGACTCTGCCGGTGGTCCAGTCCGCGACCACCGGGTGCGTGCCCGTGCGGGTGGTAGAAGGCCGGCGCACGCCCGTTCAGCCAGTCGACCACGGCGCGGCCGGCATCGATCTCGTTCGCGCCGCCGGTGGTCGGACAGCCGTCAGAGTCGCCGGTGCCCGGCGATTCGGCGTGCACGATTGCGAACCCGCGCGGCAGCCACACGGATTCGAGGCCGGTACTGATGATCGGGCTGGTGTTCTCTGCGACGAGGTACGGCTCCGTGCCCCGGGGCGGCGGCGCGACCCCCAGCTTCGAGGTCGACCTGATACGGGCGATACGGGCCGAGGCCCGCGAAATAGGGGTTCTCCTGGAGGACCACGGGGACCTTCAGGCCGTCGGTGACGGTCTCCTGTGGCCGCGTGATGTCGATGTGGATGCGGTCGGGCCTGCCGTCTCCGTCGCTGTCGGAGTTCGACTCGACCCAGGCCTCGCCTCGGACCCAGTCGGCCGGGTTCGACGAGAAGACCGACTGCGAGAGCCCGTTGACGAAAGTGGGAACGGCCCCCCTGGCCGCGACCGGCGCGGTTGTCGAGACGGCGGCGGCGATGACACCGGAGACGCAGAGAGCGGCGAGCCTGCGGTGCCGCCTGTGGCCCATCGGCGCCACCGTCCGCGATGGCAGCCGATGCACGGTGCGTCCGAACATGCGCGCTCTCCCCTTCCGCGGTACCGTCGACCCAACCGGCCGAAGGCCCGGGATACCGCCGGCTGGGGCCGGCGCCCACCCACTCGGGATCAGCCGATCATCCTCTTTTGCCGCGTGCCCGTCGAGCGGCGACTGCGTGCGGCCCGTGGGCCGCCATCGCCGGGCCCAGACACGACTGGCCGGACGGTAGGAAGACCCTGCCACCCCAGTCAAGGGCCAGATGTCGGCGTTCTCGACGCGAACCGCCGCACAAGAGGAAGGCCCCCGCCGGGTCAGGCGGGGGCCTTCGGTTTGGTGGGTCGCCCGGGGGTTTGGACCGGGCGACCCTGCTGCGAGTCAGGACGGCGGGGACGTCCTGCCCACGGGGATGTGCGGGGTTACGGGTTGATCACCAGCGTGTAGGGCGCACTGAGGACGGCCAGGAAGTTGGCGTTGCCCAGGTACTTTGCCTTGATGGTGTGCGTGCCGGAGGGCAGGTTCCAGGTCGGCGTGAAGCCGGCGTGGCCGGCGGCATCGAGCGCCACCGGGGCACCCATGTTGGTGCCGTCGATGAGGAACTGGACAGTGGCCGGGGTGAGCGAGCCGGCAGGCGCCACGGGGTTGACGAAGGTGGCAGTGAAGGCCGGCCTGACACCCGAGGCGATGGGCGAGAGCGGATCGCTCGTGACGGTGCCGGTCGGGGTCGCCTTCTTGACCTGCTGGGTGTACGTGGGGCTGGTCGACCCGGTGTAGTTGGCGTCACCGTTGTAGACCGCGCGCACGCCGTGGTTGCCGGCACTGCGGGCCGCGCTGGAGTTCCAGATCGATCACGATGGTGCAGATGATCTTTGGCGGGTGGAGGTAGCTGGTGCAGCTGATAGTGATCGTAAAATCAGATGTGGTGACGGTGCCGCCGCCGAGCGGGAGCGGGGTGCCGGTGGCGACCCCGTCGACCATCAACTGCACGGTGCCGGTCGGGGCGATGCCGGTGCCGGCGCTCTCGGGGGCGATGGTCGTGGTGAGGGTCCACGGTGCGCTGAAGCCGACCGGGCCGGCGCTCGTCACCGCGGTGGTGGTGGCGAGGCGCTTCTTGACAACGTGGTTGATGGTCGCGCTGCTGCTGGGGGTGAAGTAGTCCGCCCCCAGGTAGTCGACCGATACGGTGTGCGTGCCGATGGCGAGGGTCGTCGGGGCCCAGGTCGCCTTCCCGGCAGCATCGAGCGGGATGGGGGCGCCGGCCGGCGCGCCGTCGAGGTTGAACTGGACATTGCCGGTCGGGGTGCCCGCCGAGGTGACCACGGGGGCCACCGTCGCGCTGAAGGTCACCGGGTGCCCGTACTGCGTGGGGTCGAAGTCCTGGGCGATGGTCGTGGTGGTCGCGCCGCCGAAGGCGCCGCCGACCGCGCTCGTGCCACCGACGATCGGAAGGTCGATCGTGCTGTGCGCCAGGTCGAGCGTGACCAACGTGCCGGGGGCCGGCCGGATCGTCGACTCGTAGTCGGACGAGAGCACCACGACGCCGAGCCGCGACCCGACATCGAGGACGATGTCCTTCGCCTGCATGTCGAAGTGGAGGTCATAGAACGTGCCGGGGGTGACCGGGTCGCTCACGCTGAACGAATTGCGGTTCTCCGGGTCCATCCAGCCGCGGTCGATGATCGTGCCGTTGCCGGACGCCGGCCAGCTCATGAGGATGATCGTGACGTTCGCCCGCGGCTTGCTGAAGGCCATGCGGAGGTTCAGCCACGGCGTGCCGCTGATCCGGACCTGCTGGGTGAGCGGCGCACTCATGTACGCCAGCCGGTTGGCGGACGACGCCGAGTTGACGATCGTCGACTCGCCGATGGATCCGTTGTCGCTGAGCGTCTCCGAACCGCCGGCGGGATCGGCGGGCTGGAGCGTCAGCAAACCCCTGCCGGGCCCGCCCGGGCGGAAGCTGAACGTGGCGGTGGCCGATGACGGATCCGGCCACTCGGCATACGGCGTCGGGTACGTCGTGCTGCACTGGTAAACCAGCGTGCCGTTGGTGACGTTGACGCCAGCTGTGGCGTCGAGGACGGCTGCGTTGCCGGCGTGGGCGAGAGCCAGCGGGGTGACAACAACCGCGTTGCCGAGGACGGCCGCGCCCGAGGCATGCGCGATCGTGAGCGGGGCAGCGAGCGCGACGCCGCTGCCGGACACCTGCGCGCCGGCGGCATGGGCGAGCGCGAGTGCGGCGCCGAGGTTGATTCCGGTGCCGCTGGATCCGGACGTGCCATTGAAGTTGCCGCTCGTGTTGACCGGGCCCGTGATCGACCGGGTCTCGAGGTTGCCGCCGGTATCGATGGTGATCGTCTGGCCCAGGGTGAACCCGGTCGTGCTGGAGACCTTGATGTTGGTCCCGCCGACGAGGGATGCGACCGAGAGCGTCGCTGCGCCGGCGGTTCCCACCGACGCGATGACCGCGGTCTCGCGGTTGGCGCCGGTGTCGATCCACAGCGTCTTGCCGGCAACCATGCTGGCGACGCTCGGCACCTTCACGACTGAGTCGCCGACGAGGGTGGCGAATCCCAGGGTCGTCGATCCGCCGGCGCCGGCAGTGACCACTGTCGTGCCCTCGGCGGCGGAGCCGGTGTCGATCGACAGCACGTCACCGACGGCGACGTTGAAGACGCTGCCGAGCGGCAGGTACGTCGTGCCGGCATTCATGAGGCCCATCACGGTCGCGGCGGGTGGATGGGCGATGGTGAGCGGTGCGCTCACGGTGATGCCGGTGCCGGTTGCACCCGTCGTGCCGACGGCGCTGATCACCGCGCTCTCGAAGCGTGCGCCGGCGTCGATGTTGATCGTCTGGCCGACCGCGAAGTTGGTGACGCTGCCGACCTTGATGTTGGTCGCGCCGACGACGGTGGTCGTCACGACGACGACACCGGAGAGATGGGCGGCCGTCAGCGGCGAGGACAGCGTGATGCCCGTGCCTGTCTGGGCCGCGGTGCCGACGGTCGTGATCACGGCGGCCTCGGCGCTGGCGCCACTGTCGATCGTGACGGTCTGGCCGGCCACGAAGTTCGAGACGCTGGAGACCTTGATGTTCGTCGCACCCGCGGCGGACGGGAGCGAGAGGGCGGCGTTACCACCCGATATCGTCGTGCTGGCGCCCGAGATCGTGGTCGCGAGGCCGCTGAGCGTGATGTGCGTCCCATCTGGGACCGCAACCACGGTTCGGCTCGGCGACACGCCGCTGATGGACGGCACGGCGCCGACCGGTACGCTGCTGCTATTCGCCACGGCGACGGTTGTGACATTCGTCTGGTCACCGGCCACGGTCGTACTGATCGGGCACGCGTAGGTCTCGCGGACGACATTCGACCGGGGAAGGTTCTCGACGCCGTTCTGCACGCCGTACAGGTAGCGCGTGAACCAGCGGTTGAGCATATCGTCGGGCGGTGACCCGCCGTGACCGCCCTGGTGGAAGTAGAGCATGTGCGGGCACGCCCATGGCGGTGATGGCCTGGTAGAACTGGGCCATGTTCTTCGTCATGACGTTCCAGTCGTTGTTGCCATGCGCCACCAGGACCGCGGCATGGACGTTCCCGATGTCCTTCATGTAGTTGCGGTCATTCCAGAACGGGCTGAAGTCACCGGTGATCCGGTCCTGGTTTGCTGTGAGGTTCGCGATGACCGGCTTGCAGATCGTCCTGGGGCCCGGCGCCGGCTCGTCGATCCGCGAGTAGACCGCGTCGGCCAGGACGTCCAGATCCTCGCCCTGGTAGGTCATCGGCGCGCGGACCATCCCGTTCGCGCGGTAGTAGTCGTACCAGTCGGAGATGGCGGAGATCGGCACGATGGCCTCCAGGCCCTGGACGCCGGTCGTGGCGACCGCCTCGGGCAGCGTGCCGTTGTAGGACGTGCCCATCATCGCGACCTTGCCGGTCGTCCAATCCGCCAACACCTGGTCGGTGCCCGTGCGGGTGGTGAAGGCAGGCTTGCGCCCATTGAGCCAGTCGATGACGACCCGGCCGGCATCCGTCTCGTTCGGGCCGCCCGAGGTCGGGCAGCCGTCCGACCAGCCCGTGCCCGGCGCCTCGGCATGCACCACGGCGAAGCCGCGCGGCAGCCAGGTCGACTCGTAGATGTTGGAGACGAGCGGGCTCGTGTTCGCCGCGGTGAAGTACGGCTCGACGCCTCGGGCCGGTGGCGGGGCACCCAACTCATGATCCACCGGCCAGTTGCGGCTGGGGCCGAGATTGGCGTAGTAGGGGCTCTCTTCCATGATCACCGGGACCTTGAGGCCGGTGGTCACGGTCTCCTGCGGCCGGGTGATGTCGATGTGGATGCGGTCCAGCTTGCCGTCGTTGTCGCTGTCGAAGTTGGACTGGACCCAGGCCTCGCCGCGGACCCAATCGGCGGAGTTGGACGAGAAGACGTTCTGTGAGAGGCCGTTGATGAATGTCGGCACTGCGCCTGTCGCCGCCACCGGCGCGGAGACGGCGAGTGACGTGGCCATGACCGCGGCGACCGTCAACGCGATCGGCAGCCTGAACCGCTCCTGGTGGCTCGGGGCGATCACCGCCCGAGCAGGCACTCCACGAGTGACGCGTCGGAACATTGGGCGCTCTCCCTCCAGCGCGCCGCCGACCCCTCCGGTCGGGGCGCAACGTGGGTGCCCGCGGCCCGGGCACTCACCTCTCTCCTCCGCAACGACCTACGCCCGGCAACCGCTCGCGGCGCGGCGGGCAGTCCGAGCCTACGTGGATCGCGGCGCCCCGGATTCGGGGCGACGCTGGACGGAACGAACCTTGGGAGGGCCGTAGCACGTCCGTCAAGGGCCGGAGGTCAAGAAGAACGTTGAGCTTGTGGCTCATGGTTCCGAGTTGGGCGGCGGACCAAGAGGAAGGCCCCCGCCGGGTCAGGCGGGGGCCTTCGCTGGTGGGTCGCCCGGGGGTTGGACCGGGCGACCCTGTTGCGAGTCAGGACGGCGGGGACGTCCTGCCCGCTGGGATGTACGGGTTACGGGTTGATCTTGACCGTGTACGGCGCGCTGAACACCGCCAGGAAGTTGGCGTTACCCAGGTACTTGGCCTTGATGGTGTGGTTGCCCGTCGGCAGGGTCCACGTGACCGTGAAGGTCGCGGTCCCGCCGGTTGGGGTGCCGCTGATGGCCACCGGGGCACCCATGTTGGTGCCGTCGATGAGGAACTGGACGTTGGCCGGAGCAAGGCTCCCCACGGTGGTGGGGTTGACGAAGGTCGCCGTGAAGGTCGGGTGAGACGCTGCGGTGATGGGGGTCGGCGGCACGCTGATGACGCTGCCGGTCGGCGTGGCCTTCTTGACCTGCTGGGCATAGGACGAACTCGTGGAGCCGGCGTAGTTGGCGTCACCCAGGTACTGGGCGCGGATACCACGGCTGCCGGCCTTCAGATCGTTGAAGGAGATCGTGGCCACGCCGGCGGCGATGGGCATCGGGCCACCCCTGGCCGCGCCGTCGACGCTGAACTGGACGAAGCCGGTGACCGGGAGACCATTACTGAGGTTCTCGGGGGCGACCGTCGCGGTGTAGGTCACGGCGCCGCCGTAGATGCTCGGATTGATGTCACTCGTCACCACCGTCGTGGCGGCGAGGCGCTTCTTGACGCTGTGGTTGATGGTGGCGCTGCTGGGCACGTAGCTCGGGTCGCCGCTGTAGTCGGCTTCCACGACGTGGGTGCCGATGGCCAGGGCCGACGTGGTAAGGGTGGCGACGCCGGCCGTATCGAGCGTCTTCGGGGCGCCCATGTTGACGCCGTCGATCATGAACTGGACGGTGCCGGTCGCGACGTGTGCCGGGTCGGGCTGGGCTCCGACGACGGTGGCCGTGAACGTCACCGGCTTGCCGAACTGGGTCGGGTTGAAGTCCTGGGTGAGGACCGTGATATCGGGGCAGCCGGCGGTGCCGCTCTCGTTGGCGACTTCGTGCATGCGATGGTCGCGTGACGAAGCGCCGACCGCGATGGTGCGGCAGCCGGCGGCCGTGGCCCAGCCGTCGGTATCGTTGTTCACGAAGTTCGGCGACGTGACCTTCCAGTACTGGAAGGCGCGGATGGGCAGGTGGATCGTGAGGTGCTGCGTCTGGCCGGGGTTGAGATGGATGCGCTGGAACCCGGCGAGGGCGTTGCCCGACATGACGACGGGCGGGGAGGCCGGCGAGCCGACGTAGACCTGCGGTACCTCGTCACCGGCAACCGCGCCGGTGTTCTTCACGTCGAAGCTGACATCCACCGCACCGCCGGCGGTGCCGGGGCCGACGCTCAGGCTGGAGTAGTCGAAGGTCGTGTACGAGAGACCGCGACCAAACTCGAAGAGCGGGGCCACGTTGTTCTGGTCATACCAGCGGTAGCCGGTGAAGATGCCGTTGCCCGTCGTGGTCGGGATGGGCAGCCCGGCGGCCGCCGCATCCGGATAGGTCAGGCTCGGGTTGGCGCTGACGCCGGTGTCCTGGAGGGTGCTGTTGCTGAAGTTGATGGTGCGGTAGCCGTGGAGCGTGCCGCTGGTTGCGGTCATGAGGAAGCCCGGCATGTAGACGCCGGGGTACAGCGAGCAGGTGCCGACGTTGTTCGCGCTATTGCCGCTGCCCAGGGCACTCTGGCTGCAGGTTGTCTCGAACTGCGGGTAGTGCGTCGCGTCGACCGGGAAGGTCTCGGGAAGCTTGCCGCCCGGGTTGACGAGGCCGAGCAGGACGTTCGCGGTGGCGATGCCGCCGCGCTGGCCGGAATACCACATCTCGAGGACGGACTTGACGGCGTTGTGGCCGGGCTGCGGGATGGCCCAGGGCATGTAGACCGGGGCTCCGGTCATGGCAACGACGATGGTGTTGGGGTTGGCGTCGACGACGGCCTGGATCTCGACGTCCTGGGCGCCCGGGAGCACCATACCGGCGGCGGCGTTGTTGCCACCGCGGTCGGAACCCTCGGTGCCGACGTCGTAGACGAAGAAGACGGGGGTCGTGCCGGGCACGGAGGCCTTCGCGACTGCATCAGCGATGACCGCATCGTTCATTGTCTGGCCGGCGAAGCCGGCGCCGCTCAAGTGAGCCTTGGTGAGGGGCGCAGTGAGCGTGATGCCGGTGACGGTGTCGACAACAGGGGCGCCCTGCGCGTGTGCAAGGGCAAGCGACGACGTCAGGGTGACGCCCGTGGCGGTGGCGACGGTCGGTGCGCCGGTTGCGTGGTTGAACGCAAGCAAGGAGTCCACCGGTGACGCCGGTGCCGCCGGCGCCCGCGGTGCCGTTGAAGATGCCGCCGCGTTGACCGGACCGATGATGGTCTTGGTCTCGGTGATGGCGCCGGTGTCGATGACGATCGTCTGGCCGACTGCCAGGCCGCTGACGCTGGTGAGCTTGATATTCACGTTGGTGGCGTTCGCCGGGCGCGGCGAGGGTGGAGGTGAAGTTGCCACCTGCCCCGCCGACCGCTGGCGATGATCTTGGACTCGAGGTTGGCGCCGGTGTCGATGTTGATGGCCATGCCTGCGGCCATGCCGGCGACGCTGGCGACCTTGATGTTCGTGGCGCCCAGCGGCGGACGGGAGGGCGAGTGAGGTGCTGCTGCCACCGGCCCCGAGGTGCATGGAGGCGATGACCGCGGGCTCCTGGTTGGCGCCGGTATCAACGGCGACGGTCTGGCCGACGACGAAGCCGGTGGTGCGCCGACCCTGACGGTCGATGCGCCGATTGGCCGTCGCGAAGCTGAGCGTCGTGCCGATGGGCGCCCACTCGAAGAAGACGCGCATGGCCCGAGTGCCGTTGGCGACGGCGCGGAGCTCGATGTTCCGGGTGGTGCCGTTGGCGATGTCGGTGCCGGCGCCGGTCGCGCGCGCCATCTGCTGCGTGTAGCCGGGGTTGTGGCACTGGCTGGTGTAGCTGCCGGGGCCGTCCAGGTTGGTGGCGGACGCGGACGTCACGTTGACGACACGATCGGTGCTCGCCGGGTTCGCCGGGAGGGCCGACGGGCTGGCGTACAGCTGGACGGAGCCGTCGGTAGCGGCGCGGTCCCGCCGCCGGACGCGGCGAGTCCCGCCGTGGCATCGGTGTATGTGAACGTGGTCGCACTCGGGACGGCCGTGATCGTGAACGTGCCGTTGTAGCCGGACACGCCCACGTTGGCGATGGTCACCGACTGCCCGACGCTGAAGGTGTGAGAGCCGTCGTCGTGATCGTCACGGTGTTACCGGCCTCGGTGGCACCTGTCGGGGAGGCCACGATCGATGCAGTGGCGGCCCCGCCGATGAAGCCGTAGCAGACGCGGAGTTCCCACGGGCCGTTGGCCGCGGGGGCGGTGACGGCACCGGTCCAGCGCCATGCCGTACCGACGGGCAGGGTCAGGGCCGTGCTGTTCGCGCTGTATTCGATGGTGGGTCGGCCTGGTCCGGGGCGCACGTCCGGGGTCGCCGACCGTGCAATGCGTGGCCGCTGAGCCGGCAGGGGTGACCGCGAAGGTCGTCTGCTCGCGCAGGAAGCCGCTGCCTGCGTCGATGCCGGATGTCGGATACGCGGCCGAGGCAGCGTGCGCGGCCGAGCCACCCTGGCTCGGGACCACGAAACCTTCGTAGGCCGCGTTGCCGGCGTTGCCGAGGGCATAGGTGATGTTCGCGCCGGGAGGAGCCGCCGCGACGAGGGAGTCATAGGCAGGCGGTACCTGACCCGCGATCGGGATGACCTGGGCGCTGCCGCCGCCACCCGTGTAGTTCTGGAACGCGCTGGTGCCCATGACCACGACGCGATTGCCGCCGCTCCAATTGGCGGCCGTCAGCGGAAGGAGGCTCCCGTCGTTCTTGAGGAGGACCGCGCTCTCTTCAGCGATCTTCTGGGCTGCCGCGAAATGCGTGCTGGTCTGGTCGGCGAGCAGTGGGGACGGCGGGAGGTACGCGTGGCAGCGGTTGGTGGTGCCGTCGCACCCGGCGGACATGGTGCCGAACGGGGTGCCCTCGAGCCAGCCGAGGTTGTTCAGCATCTTGATCATCCGGTACACGGCGTCGTCGAGCGGGTCTTCCACTGCACCGCGGTGTACGCGGGCTGGGCCGGCATGTCGTTGGTCAGTGCGACCGGGGCGCTGCCGGCACCGTACACGGTGACGGGGGCGCCGGCCGGGTGGGCGGCGGCGAGGGCGGCCGACAGCGTGACGCCCGTGCCGGTGGTCGAGATCGGCAACGACTTCGCTGTTCCAGTGCGGCCATGGCGAGGGCCGGGGCGAAGGTGATGCCCGTGCCGCCGACTGCCGGTCGTGCCGATGGCGGTGATACCGACCGACTCCTGGAAGCCGAACGACCCGATGGCCATCGTGTCGCCGACGGCGAACCCGGTCACGCTTCCGACCTTGACGTTGGTGGCGCCGACCGGGGTGACGGTCCGGATCTGCGTGTTGATGAGATGCGCAGAGGCGAGCGCCGGGGCGACGGTGATGCCGGACCCGGAGTCGCGCGCCGAGGCGCCGTTGGCGTGTGCAAACGTGAGCGGCGTGGCGACTGTGATGCCGGTGCCGGCGAGCCCGGCGGTCCCGACTGCCGTGATCACGGCCGTCTCGAACGTGCTCGAGCAGATTCGTGGAATTGGACGGGGCTGCGTCGATCACGAGCAGGTCGCCGACGACGAACGCGGCCGTGGACACGACCTTGACGTTGGTGTCGCCCACCCCGGAGGGGCCGGCGAGCGTCGTGGCGGACTGCAGCCCGTGCCGACCGCGGTGATGACCGTGTCTTCCTGGCTGGCGCCATAGTCGAGCCGCAGCGTCTGGCCGACAGCCATGTTGCTGGTCGACGCGACCCTGATGTTCGTGTCGCCGACGATGGCCGGCGTGGCGAGCGTCGTGCTCAGGCCGGAGATCGTCGTGTTCGCGGTGGCGGTGCCGACCGCTGCGATCGTCGTGGACTCAAGGTTCGCGCCCGTGTCGACGGTGATCGTGTTACCGACGTTGAAGTTGGAGACGCTCGGGACCTTGATGACGGTCGCACTCGCGGGGCTGTTGGCGAGCAGGGTGCTTGACGCGCCGATGTTGTTGACGACCGTCTTGCCGAGGTTGCCGCTACCCGACTGCTCCATGTCGAGCCCGTGCATCAGGTCGGTCGGCGCATGGGCCGCGCCCCAGTCGGTCGTGATGAAGCCCTGGAGACCGAACTGGCCCTTCAGGATGTCGTTGATGACGAGCTCGTTGCCGCACGCGTAGATGTCGTTGACGCGGTTGTACGAGCACATCACGGAGCCGGCACCGGCGGCGACGGAGGCGGAGAACGCCTGCATCTCGCCTTCGTGGATCGTCCGCTCGTCCACGTAGACGCTCGTGGAACTGCGGCCGTTCTCGAAGTCGTTGTCGACGTAGTGCTTCAGCTGGACGATGATGCCGTTGTTCTGCGACCCGAGGACCTCCTGGACGGCCATCGCGCTGGCCAGATTCTGGTCCTCGCCAAGGGTCTCGAAGTTACGGCCTGCCGTCGGGATGACGACCTGGTTCATCATCGGGCCAAGCCAGACAGTCTCGCCCTGGCGAGCGTTGTCGCCGTAGCCGGGGGCGTCGTTGTAGCCCGTGGCACGCGCGCCGGTTGCGTACGTCGTGCCGAACAGGTTCGCCGCGCTCGGATCCCAGGTCGCGGTCAGGCCGACCGGCGCGGGGAGCGAGGTTTCCTGGTTGCTGAGGCGGACGCCGCCCGGGCCGTCTGTCAGGTGGAGATTCGGGATGCCGAGACGGACGACGCCGTTGGCGCTGCCGGCCTCACCGGCGCCCGTGCTGTTGCCGCCGCCGTGGATGAAGCCGTTCTCCTCGGCAACGGTCATCATGCCGACGAGTTGATGGAGCTGGGCGTCGGTCAGGGTGCCGCAGCCCCAGACGTGCCCGGATCCGGGCAGACAGTCTGCCGGAAACACTCCGGGAGCAGCGGCGACAGGCGCCGCCGTCGTGATACCCATGGACAACACCATGGAGCCGGCCACTGCGAGCGCTGTGAACGTTCGCACGGCCCGTCCCGCCTGCCTGCGGGGCCCGTGACTACCGATCATGCGAAACCCTTCCTCCTCGAACGCGCATCCTGCGCGATCCCCTCGGATCGGCGGGCCAGCACGCTCGTGGCCCACTCGATCCCCGACTGCACTTGACCCCCGCCACGCTTGCTGCGAGGGTGGGCGTTGCCGACCAGCGGCAACGAGACCCGGAACCCTTTGCCGGATACCTGTTCCCTCTCTGCGGCCCTCACCGCGCTTCTTTGTTGCTAGGTGCAACAAACAATCCACATTCGACGGTACCGGATCCCTATCACACGGGTCAAGGGCCACAGGTCCCGAGATGTTGCCCCGAGACTGCCGGGGTGCGCGGGATCTGCGTCGCCACCCGAAAGCCGGACCGGATCGCCGAGGGATGGCATGATCCGGCGGCATCCGGAATGCCGTCCATGAGCGTGTCAACAGCGTGCCAACAGTCCCGGCACGCGACCGTACTTTCGGCTGGTGACGCTCGGAACCGGGACTCGGAAGGGACGTTCGAATGATCGCTCGCCTGGGGACCGGATCTGCGCTGGCGGCATCCCTGCTCGTGGTCGTCGCCGCCTGTGGCGGTCCCGGGCCGACCGGCGCACCCCTTCCATCGGCTGCCTCCAGTTCGACCGCGCCGGCGACGTCGCAGAGCGCACCGCCGGCGACCGCCTCGACCCCGGCACCGTCGCCGATCCCGGCGGCAACGGGCTCGACTCCGGCCGCGTCGGGAGCCTCCGCCGGGGCGATCGCTGCGCTGCTCGCCCACGTGCCGACGCTCTTCCGAGGCAACTGCCTCCCTGAAGCCGTGCCCGATGCCGGCGTGGTCGTGGCAGCGGCCTGCGCACCGGCCGGGCCCGCAGACCGGATCGACTACCTCCAGTTCGATTCAGTCGAGGCGATGAACGCGGCGTACGCGGAGCGGCTGGCGGCAGAGCGGCCGGAGAGCCTGGCGGAAGACTGCGCCTCGCAGGCGTCCGAGCAGCCATGGTATGACGCCGGGAACCCGTCGGAGATTCCGGATGGCCGGCTTGCGTGCTACTCGGCGCCGGCCGTCGAAGGGGCCCTGGAGTTCATGTGGACCGATGAAGCCCTGTTGATCCTGTCCGTGGCCGTTGCGCAGACGGACTACTCACGCCTCTACCGCTGGTGGCACGCGGCCGAGCCGGGTCCGCTGCGCTGACGGCGGTGAGCCGCGTCCGGCGGCGATGCTCGGGCCGGCCGATCGATCAGGGAAACGCCTGGATGACGAGCGCGTCCACCGTCGCGTTGTTCGTGCTCGGGTAGAAGAAGAGCAGGTCGCCGGACTCGTAGATATAGGCCACGTTTCCCTGCGCGTCGACCACTGCGGTGACCGGTCGCCCGCCGACTGTCCCAGCCTGCAGCGAGGGAGCCGCCGTGCCCTGCGACGTGGTCATTGCGACGAGGCCGCGCCACATGGCCGCGGCCGTGGTCCCGGTGGCGCGGAATACCTCGTACTGGGATTTGTAGCCGTAGCCGCCCATCTGCACGTTGCACGTGCCGCTGCCGACGCTGATCTTGTCCATGGTGACGCCCGCCGCGTCGGTCAGGCGCTGGTACGCGGCTGCCACGTTCGGCGTCTCGGCGATCAGGCCGACGAACTGCGCCAGGCTGTACGCCTCGTTCGTGCAGGATGCGCCGTGGATCGTCGTGGGCATCACCGACAACAGGGACTGGTCGGGCACGAAGGACTGAGGCGGGGCGACGGCCGGCTGGTTGCTCCCGCAGGCCACGGCCAGGGCCGAGACGGCGAGAAGGGCGAACATCACGCAAGGCGCGGCGGCGCCGAGGGGTCGGGACGCGGTGGGATTCGCGCATCGGTCAGGGAAGCGCCGCAAAGACGGCGTCCGCGACGTCGTTCGAGACCATCGTGAACACGGTGTCGCCGTGCCCGTACAGGTAGATCGGCGGGTACGTTGCCGGATCCTCTGCAGCCGTGTTCGTCAGTACGACGACGGACTTGCCACCGACCGTGGCCGGCGTGTTGGCCCAGTTCGCCGGGTTGGACTGGCTTGCAAGCGCAAAGTCCGACGCGGCCTTGAGCAGCGTTGCCTGGTCCACGCCGGCAACCCGGAGGGCTCCGATCCCGGCGAAGGACTCGCCGATGTTCGCCGCGCCGGTGCCCAGCGTCACGTCGTCCATGGGGTGTCCGACCGCTGCGAGGAACGCGTCGAACGCCGCGGCGCTCCGCTCGTCACCGGCCAGCGTGGCCAGCACATCTTTGGCGTGGTAGGTCACCACGGCGACGGGTGCGCCCTGGATCGTGCCCGGGAACTCGGCCGCCAGGGCCGGGTCCGGGGTGAACTGGAACGATGGCAGCGGGGTGGGCGCGCTCGGCGGCGAGGCCGTGGCGGGCGCCACCGTCTCGGCGGGAACCACTGTCTCTGCGGGCGCAGCGGAAGCGGCCGGTCCAGGCGTCACCGGCGCGACGGACGGAGCCGTGGATGGGTTGGTCTGCGGTGCCGCCGTCGGCGTCGAGGAACCGCACGCCGCGAGGGCGGCAAGCGCCGCCAGGGTGATGCCGAGGACCGACCGGTTGTTCAGCGCCATTGGAAGGTGTTGTGCCTCGTACGGGAGGGTGAGCGACGCGGGCGACGGTGGATCCGGCATGTCCGGCACGCCGGATCGGATCGCGAGATGCGTAATCGTAGCCCGACGGCGCGGAGAGGTCGCGGACATGTATCGTGCCGCGGTGCGCCTGCCCGCCCGATCGGCCCGATCCGTCGCTCCATGGCTGCCCGTGATCGCGGTGGCCGGTCTCATCTTCCTTGGTTCGGCGCAGAGCGACGCGCGGATCTCTCCGGACGTGACGACCGACTGGGTGCTGCGGAAGATCGGCCACCTCGCGGTCTATGCACTCCTCGCCTTCGTGACCGTGAGCGCGCTGCGTGCGCTCCGCGTCCCGCACGTGGTGACGTTCACGGTCCTGCTGGGCACGCTGTACGCAGTCACGGACGAGTTCCACCAGTCGCTCGTCCCGGGCCGCAGTTCGCTCGCGACCGACGTTCTCATCGACATCGGAGGGTTGCTGATCGGCCTGGGGACGTGGCTGCTGTTGCGGCGGCGGAACGAGATTCGGCGGGGCCGGGGCGGCTGACCCCCGCGTCCAAACCCATATCTACCGAACGACACCGGATCCGCGCTGGGACCGGCGAGGCCAGCCGGTCAGCACCTCGTTGTGCACCTCAGTTGCGAGTCGGCCAGGGCATGCGCGGCCGGGTCCCCCGGCAGCCGCCGCGTCGGTCGTTCCGTGCTTCTGATGCACTGCTTCGGCAGCCGGGCGACCCTGGAGGCCCGAGGAGCGGCCAGTCGGCACATCGGATGCACCACCCGGCGAACAGACGTGGCCCGGCCGGGTGCCGCCGGCCGACTCGCAACTCTCATGCACAGACGATCCCGGACCCGAGACTCGCGGCACCGCCCGGCGCGAAGCGCCCCTCCGGCCGCGGGGAGTCGTCTGCAAGCGGCCCTGACGCGTGCCGCAGGCGCGTGACGAGGAGCGCGCAGGGTCAGCCGGCGGCGCAGCCGCGTTCCGGCAGCGGTTCGGTGGATCGGGTGAGGACGAGCGCGAGCATCGCTGTGCCGAAGATGCCCGCGCGCTTCAATCCCTCCGCTTTCAGCCGCGTCGGCGCAGCCGCTCGACCAGCTCGGACAGCCGTGCCCGGCGCTCCGGCTCGACCGGTCCGGGTTTCGGCGGCTCCCTGACGATCAGGCTCCGATCCCCCAGCAGCGCGGCACGCAATTCGGAGGGCGAGCAGATCGGTCCCCGCAGGACAACGGCGCATCGGCCGACGTCGACCGGACGGTGGGCGTCCGATGCGGCCACTCCCGGCAGGCCGTACGCCTGGGCGAACTCGGCGGCTCGCTCGTTCGGCCGCGGAGACGTGACACGGCCGTTGTGGATCTCCACGTAGTCGACGCTGCGTGCCAGTGCCCGCAGTTCGTCCGGGCGATCGCGATCGACGGCGACCGACGGCCGGTAGGCGTCGAACCCGTGGGGAAGCCCGACGATGGCTCCCTGCGACCGGATCGCGTCGACCGTCTCCTCGAAGCTCATGCCGCCCTCGATTGGGGTCTCGACGTACAGCGCGATCACGTCACCCGCGTTCGATCGCACTTCCTCGCCGACGATGATCGTCAGCCCGGGGATCGCGAGATCCCGGGCGCGCAGCGCCCCGTCGATCGTCTCGTGGTCGGTGACCGCAAGGTGGGTCAGGTTCGCCTCGACCGCCAGGCGGACCAGGTCCTCGGGCTCGATCGGCGAGTCGTACGAGGCGGAGCTGTGGGAGTGCAGGTCGACCACGCAGCGTCCGGCATCGGGCTCGGCTGCCGGGTCCGGACCTGCATCACTTCCCTCCACGGGGAACCCTCGGGCCATTGGTCCGGTCTCTCACGCGGCGCCGGGTGCGATCCCCTGCGGCACCGCGGCACCCAGCACCACGACCTGCATGCCGGCCCTGCCGGCTTCCTGCACGTCGACCACGTGCCGGGCATCCAGCAGCAGCCGCCCCCGCATCCGGGCGGCGATGGAGGTCCAGTCAACCTGGCGGAATTCCGGCCACTCGGTCGCCACCACGATCGCGTCGGCCCCGTCGGCGGCGTCGGCTGCACTGCCGGCAGCGGCCACCGTGACACCTTCCCCGTGAAGCTGCGCCACGCCGGCCGCTGTGGAGGCCGGATCGTACGCCGTCACCGCCGCGCCGCGACCGACCAGCAGGTGCGCGAGACGAAGGGCCGGCGACTCACGGAGATCGTCGGTGCCGCCCTTGAACGTCAGGCCGAGGAGCGCCACGCGAAGCCCGGTGAGCGGGCGTCCGGCCGCCGCCTCGAGGCGGTCGAGCAGCCAGTCGGCCTGGTCCTCGTTCGATCGCCACACCGCGTCCATGACCCCGGTTCGAACGCCCAGGCGGCGGGCGACCAACGGGAGCGCCCGGGCCTGCGACGGGAAGCACGAGCCACCGAATCCGGGACCCGGAGACAGGAAGCTGCGACCGATGCGCCGGTCCATGCCCATGCCGTCGACGACCGCCCCGACGTCCGCGCCGAGGGCGGCGCACAGCCGCGCAAGTTCGTTGGCAAACGTGATCTTCGTGGCCAGGAACACGTTGGAGGCGACCTTGATGGCCTCCGCGCTGGTCAGGTCGGTGACGATGACCGGGGATTCGAGCGGCGCGTAGAGCCGCCGCAGGTCGGACAGGAGTTGGCTCTCGGCGCCGGACGGATCGCCAACGCCGAAGACCACGCGGTCCGGCATCAGGAAGTCGTTCACGGCGCTGCCCTCGCGCGTGAACTCCGGGTTGAACGCCAGCTCGACCGTGCGATCGATGCCGCGGGCCTCCGCGGCGAGGGCGGCGGCAGTGCCTGGCAGCAGAGTGCTGCGGATGATGATCGCGCGGGGCGCCTCCGGATCCTCGGCGATTCCGAGCACGGCCGCCCTGACCGTCCGGTCGGTCCATTCGCCGGTTGCGTCCAGGGTGCCGACACACACGATGGTGAGCCGTGCGCCGTGGATGGAGGCAGGATCGGCGTCGAACGTCAGCCGCCCGGACGCCAGCCCCTCGCCGATGAGCTCGTCGAGGTCGGGCTCCCGGATCGGCACGTCGCCACGGCGCAACCGCTCGACCCGGGCGTGATCCCGTTCGAGGAGGCGCACCTCGTTCCCGAGGTGGGCAAGGCATGCCGCCGTCACGAGGCCAACGTACCCGGCTCCGACGATCGACAGCTGCATGCGCGGAAGCGTAGCGCACCCATGGGGCCGGGCGGCCGAACCTGATCGCGAGCGGGCCCCGGGCGCCGAGTCTTGAGCGCGAGCGCCGGGAGGCGACGCCGCCGATCGGCGGCCCGGAAAGCCTCCGGCGATCCCCACAACCACCAGCGCCCATGACCGACCCGGGCCGATCGTACTGGTCGGTAATGGTGCGTCGGGATGGGTGCGCAGGGGCTTGCGCAGGTCGCTACCCTTCGCATATGCCCCGCCCACCCAGGGCGGCCAGGTTCGGCGCCGTGTTGCTGGGACTCCTGGTCGTCCTCCTGGTTCCGGCGGTCGCACAGGCTCGAAGGACCGTTCGGGCAGCTTCCCTCCATGCCCGTGGAGGACACGTGGAGCGCCGACGCTGCCGAACTTGCGCGCACCGCACCGCAGGCCGTCGAGAACGGCACGACGAACGCGAGCTGCACCGGCTGGCGCAGCACCTTCGTGCCGCCCCAGACCATCCGCGTCCTGCGGACCATGGGTCCCGACGCGGGACACGTGGAGCAGGTCGATTTCCGGACATACGTCCTGACCGTTTTCGGCGCCGAATGGCAGAGCTTCTACCCCTTCGAGGCGCTGAAGGCAGCCTCCATCGCGGTCAAGCAGTACGGCTGGTATTACACGATCGTCTACCGGGGCGGGGTCGACGCCGGCGGTGCGTGCTACGACGTCCAGGACAATACGAACGACCAGTATTATCAACCCGAGTTGCGAACGCCGACGCCCACTCATGAACGCGCGCTGGCGCTGACCTGGGGCATCACGCTGCGCAAGTTCAAGTCGTCGACCGCCACGGGCAGGTTCTTCCTGACGGGATATCGCCAGGGCACGTCCAACACCTGCGGCGCCGATCGCGACGGGTATCGTCTCTACGAGCACAGTGTGTTCTACTGCGCGAAGACGTTCAAGATGACGTACGTGCAGATCCTGCACAAGTATCTCGATCCGAATTCTCGAGATCGTGCGCCCCGGTGCCCACGACATCATCGGCACGTCATCCGGCGACATCTCGGCCCTCGTGGCGATCGACGCGGCGACACTGCGCCCGCGGATGTACGAGCCCGTGCCACCGACCGGCCTGAAGGTCGCGGGATCAAGCGCGCTCTCGATCGACGCGACATCGCTTGACGGCACCCAGTCGGTGGACCTCTCGGGTGATGGTCGAGACGACCTGCTCACGCTGAGCGTGACCGGGAAGACTCGCCTGAGGCTGTCCGTTGCGGTCAGCGACGGGGCCGACTACGGGCCGCTCACGACATGGTTCGCCGGCGATGTGGGCAGGCCGGTGGCAGGCGCCCAACTCGTGGCCGGGGATTTCAATGCCGACGGCAGGAACGACGCGGCCGTCCTGCTGCAGGATCCACCGCCCGCGAGCGATCCCGGCAGCCCTCCCCCGCCTCCAACCGCAACGTTGTTGCTGTTCCGTACCAGGGCTGTCCAGACATCATTTGCCGGGCCGATCACGTGGTGGAATGGCCCGCTCGACATGTCGGTCTCGCGAGCCTGGGGCGCTGATCTCAACGGGGACGGGCGTGCGGACCTGCTCGTACAACAGGATCTCGGCACTGCCGGTGTGCGTTTCGCGAGCGCGCTCGCGCCGCCGATCACCGGGCCGTTGATGGCCCTCGCGACGCGGCTGGACATTCCGGATCTCTCGGCGGTGAAGCTGCGGACAACGATGGGCGATGTCAACCGAGACGGCCGCGACGACGTGTTCCTGGTCTTCCCGTTCAATGGCGGGACGCGGGTCGACGGCCTGCGGGCCAAGCCCACCGGGGCGCTCCAGCGATTCACGCTCTGGACGTCCGCCGGGACAGACAACCTGCCGTTCGCCAAGCTCAAGGTCGAGTCAACCGACGTCAACTTCGATGGACTCGCGGACCTGGTCCTGCTGAGAAACGACGGCCGGAATGGGACCAGCCTCGTGACGCTTCGCTCGAACTACGTCAACCTCACTCGGCTCGGGAGTCTCACAGACCCGACGTTGGACTGGACCACGGCAGCGCCGTACTGACCTCCGGAGGTGCCGGCGGGGAAGCCCCGGAGGTGCCGGCGGGGAAGGCCCGGTCGCGCCCGACCGGCTGCGCACTCAGCGTCCGCTCGCCGTCCACCGTTTCCAGGTCGTCTCGTCCACGCCGACGCTCACCTCCGTTCCGTAGCGAGCGAGCGGCAGACGCAGCAGGCGCGGGTCACCGAGCACCCGCTCGAATACCTCGCTGTCATCCATGCGCAGGTACCCGAGACCCGCCTCACGGTAGGCCGGTGCGTCCGTGTCAAGCAATGCCCGGACGCCCAGCCGCTCGCAGAACCGCCGCAACTCCGTGGGCGCCGGAGGGCGAACTGCCAGGTCCACCTGGATGATCGGAATGCGCCGTTCCTTGAAAAAGCGGATCGCACGCTGGGTCGGCCGAGAATCACGCCGCCCGAACAATTGCACCGATTGGCGCGTCTCGGCCACGGCGTGCGGCAGTCTCAGTCGGCGGAGGCCTTCTTGCGGCCCCGGTTCGAGCGCCGCTCCGGCGTCATGAGTGCCACGAGGAACCCATTGGGCGACTTCCGGACCGCGACCTCTTTGCCGGCGTCCGACGCTGCGCGGAGGAGTCGCTGCCGTACCGTAACGGGCTTCTCATCCTTGTCGAGGCGAACCTCGAATACGATCGACGGATCATCATCCAGCTGGCTCATCAGCCGCGCGAACTGCCGCTGCTGCCGCTGCCGCTCGCGCTGCTCGGGGGTGAGCTCGTCATCTGCGCCGCGGCTCTTGGGTCCATCCATCAACGAGGCATCCACTCTCTGGACTCGGGCCATACCGCTCCCTTTCGATTCGCAATATCATCAGGCCGCTCGCTGCGACCCGGTCCGTTCACGTTCTAGCATACGACAGGCTGCGCGATCGGACATGCGCGGGTGCGCATGTGCGCTCGAACAGGGCATTTGACAGGAAGAGGCTGAATGGACGTCGGCATCATCGTTCCCCAGGGCTGGACCGGCGAGTACGACGGCTGGAACGCGCGCGACGCCTGGGGGCGCACACTGTTTCTGGCCGGGCAGGTCGAATCGCTCGGCTTCGAATCAATCTGGATGTTTGACCACTTCCACACGGTCCCAGAACCGACGGACGAAATCACCTTCGAGTCGTTCACCTCCCTCGCGGCGCTTGCAGCCGTCACCCGGCGTGTGCGAATCGGCCATATCGTCATCTGCACCGGATTCCGCAACCCGGCGCTGACCGCGAAGATGATCTCCACGCTCGACGTCATCAGTGACGGACGCATGGAGTTCGGTATCGGCGCGGGATGGAAGCGCGACGAATGGCTGGCCTACGGCTTCGGGTACCCGTCGACGGCCGGACGCCTGGCGCGCCTCGGCGATCACCTCGAGGTCATCGATCGGATGCTGGGACCGGGTCGCGCCACGTACCGCGGCGAGCACGCACAGGTCGAGGATGCGATCAATATTCCAAAGGGCATCCAGCAGCCCCGCGTGCCGATCATGGTCGGTGGCAATGGGCAGCATGTCACGTGGCGACTGGCCGCGCGGTTCGCCGACGAACTCAACCTCGACGGCGCCTCGCCCGACGAAGTGTCGGCCTGGTTGCCCACCATCAGGTCACGGTGCGAGGAGATCGGGCGAGACCCTGCAACCCTGCACCTCTCCGTCCACCTGTGGTCCGAGCACGTGAACATCCCGAGAGAAGCGCGCGTCGACCTCCTTGCGCGCTACCGGCAGTTGGGAATCGCGCGCGTGCAGACGCTCATCCGGCGTTCGGCATTGGACGACGAGGCCCTTCCCGCGTTCGCCGAGGATTGTCGCGCCGCGGGCTGCACGCTCGTCGACCCGGATCGAGCGCCGGATTGACGGAGCGCCGGAGCTGACGGAGCGCCGGACTGACGGAGCGCCGGACTGACGGCGCGCCGGCTGCCGGGGCTGCTACGCTCGGTCCGTGCGCATCGCGACCTGGAACGTCAACTCGCTCAAGGCACGCCAGCCCCGCGTCGAGGAATGGCTGACGCTGCGAAGTCCGGACATCCTGCTGATGCAGGAAACGAAGCTCGGCGATGAGGCAGCGCCGCTCATGGCCTTCGGCATGGTCGGGTACGAGTTGATCCACCATGGCGAGGGACGCTGGAACGGGGTGGCGATCGCCGGCCGCGAGCCGCCGATCGAGGTCTTGCCGGGGTTCGAGGGACATGGCCCCGACGCCGACGGGGCGCGATTCCTGTCCGCGACGTTCGGCGGCATCCAGTGCATCAGCATCTATGCGCCGAACGGCCGCGCGCTCGATACGCCGTTCTACGCGGCGAAACTCGACTGGTACCGCCGACTGCTGTCGTGGCTCAAGCGACGCGCCGATCCGTCCGACGACATCGTTCTCGGCGGGGACTTCAACGTGGCCCCCACGGACATCGACGTCTACGATCCGGCCGAGTACGTCGGCACGACGCACACGTCCCAGCCGGAACGCGACGCATTCTCGGCGCTGCTTGAATGGGGCCTCGTCGACGCGTACCGGGCGATCCACCCGGAACCGGGGCGCTTCACCTGGTGGGACTATCGAGCTGGGAACTTCCACAAGGGTCTCGGGATGCGGATCGACCACCTGCTCGTCACCCGATCGCTGGCGGCTCGGCTGCGAGGATCCGAGATCGATCGGGACGCCCGGAAGGGCAGGTTGCCGTCGGACCACGCGCCCATGTGGATCGACCTGGACGTGGCGGACGAGCCTGCAACCGGGGCGCCACGCGGGTAGGCGCCGCGTGACGCGAACGCCGGCAACCCCGGAAGCCCTCGCCGGGTGGCAGTGACGGACGACCAGCCCCTTGAGACATGGCTGCGGCCGACCTGGCTGCTGAGCCCTGCGCTCACGCTTGCACCGCTGCGCCACGGGGCCGGCGATCCGACGTTGCGCTTCACGCCCACGGGCACCTGGCGGGCGTCGCGGACACCACTCGGCCCGGCGACCATCCACCTCGTTGCATACCGTGATGGCTACGCGGTCAAGGCCTGGGGCGCGGGGCGCGAGTGGGCGGTCGAATCCCTTCCCCGGCTCCTCGGGTCGGAGGACCGACCGGAGGAATTCAATCCGCCGCAGGGCCTGTTGCGAGACCTGCACCGGCGGCTGGCCGGGCTCCGCCTCGGGCGATCGGACGCGGTGCTGGAGTCCCTCGTCCCGGCGATCATCGAGCAGAAGGTCACGGGCACCGAGGCTCGGCGGGCGTACCACGGCCTCCTCCGGAGGTACGGCGAACCGGCTCCGGGCCCCGGCGGGCTGTTGGTGCCGCCCTCACCGGAGCGGCTCCTTGCCCTCCCATACCATGCGTTCCACCCGTTGGGCCTGGAGGCCCGGCGGGCCGTGACGATCCTCCGTGCCGCGGAGCGATCGGCCTGGCTGGAGGCGGCGACGACCCTGGCTCCGGACGCGGCGCGCGCGCGACTTCAGGCGGTGCCCGGGATCGGGCCATGGACCGCCGCGGAAGTCGCGCGTTCCGCATTCGGCGACCCGGACGCGATCAGCGTCGGGGACTTCCACCTGCCGCAGCTGGTGTGCTGGGCACTCACCGGTGATCCGACCGGTGACGATGTCAGGATGCTTGAACTGCTCGATCCCTATCGCGGCCAGCGCGGCCGCGTGCAGCGCCTGCTGGAGGCGTCCGGGATGCGACCGCCGCGCCACGGGCCGAGGATGTCGCCGCGATCCATCGGCGCACTGTAAGGGCGAACGTTTCCGACCCGGCAAGGGCGGACGAGATGGCGTCGATGCCCGGGCGTTTGCGCGATCAACCACTCGACCGGCGCGGAAGGCCCGATCCGTTGCCGGTTGCCGGCGCCGGCCTGGCGCCTCCCGATCGGGGATCAGCCGTTCCCGGGAGTCACCGCCGGCGCGGCCGGGCTCGTCGCCTGCGGTTCCTCGAGCGCGGCGATGGCCACCTCGATCGACGCAATCTCCTCGCATGCGGCACGGTATTCGGCACTGACCAATGGGGCCGCGTCGCGGCGGCGACGCGCCTCCACGTGTCGCACCATGAAGTCGGCGCGCGACCCGCTGGGATTGCTGGGTGTGTTCACTGGCTCCTCCGGATGATCCCTACCCCGTTCGTGGGACAAGTTGGCGACCGTCGACCCAGCCTGTCCACCCGTTGGCCGCCGCGACACGGCTCCAGCCGCCGGCGCTCTCGATTACCTGGAGTTCGGCGCGCGGCGGCAGGCTGAGCATCGGAGGGTATCGGGGATCGGGCACAGGCCAGGCCAGTGTCCCGATGTCGGGCACCGTGTGAGTCGGCAGCCACCCGGGAGTCGCCGTCGGCGCGGGGGGCTGTGAGGGCGGACCCGGCGCCGGGGTCGGAGCCGCGGCGGCATTCTGCGCGGCCGGCGGGGCGGCATACGGCGGGGCCGGCGCGGCGGTATACGGCGGGGCCGGCGGGACGGCATTCTGCGCGGCCGGCGCGGCGGCATACGGCGGGGCCGGCGGGGCAGGAGTTGCTGGTGCGGGAACGGCCGTGACCGGCGGCGCCGCTGCCGAGTCCGTGAGCGATGCGCCCGTCATCGGCGCCGGGATCGGCGCCGACGTCCCGGACGGGCGCCGCTGCCGGGGTCGTGGTTGAGGCGGCCGGAGCGGCACCCGGCATCGGTGCCGGACCGGGCAGTGGTGCAGGACCGGGCATTGGGGCAGGACCGGGCATCGGGACAGGACCGGGCATCGGTGCCGCACCGGGAGGGAATCCCATCGTCGGCGGAGGCGGTGGAGCACCCGGAACCGGCGGGGCCGGTCTCGGCGTCGCTCGCGCCGCTGCCAGCTGCGTCTTCAGGTCGCGGATCAGCGCCCGCTGTTGGACGAGCTCAGGTGCCGACTCGTCGGAGACGCGGGCCCGGATCATCCCCAGCGTGATCTCCTCGCGCTGGAGCCGCCCCACGAGCGTGCCGGCGGCCGGCCCGTAGAACCTGGTCGCCTCGCGGCGCGCTGCCCATCGGCGCCGCAGATTGGTGACCTCGGCCACGTCCTCCGAGGTCAGGGTGCCCGTCAGGACCTCGGCCGCGACCGCTCCCTCGAACCAGCGAGCCTCACGGCGCTGTGAGAGGTAGACGAGGATGACCAGGAACGCGAAGAACGGCAGCCCCTTGAACAGACCGAACAGGACCATCTCGAACGGCCCCGGGTTCCCGGCGAGTAGGGAATTCAGGAAGGGCGAATTCCACAGGAAGTGCGCCGAGATTCCGAGCGCGAACATCCCGGCGACGACCAGGATCCGGCGCTGCCGAGGCAGGTCCGTCCGCGTGACGGCATACGCAAGGCCGACGCCGGTGAGACCGGTCCACAGCATGTGCATGTACTGGCCCGAAAAGATCACCCGAAGGAGGTAGGTGTTGAGGACGGCGCCGATCTGGTCACCGCCCGCCCCGGCCGCCGCTGCCGCGCGGATGAAGTACTGGATGTTCTCGATCGTCGCGAAGCCCAGACCGACCATGGCGCCATAGACGAACCCGTCGAACAGGTCGTCGAACTCATTGCGGGCGATCAGGTAGATGAGCACGAGCCCGCAGAACTTGAACGTTTCCTCGATGGGCGGCCCGCTCACCGCGGCGCCCCATTGCTGGGTCGCGGCCTGGCCGAACAGCTTGAACACGATCTCGAACATGGCCGTGTTCGTCGGCGCAGCGAGCGCCGTGGCGACGACGGCGCCCCACACGAACGCTGCCGTGAGCAGTGACAGGGGCTCTCGTTCGAAGATGTCGAGCAGGTAGATCGCGATGACCACCGGCACGACCCAGATCGCCAGCAGGATCCACGAGAAGAAGTAGGCCGTCGGCAGCGCGGAGATGATCTGCGACTGCTCGGAGATCGTCAGGAGGGCCGTGATGATCAGCAGCCCGACGTACAGCCAGAACGCCGGTTGCCTGACCTGGACGAAGCCCGTCTGGACCCCGAAGAGAGGCCGGCTGCCCAGGCCACCCCAGATCGGCGCGGGCGCGGAGCCGGCAGGGGGCGCGGGAGGGTAGGCACCGGCGGGTGAGTAGGGGCCGGCGGGTGAGTAGGGGCCGGCAGGTGGGTAGAGGCCGGCGGGGTAGGCAGTCGGAGGGTATGCGAACGCGGCTGTGGCAGGGAGACCGCCGACGGAGGGATATGCGGCCGGCACCGGGGGTCCACCCGCGGCCACGGGCGACGACGGATCGGGATAGCCGCTCGCGGCGTCCATCGGTCCGCCCATCACCGCACCTCGACCGTCTGGATCATCTGCTCGATCTCGTTGATGCCGCTGGACAGCTGGCCCTGCGTCGCCCAGCCGTCGACCACGATGGCGACTGATCCGGCGGCTGGCGACTGGCGGACGAACGAGGTGACCTCTCCCTCGATCACACCGAGGCTGCCGAAATTCCCGACGTAGCCGAGCCGCGAACCGGTCACGCCGTTCACGGCCACCTGCTGCTTGGCAGTGGTCTGGAGCTGGCTCGAGTTCTGCTGGAGCGACTGCTGCACGTACGCGTCGAGGACCGACGCGGCACTCGTCGATGACACGTTGCTGACGGGGAACACGTACAGGTCGAACACGACCGCGCCCTTCTGGAGCTGGACGTGGTTCGTGCCCTGGGTGGACGCCTGTGCCCAGCCGCCAAGCGGATACACCAGCACGCTGTTGCTCACGACGATCGGGTTTCCCGGGCCCGACGGGGTCACGGGGCCGCCTGGGTTGGTCGGGGCGCCGGGTATGGGGATCGCGCCGTCGACGATCTGCATCCCGAAGAAGAGGGACAGGATCACGACAGCGACGGCGATCGTCGGACGCCACCCGGTCGGGTCGAGCCTGGAGAGAATCACGCGGCTCTGGGCACCAAGAGACGAGATGAGGTCGCCGATCGGCGGGGCCCCGTATCCCGGTGCCGCGGGCGGCGGAGGCGGCGCGCCCGGGATACCGGGATAACCGCCGGGGTAGGCCTGGGCGGGTGGCACACCGGTCGTGTAGTAGGACGGGGAGTACCCGGCGGGAAAGGCTCCCGGCGGCGGGCCGGGCGGGTAGCCGGGCGGCGGCGCCGGTGGGTAGCCGGGCGGCGGCGCCGGTGGGTAGCCGGGCGGCGGCGCCGGTGGGTAGCCGGGCGGCGGCCCGTGGGTAGCCCAGCGGCGCGGGTGGGTAGGCCTCCGGTGGCGCCGGCGGGTAGGCCTCCGGTGGCGCTGGCGGGTAGCCGGGCGCGGAACCGGCGGTCGCGGCCGAAGCGTCGGCCGACGCCCCGCCCGTCCCTGCCGCTACCGGATGGGGCGGCGGCGGCGAAGGCACGGACGACGACGGGGAAGATGGCGAGCCTGCCGGCGTCGGCCCGGGCGTGGGCCCGGGGGCACCGGCGGTCTCCTGCGCGCTGGACTGGTCCACGAGCTTCCCTCCCGGGGCTCGGCCCCTGCAACCTCGAACTGCGGACGGAGGACCGGAACGCGTACGACTTCGTGCGAATCTACCGCGCCCCGTGCCGCCCCGACGAGGGATCTGCGCTCGATCCGGCGCCGGCGGTCACCCGATCGCGCCGTGGAGCCGGTGATCCCCACGGCCCGCACCGGGCAGTCACGGCCGGCGGCGGTCCGCGTACCTCGGGCTTCCGTCCTCAGCCGCGGGGCTCCCAGCTGAACGTCCGGAGGGCGACGACAAGCCCGACGACCGCCCACCCGAGCACCCAGGCGAGGTCGGCGGCGTTCGGGCCTCCGCGCACCGCCGGCGTGAAGGCGGCCTGGAGCGCCAGCGCGAGGTGGCGCACGGGGAAGACGTTGGCGATCTGCGCCAGGAAGCTGGCCGAGTCCAGCCGCACGAAGACGTCCGAGATGAACAGCAGCGGCAGGATCGTGGCGTTGATCACCGCCGGCGCGGCGCTCGCGTTCGGTACCAGGCCGCTGACCGCGAGCCCGAGCGCGCAGAACGCGGTGCATCCGGCGAGCAGGATCACCAGCAGCGCCGGCAGCTGGTCGATCGGCACCGTCACGCCGTAGGCAAGGGCCCCGAATGCCAGCACGATTGCCACGAGTTCCAGCCCCACCAGGATCGAGACCGTGATCCGTGCCAGCAGGTAGATCCAGGTCGGCAGCGGGGTTCCGTGGATCCGCTTCAGCACGCCGTTGTCCCGCAGCGTCGTCACGGTCATCGCCAGAATTCGTGTAGCAGGCGTTCACGACGGAAAACGCGATGATCGCCGGCGTGTAGAAGGCGGCACCGCTCTGGCCCGGCGCGACGGTCTGCCCGGCAAAGACCACGTTGAAGATCACCATGAAGATCAGCGGGAAGGCGAAGGTGAAGAAGGCAGCCGCCGGATTGCGCAGGAACGCACGATTCTCGTAGCGGACCTGGCGCAGGTACAGGACGAGCGGGCTCACGCGCCGCCCCCGGTGCGCGAACGTCGCGCGACGCCGGCCTCCCGCCTGCGCGCTCGCGGCGTCGGCCTCGGTGGCCGCCGCGCCGGACGCTCCGACGGCGCCCGTCAGCGCGAGATACGTGTCCTCCAGCGACGGTCTCGACACGCTCAGGTCATCGAATGTGAAACCGGCATCGAGCGCCCAGCCCGTCAGCCGGTGGACGAAGCTCGTGGGTTCGAGCGTCTGCAGTTCGATCATTCCGTCGGTCGTCCGCGGCGGCTGCTCACCGTCCGGAATCGCGGGCCTGAACTCCTCCGGAAGGACGGGCGCGCCGGCCGGCAGGCGGACCCGGACGATCGTCGCCGCCGAGCCGCGCTCGATGATCTCCGCCGGCGATCCCTCCGCGACGATGCGGCCGCCGACCATCACCGCGAGGCGATCCGCGAGGTACTGCGCCTCGTCCATGAAGTGCGTGGTGAGCAACACCGTCTTGCCGAGGGTCGTGAGGTTGCGGACGACGTCCCAGGCCTGGCGACGGGCACTCGGATCGAAGCCCGTCGTCGGCTCGTCCAGGAACAGCAACTCCGGGTCGCCCGCCAGGCCGAGCGCAAGGTCCAGGCGCCGGCGCTGGCCGCCCGACAGCCGACCGACCCGCGCACCCGCCCGATCGGTCAGATCGACAAGGGCCAGCAGTTCGTCGACCGGTCGCGGATGCGGATAGTAGCCGCGGTAGAGGTCGAGAATCTCGGCAACGGTCAGGTAGGGCTCCATGCCCGACGATTGGAGCACGATCCCGATGCGTTGCCTGAGCCCACGGTCGCCCAGGGCCGGGTCGAACCCGAGCACCGACACCTCGCCGGCGTCCCTCGAGCGGTAGCCCTCCAGGATCTCGACCGTGGTGGTCTTGCCGGCCCCGTTCGGGCCGAGCAGGGCGAAGATCTCCCCTTCGCGGATCGAGAGGTCGAGTCCGGCGACCGCCGGCACAGCCCCATATGACCTGCACAGCCCGCGAACCGTCACGACGGGCTCTGTCTGCCGTTTCGACGGTGGCGACGCGGCAGGCGTGATCGTCATCGGTGAGGAGGCGGACATGCTCCGTCAGCCTAGCAAAACTGCATCTGATAGCGTTGCGCCCGCTGATTCCGGGCGGGGTTCGTCCGGCGGCACATCGGTCGCATGGGGGATGACGCGGGCCAGGCGTCGGTAGGCTGGCAGATCGGGGAGCAGTCTCGGCGTCCATCCGGGCGCCGCAGCGGTGGCAGACCAAAGTCGAGCACCGTGCGCAGCGGAATCACACCGGGCGCAGGTCCACGCACGAGCCGAGGCTCCGGCATTGCGGGCGGAATCGTTGCGGCTCCAACCATCGCCATTTCAGTGGGTCAAGGTCCGGAGCGTCCGGACGGGGACCATGCCGCAGCAGACGGGTCGGGACCGTGGCGCAGCGCACGGGTCCGCACGATGGAGAGTGCACGTCGTCGGGTTCCCCCAGGAGGTAATCGGGTGAAGATCTTCACAATCGTCGGGGTCATCCTGCTGGCATTCGGGCTCTACTTCGCCTACCAGGCGATGCAGCCGTCCCAGGGCGTGTTCGACTTCATGCACGAGGGCGCGCCCATCATCGCCCTCACGCTCATACCGATGGGCGTCATCTTCACCGCGGTCGGCTGGTACATGAGCCGCGCCATGGGCCAGCGCGATCAGCTCATCGAGCAGGGCATGCCGGGAATGGCGACGATCTCGTCCGCCGCGGAGACCGGGGTCTATATCAACGAGCGCCCGATGATCAAGCTCACCATGACGGTCCAGGTCCCGGGCCGCGCGCCGTACACGGTCGAGCATCGGGAGGTGATCCCGCTGGTCGCGTTGGGCATGATCACGCCGGGTAGCACGCTGCCGGTCGCCGTCGACCCGACGGACCCTCAGAAGCTGGCCATCGACTGGAGCGGCCAGACCCAGACCAGGCTCGTCAACCAGGCGGAGGCAGGAGCGGCGGCCGGAATGGCTGCGGCCATGGGGGCCCCGATGATGATTTCGACTCCCAACGCATTCGGCGGTACGAATTCGAGCTTCGTGACACTGAACACGCTGACGGCGCCACCCGATGCCTCCGGCCCGGCGACGGGCTCGGACATGGGAGGCACCTACCAGCAGCCCGGCGGGGCCGGCATCGCGTTCACCGGCGGCGCGCCCGCCCAGGCCGGCCAGTTGATGGCGACCGCGGCCGGTCAGACAGATGCCTACCAGCAGCAGGTGGCGGGCATGCGGGCGACCAGCAACGCCGGGCGCGCCACGATCATCACCGCCCAGGACATGGGTGTCGCGGTCCAGAACGACAAGCTCGTCCAGTTCATGCTGAACGTCACGCCGGAGGCGGGCCCCTCGTACGTCGTCCAGAACGTGGGCATCGTGCCGCCCATGGCGATGGCGCGCGCCCTGCCCGGCGCCAGCGTCGCCGTACTCATCGATCGGAGCAATCCGCAGAACGTGGTCATCGATTGGGGCTGGGCCTGATCGGCGCGCGGCCGGCGCGGTGACGGCCGGCGCTGTGACAGCCGGCGCGTTGCCTGCGAACCGGTCCAGAATCGGCTCCGGCTCGCCGACCGGCAACACCGAACCCGCCATGGGGCCGACGCGATCCGCGGCCGGGGCGACGCGGGACCGCTTCCGGGGGCGACAATGGAGCCGTGCATCTCGGGGATGACGGCAGGGCGCTCCTCGTCGCGTTGCTGGTCGGCATGGTCGTGGTCGCCGGCTGTGGCGGGTCGCGCGCGACCGTCGGGGCCGTGAGCACGGGATCGACGACCTCGGCCGTGCCATCGCAGGCCGCCCCCGGGGATTCGCGTAGGGCCTCGCTCGGACCCCTGTCCGGGGCGTCCCCGACGACGTCCCGCGCCACGAGCGGCACGCCGCGGGCGGAGGCTCCGACATCGAGCCCCGGAGCAGCACTGGCTTCGGAGGCGACGGCCCCCGGTGCCGCGTCGAGCGAAGGAGTGGAACCCATGGCGACGTTCTTCAGCCCCGCCCTGGCGGCGGGCACCATAGCGACCATCCCTCGCCGGTTCACGTGCGACGGCCAGAACGTCTCGCCGCCGCTGCAGTGGTCCGTCCCAGCCGGGGCCGCGACCTTCGCGATCGTTGTCAGCGATCCGGACGCGCGCGGGTTCATCCACTGGGTGGTCGCCGGGATCCCGGGTGGCGTGACCGGCCTCCCGGAGGGCGCCGGTGACCCCGGGGCCGGGGACGGGCTGGTGCAGGGCCGCAACGATTTCGGGAAGCTCGGCTACGGCGGGCCGTGCCCGCCGTCCGGCACGCATCGGTACGTGTTCACCCTCTATTCCTTCATCGTCGCTCCCGACCTGAGCGCCACGCCGACCGCGGACGAGGTGCGTCGCGCAGCGAAGGGCGGCGCGACCTCGGTGAGCTTCACGGCGCTGTACAGCCGTTGACGGAGGATGAGATGGCCAACCCGCCGATGCCCAGCTTCGAAAAGAACCCGCAGGCCCTCGTCGATCAATTCATGTCGGTACTGTCGGACTACCCCGATGCGCCGGTTCGCAAGACGTTCGGGTCGCCCTGCGCCTACACGAACGGGAACATGGCCGTCGGCCTGCACGGCGACGAGTGGTTCGTCCGCCTCCCGCCTGCGGCGGCGGCAGAGCTCCTCGCCGTCGACGGGGCGTCGCCGTTCTCGCCGATGCCGGGACGGCCCATGACGGGCTTCGTCGTCCTTCCGGCGTCCGTGCTGGAAGATCGCGTGCAACTCGCCTTCTGGATCGAGCGATCACTCGACTTCTGCCGATCGCTGCCGCCCAAGCCAACCGGCAGGAAGCGCGGGTAGGGCGGGCGAAGCGCCTCCGCCTGCGGGGCGCGACATTGATCGTGATCGATCGCGCGTCGTCGCCGGATAACGGGCTGTGCCATTGGCGCACCACTGCCGACGGCTCCGTTCGTTGGTGAACGCACATTTCGCTCAAAGAACAACGACATGGTTCCCGACCACAGTAGTGGTCTGGCGGGCGGCCGCTGGCACTCCGGTCTCCCGCCTCCCCAACTTCCGTCAACTCCCTCTCCCCTCCTTCGGAGGCTGCAATGGCGTTCGTCATCGCGGAACCCTGTGTCGACCACATGGACCAGTCGTGCGTGCAGGTCTGCCCGGTCGATTGCATCACCGCGGACCTCTCGTACGACCGAAAGCTGTACATCGATCCCGACGCCTGCATCGACTGCGGCCAATGCGAATCGGTGTGCCCCAATTCGGCGATCATGCCGGCTGAGAACCTGCCGCCCGAGTGGGCCGCATACGCGTGGGTGGACGCGGCATGGTATCGCGATCCGAACGCCGCACGCGAGGTCGTCGAAGAACTCATGTCGGTGGGCGTGGCGTGATGGCGATCGTGCTGCGCGAACTGCCGGCACGTTCGCCACTCGCGCGACCCGGCACGTCGGAGAACGCGACGCTCGTCGGGCGCCACGCGGTCACCGAGGACATGGCGCGATTCACCATTGAGCTGGACGAGCCGGTCAGCGGCTTCGAGTCCGGTCAATACGTCTCGCTGGGGCTGCGAGACGGAGACCGGTTCGTCCAGCGCCCCTACTCCATCTGCACGGCGCCGGGTCGGCAGCGCCACCTGGAGTTCTTCATCCGTCGCGTGAACGGTGGCGCGCTCACGCCCGGACTGTGGTCGGTGCGGTTGGGGTCGCGGCTATTGGCAGGCCCGCCGAAGGGGCTCTTCAAGCTCCTGCCGGGGGATCGGCGGGCCCACCTCTTCGTCGCCACGGGGACCGGGCTCGCCCCGTTCCTTTCGATGCTCGGGGCGGGGGCCGGGTCGGCGTCCGGCGCGAGGGTCGTCATGCTGCACGGCGTCTCGTTCCGGGCCGAACTGGGATACGAGCGGCAGTTGCGGCAGGTGGCGCACTCCTCGGGCTCCCTCGTCTACGAACCGGCCATCTCGCGGCCCGACCATCCCTGGAACGCCGGCTGGGCCGGGCGGCAGGGCCGCGTGCCGGCAGTCCTCGGCGATGTCTGCGCGGCCAACGGCATCGAGCCGGGCGCTTCCGTGGTCTACCTGTGCGGCAACCCCGACATGATCGAGGCCTGCGAAACCATCCTTCTGGAACGCGGCTTCCCTCGGGAGGGCATCCGCGCAGAGCACTACCAGCCGGCGGTTCGCAGGGTCGCCTGAGGGTCCCCGATCGACCGGCCGGCGCCTGGGGCGAGCGTCGACGTCCACCAGCGCGCCTCCAGTCCCGTCTCGGCCCGATAGGCGTCCACGATCGCCAGGGCGGCGGAGGCCGCCTCGCCGTCCTCGACGAGGCTGATGGTGCATCCGCCGAACCCGCCCCCGGTCAGCCGCGACGCGACGATCCCCGGAGTCCGAACCGCCAGGCGGACCAGGAGGTCCATCTCCGGCGTCGAGATCCCGAGGTCCTCGGCCATGCTCCGGTGGGACGCTGCAAACAGTGCCGAGAGGCGATCCAGGTCGCGGGTCTCCAGCGCCGTGACCGCCTCGAGCGTGCGGCGGTTTTCCGTGACGATATGCCGAGCGCGCCGCAGTTCGCCTGGATCCAGCGCCGCGGCCCGCGACTCGACCAGGGCTTCGTCGGCATCGCGCAACGCGGGGACGCCGAGCTTTGCGGCCGCAGACCGGCAGGCGGACTGGATCTCGTTGTAGCGACCATCCGTCAGGCTCCGTCGCACGCCGGAATCGACCAGCAGGGCCGTCAGGCCCTGGGGCACCGGAACCGGGCGGACGGTCAGGGCCCGGCAATCGATCAGGATCGCGCTGCCCTCCTGCCCGGCCGCCGAGGAGAGCTGGTCCATGATGCCGCTCTGGACACCGACGTACACGTTCTCCGCGCGCCGGCAGAGCGTGGCCAGTTGGGGTGCCCTCGGCGGGTGCGGGAGGATCGCCAGGGCAAGCGCGACCTCGAGCGCAGCCGACGACGAGAGCCCTGCGCCCCGCGGCACATCGGACGCGATCACGCCCTCGAACCCGTTCGGTGCGAATCCGGCGTCAAGCGCCGCCCTGACGACGCCGGTCACGTAGGCGCCCCACCCGGTCCCCGGGCCCTCGCCGGTTCGGACGTCCACGACGATTTCCGTGGGCATGTCGAGCGACGTGACCCGGAGGCGATCGCCACCGCTGCGGCCGAGAATCCAGGTGCAGGCCTCGAGCGCGAACGGGAGCACGAAGCCGTCGTTGAAGTCGGTGTACTCGCCAATCAGGTTCGCGCGGCCCGGCGCCCACGCGACCGTGTCCGCGTCCTTCGGCGCGGCTGCACGCAGCCTGTCGGGCAGGGTTCGGCGCATCGTTGACTCGGGCACGGTTCCTCCTCCGGGGGTGTGTGCAGATGGTACGTGCCCGGACGTGGTCGAGGCACCGGCCGACCGCGCGGAACGCGTCGACAGGCCCTTCGGCTTCCCGATCGGAGCGCACGCCGCCCCAAAAACGAACATAAAACTGGGTGTGGTTTCGAGAGGCAATTCGGGGTACAGTTGAGGGGTCCGCCGGCTCGGCGGACCTGACCCGGTCGAACCGCTCTCGAGTCGACCCGGGAGGCGGGAACGGTTTCGAGGGCAGAAGCGAGGATTAGATGGCCGCTGGTACCGTGACTGGGGGGAATAACGAGCACGGCGCGGTTGAGACCGGCGGTGGCTGCGGGTGGGGGACCTGCGATCGCCGCCCGAAGGCGGTGGGCGCATAGATCACAGCCAGCGCAGCCCGTCACGTCAATGTTCGCTCGAACGATCAAGCGGCCGGCCGTGGAGCCGCCGCTCAAGCATGTCATCGCGGAGTACAAGCATCGGGCGCAGACCGTGACCTGCGTATGCGGGTGGTTCGGGAGCACGGCTCCGTCCGAATCCGGTGCGTCCGAATGGAGCAGCCACGTCGCGGCGTTCCGTCCGAAGCGGCCACGAGACCGGTCCCGGCACCGTTGAGCGGGCGCGGCGCGCCGTCCGGGGCGCGCCGGCGTCATCACGAATCCAGGTGATCAGAGGTTGACGACACTCGCGGTGCGGGCCGCGCGGTAGAGCGCCTCGATTGTTCGTGCCTGGCCGAGCGCGTCGTCGCGGCCAAGCAGCGCGGGTGCCGTCCCGCGAATCGCCGCGACGAGGTTCTCCACCTCCAGGCGGTATGGATCGATCGCGTCGACGTGGATCTCGCGATCGTCCAGGTAGAGCACGCCTGCCTTCGCATGCCACGGATCGGGCAGGCGTATTGCACCGCGGGTGCCGATTGCCTCGAGCGCCATGTGCTCGGTGGTGAAGCCGGATGTGAACTGCGCGAGCAGCCCACCGGGGAAGCGCAGCCCGCCGATGAACACGACATCGACGCCTGACGGGCCGGCGACGGACTCTGCGGTCACGCGCTCGGGCTCCGCGCCGGCCAGGAGGCGTGCTCCGCTGACCGCGTAGCAGCCCACGTCCATCAGCGATCCGCCGTCCATGTCCGGTTCCAGCCGGATGTCCTTCTCCCATGTCAGGCGAAAACTGAAGCTCGCACGGACGACCTGCAGTGGGCCGATCTCCGGCAGCAACTCGAGCAGGCGCGCCGTCTGCGGGCTGTGACGCCACATGAACGCCTCGCTGAGCACGAGGCCGGCGCGGTCCGCCGCGTCGAACGCCTCGACGACGTGCTCTGGGTGCACCGAGTACGGCTTCTCGCACAGCACATGCTTCCCGGCAGCGAGCGCCTGCATGGTCACCTGGTGATGCAGCCAATTCGGCAGCGCGACGTAGACCGCATCGACGTCGGGATCGGCGAGGAGCGCCTCGTAGGATCCGTGTGCCCGCCTGATCCCGAATTCCGTCGCGAACGCCTCCGCGCGCGCTGCCTCACGGCTGCCCACTGCGACAACGTCCACGACATCGGTCGCACGAGCGCCGGCGAGCAACTTGCCCGTGATGAAGCCTGTACCCAGGATCCCGAGGCGAACCGGGGCGGTTCCCGCCATGGCGTGCTCCTCCTTCGTGCGTGTCGCGCGTTGTGCGTGTCGCGACGTTGCTCCCTCACCGACCGGGGCAGGGTGCGCGGACAAGTCTGAAGCGGCGCGCCGGATCGCGGGCGGAGGTTTTCCGCGACATGGTGGACCCGCCCTTCGACGTACCCACGCAGGAGAGGTCGGGCCACGGAGGGTCGCAGGAGCGGCGGGAGCGGCGCACGATCCACTTCGCCGAGCCCCACAATGACCAGATGGCACGACACGAACGCCTCCGCCTGGGCCTGATCGGTGCGGGCGGCGTCACGGTCCAGCACCTCCCGGCACTGCAGCGGTTGGGCCGCACTGAGCTGGTGGGCGTCGTCTCACGGACGCACGAACGCGCCGCGGCCCTTGCGGCAACGTGGGGCGCCACCGTCCACGAGGACATCGAGAGCCTCCTCGACCGCGGGCTCGATGTCTGCCTGATCTGCGTTCCACCGAATCGGAATCCCGACGCCTGCCTGGCGGTTGCCCGACGCGGTGTCCCGTTTCTCGCGGAGAAGCCGCTTGCCGGAGGCCGTGTCGATGCGGGGCCGAGGCCCGACGACGTCGCACGCGAGGTCGAGCGCAGAGATGTCGTGGCGGCGATCGGTTACCAGTGGCGGGCCCTCGACTTCCTCCCGTCCCTCCGCGAACAATTCGCCGTGACGCCGCCCAGGCTGGTGCTGGCGCGCTGGCTCGGCAACACCCCGGGGCCGTCCTGGTGGCAGCGTGAGGACGAAGGAGGCGGGCAGGTCGTCGAGCAGGCAACCCACCAGTACGACCTGGTACGGGCGCTCCTCGGCGATGGCGTGGTGCGAGCCGCCGCCTCGGGGCGGCACGACCGCGCGGCGTACCCGGACGCGGATGTTGCCGACGTGGGCGCCGCGCTCATCGAGTTCCCCGGCGGCGCCATCGCGTCCTTCACGAACACGTGCATCCTGGGAAGCGGGCAGGTCGAACTCCAGTTCTGCTGCGACGGGCTGCTCGCGACGATCCGCCAGATCGGGACGTGGCCGGATTTCCGCTGGACGCTGACCTACGACGAGGCCGGGGCCAGCCGCACCCTGGAGACCCGCCGCGACCCATACGAAGTGCAGGCCGAGTCGTTCCTCGACGCGGTCTCGGCGGGCGACCCGCGGGGGGTCATCTGTTCGTACGCGGATGCGCTGGCGACGGATCGGCTGACTCGCGCGGTCGTTGCCGCTGCCGGCGTCGCCGATTGACGGTTCGTGGTGGCCCGCGCCGTGCGCGGGATGCACGGCGGAGGTGTTGCCCCCATACGGCACGCTCGGGCCCGGGAACGCTACCCTTTCGCCGATGAACCAGTCCGCGCACGACCCCGGACCAGGCGTCGCCATGGCGCGGATCGCCGGGCTGGCCGAGGCGGCCGCCCAGCCGATCGTCGCACCGGGTGGCCATTCGATCCGGATCGGGACGGCCTCCTGGACCGACCCCACGATGACCGCGCCCGGGGTCTTCTACCCGACCGGCGATGACTCCGCCGAGGAGCGCCTGGCCTTCTACGCGAGCCGCTTCCCGATCGTCGAGGTCGATGCCACCTATTACGCCCTGCCGTCGCGGCGGACTGCGGAACTGTGGGTGAAGCGGACGCCGCCCGACTTCACGTTCGACGTCAAGGCGCACGCGCTGATGACCGGCCAACCGACCGAGACGAAGCGCCTTCCGAAGGACCTGCGGTCCGCGCTCCCCGCCGAATTGGCGGATTCCGCCCGCATCTATGCGAAGGCCCTGCCGGAGGAACTGCGTGCCGAGATCTGGCAGCGGTTCATGGACGGCCTCGAGCCGCTCCGCGAGGCGGGGCAACTCGGCTCGGTGCTGCTCCAGTACCCGCGCTGGTTCTTCACGTCGTCGGACAACCGTGACGCGATCGAGGACGCCGCGGTGCGTCTCCGGGAAGCCGGCGTTACCTGCGCCGTCGAGTTTCGCAATGCCAGCTGGTTCAACGAGAAGAACCTGGACCGGACGCTTCGTTTCCTCGCCGAACGCGGCATACCACTGGTGATGGTCGACGGGCCACAGGGCTTCAAGTCGAGCGTCCCGCCCATCCTCGCGACGACCTCACCCGACCTCGCGATCGTGCGCTTTCACGGGCGGCGCACCGAGACCTGGGAAAAGCCGGGCATCCCCACAGTCGAGCGCTTCCGGTACCTGTACGACCGCGAAGAACTGGCGGACTGGGCACCGCGGGTGGCCGACGCCGCCGCGGGCGCACGGGAAACGCACGTGCTCTTCAACAACTGCTACTCGAACTACGGCGCCACCAACGCGGTCGAGATGGCAGTGCTGCTTCGAGACCTGGCGTTGGCAGCCGACGCGACGCCGGGCGACGGCGGGTCGGCCGGCGTCGGCGGGTAGCGCGGGAGCCGGGGCGGCGGCGACCGGGGCGACCCTTCTTGCACTACCCGTCAACGCGGCGTAGTGTCATGATTGATCTCCGCACAGCCAGAGACCGCCGTGAGCCGACAGCGGTCCGGCTGCACGGGTGTCGGAAGGCGAATCGACTTGGCCTATTCCACCGCATCCGCCCGTCGTCCGGGACGGGCCGGGGATCGGGCCGCCAATGGCGGACCCATCGGTCGACCGCGCAGCGTGGACGCCGACAAACGGATCACGCAGGCCACGCTGGAACTCCTCGCGACCGTCGGATACCAGGACCTGTCGATGGAAGCGGTCGCAGCCCGGGCGCACGTCGGCAAGGCCACGGTGTATCGCCGATACCCGGGAAAGGCGGCGCTCGTCGCGGCAACCCTGCGAGAGGCCGCCGGTGGTCCGGAAGACGCCTACGAGCGGGAATTCGAGGAGGGCGGCAAACCCACGGTCGAGGTGCTCCGGGAGATCCAGCGCGACGCTCGCGACGCGGTCATGAATCCCGGGGCCCTCGCGATCATCGCGACGCTACTCGGCGACGAGCACCGGGATCCGGACCTCACCGCAGCCCTACGTGAAGGCGTGTTCGTCGGGCGCATCACGGCCGTGCGCTCGCTGCTGGAACGTGGCGTTCAGCGAGGAGAGGTCCGCGAGGCGGTCGTCGGCGAGACCGTCGCTGCCCTCCTCTTCGGCTCGCTGGTCGCCCGCTCCATGCTGGGCGTGCCGCTCTCCGACGCCTGGCTGGCCGACGTGATGGACACCATCTGGCACGGCGTCGCGCGCGAGTAGACGCCGCATACTCTTGCGGCGATGACGTCCCGGGCAGCCGAGCCGCAGTCGAACGAGACACCTTCCCCCGAGGTCCGGGCGACCGAGGGCGGCGGGCCGGCGTCAACGGCGCCGACCACGGCGAAGCCCGACCCGGCGACTGCCTCTTCACCTCCTCCCGACGTCGCACCTCCCGTTGCGGTGCGTGTCGTCTCGATGGCGAACGCGCCACTGCTCTGGCTGGTGGTCGCGGTTGCCGTCCTCCTGTGGCTCGCTCGCGACGTGCTCGGGCCATTCGTCATCGCCGGCGTGCTCGCCTACGCCTTCAGCCCGATCGTCACCGCGACCCAGCGCCGAACCGGTTGGCGTCGCGTCGCGGTGGTTGGTCTCGGCTACGTGATCGCGCTCACCGCCGCCGGCATCGTCCTGTTCCTGGTCGCCGGCCGCGCCATCAACGAGCTGCAGTTGCTCGCTGCGTCGAACGCGGATTCGCTCGCCTCGGTGCTGAGGCAGATCCTCGGCTCGGACACGGTGACCATCGGCGGCACGACGATCACCGTGGATAGCCTCGCCCAGGAGATCCAGAACGCCCTGTCGAAGTTCGTCGGGTCGCCGAGCAGTGCGCTCGAGGTCGCGCGCCAGGTGGGCGATGTCGCACTGAATGTCGCCCTCGTCATCATCGTGACCTTCTATCTGCTCGTCGACGGCCACGGGTTCATCGATCGCGCCCTCTCGATCGTCCCGGAGCAGCGACGCGAGCGGATGGTCGACCTGCTGAACCGCATCCACGTCGTGCTCGGGCGGTGGCTGCGCGGGGAGCTGGCCCTGATCGGCCTGGTCGCCGTGGTGGTCTATCTCATCCTCGGTCCCATTCTTGGCCTGCGGTATGCGTTGGCAATCGCCGTCCTGACCGGCTTCCTCGAGATCATCCCGTTCATCGGGCCCGTGATTGCTGCCGCGATCGCGGCCGCGGACGCATTCGTGACGGGCGGTGTCGGGCTCGCGGTCGTCGTGATCGTGATCTACGTCGTGCTGCGCGTCGTCGAAGACCAGGTGGTCACGCCGCTGGTCATCGGGCGGGTGGTCCATCTGCACCCGGTCGTCACGATCTTCGCGGTGCTCGTCGGCCTGAGCGCATTCGGAATCCTCGGCGGGTTGCTCGGCGTACCGGCGGCCGCCGCCGTCAACGTCGTCTTCAATGAGCTCTACAGGCGTGGGGCCACGGGCGAGGCGGAGAGCGCATCGACCGGCTGATGGCCGGGCGCGGCCCGGACGCCCGTCGAGATTCCGGCGACCAGCGAAGGGAGGCGCCATGGGCGGCCTGCTGCCGACCGACACCATCGACGAGAGCATCTACGTCATGCCGGCGTTCGCGACGATCGAGACGGCCGACCTCGCGGCAATGAAGCGCTGGTACGCGGACGCGCTCGGATTCATCGTGCTCGCCGAATTGCCGCCGGGCGACAGAGCCGCGCTCGTGCACCTGCGGCGGTACCGCTACCAGGACCTGCTGCTCGTTCGTGGGCCGAATTCGGCCGGCACCGGGACGGAATTGCGTATTCGGCTGACCTTCGCGGCTGGTGATGAGGACCTCGAGACGCGAGCACGCCGGGCCAGGGAGGTCGGCGGAGGGTCAGTGGAGGGACCCGCTCCGACAAGGTGGAACACCATTGACCTGGTCTGCCACGACCCGGACGGTCACGTGGTCGTCCTGACCGCGTTGGCTCCGGTTCGGCAGCATGGCACGATGTTCAGCCCGGGGACCCTGGCCGACGCGGTCGACCGGGCACGCGCCGAGCGTGAGGGCTGACGGCGGGCCATCGATGGCGGACGCTCGCCGGCGGCGAAGGGGGACCGCACCCGGCTCATGGAGCGCCGGGGACCGCAAACTCAGCGCGACCGACGCTGCTGTGTACCCATCGCCTCGCTTCCGACCGCCTCGATGCCTGCGAACATCGCGGCAGGGTCCGGCATGCCGTACTGCCCTGCCTGGACCGATCGCATGCCCGCTGGCCCGTACCAGGCTGGAACGTAGGTGGTGGCCGCTGCGCGCCCTGCGGCCATGTCCGCCGCGGTGCGACCGAGGAGTGCCTCGACATCGGCCCGGAGCCCGAGCGCAATTCCCCAGACGAGCGCCTGGTCCGGTGTCTCGAGCCACGGCAGGCCGGTCGTGCCGACGGCCGCGTCCATCGACCGTGAGCCCTGGAACGTCATCTGGAGTGTCCGCCGATATGCGGCGAGTTGTGCCCGCATCATCGCGCCTTCCCGGGTTCGGGATGCCATCGCCGGAGCCATGAGCCAGGTGACAACGCCACCGGCACCGATGCCGACTCCGAGACCCGTGAGCACGTCATCCACCCGCCCCGCGCTGACGATGAGCAGTCCGAGGGCGACCGCGATCTCGGCGGCCGCGATGAGATGCCAGCGCAGGCGGCGCAGGAACGGCAGGCCGGCAATCCAGCCGTGGCGGATCGCATATTGCTGCAGCATCGTCCCGAGAAAGATCGGTGCCCCGAGGGACAACGCGGCTCGCCCGGAGATGTACGGGGTCGGGCCGCGTGGCGTGGCGGGAGCGGGAGCCGGTTGTGTGCCCGGGGCGAAGGCGGGCCCGCCGTTCGTGGCGAATGCGGGCTGCGGCGGATGGGCGACGCCTTGTGCAGGCATCGCCGCTGGCGCGGATCCCTGACCATTCCGCGCGACGGAGGCCCTGGCCCACGCCTGGACCTGCGCCATCTGCTCGGGGGTGAGAGGTCGGCCCGTCGCAGCTTCGACCCGGTTCGCGAACCCGTTCGGATCCGTGATCGCTGCCCCCGGGTTTTGCATGAGCTGTGCCATCGTGCTCATCCGTGCGAACGATTGCTGTGTGCGTTCGCCCATTGGTTTGCCCGTGCGCGCCTCGTAGGCCGCGGCAAGCTCCTGGGGGTCGGCCGCCGGACCGGAGAACAGCCCGTGCTCGTGCTGGACCTCCGCGTTCGGTCCCTCGCCGGTGGCGGTTCCGGCAAGGGTCATGAAATGCAGGAAGTTCTGCATTCCCTCGCTCATGGCGGCCACCTGCTCCGGTGACGGAAGCTCGTCGGGGGAGTGTCGCTGCCCGCCCACCTCCTTGACCAGCTCGGTGTCGCGCAGCTGCATCAGCAGCCACCCCTCCCCCTCCCCGACGGGACGGCGGCGATTCAGGAGGACACGAGCGTCGGTTGATTCACCGCCGTGGATTTCGATGCCGACGAGATCGCGGCCACCGGCGCGCCCCTCGTCGCGAAAGCCGATCTCGTCACGGCTCGCGAGGTCCAGCAGCGCGGCCATGAACGCCGTGCGCGTCGGGCCTCCGTCGATGATCGTCGCAGTGGCGGCCGTCATCTCCGGAGGAGGCGCCGGCATCAGGATGGAACTGTCGTCCGCGTACGTCGGGTCGCGGCCGTGACGGAGCCACGAGAACCCGGCGTAGCCGGCTACCACGATGAAGGCCACGACCCCCGCCACGATTGCGGCGATCTGCATTGCAGCCTGTTCCTCCGCTTCCTCCGCCGGCTCTGGCGCGCGGACGCAGATCCCGTTCCCGCGAACGGCACAGTTGCGCGGCCCTGCCCGACGGATCTGCGCGGGAGTCTATCGCTGCGCGCCCGGGACCGGCGGCGCCGGCCCCGTCTCGGCGCCGCGGCGCCGCGGGGCGACTCGCGCCTCAGGACATCAGCGCGATGAGCCGGCCCGCAAGGGCGACCGACTCGGGCGTGAGCATCGCGACGTTGCGGAAGATGAAGCCTCCGAACCCCGCGTCGACGTAGGGCTGCAGCGCATCGGCAGCCTGCTCGGGCGTGGTCGGCCGCACCTGGGCACGGCGTTCGGGCGTCAACTGGTCGAGGATCCGTTGCCCATCCCGCTCATCCTCGACGAGCACGACCGGCGAAAACACCGTCCGGAGGATCGCGGACGGGTCGCGTCCCACCGACTCGCAGTGCCGCTCCAGGACCTCGGTCTTGTGCTTCAACTCGTCGAGCGTCCCGAACCAGTTGGTGATGTCGGCATGGCGCGCCGCGATCAGGAGCGTCCGTTTCTCCCCACCACCTCCGACGATGATCTTCGGGCCGCCCGGCCGGATGGGCCGCGGGCTGTTGAGCGCTCGCTCGATCCGGTAGTAGCGGCCGGAGTAGGACGGCCGTTCCTCGGTGAACATCAGCCGGCAGATCGTCAGCGCCTCGTCGAGCCGGTCGAGACGCCGACCGACCGGCGGAAACTCGAACCCGTAGCCGACGTGCTCGGACTCATTCCAGGCGGCGCCCAGCCCCAGCACGGCGCGCCCTTTCGAGATCACGTCGAGCGTGGTGACGGCCTTCGCAAGGAACGCCGGGTTGCGGTACGTCACACCGGTGACCATCGTGCCCAGGAGGACTCGGCTGGTGCGGGCCGCCAGCGCGCCGAGCGTCGTGTACGCCTCCATCATCGGCAGTTCCTCCGGACCGACTGCGCCGATCTGGTAGAAGTGATCCATGACCGTGACGAGGTCGAACCCGGCCGCCTCCGCCGCGACCACGTTCTCCGCCAGTCGTTCGAAGAGGCGCTCCGGGGGCACGCCGGGGAACGAGAAGCTGGGCATGTGGTAACCGAAGAAGGGGCGCATTCGGACGAGATCCTCCTACCCGGGTCTGGTCAAATGGATGTGATGCGAATGTCGACCGCTGACCGCCGTCTCACAACGCCAGGCCGTCGGTCACGTCCGATCGCGCGCCGATCGAGACCGGCTCGCCGGGCACCTCGCCGGGTGCTTCACCGGGCCGGCTGCGGGTCCGCCGGACGTTGATCTCCACGATGTCGCGCTTGAGCATTAGATCCAGCGTCCAGTCGATCGCAACGCGCACGCGGCGGTCGATTGTCGGAAGTCGCAACAGGTAGTACGAGCGCCACAGGAACCAGGCGGGGAACCCGCTGACCTTGACGCCCAGCAGGTCGCCGACCGCCTTGAAGCGCCCCAGCGACACCAGCATGCCGAGTTGCTCGTACCCGAACGGCTGCTGCGGCTCTCCGTCGAGTGCGGCGAGGACGTTCCGCGCGGCATGCGGGCCTTCACGGACGGCATGCTGGGCGGTTGCCGGGAGTGGCTTCCCTGTGTTCGGGTTGATCACCGACGCGCAGTCGCCGAGCGCCCAGACATTGGGCAGGCCCGGCAGCGCGAAGGTCGGGTCCGGCGTGACCCATCCGCGTGCGTCGAACCGCGTCGGGAGGCCGGCGAGCACGGGGTTGGGCGCGTTTCCCACGGTGCTCACCACGGTCGCCGTCTCGATCGTCGATCCGTCGTCCAGTTCGACCCGGTCCGGACCAACCCGGGTCAGGCGTCGGCCGAGCTCCAGGCGGACGCCGGCCTTGCGAAGCCTCCCCGTCGCGTAGCGGCCGAGGCGCTCGCCGAGCTCCGTCAGCACGAGCGGGCGTGCATGGACGAGCACCACCTCCGGCTCCAGGCGCGTGTCCCGAAAGCTGCGCGCGGCAAGCTCGAGCAGGTCGTTGAGCTCTGCGGCAACCTCCACGCCGGTCGAGCCTCCGCCCACGACGACGAAGGTCAGGAGTTGCCTCCGACGGCGTGGGTCCTGCTCGATTCGCGCCTCCTCCAGCATCTCGAGCGCTCGATTGCGAAGGTAGAACGCGTCTCCGAGCGTCCTGACGCCGACCGCGTGCTCGGCCATGCCCGGCACGGCGCGGAAGTCGGTCAGTCCGCCGAGCGCGATGATCAGCGCGTCGTAGTGGATCGGCGTCGCCTCGCCGCCCTGCCGACGTCTCAGGCGGATGACCTGCCGGATGGTGTCGATCTCGTCGACCTGGCCGACCTCGACGGTCGCACCCGCGAGCATGCGGCGCAGCGGTACGACCACGTGGGTGGTCTCGATCGTTCCCGAGATGATGTCGGCCAGCAGCGGCTGGAAGACGAAATAGTTGTTCTGGTTGAGCAGCACGACCTCGATCGCCCGGGCGGGATCGGCGCGCGGGTGTCCGGCGAGGCGACCCTGGCGGCGAAGGCGCTTCACGAGTTCCCGGGCTGCGCTCACCCCGGCAAAGCCGCCGCCCAGCACGACGATCCGCTTCGGCATGTTGGGGTGATGGTAACCGGGTCCGTCGGCGAACGGCATCGCAGATGCGTTGAAACCCGGAGCGCGAGGAACGGATCTGGGCCGCTTTCGGCGATTCGATGGCGTGGCGGTGCCTCTTGAAACCCGCGCCCGTAGGCCGACCGGCCAGCCCGCAGGGGGATCTATGCGAACAGATCGCCGACCGTTCGGAGTATCACGCGCTCCCGCCGAGCGCGAGCACGGACCTCGTCCGTAAATCCCTCCCTGGCATACAGAGCGAGCGTCGTCCGCCCGGGGTCGTGGCCGGGCACGCTCGCGACCGTGCTTCGGAGCTGTGCGAGGGCCGCGCCGTCTTCGAGCCCGTTGCTCCACCTGGCCTCCCCGGCCAGCACAAGTTGCTTCCCGTCGTACCCGACGAGGTCGACCTCGCCCTCGCGCGTACGGCGCATGCCTGGATACCGCTCGTCGGGAACAGGCCCCCACCACGCGCCGATCTGCGCGCGCTCCGGAAACTCCGGGTCAGAGCCCACCGATTTGCGTAGGGTCGCCCTGCGCGCTCAGCACCACCTCTGGGAGAACTCCGCCCGGGGCGTTGGCGACGGAGCCGCTGTGGACGGAGAGCAGGCCGCCCGCAGCGCAGCAGCGACCAGGGCAAGCAGGGTGCGCACCCTTTCGACCTTGTCTCGCTCAGCCTGCCATCGGGCTCAGAACCGCCGTCGTGCTCCGTCCGGGCGATGATCTCGTCCTGGAGCGCCGGCGAGAGGTCGCAGAAGTAGTCGCTGTAGCCGGCGACGCGGACGATCAGGTCGCGGTGCTCGTCGGGGTGCGCCTGCGCCTCGCGCAGCGTCGCCGCGCGTGACCACGTTGAACTGGACGTGGTGGCCGTCCATCTTGAAGTAGGTCCGCGCACGAGGTGGGCCAGCTGGTCGATGCCCGTCGTCGCCCTCGAGGAGCGACGGCGTGAACTTCATGTTGAGCAGCGTGCCGCCGGTCTTGACGTGGTCCATCTTGGCCGCCGACCGCAGCACCGCCGTCGGCCCGCGCCGGTCCGCGCCCTGCGACGGGCGAGATGCCCTCGGAGAGCGGCAGCGCCGGCTCGCCGGCCGTCGGGCGTGGCGCCCGGTGACCGAGCCGAAGTAGACGTGGCAGGTCGTCGGCAGCATCTCGACGCGGTAGGCGCCCGCCGCGCGCGTTCGGGCGGCCGTCGATCGCCTCGAAGAAGGCGTCGAACGCGCGCCGCATCAGGGCGTCGGCCGCAGTCGTCGTCGTTGCCGTACTTCGGCGTCCGGTTGACGCAGCCGCTGGCGGAGCTCGCTCGTGCCCCGTCGAAGTCCGCGTCCGAGCGCCGCCGACCAGGCCGGCCAGGCCGAGACGCTGCGTCCTCGAAGACGACGCGTGCGGATCGCGGCGAGGCTGTCGGTGAGGCTGCCGATGCCGACGCCCTGGATGTAGGTGTTGTTGTAGCGGGCGCCGCCGGCGTTGTAGTCGCGTGCCGTTGCGCGATGCAGTCGTCGGTGAGGACGCGAGAGGAACGGCGCCGGCATCGCGTCGGCGTACATGCGCTCGATCAGCTCGTTGCCGCGGATCTTGATGTCGACGAAGTGGCGCATCTGCGCCTCGAAGGCGGCGAAGACGGTCGTCGAACGATGGCGAAGTCCGCGGGGTCGCCCGTCGCCGGCCCGAGCTGCCGTCCCGTCCGCGGGTCGACGCCGTCGTGGAGCGCCAGCTCCAGGACCTTCGGCAGGTTGAAGTAGCCGGTGAGGATGTAGGCCTCCTTGCCGAAGGCGCCCGACCTCCACGCAGCCGCTGCAGCCGCCCGCGCGGGCGTCCTCGAGCGTCTTGCCCTGGCGCAGCTGCTCCTCGACCACCGCGTCGGCGTTGAAGAGCGAGGGGAAGCCGTAGCCCTTGCGGACCACGCGCAGCGCGTGCTTGCAGGAAGGCGTCCGGGGTCTTGCGCGAGAGCTGGATGTTGGGCTGGGCTGGAGCAGGTGCATCTCGTCGATGACCTCGAGCAGCAGGTGCGAGACCTCGTTCGAGCCGTCGGAGCCGTCGCGCAGCAGGCCGCCGAGGTTGATGTTCGGCGAAGTCGGTGTAGGTGCCGCTCTCGGCCGCGGTGACGCCGACCTTGGGCGGCGCCGGGTGGTTGTTGAACTTGACGAAGAAGCACTCGAGCAGCTCCCGCGCCGCCTCGCGGCGTCAGCGTGCCGTCGGCGAGGCCCGCTCGTAGAACGGCAGCAGGTGCTGGTCGAGGTGGCCGGGGTTGAAGGAGTCCCAGCCGTTCAGCTCGGTGATCACCGCGAGGTGGCAGAACCAGTACGACTGCAGCGCCTCGTGGAAGTCGCGCGGGCGCGTGGGCCGGGACCCGCGAGCAGACGTCGGCGATCTTCTGCAGCTCCGCGCGGCGCGTGCGGGTCCGTCTCGCGCGTCGGCCGTCGCGCGCGCCAGCTCGGCGTGGCGCTCGGCGAAGAGGATCACCGCGTCGCAGGCGATCGTCCATCGCCTTGAGCTGCTCGCGCTTCGCCGCAGGCCTCGGGGTCGCTTCCGGAAGTCGAGCGCCGCGCCGCGCCGCGCGCGATGTCGGCCTTGAAGTCGAGCATGCCCTTCGCGGTAGATCTTGCCGTCGAGCACGGTGTGCCCGGGCGCGCGCTGCTCCATGAACTCGGTGAAGAGGCCGGCCTCGTAGGCGTCGTGCCACTCGGCCGGGAGCGCCGCGAAGATCCGGTCGCGCAGCGAGCGGCCCCGCCAGTACGGGATGACCTCCCGCTCGTAGGCTTCGAGGACCTCGTCGGGCGACCGCGTAGCTCGTCTTCGGGCGCGAGTCGAGGATCGCGCAGGTCCTCGAGGCTGTGGCAGGTCAGCTCGGGGAACGTGCGGCACCGCCTTGGGCCGCGGGCCCGCGCTCGCCGACGATCAGCTCGTCGTCGCCGATCGTGATCGTCTTCGCTCGCACAGGTCGAGGAAGGCGCGCGCCCGCATCACCGGCGGCGAGTGCTTCCCGTCGTGCTCCCGGTAGAAGCTCGGTCATCAGGAGCGGCCGCTCGGCCGAGATCGACGGCTCGCGTCCCGAGGCTTCGCGCCCGCAGGCGCTGCGTTCGATCGCTCATCCCTCTGCTCCTGTTCGGGCATCGATTCCAAAGGTGGTGAGGTAGGCGGCTGCGGCCGCGACGGATTCGGGAGTGGGCTCGACGTGGGGCATGTGGCTCTCACGACCGATCCGGGCGTACTTGTCGAAGCCAAGCCGATGGTACGGCAGCAGACTGGAGCCGGGGAGCACCGCGGAGGCTCGCGACGAGCCTGCCGATCGCCTCGAGGTTGCGCTCGTCGTCGTTATAGCCGGGGACCAGCGGCACGCGGATCCAGAGCTTGGCGCCGGCGTCGTCGAGGATGCGCAGGTTGCGGACGATCGGGTCGAGCGGGACGCCGATGAGCCGGCGGTGCCGCTCGGGATCGAGCAGCTTCAGGTCGAAGAGGAAGAGGTCGGTGAGGGCGGCCGCCTCCGTGATCGACCGGGCCGTGGTGAAGCCGCACGTGTCGACAACGGTGTGGAGGTGCCTGTGCGCGGGCCTCCGCGAGGCTTGCCAGCAGGAACGGCGCCTGGAAGAACGGCTCACCGCCGGAGAACGTCACGCCGCCGCCTGATTCCTCGTAGAAGGGGCGGTCGCGCTCCGCGGCGTCGATCACCTCGCGCGCGGTCAGGCTCCAGCCGACCAGGTGGCGCGCCCCGGTCGGACAGGCGTCGGCGCAGCGGCCGCAGCGCTCGCAGATCGACGGATCAGGCAGAAACGGACCGCCGGCCAGGCCGTGCGGGCAGGCCGGCGCACACGATTCGCAGTGGATGCAGCGGGACTCCATGATCCGGATCTCCGGGCCGGCCAGTGATGCCCTCCGGGTTGTGGCACCAGGGGCACGCGAGCGGGCAGCCCTTGAGGAAGACGGTCGTGCGGATACCGGGGCCGTCATGGACGGAGTAGCGCTGGATGTCGAAGACCCAGCCGCGCGTCACCGCAGGCGCGCTTCCGTCGTTCGAGTCGCCGGTCACCCGGACTGCCGGCATGCGTTGCCTCCGAGAACGCGCGGACCCGCGCCGCGCAGGAAACAACGATCCCGGAAGTGGCTGTTCCCCGTCCAGAGCCGAACGGCACGATCCTGCGCGATCAGAGGGGCCGCGCGTCGGGACGTGGGTCCGATGGAGCCGACTGCCGGGACAACAGTCTCGGAGGGAGCCCCCTGGGATCATCTCGCTCGACCCGAGGACCTGAATTTATGGGCACCGGCCAATTCAACGATTTCAGTACTTTCGGCCCACCAAACGAAGGTATAGTGGCCGATCTGGCCCGGAATTCGCAATGAGAGACTCGAAGCCGATTACAGGGTAAGGCACGAGGTAGCGCGTAGATCGTGAGGAACTCTGGCGAAGGGTGCTCCCGCTCGGGTGGGTGGGAATGGGCTTCTGCCAGCGCTCTCGACCCCAGGGCGCCAGCGCCGGCGCGTCCCCTGACGGGGGACCGAAGCTGCGCCCACTCGGATCGGGAAGCCGACGTGATCCCTGGTTCTGCCGGATACCGGAGTGCCGGGTGCTGAGGCCCGGCCACGCCACCTTCATCAAGGTCGGGCTTCGTTGAGCCCCAGCGAAGCCGAGTCGGCCACCCCGGGTGGGTCAACCATTCATCGGGCTCGTTGATAGCACGACGCCATGCAACAACAACCGGACGGCAACCCGGCAAAGGCAAGGAGCACCGCAGCTTCGTCGCTCATGTTTTCCTCGGTCCGTTCACGACGTGAGAGGGGGCGTGCAGATAGCAGCCGGCCCGGTAGTCGGGCGCGTCGTGTTCCGCGGAGCGAGGTGAAAGGAGGCATCCAGCCCGCCGACCAAGCCTGAGCCCAGTGCTGCATCACATGCTGAACCGTGGATCGAGCATTGCAGCACCGCCACCGCATGAACGCGGACGGCTCCGCACCACCGCCGGCCCCTCTGCAGCGCGGAGATCCCTGCGGCCGGAATAGCGCGGATTCATTTCCCTGAACCAGGCCGGCGCACGACCATGGCGCCGTTGTTCCTGCGGCGTCGTCCGCGCCGGGACCAAACCACTCACCAACGAGACCAGGGAGGGTCTCGTGGTGATGCCCCACGAAAGGGACGAAAGGATGAGTGCCACATGACCAGGACATTGAGGCGCGTTCTCGCGGGGGCTGCGCTGTCCACCCTCTTGTTCACCACCATTGGAACGGCAGTCGCCGTCGCTGCAAATCCGCCGACGATCACAAATCTCGCCGTCTCGCCAAGCCCGACCAACGCGCCGCCCACGATCAGCGCAACCGCGAACGGCAACTCCACATCATCCCAGAGAGTCTCTGCCTGGGAGTACTACATCGGTGCGACAGCACCGGCCAACGGCGCTGGAACGGTCACGACCGTCTCGCCCGCCGCCACGACGGTGAACATCAATTACACGTTGCCGACGACCGTGTTCAACCCTCTTGCCGACGGCACGTACACGGTGTGGGTCAACGCCAAGAACACCGTGACGATCGGCTCTCAGTGGGGGACGTTCGTTTCGACGACGTTCGTTAAGGACACCACCGGGCCGACCGTGACGAACCTGTCCGTCACGCCCAGCCCGACCAGCACGGTCCCCGCCATCACGGCCACTGTTTCCGACGCCAACGCCGTCTCCTACGCGGAGTACTTCATCGGTGCGCCTGGGGACGCGGGTGACGGGTACTACGTCGGCGTCACCGGGTCGACTGCGAGCGGGGACCTGTCGGCCGTGTTCGCGGGTCTGCCCGACGGCACCACCACGGTCTATCTGCATGCACTGGACCTGGCCGGCAACTGGGGCGGCTTCGCCTCGACCACGTTCGTGAAGGATTCGGGGCCGGTGGTGTCACCACTGACCGTCCTGCCGAGCCCGACCAATGCCGCCCCGACCATCACTGCGACGGCGACCGACGCCGCGAACACTGTCGTCGCCGCGGAATACTTTGTTGACAGCGCCACGGCGACCCCCGGCACGGGAACAGCCCTGACCCTGAGTTCCACCGGCACCAACACCTGGACGTACACCGGGAGCGTCGCTACGTTCGCGAGCCTGTCCCAGGGCACCCACACGGTCTACGTCGACGCGAAGGACTCCGTCGGGGTCTGGGGTGCGAAGGCCTCGCAGACCTTCATGAAGGACACGGTGGGGCCGGTGGTACCGGTCTTCACCGTGACGCCGACGGTGACCAACTCGCCTCCGACGATCACTGTGAACAATCTCACTGACGTCGGCGGTGTCGCCGCTGCTGAATACTTCGTCGACAATGCGACGGGTGTCGCCGGCACGGGGACTCCCTTGACGGTCACCCCCCTCAACGGCACACCGGTGACCGCCACCGGCACGCTGACGCCGGCCACCTTCTCCTCGCTGGCTGAAGGCACCCACACGATCTCCGTGGACGCACAGGACAACGCCGGGAACTGGAGCGCCGCGAAGCGGTCCGTCACCTTCACGAAGGACTCGCAGCCGCCGGTCGTGACGGTCCTGACCGCGTCGCCGACGACCGGGACCCCCACCTCGCCGCTGTTCAGCATCACCATCACCGACAACCGGAGCATCGCCGGCGCCGAGTACTTCATCGACGCCGCAGGAACGCCCGGCACAGGGACCGGCATCTCGGTGAGCGGCACCACCACGGCATCGACCTCGTTCTTCATCGCATCCTTCGCAAGCCTCAGCGACGGCCCCCACACGCTCATCGCCGAGGCGAGGGACGGTGCGGGGAACTGGAGCGCGACGAATTCGGTCGGCTTCATCAAGGATGCGCAGATCCCGACGGTGCAGCTTGCCGCGCCCGCCTCACCGACCAGCGTGCAGCCGCTGAACTTCACGGCCACGTTCAGCGTGCCGGTGACGCTCGCCGACGCGAGCAAGATCGTCGCGACCGGCGGTACAGCCGGTGCCCCCACCAGCGACATCACGGGCACGATCTGGACGATCGCGGTCACCCCCGCGGCCATCCCCAGCCCCCAGGCGGGCGAGTCGGTGACCCTGCAGCTGCTGGCCGGCGCATTCCAGAGCGCGAGCCTGAATTACGCCAGCCAGTACGTTCCGAGCCAGGCCTCGTTCACGGTGTCTGCGACGTTCGACAATGTCGCACCTGTACTGACCGGCGGGGCGTTCTGGCCCGGCTCAGGTACTGCCCCCTTCCCCGTCGGGACGGTCCTGCCCCCGGGCGTGTACACCTTCCTCTATCTCACGTTCAACGAGAACGTGGTTCCCACGCCTCAGTCGAGTGCACTGCAGGTGCACCTCAACAACGGAACGACGCTGAACTTCTACGGCTACGGCGGTTTCAGCCAGGACCACACGACGCTGATCTTCTCGACCACGACGCAGGCTGGACAGGATTCCCACGGCGTCGCGCTCGACCTTGTGAGCAGCACACCGTTCACCGGCGGGTCGATCGCCGACGCAGCCGGGAATGGTGCCGTGATCCCGACACCGAACCCGAGTGACCCGATCGCGTCCCAGAACATCACCCAGATCCCGACCGACACTGTGCCGCCGGTGACCACCATCGCGACGGTCAATAACAACTACGGTGCGATCTCGCCGAACGCAGCCGGCTGGTTCGCCACGAGCCCGGTGTACTTCACCCTGTCGGCGACCGACCTCGGTTCGGGGGTCGCGCACATGTACTACATCGTCGACGGCGGAGCGCAGGGGACCTACCTCAGCACGCACGTCGCGGTCACCGGTAACGGGACGCACACTGTCGTCTACTGGAGCGTGGACAACGCCGGCAATATCGAGACCGCCAAGACGCTGACGATCAAGATCGACACGTCACAGCCGGTCATCACACTGAACCAACCGCCAAACGGAACCTATGGCGTCCCGTACACGATCACGGGCACCTGGTCGGAGCCGATCTCGGGGCTGTCGACGACCTCGCCGTTCACCGTCTATCTGTACGACTTCGTCGATAACTACAGCTACATCACCGTCGGCTCGGTGACCTCGCCGTCGTTCGTCGTCAACGGCAACGGCACGTGGAGTTACACGTTCATTCCGACGACGGCTGTCTGGGGCAACAGCGTCCCGTATCCGATCGAGGGCAGCAACTGGGTGATCAGCATGAGCGCCACGAGCGGGGCAGGAGTGGGTTCCAACGGCGCCTCGTCCCACTCCGGCGGCAACGTCAAGTACACCTCCGCTCCCACTGCCGTCTTCACGGGCACCCCGGGCGGCGGCGCCGCCGGGACCGGCATCCTGACGAACGGCTTCGTGACCGGCGTCAGCATCACCAACGGCGGCAGCGGCTACTCACAGGCATCGCCGCCGGTCGTCACCTTCACCGGTGGCGGTGGCTTCAATGCGCAGGGAACCGCGATCGTCAATGGCGCCGGCCAGGTGACGGGCGTCGACATGACGATGATCACCTTCGGCAAGCAGACGCCGACCATCAACTGGAGCAATCCGGCGGACATCATCTACCCGACGGCGCTGAGCGGCACGCAGTTGAACGCCACAGCCGTCGACGCGAGCAGCAACCCGGTTGCCGGAACCTTCACGTACACGCCCCCCAGTGGCACCGTGCTGAGTCCGGGCGCTCACCAGGCGCTGTCGGTGACCTTTACGCCGACGGACACAACGAATTTCGCGACCGCATCGGCCACGGTGTACATCAACGTCACGCAGCTGACGCTGACCATCACCGCTTCCAGCGCAACCGTGACGTATGGTGATCCCGCACCGGCGATCACGCCGGGCTACAGCGGCTTCCAACCCGGCGACAACCCGGGCAACAGCCTCTCGACCCTTCCGACCTGCTCGACGGCCTACGTTCAATACAGCGGAGTCGCCGGCTCGCCCTACACCACGAGTTGCTCGGGCGCCGTCTCGTCGAAGTACGCCATCGCATACGTCAACGGCACGGTGACCGTCGGCAAGGCGCCGCTCACGATCACCGCATCCAGCGCGACGGTCACCTATGGCGATCCCGCACCGACCGTCACGCCGAGCTACAGCGGCTTCCTCGACAGTGACAACGCCGGCAACAGCCTGTCCACGCTGCCCACGTGCTCGACCACCTACAGCCAGGGCAGCGGCGTCAGCGGCTCGCCGTACTCGGCCAGCTGCTCGGGCGCTGTGTCCGCGAACTACAGCATCGCGTACGTCAACGGCAGCGTGACCGTCGGCACGGCGTCCCTGACCATCACCGCCTCGAGCGCAACCGTCACCTTCGGTGATGCCGCGCCGACCATCCACCCGAGCTACAGCGGGTTCATTCCCGGTGACAACGCAGGCAACAGTCTGTCTCCGGCGCCGACCTGCTCCACGACCTACACCCAGGGCAGCCCCGTCAGCGGCTCGCCGTATTCCACCAGCTGCTCGGGCGCAGGCTCGACGAACTACAGCCTCAGCTACGTCAGCGGCAGCGTGACGGTCGGCATCAGTTCGACGACGACCACGGTCACCACTCCCTACGATCCGACACAGTTCGGCCGCACCACGGTCTTCACCGCGACGGTCGTGGCGGGCAACCCGGGGGCGGGCACGCCCACCGGCAACGTCCAGTGGGTCCTTGACGGCTCGCCGGCCGGCAGCCCCGTCCCACTGAATGGCAGCGGCAAGGCGACCTTCTCGTCGAACACGCTCGGCATCGGGACGCACACCCTGACCGCCAACTACCTCGGCACCTCCAACTTCGCAGCATCGTCCGGCACGTTCAGCCCGTCGGTTGTCAAGCGGCTCGCCACGACCTCGGTCGTGACCAGCAACGTGAACCCCTCGGTCTTCGGGTCCGACGTCATCTACACCGCAACCATCACCCCGCAGAACCTCTCGTCCGGCCAGCCGGTCACCGGCTCGGTGACGTGGCAGGTCGACGGCGTACCTACCGGGGCCACCAGCCCCCTGAGCGGCGGCGTGGCGACAGTCCACATGAACAACGTCCCGGCCGGTACGCACAACATCCGTGCCGTGTACGGTGGCGACACCAACTTCACCGCCTCGGGCTCGACCGGTACGCCCTATTCCCAGGTGGTCAAGAAGGCAACCCCGACCGGTGCGGTCCTCACCGTCCCGGCGACGCCCTTCCCCTTCGGCACGAAGCCGATCATTACCGCGACGTTTACCAACCCGGCGGCTCCTCTCGGTTCGCTGGCCCCGGCGACGGTCCAGTTCCAGATCGACGGCACTGCCATTGATGGCCCCATCGCGCTCGCCGGCACACCGACCGGTGGCACGGCCTCCTACACCCTCCCCTACAACCTGCCCCTCGGTACGCACACGATCCGGGCGCAGTACCAGGGCAACGCCAACTTCGTGGCGGTGTTGTCGTCCATCTACACCGTCACGATCACTCCGTAACCCGGTATTTCCCCGCGGGCAGGACATCTCCGCCGTCCTGACTCGCAGACCAGGGGTCGCCCGGAACCCACCCCCGGGCGACCCGACCCATGTCTGGCAGCAGTCCGATTGTGGCTGAGCTGAGATCCACCGAACCACACCGAAATCAGGCCTTTCCGGAACGCGGCCGCCGGCCGGCGCAGGCTGTGCACCGGAGTTGCGAGTCAGCCGGCGCAGGCTGTGCACCGGAGTTGCGAGTCAGCCGGCGACTGCGCCGGCGGGGCCCCCGAGCGCCTCCGCGTCGGTTGTCCTGTTCCTGTGATGCACCGTTTCGGCAGTGAGGCGACGCTGGAGGCCGGTTGCGCGGCCAATTGGCACATCGGATGCACCATCCCGCGGACGAGCCCGCCCCACCCCGCCTGTCGCCGTCCGACTCGCAACTCCCATGCACAGCGACACCCGACAGAGGGACTCGCAGCAGCGCGCGGCGCGAAGCGCCACTGCGGCCGCGGCGAGCCATCTGCGATCGGCCCCGACGCGTGCCGAACGGGCGTGACGAGGGGCGGGCAGGACCGGCCGGCGGCGCAGCTGCGTTCCGGCAGCAGTTGGGCGGATCGGGGCCAATCCATCAGCGGGCAGCCGCCATTGATCACGGTCATGCCTCGGTCTTGCCCGACCTTCGCTGCGACATCCGAGCCGTCCCCGCAGCCGAACAACCGACGCGACGACCCCTTGTGATTCAGGGGCCCAGTCACTCACGGCGCCGCGATCGCGTCCGCACGAGACCGATCGGGCCGGCAGCACCGGACCGGGCCTGGCACGACGCTGGTCAGGGATTTCGCCCCGGCTGGCGAGCCTCGGCAGTTGCCTCGCGGGCTGACCCCGCTCGGCGGGCTGGCCTACCTCGCTGCCGACGGTGGCGATGGCCTGGAACTGTGGAGCACCAACGGGACGGATCTGGGGACGGTGCAGATCGCCGCCATCGATCCGAATCCCGCGGGCGGGCCGCGGTCGCTGCGGGTCGTCGGCGGGTCGCTGTTCTTCACGATCAGCGACGGCATCCACGGTCGAGAGCTCTGGAGATACGTGCCGTGACGGCGCCGGGGCTCGTACCGGGACTCCGAGCGCCGCCGACCACAGGCCCGGTGCCCTTCGGCCGGGTAACCGGTCATGAAGCGTCGGCCCTGCGCGCTGCTCAGCTCCCGCCGCCAGACCGACCGTCGTCATCGCGGACGATCGCGCCGCGCTGCATGACCAGCGTCACGCCGTCCCGCGCAGCGATCATCTCGATTCGATCGAGGATGTCGCCGCGGACCAGGACGAGATCCGCGTCCTTGCCGGGCTCGATGGTGCCGATGCGATCCTCGAGGCGCAGCAGGCGCGCGTTGACCGAAGTCGCGCTCAGGATGGCCTCCATCGGGCCGATTGCGCGCGCTTTCACGACGATCTCCCACGCACGGCCCGCCTGATCCGGGCCGACCAGGTCCGATCCTGATCCGAGCGGGATGCCGGTCGCGTGCGCAAGGCCGACGCTCACCTTCGCCGCGCCCCTGACGAGTTCACTCTTCACGGCCTGCTCCGGTGGGAGGACTCGCATCCTATGCGGATGCCCCTCGGGCGGATCGGAAACCAGCAGCGTCGGGACGATGAAGGCTCCTGACGCACGGATGGCAGCGGCAGTCTCCTCGTCGAGGAGGGATGCGTGCTCGATCGATCGCGCGCCCGCGGCGACGGCGTTGCGCATCCCGGGCGACGTGTGGGCATGCACGAGCACGTACGTGCCCCAGCTTCGTGCCACGTCGACGGCCGCCGCGATCTCCTCGACCGTGAATTGGATCGACTCGAGCGGGTCGGTCGGCGACATGACGCCGCCCGAAACCATCAGCTTGATCTGGGTTGCGCCCCGTCGAAGCTGCTCGCGCACGGCGCGCCGCACGGCGTCGGGACCATCCACGACCTCGGGGTTGGCCACGAGCCCCGGGATGCTCGGGAACCGGTGGACGGCCTCGTGGGCCATCCGGTAGTCCCCGTGGCCGCCGGTCTGCGTGATGAATTCCACCCGACGGCAGGATCCGGGGACCCGGGATCTTGCCGTCGGCGACGAGCCTTGCCCACGTCGGCTCGAGCCCGCCGGCGTCGCGGACCGTCGTGAAACCCTCGAGGAGTGCCTGCTCGATCATGCCCCGCACCGCCAGGACATGCTCGATGTACGACTGATCACCGGGCATGCCGGTGCTGCTGCCGACGAGCGCGAAGTGCACGTGGGCGTCGATGAGACCGGGCAGCAGCGTGGCGCCGCCGCCATCGATGACGACGTCGGCCGCAAGGGGACTGCCGGTCGCCTGCACGGCCGAGATCCGGCCCTCCTCGACGATGACGTCGCGCCCGGTGGCCGGGTCGCTGCCGGTTCCGTCCAGGACGGTCACGTCCCGGATCACGATCCTGCTCATCTGTGATCCTCCTCGCGGGGCCATGCTTCGCCGACAGCGACGGCGTCCGCAGGCGAACATCTGCGCCGAGCATGACACCAGGCCATCGACTGTCGGGGACCTCGGACGTATCCGAGTGTGCCGCCTATCCTCGTCGATCGACCGGCCAGGTCCCCATGACCTGGCGCAGGATCGCGAACTCGCCGATGTGGTAGGCGTTGTGGTCGCCGACGAGCCGGACCTCCCGGAGGATCGTGTGGCCCGGGGTACCCGGGATGTCCGCAAGGAGATCGGTCGACTCGTCCGCGACCAGGGCGACAAGCGCGGTCCGATCCGCGCGGAAGCCCGCGATCGTCGCTTCCCATTGCTCTACCGTCGCGACGGCCTCCGGGGCGGGCCAGTAGTCCTCCGGCCAGCGCGGTGAAATGTAGGCTCGATCGCGGATGTAGTCGAGCATGTCCCGTTGCGTGCGCCTCAGGTGCTCCAGGATGTGCCAGGGCGTGTACGAGACGTTGGGTGGTTTCAGGTTCATGGCGTCGGCGGGAAAGCCGGCGACCGCTGCATCGAACGGCATGTGGGCGCCGCGGCCCTCGATGAGCTCCAGCAGTTGTGCGCGCAGCGGATCGGCGGGCATGGCATCTCCTCGTCTCTGGCGATGCGACCCAGTCTGCGCCCTGGGAATGCCCCTCGGGCGGCGTGACCAGCGGAAAGCCGCGAGCGGGTCCCTGCCCGCGTGACTGATCAGCGACCGCCGACGATGATCCTCCAGCCTGACGAGAAGTCGGCTCCCGAGCCGATATTCACGTAGACACCATTTTTCAGCGTCACACGCGCCTCGGTTCCGTCGGAGTTGTAGAACAGCACGGAGTCGGCCGTGCCGGCGACGAGATTCCAGGTGGAGAAGCCCGAGGCGCTCCCCGACAGGCCCTCCATTCCGCCGCCCGACGGGCCCCAGATCCCCGACAGGCTCACACTCGAGTAGAGCAGGTACGACGTGTCCGTGTGGGCGAGGTTCGTATACGGAGCCACCGCGAAACCTCCCGTCTGCGTGAACTTGCCGCCCTTCAGCCACCCATTGACGCCTGTGGCGCTGGTGGTCCCGTTCGCGAGGAGGGCGGCCGTGTTGCACGATGCGTCGATGAGGTCCCATCCCGCGCTGAACCCATAGTTGGTCCGCGTGCCCATCACGCCACCCTTCAACGTCGCCGTGAACGCGGCGCCCGTGGAGCGCTTGTAGAAGAGCACCGTGTCGCAGGAGGCCGTGACTGTCGTCCAGCCTTTTGTCATCGTCCTCGCCGACTTCTGCGTGAAGACGCCTCCGCGGAAGATGCCGGTCTTCAGCTTTCCCGTATGGGCGTTGTAGAGCAGCAAGGTGTCCCGACTGGCTGCTGCCGCGGTCCAGCCGGAGGTCGAGAACGTCTTCTTCTGGGTGAAGACCCCGTTCTTCAGCGTGCCCGTGACAGCAAGGCCCGGCTGAAAGAAGAAGATCGAGTAGTTGGGCGTGAGCGTCGCGGCATCCGCCGGAACGCCGCCTACGAGCAGCACACTCCCGATAAGCCCGGCCACCACAGCAGCCCTGAGTAATCGAGACACCCGCCGCATCTGGAACCTCCCGCATATCCCGCCGAATCACGGCATCCTAACGGTGGCGCGATCTGCCTGCCAGGCGAGCCGCCGTCCTGACCGCGAAGCGCCGGTACGCCGCGGCCGGCCGAGTCCAGAGGGCCCACGAGCTTGACGAACGAAACCGGGACGAATCACCGACCCGTCGACGTCGCGATCATCGGCGGCGGGATCGTGGGGCTCGCGACCGCCTACCGGCTGCTGCTGGCTCGTCCCGACCTCCGCCTCGCGGTCCTCGAGCAGGAGGCCGAGCTGGGCGCCCACCAGTCGGGCCATAACAGCGGCGTCCTGCACGCCGGGCTGTACTACGCGCCCGGCTCGCTCAAGGCGCGGCTCTGCCGCGAGGGCAAGGCCGAGGTCGAGGCCTTCTGCGCCGGGCACGCCATCCCGGTCGAGCGCATCGGCAAGCTGGTGGTGGCGCTCGATGCGTCACAGCTCTCCAGGCTCGACGACCTGCGGGCGCGGGCGGAGGCGAACGGCGTCCCGGGGCTGGAGGTTCTTGGCGCCGACGGCATCCGCGAACGCGAACCACATGCCGCCGGGATTCGCGCGTTGTGGAGCCCCACGACGGCCGTCGTGGATTTCAGGCGGGTCGTCGTGGCGCTGGCGGACGAGATCCGGGCGCGGGGCGGGACGATCGTGACGGGCTGGCGGGTGGCCCGAATCGAGCGGCGGCCAGACGAGGTCGTGCTGACCGGCGCCGACCGGGATGTCGTGCGAGCCCGCTCGCTCATCGCATGCGGTGGCCTCTGGGGTGACCGCGTGGCCGCGCTGACCGGTGATGCCGGCCGATCCGCCCCCCGGATCGTGCCCTTCCGCGGCGACTACTACACCCTCCGGCCGGGGGCGCGACACCTCGTGCGCGGCCTGCTCTACCCCGTGCCCGACCCCCAGTTCCCGTTCCTCGGCGTCCACTTCACGAGGCGGATCGACGGGGCCGTCTGGGCCGGCCCGAATGCCGTGCTTGCGTTTTCGCGGACCGGGTACCGGCGGCGTGACCTGTCGGTCCGCGATCTCGCGGAGACGTTGACCTATCCCGGCTTCATCCGGCTCGCGCGAACGTACCTGCGCACGGGCCTGGCCGAGATGTGGCGCGACGTCTCGAAGCGCGCGTTCGTCGGCGAGTTACAGCGGTACGTCCCCGAGATCCGCGGCTCTGACCTGGTCTTCGGCCCGTCGGGCGTCCGGGCGCAGGCACTCGCGCGGAACGGAACGCTGGTCGACGATTTCGACCTTGCGACGTCGGCACGTGTCCTCCACGTCCGCAATGCCCCATCACCTGCGGCGACCGCGTCGCTCGCGATCGGCCGGGTACTCGGCGAGCGAGCGATCTCGCAGTTCGGCCTGTGAATCCCAACGGCTCATGATCGCCACTGTCCTGGACGCGACGCCGTGGTTCTGGCCCGGGTTGGCCGTGGCGGTCGCGGTCTCCCTGGCGATTGCGGGACGGGTCGGACGGGTCGTGCGCTCGGGACCGTTCCTCGGCTTCGTCGTCAGTCTCAGCATCGGCGGCATCCTCGTGCTCACGCTGACGCCGCACGTGCCGGGGTTCGACGGGAGCTTTGCGGACTGTGACCTGCACCTCGCGGGAGTACTGAGCCTCGGGCAGATGCTGGGCCAGAACCTGCGCAGCCTCAACGTCGACATGTTCGTGCCGCTCGGCGTCGCGATCGGGCTCCTGCGCTGGTCGCGGGTCAAAGTGTTCGCGATCTGCGCGGCGGTGGCGCTCCCATTCGTCGTCGAAGGGCTCCAGGCCGGACTGCCGTTCCTCGGCCGCAGTTGCACGGCGACGGATGTGCTCGACAATCTCGTCGGCCTGTTGATCGGGCTTGCGGCGGGTTCACTGGCGCTGGTGGCACGTTCGGGGGCAGGGCGGCTGCGGCAATGAGTCGGTTCCGCTACGACGCGCCGATCCTGGACCGATATCCGACCGTGGTCGGCGGGGTCATCCACGCGGCGGGCGTCACGAACGGCCCGACGCCGCCCGGGCTCGCCGCGCAATTCGAGTCCGAGATCGAGGCGGCCCGAACGCGCATCGGGACGACGCCGCTCAGCGAGGTCCCGTCGCTCGCGGCGTGGCGGCGCGTGTTCCGAGGCTTCGGCGTCGACCCGACGCAGTACCGGTCAGCGGCGGAGGCACTGCTTCGGCGCGTGATGAAGGCGGGCGACCTGCCGTCGATCAGCACGCTCGTCGACCTGGCGAACCTGGTGTCCGTGCGGTACGCGCTCCCTGTCGCCGTATTCGACCCGCGCGCGATCGCGGGAGGCATCACGGTCCGAACCGCGCACGGCGACGAGCGGTGGGCGGACCTCGGGTCGAGCACGACCGAGCACCCGGAGCCCGGCGAGGTGATCTTTGCCGACGAGTCGGACGTGGTCTGCGCGCGGCGCTGGTGCTGGCGGCAGAGCGCCGCGAGTGCAGCGCGGCCGGACACGACGGAGATCCTCGTGACGGTGGAGGGCCACCACGCCGGCGCGGTCACGGACGTGGAGAGGGCGCGGGACGATCTCGTGGCACTGATCCGGGAGTGGTGTTCGCCGGCGAGCCTGGCGGCGGGGCTTCTGACGGCCGAGCACCCGACGTTCGAATAGGGTCACCGGGCCTCGCCCACGGCAGATCCGGCGCCTCCACCATCACGGCGCGCATCCGCTCGACGTGCGATCCCTCCCAGTATCCCGCTGGTCAGATGTCGTGGAGCGCTTCCGCGAGCGTCCGCCACTCGGGGAGCGGCATGGCGTCCGGGTCGGCCGGCACGACCTGGATGCAGACGTGGTCCGCACCAGCCGCGAAATGCTCGGCGATGCGGGCGCGGATTACGGCCGGGCTGCCCCAGGCGACGATCGCGTCCACGAGACGATCACTCCCGTCGCCACGCACGTCGTCCTGCGTGAACCCGCTGCGCAACAGGTTGTTCACGTAGTTCGGCGCCCCGAGGTAGTACTGCGTGTGGCGCCGGGCGATCGCGCGCGCTCGATCCGGGTCGGTTTCGAGAACCACCGCCTGCTCGGGGGCGAGCAGCGGCCCCACGCCCAGGATCGTCCTCGCGAAGCGGGTGTGCTCGGGGCTGACGAAGTAGGGGTGCGCACCGGAACTGCGGTCGCCGCTCAGCGCGAGCATCCGCGGACCCAGCGCGGCAAGCATCAGCGCGTCCCTCGGGACCGGGTTCGCGCTCGCGTCCAGTGCGTCGAGGTACTCGCGCATCACGGCGAGCACATGCTCGTAACGCCGGCCGGTGTCCTGCTCCACCCGGTGGGCGTGGCTGACGCCGAGACCCAGGAGGAACCGATTCGGGTGGCGGGCCGCGATCGAGGCGCGTGCTTCGGCGACCTCTGCGGCCGGGTTCGTCCACACGCTGAGAATGCCCGCCGCGACCACGATCCCCGCGGTTGCCTCGATGAACGCTTCCGCGCGCGGGAAAAAGTCCGTCGCGCTCCCGCCGGGCATCCAGGTGGTCCCATAACCGAGCGATTCGAGTTCCGCGACGGCATCCGCGGACTCGTGGAGGTCCCGGCTGCGAAGTTCACGGCTCCAGATCCCGACTTTGCCAAGTTCCGGCACTGCGGCGCTCCTTTCTGGCGGTTCCGGCGCCACGATCGCACGTTCGGCGGCGGGGTGCGCGCTTCGTCGGCGGATGGTGGTTCCTCTTGCCATTCAAGTCGGTGCATAGAGATCAGACGTCTATGGCGCCGCGTCATTTGCGGTTGGCAATGTGTCGGCGGGAATGGACACGAGGACTGGAGGGCGACGGCCAGGCGGTCGACTCCTGCACCCTGAACGCTCGGCGTTCGAAGCGACCATCGAGACCCCTGCGTTCCCGTCGCCGGTCGCCCGAACTGGCCGTCGGGTGATCGCGAGGGGCGATTCGACGAGGTTGGCGCCTCGGATGGAACACCCGACGTGCAGAACGACCAGTGGGGCCGGCTTGGCGCCCTTCGCCGACTGCCCGAACGGCCGCCGGGCCGTCTGGACGGGAGTCTCGACCGGCCGGCGGGTCGGTTGAACGCCACCCGTTCAATCACCGGTGCGCGGGCCGTTTGTATGCGCAAGCGACGGCACGTGTGCCAGCTCCCGGTCGGGCAGGTGCGAAGGTCGGGACATACACCGGTTGTAGCGCAGTGGCGTCTATGCACGAAGCTGACTGGCCGGTGCAGGGCATCACGGGCTTCAAACCGCCGGCGGGCATCGGCATTGCTCGCCTGGGTGCCGCACGCCTGGGTGCCCCTCGGTCCGGCCGCTCGGTCCGGCCGCTCGGTCCGGCCGCTCGGTCCGGCCGCTCGGTTCGGCGCGGAGCACGCGCGCTGAGACAATGTCGCGGATGAGACCCAGTCGATGCGAGGTGGCGACATGATCAGACGACCGATCGGCCTGGCGGCACGTGCCGTCCGCTGGCAGCCGCGCCTGCTCGGAGCAGCGATTCTCCTGGCGGGCATCTTCGCGGCCGGTCAGCGTGCCGGCAAGGAGTCTGCTCGGGCGGCGGCCGAGGCCGAGCTCGATCGCCGGCTTGCCGCACTCGCGGACCTGCGCTCGGCCGGTGCGCTCACCGACGAGGACTACGCGACCGCAAGGAAGCGCCTGCTGGCCGACTGACCGGGCGGGCGTGCACTGCCAGCAGGCCGAAACGCCCGCAGCAGCCGCCCCTGTACTGACGATCGGGCCGACCGGCCCGCGACGCCTGCCCAGCCACGGCGTACCATCGGCGCAGGAGCACCCGATGTCCGCGATTCCCGACGCCCACCCGACGAGCCACTGGCACCGGCTCGACGATGGCCGCGTCCAGTGCGACGTCTGCCCGCGGGCCTGCCGCCTGGGCGAGGGCCAGCGCGGCCTCTGCTTCGTCCGGGCCCGACAGGACGACGCCATCGTCCTCACCACCTACGGCCGATCGAGCGGGTTCTGCGTCGATCCGATCGAGAAGAAGCCCCTCAACCACTTCCTGCCGGGGTCCGGCGTGCTGTCGTTCGGCACGGCCGGATGCAACCTGGCCTGCAGGTTCTGCCAGAACTGGGACATCTCGAAGTCGCGCGAGTTCGACACCCTGGCCGACGCGGCGTCGCCGGAGGCGATCGCCGCGGCCGCGGTCCGCCACGGCTGCAGGAGCGTGGCGTTCACCTACAACGATCCCGCGATCTTCATGGAGTACGCGATGGACGTGGCCGACGCCTGTCGCGCCCTCGGCGTCAGATCAGTCGCGGTCACCGCCGGGTACATGAACCCCGAGCCGCGCGCCGAGTTCTACCGCCACATGGACGCGGCGAACGTCGACCTCAAGGGGTTCACCGAGGACTTCTACCACGATATCTGCGCCGGCCACCTGGCACCCGTGCTCGAGACCCTGGAATACCTGAAGCACGAGACCCACGTCTGGTTCGAGATCACGACGCTCCTCATCCCGGGCCTCAACGACTCCGATGCCGAGATCGACGCGGAGACGCGCTGGATCGCCGAGCACCTGGGGCCGGACGTGCCGCTGCACTTCACGGCCTTCCACCCCGACTGGAAGATGCTCGACCGGCCGGCCACGCCACCGCAGACGCTGACGCGCGCCCGAGCCATCGCGCTGGCCAACGGGCTGCACCACGTCTACACGGGCAACGTCCACGATCGACGGGGCGGCAGCACCTGGTGCCATGCCTGCGGCGCGCTGCTCATCGAGCGCGACTGGTACGAGCTCGGGGCGTGGCATCTCACCGCCGAGGGGCACTGCGAGCGGTGCGGTACGCCGTGTGCCGGCGTGTTCGAGGCTCCCGGCAGGTGGGGTTCGCGGCGGCTGCCGGTGCGGCTGTCGGTCGCCTGAGCCACGAGGCGAGAGTTCGACGAGGCCTCGGTGCAGCCTCCGGTCACGAGGACGGGGCTGTCGGCTGGCAGCGGCACATCAGGTTCCGCTGCCCGGATAGTACAGCTCGGCCGAGGCCAGCCTGCCGCTGTTGTTGCTGCCACCGAAGCCGCCCATCACCAACAATCTGTCACTCCTCCGGTCATCGCCGGATTGGCTGTGAGCCGGCAGTGGACATCAGTTCCCGCCGTTCGGGTCGTAGAGGTCGGCGTAGGACGATGCGTCGTGCGGCCCGAGCCCGATATGGTTCCCGCCGCCCGCCACGAGCACTTTGCCGTCGGGCAGCAACGTGGCCGTGTGGAAGGCGCGAGCAAACCACATGCTTCCCGCTGCAGTCCAGGACGCACTCTTCGGGTTGTATGACTCGGCGCTGTTCAGCGCGCCGACCGTCGCGCTGGTCAAGCCGCCTGCCACGAGCACCCTGCCGTCTTGCAGCAGCGTGGCCGTCGCGTTCGCGCGGGCCGCCGCCATATTCCCGGTCGTGGACCACGTCCGGCTGCCCGGGTCGTACAGCTCGGCCGAGGAAAGCGAGCTGCCGCTGCTGTCGCTGCCGCCGACCACGAGCACCCTGCCCTCTGGTAGCAGCGTGGCCGTCGCGTTCGCGCGGGCCTGCCCCATGCTCGCGGTGGCGTACCACCATTCGAGGCCCGGGTCGTACAGCTCGGCCGAGGAAAGCGATCCGCCGCTGGCATCGGTGCCGCCAACCACGAGCACCCTGCCATCCGGCAGCAGCGTAGCTGTGTGGTCGGCGCGGGGCGACCTCGCGCTCCCTGTGGCGGTCCACGATCCGCGGCCCGGGTCGTACAGCTCGGCCGACCAAAGCGATCCGACGATGCCGCCAACCACGAGCACCCTGCCATCCGGCAGCAGCGTAGCTGTGTGGTCGGCGCGGGCCTGCCCCATGCTCCCGGTGGCGGTCCACGATCCGGTGCTCGGGTCGTACAGCTCGGCCGAAGCGAGGTCGCTGTTGCCGTCGCTACTCAAGCCGCCCGCGACGAGCACCCTGCCGTCTTGCAGCAGCGTGGCCGTGTGGTCGGCGCGGGCCTGCAGCATGTTCCCCGTTGCTGTCCAGGATCCGGTGTTCTGGTCATACAGCTCGGCGGAGGCGAGGTCGCCGCTGAAGTCGATGCCACCCGCCACGAGCACCCTGCCATCCGGCAGCAGCGTGGCCGTGTGGTGGCCGTGTTGAGTCACCATGAAGCCGGTGCGAGCCCACATCTCTGCAGTCTGCGGGACGACCGACGCGCTCGGCCCGGCCGAGGGTGTGGCCGCCTGACTGGGACCCGAGGTCACCCCGACCGTGGGGCTCGGACTGATACCTGCCGGCTGGCTGGGACTCATGAACGGCGTCGGGCTCGGACCACCCGCTGCAGGCTGGCCGGGTCTGATCAGGTACAGCGCGCCGCCGACCGCAAGCACGCCGATCACGACGACCGCGGCAAGGCGGATGAGCATATTCATGGTCGAAAACCTCCACGGCATACGCCCTGCGCGCCGCTGTCGGGTGTGGCCGATCTGGTCAAGGGCGGCATCGATCACTCGATCGGCCAGCTCGTCCGTACCATCGACAAAGAAGGCATCGAGGAGGCGGTCAAGCTCACGCTGGTCGGTCATCTGCGTCGCCCTCCGGCCACCGCGACGGGACGCTCATCGGCCTCGATGGCCGCGCGCATCGCCCGGTGGGCGTAATGGAGTCGGGAACGGGCCGTTCCCACGGGGATTCCGAGGCGCTCAGCGATCTCGGTCGGGGCCAGGCCCAGGTAGTGGGTGAAGACGAGGATCGCCCGCTGGTCTGGCGGGAGCCGTCGGAAACCGCGTTCGAGTCGATCGCGGTCATCGACCGACAGCGCCTCGTCCGGTCCAGCCGGCCCATCCATCGGGAGGACGCGAACGTTTGCATTCCATGTCCGCCAGGTGCGCGCTTCCGCGTAGGTGGCATTGACGAGGAGGCGCTGCAACCAGGCCCCGAAGCGGTCCGAAATCGCGGAGGCTTGGCAGTTCTCGCCAGGCAGTCATCAGCGTCTGTTGGACAGCGTCCTCGGCCCGTCCGACGTCTCGAAGGATCCGCTGGGCGATCGCCATGAGCCGGTCACCGTGCGTCCGGGCCAGGATGGCGAATGCCTCCCGGTCGCCGTGCTGGGCCTGCTCGACGAGATCGCGATCCAACCGATCGTCCTCCGCAGCGCCCATCGGGGACGCCTTCCGACTCTACTGAGTCGCTGGGGGCAGCGCGCGTTCAATCTCCAGGTTCAGATGGGCACGCATGCGGTCAGGTGATCGGACGTCGCCCCTCCAGGCCGACGAGCCAGGGAGTAGCAACCGTCCGCGTTCGGGACCCACGATGCGATGGCCGGCAGTGCGGATCCCCGGCCGCCTGAGGTCGATCGACGGCGCCTCGCGCGTGTCCCGGCACACAACCCTCATCGGTGGGATGGTTGCGCTGTCAACCGCCTCGGCCCAGGAGCATCCACCCAGATGACCACTTCGATCCCCGACGACATGCGCGACCTGTTCGACGAGCCGGCGCTCGGTCATGTCTCCTACACGAACGACGCGGGCCAGATCGTGACCTTCCCGATGTGGGTCGACTTCGACGGCGCACGCGTCCTGACGAGCTCGCCGATCGGCTCCCGCAAGGGTCGAGCGATCCGCAAGCGCCCCCAGGTCGCGGTTTCCATCCTCGGCACGAAGAACCCCTGGCACTGGCTATCGGTCAGCGGCCGCGTCGTCGAGATCCGGCCCGACGAGGGGCTTGCCTTCATCAATCGAATGTCCCAGAAATACGTCGGGCAGCCCTACCAGCGCACGGGCCCTCGGGAGATCTTCGAGATCGAGATCGACCGCGTCGGCCATTCCGGCACGTGGGGCGCGTGAGCGCAAGCCAGAGTCCGCCGAAGCTCCGGGCCTGCGGCAGCCACGTTGCCGGCATCGCCATCGCCGTCGTTGCCGCGGGGCTCGCGGCCATCGGGCTGTCCCGCGCAGGCCGCGCGCAGCTTGCCGGAGCCCACCGGAACATGGAACGCTCGTCGATGCCGGACCCGCGGGCGTACGACGTGGCGTCACGCTGGTTGCTCGGGCCCGTCTACGAACGCATCTGCCGATCGATCATCGTCGAGGCGCCGGCCGGCGCCGCGGTGCTCGACATCGGGTGCGGCCCCGGACACCTTGGCATTCGGCTCGCCCGGCGGGCCGGGCGCGGGACCGCCGAGCCGGGTCTCCGGGTCGTCTGCGCCGACCTCGACCCCGCGATGATTGCCCGCGCCGAAGCCAACGCCGAGCTGGCGTTTGCAGCCGGCGACCCCGGGCGGCCCGAGTTCACGGTGGCCGATGTGGCGGCGCTGCCGTTCCCGGATCGATCGTTCGACATCGTCGTCAGCTCGTTCTCACTCCACCACTGGTCCGACCCGGCGACTGGTCTCACCGAGGTGCACCGCGTGCTTCGGCCGGGCGGGACCGCGCTGATCTGGGATATCGCGGGGCTGCCGCGGCGGCTCGAGGTCGGCGCACCCGGGCCCGCGCAAGCCGGCGTGGACGGCCCGTTCGGGCAGGTGCGCGTCGGGGAACGCTGGGGCCTCGGGCCCCTCACCCTCGTCGAGCGCTACGACCTGGTCCGCCCAGGCGACGGGGCCATCGCCTGACCGCACGGGTCAGCCGTCGACAGCGAGCTTGTGAGCCAATCTGACCGGCGGCCCGGGTTGCGCAGCCGGTGGCCCGGGTTGCGCAGCCGGTGGCCCGGGTTGCGCAGCCGGTGGCCCGGGGAGCGCAGCCCTCGGATGACGAGCGGCGCCCGCCGACGCTCCTCGACGGGCGGATAGACAGCCTGAGCCGCCGGGTCCGATCGCCCGGCGCGGAACGTCCGTCGCTGCCGCCGGCCGCGGAGAGGGGTTGCGGCCTCGGCTGCTTTGCATCAAATCGGACGCAATCGGCCGACCGAATCGCGTGGCGGGCCCGGACTTGTCACAGATCGGCGCTTGGAATGCCGGTTTGAGACAAAGCAGCGCCGCCGGCGCGATTCCTCCGGACGGAAACGGCCGAAATGGGACAAAGCGGCCGGCGGGCGTGGCCGTCACGGTCGCCCGAGGTCGAGGCACGACACGCGTGCCCGCTTGGCACATCTGTTCACAGCCTCACCGTCGCCGGGCGGATCCGATCCCCACAGCACGAACCGACAGCCGAGCCACTCGACCTCCCGCGCCCGGATCGCTACCGAGACCTCGAGCCCGACCAGGGGCTCCGCGTTTCCCGCCGAGAGGCGCAGCCGCTGGCCGTCCACTCCCGTCGTGAGCGTCCCGATGTCGTCGTCGAAGGTCGAACCGAGCGGTCCCCGCAGCGACGCCGCGAACCCACCCGGGTCGGGCACGTTCAGATCAAGGAATGCGAGCCTGACGGCGCCGCCGATCGGGTGCCCCTGGTTCTGCCGCTCGACCCGCTCCTCCGGCGTCCACTCGGCGGCGGTCGGGTCGTGCTCGATGAGGAATGGCGGCTCCCCGGGACCGAGCGGACCCAGCGTCGCCAGACGCCAGCGCACGAGCCGGCCATCGGGTCGTGCGCGTTCGCCGTCGATCGGTCCCTCAACGGCCAGACCCGCCAGCATCCCCGCCACGACGGCCGCATCCATCGAATTGGTCGCAATCGCCCAGGTTGCCAGGCCGCCACCGCGTTCCAGGGCTCGCAGCGCCGGACGCCCGATCCAGCTCCGCTCGGCGAGCGCCCGGTCGAAGACCCCGATCAGCTCGAGATAGGAGTCGCCCAGCCAGACGATGCGATTGAACGTGCCCAGCCGATCGTGGCGGCCGCCGCCGGTTGCCCGCAATCCGAGACGCTCCTCGAGCTCGGCTGCGGCCGCGTCCGGGCCGGGAACCGCCAGCACCAGGTGGTCGATGTGGAGGGACACGGGACAAGCGTACGCGCCGGGGCTGGCCCTGCGAGCCGCTCAAACTCCCGAAAAGGGGCCGAACGGCCCATGCAATTCCGCAATGTACGTAATACCTTACGTTTCGTGGAAACCCCCGACGACTCCCGAGCGAGGCCAGACCTGTTCGCGTCCGTGTTCGTGCTCGCGCAGCACCTCGGCCACCTCGGCGACGCCGCGCTGGTGCCCCTCGGGTTGACGACCCGCCAGTGGCTGCTGCTCGCCGTCGTGCAGACGCAGTTCCCGGGCCGCCGGCCCACGCTCAGCGAGGCCGCCGCCATCTACGGGAGTTCGCGCCAGAACGTCAAGGCCATCGCCGCCGCCCTCGAGGAACGCGGATACCTGCGGCTCGTCGACGACCCCGCCGACCATCGCGCCGTGCTCCTGGAGGTGACGCCGAAGGTCGCCGTCTTCCAGGCGCCGTCCTGGATCGATCGGCAGACGGAGTTCTTCCACCAGGTGTTCGACGGCCTGGACGACTCGGAGGTCGGGCAACTCCTGGCATTGATCCGTCAATGGCTGGGGCTCCTTGCCTCGGCAAACCCTTCATCGAACGAGTCCGTCGACCAGGTCGGATCGACGGCAGGGAGGTCATCGTGAACCGCAGTCTTCTCAGGTGGATCACCGCCCTGTGCGGCCTGATCGCCGTGCTTGTCGCGATCGCGAGCGGAGCCGGCGTCTTCCTGCGTGGCGACCTGGCCACCATGCACATCGTCACGCCGCGCGGCGAGCCGGTGGACATGCTCCTCGGCGGCGTATACCAGTGGAACTCGAAGAACTACGCGTCCGAGGGCGTCGGCTGGGACCTCGTCACGCTGTTCGGAGTGCTCCCCGTATTCGTGGCCCTGCTCCCGGCCCTTCGGCGCGGGTCGTTCCGGGCGGCACTGGCAGTGACCGGGCTGCTCGCCTACTTCCTGTACCAGTACTTCGAGTACGCGGTCGCGCTCGCCTACGGACCGTTGTTCCTGCTCTACGTCGCGATCTTTGCCCTCAGCCTCTCGACGATCGCCCTGATCGTCTCGCAGATGGACATCGCGAGCCTGCCGTCGCGGTTCAGCGACCGGTTCCCGCGCCGCTCGGTCATCGGCCTGGGTATCTTCATGGCGGTCCTGCTGTGCGGCATGTGGCTGCCGCTCGTCGCGAAGAGCTTCGGCGGCGACGTTTCCGATGGCAAGACGTTGTACGGTGGAACGACCCTGGTGGTCCAGGCCTTCGATCTCGGGCTGCTCGTGCCGCTCGGCCTTTTCACCGCCCTGACGGTCTACCTGCGCCGGCCGGTCGGGTTCCTGCTCGCCGGGGTCGTGACCGTGAAAGCCATCGCGATGCCTGCCGCGATCGCCGCGATGCTGATCGTCGAGGGCATCGCGACCGGCGAGCTCCAGCTGCCGCCGCTGGTCATCTTCGCGGCCACCGCGCTCGTCAGCGCGCTCATCGCCGCCCGGGTATACGGGAGCATCACGCCGGAGCCCGTGCCCGAGGCCGCTCGGGGCCCCCAGGCTGCCATCGCCGGCCCGTCAGTCGCACGCTGACCCGGCCCGGGATCCCTCGGTTCAGGGTCGCCCGAACAGGTAGAGCGCCCAGCCCAGCGTCGCGCGCCCCCAGGTGAGGTACTCGTGCCGGTTCTTCTCGACGCGCGCCAGCAACTCGGGGAGATCCGGGTCATCGGGGTGCGCCGCCGCGTACCGAGCAGCGGCGCGCCACTGGAGCGTCTCGTAGCGATCCCATTCGTCGCCGTTGCTGACGAGCGCGAGGAGCGGGACGAGGCCGATGTCGGCGCCGACGGCGACGTTCGCGACGTGCGTGGCGAACTCGCCACGCCGCAGGCCCGACCAGGCGAGGTAGGCCGGGTCCGGTTCGGACGCCCAGAACGGCTCCCCGACGAGCACCTGGCCGCCGGGACGAGTCGCCGCCGCGAGGGCCCGCAGCGTTCCGGCGTGGCCGCCGAAGACCCAGCTGGCGCCGAGACAGGACGCGAGGTCGAACGAGCCGGGCGTCGCCGCGTAGTCCCTGCCGTCCATTTCCAGGATCTCGAGACGTGCGTCCGGGGCGCGCCGCGCGGCGGCGGCACGCAACTCGGCAAGGTGGTAGGGCGAACGGTCGATGGCCACGCCGCGGAAGTCGCGCGCGATGGGACCGCCGAACCGCTCTGCGACGCGGAGGAAGAACTCGCCCTTGCCGCACGCGATGTCGAGCACCCGCGGGGTCGGCGGCAGATCCAGCAGCCCGATGACCTCGTCCAGCTTCGCGACGCTCGTCGGGTTGCACACGACATGATCCCGGTGCGTGATGTCGTAGAACTTCCAGGTGTCCATCCGGCGCCCTCCTTGGATCGGTCATCATTTCACGATGGAGTCCAACGGCGCCGCAGCGCATTCCGAGCCCGCGCTGCCTGCTGTGCCCGTGCCCGGGCCGACCGATTCGCTCGTCGACGTCCCGGGGCTGCGCGTCGGGCAGGTGGAGATCGGCGCCACCGGCGCCACGCCGGACGGAGCCACCGGCGTCACGGCGGTCGTCGCACCGGAGGGGGCGCTCGGAGCGGTCGACATCCGGGGCGCGGCACCGGGTTCCCGCGAGACCGACGCGCTCTCCGTACTGTCCTCCGGCGAGCAGGTCCATGCCGTGCTGCTGGTCGGACGGAGCGTCTTCGGGCTCGCGGCCGCCGACGGCGCCACTGACGAGCTCGAGCGGAGAGGCATCGGCCTGCCGATCGACCGGGACGACTTCCACCTTCGCATCCCGATCGTGGCCGCCACCGTGATCTTCGACTTCCTGCACGGCGATCCGGGCATTCGACCTCGACCGGCCGACGGCGCGGACGCGGTCTCGGCAGCGCTGGACGGGCCGAGTGATCGTCCGCGGAGCGGCAACTTCGGAGCCGGCGCAGGGGCGACCACCGGTGGGCTCGTGCCGCCGCGGATGAAGGGCGGGGTCGGGCACGCGAGCCTCGTCGCGGACGTGTCCGGCGGCCAGCTGGTCGTCGGGGCACTTGTCGTCGTCAACAGCTCCGGCTCGGCGGTGGACCCGCGCACGGGTCGGCCCTGGGCCGAGACCGGCGGCTTTGAGGCGCCGGGTCCAGTACCGGACTTCGCGCCGATCGCGTCGAGCCGCTCGAACACGACGCTCGCCGTGGTCGGGACGAACGCCCGCCTCGGAAAGGCGCAGCTTGCCCGAGTCGCCGCTATGGCCCACGACGGCCTCGCCCGGGCGATCCGACCGATCCACACGGGTGTCGACGGGGACGCGATCTTCGCGCTCTCGGTCGCGACGGGGGACGGCCCGGGCGTCGACGTTCACCCGTGGGCACCGGCCGCGGCCTCGATCGTCGGCGCGCTCGCCGCGGACGCGATCACGCGCGCAGTGCTCGACGCCATGGTGAGCAGTCGATCGAGCGGCGGAATTGAGAGCCTGGCGCGCGTCCGAGGGCATTGACGCCGCCAAGGTTGGGCGGCGTCGCCTCAGGCGTCCGGCGTCGCCACCTCCAGCGCTCGGTCGGGCGACCGCGACGCCAACGAGACGATCGCGACCCCGCCGAGCGTGAGCGCGAAGCCGGCCACGTCCAGCGGACTCACTGCTTCCCCGAGCGCCGCAGCCGCCGTCACCAGCCCCACCACCGGGATGGCGAGGAAGCCCGCCGTCGTCGCCAGCGGCGTCAGAGCGCGTGTGATCGACTGGCTGGCCCAGTACGCGAACCCCGTAGCGAGAACGCCGCTGTAGGCAATCGCTGCCAGCGAGGACGGCTGCCAGTTCGACGCGCGCCCCGAGTCGATCGTGAGGGCGAGCAGGCCGAGCGGAACCAGCGCCAGGAGCAATTCCCACAGTTGGAGATCGATCGGGCTCGACCGCCACCGGTGACGCCGCAGATAGATGGTCGTGCCCGCCCAGATGACCGCGGAGAGCAGCAGTTCGACGGCCCCGAGCAACTGCCCGGAGCTGCCCCAGTCCATCGCAGCCGGGTTGAGCAGCAGGCCGATGCCGGCCATTCCGACCAGGAGGCCGGTGACCTCACCGCGGTTCAAGGGCACGTGGAGCAGGCCCGCCTGCATCACGGCCACCCACAGCGGCATCGTGAAGACGAGCACCGACGAGCGCCCGGCCGGGACGACCTCCAGCGCGAGGTTCATCAACGCGATGGACGCCGCGATCTGCCCGAGCCCGACGGCCACGACGATCGACAGGTCCTCCCGCGGCGGCAGGCGGATGCCGCGCCGCGGGAGGACGAGGATCGCGACGGTGACGATCGCCAGGATGACCCGGAGGGCGCCGAATGTGAAGGGCGGAACATCGCGCAGGCCGACCTTCGTGACCGCCCAGTTCGCGCCCCAGACGAGCGCCAGCGCAAGTTGCAGCGCATGGGCGCCGCTGCGACCGACCGACTGCGCCTGCCTGGCGGTCTCGGGACTGTCGATGGCGACCTGCAATTGGATCCTCGCATTACGGCGGGGTGGGCGCCGGAAGCGTAGGGCACGGCTGGCCGGTGCGGAGAGGAGACGGTCTCACTGCGCGCACGCCTGGAACAGGACTTCCCGCGCCGTTGGATCATTGGCACCGTGAGTCCGGCGCAGCGAGACACAGGGTCGGAGTCGGGGCGTATGGTGGCGGGGGTTGCATCCTCGCGCTCGGCCGCCGGGCACGGCGGGGTTCTTACGACGCCGGCGCTCAACCGGGCCCTGCTGGAGCGCCAGATGCTGCTGCGCCGCAGCCACCTGCCCGTCGCCGCCGCGATCGAACACCTCGTCGGACTGCAGGCCCAGGTGCCGGGAAACCCATACATCGGCCTGTGGTCGCGACTGGTCGACTTCCGGTTCGACGAGCTGGGTCGCCTGATCTCCGAGCGCGCGGCCGTGCGGATGGCACTGATGCGCTCGACCATCCACCTCGTGACCGCGGCCGATGCCATCGCGCTGCGGCCCGTACTCCAGCCCTTCCTGGAGCGACACCTCCACGGCAGCACGCCGTTCGGCAGGGGGATCGCCGGGATGGACGTCGCCGAGCTGCTCGCCGCGGCGCGGGCGATTCTCTACGAGCAGCCGCGCACGTTCGCGGCGCTCGGGAAGCTCCTGGCGGAGCGATGGCCGGATCGCGACGCCGCGTCGATGGGCTACGCCGTCCGTGAACTCATGCCCCTCGTCCAGGTTCCGCCGCGCGGCCTCTGGGGACAGAGCGGACAGGCGCTCCATGCCGCGGCGGAGACCTGGCTCGGGCGGCCGATCCCCCACGACGCCGAGCCGGACGGCATGCTGCTGCGCTACCTCGCCGCCTTCGGCCCGGCAAGCGTCCGCGACATGAGCGCATGGTCCGGCCTGACCCGCCTTCGCGAGGTCGTCGACCGACTCCGGCCGCGCCTCCGCACCTTCCGGGACGAGCGCGGGACGGAGCTGTTCGACGTCCCCGACGCCCCCCTGCCGGATCCGGAAACCCCTGCGCCGCCGCGATTCCTGCCGGACTTCGACAACCTGCTTCTGGGGCACGCCGATCGGAGTCGAATCATCCCGGCCGACGCGGGTGCGCCCGCAGGACTGATCGGGCAGCCGGCCGTGCTCGTCGGCGGGTTCGTGCGAGGAACCTGGAGGATCGCGCGCGGCGAGGCCACGAGCCTCCACGTGCGGACGTTCGGCCCGCTCGCAGATGAGGATCGATTCGCGGTCGAGCAGGAGGGTCGCGGGTTGCTGGCCGTCGTCGTCGGCGGCGTCGGCAGCGAGGACAGACCGGAAATTCTGTTCTCGCGCGTCGACTGACCTGAACCTGTGGTCGCGGGTTCACCCGCCCCCTGGGACCTGTACCAGCCACCGCGACCCATAGGCCGGCACCTCCAGCGTCTGCCCGGGACGGATCGCCGTGCCAGGGTCCAGGACGTCGATCGCCGCATCCATGCCCACGAACTCGATCATCCCGGCGTCGATCGTCGCTGCAGTCTCGGTCAGGTTGTGGATCGCGAGCAGCGTGCCCGTCGGGTGCCGCCGGATGAACGAGAACAGCGATGGATTCCCCAGGTCGACCACGTCCAACGGACCTGCCGCGTTCAGCTGTGCCAGCCCGCGACGCACCTCGACGAGGCGACGGGTGCCGCCGAAGATCCGTCCCTCAACCGTCGCAGGGTCATGGCGCCATGCAGCGCGCTCCCAGTCCATTCGAGGCCGGTGGATCCAGCGGTTGTCCGAGGCGTGGTTGGGTTCGGCGAGATACCTGAGGTCGTTGCGGAGGCCGATCTCGTCGCCCATGTAGAGGAGCGGGATGCCATCCCACCCCATGATGAGGGCGTGCCCGAGGAGGATCCGCGCGATCGCGAGGTCGACGGCCGCCGCATCCTCCGCCTCCACGGCAGCCTCCAGGCCGGCAAGGCTGGCGAACGTTCCGCTGATCCGTGAATCGTTCGTGGCGGGATTCACCTGGAACACGGCACCGCGCGCGAACGAGCCGGGATGGACGCCCGCGTAGAAGTCCGAAAGGAACGACCGGTGCGCGGGCCCGGACCAGCCCACCGCTTCCGCGTCGTCCTCGGTGACCGCCCACCCGATGTCGTCGTGGCACCGGATGTAGGTTCCCCAGGCCGTCGTCGGCGGCTTGCGCGGGAATGTGCCGAGCACGTGGTGCATCAGCCTGGTGTCACGTGCCGCCAGCGCCGACCAGAACTGGACCATCAGGCTGTTGTGGTACGCGAGATCGCATTCGTGGCCCCGGTGCCGGCCGATCCCGAGATACGGCGCCAGGTCGTCCGGCCCCACGATCGCCTCAGCCTTGAAGAGCACCGCCGGGGCTGCGATTCGGGCACACGCGCGCAGCGCTCGGAGGAGGCTGTGCACTTCCGGCTGGTTCTGGCAGTTGGTGCCGAGGCGCTTCCACATGAACGCCACGGCATCGAGGCGAAAGACGTCCACGCCCCGGTTCGCATGGTCCAACAGGATGTCGACGATCTCCACGAAGACCCGTGGGTTCGCCCACTGCAGGTCCCATTGCCAGCGGTTGAACGTCGTCCAGACCCATCGTCCGTCGGGCAGCCGCGTGAAGTTGCCGGGCGCGAAGTCGGGGAAGACCTCCGGCAGCGTCTTCTCGTAGCGGTCGGGCATCGTCCGGTCCGGGAAGATCCAGAAGAACTGCTCGTACTCGGGGTCGCCGGCCAGGGCCCGCTGCGCCCACTCGTGTTCGGCGGCGCAGTGGTTGAGGACGATGTCGATGCAGACGCTCATCCCGCGCTCTCGGAACAGCCTGCAGATTCGCTCCAGGTCCTCGATGGTCCCGAGCTCCGGGTCGACGGTGCGGTAGTCGGCCACGGCGTACCCGCCGTCGTCCTCGCCGGGCCGCGTCCGAAGCAGCGGCATGAAATGGACGTACCGGACGCCGAGTTCCTGGAGGTAGTCCATCCGCTCGGCGACCCCGTCGAGCGTCCCGGCGAAGCGATCGACGTAGAAGACGTATCCGACCATGTCGGGCCCCTGGAACCAGTCAGGGTGCAACGATCGCTGCCGATCGAGCTCGCGCAAGGAGGCAGATCGGTCACGCCATCGGGCGGCCAGGCCTTCCACCAGCGATTCGAGCTGGTCGTCGCGCGCGGGATGGCGAGCGTAGGCGTCGGTCAACCCTTCCCACAGGTCGGGCCACCAGCGCCGGAGGCGGAGGAGGAACGCCTCCGACTCGCTGGTGAGGGGCGTTCCGATGACGCGACGGCAGATGGCCTCGGCACGATCGAGCCAGGCGGCGCTCGATGCCGTCGAGTCGCCCGCCGCAGTGGTGTCCTCCCCTGCCGGAGGCTCCGCTGCGACCATCGCCGCAACCGGAGCCGCGCGGCCGGAGGTGCTCGAGCCGGTCATTCGCCGTGCTCCCGGCGGGCGGGGACGGGTCCCATGAGCAGACCTGGTCGTCGCTCCCGAACGAGCACGAGCCCGCCGATGAGCCCGACATCGTCGCCCAGCGCCGCCGGGACGATTCGCGCCCTGGCTGCCGGTCGCCGGAATCCCAGGCGCCGGACGGCGTCCCTCGCCGGCGCGAACCAGGCTTCGCCCTGACCCATCGCCACGCTGCCGCCGACGACGATCAGGTCCGGGTTGAACACGTCGACCAGCGTGATGCAGGCGAGTGCGAACGCCTCTCGGGCACCGGCCATGATCGACTCGGCGACCGCGTCGCCGGCGGCGGCACACTTCGCCACGTCGCGTGCGCCGAACGCGTTGCCACGGTTCGCCACCAGGCTCGCGAGCGGTGCGCTCGCACCTTCCTCGGCGACCAGCCGCGCGGCCCGCGCGATCCCGCTGCCGGACGCGATCCCCTCGAGATGGCCGGGTGCGCCGCAGCCGCAGGGCGGACCGTACCGATCGATCAGCAGGTGGCCGAGTTCGCCGGCCGTGCCGTCCGGTCCGCGGATGAGCCGCCCGTCCGACACGATGGCGCCGCCGATCCCCGTCGAGACCGTGATGTACAGGTAGTCGCGGCAGCCGACCGCGGCACCGAACGTCCCTTCGGCAAGCGCGGCGACCTGCGTGTCGCGGTCGAGGAGGCCGGGCAACCCGAGCGCGGCCTCGAGCCGCGCGATGATCGGCGTGCCCTGGAAGCTCGCACCGAGATTGGGCGGATCGACGATGACACCGGCGCGCGGGTCGAGCGGCCCGGGAGCGGAGACCCCCACCGCCACGATCGGTGCGGCGCCGGGCGACGACGCATACGCGTCCCGGGCCGCCTCGAGCATGCGAATGCACGCCGCGACGATGGCGGTGCCACCGTCTGCAACAGGCGTCCGGGTCCGCACGGCGTTACGAAGCGCCCCCGTGTCCTCGACCACGGCTGCGCGCACCTGTGTCCCCCCGAGGTCGAGTGCGAGCACGGCTCGCAGGGCGGCGAGACGCGCCGGTTCGGCGGGTTCGCTCATGGCCTCCTCACCGACTGATCGCGTCCTCCCGGCGGCACATCCACTGTCAGTCCACCGTTCGGCCGAACCCGGACCAGCATCGGGTCGCTCAGCTCCCCGATGAATTCCCCGTGCTCCGTGTCGGTCCACGCGAGCAGGTACCGCTCGCCGTTCCATTCCACGATGCGGCCCGCATAAAGGTGTGTGTCCGCACCGCCGACCAGGAACGGGCCGGGTGCCACGGAGAACGGCCCGAGCGGCCCGTCGCCAACGAGGTAATGCGTACCAGACTGCGCGACGGTTCCGGGTCGCGCGAGGCGCGCAGCGCTGTGGTCGCGCTGCATGGCACTGAACAACACGAGCCAGGCCCCGTCGATCTCGACCAGCTGCGGCACTTCGAGCTGGCGGAACTCGCCGGCCTCCGACACCGGCGGGCACACTTCCCAGGCCACGAGGTCGCCCGACCGGACGTGGCCGATGACCCCGCGCCCGTCGAGCGGCCCCTGGTTCGCGCGTGCCGTCACCAGCAGGTGGACCGTGCCATCGGCATCCAGGAACGCCCAGGGATCGCGCCAGTGCTCCTCGCCGGTCGCCGCCAGCTTCTCGTACCAGCGGGGGTCCGCCTCGATCGCGAGATCGGTCTTCGTCCAGGTCACAAGATCCGACGACGTCGCCAGGCCGATGCGCTGGATCCTGCCGCCGTCCTTCCGGCGGCAGCCCGTGTAGAACATGAGCCAGCGCCCGGCGTGGGCGATCACGCTGCCCGTCCAGGTGGCGAGATCGTCGAAGGCACCCGGCCCGCCCGGAAGGATCGCCGGCGGCAGCACATCCCAGGTCCGCAGGTCACGCGAGACCGCGTGGCCGATGCGCGCATTCCAGTGCCGGAGGTCCGGGTTGCCGAGCGAGCGCGGCGCGTACAGGAAGAAGGCGTGGACAACATCGCCATCCACGGCGAACCAGGAGTCCCAGAGCCAGTCGTCGGGCAGACGCAGCGTCATGGGAACGCGGCCAGGAAGTCGCGCACGAGGCGCAGGTACTCGTCGGGCGCATCGCGCCGGACACTGTGGCCGGCGCCGGCAACGCGCTCGAACCGGGCATGGGGCACGAGATCGGCAAGGAGCGCCTGACCGTGGGCCGTGAGCGCCGAACCGAGCGCGGGGTCCGCCCCGATCACCAGCACCGGGCAGGCGATGCTGCGGAGGATCGTCGGCATGTCCATCGACCCCCGGCCGGCCGGAGTGAGCACTGCCGCCGCAGCGGGCCGCAGCCGTCGCTTTGACTCCGCCCATGGCAGGAGCTCGGCGTCCGACCAGCGCGGGTTCTCGGCGCGGGCCCGGGCGACGAGCGCCGCCCGACTCTCTCGCGCCTGCCTCTCGATCTCCTTCCGGCGCCGCTCCATGTCGCCGGGACGGATCACCCAACCTGCGGGCGGCGCCAGCAACCCGCTCGGCGGGTCCTCGACGATCAGCGCGCGAACGAGGTTCGGGTGCGTGCCCGCCGCCACGATGGCCGCAACTGCTCCCATCGAGTGTCCGATCACGGCCGGGCGATCGAGGCCGAGCGCCGCGATCGCCCGGGCCAGGTCTTCACCCATGACCGCCGGACCGTATCCGTGCTCTGGCGCTTCAGACACGCCGTGGCCCCGCGCATCGAGCATGACGAGGTCGTACTCGGACTCGAGCGCGGTGGCGATCGGGCTCCAGCAGAGCCCGTCGTCGGAAAAGCCGTGCGCGAGGACGACAGGCGGCCCGGCACCGCCGGTGCGGGTCCAATGGACCGAGATTCCGTTGGCCTCCACGAAGCCCGATAGCCAGCGGTCGGCCGGGCCGGCTCGATGCCTTCGCGTCGACCGGCGAACTTCCCGGCGCACCCCGGTCGTGGGGACTATGAACCAGGCGGCGCAGTCGGGCGGCAGCAGGTCACCGGTGTCCGGCAGGCTCGAAAGCAGCGGCTTTCTGCCGGCCGGCAGAGGAACCGGGTCCGATGAGAGGTTCACCATGCACTGCAGGCCGCCTCCCCGCCCGAACCAGAGGGCACCCCGTGGTCCGTCCAGCCACTCGAACTGATCGCCGGCAAACCCCGGGATTTGGCGACGCAGGCGGAATGCGGCCCGGTAGAGCTCGAGCGTGGAGGCAGCGTCGCCCGTCTCCGCCGTGACCGAGAGGTCGTTCCAGGTCGACGGCTGCGGCAGCCAAGGTTGTGTTCCGGGCGGGCCGAACCCGAACGGCGAGACGACGCCCGACCACGGAATGGGCACTCGGCACCCGTCTCGGCCGGGTTCCGCGCCTGCAGTGCCGAGGAACGTCGGGTCCTGGCGCGCCTCGGGCGGCAGGTCGAGCACCTCGGGGAGGCCGAGCTCGTCGCCCTGGTACAGGTAGGCGCTCCCGGGAAGGGCGAGATACAGGAGGGCGGCGGCACGCGCGCGGACCAGCCCGTGGGACTGGTCAGACTCGGCACTGCGCACCCACGCGTTCCAGGGTTGGCCAGTCGCCGGTTGGCCACCCGCCCCCCGCCCGTACCTGAACACCGGGCGCGGCAGGTCGTGGTTCCCGATGACCCACGTTGCGGGAGCGCCGACGGCCGAATGCGAGGCCAGCGTCGCGTCGATCGAGGCCCGGAACTCGGCCGCATCCCACGGGCGGAGGGCGAAGTCGAAATTGAAGGCCGTGTGGAGTTCGTCGGGGCGCAGGTACCGGGCGATCCGGTCCGCAGGGAGGTTGATCTCACCGCAAAACACTGCGTCGCCGCCGTGCCGCTCGAGGACCCGCCGCCAGCCACGGTAGATCTCGTGTACCCCATCGAGGTCCGAGTACGGATGCGGATCAGGCCTCAGCGCGCCCGCCGGGTCGATGCCCGACGTCCCGGGGAGGTCCGGCAGGCCAGGCGCCTTCGCCAGGAAGAACGCGACATCGATCCGGAAGCCGTCCACGCCGAAATCGAGCCAGAAATCCAGGATCGACTCGAATTCTGCGCGAACCTCCGCGTTGTCCCAGTTGAGGTCCGGCTGGGAGGCATCGAAGAGGTGGAGATACCACTGCCGCGGCGTGACCCCATCATCGGGGGCAGGCGTCCACGCGCCGGCTCCAAACGCACTGGGCCAGTTGTTCGGTGGCTCGATCCCACCCGATCCGCGACCGTCACGAAATAGGTAGCGCTCGCGGGCGGCTGACCCACGCGGCGCGGCAAGCGCCTCGCGGAACCAGGGGTGCTCCGAGGAGGTGTGGTTCGGGATGATATCGATGATCACCCTGATCCCGCGCGTATGGGCGTCCTGGATCAGCGCGCGGGCGTCGTCAAGCGTTCCGAAGCGCGGGTCGATGCCCCGGTAGTCGGCCACGTCGTAACCGCCATCGACCATCGGCGACCGGTACCACGGTGTGATCCAGATCGCGTCGACTCCGAGATCGCCCAGGTACCCCAGGCGGCTCCGGATCCCACCGATGTCGCCCAGGCCATCGCCGTCCGCGTCGGCGAAACTGCGGATGTAGACCTGGTAGACGACGGCGTGCCGCCACCAGCCTGCGTCAGCCGATGGCGTCACAGCCAATCCGATCGACACTCAGGTGCGCGCCTTCGAGGCGATCAGCCCTTGATTCCGGTGGACGCGATGCTCTTGACGAAGTACCGCTGGCCGACCAGGAACATGATGACCGGCAGGAAGCTCACCAGCACGACGCCCGCCATCGTCGTCGCGATGTCCGGGCTCAGGTTCGCACCCTTGTTGAGCGTGATGGCGAGGCCCTGCTGGAGCGTGTACATCTCGGGCGACGTGTTGAAGACCAGTGGCTTGAGCAGGGTGCTCCACTCACCGAGGAACGTGAGGATGAAGACCGTGGCGATCGCCGGGCCGGCGAGCGGCAGCGCGATCGAGTAGAAGATCCGCCACTGCCCGGCGCCATCGATCGTCGCCGCTTCTTCGAGTTCCTTCGGCATCGTGATGAAGAACTGCCTGAAGACGAATATGGCGAACGGGCTCGCGAGGCTCGGGATGATCAGCGCCTTGAACGTGTCGAGCCAGTCGCCCCATCCGGCGAGCATGAGATAGATCGGGACGAACAGGATCTCGAACGGGATGATCAGCGTTGCGAGCACGATGATGAACAGCAGGTCCCGCCCGAGGAACTTCAGCCGCGCGAACGCGTAGCCTGCGAGGGCACCGATGACGATCTGGCCGAAGGTGACGCTCAACGTCATCACCAGAGAGTTGAACAGCTCGCGCCAGAAGTCGATCTTCTGGATGACGTCGGGGTAGTTGCTCCACTGCAGGGAGGAGGGGATGAGCGATGCGGGGTTGGTCAGCGCCTCCTGGTTCGTCTTGAGCGACGTCATAACGACCCAGACGAACGGGAACAGGAACACGACTGCCAGCGGGATGATGATGCTCAAGCGCAGCCGGTTGGAGTGGCCGGACGTGGTCATCTCGTGGTCTCCTCCATCCCGCTCAGTAGACCGACTCGCGGCGTCGGGTGACCGTCAACTGCACGACCGTGATCGAGAGTACGAAGATCAGGAACAGCGTTGCTGCCGCGGACGAAATGCCGGTGTTGGTCGTGAAGTAGTTGTAGATGAAGTACACGATGGTCGTGGTGTCGCCGGCCGGCCCGCCGTTCGTCATGACGAAGAACGGCACGAATGCCTGGAAGCTTCCGATCGTGTTCGTGACCAGGAGGAGGGTCGTCGTCGGAACGAGGAGCGGCCACGAGATATAGCGGAACCGCTGCCAGCCGGTCCTGACCCCGTCGATCTCGGCCGCCTCGTATAACTCCGAGCTGATTCCCTGGAGTCCGGCGAGATACAGGATCATCGAGAATCCCGCGACCTTCCACGTGTTCATGATCACGACGACGATCATTCCCCAGAATCCGTCGGCATGCCAGTTCGGCATCGATAACCCGAAGGTGGACAGGATGGACTGGATCATGCCGACCTGTGGGTCGAAGATCCATTGGAACGCGATGCCCGCCGCGACGAACGAGACGACCATCGGAAAGAAGTACGCCGAACGGAAGAAGGCGCGGCCCCGCAACTCGCGTTCGAGGAGGACGGCGAACCACAACCCGAGCCCGACCTGCGCCGGGACCGCGAGGACCACGAACAGGATCGTGACGTAGACCGACTTGAGGAAATCGGAGGCGAGCGCGCCGAAGAGGATCGCGTTGTAGTTATCGAGGCCGACGAACACCGGGGATCCGAGGAGGTCCCACTTCTGGAATCCGAGCCAGATGACGTACCCGATCGGGTAGAGCATGAAGATCGCGAGGAGCACGAAGGCCGGGATGACGAACGTGATGGCCCACAGCTGGCGCCGGACCTCGCGGCGTCTCGCTCCCGGCTGGTACTGCGCCGTCCGAGTGGCCCCCTGGGCGATTGATGTCATGCGCGACCTCCTTGCGCTGCCTACCCTGACGAAACGGCGGGAGCCGTGCGGCGGTCATTTCGCGGCCGCAGTCCGGCTCCCTGCCGTGGAGATCGCCTCATCGCGCGGCCGCCTGCCGCTGCCGCGAGGCCCCGTCTGCTACTTGAGCGCGGTGACGGCCGTTGCGGCCGTATCGAGGCTCTGCTTGACGTCGGCACCCTGGACGATGATCGGGTCCCATGCCTTATTGCCGAACGCGGTCCCGGCAGCCGAAGCCTGCGGCAGCGCAGACCGTGCGATGCCGTACGGCACCTGGTTGACCCAACCCTTGAGGAACGGGTAGTCCGTGAGCTGCTTCTGATAGGCCGGATCCTGCGTCGCACTCTTCGTCACGGGAAGGTTGCCGGACTGGAGGTTGAACTTCACCTGGAAGTCGGTCGAGAGCATGTACGTGGCGTAGTCGAATGCTCCCGCCAGCTTGTCCGCCGCGTGGTTGAAGATGAACAGGTTGTCGCCGCCGGTATTCGTCGCGGGCTGCTTGTGCCGCGGGTAGGGAACGACCGTCCAGTTGAAGTCCTTGAACTTCACGAGGTCAGGGAAGTTCCACGGCCCGTTGGTGACGATGGCGGCCTTCTTCTGGTACCAGAGGGCAAGCTGGACGACCGCGTCACCGGAGAGCGCGGCGGTGTAGCCGCCCTTCACCAGTCCCTGGAGGAAGGTCATCGCATCGGTGCCCTCCTGGCCCTGGAAGAGCGGGTCGCCCGTCGGCGACAGGAACGTCCCGCCCGCGGCACCGAGCCACGCCGTGAACAGCCAGTAGTCCCAGCCGGCGTTGCTCTGCGGCATGAGGTAACCCTTCATGTTGGCCTTCTGGGTGATCGCCGCACAGGCCGTCTGAAAGTCCTCCCAGGTCCAGGTCGCCGTCGGGTCCTGCGATGGAACGGGGACGCCGGCCGTCTTGAACGCATCGGTGTTGATGAGCATCGCGCAGTTGTTCGTCATCCACGGCAGGCTCTGGACCTTGCCGGCGTACGTGCAGAGCGTGACCAGCGAGGGAAAGATGTCGGCTTTGACCTCGGGCTTGCCGTTGAGCCACGTATTGACGTCGGCCAGCAGGCCGGCGTCGGCGTAAGCGCCCATCTCGCCGCTCTCCATCCACGCCATGTCAGGCGATGCGGCCGTCCCGGATTTGACCATCGTCCGAAGCGTCAGCGGGTTCTCGACCCCGCCGTTCGTCTCCTTGATGGCGACGTTCGGGTACTGCTTCTGGAACTCCGGGTACAGCGTGTTCAGCCAGTACTGTTGCGTCGACTGGGGCATGGTGTCGTAGAGGTTCACCGTCACCCCGGCCGCTGAAATGGACCCCGGTGCGCCACCGCTTGCCGCGGGCGCGGGGCTGGAGCCCGAGCTGCCGCACGCGGCAAGGATCGAGGCGACGGACGGGACGGCAAGGCCTGCCGCAGCCGCCGTCAACAGGAACTGCCGACGATTGATTTCCTGATCGAATCTATCCACGGCCCTTCTCCTCCGGTCGGTGCGTCCGGTTGCTTGTGGCCGCGCACTGCGAACAGACCGAGCGCCGCCCGGCTGCCGGTGTGCAGGTGGCCTAACTGGAACCGCTTCCACGCCGTCAGGCGCAATGTACCAGTCTCGTCAAGCCCCCTGCACGACGGTTTTGCAAACACCGGCGGGCCGGCACGTGAACCGCACGCGGTGGTCGGAGCCTTCGGTCGACACCCCGGTGGTGCCGATGAACAGGGACGTGGCTTCGACAGCAACGAAACGGATGGAAAGGGTTCCATCGGAGCGCTATCCTGAATCCCGTTACCACGTGTGGACGGTGCAGCCTGGGGTACCTGATGACGACGATCGCCGATGTGGCTCGACGAGCGGGGGTTGGCGTCGGCACGGTGAGTCGAGTGCTGAACGACAGGCCCAACGTGGACCCGGGAACACGAGCCCGGGTCCTGGCCGCGATCGACGAGCTCGACTACGCGCCGAGCTCGTCTGCTCGCCGGCTTTCACTCGGACGAACGCAGACCATCGGGGTCGTCGTCCCGTTCCTGACGCGACCGTCCGTCGTCGAACGGCTGCGAGGCATCGAGGGCGCGCTCGTGCGCCACGGCCTCGACATGGTCGTCTTCAATGTCGAGACCGCTGAGCGCCGGGACGTCGTCCTGGAGGAGCACGCGAGTCGGAGGCGGGTCGATGGGCTGATCCTCGTTTCGATCGCTCCGCACGAGACCGAGCTGGATAGGCTTCGGCGTTCCAGGCTGCCTGTGATCCTCATCGACGCACACCATCGGCGTCTGCCTCGCGTGGTCGTCGATGACGTGGGTGGCGGTGGCCTGGCTGCGCGGCACCTGATCGAACTCGGCCACACCCGGATGGGGTTCGTCGGGGACATCCCCGTTCCGGGGTTCGGCTTCGCGTCCAGCCGCCTGCGCCTTCGCGGGGCCGAGCGAGCGCTCAGGGAGGTCGGGCTGGCGATCCCCGCCGACCGCATCCGCATGGGCATGCACTCGCGGCAGGTCGCACGCTTTCACGCTGAGTGGCTCCTCGACCAGCCCCAGCGACCCACGGCCATCTTCGCGGCCAGCGACACAGAAGCGCTGGGCGTGCTGGAGGCCGCCGAACGGGCGGGACTGGCCGTACCTCGCGATCTCTCGGTGATTGGCTACGACGACATCGAGGCCGCCGACTACAGCGGACTTACAACGATCCACCAGCCGCTGGAGGAGACCGGGGAGCGGGGAGTCGAACTGCTGATCGGCATGATCGAGGGAGGACAGCCGAAGCCGCTGCGCGAGGTCCTCGACGTGCATCTCGTGGTACGGCGCACGACGGCGGCGGCCGCGGCCTGAATCGGCCGGTGGCGGTACCCGGCGCGAGTTCCCGTGACTCCTTCGCGGCGCTCCGGCTACGAATCGATGAACAGGGCGGGTGCCGGCTTCGACAGGATGCGGCGAGTCGTCGCCAACCCCCAGTCGTCCAGGTCCGCCAGCCTGTCGGACGAGGCCCTCAGGCCGCCGAACCGTTCGATGTGCGCCGCCAATTCCTCGCGATGCTCGATCCCCGGCCGTGCCATCAGGCAGTCTGGATCGTTCACCCAGAACCGGCCGTGCTGGAACGCCCGCCCGGTGCCGGTGATCACCGATGCAAGGCCGCTCGGCCTGCTGATGTCGTCGTCCTCCGGACGCCAGGTCGGTGACGTGTCCGGGCTGATCCGCATCGCGTCGACTCGACCGACGGACGGCAGGATCGGGGCGCCGCAACCCACGATGTATGCGTCGTCGCCGACCGCCCGCCGGATGGCATCGAGCCCGGCCCGATACGCCGCAATGCCCCCCACCGCCTCCCAGCGCTGGCCCTCGAGCGCGCCCGCGTACACGAAGTCGATCTTGAAATAGTCGATCCCCTTGGCGCGGAACGTTGTGAAGGCGTCGATGATGTACTCCAGCGCACCGGGATGTGTCGTGTCGAGAACGTAGAGATCCTGACCCCAGTTGTGGCCCGCATCGACCGGACCGTCCGGCCCGCCAACGAGCCATTCCGAATGCCGGCGAGCAGTCTCCGACCTGGCACCGACCAGGAACGGCGCGATCCAGATTCCGGCGCGTCGGCCGGCGGCGCGGATCCGCGAGACCACTCCGTCGAGCGAGCCGAATTGATCGGACAGCGTCAGCCAGTCCCCGATCTCGGACTCGTATCCATCGTCCAGCTGGACCACTTCGATCGGCAGGTCGAGCCTGGCGATCTCGGCCAGGTTCTCATCGATGTCCCGTTCGGACACGCGGGCGAAGTAGTGATACCAGGAGCACCACCCGGTCGGCGGCTGCCGAATCGGGCCGACGTCGGAGATGTGCGCGTAGTCGTCGGCCCAGCGTGCGAGGGCGCCCTGGATCCCACCGGGCCCATCGTCAATGTGATGCACGACCGGGCCCGTTGCCGACACGGTGATGCCGGATCGTCGAGGTTTCGCGATGATCGACGGGACATCGGCGTCCGGCTGCAGCGAGGCAAACACGTGTACGGGCGCGCCGGTCGCCGGCTGCACCGCGAGCACGCCCTCTCCCTGGAATGCCCCCGGTGGCGGACGCCGATCCTGCCGATACCCCATCACGTGGGCATTGGCGGAGGCGGCTCGTGCGGGAGAATCGGCGAGGCCGTAGGTCGTGGATGGTCCCCACGATTGCCAGCCATGCTCGTAGATCCGCGCAGTCGCCGGCTCGACAGCCAGCTCTGCGATCGGCTCAAATGGCGGTACCGTTGGATCAGGCATCACGTTGGACTCCGGAGAAGCGTAGACGTGCCGCCGCCGAGTGAGGCCACATGCGCGGCGGGACAATAACATGGAACCGGTTCCAACGATCGCGCGAGGCCCGCACGCGGGTGGACAATGCCCGATCCAGCCACCAGGAGAAGGACCGATGCCAGTCACACGCGCCGCAGTCGTCCAGGACGCACCCGTCGCATTCGATCGCGAGCGGACCCTCGATCGCGTCGCGGCACTGACCGCAGGCGCCGCAGCAACAGGTGCCCAACTGGTCGTGTTCCCAGAGGCGTTCGTCTCCGGGTATCCGAAGGGCGCGGACTTCGGGGCACGGGTGGGTTCCCGGAGTCCCGAGGGCCGCGAGTGGTTCCGCCGGTACGCCGCAAGCGCCGTCGAGATCCCGGGGCCGGCCACGGACCGGCTCTGCTGCCATTGCACGCGGGTCCGGCGTTCACCTCGTCATCGGCGTCATCGAGCGCGACGGCGGGACCCTGTACTGCACCGCGCTGTTCCTCGGGCCGGACGGGGCGCTGCTCGACAGGCATCGCAAGGTGATGCCGACGGCCATGGAGCGGCTCATCTGGGGCTTCGGCGACGGGTCGACCCTGCCGGTCGTCCGACACCTCCGTCGGCCGGATCGGTGCCGTCATCTGCTGGGAGAACTACATGCCGCAGTTGCGGCTCGCCATGTACGCGCGCGGTATCGAGCTGTACTGCGCGCCGACGGTCGACGATCGCGAGACCTGGCTGCCGACCATGCGCCACATCGCGCTCGAGGGCCGCTGCTTCGTCCTCTCGGCAAGCCAGTACGCCAAGCGGGGCGACTACCCCGCCGACTACCCGGTGGCCGCGGCCGGCGACGACTCCGTCCTCATCTCCGGCGGCAGCTGCATCGTCGACCCGATCGGGCGCCTGCTTGCCGGACCGGCCCGTGACGGCGTCGGCGATCCTGGTCGCGGATCTCGACCTCGACGAGATCACTCGGGCGAAGTTCGACCTCGACGTCGTCGGGCACTACGCTCGACCCGACATCTTCTCCCTCACCGTCGACGAGCGACCGCATGCTCCGGTGCGATGGACGGGCACGGGTGCCGGATCGGGCAACGGCGGCGGTATCCGCGTCGGTGCCGGCGAGGGCGATCCGCCCGCCGAATGAGGACGTGCCGGGCAGGGCGTTCCGACGCTCGCGATTCCCCTCGCGGCCGTCCGCGAGGGACCGACGCCGGTCAGCCGTCCGATTTCGCCCGGCTGCCGGTGCTCGGTCGGGGGCTCGTCTTTGCCGCGGCCCGGCTCGCTTCGAGCACCTCCTGTGTCCTGGCCTTGTAGTCGCCATATCGCGCGACAGCCTCCGCGACGTACGCGCCGACGGCCGCTGGATCCACGACGTCGTCGAACCGGAAATCCCAGGTCTTGAGGACCGAACTGCCGGCGCGAAGGACGCCCAGGGGGTCGTCGAGCAGCACCCCGTAGAGGAATCGGAGGCAGACGCCCTTCCTGGTCGCGTCGATCGCGCACACCCAGGTCCGCCAGTCCCCCCTGAGCGCGTACATCAGGATCTTGTACTTGACAGCCACGTCGAAGTCCGGATTGGTCGTCCGAACGACGTCGTCGAGAGCGATCACGAGCGGGGCCGCCGCAGCATCAACGCCGGCGAGATACGAGTCGAGGACGGAATCGTTCATCTGGCGTTCTCCTCGGAGCTCCTCCTGGCCCTCTCAGCCGGTGGGACCGGACTGCCAGGGCGCCGGCCCGCCGTCCCGCGTCGACGGAACGGCCGGTTGCGTCCAGCCGGTGGTGGGACCCTGGTCTGTCCACGTCGTCGGTCGAGGTGGCTGCGGCGGGCCCCAGGTCGGGACAAGCACAGGCGGCTCGACTCGGGCCAGTTCGACCTCGATCCCACCCGTGCGGCCGGCGACCAGGTTGTACACGACGCACGCAAGCGCCACGCCGATCCAGATGATCACGAGGTAGAAGAGGAGCGCGAACACCAGTCCGGCGATCAGGCTCGGCCAGACGATGGTCGTCTCTCCACGGCTCGATCCGACGTACGCCGCTCCGGCGAACACGGCCACCAGGAGGCCGATCACGCCGAACACCACGACGTACATTCCAACCACGGTGTTCGTGGTCTTCACCACTCCCACGCGCCGAACCCGATACATGGTGGCCCCCTCCTGATGGCCGCGCCGGGCGTGATCGCCACGGCAACCCGCCGAGAATAGGCCTCATGGCGTCGTCGCGGGTCGCGGATCCGCCGGGGGCCTACCTCCCCGACGCGGGCTCCGTACCCAGGTCACGAAGGCACTCCACGATGAACGCGGCTGCGGCGACCCCGGCCCGGAATCGGCCGTGCGCCCCATGCTGGAAAATGCGCAGCTCCAGGACGCGCGGCGATCCACCGCCGGGCATTGCGACCGCCGCCCGCAGGTTCGTGCCCGGATCGGCGGGCCACGCCGCGAGTGCGGCGCCGACCTCCGCACCGGCCTCCCGCGCGACGTCCAACGCCATCTCTTCGAGGCGCGGCGCCAGCGGCTCCGTCGGCACCTCGATACCGAACCCTGTCGCCCGGAGGAGCGCCGGCACCTCCGAGAGCAGCCCACCCAGCGCACCACTCGTGCCGGCCTCCACCACCGCGAGCGTGACTCCGGCCCCGGACGCCGCCTCCGCGACGAGGTCGGCCCAGGTGGTCTCACCCTCGGCCCAGATGTAGGTGCCGAGCGTCCGGCCCACGCGTTCGGCCGTGGCATCCAATACCGCGTCCGCCGTCTGCGCCACGTGCCCATCGGCGTCCAGTTCCTCGACAGCGGAGACCCGCACGTCGAGCCAGTCGGCCCGCGCGTACGTCGCCACGACCGGATTCGTCCCCGGAGCAGCCGCTCACCGAGCATCTCGGCGACGACCGATTCGCCGATCCCGTATGTCCGCAGCGTTCGGACGACGCGCCCGTCGCCGACGCCTCGCTGTCGAATCCTCGGAACGACCCACTCCGACCACATCGGGCGCATTTCGCGCGGAGGCCCGGGCAGCAGCACCGCGATCCGACCGTCCGGACGATGCACCCACCAACCGGGCGCCGTGCCGTTCGCGTTGGGTATCGACGTTGCCGACCGGATCATCCACGCCTGCTTGAGGTTCACCCTCGGCATTCGGATGCCGCGCCGCGCATAGAGGTCACGCATCCACGCCTCCAGCGCGGGATCGACGGCAGGAATCTCACCCACGGCCGCAGCGATCGCCTCGCGCGTCAGGTCGTCCGGCGTGGGGCCGAGACCGCCCGTCGCCACGACGAGATCGACACTCGACAGGGACTCGCGGAACGCGCCGGTCACGAGGTCCATGTCGTCTGGGAGCGCCAGGATCCGCCGCACCGTGACGCCCAGGGTCGAGAGCGAGCGCGCCAGCTCGCCGCCATTCGTGTCGCGGGTTTCGCCGGTCGTGAGTTCGCTGCCCACTGCAAGCAGATCGGCGGTGCGGATCCTGCGTGCCGGGAAAGGCTCGCGTGAAACGTCGTTCATACCCTGAGCGTACCTGTGCGCCGGGCGTCGGGTCACTGGCGACCCCGACCCGGCCCGAGGGGAGAGCGTGACCGTCGCCGCAGCCATCGATCGGTACGCTGGTACGCGTTTGAACGCACGGCGTTCAAACGGCCCGCCGAGTCGACCACTACCGCCCGGTAGGCGGTTCTGAGCGTGGTTCCGGCACGGCTTGCACCGCGTTGGGCGGCTGTCTTGAACGCTGCATGTTCCAACTGATCGCGTTGCGGACCGCAACGACCCCGCCGGCGGCTCGACGCGTCGTCACCGCGGCCGCCGACGGCGGCTGCACGCCCCTCGGGCGTCGGTTTGAACGCCGGGCGTTCGACGGGCCGAAGTGCCGTCGGTTCCGGTCAACATCGGGCAGGGCTGCAGTTCATCGGGAGCCCGCCGGCCGGGCCGCTGAGCGAACCTGCCGACCGGGAGCACTGAGGGCGACCGCCGGTCGCGTCAGCCGGTGATCTCCGCGCGCTCGGTGAAGATCGCCGTGACCGCGAGCGCGCCGATCAGCCACACGAAGACGAGCACCAGGGCCGTGTTGGCATCGAGCGGCAGCGGTTGCGCCGCCCCCGAACCCGCCGCCCGTGGGTCTCACGCCTGTGACCACGGAGGCGGTCGCCACGTTGAAGGGCAGGTACTTGACGATGTCGGGGAGGAAAATGCCGGCGAAGGTCTCGCCGAAATAGAGGGCGATACCGGCGCCGATGCCCGCGAGCTGGCTGCGCGCCAGGGTCGCGATGGCGAACCCGAGCGCCCCTTCCTCGATGATCGCGAACCAACCCCTGACCATGTTCTGGGGCAGCCGCCCGAGGGTCGCCGCGTCGTTGAGGCCGCCGGTCGACAGGTGGGCGAGGCTCGCACCGGCAATGGCCGCCACCACGCCGATCGCAAACGCGACCACGAGCCCGATGGCGATGAGGAACGCGATCGAGCCGAATGACAGCAGGATGTACCGGCTGCGACTCTCACCCCTGGCGACCGCGTTCTTGAGCGTGCCCCACGTCCATTCCGAGCCGGCGATCGCGGCGCCGTAGATGACGGCGAACAGGCCGCCGAGACCCAGGATGAACGAGAGGATCGACTCGTACGCGTTCGGAAACGTGAGCAGTGCGATCACCCCTGCCCGTTCGGCAGGCGGCGCACCGACCCGATTGGCGGTGGCACCGACCGCGAGCATGATGAGCACGAGCAATCCCGCGAGCAGGCCGAACGTCACCCACGTCGCCAGCCGACGTCGCAACTTGCGGACGCCCGACACGAAGAGCCTCATGCCGCCGTTCCCCCGTTGGATTGGGAAGCGCCATTCCCGGCGCCACCCGCGAGGCCCATGAACGAGCCCTCGCCACCGACGGCGGCCTCGCCTCCGGTCAGCTCGAGGAACAGCCGCTCCAGGTCGTCGCCGGACTCCAGGCCGGTTGCCCAGATGCCGGCTTCGCCCAGGGCTCGATTGACCTCCCCGACGTGACTGGACGTCATCCGCATCGAAATCCAGTCCGGCTCCGCCGGCGATGCGGTCGCACCTTCCGGGCCGGCGAGCGTGGCGAGGACGGCGATCGCGCGTTCGACGTCGTCCTGGGGCACCCGAACCCTGACGGTCCCACCGGCGGTCAGGAGATCCTGGATGGGTCCTTCGCGGACAAGCCGGCCGGCCGAGATGATGCCGATCACGTCGACCATCTGCTGGACCTCGCCCAGGATGTGGCTGGACACGAAGACGGTCTTGCCGGCCTCGGCGAGGTTGCGCAGCATCTCCCGCATCGCGACGATGCCGGCCGGGTCAAGCCCGTTGGCGGGCTCGTCGAGGAGGAGCAGCCGCGGATCGTTGAGCAGCGCGGCCGCGATCCCCAGGCGCTGCTTCATGCCGAGGGAGTACTCGGCGACCTTGTTCTTCTCGCGGTCGCGCAGGCCGGTCAGCTCGAGGAGTTCGTCGATCCGGCCGGCCGGTACGGGTGCGCCGGAGGCGGCGAGTTCCACCAGGTTCTGGCGCCCGGACAGGAACGGATAGAACGCGGGCGACTCGATGAGCGCACCGACGTCGAACAGCCGGTGCCTGTCGCGACGACCGAACGGCTTCCCGAGCACGTTGATGCTGCCGGCGTCGGGGTGGATGAGCCCCGTCAACAGGCGCATGGTCGTGGTCTTGCCGGCCCCGTTCGGCCCGAGGAACCCGTACACGACCCCGCTCGGGACCGACAGGTCGAGGCCGGCCAGGGCGACCTGGGAGCCGTACCGTTTCCGGAGGCCCCGCGTCGAGAGGGCAAGCCCGTCGTGGTCGGTCATCGGTGCTCCTGCTGGGCGATCCCGGGCCGACCAACCTGTCTGCATCCCGACCGGAGCGGGGCATCCGCGCGTTCGAGGTGGTGTTCCGGGAGAGCGAGCCCGTGGCGCAGTGCCAACGGAGGTTGACAGACTACCAGCAGGTCGATCGCGAGGCGCTCGCCGGTGCGCCGGTCGCGTCAGGATGCCACTCGACGATCGTAGTCACAGCGACCACAGTGCGCTACATGGCATCGTCGGGCTCGCAGAGGCCGTTCTCGATTCGCATGAGCGCCCATACCCTGCTCGCCTCGACGAACGTGCGCGAAGGAGACGCGCCGGGTCTGAACGGGCGGCTCCGCCGTAGAGGCCGGTGCCTCGCGCAGGCGACTCGCCCGTTTGTCGAACGGCTGCCGGATCTCCGAGCGAAGGAAGAGGCAGCGGCGCCCGCTCGGGGCGTCGGTCGGTGGCATTGGTGGGCTTCCAAGGCCGTGGCCGCGGGACGCTCGACGGCATGGTCTACGCCCCGGCCGCGCCGGCCTCCAGCGCGAGCAAACCTGCACGGCCCGTATCGATGAATAACGCTTGACACCCGCGGTGCGCGTGTTCAGGCTGCCGCGGTAGTCGTCCACGGGCGGACAGACCTCGCGGGGTTTCTGTCGAACGAGCAAGGTCACGCCCGGAGGCGTCGAGTCCTGCAGGCGCAGGTAGACCGGACGGCGGGGCGGTTGGGGGGTGAGCCGGAAGAAGTACCGGCTGGAGAGGCGCAGCGTGGAATGATCGGACCTGCGAGGCCCCGACCGGGCGCCGGCGGGCTCGACGGAGCGCGGCTCGCGCTCAGCGCGGGTGGGTCGATGGCCCGCTCGTGCGGCCGGTCGGCGGAGCCGATGGCTGCCGCCACCCCGCCTGCACCTTGGAGCGGGGGGCGCCTATGACCAGTGCGACGCGGACGCTGGAAGAGTCCGCCAGCAGCACGGGCCCGCTCGACCCCGAGTGCCCCGGAGCTGGCGCCGCGGCGTAGCACGTCTTCAGATCTCGGACCGTTGAGTGCAGGGAAGGGTTCTGATTCTGATGAAACGAGCTGTCCTCTTGTGGGGAAGAGCGATCACGGTCGGCGCGAGCCTCGCGCTCGCATTGGCGCTTGCCGGGCCGGGCCAGGCCCAGGCGACGACTGCAACTCTGGCCCCGGTCATCGGCCAGGGCGGGCCGACTGCCATTCCGAACCAATACATCGTCGTGTTCCAGGCGGGCGTCCCGCAGGACGCGGTCACCAGCGCGGAGCAGGTCGTACAGAAATCTTGGCGGGAGCGTCACGTTCACGTATGGATCGGCGCTCATCGGGTTCAGCGCCTTCATCCCGGCGGCCGCCCTGGACCAGGTGCGCGGCATGCCCGGGATCCGGTGGCTCGAGGCAGACCAGAAGGTTTCGATCTCCAGCAATACGCAGACCCCCACGCCGAACTGGGGTCTCGACCGGATCGACCAGCGCCTGCTGCCGCTGAACAACAAGTTCATCTTCAACCAGACCGGTTTTGGCGTGGACGTCTACGTCATCGACACCGGCATTCGCGACACGAACCTCGACTTCGGCGGCCGCGCCCATGCAGCCGGCGTGCACACCTTCACGGCGATCGGTGATGGGGATGGTGCGACCGACTGCGTCGACCCTGTCACGCTCGCGGGCTCGGGCCCCGGGCACGGCACGCACGTGGCCGGCATCATCGGCGGGAACCTGTACGGCGTGGCGAAGCTCGCGAACCTCTATTCGGTGCGCGTCCTCGACTGCACCGGCACGGGCACGGCCGCCGGCGTGGTCGCGGGCATCAACTTCGTGACCATGGACCACAGTTTCTTCCCCGGCATCCCGGCGGTGGCCAACATGAGCCTGGCTGGCCCGGTGTCCCCGAGTCTTGACGCCGCCGTCGCCGGCTCGATCGCCTCCGGCGTGACGTACACCGTCGCCGCCGGCAACTCCAACCTGGATGCCTGCACGTTTTCGCCGGCCCACGTGCCGACCGCGATCACCGTCGGCGCCACCGACGCGACCGATACGCGCGCACCGTTCTCGGACTGGGGGCAGTGCCTCGACGTCTTTGCGCCCGGCGTGAACATCGAGTCGGACTGGAACCGGGCCGACATTGGTGCCGGTTCGTTCACCACGATGTCCGGTACCTCGATGGCCTCTCCGCACGTGGCCGGCGTGGCGGCTCTGATCCTCGAGCTGCACCCTCTGTGGACGCCCGCCACGGTGTCCTCGTGGGTTGATTTCGTCGCGGACCGGCACCCCTCCATTGCCCCGTGCCCTGCCCTGACTCCCCCCGGTCCGATCACGCCCGGGTGGACAGGGATTGCCGGGATCGGGCCTCCCTTCTGCTCACCCGACAAGCTCCTGCACTTCGGCGCGCTCAGCGACGGCTACACGGACGGCGATACGCACCTGAAGACCGTCAACGGCGTGCATTTCGATTTCCAGTCGGTCGGCGAGTTCACCCTCCTGCGTGATCCCGACGGCCTGGAGATCCAGACCCGGCAGTCGCCGGTGGGCACCGCACCCCCGATCACCGACGGGTACGACGGCCTCCAGGCCTGCGTGAGCGTGAACACCGCGGTCGCCGCCCAGGTCGGTGCGCACCGCGTGACATACGAGCCGATCGAGACGGGCGGCCCGGCGATCCTGCTCCGCGTCGACGGTGCAGTGGCGTCCCTGGGCGCCCCGATCGACCTCGGAGGCGGCGGCAGTGTGGCTGCCGTGGGAAGTGGCATCCAGGTCAACTTCCCGGACGGGACCATCCTGACCGCCGTACCGACCTGGTGGGCCGGCCAGGGCACGTGGTACCTGCACGTGACCGTCACTCAGACCCAGGCTTCCTCGGGCCTCATCGGCGACATCCCGGCCGGTCAGTGGCTGCCGGCACTGCCGGACGGCTCGCAGCTCGGTCCCATGCCGGCCGCGATGCATGACCGGTACGTAGCGCTGTACCAGACCTTCGCAAACGGCTGGCGCGTGTCGAACGCATCGAGCCTGTTCGACTACGCCGCCGGCCAGTCCACGGCCACCTTCACCGACACCAGTTGGCCCCCGGAGCAGGGCGCCTGCGTGGGGCGAGCCACGACGCTGGTGACGCCGGCCGTCGTCGCGGCCACGAACATCACGGTCAACAACGTCGGCGGCATGGCCCAGGGCCACCACATCCTCATCGATACCGGGGACAACCGGGAAGCGGCCATCATCGCGGCGGTCGGGACGCCCGGCGCAGGCGGCAACAGCCTGACCCTCACCGCACCGCTGACGAAGGCGCACGCGATCGGCGCGGCCGTCTATGACCTTGACGCAATCCCACCCACGCCGATCCCGCTGCAGGCCGCGCAGCAGATCTGTGTGGGCGTCGCCGGCGCAGGACTGTCCGCCAACTGCGCATTCGACGTGGCGGTGACGGGTGACGAGGGTTTCGCGGCGGCCTACCTCCAGAATCAGCACATCCTGGCCGGCGCCACGAGCACGATTGTCTCCGACGACGTCGACCCCACGGCCTACGGCCAGGGAGTGACCTTCACCGCGACCGTGGCACCGGTTGCCACGACCACCACGGCCATCCCCACCGGGACCGTGCAGTTCATGATCGACGGCGCTGCCGTCGGCCCGGTCGTCCCGCTCGACGGGTCAGGTCGCGCCACGCTGCCGTACCCGCCCGGCGCGGCGCCGCTCGCCCTGGGCACGCACCAGGTCGTGGCCAGCTACACGCCGGACACCGGCGCATTCCTGGCCAGCACCAGTCCGCCCGAGTCCCACACGGTGTACAAGAGGCTTCCCACCCGCACGGTGCTCGCCTCCGACCTCACACCGGTCAGGTTTGGTCAGAGCCTGGGCTTCACGACCGCGGTCATCCCTGCCTCGAGCAGCGCCGGCAGTCCCCGCGGCACCATGGACTTCCAGGTCAACGGGGTCCCTCTGGGCGCCAAGATCCCCGTCTTCGACGGGAGCAGCGGGTCGGTCTCGACGGTGATCGGCGGCGTCGGCTGCGTCTGGACCTGGGTCGACTGGGCGAACCCGGACGGCCCTCTCTATAACCGCTACGTGCTCGTGTGCGGAGGGCTGCCGGTCGGCCCATCCAGCTTCCGGGCTGTCTTCACGCCCGACGCGGGCTCGCTCCTCCAGCCCAGCACGAGCCCCGCGATCACCCAGAAGATCCTCAAGGCCGCCCCGCTGGTCTCGGTCGTGAGCGTTCCGCCGGTTGCGGTGACCCCAGCATCCCACCCGACGTTCACCGCGACGGTGAGCAACCCGGTGGGTGTCGGCTCGCTCAACCCTGCGACCGTCCAGTTCACGCTCGACGGCACGAACGCGGGTGCTCCCGTGACGCTCGACGCCTCGGGCCACGCCTCCATGACCGTCACCTGGACCCTGCCAGTTGGCGACCATGTGCTCCGTGCCGTGTACAGCGGCAACACCACCTTCGTCAAGACCACGAGCCCGGGCTACGCCCTCAGGGTGAAGGATCCGGCCGTCGGAATCGACGCGGTCAACGGGGGCGCCGTGCCGAACCCCAACAACGGCACGCACCCCCTCGCCGTCCCCGCGGCGGGCAACTTCGCCATTCACACCAACATCTACTTCAGCGCCGCGGACCCGTGTGCCCACTGCCGGCTCATGGTCAAGGACACCAATGGTGTCTGGCAGCAGGTCGGCGCCGACTCGGCCGCACCCAACAACGTTGGGGCGGGCCACGATGACGTCACTTTCAGCGTGGACATGCCTACGCTGCGCAACCGTGCCGGCAGGGCCACCGGGCCCATCGAGGTCGAAGTCTGGTGCGTCGATGCCACCGGCAAGGTGATCTCCAGGTCCCCGTCGGTCTTCCTGGCCTGACCCCGCGCATCCATCCAGCCGGCGGTCGCCTCGGCCCAACGCCGACGGCGGCCGCCGCCTCGTCCATGATCTGGCCGCTCCGCCCAACCTGGCGGAGCGGCCACCAGCGGCGCCGGCCACGCGGTCGCGTCGGCGTGCAGGGCCGTCAGCCCGTCAGGATCCTCGTCGGCTCATGCGTCGCGCACCTGGCGGCGAAGCCAGCCCACGATGTCCGCCACGACACGCGGGCCCTCGGGTTCATTGAGCGTCTCGTGGCGAAGACCGGCGTAGGTGCGACGTTCGACCTTCGGAAGCCGCCCCAGCGGTTCGGTGGCGCTCGCGGGAACGATCGTGTCGAGGGACCCGTGGGTGACGAAGGTCGGCACGGGCAACGAGTCGACCTGTCCGGCTCGACCCATCGCCGCGAATGCCTCCGTGGCGAGCCGGCTCGTGCATCGCGGAACAAGGAGCGGATCGGCGAGGTATGCCGCACCCACTTCCGGGTCGCGACTGAGCTGCTCGGCGCGGACCCTGTTGCCCAGTGAGGCCGTCGGCGCGACCGCATGGAGCACTCGCACGCCGGCGCGGAGATACGCCGGAGTGCTGTCACGGATCGACGGCGAACTCAGCACCAGCAGTTCGGGAAGATCGCGATCGCTCGCCGCATAGTCGAGCGCCACGAGCCCGCCCATCGAGTGGCCCATGAGGACACGCGGCAGGCCGCCGGCGATCGCCGCGAGTCGGTCCTCGACATCGTCGAGGTAGTCGGCCCAGCTGTGAACGTACGCGCGGCGGCCGCCCGAGGCGCCGAAGCCGCGCAGGTCGAAGGCATGTACCTCGATGCCCGCGGCGGCGAGGAGGGATCCCGTTCGTTCGTAGCGGCCGGAGTGCTCGGCGATACCGTGCACCAGGAGCAGACGCGCCCACGGGCCGCTGCCCGGGTCCCATCGCCTCGTGAGCAGCGTGACACCGTCGCGGGTCGACGCCGTCGCAGTCGTGCTGGTCGCGTCGGTGGCGAGCATGCGGCCATTCTCGCCCAGCGCCCGACGCCGCGCCGGGTCCGCAATTCTCCCGGCCTGGATCGCGGGTATGATCGCGAGCCGGTACCCGGACTCGTGCCCACCTCGCGGCCCGACCAACCGGGACGCCGTCAGCCGAGGGAGTGCGCCATGCTGCCGGGCCCGAATGTCGATCTCCGTGCGCTCGAGCCGGGGGATGTTGCCATCCTGGCCGGCTGGCTCAGTGACATCGACTTCAACGGCGAGTTCGAGGCCTTCGACCAGGTGTCCGCAACCGAGCTGGAAAAGGACGTCCTCGGCGGCGACATCGACTGGTTCATCGTCCAGACCAAGGACGGCAGGCCGATCGGATTCGTCAACAACGGCAGGCTCGGCCGGCGGACCTGGATCGGGTATGCGCTCGTCCCCGAGGAGCGGGGCCACGGCCGCGCGACCGAGGCGGTCCACCTCCTCGTCGACTACCTCTTCCTGCACCGCGACATACCCCGGATCCAGGCGGAGACGCATCCGGACAACCACGCGTCGGGCCGAGTGCTGGAGAAGACCGGCTTCTGCCGCGAGGGGCGCCTGCGCATGTCGACGTTCAGTCGGGGCACCTGGCGGGACACGGTGCTCTACAGCATCGTGCGGGACGACTGGCGCGGGCCGAAATTGCTGCCGCTCGGCCACGGCGCGGGCGCGTCCGACCCGACCTGAGACTGAGACTGAGTGCAAGCAGCGGGACTTCAGCCGCTGCCCTGGACTTCGCTGGCGTCACCCGCTCGCCGGGGGCTGACGAGCCCGCGTCGGCCGGCGGAGCCGATGCGGCCCTGATCTCCGCGGTGCGCCGGCGCGGCACCGTCCGATGAATCCTGTTGTTGCGTGCAGTCAGATGATGCATTGCATGAGATCCAGCGCATCGACAGCGGGAGATCGCCATGGACAGCACAGTGTCGAGAGACGGAACGCGAATCGCTTATGACCGCTCGGGAGACGGCCCGGCGCTCATCCTCGTCAACCCCGCACTGGGTGCTCGCGCCGATTACGCGGGGTTGGCGGCGGCGCTCGCCCCGCACTTCACCGTCTTCGCGTACGACCGGCGTGGCCGGGGCGACAGCGGTGACACGCAGCCCTCTTCTCTGGAGCGCGAGATCGAGGACCTGGACGCCGTGATTCGCGAGGCCGGAGGATCGGCGTTCGCCTTCGGTCACTCCTCTGGGGCGGCGCTTGGCCTGGAGGCGGCCGTGCGTGGACTCGCCATCAGAAAGCTCGCCCTCTACGAACCGCCCTACATCGTGGACGACAGCCGGCCGCCCGTTCCCGACGACTACGCGGCGACCCTTCGCAGGCTCATCGCAGAGGGACGGCCTGAGGACGCGGTCGAGTACTTCTGGCGCGCGGCCCTGCTCCTACCGGACGAGATGATCGCCCAGATGCATCACGCGCCGTTCTGGCCGGGGGCCGTTGCGCTGGCGCACACGCTTCCATACGACGCGGACGCGATGAACGGCCACCAGGCGGGGCAGCCGCTGCCGGCCGAATGGGCGACGAAGGTCACGATCCCGACCCTCGTCATCGACGGTGCGGACAGCCCGCCGTCCATGCGGGACGCCGTGGCGGCGGTGGCCGAGCTTCTCCCCAACGCGGAGCGGCGCACCCTCGAGGGCCAGGGCCATGGGGCGCCGCCCGACGTGATCGCCCCGATCCTCAAGACGTTCTTCCTGCGCTGAGCCGGTCTCGGGCCGGCAACGCGGCCCGCGGCGCGTCGCCGGTCAGTGGCGGAAGCCGCCGGCCGACGCGAGGTCCTCGACCGGACACGGCTGCTTCGCCACGCGGGAAAGCTGCCGCCGCAGATCGGCGATGAACAGGTCGGCCACGTCATGGCTGAATCCGCGCTTGACGACCACCCGTAGGACGGCGAGGTCCGTGCGGTTCTCGGGAAACGTGTAGGCCGGGACGAGCCAGCCGCGCTCTCGCAGCGCGTTCGACACGTCGAAGACCGTGAAATTCGTGACGTCGTCCCTGACCTTGAAGGCGAACACCGGCAGTTCGTCGCCGCGGGTGACGAGTTCGAACGGGCCCAGCTTCTCGACTTCCGAGGCCAGGTGCGTCGCCACTTCGCGGGCGTATCCCTGTACTCGCTTGTAGCCGCCGAACCCGAGCCGGAGGAAGTTGTAGTACTGGGCCACGATCTGGCCGCCCGGCCGCGAGAAGTTCAGCGCGAAGGTGGGCATGTCGTCGCCCAGGTAGTTGACGTGGAAGATCAGCTCGTCCGGGAGCGAATCGCAGTCGCGCCAGACGATCCAGCCGACGCCGGGGTAGACCAACCCGTACTTGTGACCCGACGCGTTGATCGAGGCGACGCGCGGCAGGCGGAAGTCCCATAGCAGGTCGGGGTCGAGAAAGGGCGCGATGAAGCCACCCGAGGCTCCGTCGACGTGGACGGGGATGTCGAGGCCGGTCTGTTCCTGCATCGCGTCGAGCGCCTCGCAGATTTCCTCGACCGGCTCGTACGAGCCGTCATACGTGGAGCCGAGGACCGCGATGACGCCGATGGTGTTCTCGTCGCAGCGCTCGACCGCCTCCCCGGCAGAGAGATGGAGGCGGTCCGCTTCGACGGGCACGAGGCGCGGCTCGACCTCCCAGTAGTTGGCGAACTTCTCCCAGCACACCTGGACGTTGGCGCCCATGACGATGTTGGGCCGGTCGGTCGGCTTGCCCGCGGCTTTCCGCGCATTCTGCCAGCGACGCTTGAGGGCGAGGCCGCCCAGCATGGCCGCCTCGCTCGAGCCGGTCGTCGAGCAGCCGGGGGCCTCGTCGGGATCGGTGGCATGCCACAGCCGGCTGATCATGTCGACGCAGCGCATCTCCAGTTCGGCGGTCTGGGGATACTCGTCCTTGTCGATCATGTTCTTGTCGAACGTCTCCATCATGAGGCGCTCGGCCTGGGGCTCCATCCACGTGCCGACGAACGTCGCCAGGTTGAGGCGCGCGTTCCCGTCGAGCATCAGCTCGTCGTGCACGATCTGGTAGACGACGTTGGGGTCCCGCTCCTCGGCCGGCAGACGGTGGCGCGGCACCCGGCCGACCTCGGTGAAGATGTCCCCTGCCGGGCCGCGTGATCGCTTCGGGTGTTTCAGTGCCACCGCTCGCTCCTCCTTCGTCTGCCGGAAGGCTGTCGACTCGGGGCGAAGCGTAACCGCGTCGCGGTGCGAGGGGGCGGGCCGGACGCCCGACGGAATCGAGGACGGCGCCCTTGTTGCACGCCCCGTGTTCCAATCGCCCGAGATGGCGCTCCGCCGCGCTCCGCTTGCACACCCCCGTGTGCAATCGATGCCCGCGGCGCTCACATCCCCTTCAGCCCCTGCAGTCCCCGGAGGCAGCTGATCTCGCCGCAGACCTGGTCCGTATGACCGATCAGCAGGCGCCCGATCATCCAGCCCAGCGACCTGGCCGTGCCGCCGAGCATCGCCAGGTCAAGCTGTCGATCGATGTCGGCGTCGGTCAGCGACCCCACGTAGGCCTCCGACGCCGCAAAGGCGGCCGCGGCGTATTCGCGAAGCGCCTGGCCGTCGACGTGCAGGCGACGTGCCCAGGCGCCGTAGTCGTCCCATCCCGGGCCCGGCATCGGCATCGGCTCCGACATGCCCGTACGTCCCGGGAACGTCGTCGCGAGAAGCGGCGCGCCACCCTGGAGAATTGAATGGACGATCACGTCCTCGGAGACGGCGACGTGCGCGTAGGTCGCGCCGAGCGGGTTGGCGATCCCGGGCGGCGGCCAATGCCACTGATCCTCGGTCACCTCGCCGACCTCCCCTCGCGTGGCGCCGCGTCAATGCGGCGCCACGACGCATGATCGCCCATCCGGCAACGTCGCGGGCGCGTCCCCCTTGGCCTACGATGGCAGCATTCGGGCGGTCGAGGGGCACGTCCGCGATCGACGTGATGGAGACGCCCTGAACGACGAGGTCGAGAGATGCTCGCACTGGTGAAGACCGCGCCGGGGCCGGGCCTCAGCCTTGAGACCGTTCCGGATCCACAGATCGGCATCAACGACGTCCTCATCCGCGTTCGGCGAACGGGGATCTGCGGGACCGACCTGCACATCGAGAGCTGGGATCGGTGGGCCGCCAAAACGATCCGGCCGCCGATCGTGATCGGGCACGAGTTCGTCGGCGAGATCGTCGAGATCGGATCCAATGTCGCCGACTTCAAGCCGGGTGACCTCGTCAGCGGCGAGGGCCACGTCACCTGCGGGCGTTGCAGGCACTGCCTGGCCGGCCGCCGGCACCTCTGCGCCAACACGATCGGGATGGGCGTCGGGCGCGATGGGGCCTTCGCCGAGTATGTCGCGCTTCCCATGTCGAACGTGTGGCACCACTGGCCCGGCATCCCCGAGGAGGTCGCCGCGATCTACGACCCGTTCGGCAACGCGGTCCACACGGCACTCGCGTTCCCCGTCCTCGGCGAGGATGTGCTGATCACCGGCGCCGGCCCGATCGGCCTGATGGCCACCGCCGTCGTCCGCCACGCGGGAGCGCGGTTCGTCGTCGTGTCGGAGCCGAACGCCTTCCGCCGCGAGATCGCCTCCCGGATGGGGGCAACCGTCGTCGTCGATCCCCGGGAGCGCACCCTGCGCGACGTCCAGTCCGAACTGGGAATGGTCGAGGGCTTCGACGTCGCACTCGAGATGTCCGGCAACGCGGCCGCGCTCCGGCTGGCGCTCGTGAACATGGCCAACGGCAGCTCGATCGCGATCCTGGGCATTCCGACGGAGGAGATCTCGATCGACTTCGGGGAGATCGTCTTCAACCAGCTGACGCTGCGCGGCATCTACGGCCGGGAGATGTACGAGACCTGGTACAAGATGACGACGATGCTGCAGTCGGGGCTCGACATCACGCCGGCGATCACGCACCGCTTCCCGTTCCGCGACTACGAGGCTGCCTTCGCGGCGGCCCGATCGGGCGATTCGGGGAAGGTGCTGATGGAGTGGGTGTAGCTGGCCGCCGATGTCGGCCACGGGGCAGACGTTCGTGTTTGCGCGGGCGCTGGACCTCGAAGCCGCCGCGCTCTGCGGCCTCGGCCTGGTTGCCGGGTCGAGGAGGAAGAGGATCTCCCTGCCCGGTTGGTCGAGCAGCTTGAGGAAGCTCCGGTTTGCGGGAGTGAGCCGTACGGATGTCCGACTGCCATCAGGCCGCATGGGGATCGAGGCGCCCGGCGTCACCGATCGGGTCGGCGCGCCGGGCGCAGGCGTCAGCGAGTTAGAACGGGGAGACCACCCCCGACCACTAGTGCCGCTTGTTGTACTCGGCCATGCCCTGCCAATCACCCTTGGCCGCATACGCAGCCTGCGTGGGCCAGGTGGCAAGGCTGGACGGTGGCAGTGCACCGCCCACGGCGATGAGCTGCCGGAGTTCGTCGGTGGTCATGTGCTCCAACTGGGCGTAGGTGGTCACCCCACCCTCGACCAGGATGGACGACATGCGCGGCCCGATGCCGTTGATCTGCGTGAGGTCGTCGGGCTCGGCGGGCGGAGCCTCGGCCGCGGCAGGCTTCGGCTTGGCGGCCGCGGCCTTGGCCCGGGACTGTTTCTGATTGAGCTTCATCAGGCCCTGCCAGTCGCCCTGGGCTGCAAGCTCGGCCTGCATGGGCCAGCTGGACACGTTCGCGGGCGGCTGCATGCCGCCCCGGTGCAGCGCATCGCGGAGCTGCGGCTCGTTGGCCTTCGCCAGCGCCTCGTACGTCGTGATCCCCGCCGCCGCGAGGGCCCTGGCCGCCTTGGGGCCGATCCCCGAGAGCTGGGTCAGGTCGTCCGGCGCCGCGGCCTCGACGGCCGGTTCCGGCTTGGCCGGCTGGCTCTTCGCGTTGAAGGCATCCAGGCCGACCCAGTCGCCCTTCGCGGCGAAGGCAGCCTGCATCGCCCAGGTACCCACGTTCCGCGGCACCGCCACGTGTGCCTCGCCGAAGATCGCGCGGAGGTCGGGTTCGCTGGTGCCGGCCAGCGTGGCATAGCTGTCGGTCCCGGCCGCCGTGAGCACCGCGGCCGTCCTGGGACCGATGCCCTTGATCTTGGTCAGGTCGTCCGCCTCGGCAGGTGCCGCCGCCTCCACGGCCGCCGCAACCGCCACAGCCGGCGGGGCGGCCTCCACAACCGGTTCCGCAGCCGGCGCCGCGATGGTCTCGACCTCGTAGTCGGCGGCGACCTCCTCGCCGCCCAGCTCCTCGGCGGTCGCCTCGATGAGCGCGACGAGCGCCGCCGAGTTTCTCCGGCGGCAGCGTGCTGTAGATGAGCAGCGCGTCGTTGGCCTTGATCGCCGCCTCGAGGGCCGCCATCGAGCCGGCCCAGACGCCCTCGTAGAGCACGAAGAGGGCGCTCTTGCCCCGCTTCGAGCTCGAGGGCGATCGACTTCATGAACTTGTCATCGATGCCCATGCCGCGCAGGCGGTGGTGCAGCCCCGCGAGGATGCCACCCGTGGCGCCGCCGACGACCGCACCCGCGGGCCCGAGGAGCACCCCGCCGACCACGACGCCGATGGCACCGGCGCCGAGACGGTGCTTCTTGCTGGCGTCCGCGATCTGCTGGACCTTGACCTTGCCTTCCATGGAGCGATCGGCGATGGCGGCGCCGACGATCTGGACGTTCTTGTCGGCCTCGTCGATCTTCTGGATCGTCTTGAAGAACTGGTGGGCGGCCAGATCGTTATTGAGCACGAACGCCGCCAGGGTCTGCTCTGCCTGCTCAGTCATCCTTCGCTCCCACTAACGAGCGGGTCATCGCATGGTGCGAGACGCAACGCGGTCCAGTATGGCCCTCGTGCCGGCGGCTCGAGCATCGACTTTTTGATCATTCCCGGTGCAAATGAGACTGCTCCAGACCAGCCTCGGGACGCAAATCGCGGTCGCGGCACTGCCGCGCCGAACTATGCTGGCCGGGTGGTCGGCGCTGTATCGCGAGTCGCCGGAGTCGGGCGCGTCGCGGGTGTCCTGCTGGCACTGATCGCCGGTGCCTGCGGGGCGGGAGCGGGTGCGACCGGGCCGGTTGGCGGATTATCCGGCGGACCGAGCCCGAGCCCCGGCGGGGCCGCAACGATCGGCGCAACCCCGGTCGAGTCCCGGACGCCGTCGCCCAACCCCGGCGGGTCGTCACCGCCATCACTCGTGGCGCCAACCCTGGGGCCGACGGCGGGCACAACGCCCAACCCCGGCGAAACGCTGCCGCTCCCGTCGCTCGACCTGCCCAGCCTGCCTCCGACCGCCGGCGGTGACGTGTCGTATCACGTGGTGACCGACTCCGGCAAGGACGAGGACGCGCTCACGTCCGGCCACTCCCGACAGGAATGGGAGGCGCGCATCGTCTTCGCGATGAATTCGAACGCTGGGACCTGGAGCACTCGGACGGACGTCGGAGCCTGGGCGGTCCATGGCACGCAGCACGCCACGTTCGTCAACGGCCGGGCCCAGGCCTGCCCGGGTACCACGGACGTGACCTGGAGTGGTGAAGGTCGTTGGGCCGGCCCGAACGACGCACTCGCGGAAGGCCTCGGCACGGTGTCCTTCTACATCGACGAGACCAATCCGGAGGTGAGGATCCCGACGCTGTCCTTCGCGCTGGTCACCCACATGGACGAAACGACGACGGACTGCCACGGCACGACGCCGTTCTCAGGACCTGGTCAGCTGATCGGGACGGCACTCGGGACCGCGGTGAGATCAGGCTCGATTGAGCGCTTCGACATGCACGCGAACCGGACGGAAACGGGCGCCGACGGGTCCACGAATGTCATCACCGCGGAAGGCGTCGTCCTGACGAGGCCCTGACCGGGTCGACGGCTCGGCGCTGGCAGATCCCGCCTGCCGGAACGGCCGTGACAACCGGCCGGGCAGCCGCTAGCATCGCCGACATGGGGCATGGCGAGAGGGTGGTGCTCTCACGCGGCGCAGCGGCATGCACCGCGGTCATGCTACTCACGGCCGCCGTGGCGGCGTGCAACTCGAGCACTCCAGCATCGCCCCAGGCCCCGACCACAATCGCATCGCCCGCGGCGGCGGCGACACCCGCGCTGGCGGGCACGCCGGCGGCGGCGGGGACACCCGCGACGACAGCGACACCCGCGCTGGCGGGCACGCCGGCCCCGCTCACGGGCGCGGCTGACCCCGACCTCGCCGCCGCCCTGGCGTTTGTCAGCGACTCCGCGGCGCAGGTTCTGTTCACGAATTGGGCGAAGGTGCTGGCCGGCCAGTCTGCCGCCTCCGGGGCGGACGCGGCAAAGGTTCTCCTCGGCCTGAACAAGAAACGAGCAATGCCGGCAAGTCAGCTCCTGTCGCAGGTGACGCGGCTCAGGGACACCTGGAAGTTCGACGTCTTCGACCTCGCCTGGGAGGCCGACTTCTCCGGCCAGGGCCAGTTCAGCGTCCTCCAGTTCAACGATACGTTCGACCTGGCCCCGGTCGTGGCGCTCCTCGGGGACCGCGGCTACACGCGCGGAACGGACATTGGCGGCGGCGCCATCTATACCCACCCGCTCGACCCGACGCAGCCGTGGATCGTGCATGCCCCGCTCCTGATGCTGAACGTCGCCGTCCTCGCGCCGGAGCACCGGCTGGTCATCGGCAACAGCCCGGACCAGCTCGCGCTCGCCCTCGGGACGGCCGGGTCGACAGCGACGCCTGCCCAGGACTCGACGGCAGCACGTGCCCTGGCGCTGGGCGCCGCCCTCGGGCCGGCGTACGGCGCGATGCTCACTGTCGAGAAGGATGCCTGTCGCTCGTTGAGCGGGAGGCCCACGCGGCCCGGACCAGCTGCCAGCAGCGACCTCTCGGGGGTCGGGCCCACGCTCGGCACGGCGATCGGCTTCTCCGCGGAGACCGGTGCACCGCCCGTGACGGTGGCGCTGCTCTACCCGGATTCCGCCGCCGCGCAACGGGACGTCGCTCCGCGCACCGCACTGATCGGCGCCGTCAGCGCGCGAACGGGGGCGCCCTTCTCGGACAGCGTGATGGCCCTCTCCAATGTCCGCGCCGTCGGCCCGCTGCTCCTGTCCGACGGCAGCCCGCACAACGGCCTCTCACAGCTGGTCGTCAACTCCTGGCTTTCGCGCGACCTGCCGTTCGCCGCCTGCCCCTGATCTCGGCGCGCCGCCCGTCCGAAGCGGGCGCCGTTCCGCCACGAGGAGGTACGCGCGGCAGGGCTCGCCTGGCGGCCGGGCCGCCGCGCCGGCAGCTGGCGGTCAGTGCCCGAAGGCTGCCGACTCCGCACCGACCAGGTCCACGAGGTTACCCAGCGCGATGTTGACATCGACCCGGTGGAGGCCCCACGCCGGCCCGCTGGTCTGGGTCACGAGTGGTCGATGATCCGTGGGACCGCGGATGTCCGTCACCTGCAGCCACGTCGCTCCGCCGCTGGTCCTGCATTGCGCCGAGTACTCGTCCGGGAAGGTGATCCACGATGTCGACAGCGACTTCGCGAGCCGCCGCCCACCCGCGAGGCCCAGCAGATCCTGCCTTGGGACATACGGTTGGAGCTTGCCCGTTCCACCGCCCACGGCTGCGGGATTGACGCAGGCGACCTGGAGCGGGGCGCCGGGTGACGGGTTGAGGAACGGGCTGAGCCCCGATCCAACCCGCCCGAAGAGCGCGTCCGGCGGCGGAGTGGTATCGAAACTCGAATAGGCGACCACGCAGCCCGTCTGCGCTTCGGAGCCGCACGTTGGGATGTGCTCGAAGTCCCCGCCGACGGTCCCGCCGATGGGCACGGTGACGTTTCCGCCCAGCAGCAGCGCCGAGACGAGGAGCCTGCGAACGGCCGGATCCTGATCGACGACCTGTTTCAGCAGCACGGTCAGCATGTACGCGCCCTGCGAGTGCCCGATGAAGACGATGCCGCGGCCGTTGTTGTCGTTGGCCAGGTAGTCGCGGAACGCGGAGAGGACGCCGTCGTATGCCGTGAGTGCCTCGGAGAACGTGATGCGGTCGTGCTTCGCGATGGCAGCCAGGGTCAGCTGCGGGTACATCGGTGCGTAGACGCGGCAGACCTGGGAGAAGCGCGACGCCTGGGCGATCCCGACCGCGCGCTCCTCCGGGCCGATCCGAAGATCGGCGTTCATCCCCGGCTGGGTACTGACGGTCGGGTAGACGTAGAAGCAGTCGATGGGCGGGTCGGCGGCTGGAGCCGACGCCTGGGTGTGCCGCGGGGACCCGGTCGGGCCGACGACCGTTGTCGAGAGATCGCTCGTGCACGGGTCGTTCGCGAGGCCGGGCCGGCAGAGCCAAACGGTGCCGGCGGCGTCGGGCGCCGAGGGTGCGGCGGTTGACCCGGGTGCGGCAGTCGTCCCGGGCGCGGCGGTTGACCCTGGTGCGGCGGTTGACCCGGGTGCGGTCGACCCGGGCGTCGAGGCGGGCGTCCCGGGTGCGGCGGTCGTCCCGGGTGCGGCCGACCCCGGCGTCGAGGCCGGCGCGCTCGAACCCGGCGCGCTCGAACCCGGCGGGCTCGTTCGACCAGCCAGATTCGAACCGGGCGTTGAGCTCGCCGAGTCGCTCGAGCCCGATGCCGGCGCGACAACGTCAGGCGATCCGGTCCGTGGCGACGTCCCCACCGGCGCCGTCGAGCCGGCGCAGGCGGCGATCAGCGCCAGGGCGGCGAGTGCAACCGGGAGGGCGCGACGCATGGCACGGCCAGCCTAGCGGCCTTTGGGCGATGCCGTCACCGCGGCCCGAAGCGGGCGCGATGGCCGGGGTTCATGTCGTTCGCTGCGTCTCCAGGGTCCGCGACTCGGTCGCCGGCGAGTGTCCGCCCGATGGCAATCGTCTCTCGGACGAGCATGTCGAAGTCCTCCCGGTGGCTGCGATGGTTGGTGATCGCTACCCGAAGGGAGAACCGACCACCGATGCGCGTGCTCGACGGGATCGGGAAGCCGCTCTCCTGGATCCGGAGCAAGGTCTCCTCGTTCAGGGCGTCGAGGTCGTCGTCGGTCAATCCCGGGAACCGGAGCCGGTAGCACACGACGTTCAGCTCGACAGGCGCGAGCAACTCCAGCTCTGGTGCCGCGTCGACGAGGGCGGCAAGGTATCGCGCCTGCTCGATGTTCTGGCCGATCAGCCGCCCGAACAGGTCGGTGCCATGGTGCCGCAGCGACATCCATACTCGCAGTGCGCGGCTTGATGAATACACAACGAGTGCGTGCGCCGCGGGACCGGCGCGGCCACGACAGCGCCGGTCCGATTGTTCGCGACGCAGTCCGAGGAACTAGCAGCGCGCGCCGGTCTGCCGCCCGACTGCCGCCTCGCTGTCCATGCCGAACTGGTGCGACTCCGTGAGCTGCCCGGCACTCGCCGCGACCCTGGCACGGAACCCGTGGAAATCCCAACGGGACCGCCGGCTGATTGCCGAGGCCTGGGACGATGCAGCTCCGGGATGCGGGTGGAGCCGTGCGGTTAGATATCCAAAAGTAGCCACTTGACCTGATCACTCCGTGAGTGGTATCACTTGGACCATTGTGGCAGGCCAAATGGCGCTGTCTCAATAGCCACTTTGGAGGCAAGTGGATCGAAATGGCGAGGACCAATGACTCGGCGGCCCTGGTCGATGCACTCGGCTCGTGGTCGGCCGGCCCTGGACCGCTGTACGCGCAACTCGCCGAGGCGCTCGACCGCTCCCTGGAGCGCGGCGATCTCGCGACCGGGGGACGGTTGCCGTCGGAACGCCAGCTGAGTACCGCGCTCGGCGTCAGCCGCACGACCGTCGTCGCAGCGTACGACCAGCTCAGGGCAACCGGTCGGTTGCAGAGCCACCGAGGCAGCGGGACGCGTGTGGCCCGCGCGTCGGCGAAGGTCGCTGCGGCGGCCCAAGTGGCCGTGGCAATCGGTCCACGGGCGGGCGTGGAATTGCCACCGGCCCAGATGGTCGGACTTGACGAAGGTCCGTTCGCCTTCTTGCCTCACGGGGACGACATCGAGCTCACGATCGGCGCCCTTCCCGGGGCCGAGCTCATCGCCGGCGAGGCCGAGCAGGTCGCCCGGGAGGAGCTTCCGCAGTTGCTGCGTTCGTTCGGCTACGTGCCGTTCGGGCACCCGCCCCTGCGCAGCGCTGTCGCGGCTCACATGACAGAGCTGGGGATTCCGACGGACCCGGAGCAGGTGCTGATCACCAGCGGCGCACAGCAGGCGATCGACCTCCTGGCGCGACACCTCTGCGGTCCCGGCGCGTCGGTGATCATCGAGAACCCGACGTATCCGCCCGCGATCGACGTCTTTCGCGCCACCGGTGCGCAGCTCGTGCCAATTCCGCTCGACGAGCACGGGGTTCGATTGGACATGCTGCGCGGGTACGCGGGGCGACGTGGGGGCCAGATCGCGTACCTGAATCCGATCTGCCAGAACCCGACCGGCACGACGCCGCCTGAAGATCGCCTCCGGGATATCGTGCGCCTGGCGTCGGCAACGGGGCTACTTGTGGTCGACGACCTTACGAGCGCCTATCTCACGTTCGGCGAGTGGCCGCCGGCTCCTCTCGGCAGCTTCGATCGCGACGACCAGGTGATCACCGTGGGCTCGCTCAGCAAGGTGGCGTGGGGCGGATTGCGGATCGGGTGGATTCGGGCGCCTCGAGCGGTCATCGCCCAGCTGGCGGCGCGCAAGATCGACCTGGATTTCTCGACGAGCCTGTTCAACCAGGCCCTGGCGGTCCGGCTCTTCGGGCGAATGAACGAACTGGTCCCGCTCGCTCGTCGGGGGGCGAGGGATCGACTCGCGGCCGTCGAAGCGGCCCTTCGCCGTCGCCTCCCGGAGTGGTCGTGGGCGTCACCGGCCGGTGGGCTGTGCCTCTGGATCCAGCTTCCGATCGGAGACGCGGGATCGTTTGCACGACTCGCCGCCGAGCACGGCGCAGTGGTGCGCCCAGGGCCCCTCTTCTCAGCAGACGGCGGGAGCCAGGACCGCCTGCGGCTCGCGTACGGACACGATCCTGCGGTGCTCGACGAGGCGGTACGCCGGCTCGCGGAGGCGTGGGCGGAGTACCGACCGAGCCGGCCCCGCACCTGGAAACCGGTGGTGATCACGGTGTGAGGCGGCGAACCGGGCAGACCATGGGGATGGGGCCCGGCGACGAGTCCACGCCGAGGACGTGAGCCGAAACGGGTCGGGTCGCGGCAAAGGGCACGCCGCCTACGCGTCCCAACCGGCGCGGCGCCCCCTATCTTCCGGTGAAGACCGGGCGACGCTTCTCCAGGAATGCCTGGATGCCCTCCTGGTAGTCCTCGCTGTCGTATACCTCGCGGCGGAGCGACTGAATCCGCTCGTAGGCCTCCGGCGTAAGCGGATGGGCATTCGCCAGGACCCGCAACTCCTCCTTGAGGATCCGGTGGACGAGCGGCGAGGATGTCGCGATGTCCTCTGCAAGGTCCACCGTCGTCTGCTCGAGTTCCTCCGAGGGGACCACCGCGTTGACGACCCCGTACGCAGCCATCCGTCCGGCGGGCACCGGGCGAGCAGTGAAGAGCATCTCCTTCAGGAAGTGCATGTCGGCAACCTTCATGAAGTTGAGGATGCCCGACAGGTTGTACGGCACGCACAGCCTGGCCGGAGTGAGGGCGAACGACGCCTCCGCAGACGCGACGACCAGGTCGCAGCTGAGCACGAGCTCACAGGCGCCGCCCCAGACCGAGCCATCCACCATCGCGATGACCGGCGTCGGGTGCGTCTCGATCTGGCGGACGACCTTGCGCAGCGGATCGTTGTACGTCAGCGGGTCTCGCCCGTTGGTGGGCAGTTCACGGACGTCGTGACCTGCGGAGAAAACGGTCGCTCCACGAGCCGCCCGGATCACCACGGCCCGCACCAGCGGTGGCTGCTGGTCCGCCAGCGTCTCGGCCAGCTCGTCGATCAGCGCCATGCTCAGCGCGTTGACAGGCGGGCTGTTGAGCGTCATCCACGCGATCGAGTCGCGAACGTCGGTGAGGATCAGGGGCATGCCGTCAGATCTCCGGGGCGGATTCGGCCATCGAGACCATTCTGGGTGGCAGGCCGACACCTGGCACGGCCCGATCGGCCCGACCTTGGGCACCGCGGTGGCGCTTCCGTGGGCCGGACGCCCCCTGATCAGCCGACCACCCGGTTCAGGTGATGCGGCAGTCGCGCCCACCATCGATATTTCACTCCGGCTCCATGAACAAACAGGAGATTCGCACCGATGTCCGACGTCGATCGCAGCCACCTGCCCATCCGGCGCCCGCCGTTCGGAGGGGTCGCCAAACGGACGCTCGCGGGATCGCGGCCGGACTGGGACCTCATCGGCCACCCCACACCGCCCGATGGGGCGCCGAACGTCCTGCTCGTGCTCATCGACGACGCCGGCTTCGGCAACCCGAGCACCTTCGGCGGACCGATCCAGACACCGAACTACACCCGGATGGCCGCGGGCGGCATTCTCTACAACCGCTTCCATGTCACCGCCATCTGCTCGCCGACGCGGGCGGCGCTGCTCACCGGCCGCAACAGCCACACGGTCGGCTTCGGCTCGGTGGGTGAGTTCGCCGGCGGCTACCCGGGCTACTCCGCCACGCTGCCCCGCGACTGCGCGCCGCTCCCGCGGATCCTGCGCGACAACGGCTACAACACGGCGGCCTTCGGCAAGTGGCACCTGACCCCCGATGGTCAGCAGGGTCCGTCCGGACCGTTCGACCGCTGGCCCACCGGCTGGGGGTTCGAATACTTCTACGGCTTCCTCGGTGGCGGCGCCAGCCAGTGGGACCCGGTCCTCGCAGAGAACCAGAAGATCATCGGTGTCGATCCGCGCTACGGCGACGGGACTAACCCCTACTACCTGCCGGACGCGATGGCGGACAAGACAATCGAATGGCTCCACGGGATCCGCGGCCAGGATGCCCACAAGCCGTTCTTCGCCTACTTCTCGACGGGCTGCAGCCACGCGCCGCACCATGTCGCCGAGTCGTGGGCGGCCAGATACAAGGGAAAGTTCGACCAGGGCTGGGACCGCCTGCGCGAGGAGACATTCGCCCGCCAGAAGGCGCTCGGGGTGGTGCCGCCCGACGCGGAGCTGACGCCGCGCAACGCGGCCTTTCCTGCCTGGGACGATGTGCCGGACAAGCTCAAGCCGTTCTACGCCCGCCAGATGGAGGTCTACGCCGGCTACTCCGAGAACGCCGACCACAACGTCGGTCGGGTCATCGACGCCATCGCCGAGCTGGGTGAGCTCGAGAACACGCTCGTCATCTGGATCTGGGGCGACAACGGCGCGAGCATGGAGGGCACCGTCACCGGCTCCTTCAACGAGCTGACGATGCAGAACGGCATTCCCCTGACCGACGAGATGCAGCTCCAGCTGGCCGAGCGCTATGGCGGGCTGGAGGCCTGGGGCGGCGAGATCATGGCGCCGCACTACGGGGCGGCCTGGGCGTGGGCCGGCAATACCCCGTTCCAGTGGGGCAAGCAGATGGGTTCGCACCTCGGCGGGACGCGTAACCCCATGGTCGTCCACTGGCCGGACCGGGTCCCGGCAGGGGGCGGACTCCGGTCGCAGTTCACCCATGTCATCGACATCGCGCCGACCATCCTCGAGATCGCCGGCATCCCGTCGCCGGCGTCGGTCGACGGCATCACCCAGCAGCCCCTCCAGGGGATTGCCTTCACGGACAGCCTGACGGCAGCGGACGCGCCGGAGCGGCACACACAGCAGTATTTCGAGTCGGTCGGCAACCGGGCCATGTACAGGGACGGCTGGTGGCTCGCCATGCGGACCGCGCGCATCCCATGGGTCCTCACGCCGCAGGCCATCGCCCCCTACGCGCCGGGCGTCTGGGACCCCGACGCGGATCCGACCGAGCTCTACTACCTGCCCGACGACTTCAGCCAGGCACACGACCTTGCGGCGCAGCACCCCGACAAGGTGGCAGAGCTCAGGGAGCTCTTCTGGCAGGAGGCCGAGCGGTACCAGGTCCTGCCACTCCTGGCCACCCTGTCGTCGTTCTTCGGCCAGCTGCCACCGCTGCCCGAGACGGCCAAGCTCGAGTTTCGGGGTGACGTCCAGAACGTCATGTCCGGGATGATCCCGCGCGTCTATAACCATTCCTACACGATCAGCGCCGACCTCGTCGTGCCCGACGGCGGCGCCGAGGGGGTCATCGTCGCCGAGGCCGACCACCTGGGCGGCTTCTCGCTCTTCGTCCAGGACGGCACGCTGACCCACACCTACTCGATGATGGGCGTCTTCATCTTCCGCCAGCAGGCCACCGAACCGCTTCCGGCGGGCGAGGTCAGCGTGCGCATGGAGTTCGCGGCCGACGCCCCGAAGCCGGCCACCGGGGGCCAGGTCACGCTCTACATCAACGACCGGCCGGTCGGTGGCGGCCGAATGGATCACACCGTGCCGATGCGGTTCTCGGGCTACGCGGGCATGGACATCGGCCGCGACAACGGCGGCGTCGTCGATCGGAGTTACGCATCGCAGGCGCCGTTCCCCTTCACCGGCACGATCCGCAAGGTCGTGTTCGACGTCAAGCCGCACCTTGCGGACGACGAGCACGATCTCCATGCCGAGAACCACCAGGGACAGGCAGCACACGCCCTGAGCGCCTGACCGGACCAGCGAGGAGAGACATCGCCATGCCGAAGCAGACTGTCGACGTCCTGATGGGGGGCTACCTGTCGAAGGAGGCCGCACACGACGATTTCGAAGCCGTGCAGGCGTGCGGCGCCCCGCTGCTGGGGCTGGTCGTCGTCAGCAAGGATCTCGACGGTACGATGGATATCGAGCAGCACGACCACATCGTCAAGGAAGGCGCGATGGCGCTTGGCGGGGCCGGCTTCGTCGTCGGCCTCTTTGCCCCGCCGCTCCTGGTGGCCACGGCGGTCGGGGCGGTCGTGGGTGCGGGCGTCGGCAAGATCGCCCACCGGAAGGTCGAGAGCGCGCTCGAGCAGCAGGCCGAGGAGACCATCCCCATCGGCGGTGCCGGGCTGATCGTGGTCTACGAGCACAAGCACGCAGAGACCGTCGAGGCCGCCGTCAAGCGACCCATCAAGAAGGTCATCGGCGAGGCGACCGACAGTCACGTCAAGGCGGTGAAGGCCGCGCTGGCGGATGCTGCGGCGAAGATGGCCGCCGGGAGCGCGTAGGCGCGCGACCACCGCCCCGATCATCTCCTCGAGAGGCCCGCGCGAAGGAGATCGAACATGGACAAGCCTCTGACCGTGCGATCCGGGAAGAAGGCGGCGGCGCCGGCCCGTCCAGACACTGCGACGCCCGCCATCCCGGCAATGGCTCCAGACCGGATGCTTCCGCAGGCCCCCGGGCCGGCCCCCGGTGACGACACCGTGGCAGGAACCGCAGGCTACGGAACGGCATGGGCGCCCAGGCGGCCATCTGGGGACGTCTGGACGGCGCGGCCGTGGGTGCGCCGCTCCGCGCGCCTGGAGGAAGGCCGGCTCGCGCGCAAGCGTGTCCCACGCACCGTCCATGCCGTCTTCGAGCCGCGCGCAGAGCGCGACCCCATCGCCATCCTTGAACGGCAGGAGGCCGACCGGCTCCCCGACCTCATCCCGCTTCGCCATGCGCGCATGGCGGAGACGCCCTTTGCGTACTACCGCGGCACCCCGGCGGTAATGGCGTTCGACCTCGCGACCACGCCCAGGTCCGACATCATCGTGCAGGCCGGCGGTGACGCGCACCTCGAGAACTTCGGCCTGTTCGCTTCCCCCGAGCGGCTGATGGTCTTCGACGCCAACGACTTCGACGAGACGCTGCCGGGCCCCTGGGAGTGGGACGTCAAGCGGCTCGCCGCGAGCGTCGTCATCGCCGGTCGTGCCAACGGCTTCAGTGCACGTCAGAACCGCGCCGCGACGATGGCCACGGTGTGCTCCTACCGCGAGTGGATGGCCCGCTACGCGGCGATGCGCCTGATCGACATCTGGTACTCGTACATCACCGACGACGCGATCCGCCAGGCAGCCAAGCCGTACCTGGCCCGAATGAAGGACGCCAGGGCGCGTCGCGGCAGGCTCCGTGCGATCTTCGCCAAGGCTCGAGGTCACGATGCGCTGCGCGCCGCCAGCTCGTTGACCGCGATCGTCGACGGAGGGCGCGTCGTGGTCGACGACCCGCCGGTCATCCAACACGTCGAGATGCCCGGTGGTCCCGATGCGATGCGCAGTACCTTCGAGGAATACCGCGCCACGATGTCCGAGAGCCGTCGCGAGTTCCTCGAGCGCTACCAATTCGCGGATTTCGCGCTCAAGGTCGTGGGCGTCGGCAGCGTCGGAACGCGCTGCTTCGTGATGGTCCTGGAGGGTTGCGACGAGGATGATCCCCTCATCCTCCAGGCGAAGGAGGCCACCGCATCGGTGCTCGAGGACCACCTCGGTGCGAGCGGCTACGCCAACCACGGCGAGCGCGTCGTTGTGGGCCAGCGCGTGATGCAGGCGACGCCCGACATCTTCCTCGGCTGGACGCGCGGTCCGGGGGGTCGCGACTTCTACATCCGCCAGTTGTGGGACATGAAGGGCAGCGTCGACCCGCGCATGCTCCAGCCCGTCGGGCTCGCGTTCTACGGCGGCATCTGTGCCTGGGCTCTGTCGCGCGCCCATGCAAGAAGCGGCGACTCGGTGGCCATCTCGGCGTACCTCGGCACGAGCGACACGTTCGACGGTGCCATCGCAGACTTCGCCGAGACGTACGCGGACCAGAACGAGCGGGACCATCGCGCGTACCTGCAGGCCATTGAGAAAGGACGTGTGTCGACCGTTGTCTCCTGATGGCGTCGCCAACGCCACACGATCAACGCGAAACACGCTCTGGTACCGTTCCCGCTTGATCTGATCGGCTGAGGAGGAGAGATGACTGCCACCGCCGGAACGCGCGCCGCCAAGGCGAAGCGGGGTTTGCCGATCCTGGAGGGCATCCTGCCCTTCGACCGCGCGCGGCTGCCGACCGAGCTCATCGCCGGCGCGACATTGGCCGCGCTCGCGATGCCCGAGGTGATGGGCTACTCCAAGATCGCGGAGATGCCGGTCATCACCGGCCTCTACACCCTCGTCCTGCCGATGCTGGCGTTCGCGATCTTCGGCTCGTCGCGCCACCTCGTGGTCGGCGCCGACTCGGCGACCGCCGCCGTCATGGCGACCGGCCTCGCCGGAATCGCCGCCGCCGGCGCACCCGGGTCCCCGCAATGGGTCGCGATGGCCGGCCTCTCGGCGCTCCTGTGCGCGGCATTCATGATCATCGCCCGCATCATCCGGCTGGGGTTCATCGCCAACTTCCTCTCCCACAGCGTCCTCATCGGGTTCCTGACCGGTGTCGGCATCCAGGTCGCGCTCGGCCAGTTCGGCGGGTTGTTCGGGGTGAGCGAGGGCAGCGGCACCACCCTCCAGAAGTTCGGCAACGCGCTCAAGGCGATCGCGGACGGCGAGGCCAGTCTCCCCACCCTGGCCGTATCCATCGCCGTGCTGGCCATCATCGTCGGGCTCGGACGCGTCAACAAGAAGATCCCGGGCGCCCTCATCGCGGTCGTGGGCATGATCGTCGCGAGCTACGTGTTCGGTTTCGCGGCGCGGGGCATCACCACAATCGGCACGGTCCCCGGCGGCCTGCCGCCGATCGGCCTGCCGGCCATCCCCAGCGGCGAGTGGCTGAGCGACATCGAGGCGCTCCTGCCGGTCGTGTTCTCGATGTTCATCCTGATCCTCGCCCAGAGTGCGGCCACCTCCCGTGCCTACGCCATGAAGTACGACGACAGCTTCAACGAGAACGTCGACCTGGTCGGACTGGGTCTCGGCAACCTCGCGGCTGGTCTTTCCGGAACGTTCGTGGTCAACGGCAGCCCGACCAAGACAGAGATGGTCGACAGCGCCGGGGGCCGGAGCCAGATCGCCCAGGTGACCACGAGCGTCATCGTCGTCGTGGTCCTGCTGTTCCTGACGGTCCCGCTGTCATACATGCCCAACGCAGTCCTGTCAGCCGTGGTCTTCCTCATCGGCATCAAGCTCATCGACTACCTGGGCATGGGCTCCATCTACCGGCTCCGCCCCCGGGAGTTCGTCGTCGCGCTCATCACCGCCGCGACCGTCGTCATCGTCGGCGTGGAGCAGGGGATCATCCTGGCCATCATCCTCTCGCTCATCGTGGTCCTGATGCATGTCTACAAGCCTCACGACTGGGTCATCTCGATCGCTCACGACGGTACCCGGACCCTGGGCTCTGTCGAGAGCGCGGTTGAGGCGGCGCCCGGACTCGTGATTTTCGCCTTCGGAGCAGAGCTGTTCTACGCGAACGCGAGCCGCTTCAGCGAGGAGATCATGCAGATCATCGAGGCCGCCGATCCGCCCCTCGCGTGGTTCGCACTCGACGCGGCGGCGATGGGTGACCTCGACTATTCGGGTGCGGACTCGCTCCGGCAGATCACCGGCGAGCTCCAGAGGCGCAATGCCAGGCTGGTCATGTGCTCGGTCGACCCGGCGGTCCGGAAACTGCTCGATGCCTTCGGGCTGACCGAGCAGATCGGCGCGCAGTACATCTTCGGTACCCTGGAGGAGCTCGTCGAGGCATATCCGGGCGCGGCAGCACCGACGTCGACCCCGACGCCGGCCCCGACGCCCGGACCCCAGCCGGCATGACCTCCAAGACCAGGTTCGAGTCGATGGACGTTCAGTCGAGCGCGTGTCGGGGTTCGCCCAGGGCAGCCTGAGCTCCCCGAGCTCGACCTCGGTCGTCGCACGGGAGGACCGTCGGGACGGTGGGTGCCGCCGCCCCGACGAGGGGTGCCGCCGGCTGGAGAGAGGTGCCGCCGGCTGGAGAGAGGTGCCGCCGGCTGTGCTCGCGGGGTGAACGGCGGCGCCGGACCGGCCGGGCCCATCGACCTGATCGTCGGACGGGCAGCTCGGTGAGCAGGACGTCCTGTCAGCCGATCCCCAAATGGGCCCTGAGTCTCGATGCCGGCCTGCGCCGCGGGCATGCGTTGCTGTCAGAGCTCAAGGCGTCGCGGACCTGGTCGGTCCACCCGGGTCCTCGATAGGCAACGCGCGATCCCGGCCTCTCGTTGCGCCGCGGGGGATCGCTCAGTCGTCGATCTCCTCCCAGATCGCCTGCTCGTCGTGCTCCTCCCAGTCGGCGCCTGGCATCGCGATGGCCCAGCTCGTCCAGGTCCCGACCGGCCGAGCCGGGACGGTCCTGACCCTGGCGCGGACGATCATGCCGGGAGTGAGCTCCACGGGCGAGCGGAGAGGTGCCGTCGTCATCCCCCAGTGCGTCGGTGGATCGCCGGGGCCCACTGAGAGTGAGATGTCGGGCGCGAGCTCGGCGCTGAACCAGAATGCGAGCGCGTTGGCCGTCCCGTGGTCATGGACGGGCAGCAGCACCTCGGCCTCGTGTGGTGCCTGCGCCTGTTCGAGCGAGATCAGGTCCGCGTTCGTCGTCCACAACCGACCCGGCTCGGAGCGCATGTCACCCGCCGCCAGGTGACGGAAGCTGCCGGAATAGGAGATCTCGTTGACGGTCTTCTCGATCAGGTCCCCGAGATCGAGGCCGTACGGGTTGTCCCGCAGGAACTCCACCGTCTCTCCGAGGTAGCGGTCGTGCACCAGCGCGGTCCACGCCGTGACCGAGCGGGGGATCATGACCCCGCCCGGCTTCAGCCAGCGGTCACGGGCGGCGATGACCGGCACGAGCATGCCTTCGTCGATCCCGAACCCGCCGAGCCACTCCGAGACGATCACGTCGACGCGTTCCGGCGGCTCGATGTCCATGACGTCACCCTGGATCACACGGACGGTCTCCGCGACCCCGTTCGCGGCGGCCAGCTCCTGCGCCAGGACGGCGATCGTGGTCTGCTCCACCGCGTAGACGCGCGCAGCGCCTGCCCGCGCCGCGAACACGCTCAGGATGCCGCTTCCCGCGCCGACGTCGAGGACCACGTCGCCGGGGCGCACGACCGAGTCGATCGCACGCCGGAAGGCCTCGGTGCGAACACGGTCGCGGATCATCGTCCGGTGCACCTCGAACTCCGCGTACATCGGGTCCGGCGAGTTCATGATCGGCGTCCGCATGCGCGGACTGTAGGCACTCCGCCGGTGCCCTGCTTCGCAGGCCGGCAGCCGCGACATCGTCGTCTATCTCGCGATGAGTCTCAGCCATTCTGGGTGATGTCGGAATCGCTCACCGGTCCCGATGATCGAGTCCACACGATTGGAAAGGAGTACCTCCATGGGATTCAGGCGACGGACACGACGCCGGGCGATCGTAGCCGGAGCGGCGATCGCTCACCACCGGGACCAGCAGTACGCCAATCAAGAGCAGGCTGAACAGGCCCCTCCCGCCGACGAGTACCAGCAGCAGGCGCAACCCGCGCCGCCTCCGGCGGCCCCGGCGCAACCCGTGCCGCCTCCGGCGGACCCGGCCGACGAGATCGAACACCTCGCGGCGCTGCATGCCTCGGGCGCTCTGACCGACGAGGAGTTCGCCGCGGCCAAGGCGAAGGTCCTCGCGGCCTGATCGCGGCTCGGGTCGTCAGGAGACTTCCGACAGGTCGTCACGAAGAGGAACAGGGGCTTGCAATGAGTGAATCGCGCAAGGACGTGCTGTTGAAGGCACTCGAGGCCGAGGTCAGTGGTGACGCGGTCGATCTGGGCACCCTGTTCACCGCGGACGTCGGTCGGGTGGTCGCCGTGGGCGACCGTGTCAGGGCTGACGGAACTCACCGACCTCGCCGCCCTCCGCGACCTGGCCTTCTCCAACGTCGTCCTCCTGATCCGGGGACTCGACGAGGTCGGCAACAGGGCGTTCGCCGAGTGGGTCATCGAAGCCGATCACACGGGCCCGTTGGTCCTCAGCGAGGATGCGGTGGTGGAACCAACGGGGCGACATGTCCGGTTGGCCGGCGCCACGGTGGCCGACTTCCGGAGCGGGAAGATCCGGTCGTACCGGACGTACTTCGACGACATCTCGATCATCGAGCAGCTCCTCGAGGCCTGACGCGGACGCGGCATGGAGTTCCACGTCGAGGACGAACCCGGATCCGCTGGACGTCGAGTTCCTCGAGACGCAGATCCGTCGCGAGGCGTCCGCCGCGATGGGACTCGGCGACGAGGTCGAGCTGGCGATCTTCGTGCGCGAGGCTGGCAAGATCGTGGCCGGGATCTCCGGCTGGACCTGGGGCGACTGCTGCGAGCTGCAGAGTCTCTGGGTGGAGCCGGGTCACCGAGGTCGCTGGCTCGGAACTCGGCTCCTCGCCGCCGCCGAAGCCGAGGCAGCGGCGCGAGGGTGCACGCAGACTGTCCACTTCACCTACGACTTCCAGGCTCGGCCCCTCTATGAGCGGGCCGGCTACGAACTGGTGGGTCGTGTCGAGAACTTCCCGTCGGGAACGGACGTCCTCTGGTACCGCAAGCGCCTGAACCCACCCTGAGGCAAAGGTCCTCTGGGGCATCTCCGAGCTGCCGATGCCGTGCCGGTGCGCGGCAGGTACGTTGCGCAGCCGCGGTGGAGGCTGACACGGACCATGCCGGAGGTCAGGAGCGGTGGCCACCGGTGATGGCTGCCCAGTATGCTTTCGGTTGTGACGGGCATTCGGGAGTCGGAAGATCCGGTTGTGGCGCGCCGCTCGGCGCTCGCCCCACTCCTCAGCTCGAAGTTCGCCCTGCCCGCGGCACCGGCCACGATGGTGCCACGTGCCGACCTGACGGATCGCCTCGTGACCGCCGGCGGGCCCGCGGTCGTGTCCGTCGTCGCGCCGGCGGGCTACGGCAAGACGACGCTGCTTCGCCAGTGGGCCGATCGGGAGCCCGATGTGGCGTACGTGGCCCTGGACGGGGGCGACAACGACGCCGCGATGCTGCTGTCCGCGATCGCGACAGCCCTCGACCGCGTGGAGCCACTCGAACCTGCCGTGCTCAGGTTGTTCGCGTCGCCCGGACGTTCGCTCGAATCGACCCTGTTGCCGGCACTCGTCGAGGCGATGTGGGCCAGACGGACGTCGACGGTCCTGATGCTCGATGACGCGCACCACCTCAGGGAGAATGCCCCCCTTGACGCCATCGCGTTCCTCATGCTCCGCCTTCCCACGAACCTTCGACTCGCGCTCACAGCGCGTCGCATGCTGCCGCTGCCATTCGCGCGCGTCCGCGTCACGGGCCGGCTGCTGGAGCTCGGCACGCCGGACCTGGCGCTCGACGAGACGGCAACGCAGGCGATGGCAGCAGCCATCGGCGTCCCGTCCTCGCGCGACGAGGTCGCCGGTCTCCTGACCCGGACGGAGGGGTGGCCGGCGGCGACGTACCTGGGGTTGCGCTCTCTGGGGACGGTCCGGGCGCGCGACGGGGCAGCTGTTGACCTGCGCGGCACCGAGGCGTCCCTTGCGGACTACATGCGGTCGGAGCTGCTCGAGCCGCTCGATCCCGGATCCCGGTGGTGGCTCCGTCGCTCGTCCGTGCTGGACACCATGAACGCTTCCATCTGCGATGCCGCCCTCGGGACGAGCGGCTCGCTCGCACAGCTGCGGCAGCTCGAGCGCAACAACCTGTTCGTGGTCGCGCTCGGTCCCCATCGTGACACCTATCGCTATCACAGGCTGTTCCGGGACCTGCTCCGCGATGAGCTCGACGAACAGGAGCCCGGTGTGGCCGCCGGGGTGTGTGCGCGCGCGGCCGCATGGTGCGCTGAGCACGACGAGCCCGAGCAAGCGGTGGAGTACGCCCACGCATCCGGCGACATGGACCTCGTGGCGCGGCTCGTCACGCGGTATTGCTTCCCGCTGCACTGGTCCGGCCGCACGGCGACGACAGTCCGGTGGCTCGACTGGTTCGACCGGGACGACGTGCGGGAGCGGCGCGCCCCTCTCGCGATACTCGCAGGATGGGTCCACGCGATGGAAGGGCGGATGCCGGAAGCGAGACGGTGGCTCGCCAGCGCTGAGCGGTCGCCCGACCGCCGATCCATGCCCGACGGCGCCAGCAGGGAGTCGTGGATCGCGCTGCTCCGTGGCTTCATGGCCCCGGCGGGAATGGCAACGCTCCTGTCTGACGCACGAGCGGGGCTGGCAGGCATCGCCGACGACAGCCCCTTCCGCCAGACCGCGCTGATCCTCGCTGGGTTCGCCGACATCGTCGTTGGCTCGCTGGATACCGCCGACGAGCTGCTCGCCGAAGCAGTCGAAGTCTCCGAGGCTCGGCGCGCCACCCCGGGATTGGCACTTGCGCTCGGTGAGCGCGCGATCATCGCTCTCGCCCGGGGCGACGTGACGGCCGCCAGCCGGCACGTGGAGCGAGGCCTTGCGCTCGTTCGCGATACCGGTTTCGAGGACTACGCCGCGACCATGACGCTGCACGCGGCCTCGGCCAGAACGGCGCTGGCGACTGGCTCACCATCCGAGGCGCGCCTCGCGATCGCACGCGTGCACCGGATGCGGCCTCGCGCGACGGCCGCCCTGCCTGTCACCGCACTGCAGATGCGCTTCGAGACGATCCGCGCCTGCCTCGCCCTGCGCGAGACCGCGGCGGCAAGGGCGCTGCTCCTGGAGGCAGGGGACATCCTTCGCCGGTGCCCGGACCTGGGGACGCTGGTCGCGGAGGCCGCCGAACTGGAACGCGCGATGGGATCGATGCGGACGACGTCGGCCGGACCCTGGACGCTGACGTCGGCCGAGCTGCGACTCCTCGCCTATCTGCCGACTCACCTCTCGCTCCGTGAGATCGCCGAGCGGCTGTTCGTCTCACCGAACACCATCAAGTCGCAAACGACGGCCGTGTACGGGAAACTGAGCGTCTCGTCGCGTCGAGAGGCCATCGAGCAGGCAGTCAGGGCGGGACTGCTCGACGCATCGGTCATCCGGATCACCGGGACATCCGTCGGGATCGGCTGAAGGCGCTCTGCGGCCCTGGCGGACCTGGAGAACGTTGGTTCTCCGCGTCTCGGGAACGCGCAGCTCCCGCCGCCCTCTGAATCTCGTTGGCCGGACCCCTTCGGGCCCGGCCAACGACGTTCGAACTCCGGCGGCGCCGCGGACCCGTGGCCCACGACCCACCATCGCCTCAGACCGGCGTGATCGGCACGCGGTCCGTGGGCGTGACCCAGGAGTGCAGCGTCTGGATGTAGTTGGCGCGCTCGAAGGCGGACGGGTTCTCCGCCGTCGCCTGGCTCGCACTGCCTCGCAGCTGTTCCACGGACTCGTACTCGTTCTCTTCCATCCAGGCGACCAGTTCCGCCTCGACGCCACGGACGTGCTCCGGACCGTCGTGCAGGATCGCCGAGGTCATCATCGCGACGTCGGCGCCCACGAGGAGCGCCTTGGCCGCATCGGTTCCCGAGTGGATCCCGGACGTCGCGGCGAGCGACACGCTGGTACCAAGCTGCGGGCGCAGGATCGCGATCCAGCGCAGGGGCAGGCGCAGCTCCCACGGGCGGCTCAGCTCCACCCGGGGCACGACCTCGAGCGACTCGAGGTCGAGGTCAGGCTGATAGAACCGGTTGAACAGCACGAGCCCGTCGGCGCCGTGCGCGACGACTCCGGCCACGAAACTGGCCAGCGCCGTGTAGTACGGGCTGAGCTTGACCGCGATCGGGATGCTGATCGACGCGCGAACCGCGGCGACCAGCTCCTGGTCTGCGGCCTCGATGTCTGTGGCCGTGGTGGCAGGGTCTGCGGCGAGCCGATAGAGGTTGAGCTCGAGCGCGTCTGCGCCCGCTTCCTGCATGAGGTGCGCGTAGCGGACCCAGCCACCCTTGGTCGTTGCGTTGAGGCTGGCGATCACGGGTATCGCCGCCTCCTTCTTCACCTGCTCGAGGCGCTGGAGGTACCGCTCCCCGACGCCGGCGAACGACGCGACGTCCGGGAAGTAGTCCAGCGCCTCGGCGAACTGCTCGGTCCCCTGGTCCAGGGAGCGAGTCAGCTCGAGCTCCTCGTTGACGATCTCCTCCTCGAAGAGCGACGGCAGGACGATCGCCCCGACGCCGGCGTCCTCGAGCCGCCGCGCGAACGCCGGCTCGTTGGTGAGCGGCGAGGGAGACGCGACGATCGGCGATCGCAGGTCCAGTCCGAGATAGCGGGTGCGCAGATCGACGGTCATGCCTCTTCCCCTCCGCCATTGCCGCGGGTGCCGTTCCCACCGTCCACTCCGGGCACGCTGCCCGGCGCCGGGTGCTGGACGTGGGGGATGCTGCGATGCATGCCTGCCAGTTGCTCGTAGTAGCGCCAGCGCTCGTCCGCGTCCGCCTGTGCCAGCAGCGCCAGTTCCCTCGCGCGCTCCGGGTTCGTGCGCTGGAGGATGGCGAAGCGGGTCTCGGTGGCCACGAAATCGCGGACCGGAATGGACGGCTTGCTGGAGTCGAGCTTGAACGGTTGCCCGTTCTCGACCTCGCTCGGCTGGAAGCGGTACAGCGGCCAGTAGCCGCTCTTGACCGCGTCCTTCATGTGGGACATCGACTTCTCCATGTCGATGCCGTGCGCGATGCAGGTGCTGTACGCGATGACCAGCGACGGGCCCGGCCAGGCGTCCGCCTCGAGCAGCGCCTTGATGGCCTGCGCGTCGCTGGCCCCCATCGCGATCTGGGCGACATAGACGTTGCCGTAGGCCCGGGCGATCGCCCCGAGGTCCTTCTTGCCGGTGCCCTTCCCGGCTGCGGCGAACTTCGCCACGGCACCGCGCGGCGTGGCCTTCGATGCCTGGCCGCCGGTATTGGAGTAGACCTCCGTGTCGAGGACGAGGATGTTGACGTTGCGCCCCGAGCTCAGGACCTGGTCGAGGCCTCCGAACCCGATGTCGTAGGCCCAGCCGTCACCGCCGATGATCCAGACTCCCTCGCGCATCAGGGAGCCGGTGAGCGCCCGGAGTTGGATCGCGTCCGCGGCCAGGTCGCCGTCGAGACCGTCGAGGGCCTCCCGGAGCCGCCGAACGCGATCACGCTGCGCGAATACTTCCGTCTCGGAGTCCTGCTCGCTCGCGAGCACCGCGTCGACGAGTGCGCCGTCGAGTGCCGGCCGGAGCCGCTCGAGCAGCCCCCGCGCGTGTTTGGCCTGCGCGTCGAGCGCGAGCCGCATGCCCAGGCCGAACTCGGCGTTGTCCTCGAAGAGGGAGTTGTTCCACGCCGGCCCGCGGCCCTCGGCGTTCACCGTGTAGGGCGTCGTCGGCAGGTTGGCGCCGTAGATCGAGGAGCAGCCGGTCGCGTTGCCGATGACGATGCGGTCCCCGAAGAGCTGTGTGAGGAGCTTGAGATACGGCGTCTCGCCGCAGCCGGAGCACGCGCCGGAGAACTCGAAGAGCGGCTCCAGCACCTGGGAGCCCTTGACGGTGTCGTGCGCCAGCAGGCTCCGATCGAGCGGCGGGATCGTCTGGAAGAATTCCCAGCGCTTTCGCTCGGCGTCCGCGTTGGTCAGGGCGGGCTCCATGTTGATCGACTTGTGGCGTGCCTCGGTCTTGCTCTTGGCCGGGCAGATGTCCACGCACACGCCGCAGCCGGTGCAGTCATCCGGTGCGACCTGGATGGTGAGCCGGTAGTTGACGAGTTCCTTGGACTTGAACTCCTTGCTGACGAAGTCCGCGGGGGCGTCTGCGACCGCCGACGCCGGGAACACCTTCATGCGGATGCTCGCGTGCGGGCAGACGATCGCGCATTTTCCGCAGTCGATGCAGATGGACGGATCCCAGATGGGGATGTTCTGAGCGATGGCCCGCTTCTCGTACTGCGTCGTACCGGTCGGGAACGTGCCGTCGACGGGGAGTGCGCTCACCGGAAGCGTGTCGCCCAGGCCGGCCATCAGGATCGAGGTGACCCGCTGGACGAATTCCGGGGCGGACGCGGGCACGAGCGACGCCACGGAGCTGTCCGCGCTGACCAGCCCGAGCGGCACGTGCGCCAGCCGCTGCAGCGACAGGTCGATCGCCGCGTAGTTGCGCTGGACAACCGACTCGCCGCGCCGCGAATAGGTCTTCTTGACGGAGTCCTTGATCCGCGCGATCGCATCCTCGGGCGGCAGAACGCCGGCCAGGTGGAAGAAGCAGGGCTGCATGACCGTGTTGATGCGGCTGCCCATCCCGACTTCATCGGCCACGGCGAACGCGTCGATGACCCAGAAGTCGATGGCCTTGTCGACCAGTTGCTGCTGAACGGTGCGCGGCAGGTGGTCCCACACCTCCTCTGGCCCGTACGGCGAGTTCAGGAGGAAGCTCGCGCCGCGCTTTGCGTGGCCGAGAACGTTCAGCTTGCGCAGCAGCCCGAACTGGTGGCAGGCAACGAAATCGGCCTCGTCGATGAGGTAGGTGGATCGGATGGGCTCCGGCCCGAAGCGCAGGTGCGACTCGGTCACCGTCCCGGACTTCTTCGAGTCGTAGACGAAGTACCCCTGGGCGAACAGGTTCGTGCCCTCGCCGATGATCTTCACGGAGGCCTTGTTGGCGCCGACGGTCCCGTCCGAGCCGAGCCCGAAGAACAGCGCCTGGACCTCGCCGGCAGGCCGCGCCGGCCGGTACTCGGTGTCGATCGGGAGGCTGAGGTGCGTAACGTCGTCGTAGATGCCGACCGTGAAGTGGCGCCGCGGGCGGTCCGCGGACAGCTCATCGAAGACCGGCTTGATCATCTGCGGCGTCACTTCCTTGGAAGAGAGGCCGTAGCGGCCGCCGATGATGCGCGGTGCCGACGCGAACGCCGGCTGCTCGCGGTCCATGCCCTCGGTGATCGCGGCGACCACCTCGAGGTACAGCGGCTCGCCGACCGCGCCGGGTTCCTTGGTGCGGTCGAGGACGGCGATCGTGCGGACGGTCGCCGGCAGCGCGGCCAGCAGCTCCTCCGTCGGGAACGGCTGGAACAGGCGGACGGTCACCATGCCGACCCGCTCGCCCGCGGCGACCAGGGCGTCGACCGTCTCCGCGACGGCGCCGGCCCCGGATCCCATCACGATCACGACCCGCTCGGCGTCTGGGGCGCCGTGGTAGTCGACCAGGTTGTAGATGCGCCCCGTGCGCTCGCCGAGCTCGCGCATGACGTCCTTCACGTGCCCGGGTAGGGCGAGGTAGAAGGGGTTGCACGCCTCACGGGCCTGGAAGAACACGTCCGGGTTCTGCGCGGTGCCGCGGACAACCGGCGCCTCCGGCGTCATGGCGCGCGCACGGAACGCCAAGACGTACTCGTCGGGGACAAGCGCCCGCATGTCGTCCATGGTGAGCAGGGCGATCTTGTTGACCTCGTGGGAGGTCCGGAAGCCGTCGAAGAAGTGCAGGAAGGGCACGCGCGACCGGAGGGTGGCAGCGTGCGCGACCAGCGCCATGTCGTGGGCTTCCTGCGGGGAGCACGCCGCGAGCATGGCCCAGCCCGTCGAGCGGGCGTGCATCACGTCGCTGTGGTCACCGAAGATCGAAAGGGCGTGCGTCGCGATCGTGCGAGCCGCCACGTGGATCACGGCCGGAGTGAGCTCGCCCGCGATCTTGAACATGTTCGGGATCATCAGGAGCAGACCCTGTGACGCCGTGAAGGTCGCTCCCAGGGCCCCCTTCTGGAGCGCCCCGTGCATCGCACCGGCGGCGCCGCCCTCCGATTGCATCTCGACAACGTCGGGCACCGCGCCCCACGCGTTCGGCCGGCCTGCCGCGGCCCAGTCGTCCGCGTGTTCGGCCATCGGCGATGCGGGGGTGATCGGGAAGATCGAGATCACCTCGCTCAACGCGTACGCCACGCGGGCCGCCGCCTCGTTTCCGTCGAGGCATTCCCACTGTTGATCCATGTGCCGGCCTCTCTCCCCCTGGGGAATGTGGTTGGATACCCTGGAATTCATGCCCGATCGGGCCGGGGCGGCCTATGCGGCGCCCCGCGTTACCTCGATAGTGTGCCCCCAGTGGGCGGTACTCGCCGAGTCCGACGGCGCTGAAGGGGCACCGCGGCCTCGGCACGATCCCAACGTGTGCTGCACCCTCGTGCGTACCTGCCCGTCAAATGGCCCGGAGCACGACCTCGGCGCCGGACGCGCCGTCGGCGGCCGGACGCGCCCCGTCGGCGGCCATGGCCACGGCCTGGGCGGGTCCCACGAACTCGTACTCGCAACCGTCGAACGAGCAGTGGACCGCCGAGTAGGCGCCCAGTTCGACGACGATCGTGCAGTGGTCGAACAGGCAGCGTTCGAACCGCCGGCCGTCCGCGTAGATCCGCTTTCGAATGAAGCGCCTGCCCCGAACCGGGGTCTGCTCGATGCTCCGAACCTGGAGCCTGATCGCCCGAAGGCGCTGGTCGGGCTGATCGAGTCGAGCGTCGTCCATCAATCCCCCCTCATCCCTGGGAATGTATTCGCCACCCCCTAATTGTCTCCCCAGGCGGCCAGTGCCACCCGGCAGGGGAGACGTGCCGTTCGGTCCGCCTCGGGGGGCGCCGATGCGCCCGAAATCGGCCGGTAATTGCCGGCGCCGGGGTGATCCGGCGGCCCGGGTCACGAGCGGGGCAGTTCCGAGAAGAACTGCCAGATGACATCGGTCGCCGACAGCGGCGACCTGCTGCCCGGGTCGTCGGCGCCCGGCCAGTGGTCCGGCCGATGCGTCAGCGTGCGCCGGTGTGGGCGCCCGGGACAGGGCCGAACGTCGTGGACCAACGGCGCGATGGGCTCACTTCTGCGGACCCACCGGGGCATTGAACTGGAGAAGGGCAGCCTGCCCGTCGCGCATGCGAATCTCGGTGAGCCCGCAGTTGCGGATCGAGGGGAAGCGCCACCGGTAATCCCGGAGCGGGATTCCAATGAGCTCACAGAGGGCCAGTCGCATCACCGTGTTGTGGGTCACGATCAGCACGCGTCCCTCGCCGTCGACGTCCGCGATGTCGCGCAGGCAATCGACGAAGCGTCGCGCGGCATTGACCGGGTCCTCCCCGTCGGGAAGGTGGCCCGCGACCGGGTCCGCCAGGAACGCCGCGAGCGCGTCGGGAAACCGCTGCTCCATCTCCGCGCGGGTGAGGCCTTCACCGGCGCCGAAATCGAGTTCGCGCAGCCTGCCGTCGATGTGCAGGCCGGCCCCGCTGCTCGCGGCGCAGGGCTCCGCGGTCCGCCGAGCGCGGCCCAGCGTCGACGTCCATACCTCGGACAGCCCGGCGGACTCCGCCCAGGCCGCAAGTTCCGCGGCCTGCGCCAGCCCGAAGGGGCTCAACTCGACGTCCGCTGACCCGGCGTAGCAATTCTCGGCGTGCCAGACCGTTTCGCCGTGGCGGACAAGGACCAGGTTCGTCATCGAGATTGTGCGCCTCGTGCATATGCCGCGACGGCCGACGCCAGCCAGCCGCGCCGCTCGAGTTCGTCGATGAGCCGGAAATACGCCTCGTCGAAACGGCCGGCCGACCGGGGTCGCGGGTCGATGGTCTCCCGCATTCTGACCATCTCCGCTGCGACGTCGGCGACCTGCCGGCCGGGGCTCGCCGCGAGGATCGCCATCCCGAGCGCGGGCTCGGCCTGCTCGGGCAGGGTGACGGAGCGGCCAAGGATGTCGGCGCGCAGCTGGCACCAATATGCGTTCGCCGTGGCGCCGCCCGTGAGGACCAGGTCACCGTCGAGCGGGGCGCCGAGCAGGCGGACGTAGTCGAAGCACAGCCGCTCGATGTACGCGACACCCTGCAGTGCCGCCGCGAACCGATCCGCCTCGGAGCCGTCGCCGCCCAGCGCGAACCCCCGCGCGGCAGGTGCAACGAACGGGAACCGCTCCCCGACCGCCATGAGCGGGTACATCAACGCGGTGGCGGGCTCGTGGGCACGCGCCGCGACACTCAACCCCCCCAGGTCACGGCCTTCGAAATCGCGGGAAATCACCCCGGCGCCCGTGCTGGACGCGCCGCCCGGGAGCCAGTCGCCGTTCGGAGCCCGGTGCGAATAGACGGCCCCCGCCGGATCGAGGACCAGGTCCCTGGAAACCCCTTTCAGCACCAGCGTGGTGCCCAGGACCGAATTCCAGCAGCCGGGGCGCAAGGCTCCGGATGCCATCTGCGCGGCGCAACCATCGGTGGTGCCGGCGATGACGGGCGTGCCGGCCGGGAGGCCCGTGACGTCGGCGGCAGAACGGCTGATGGTGCCGATCGGCGTGCCCGGACGCACGAGGTCGGGCAGCATCCCGGCCGGGACCCCGAGTGCGTCCATGACGGAGGTGGGCCAGGCCTCGTCGACGAGGTGCGCGCCGGTCTTGAGCGCATTCCCGAGGTCGGTGGGCACCTCATGCCCGACGAGCCTGCGGTTGATGAAATCCGACTGGTGCGCCAGCCGGGCCTCGGCCGCATGATCCGGGCGATCGGCAAGCAGCCAGAGCAGCTTCGGCAGCGCCCATACGGGCTGCATGCGCTGGTACCCGAGTTCGGCCCAGACCGACGCGCCGGTCTCGTTGACCCGGTCGACCTGCTCGACGGCCCGTACGTCGTCGTACATCAGCCCCGGTGTCAGCGGCCGGCCATCCTGATCGGTCAGCAGGATCGTGCCGGACGTGGCGTCCAGCGCCACTCCCCGGAGTGCCGCCGCGGGCACGGTCCGCATCGCCTCGACGGAGGCTTCCGCAATGGCCTCCCACCACTGCTCGGGGTCCTGCTCGTGACGCGGCCCGGATCTGTGGCTGGCCAGCGCGCGGTGCCCGGCGCCGACGATCTCTCCGGACGCCGTCACGGCGAGCGCCCGGGCGCTCTGCGTCCCCAGGTCAAGCCCGACCCACACGCCGTCGGATGCGGTTGAGTCATTCACCGGTTGGTCGCAGAGGATCGGCGCCCGCATCGCACCGCGGCAGGCGCCCGTTCATCGCGGAGTCGCCCCAGCTCTGGTCGCCCCATCTGTTGCAGCTGACGTGTCGTCGAGCGAGGCCGGGTACCCGACAAGCGCGTGGTTCCGCGCGATCAGCTCCTCGCGAACGGTGGTCCCGTTCGTGCGGTCGACGACCCGGCGGAAGAGCGCGTTCTCGCGGTAGACGGCGTCGCCCTCGCGAATGAAGCGATGCCCCCGCTCGATGACGTGGTACGCAACGGGCAACCTGCGGTCCGTCCGGATGGTGCCGGCGAGATGCTCGTCGGTGAGCCAGAGGCGGACCTGGAACGGCTGTGCCGATTTGTTGCGGAGGCGCAGGTCCGCGAGGTTCCACACGACGGTCGCGCCGCTCCCGAACGGCAGCACCCGGCGGTCGTCCGGGAACGGGTCAAACGAGTGATGGTGACGCTCGGCGATGCGCAGGGGCGTGTGCAGCGCCATCCAGTAGAGAAGGTTCGACAGCTGGCAGAGGCCGCCACCGATGCCGGTCGAGACGCGACCGCCGGAGAGCACGAGGCCACGAACGTAGCCGCGCTCCGCCGAAGGGCGACCGACGCACCGCCAGAACGAGAGCGTCTCGCCTGGCGCGAGCACGAGGCCGTCGAGCTCCGCAAGCGCAAGTCGAAGGTTGACGACCTTGGCGTCCTGGAGCTCGGGATCAGTGTCGCCGAGACGCCGTCGCAGCAGCGAGGAGTGGCGAACGAGGACGACCGGGAGATCCTCGCGATCGAAGCGTTCGGCAAAGCGGATGCCGCGCACGCGGTCGTCGAGGCGACGCGCGACCCGCCGGCCGCGCGTCCGCCAGCCGCGGATCAGGACTTCGGGGCGCAGAAAGGTAGCCATGGGCGGATCGAAACGCGTCGTGTCACTGGATCGGCTCGGCATTCGCACGGTTGTCTCAGCCTACTCCGCGCAGATGGGCCGCCGAGGGGCGCCGCGCTCGCCGCGGTCCTAAGACCGGAGGCCTCAGCCCGCGACCACATCCTTCAATTTTGGCAGAGACGAGAACCTCGCCTGGTGCCGCCACTGTGGCGATGCGAGCGCCGATGTGGACGGCGATCCCGCCGACCTTCCCCTCGATTGTCTGGGCTTCGCCCATGTGCAGGCACGAGCGAACGCCCAATCCAAGGGCCGGCCCACCGTCGTGAATCGAGAGCGCGCAGTGGATGGCGTCACCCTGGGCGCCAGCGAACGCCGACAGGTCGGCTCCGACGCAGTTGACGCACGGCGATGCGCGCAACTGGGGACCCTCGTGGTCGCCGGACGGTACGAAGATCGCCTTCGGCACCACCCGCGACGGGGAGTTCGACATCTACCTGATGAACCCGGACGGTTCGGGCCAGGCGCGCCTGATGAGCCACGCCGGGACGAACGATACCTTCCCCGCCCTCTCGCCCGACGGCAAGAAGATCGTCTTCACGAGCTGGGACGATGCGCTCGATGCAGCGAGTGCCGACGTCTATGTGATGAACGCCGACGGCTCGGGCCGGACGCGCCTCACCACCAACCCAACCGAGGATTTCCTACCCGAACTGGTCGCCGGACGGCAAGAAGATCGTCTTCCAGGGCACCCGCGACAGCGGTCTCGAGATCTACGTGATGAACGCCGACGGCTCCGGGCAGACGAGGCTCACGAACAACCCCGCCGAGGATGTCGGTGCCGTCTGGAAGTGACCACTTGCCGACAGTCCGAAGGCCTCTCCCTCGATATCACGAGGGCCGAAGGGCCCTGGCCGTGTCAGTACCGGTCGTAGTACGCCTCGACCTCCCACGGCGTCACCTGGCGCCGGTAGCGTTCCCATTCCAGGGTCTTGGCGGCGACGAACAACTCGATGAGGCCGCTCCCCAGCGATTCCGCGATGACGTCGTCGTCCGCGAGGGCGATGAGCGCCTCACCGAGCGACGCCGGCAGCGGCCGCACCGACTGTTTCCCACCGGCCTGGAACCCGTGGTCCAGCTCCTCCATCGGCGGCCCGATCTCGAGCTCGGTCTCGAGGCCGTCGAGCCCGGCGGTGAGCATCGCCGCGAACGCGAGGTACGGGTTGCACGATGGGTCGGGCAGTCGAAGCTCGATTCGGGTGCCCGCCGCGTCGAAGCTGGTCGCAGCGTCGGGGACCGGGGTCGGAACGCGGATCAGCGCCGAGCGGTTGTGGCGACCCCAGCTTCCCGCGACCGGAGCCTCATAGCCCGGCACGAGTCGCTTGTAGGAGTTGACGAGCGGCGCGAGAGGGCCGCCATCCCGGGCGCGTGCTCGAGCTGCCCGGCGGCGAACGCCGCCCGATCGCCGAAAGCCCGTACGGCGCGTCCGGATCATCGAACGCGTCCCTGGCGTCGGCCAGGAGCATCACCTGGTGCGTGTGCATGCCGGACCCGGCCGCGTCGGTGCGCGGCTTCGGCATGAACTCGCCCGCAGCCCGAATGCAGCGGCGACCTCCTTGACCGCCGGCTTGAGCGTCGCGAGCGCGTCGGCGGTCCAGAGCGCATCTCGAAACGGCAGGTCGATCTCGAACTGGCCGGTCGCCACCTCGTGGTGGCTCGATCTGATCGGGATGCCCATCCGTTCCAGTGTCGAGACGATTTGCAGCTCGACCTGGCGGGACCGGCCCTGGCTTCGCTCGAAGTATCCGCTGGCCTCGTCGGCGACGGGGCGCGGTCCCTCGGTCCCTGCCGGAAAGAGGAAGAACAACGTCGTCACCGTCGGGTCGCCGGCCGGTCCCGCAGTGACGCTATGTCACGGTTCGGAAGCGCCCTGTTCCGTTGACTCAGGTCCCGCTTCGCGCCAGAAGCCGTCCAGTGCGTCGGCGACCGCCCGCTGCTGGTCCGGCGCCAGGCGGCTGCCGAACTCCCGCTCGATGAGCCGCAGGTGGTCAACGAACGCCTCGTCGTGGCGACGGCGTCCCTCGGGCGTCAGCACGACCCGGACGCCGCGCCGGTCGCCGGGGACCGCCTCGCGACGCACCAGCCCGGCCGTCTCGATGCGATCCACCAGCCGGGTCAGGCCGCTCCGTGTGAAGAGCGAGCGCTCCTCCAGTTCCTGCATCCGGAGCCCGGTGCCCGATGCGTCATAGAGCTGGGCGAGGACGTCGAGCCAGGTGAGCGGGAACCCTTCGCGCGCCAGCAGCTCACGTTCGGCGATTCGAAGCACCCGGGCGCTCGCGAACAGCACGCCGCGCCACGCATCGTTCCAGAGCGCTGCGGGGCGGGAGGGGTCCTCGTTGGCATCCATGCGCCGAGCGTACACGAAAGCCTCTGTCTTGACAATCACTGTTGTAACAGTAGTTGACAGAGCAGAAGATGCCTCTACACTGTCCCGGTGGGACCGACGGCCGAAATCGCAGCCGCGGCCCACGGCGACAAGGAGATCTCACCCATGGCGACCCTTTTCGTTCGACACCAGGTGGCCGACTACGCGACGTGGCGCCGGGTCTACGACGCGCTCGGGCCCACCCAGAAGGCCTTCGGCGTCACGGCGGATTCGGTCTACCGGTCGGCCGACGACGCGAACGACCTCACGGTGACCCACGAGTTCGCCACGGTCGACGCGGCAAAGGCGTTCGCCGGGAGCGCGGAACTGCGGACCGCGATGCACGACGCCGGCGTCGACGGCGCACCGACGATCTGGTTCACCCAGCGCGCGTAGGCGACGAAGGGGCGGCGACGAGCCACCGGCATCGCGGCGGAGCCGGTGGTTCGCGGGGCGCGCTGTAGACGAGACCGGCCGGGTGTGGCCGGTCTCTTCGCGTCCGGGTGGATCCGGCGGCGCCGAGCGGTCGATCGCGAGGCCGGGATCGCCTGGGCACCACTGTCGATCGCCGCTGGAGCCCCTGCGGTGGACGTCAGGTCGTCTCCTGTGTTCGACGAACCGCTGCCGCGTAACGCGCCGGGGATCGTACCGGGTGACTGCCGGCTTGGGCAGTGTGCGTACGACCTTCGGCGCGCGCTGTCGGCCCCATCGCCGCCGACCCCGGTGCGGATCGTCTACGCTCCCCGACTCATGACCGCGGGGTTCGGAAGGAGAGACGTGTGACGGCCATTGCAGCGGCTGGATCGACCGGTCACCCGGGGCAGGAACGGGAGCCGGAGGTTTCCGGCGACCCCGCCATCGACGCCACACTCGGTACCCTGCGAGCGAACGCGGCAGGCTGGGTCGCCACCGGACCTGCCGAGCGGATCCGACTCCTCGAACAGGTGTTGCGCGATATCGCGGCCGTGGCCGACCGGTGGGCCGCCGCCTGTGTCTCGTCAGAAGGCCTCGACCCGAGTGACCCATCTTCCGGCGAGGCAGCCCTGCTCGGGCCGTCCCTCCTCGTTCGCTACCTGCGCCTCATGCGCGACGCGCTCGGTGACATCCAACGTCACGGCGCGCCGCGCATTCCCGGACCCGTCCGCACCCGCCCTGACGGGCAGGTCACGGCCCGGGTGTTCCCCGTCTCGGCATATGACCGCCTGTTTTACCCGGGAATCACCGGCGAGGTCTGGATGGAGCCGGGCGTGACGGCCCGGGAACTTGCACACACCCGGGCCCTTGGTTACCAGGGCGGCGCCGATGCGTCCGGGCGAATCTGCCTCGTCCTCGGGGCAGGCAACGTCTCCTCGATCGGTCCGATGGATATCGTCGGCAAGTTGTTCGTGGAGAACGAAGTCGTCGTGTTCAAGCCGCACCCGGTCAACGCATATCTCGGCCCGATCCTGGAACAGGGACTTCGTGCCCTGGTGGAGCGCGGGATCGTGCGCTTCGTGGACGGCGGAGCCGACGTCGGCGCGACCCTGTGCCGGCACCCTGAGGTGGACGAGATCCACATGACCGGCTCGGACCGGACATACGACGCGATCGTGTTCGGCGATGGCCCCGAGGGGCAGGACCGCAAGGCTCGTGGCGAGCGACTGGTCGACAAGCCGGTGTCCGCGGAGCTTGGAAACGTCAGTCCCGTGATCGTCGTACCCGGCCGCTGGAGCACCGCCGACATCCGTCGCCAGGCCGAGAACATCGCCACGATGCTGACGAACAACGCCGGCTTCAACTGCAACACGGCGCGGGTCATCGTGACGCACGCCGGCTGGCCGCAGCGCGAGCAACTGTTGGCCGCGGTGCGCAGACGGCTGAGCCGGACGACGCCGAGGGTCGCGTACTACCCGGGCGCCGGCGCCCGCTACGACGCCGTGACGGCAGCGCACCCGGAGGCGCGGCAGTATGGCCGGCGGACCCACGAGCGGCTCCCCTGGGCGATCGTCGAAGGGGTCGACCCAGAGCGGCGCGACGACATCTGCTTCACCACCGAGGCCTTCTGCTCGGTCTTCGCCGAGACGGCCCTCGCCGCCGAATCCACTGCCGACTTCGTGGACCGGGCGGTGGACTTCGCCAACGCGACGCTTTGGGGGACACTCAACGCGACCGTGATCGTCCACCCACGAACGCAGCGCGAGCCCGCGGTCGGGGCGGCGGTCGAGCGTGCGCTCGCAGATCTTCGGTACGGCACGGTCTCGCTGAACGCCTGGGCCGCTCTCGGCTTCGCCCTCGGCGTGCTGCCGTGGGGCGCATTCCCAGGCAACACCCCGAACGCGATCGGGTCCGGCGTAGGCACGGTGCACAACACGATGATGTTCGCCCGCCCGCAGAAGGCCGTGATCCGGGCCCCGTTCAGGCCCCTGCTCAAGCCCGCCTGGTACGTCTCACACCGGACGGCGCATCGCCTCGCTCCCCGGCTGACCCGGTTCGAGGCGTCGCAGTCGCCGGCAGAACTGCCGGCGATCATGGCGCTGGCAATCCGCGGGTAGAAGTGGCTGCTGGGACTCTCGGTCCCAGCGGATCAAATCCCTTCTGGGCTCTCGTCGAGTATTCCCTGGGCGGCTTCCGCGCCGGCCCTGGTCGGCTTGCCTCTGAGGATCCACTCGAAGGCGACCGCGACCATCGCGCCGGCGATCGGCCCGACCAGGTAGATCCAATAGTTCGTGAGATCGCCCCCGACGAGCATCGGTGCGAACGATCGAATGGGGTTCATGGACGCGCCGGTGACGGGTGCGCCCCACACCGACACCAGACCGATGTAGGCGCCGACCGCCAGTGCCCCGTTGATGCCGACGTTGCGCGCACCTGAGGCGGTGCCCAGGATCACGCTGACCAGCCCCAGAGTGAGGATCCCCTCGGTCATGACCGCCACGCCTCCGCTCACGGTGGAGGCCGGCTCGGTCGCACCGTTGAGGATGCCGCCGTACATGAGCTGGAGGAACCCGGACGCCAGTAGGGCTCCGACGAGCTGCGCGATGATGTAGCCCGGGACGCGGAGCCAGGGGAAGTTGCCGCGCACCGCGAATGCGAGCGTCACGGCGGGGTTGAGGTGGGCTCCGGAGATCGTGCCCATGAAGAAGATGATGCCCATCACCATCATGCCGGGCGCCAGCGCCTTCATCGGCAGGGTCAGGGCGCTTCCGAAGGCCGTGGCGCCGACGACCCCGCCACCGGCCGCGACGAGGACCAGCAGGAACGTGCCCCAGGCCTCGCTGAAGAGGCGTCGATACTCAAGCCGGGCGTCGTCGAATTGGACGTCGCCGAGACGTTGCGCCGCGGTCCGACGGGACAGCCACGAGATGAGCGGCTCGCCTTCGGGCGCCGTTTGCGCAGTCATGCTGCCTCCGCAGGTGAGGTCGAGCGCGGCCGCCACCGCGCGGCGACCGATCGTCGACGAACCGGCACGGTGCCACCCGTTCCCATTGGGGGAAGTGCGGCGCCAGCCGGCTGCGGACCGTAGGGTAACCGCGGCCATGGCCATTGTCACGGGTGCCCGCGACTCTCCCATGCCGGCCGGACACCGCGCACGGGCCGGTTGACACGCCGTGGGATCGCGCTGGGAACAGGGCGCGACCCGGTTATCTCCCCGTCACCTTTGGGATGGGCCGGCCCCGTGTCCGCTCGATCCGCCTTCTCGGGCGTAAGAGGACCACGGGGCCGGCCGCCCACGCCAGGGACTAGTGCGGGCGCGCTCCGGCCTTCAGGCCCTCGCCCTCCCCGATCTCCTCCGAGCCTTCGGCCACCATGACCACCCCAGCACCGGCGAGCTGTCGGGTAGCGTCAGCCTCGGCGCTGGCCGCGGTCAGCTCGGCAACGCCGAGGGCCGCCGTCTGGATACCCGTCGTGGCCGCGTCGTCGCGGGCGTCGAGCAGGGCGTCCGACGCATCCTGCTCGCGCAGCCCTTCGGCGATCTCGTGCAGGCCAAGCCCCGCCAGTCGGTCGCTCATGTCCTCCATGCCCTGTGCCAGCGCCGCCGCCGCCATTGCCCGGCCAATCTCGTTCACGGCGAGGCCGCGCAACTGGCGGCCCTTCATGAGCAGGAAGTCGGAGAGCACGGGCATGCCCATGAGGGCGACCACGTCGCTGGCGACGCGCAGCTGGCCTGACAGAGAGGCCATCACCATGCCGCGATCGAGGTCGTCGGCGCTCACCGCCGCCACGAGCGCACCCACCGAGGCCGCGTCTTCAGCAGCCTCGAGCGTTGCCACCCCGCGCCGCTCGTCGGCCGCACCCTTGCGAGCGGCGATGTCGCTGAGGTCGCCGAGCGCCTCGGCCGCCACAAGCTCGTCTGTCCCGCGGGTCACGTCGGCCGCACCCATCGCCGCATCGGCGACCGTGGCCCTCGCCTCCTCGGCGGCGGCATCGAGGAGCTCGGCTCCTGCCTCCGTGTCCTCGGCGCCGACGGCCTCTGCCGCGTCGCCGACAACCTCTGCTGCCTCTGCCCTCTCCTGTGCCTTTGTCCGCTTTGCCGGCATGTGTCGATCCCTCCTGTGGGAGTTGTCCTGTTTGTAGGGACTGGTATTACAACACGGCACGTGCCGCCGGGGCGATCGGATCTGCAGCCGGCACTCTCGTGCCGCGTCAACCGAGTCCGGTCAGCCGCGCGAGACGCTCGATCACTCCGTGGTCTGCGGCAATTGGTTCGATGGCCGCCGGAGCTCTCCCAGCAAATCCGCGGGGCCTGAAACGGAATCCAAGCTCGCGCTCCATCATTGACGCCGAGCCACTTTGGCCGGGTTGCGTGCGAGTCGCTACTGGGCGGGGCAGGTGGTCCCGAGGGCCGTCTGGACGTCGGCGGCAGCCGTCTTGATCTGGTCGATGGCTGCCTTGACCGCGGTGGCCTTGGCGCCCAGGCTGGGCTGATTGCCGAGCCCGGTGAGCGTGGTCTGGAGCGCCTGGACGTCAGCCAGCAGTGTGGCGACGGACTGGGCGACCAGGTCCTTTCCGGAGACGAGGAGAGCCTGGGCGCTCGCCTGCACGTCAGTGAGCGCTGCCGTTACGCCACTCACCCCGACCTGGGCGAGCTTGAGGTTGGTGATCGCCGCCACGGAGGCCCGGAAGGCGGCCGCGTCAGTACAGATCGCGGCCGGCGTCCCCGCGGCGGGAATGGCCGATGCCTCCGGCGCGGCCGGCGTCGCCGCGGCGGGAGTCGCCGATGCCTGCGGCGTGGGCAGCGCGGCGACGCTCGCGGGCGGGGCCGGCGGCGTGGATGTGCCCGGTGTGGGCGACGATGCGCCGCTACACGCGGCGACCGCAATGGCGAGAACGATGATCGGTGCGAGGCGGCGAAGGCTTGTCGACATGGGTCACCTTGGGTTACGGGGGACTTGTGTCGGTGAACCGGGTGCTGGTCTCCGTGGCAGGCACGATTGGCCGTTCGCGGGACCTGCGTTCCGGGGTTGCACGAGCACGCTAGCGGCGCGCGGTGCGCAGCCGCATCATCCGTATGGTATGACGAGGCCTGCGGAGCAGCGGCAACGCGAGCGGGTCACGGGACCCGATCTCAGGCCGCCGCGACGATTGGACTCCGATCTCGCACAAGGAGTGACGCATGCGCATCGTGGGTTGGCTTGCATCCGCATTGGGGGTCATCGGGATTTACGCCGGCAACGCAGTCGTCCCCGTTGTCTGGATCCTGAAACTCAACGTCCAGGGGCGCATTCACCATCTGCTCGCGATCCCGGAGGGCGGGCTCGAGCGGGCCATCACGCTGACCGATACGGTGGCCGGCCGAATCGGCGATACGTCCGGGCTCGTCGGAGACATCAAGGTGAAGGCCGACCGGCTGGCCGAGGCCCCTGACATCGACCAAGCGGCCGCGACCGACCTGGCGACGGCCATCAGCGACTTCGTCACGGGTCCGTATGCCGACATGCGCAGCGTCTACGCGATGCTGCGGGAGCGCGCCACCACCGTCGCCGATGCCCTGGAAGGCCTGAGTAGCTCTATTCCGTTCCTGGCGCTGCCGAGTGTGGCCGTGGACCGGCTGCAGGCCATCGACGCGCGGCTCGTGGAGTTCGATACGGCGATCACGAGCCTCGCCGCGGCAGGTGCCGCGGGCCTGTCGCAGCCCGGTGTTGCCGCCCGGGTCTCCGAGCGCGCAGGGAATGTCCTGGAGGTCCTCGCCACGGTCGGCGAGCACGTGACGGACGCCGGCGCAAGGATGAAGGAGTCTCGCGAGCGGGTGACCGAGGCCGACCACCGGATCGCCAGGCGCCTGACGGCCGGCGCCGCGGCGGTCACGATCGGGAGCCTCTACGTCAGCGGGCTGAACGTCCTGCTGTTCAAGCAGGGCCGCCGGTGGAGCCGCCGCTGAACACGCGGCCCGTGTGGCGAGGCCGGTGCAACAGTCGACTGAGATGGCGTAGACGCAGGACTCGGCAGCCGTTGGCGACGCACAACCCGGCTCGAGCGCAGAGCCCGGGCGATCAGACCCGGGCTCTCGATGCGTTCGGCGAACCGGCGGGTCAGCCCGCCGATGCGTCCCCGGCCGCCTTGGCAGCCGTCTTCACTGTCTCGGCGGTGTCGTCGTCGACGGGCACCGACTTGACGACCTTGGCCTCCGGCATCGACTGCTCGACGGCGTCGACCGCGGTGATGGCCACGAGGGCGACGATGCCCGAGGTGCCGGGCGTGAGGACCGAAGTCAGCTCGTCGGCCATGGCACTGCGCTTGAGCTCGTTGCCGGCCTTGCCGACGACGGCCCCGGCGACGCCCAGTGTCGCGGCGCTCGCCAGGATGGTCGGCGGGAAGATGATCCCGACGACCACACCGGCGACGATGCCCCACTTGAGGCCGTGCCGCGTCGTGTGGTCGGTCATCTTCTGGATGTGCACCTTGCCCTGGTAGTCCGCGTTCGCGACCAGGACGCCCTCGATTTCGACGGCGCCCTTGACCTCGGCGTCCACCAGGTTGTAGTAGGCCTGCTTGGCGGCGTCCATGTCGGCGAACTGCGCCACGATGACGGCGTAGTTGTCCTGCACGGCAATGGACCCCACGGCCTGTACGTTGCCCTGCTCGTCGACCAGGGCCGCGCCGGCCGCGACCGGCTCACCGGGCTGGGCGGGTGTGGTCGTCGTGTCGTCGGTCATCTCAGAACCTCCAGTGTTGACCATGCTCGACCCATCAGGGTCAGATCCGATCGCGCTCAGTCCGTCTCCGCCTCAGCCTTCACCTCCTCGGTCGCGAGCACGGCCGCGACGGTCTCGTCGGCGGCTTCCTGCTCGATGATCTGGGCTGCGACGAGCGCGTCGACGGCCTCCTGGGCGGCTTCATGTTCCACGACCCGGGCGGCGATAAGCGCCCGGATCGCACGCACGGCGGCCTGGGCCTCGACCTGCTTGGCAGCCGCGACGGCGTCCTCGGCCTCCTCGGTCGCCGACTCCTCGACGTCGAGGGCCATGGACACGACGCGGGTGGCTTCCTCCGTGGCCGACTCCTCGATGATCTGGGCGGCGAGGAGCGTGTCGGCCACGTCAGCGGCCGCGGCATCCTCGACGGCGAGGGACGTGGCGATCGCGTCGGCGGCCTCGGAGATGGCCGCGTCCTCGATGAGCTCGGCCTCGGCGAGGGTCTGGGCGATCTCGATGGCTGCGGCCATCTTGACCTCCTCGGCCTCCTCGATGGCGTCCTCGGCCTCCATCTTGGCACGCAGCTCGTCGCCGACGAGCGCAACGGCATCGGGCGAGATCATCGCCTGCATGAGGCTCCGCCCGCCGGCATCGGCGACGGCGTCGCGCAGGCTCGCGGCCCAGTGGTGTTCGATGACCAGGATGGCCGCGGCTCCGCCGGCGGGGATCGAGTCGGCGAGTTCGCGTATTCGATCCACCGACAGGCCCGCGTCGCGCTCGGCGACCGCAAGCGCGCCCTTCTCGGCGCCCACGATGGCTCCGACCTCCCCACCGGCCCGCAGGCCGATCAGCGCGCCGGCGATGGCTCCGAGACGCATCCGCTCGCCTTCAGACAGGTCGGTCAGGTGCATCGCGTTCTCGATCTTGCCGCGCCTGTCCTTCTGCACGAAGAGCGCGTCCACGATGCGGATCACCCCGCGCCGCCTGACCCGGCGCAGTTCCGCCATGATCCTCCCGGTCATGTCGAACTTGTCAAACCCGACCACGAACACCTGGATCGGGCCCGTCACATGCTTGTCGCCCATGTCGTCGGTCTCCTTTGCCCTGCTGACTACCTGCCCAGCGGGAGATACGAGCATCCTGGGCCGGCGTCGTTGCCGGCCGCATCATCCGAGTGGTGTGACGGCGGCGGCCGGCTCATCCGCCGCCCCGCGGGAGCTCCGGTGCGACCGTCACGCCGCGAGTCAGCGCCCGGCCGTCGGAAGCGCGGACGCATCTCCCGGAAGGGCATGACGGTGACGCCCAGCGAGGGCGTTCTGGCTGGCTTCCATCGACCCCTCATACGGCCGCGCCGGTGGCGCGCTCGCCCCGATACTCCCACTTGGTCCTGAGCGGGTCCGCGCGGCCGAACGCGACGAAGGCAATGGCCCCGCCGACCACGCCGACCAATCCACAAAGGAAGAAGGCGGCGTTCAGGCCGGCGGTGTATGCATCGACATAGGGTCGGATGTCGGCAGGCGTGACGGTCGTCACCACCTGCGCGAACGACGGCGTGCCGACTGTGACGAGCACCGATCGGAAGGCCGCGACTGCCGCCGACGCGTCGGCTGGCGGCAACACCGCGACGGAGGCCGAATAGGTGGTGATCGCCACCTGCGTCACAACCGCGCTGACGAGCACGATCCCGATCCGCCGTCCGAGCGAGATCGACGACTCGTTCAGTGCTGCGGCCGACGCCGGCAATCCATCTGGAAGGCTGGCGAAGATGATGGCCGTTCGGACGGTCGTCGCCACAACGAACCCAGCGCCGATCAGCAGGGACGGAAGAACGAAGGCGACATACGACCCGGGCTGAGTCGCGACGGTTGCGAGCACGAGGTTTCCGACACCGACGAGGATGACGCCGCCGCCCACGAGCCAGCGTGGCGGGACCCGCTTGAGCAGGAACCCGGCGATGGGACCGGCCAGAAGCAACGCGCCGGCAAGCGGGGCGGTGGCGACCGCGGCCAGCAACGGATCGTAGCGGAGCACGAGTCGGAAGTAGAGCGGCAGGTTGAGCACCGCGGCCGTCTCGGAGATCGCGATCGCGACACCGACAAAGAGTGCGACCGCAACGCGACGCCGGATGATCCGGGCCGAACCTGCGGTCCGTGCGCGGTTGAAACCCTGGTAACCGATCACGAGGGCCAGACCGCCGATGATCATCGCCCAGCGCAGCGGGTTATCGAGGCTGCCGCCGATCCAGGTCAGCCCGACCGTGCAGGTGATGATCCCGAAGGCCGAGACGGCAACCCCGGCCACGAGCGGACGCTCCGCCTGCGATGGCCGGCGCAACTCCAGGGTGCGGGTCCATGCAAGCCGGAGTGCCAGGGCGCAGCCCGCGATCGCGGCGAGCATCGCGGGCCATTGCTCTCCCGGTACCGCCCGAAGCAGCATCGATGCAGCGGCGCCACCCGCACCATAGGCGCCGTAGGCCACCCCGATCGCGGTCGCCCGGACCGAGCCGCGATAACTCGTGGCGACGAGGGCGATGGACACGGGGATGACGAATGCGGCACCGGCATGCCCGACGAGACGCGACGTCACGAAGATCGGACCGGCGGGCACGACCAGGCTGACGAAGGATGCAAGCAGCTCGGCGGTGAGACCGCCGAGAATGACCGGCCTGGCTCGCCTCCAATCGCCCACCGCGCCGCCGAGGAGGATCAGCCCCGACGCACCGAGCGAGGCCAAAAGGACGAGCGTCTCGAATTGTGGGTTCTCTCGAACGGCCTCCTGGATGGAGGGCTGCGTGGGAGTCCAGATCTGCGGATCCAACGCGGCCGCGACCAGGGCGATGGAACCGGCGAGCAATGCGCCTCGTGCCACGGGATCGCCGAGGAGTTCGGCGACGAAGGATGGCAGTCTCGTGCGGCGCACGTCAGAGAAGGTAGCAGGGCTCGGCTCCTCAGTGACTGCCGGATGCGAGCGCGTCCCGGTGCTCCATGAGGCTCGTCATCCGGGTATGGGTCATCCAGATGCCACCGATGAACGCGAAGCTGATCAGGTAGCCCAGGAACTCCGGCCACTGCTCGACCAGGGCCGGAGCAACCGACCCGAGCCGACCGGGACCGTCAGCTCGAGCACGAGCAGCGTGATGGCGATCGCGAAGACCCCGTCGGAGAAGCTCTTGAATTGGTCGAGCGGCAGGGCATCACCCACGCGAGCCCTCGATCCGTGATGGATACGTTGGTCGCCCATTACTGTCCTCGGCGTGTCCCGGTCAGGGTTCTCAAGAGCCCGGACCGTCCGGCCCGGGCTCTTGGTGCATCATGACGCTGCGGCCCGGCTCGTGATGCCGGACGCTCCACGGACGCGGGACGTCAGGATAGCTGCACGGCCTACGAGTTCTGCTTTGCCGCAGTCGAGATGGCCTCCGCAGTCTTGTCGTCGACTCCAGCGGTGCGCACCTTGGTGGCCTGTGGGATCGCGGCAGTTACCTTCGCGACATCGCCGGCGGTGACGAGCGCGAGGATGCCGGACTGGTTCGGGCCGAGGGTGCCGGCGAGCGCCGCGGCAACCTGGGACTTGTGCGATTCGTTGCGGAGCTTGCCCAGGATGCCGCCTGCGGCGCCCCACGTGACGGCCGAGGCGAGGAGGGTGGGTGGGAACACGAGACCCAGCACCAGGCCGCCGGCCACGCCCCACTTGACCCCGGTCTTGGTGCTGTGGTCCGTCATCTTCTGGATGCTGACCTTGCCATTCGCGTCGGTGTTGATGACGAGCACGCCTTCGACGGCCACCGTTCCGGCGATCTCGGCATTCAGCAGTGCCTCGTACGCGGCTATCGCCGCTGTTGAGTCGGCGAACGCGGCAACGACCACCGTATTCTGATAGTCGGTTGCGACGGCGCCGACGGCCTGTACACCCGTGTCGTCGCCGACGACGCCCACGACGGTGGCACCGGTATCGTCAGACTCAGCCGCCACGACACTCTCTTCGGTCATTCGAATGGTCCCTTTCTGTTGGTCCTGTCTGGCTGAAGGCGGATGGGTGCGGCAAAACGCCGCGGCTGGTCGGGTTACTCGTCTGGCATACGCGCTCTCCCGGGTGAGGCCGGGGCGCCAGAGGCGTACCCCGTGGATCGACGACCACATTCAGCCCGCCTCAGCCTTGATCTCCTCGGCGGCGAAGACCGCCGCGACGGCCTCCTCGACGGCGTTGCGCAGGCTCGCAGCCGCCGAGGGCGACGGGGTCGTTGTCCGTGGGTGACGCTGGACGACATGCTGCCGGGTCTCGGGGATCAGCTGCCCATTGCGCCACGGCCGTGGTCTTCGCATATCCCGGTGGTGCCACGAACGAGAGGACCGGTCGGTCGCGCGATGCCTGGAGCCTGTGGAGCAGGCCGGTCCGTTCGATCCCTTCGGGCCGGGATCGCGGGATGGCGAGCCTCGGGTCGCGCTCTGTCGGAGCGCCCGCACGCCGTGTTGGTGCGTCGGGATGGGCAGCGATCTCCATCGATGCTTTCAGGGTGCCCTCCCTCGGGTGTCAAGGCAGGCTGGCGTGCGCCGCCAGGAGCCGAGGGCGCTCAGGTCCCCCGCCATGGCAACCTACGGCGAACCCGGCGATGGTACGCCAGGCGCGCCGGATGTGATCGGTCACGCAGTTGACGCCTGCCGGTATCGCGGCGCTCCGCTTGAGCTCGTTGCCCGCGTTGCCCACGACGGCCCCGGCCGCATCAGCCGATTGGTACGGACGGCGCCCGCGGAGGAGCGGGGCCGTTGGATCATCTGCGCGGGCCCGGGTCGGGAGCTCCCGGTGCGACCGTCACGCCGCGAATCAGCTCCCGGTTCGCCGCAGGCCGCGGATCGCGCCGAGGATCTCCCGGAAGGGGATGACGAGGTACGCCGACACAGCGAGGAAGCAGAGGGCGCTGAGCGTGGGGATGACGAGGCCGATGGCGGTCGACAGCAGCAGGAGGAGCAGGCCCGGCGTCGACTTGGACGTCAGCTCCCCGAGTTCGTCGTCGGTCACGTCGCTCTTGAGGAGTTCGCGCGTGCCCCGCGCATACCGCCAGAGCGCGCTCATGAGGGCCGCGATCACGAGCAGGACGATGCCGTAGAAGATGACGGCGACACGCTCGGGATCACGCATCCCGAAGAATTCGGCCATGAGCCGGGTCGGGAAGGGAAGGAACGCGACCACCAGGAGCAGCAGGAGATTGAGCCGCAGGAACAGGCCGTCCGCCCGCTCCATGTGGCTCGTGATGGCGGCGTGGCCGATCCACACCCAGCCGATCGTGAGGAAGCTGATGACGTACGCGAGGTAGGACGGCCACTCGCCCGCCAGCGCGCCGAGCAGGTCCTGTTCTGCGGCGAGCGGGACCGTGATCTCGAGGACGAGCAGCGTGATCGCGATCGCGAACACACCGTCGCTGAACGCCTCGAGGCGCGTGAGCGGCAGGCCGCGGGGGTGCTCGCTCAGGTTGTCGACGGCGGCGTCAGACGGACCTGCGGTCTCGTCTGTCATGCACTGAACCTCCTCTCGTGCGAATGACGGGGTGCTCCCGCTCATGGTCACAGTAACCGTGGCGCCCGGACAGCCACGTCGGCCGGCGATTGAGCCGGGTGATCGCCGATCAGTTGAGCACCGATGCCGACCGCGCGCCTCCTCCCGGAATAATGAGGGCGGCGCGCGCCCGACCGCGCCACGGCCGGTAACATGGAACAAAAGCCGCCGGCACTCGAGGACGCGGTCACCCGGGTCGCGACCGGCCAAATCCAGCCTATGGGATGGATTTCCGGACCGTCCCTGGTCTAGGCTGAACGCCATCGACGGAACGGATCACCATGCCGCTGGAACTGATGCAATTTCCCACTTTCGCTCCCAGCACGGGTGCGGCCCAGCCTCGAGACGAAGCCCAGCGGGGTCCACGTCCCTCCGTGCCGCGCGCGCTCCTGGAGGCCAAGCTCGTCGTCCCGCGCACCCGCCCGGGGATCGTGGGCCGGACGAGACTGCTGGGCCGACTTCGCTCTGCCCGAAACCGCCAGGTCGTCTCGATCGTGGCCCCACCCGGGTACGGCAAGACGAGCCTCCTCGTCCAATGGGCCGCCAGCGGCTTCCGGTCGGTCGCCTGGTTGACGGCCGACGAGGGCGACAACGACCCCATGGTGTTCCTCACCTACCTCGCGGCCGCGATCGACCGCGTGGCGCCGCTCGATCCGAGCATCTTCACCGCGATTGCGTCGCCTGTGGTGTCGAGTCGGACCGTCGTCGGTCGCCTGCTGGCGGTCATCTCCGAACGCGCCGAGCCCGTCCTCATCGCCATCGACGACGTGCACCGGATCACAGACCGAGCCTGCGTCGACGCCCTCGCCGAGTTCATCGCATACCTGCCCCAGGGGTCGCAGGTGGCCATCGCGGGTCGCGAACTGGTCGCCCTGCCGATCGCCCGATGGCGCGCCGAGGGGTCGGTGCTCGAGTTCGGTCCCGACGACCTCACCATGGACGAGCGGGAAGCAGCCGAATTGGTGCGCCACCTCGGGCCCCCGCTCTCGGCCGAGGCGACATCCCAGCTGACCCGTGAGGCCGAAGGGTGGCCGGCATTGCTGGCGCTTGCGGCCCTCGCGGCCCGGCGCCCGACCGACCGCGATGCGCGCACTGCCTTGGGCCGTGATCGCGGTGTGGCCAATTACCTTCGATCCGAGCTGCTCGAGCAGCGCCCCGAGGACGAGATCGCCTTCCTGACCCGCACCTCGATCCTCGAGCGGCTCAGCGGGCCCGTCTGTGACGTCGTGGCGGACCGGCCCGGGTCAGCCGACCTCTTGGCGCGCCTCGGGCGGTCGACCCTCCTCGTGGACGAGTACGGCGGGTCGTATCGCTACCACACACTGGTGCGGGACTTCCTCCGCGCCCAGCTCGAGGCCCGAGAACCCGAGCGGATCGCCGCGCTGCATCGACGCGCGGCAGTGTGGTACGACGCAAGCGGCGTCATCGAGCTCGCCGTCGACCATGCGTTCGCCGCGGGTGACCTCGACCTCGCCGCAACCCTCGCGGGCCGGGGCATGCTGCGCTATCACTGGTCCGGCCGTCGCGCAACAACGCGGGCGTGGTTCAGGCGGTTCGGAGACGAGGCGCTCCAGGAGCACCCATGGTTGGCGGTCCTGGCGGCCTGGGAGGAGGTCTCGACCGGCGATGTCGCCTCGACGGTACACCTGGCGGACATCGCCGAGCGTGGTACGTTCGAGGGCACGCCGCCCGACGGCACCGCTTCGTTCGAGTCCGGGCGCGCGATGCTCCGAGCCGGAATGGTCCGCAGGGGCGCCGATGACGCGCTCGCGAACGCCGCCCGGGGGGTCGAGCTTGAAGGGGCGGGCAGTCCCTGGCGCGATTTCGCGCTCTGGCAGCTGGCCGTTGCCCGGCTGACGCTGGGCGACCAGGAAGGCGCGGACGTGGCCCTGTCCGACGCGGTCGAGGCGGCCAAGGCGGCCCGCAACGTCGTGCCCTGTCACGGCCTGCTCGGACACCGCGCCCTGTTGGCCCTCGATCGGGGCGACTGGGTTGCCGCCGCTGCCTTCGCCGATGAGAGCGACGCGATCGCGCCCGCTGCCATGCTCGACGGGTACCTCTCGGGCGCCCCGTCCCGCGCAGCCCACATCAGGCTGGCGATACAGCGCGGGGACATCGCGGGCGCGCGGCGTGACCTCGCCCACGCGATGGGCCTGCGGCCGGTGCTGACGGCCGCCCACCCCGCAGCGGCCGTCCAGTGCCTGCTTGCGTTCGCGCGCGCCCATCTCGCGGTGGGCGACACCCCGGGCGCAAGTACCATCCTGGAGCAGGCGACCCACGTGGTACGCCTGCGCCCCGATCTCGGCGTCCTGCCCGACGCGGTCGCCGCGCTCCGCTCGGCGATCGCCTCGCAGGAGCCCACGCGCCTCCTCGGCGCCTCGAGCCTCACGGTCGCGGAGCTCCGCGTGCTGGCGCTGCTTCCCTACTACCTGTCCTTCAAGGAGATCGGGCAGCGCCTCGGCGTGAAAGTTACGACGGTCAGGACGCAGGCCGTCGCGATCTACGGCAAGCTCGAGGCCTCGACGCGCAGCGAGGCCGTCGATCGCGCAGTCGAGGCGGGGCTCCTCGAGCGCTTCCTGCCGGGTCCATCGCCATCGTACATCCGGGAGGATGCGGCTCAACGCGCCACGTGATGGAGTGGGCCTGTCACGGGTCCACCCAGTCAGGTGCTAGCGAGCTGTCAATGATCACCAGCGAGGAAGTCCTTCGCCGACTTGCCATTGGGGAGCCGGCGTACTGCCGTGCCGTGATGTCTTCCGAGCTCGAAGACCCGCTCCGCGCGCTCGATGCGCGCAGCGTGGCGCTGCTGCACCTGGGCGCGTCCATCACAGCCGGCTCGGGTGGCCCGATGCTGCGGCAGCATGCGAGCGAAGCGCTCTACGCCGGCCTGAGTTTCGACGAGATCGTGGCCGCGCTGCTGTCGCTCGCACCGACCATCGGACTCGAGCGGGTCGTGGCCGTGGCGCCGGATCTCGCGCGTGCCCTCGACTACGACATCGATGCCGCGCTCGAGCGGCTGGACGACGCCCCGACGCCCGCGCGGGCCCGGTTCAACGACGAGGTCGAGTGACTGCTGATCGTCGACCGTGCGCCGCGAGCCGGCGCGGTGGCCTCTCTGGACCTCTCCGGACGATGACCGCGCAGAGAGCCGAGCCTGGAATAGAAGCCTCGCTGGGCAGGGCTCGAGCAAACGGTCCGTGGTCCCCAGTTGGGAGCTTGCCCCGGGCGTCCTCCGACCCCACCTCACGGTGCCGCGTTGACCCGGGCGTTGAGTCGCCACCGCGAGCGCCTCCAGGTGACCTGCACCTCCAGGTGATTGCCCCTGCGTTACGCGCGGACTGAATCACGAGACCACCGGCGGATCGCCGCCGGTGGTCGTCGTTCGATTGGGTCGCCGGTCAGCGGACCGGGAGTGCCGGTTCAGCCGGCGAGCGTCTTCGCCTTCAGCGAGTCGTACTCCGCCTGATTGATCGTGCCGGCGTCCTTGAGCTGTTGCAGTTTGGCCAGTTCGTCCGCAGTTGAGACGCCGGCCACGGCCTTGTTCGCCGCGTCTGCCTGGGCCATCGCCTGGACGTCGCCCGCCGTCACCTTCGGCCGCGCAATGATGTAGATCAGGCAGCCGATGAACGGCAGGATGAAGATGATGATGATCCAGAAGGCCTTCATGCCGCCGTGGATGTCCGTGCGGCGGAAGATGTCCGAGAAGATCGCGATGAAGATCCAGATGGCCAGGATCAGGAAGAACACCTCGATCGACCACAGCAGAAAATCGCCCAAGCTATTCATCGAGTAGCAGCTCCCTCAACGTGCGCCCGCGCCTCGGCGGGCATGGCAATCGGAACGGTTGGGACGCGCAATGAAGAGCGCGTCCGGCGTGCCCGGGGACCGGTCATGGCCGACCCGGTTGAGCGACGCCCGGCGCGAGAACGCCTCGGGCGTTCTCCTCGCAGTGGTCATTGTCTCGTCTTCATTGTTCCGCCTTTCTCTGCACGGAGAACATGTTGTCAGGCAGCGCGCGTGGAGATTCACAATACCGGACGCCCGGCAATTGGCGCCGCCCCAGGTCACGCGGTTGGCAGCCCGGATCGTCAGGATCCGCTCATAGGCCGCGTCGGACCTCGATCCGGCCATCGGCCTCCGCTTCGGCGAGCGCCTTGTAGTCGCTACCAGTCTGATCGGCGTACGCGACGGCGAACGACTCGATCGCGCGCTCGAACGCGTCGCTCTTGCCGAGGTAGCCGGCAATGGCCGACGCGGATTCTTCCTTCCGTGGTTTGCCCGTCCTGCAGGTATTGTCTGTGCGTTCTCGGCCTGTGGTGTGACTAGGCGGCCAGGGGAGTGGCGGGAGCGACAGGAGCGGCGACCACCGTCGCGACGTTGCCCGTGTTGATCTTGAAGAACTTCTTCGCCTCCTCGACCACGATGAGCGACAGCGCCACGACGATGCACACGAGCCACTGCCCGCCGGTCAGGCCGACCATGCCGAGCACGTTCTGCAGGATGCCGAGCTCGGTCGCCAGCACGATCGTGACGATGGAGAGCCCGGTGGCCTTGAGCAGCGCGGGGTTGCCGAGGATGTAGCCGCTGAAGACCGACCGCGTCTCGTCGGCGGTCTCGAGGGACGAGGCAATGCGGAAGAGTGAGAAGGTGGTGACGCCCATCGTCCGTGCGACGACGTCGCCGTAGGTGTTGTTCGCCCAGCGCGATGACGCCGAGGGTGCCGATCCCCATGACGAGCCCCACGACGATGAGCCAGATGGTGAGCGGGCGCGGCAGGATCTTCTGGTCCTTCGGCCGTGGTTTCTCCTGCATGAGGCCGTCTCTCGGCTTCCCGAACCCGAGGCCCATCGCCTGGAAGACGTTCACCGTGAAGTTGAGCCACATCGTCTGGAGCGGCAGGAACGGAACGCCGCCCAGGATGTTCAGGAGCGACGAGCCGAGGAAGACGGTGATGTACCCGTAGCAGGCCGCCATCTGGAAGCGGATGAAGCGCAGGAGGTTGTCGTAGACGTTGCGGCCGATGCTGATCGCCTTGATGATCGTGGCGTAGTTGTCGTCGGTGAGGATCATGTCGGCGGCAGCCTTCGTGACCGCCGTCCCGGTGATCCCCATGGCGATGCCGATGTCGGCCTTCTTGATGGCTGGCGCGTCGTTCACTCCGTCGCCGGTCATCGCCACGATGTGGCCCTGCTCCCGCAGGACGTCCACGAGGTGGACCTTGTCCTGGGGCGAGACCCGGCCGATGACCCCGATGCCGTCGATCTCCCGGAGCACCACGTCGTGGTCCAACGCCTCGAACTCGGCGCCGGTGATCGCCTTGCCCGGGATCCCCAGCTGTTTGGCGACCACGGCGCCGGTGACGGCGGCGTCCCCGGTGATCATCCGGACGTGGACGCCGGCGCCCTGTGCCTCCGCGATGGCGGCCTTCGCGGCCGGCCGTGGCGGATCGGTGATGCCGACGAGCGCGAGAAGCGTGAGGCCGTCGATCGCTTTCAGGAGGTCGGCGTTCGGGTCGAACGTTGCCGCGTCGAAGTCCTTCTGGCCGGTGGCCATGAGGCGCATGCCCAGCTTCCCCATCCGGTCGCTCTCGGCGAGGTAGGCATCGCGCAGCTGCGCGATCGGGACCTCCTTCCCGTCCGGGCCGCTCACCGACGCGGCGCGCTTGAGGAGCTGGTCCTGCGCGCCCTTGATGTAGGCCCGGACGACCTTGCGGCCGCTCTCGTCGGTCCAGTCGTGGAAGGTGGCCATGAGCTTGTAGGCCGCGTCGAACGGAAGGGTCGCGATGCGCGGGTGCTGGTCGCGGGTCAGGTCCGCATCGACCCCGCCCTTCGCCGCGAGGACGACGAGCGCGCCCTCGGACGGGTCCCCGGTGAGCGTGCCGTCCCGGACCTCGGCGTCCGAGCAGAGGGCCATCGGCAGCAGGTACGGCTCGAGCGGGACGTCGGGCTGGCCGGCGGCGTGGGTGATCTGGCCGGCGGTCGAGTAGCCGTTGCCGGAGATCGAGTAGCGGCGCCCGACGATGGACAGCTGGACGGCGGTCATCTGGTTCATCGTGAGGGTGCCGGTCTTGTCGGAGTTGAGCGCCGAGGTCGACCCGAGGGTCTCGACCGAACGGAGCTGCTTCACGATGGCGCCGGCCGTCGCGAGCATCTGCGAGCCCTTGGACAGGATGGCCGTATCGATCGCCGGGAGGGCAGTCGGGATGGCTGCGATCATGAAGGCGACTGCGGTGAGGAAGAGCTCCTGGAGCGGCACGCCGCGGGCGATGCCCAGGACGAGGGACGCCGCAAGAGCGAATGCGGCGAGGATCAGGATCTGGCGGGTCAGCCCGTTGATCTGCTTCGTCAGCGGCGTGTCCTCGGCCGCGGTCGCCTGGAGCATCCCGCTGATGTGGCCGACCTGGGTGTCCATGCCGGTGGTGACGACGAGGATCGTGCCGGCACCGCGGGTGACCTGGGTGTTCATGAATGCCATGTCCACTCGGTCCCCGAGGGCGGCATCGGCAGCCACCGCGTCCACCTGCTTGGGGGTGGGCACGCTCTCGCCCGTGAGCGCGGACTCGTCGATCTCGAGGGTCGCGGCCGTGAGGATGCGGGCGTCCGCGGGCACGAGGTCGCCCGCCTGTAGGTTGACGATGTCGCCCGGGACGAGCTGGTCCATGGGGACATCGACGAGATCCCCGTCCCGGCGGGTCTTCGCGGTGACGACCAGCGATTGGCTGAGGGCATCAGCGGCCGACGAGGCCTTGCTCTCCTGGTTCAGGCCCATCACCGCGTTGCCCAGCGTGAGGAGGATGAGCATGATGCCGGTGAAGATCTGTCCGGGCAGGAACAGGCAGATGACGCCGGCGACGAGGAGCACGATCTGCATCGGGTCGGCGTACTGGCCCAGGAATTGCTGCGCGCGCGACGCCTTCTTCGCCGCGGTGAACTTGTTCGGGCCGACCTTGGCCCGGCGTGCGTCGGCCTCGGCCGAGGTCAGGCCGGCGTCGACGGTCGTGCCCTGCCGGCGCAGTGCATCATCGGGGCTGAGCGCGTACCAGGCAGTGGTGCTCGCTCCTGCGCCGGTGGTCCCTCCCACAGGTGGCGGGGCGGCACTCATGACTTCTTCCCCTTCCTGGCGGCCTTCTCGTTCTTGGCGGCCTTCTCGCCCTTCCCCTTCTTCCCACGGTGCTCGGCCAGCTCGGCTTCGATCGGATCGGGCTCGGCACCTGCCGGGGCCTGGCCTTCGAGCTCGACCTTGGTGGCCGCGAGCGCGTCGCGGGCCTCCTTGCTCACGGTCGGGTACCTGGGATCGATCTCGATGAGGGCGTTGGCGATGATACCCGCGGCGACGACGCGCGCGAAGAGCTTGTCGTCAGCTGGGATGACATACCAGGGCGCCCACGCGGTGCTGGTGTTGGAGAGCACGTCCGCGAAGGCCTTCTGGTAATCGCCCCAGAAGGCGCGCTCCTTGGCGTCATTGGCGCTGAACTTCCAGTTTTTCTCCGGCTCATCGATGCGAGCCAGGAAGCGGCGGCGCTGCTCCTCCTTGCTGAGGTTGAGGAACAGCTTGACGATCCGGTACCCCTGGTCGGTGAGGTAGTGCTCCCAGTCGTTGATCTCGCGGAAGCGGCGCTGCCAGACGTCACCCTTCTTGGAACTCGGTGGGAGCTTCTGCCCGGCGAGGATCTGCGGATGGACGCGGACGACGAGAACCTCCTCGTAGTAGGAGCGGTTGAAGATGCCGATGTTGCCGCGCTCCGGCAGCTTCTTTGCGTAGCGCCACAGGTAGTCGTGGTCGAGCTCCTCGGCGGACGGGATCTTGAAGCCACTGACCTGGACGCCCTGCGGGTTCACGCCGCTCATGACGTGGCGGATCGTCCCGTCCTTGCCCGCTGCATCCATCGCCTGCAGCACGACCAGCACGCCGTAGGTGTCCTGGGCGGCGAGCCGCATCTGGTACTCCGCGAGCAACTCGATGCCCGCGGCCAGGATCTCCTTCGCCTCGGCGTTGGTCTGCTTGCGCGTGCCCGACGGGTCGAAGTCCGCGGGCAGCCGGACCTTGCGCCCGGGCTCCACCCGGAACGACTCGATGAACTCGGCGATCCGCTTGGGTCTCAGGTCAGGCATCTCGGGCTCCTTCGCTGGTGAACTGGCTCAGATCCTTGCCGCACGGCTCAGGCAGCGCGTGGCCCGGTGGCGCGGCCAGTGCGAATTCGACTGGTGCTGCGGGAGCGCGCCACGACGATCGTAGCGTGGGCCCCACGAACACCTGGATCGGGCCCGGCACTGCTGGTCGCCCATGTCGTCGGTCTCCGTTGCCCGCCTGACTGCGTGCCCAGAGGGAATCACGAGCATCCTGGGCGGGCGGCGTGGCCGGCCGCATCATCCGATTGGTATGACGGGTGGATCGATCTCGGTCCCAGTTCCGCCACCGACTTAAGCGCTACCTCGCCGCGGGTCTCCCGGACGTGCGGGCACATAGACGTGCCGAGACCGCAGGTCGCCGAAGTCACAGACCTGTCACGCATCCGCGTGACGTCCGACGAAGCTGCGCGGAGCACCTGCGTCGACTGCCCGTCCTGACTTCGTACGCGCCGCGGGCGCTCTCTGCAACCGTTTAAGGGAAGGAGAGCGTGGCGTGAATCATGGCGTCTGAGCTGAGTGCAATGTGCCGAATAGCGAGATCCCGGGCACGAAGTCGCTGGAAGTCCGTGATCACGGCGTTGTGCTCGAGGCTCGATCACCCGACGGATGAGGCAACCGGCTCATGAGCCTCCGCGACAGGCGCCGCCGTCGACGCTGCGCCTGCGCCGCCTGCGGGCTCGAAATGGAACCCCAGCTCGCGCTCCATCCAGCGGCGCAACTGCTGGTAGACCATGGGTGCGCCGAGCAGCGGCGCCAGGTCGAGCTCCCAGTCCGTCGGGTAGGGCGCTTGATGGCCGCGCCCGCGAGCTCGCCGTAGACCGCCAGCGGGTCCTCGCCCTCGATACGGTCCTCGTCCAGATAGTGGATGCCGCTGCGCCCGACACAGATGAGGCCGTGCGCAGCGGAGCGGACGATGAGCAGGCCGATGCCCTCCTTGATCATCTCGGCGATGTAGCGGGCGATCATGTTGAGGTAGTTGTAGTGGGAGCGTCCGATAGAAGGTCGCGAGGTGCCGCAGAGCGTCCATCGTCGCCCTTCTTCTCGTTCGTGCTTCCCCGGCACCAGGGCCGATCGGCCTGCCGTCAGGCCAGCGTCGTGGTCGAGACGCGGCCCGCCCTGATGGCCGCCATGTAGGCCCTATGGTCCTTCTCGTTCTGATCGGCGTAAGCCTCGGAGAAGTCGGCGATCGCGCCGTCAAACGTGTCGGTGGTGCCCAGGTACGACGAGATGGCCACCGCGTCGCCCGTGCGAGCGTGGGCTCGGGCCAGCGCCCGAGCACACAGCACACCGTAGAAACCCATGCCCGGCGTATCCAGCGTGGCGGTGTCGACGGAGCCCTTCATGTCCCACAGCTGGCGCATGTAGTAGTCGCGGCCCCCGGGGCCACGCATCCAGCCGAGGAAGATGTCGGGCGTCGCCTGCATCAACCCTTGGCCGACGACGACGCGTTCGCCGTGGTTGGTGCGCTTACTGCCTCCGACGTGCTCTTCCAGCACTGAGGCGGTCGCCTCCTTGGCCTGCAGGATGAGCGGGTCGTCCTCGTCACGACCTTCGAGGATCATGATGAAGCAGCGCGTCCCGACGCTGCCGACGCCCACGACCTTCAGCGCGAAGTCCGAGAACCGGTAGCGCTCGAGGAACTCGCGGCGGCTCTCGGCCATGGTGAGCCGGTAATCCTCGAAGGTCTTGCGCAGGGCCTCCGGACCGCCCGGTGTCTCGACATGCTGAACAATCGGCGGGTCATCGAGGATGACGCGCCGTCCGTCGACGATGGTGGTCAGCGCGCCGGCGGCCTTCAGCTGGTCCTTTCCGCGAGCCTTCGAGAAGATCTTCTCGAACCTCGCCCGTCGATCGCCCCCCAGTTTGAGATGTGCGATCAGTGGGAGCGCGGCCTCTCGGATGTCGGCCTCGGTGATGTGCGAGTACCACATCTCGAGGAGTCCCATGCCGGCGAAGCGGGCCATCCACTCGCGGTAGGAGCGGACCGTCGCCATGGTGGCAGTGCGATTCTGAGCCGCGCTGAAGCCGTTGGCCTGGCCGGCGATGACCATGCTGGCCGCGAGCCGCTTGACGTCCCACTCCCAGGGCGCCGGCAGCGTCTCGTCGAAGTCGTTGGCGTCGAACACGAGCACCCGCTCGGGGGAGGCGAAGATGCCGAAGTTCGAGAGATGGGCGTCGCCGCTGGCTTGCACGATGATGTTCGTGCGCGGCGTGGTCGCAAGGTCGAAGGCCATCACGGCCGGCGTGCCCCGGTAGTACGCGAACGGCGACTCCGCCATGCGTGCGTGGCGCAGCGGGATGAGATCGGGCAGCCGATCCTCCTCCTGCTTCCCGAGGATGGCGATGGGGTCGCGACCCGCCCGCAGCTCGAACTGGGCGTGGTCGGTCCTCGGGATGCGCTTGCGGGTCTTGCGGCCCTCATCCTGCCGTTCCGACGGGTGGACCCACGGTCGCGGCGTCCAGGTGTCGGTGGACGGTGGCCCGACCGGCCACGCCTCGGCATATTCGGCGGACCGCTGGAGGTTCGTGGCAGGCACTTCCAATATCGGCCGGGAAGTCGGTGCCTTGGGCATCGTCATGGTCCTGTCTCCCTATCCGCCTGATACGGCGGCGGACGCGCGGAGCCCTCTTGCCCGAGACGAGCCGACGCAGCTCCGCCATCTCGGTTCCGGTCTCGATCAGCTCGGTGCGCCGAGCTCGGCTCGCGTCTCGATCAGCTCATCCACGGATCCGCTCGCGTCCCTGGCACACCGTCGGAGGCGATCAGAACCGGCGACGGCCGGGTGTGACGGCGGCTCCGACGACGGCAGCCTTGGCCACCGGCGACGGGCCGGGCCTGACCGCCGCGGTGACGACCGCAGCCTTCGCAACCGGCGCACCGATTACGCCTCGTCCTGCACGACCTGGTCCGAGCGGCATATCAGGCTCCTTCTGCTTGGAGTGCCGCGTCGGCCTCGACGGCGGCGATGATGGCCTGGATGGGAATGCGTCCGTTGGCGATCAGGTGACCACCCGCGCGCCGCATCGCCGAGCCGAACGGCGCTGCCCACAGGTTCTCGAAGATGAGCACGCCGGCCACGGTCCCGGGATCCATCGCGGCGGCAAGGTGCGCAACGTCCTCTTCGGCCAGCGTCTGCGCCAGCTGGGCCTCGATCCGAGCCAGCTCTCCCAGGTTGTCGAAGTCGGAGAGCTCGTGTGCCTCGATCGAACCGTCCTCGGCCTTCTCGAGGATGAGCATGTCCATGATGCGGATGATCTCGGCATCGTGGAGCCGGACCAGCTCGTCGGCGCCCTCGCCGGTGAAGTTCTGCTGCCCTGCCGGGAACTCCACGATCAGGTAGTCGACGGGCCCGAGCTCGTCGAGCGATCTGTCAGTCATGACTCCTCCATTTGCCTGGGCTCGGACTCCGGTGAGGGAGTGAGCGGGACGCCGCCCGGGGCCCCTCCGGGATAGCCCGGGATGGCCTTGCGCTGGGAGGCGGTCTGTGCCCAGTGCATCACGTCGAGGACCAGGCCGAGAAAGATCCACAGCCAGTCCCAGCCCGAAATACCCGAGGGCTTCCAGGAGAGCATGTACATGACCGTCGTGTACGGCAGAAAGGCGATGCCCAACAGCGGCAACAGAAAATCGCCATGCCAGACGATGGGCCACCGGTCGCTGAAGATCCAGGCGAGAACAAGGACAAAACGGGGCGCCGCGGCGATCCCGAAGGCCAGTAGACAACCGAGCAGAAAATCATCGATCCCTCCTTCTCTTGACCGGGTGCCGAGGCGTCCCGACTTCCGGGGTTTCCAGCAGCGTTACGTCCCGCTCGTCACGGCGCCTGGATCAGCACGCAAGCCACCCGCCGCCGCGATGGCCTATTCGGCCGGGGTGATCCACATGAGATCCGGGTGGAAGTCGTAGCCCCAGGGAAGCCCGGCGTTCTTCCAGCCGTTCCGCAGGTGCTTGCCGTGGTAGAGGCTTCCGGGATCGTCGACACGGTCGCCTTCGAAGCCGTTGATGATGTTGTAGACGTGCGTGAACCCGGCCTGCGCGAGCAGGTTCACGGCCATCGCGCCGCGGCCACCGGTGGCGCACATCACCAGGATCGTGTCGTCGCTGTCGATCGCCTCCTTCACCTTGGCCACAAAGTCGCCATTGAGCTCGCCGGAGCAGCCGGGCGGCCGGCCGGGCATGGAGGGACCGGCCGGGTCGTACCTGGGGAAGACCAGGGGGACGTTCTTGGCCACCTCCACGTGGCCCACGAAGATGTACTCCTCGAAGGTGCGCACGTCGAGGATGTGGACGTGCTCCGGATCGGCCTGCCACTTCGCGTGGGCCTCCTGGGGCGTCGCGTAGAGCCCCAGGACCGTCACGTTGCTGGCGGGCACCTCGGGGGGTGCGGTGGGTTCGGCCGGCGTGGTCATGGTCCTTGCCTCCTTCTCAATGAATGCTCAGTCCTGCTCGTTGCCGGGCTGGAGCGTCCGGCTCTCCCGGGCCGGCAGCGCCATCCGCTCGCGATCGAGCTCGTAGGTCCACGGCAGCCCGGCGTTCTTCCAGCCGTTCTTCATGCGCATGCCGTCGAAGACGCTCTCGGGGTCCCGCACGCGGTCGCCCTCCATGCCGTCGAGGATGTTGTAGGCGCGCGTGAAGCCGGCCGCGGCGAGCAGGTTGATGGCGATCGCAGCACGTCCTCCCGAGCGGCACGAGACGAGGATCGTGTCGTCGAGCTGTGCCCATGCCTGCACGGCCGCCAGGAACTCGGGGTTCAGCTCCCACTTGAACGACTTCTTGTCCTCGTCCCACACGTAGGACTGATGGGCGAAGGGGATGTTCCAGGCCATCGGGGCGTGGCCCACGAAGACGTACTCCTCGGGCGAGCGGACGTCGAGGATGCGCACGCCCTCGGGGTCCGCCTGCCACATGTCGTAGGCCTCCTTCGCGGTAACGTAGAGGCCCAGCGTGGTCTGTCGTTCTCTGGCGATCTCCGTGGCCGGGTGGTTGGCGATCATATTGTGGCCTCCGACCTGTTGGCGGCCGAAGGTGCGCCGATCCGTGGACGGGCCGGCGCACCGCATGCCGTTTGCTGCCGACTAGCCGAGCCGCACCGACGACAGCTCGATCTCGCCCACCTCGGGGAGCTTGAAGGCGCTGCGCTTCTTCCACTCTTCCTCGATGAGTTCCTCCGCCGCCTTCTCGAGGAACTCCGGTGCCGCCCACTCGTCCACGTCGAAGTCGTTCTTGATGTAGCCGTTGCTCACCATGAAGTCCTTGCCGATCTCGACGCAGGCCAGGTTCTGCGGCGAGAGGTTGGGCACCATGTCGACGTGCTTGATGCCCTGGTAGGTGTCCTCGGCGTCGCGGTAGAAGGTCTGCCGGTCGAGGATCACCGCGGCGGCCCGCTTGTGCTCGTTGGCCCAGCGTCCGACCTTGATCATGGCTCTTCATGTAGGTGACGACGAGCTCGGGGTGCTCCTTGGCCATCACGTCGGTGCAGGTGATGATCGCGGGCGTGTTGGCGACCTGCATGGTCCAGTCCGGATACCGAGACGAGGTCCTCGATCGTCTTGAGCTTGCCCGTCGTCCTCCTGGAGGTGCTGGAACTGCTTGCTCAAGGTGTAGATCGCGTCCACCTTGCCGCCGAGCAGCGCCATCTCCAGCGGCCGGAACGCGAGGTCGCGCTTGTGGTCGCGATGGGCCCAGAGGTCGGTCGGGTTGATCATGGGCTCGAGCATCCTGGGGTCGCTGTACCAGTCGTCCGGGTAGGGGAACTCGACGATCTCGACGTCGTCCATGGTCATGCCGTTCAGGCGGAGCATGCTCTCGATGCCCATGTGCTCGGTGATGCGCCACCAGTCGTTCTTGAGCGTGTTCAGGCTCTTCGAGAGGCCGATCTTCTTGCCTTTGAGGTCCTGCCATCCGGTAGATCGGGTCCCCGGCCCGCACCAGCATGGCGCCGCCCTCGTAGACCCAGGTCGCGCCCAGCAGCCGCGTCCGACGGATGTCGGCGTTCACGTGCGATCGGCGGGTAGAGACCGCCGAAGCGGATCAGGTTGTCGAGGTTGTGGATGTAGTGCGGGTAGAAGTCGTTCTCGCGGCGGCTGCGGAAGAACGAGTAGTCGACCCCGATCTTCTTGAAGTCCGTCTTGCACCACCCAGCTCCTGGTCGACGTTGTTGGCCGACACCATCGGGCAGTTGGTGAAGTACACCTCGTTCCAGGTCAGGTCGACAGTGCTGAGGGTCTTCCCGTCCACAGTCGTGGTCGGCATCGGCAATCCGCTCCTTTCACCGGAGACGGGTGGCCGTCTCCATCGTACGCCCTGCGGATCGCGGCGCCATCGGCGGGAGATCGCAGCAGCTACGGGTAGTGCAGTCCGGGCGGCACGGTCGCGCATCCTCCTCGCAGGTGGAAAACCACGAGGGACGCGACCGTTCATGCAGGACCACTGTGCGGGTGCGGGACCGCTTCGGGTAGGCTCCACCCGGCGATGGACACGACCAGGGCCGCGGAGCCCACGCGAGCCACATCCACCGGACTGCCGGAAACCTCCACGGTGGGGAGCGTCACGACCGACGTGGATCCACGGCGTCGTGCCCCGACGTCCTTTGTGCTCATCGAGGACAAGCTCAGCGTCCCGCGAAGCCGCTCGGGCATGGTCCGCCGGACCAGGCTGCTGCGCCAGCTTCGCGCCGCCGGGGAGCGCCGGATCATCTCGATCAGCGGGCCGCCCGGCTACGGCAAGACGAGCGTTCTCGCCCAATGGGCCAGCGCCGGCGGGCGGCCCGTGGCCTGGCTGACCGTCGACGACGGCGACAACGACCCGATCGCCCTGTTCACCTACCTGGCCGCCTCCCTCGACCGCGTCGATCCGCTCCACCCCGACCTCTTCACCGCGATCGCGTCGAGCGCACTGTCCGACCGTGCCGTGGTAGGCCGTCTGCTGTGGGCCATCTCGGGACGGACGCCCATCCTCGTCGTCATCGACGACGCCCACCGGATCACCGCCCGAGCCTGCCTCGATGCCCTCGCAGAGTTCATCGCCCACGTGCCCGAGGGCGTCCAGGTGGCGGTCGCCAGCCGGGAACCGATCGGCCTGCCGCTCGCCCGCTGGCGATCGCAGGGCTGGCTGCTCGACATCGGACCCACGGATCTCGCCATGGATGCGGAGGAGGTGGGCAAGCTCGTGCGCCGTCTCCACCTCGAGCTGTCTGCCGATGAGGCCCGATTGTTGTTCCAACGGACGGAGGGGTGGCCGGCACTTCTGGGACTCGCCGCGACAGCCGCGGCAAAGTCAGGCGGCCGCGAACTCGCCGACCCATCCGGCGGCCGCGAGATCGGCGACTACCTCCGTTCGGAGGTGCTCGAAGTCTCGGACTGAGGCTGAGATCGCCTTCCTGACCCGGACGTCGATCCTGGAGCGACTCAGCGCCCCCGTGTGCGATGCGGTGGCACAGCGGCGCGGGTCCGGCCGGCTCCTCACGGACCTCGCACGGTCGACCATCCTGGTCGACGAGTACGGCGGGTCGTACCGCTATCACGCGCTGTTGCGAGAGGCCCTACGGGAGGAGCTCATGACCCGCGAACCCGAACGGGTCGCGGAGTTCCATCAGCGGGCCGCCACATGGTACGAGGCGGCGGGCGACATCGACGAGGCGATCGGCCATGCCTTCGCCGCGGGCGACGTTGACCGTGCCGCGACCCTCGTGGGTGCAGGGTTCCACCGGTACTGGTGGTCCCCGCGTCGTGCGACGGCGCGCGCGTGGTTCGGTCGGTTCGACGTTGGCGCGCTCGAGGAGCGCCCGTGGCTCGCGGTGCTGGCGGCATGGGAACAGCTCGGGGCAGGGGACGTGATGGCCATGGAACGCCTCGCCGACATCGCGGAGCGAGCGGCGTTCGAGGGCCGATCGCCCGACGGCACCGCCTCCTTCGAGTCCGGGCGGGCGATGCTGCGGGCCGCCATGAGCCGGCGCGGCGCAGTCGACATGCTGGCGAACGCCGAGCGTGCGGTCACCCTCGAGCCGGCCGGAGGGCAGTGGCGCGACTTCGCCCTCTGGATGCTGGCATTCGCCCGGCAGGTGAACGGCGACCGTCGTGGTGCGGACAGCGCCCTGCTCGAGGCGGTGGCGGCCGCGCGTTCCGCCGGCCACGAGGGGCTCGCCTACTGCTTCGTCGGGCATCGTGCGCTCCTCGCGATCGAGCGTCGCGACTGGGCCCTGGCTACCGAACTCGTCGACGAGAATGCTGCCGGGTCAGCATCCACGCTGGTGGAGGGCTACGTGTCCAGCGCACCGGCGTGCGCCGCCCGCGCTCGCGTCGCCATCCATCGTGGCGATGTCGCAGCGGCGCGCCACGAGCTCACCCGAGCGCTCGGCCTGCGGCCGCTGGTTGACGGCGACGGTGCCGGCGGCGGCTGTCGTCTCACTCATTGGCCTGGCGCGGACCCATCTCGCCATCAGTGACGCGGCAGGGGCGCGCAGCCTGGCGAACGAGGCCGCCCACGTGATCCGTCGGCGACCCGGTCTCGGCGTGCTGCCCGGCCAGATCGCAGCGCTCAGCGCCGAAATCGCCTCGCTGCCGATCGGGCCCGCCGGCGCCTCCAGCCTCTCGGCCGCGGAGCTGCGCGTGCTCGCGCTGCTGCCCTATTACCTTTCGTTCAAGGAGATCGGCGAACGACTTGGCGTCCAGGGGAGCACCGTCAAGTCACAGGCGCTCTCGATCTACGGCAAGCTCGGGGCGACCGCGCGGAAGGACGCCGTCGACCTCGCGGTGGAGGCGGGCCTCCTCGACCGCTTCCCCGGGTAGGCATGGCGGATCCACCGCCGAGGGGGATGCGATTCGACCAGGCGAGTGGTGGAGTGGACCGCCACAGTCGTCACAGCAGGAGAGCGAGTCGCCGATGATCTCCAGCGAAGAAGTCCTGCGCCGGCTGACGATCGCGGATCCAGCCTACTGCCAGAGCCTCATCCCATCCGGGCCTTCTGCGACGTGCGGCGCCCTCGATGTTCGCAGCGTTGCGCTGGTGCGTCTCAGCAGTTCGATCACGGCCGGCTCGGCGGGTTCCATGCTCCGGCAGCGCGTGAGCGACGCCCTGATGGCCGGACTTGGCTTCGACGAGATCGTCGCCTCGCTCGTGGCGCTGGCGCCGACCATCGGGATCGAGCGGATGGTGGCGGTCGCGCCGGACCTCGCACGGGCCCTCGACTACGACATCGACGCCGCGCTCGAGGGGTTAGACGACGTGGCGACGATGCGCGTCGGCAGCTGACTCGGTAGGACGCAGGTGTTGATCAGACCATGCGCCCATACTGCGCAACCCGGAGCACACACCGACGAATTGACCACCGCTCGCCTTCGAGCGCGAGATCCGTAGCACGAGTGGCTGGAAGTCCGTGATCACGGCGTTGTGCTCGCGGTTCGATCACCCCACGGATCAGGCCGCGGGCTCGCTGACCGGCGGCGGCGTCGTCGTCGGGGCGGCGGCTGCGTTGCCGCCGGGCCCGAAGTGGAATCCCAGCTCGCGCTCCATCCAGCGGCGCAGCTGCTGGTAGACCATGGGAGCGCCGAGGAGTCGGCGCCAGGTCCATCTCCCAGTCGGACGGGTAGAGCAGGAATGGCCGTGTCTGCGGGCCACCCAACCCCCCGTGTGCCCCGATCAGCTCCTCGAACGCGGCGATCTCGAAGGTCTCCGGGTCGTAGTGGCTGACCACCGCGATGTCGCCCACGTGCTCGATCTCGTCGAGGCGCTCGATGGCCGCGCCCGCGAGGTCGCCGTAGACGGCCAGCGGATCCTCGCCCTCGACGCGATCCTCGTCGAGATAGTGGATCCCGTTGCGGCCGACGCAGATGAGACCGTTCGCCTCGGACCGGACGATGAGCACGCCGATGCCCGGATGATTCGCGAGCGCCTTGACGAGGTCCGGATAGAGCTCGTCGATCTGCTCGAGGGTCATCCGATCCTTGATGGCGTTGAAGTAGATCAGCGCCAGGTTGCCGCCGGCGACCACCGTGAGGTCCGCCGGTCCCTTCTCCTCGACCTCGGCCGTGGTCAGCTCCGTCGGCTCCGACGCCGCACCTCTGGCGGTGACCTCGACAGCCTGCGGGCCCATGCCCTCCTGCCCCTCGCGGGTGGACCGGCGCGTCGCGACCCGCGCGAGAGAGCCGGTGACGCCCTTCGTCTTCGACACCTCGCCGACGAAGGTGTTGAGCTGGCCCCAATCCTCGATCTGCGCGGTGGCCGCCGCGACCGAGGCGCTGCCGCCCATGAGCGACCGCACCACATCCTGGAGGGTCACCCCGTGGCGCTGCAGGAAGGTCGCTCCCAGGCTCTGGCCGTGGTCCGCGAGGATCACGAACCGATACGGGCGGGGTGCATTGAACGAAGCCTTCTTGAGGGTGCGCAGCTCCCGGTCGACGCCATCGAGCGCATCCAGGGACTCCGGGCGCTCCGGCCCGCTGTGGTGCGCGATCTCGTCATAGTCGGTGTAGTCCATGTAGATGACGGGCGTGCCGCGGAGCATCTCCTGGATGACGAGTGAGCTCCCGAGTGACCGCAGTGCCACGTTCGTCGCCGCGCGCACAAATGGATACGGAAACCCCCTGTGCATCCGCGGCTCGATTCCGGCGCGGGCCTGGCGACGCGATTGGATGTTCTCCTTGATCACCTCGGCGAGGTAGCGGGCGATCATGTTCAGGTAGTTGTAGGGGCTCACGAAGAACCAGGCGAACGCATCGCTGCTGCCCAGGCCGCGCTCCTTGACCTTGATCGTCGACATCACCAGGAACGCGCGCTCACCATCTCCCGTGAAGATGTTGCTGATGCTGGCCCCACCGGGGCTCAGGAGGCCTTCGCCGTTGGAGATGCGCTTCTCGATCTCGGTGGCGTCCTCGGGGTGGTTGGCCACCAGCAGGCGGCCGGTCTTCTTCTCCCACCAGCGGAAGTTCGGGATGCCGTCGTTGTTGCCGTGCAGGATGCCGGCCTGGCTCGCCGGCGTGGTCGAGGGCAGCAGCGCGTCCCAGTGGCCGAGGCGATGGCTGCCGCTCCGGATCCAGCGTGCCATCTCCGGCACGCGACCCGCTCGCAGCGAGTGCGTCAGCACGTCATGGGACAGCCCGTCCAGCTGGATGATGACCAGGCCCGGGTCGGTTGGTGCGGTTCACGTCCGGCCGCCGGCTGGCGAGCGTCCGCACCAGCGCCCCGTAGTACGAGTCGTCCTCGTTGAGCCCGAACAACAGGCCGATGGCCCCCGAAATGGCACCGAAGACGAAGGACACGATGAGCGCGCCCAGCAGGCCGCTGTGCAGGGTGACCGCTGGGACGAATGGGGTCAGCAGCCAGATGACGACCGCCTGAAAGAGCAGCGTCAGGAGGACGAGCGCCACGATCGAGCGGCTCGCCACCAGGCCCAGGAGAACCGGGCGCACGAGCAGGTTGAGCGCGGAGATGAAGAGCACCGCGAGCAGGCCGCCGCCGATCTCGTTGATGGAGATCAGGCCCGGCAGGAGCCAGACCGTGATGTTGAAGCCGATGACGCCTGCGATCAGAGCCACGATCGACCGTTTCAGGAGCGCGCGGCGACCCAGTCGCCAGTGCCACAGCAGGTCGATCTGCGTCCGATAGAGATTGCCCATGCGCTGCACGAAGCTCACTGTCTCTCGCCTCCTCGAAGACGTCCCGCGCCGGGTCTTGCCAGGGCTCGCCGGCGTGGTACGTGAATACCTTACGCGCCGACTGTTCGCCGTGCGCGTCCTGCTCGCGGGTCGGTGCCGCACTGCTCGTCCGAGTTGCACGAACGGACGTCATGTCACCTCCGCCGAGTCCGCGGCCGCCCCTGTCGCGGGTTCGCTCGATGGGCCGTCGGTCAATCCCTCGCGCTCGAGCGCAACCGCCTGCCCGACAGAAAGGTAGATGCGGTCGCTGCCGATCCGCTCCAGCAGGCCGGTACGCCGGAGTCGATCGCGGACGCCGCCCTTCGCCTGTGCCAGCGACAGCTTGACGCCTCGCTCTTCGAGGTCCGTCAGCAGCTGCGCCAGCGTGTCCGTGGTGGTCACGTCCAGGTCGGCCGTCGCGGCGATGTCCACGATGACCACCCTCGGTCTGGGCGATTCCGCGTCGATCATTTCCAGCATCTCCGAGCGGGCCACAGTGGCATTGAAGAAGTAGAGCGGCACGTCCAGTCGCAGCACCAGCAGCCCCGGAACCTGGGCGGCGTCCGGGTGTCGGGTGATGTCCGCGTAGACGGCGCGGTCGCCCGGCAGGCGGCCGAGCACCGCGAGATACGGACGGCTTGCCCGCGCCAGCAGCAGCGTCAGCGACAGCAATACCGCGAGGATGAGGCCGGCCAGCACGTCGGAGGTGACGACACCGATCAGCGCCGCTGCCGCGAGGCCCGCGTCCGCACGACGCCATATCCAGTAGCGTCGCAGTTCGCCCACGTCGATGAGGCTCAGCGCCGCAGCGATGACCACCGCTCCCAGCACCGCCTGCGGCAGGTTCTCGAACAGCGGCGCCAGCAACACCGCGGTCGCGAGCACGAGCGCCGACGTCACCAGCGACGAAAGCTGCGTGCGCTCCCCGGCGGCCTCACCCGTGGCCGACTGTGACAGGCTGGCGTCCACGATGAACCCGCCGAAGAGACCCGCCGCTCCGTTGGCCGCGCCGAGCGCGACAAGCTCCTGGTCGCCATCGATCTCGTAGTGATGTCGGGCGGCGAACGCCCGCGCTGATCCGAGCGATTCACCTACGGCGAGGAAGACGATGCCGGCCGCGCCTGTCAGCAGGAACGTCAGGTCTCCAAGGCCGATGGACGGCACGCCGATGTTGGGCAGTGACCGTGGCCACCGGGCCGACGATCGCAACGCCCTTGTCGGCGAGACCCAACACGGACACGGCAGCGATGCCCAGCACCATCGCGACAAGGGGGCCGGGTATCCGCCGTTCGATGCGACGCAGGACGAGGATGAGCACGAGGGCGCCGACACCGATCGCCAGCGTCGTCAGGTCCGTGTTCGGCAGTTCCGCCACGAGTCCCCGCAGCTGGTCGGTCACGCTGCCCGGGGCCTTCGGGACACCGAACAGCTTGGGCAATTGGCCGACGATGATCGTGATGGCCACCCCGGCGACGAAGCCGGTGACCACGGGCTTGGCCAGGAACTCCGAGATGAAACCCAGGCGCAGCAGTCCGGCGATGACCAGCAGGACGCCCACCATGATCGCGAGCGCCGCGCTGAGGGCGGCGAACCGGACCGGGTCCCCGCCCGCGAGGGGCGTCACCAGCGACAGCGACATGATCGCCATAGTGGAGCTGGTGGTGACCTTGAGATGCCGGCTGGTGCCGAACACGGCATAGGCCGCGAGGGCGGCGAATGCGGTCACCAGGCCGTATTCCGGCGGCAGCCCGGCCAGCGTCGCGTAGGCCAGCGCGACCGGCACCATCACGCCCCAGGAGGTCAGGCCTGCCAGCGCATCGGGGCCCAGGTCGCCGCGATCGTACGCCGGCAGCCAGCGCACGATCGGCACGTATCGAGGCAGGTGAGCGACCAGCTGCGCCCGACGATCCGTTTTGGGAGGTGTCGCGGTCATGCGGCGGATCCGCGGCAGGTCGTTGTTCGGCGATCGCAGGCGCGGTGCGTGTCACTGATGTGGGGCGGGTTGTCGATTGGCCCTGGCAGCCTTCGCATCAAGTCCTCCTGACCGGATCGTCGTGCAGCCTTCCGGTCGTGGCATCACACTGTCCGGGTTAAGACGTGCGTCGCGGCGCCAACTGTGGCAGACAGCGTGCGTCGGCGTTGTCCGCCTCATCGCCGAATATGGGACGCGTCGGCCGGGAGGAGGCACCGAACCGGCGCGACGGGCTACTCAGTCCGTCCACGAAGGGGACCGTTCGACAATGTCCGCCATGCCATCGGCGGCCTCCGACCTCCCGTTGAGGGCATACACCCAGGCCGCGACCACGGCGAGGGACGGGTGCCGCATGAAGGCCGAGTGATCGAAGGTCCGCAGCCACCTCACGACCCGGTCGCAGTGGCCACCATAGTGCGCCCGCACCGTACCGGCGGCGACGAGGCGCGCGGCGGTGTCAACCTCGCCGCTGGTGATGAAATGCTCGATCGCCAGCTCGGGGCGTCCTTCGGCGGCGTACCAGGATGCCGCCCGACGATGGAGCTCAGGCGCCGCTCCGGGCTCACGCTCCTCGAGCTCCCAGCGCAGGTAGTCACGCATGTGGATGATGTGCGTCTGCGCGGTGGACTCTTCACTTGGGGCAGGAGCCCAGCGCACAAGAGAAAGGAGTCCGACGATGGCTGACCTGAGACCGAGACGGATCGCCGAGTTCATCGAGTCCTTCCGGGTCGAAGGCGGGCGCATGGTCCGGCTGACGCGGGAATTCGACCCGGCGGGCACCCGCGAGCCGTTCAGGACGGAGAGCGGGTCATGACTCAGCCGACCGGCCCGGCGGCCGGATCCGCCCCAACCGCGCCGAGTGTCGCGTGGTACGCACTGACGCCGGGCGAGGTTGCAGGCCGTCTGCAGGTTGATCCGGCTGCGGGCCTGACATCGGCCGAGGCGGACGCCCGTCGGACGAAGTACGGGAAGAACACGTTCGCGGAGGCCAAGAAGGCATCGCGCTGGCAGATGTTCGCACGCCAGTACGCCGATCCGATGCAGCTCGTGCTCCTCGTCGCGGGCGTCATCTGCCTGTTCCTGCCCGGCCAGTTCTACACGGGCCTCTTCCTGCTGCTCCTCACGCTGTTCAACGCCTGGATGGCCATGAACCAGGAGGGCAAGGCGGAAGCCAGCGCCTCGGCTCTCCAGAGCATGATGGTCGTCAAGGCCAAGGTCCGACGTGACGGCGACCTCGCCGAGATCCCCATGGACCAGCTCGTCCCGGGCGACATCGTGAACATCGAGGCCGGCGACCTCGTCCCGGCCGACGCGCGGATACTCACCGCGGCGACCCTCGAGATCGACGAGTCCGCGCTCACGGGCGAGAGTGTCCCCACGCCGAAGCAGGTGGACGCGGTCGCCGCCGACGCCGCGCTCGGCGACCGCGTGGACATGGCGTTCATGAACTGCCAGGTCACCCGCGGCGCCGGCACCATCCTCGTCACGACCACGGGAATGGCGACCGAGGTCGGGCACATCAGCGGCATGCTCCAGTCCACCGCGGTCGAAAAGACCCCGCTGACCAAGCAACTGGACGCGCTCACGAACCAGATCCTCATCATCGCAGGCATCGCGCTGGCGGTGTCCATCGGTCTCGGCCTGTACCGGGGCGTCCAGGCCCAGGAGCTGTTCCTCAGCGCGGTCGCGTTCGCGGTGGCGGCCATCCCCACGGCGCTCCCGGCCGTGGTCACGGCCATCCTGTCGAAGGGCTCCCAGACGCTCGCCGACGCCGGGGCGATCATGAAGCGCCTGCGTTCGGTCGAGACGCTCGGATCGACCTCCGCGCTCAACTCCGACAAGACGGGCACGCTCACGCTCAACCAGATGACGGCCGTCCAGATGGCCGTAGTCGGCCGGCGCTACACGATCTCCGGCGACGGCTACTCGACAACCGGGCAGATCGCCCACACTGGCGGCCAGCCAGACGTCCCGCTCGAGCAGTACCTGCTGCCGATGGCACTGTGCGCCGACGCCGAGGTCCGCGACGGCGCGCTCGTCGGCGACCCGACCGAAGGCGCGCTGGTCGTCCTCGCCGCGAAGGGCGGCATTGACCCGACGCTCACCCGCGAGCGGTACCCGCGCGTCGCGACGCTGCCGTTCGACGCGGCCTACAAGATGATGGCCACGTTCCACGCGATGAAGGACGCGAGCGGGAGGGACGTCATCCGCGGGTACATCAAGGGTGCGCCGGACCAGCTCCTCGCCCGCGCGACCGGCGCGCACGGTCCCGATGGCACGGAGGTCCCGGTCGACCAGGTCCGCGACGGCTACCTCGCGGAGAACGAGCGGCTCGGCAAGATGGGCCTGCGCGTCATGGCGACGGGTCAGAAGGACTTCGACCCGACGACATTCGACCCGAACGCCGATCTGCTGCCCGCGATCGACGGACTCACGCTCCTCGCGATGGTCGGGATCGTCGACCCGCCGCGGCCGGCGGCGAAGGCCGCCATCGCGCATGCGAAGGCGGCCGGGATCCAGGTCCGCATGATCACCGGCGACCACGCGGTCACGGCGGGCGCGATCGCCCACACGCTCGGGATCCCGGGCCGCGCGATCACCGGCGCCGAGTTCCGCGCGTGGAGCGACGACGAGGCGATGCGCCAGATCGACGGGATCGGCGTCATCGCCCGCGTGTCGCCCGAGGACAAGGTCCACCTCGTGGACATCCTGCGGAAGAAGGGCCACGTCGTCGCGATGACCGGCGACGGCGTCAACGACGCGCCGGCCCTGAAGAAGGCCGACATCGGCATCGCCATGGGCATCACCGGGACGGAGGTCTCGAAGCAGGCCGCCGTCATGATCCTCACGGACGACAACTACGCGACGATCGTGAAGGCGGTCGGCCTCGGACGCGCCGTGTACGACAACCTCCTGCGGTTCATCCGCTTCCAGATGGCGGGCCTCTTCGGGTTCATCGCCACGTTCCTCGGATCGTCGCTGCTCAACATCCTGGGCGGGATCCCGTTCCTCCCGCTCCAGACCATGTGGCTCAACTTCACGGTCAACGTCTTCCAGGCGCTCGGCCTCGGGTATGGCAAGCCGCGCGAAGGCCTCATGGAGGTCCCGCCACGGCCGAAGGAGCAGCAGATCATCCCCCGCCGCCTGATGAGCTGGCTCGTGTTCGTCGGGCTCGTCATGGCCGCGGGCACCCTCGGTGTGCTCGCGTGGGGGAACAACACTTATGGGGACGTCGTCGCACGCACGATGGGTGTCACCACGTTCTCGCTTTTCCGCCTCTTCTCCTCGCTGGAGACGGCGGACGAGGAGGAGTCGCTCTTCGGCGGGTCCATCCTCGCGAACCGCCCGCTCCTCCTGGCGACGGGTCTGTCGGTGCTGACCATCGTGCTGGCGACCGAGCTCGGCTTCCTCCAGAAGCTCCTCGGGACCGTGAGCCTGACCGGCGACCAGTGGTTGGTCTGCATCGTCGTTCCGCTGTCGCTCATCGTGGTCGAAGAGGTGCGCAAGCTTCTCAAGGTTCGCACCGGCGATGAGCCGGCCGCGACAACCGCAGCTTCGGTCGCCGTGGCGGCATAGGCCGGGCAACACCAAAGGGATCCAGGCAGGACCGGGCCCTGACCCGGCCAACACCCAGATACGAGGAGGGTACGAGCGTGGCGAAGAAGAACAAGAAGGCCGAGAGCGGCCGGGCGCGTGGGCAGGACGGGAACGCACAGTCCGAGGCTCCGCCTGCCGAGCCCCGGTCGAAGATGAAGCGCGGGGAGTACGAGCGCGAAATGCGCCGTCTCCACGCAGAGCTCGTGGCAATGCAGGAATGGGTCAAGGCGACCGGCGCCAAGATCTGCATCGTGTTCGAGGGCCGCGACACCGCCGGCAAGGGGGGCACGATCAAGCGCATCACCGAGCGGGTCAGCCCGCGCGTGTTCAAGGTCGTTGCCCTCTCGGCCCCGACGGAGCGCGAGAAGTCGCAGATGTACGTCCAGCGGTACCTGCCGCACTTCCCGGCCGGCGGCGAGGTGGTGATCTTCGACCGCAGCTGGTACAACCGCGCCGGTGTCGAGCCGGTGATGGGCTTCTGCACCCCCGGGGAGAGCCAGAAGTTCCTCGAGCAGGTGCCGGCATTCGAAAAGGCGATGACCGAGGCCGGCATCATCCTGATCAAGTACTGGCTGGAGGTCAGCCCCGAGGAGCAGACCCGCCGCCTGGAGGCTCGCATCCAGGACCCGCGGAAGATCTGGAAGCTGAGCGACATGGACCTGTTGTCGTACAGCCGCTGGTACGACTACTCGCGAGCCCGGGACGCCATGCTGGCGGCGACCGACACGCCGTGGGCGCCCTGGTACCTCGCGCGCACGGACGACAAGAAGCGGGGACGGCTCAACATCATCAGCCATCTGCTGAGCCGGGTGCAGTACGAGCCGCTCCAGCCTCGCGACATCACGCTGCCGAAGCGCCAGCGTGCGGGCAGGTACGTGGAACCGGACCTGCCGTTGAAGTTCATCCCGACGCCGTTCTGACGGGGGCGAGCTACCGGCTCGGCTGTTCATCGAACCCATTCGGCGAGCGTCTGCGCGCAAGTGCCGGTCGGTCCACCAATCGGCGCCGGCATCGTGTCTTCATGAAACCTTGATGAACGATCGGGACGTTCGGCCCGCTCTGGCCGCCGTCCGGCTCTCGCGCCGAATCGATTGCAGGTCCATCCTTCCGCCACCCAAGAGTGCCCCGAGCGCGGACGTGTTCTCCCCCAGACGGCGTCTGCGCTCGGGATTGGGACCACCGCACCGTGCCTGCCGAGCCGCCTTTGATTCGCCGCGCCCCCTCATGCGAGAGCCGGGCCTCCGTCCTATCGACACCTGGTCCTCCGTCGCGGCGGTATTCGTGCGGTTCTCGTGAGGCGCAACACGCAACCGCGTGGCAAGGTTGCCGCATGGTCCAATCCTGGGCGGCGCTGATCCTCGGTCGCGGCCCTCGGTTCTCGCCCGCCCGGACCCGAGCCCCCTGCTTTGCCCGAGCGATCAGATGACCGTCGAGATGCTGACCATCTTCCTGCTGGTCATCGCGGGGTATGCGCTCATCGCGGCCCGCCTCGACCGGCTCTCGGTGGGCCCAGCGCTGGCCTTCGTTGCCATCGGCTTCGTGCTGTCCGACGACGTGCTGGGGCCTGTGTCCGTGGAGCCCACCACGGAACCTATCAAGGTCCTCGCGGAGGTGACCCTGACGCTGCTGCTGTTCGCCGATGCGTCCACGATCCGGGCTCGTGCCGTCCAGCAGGACGCCGGTCACATTGCACGGCTGCTGCTCGTGGGGCTGCCGTTGACCATCGTGCTCGGAACCCTTGCGGCCGGCCTCCTGTTCCCGGGCATCTCCCTGGGCCTCGCCCTGCTCATCGGCGCCGCGCTTGCGCCGACCGACGCGGCGCTCGGTCAGCCCGTCGTCACGAACCCCGCCGTGCCGGCGCGCATCCGCCGCCTGCTCAACGTCGAGAGCGGGCTCAACGACGGCATCGCCACGCCGTTCGTGTTCCTGGCACTGGCGCTGGCGACCGCGGAGGCGACCGGCGTCAGCGACTGGCTTGCCGGGGCGCTCGCGGAAACGGCGATCGGCGTCGGCGTCGGCCTGGGGGTCGGTTTCGCCGGCGGTTTCCTGCTCACGCTCGCCGACGCGCGACACTGGACGTCGCCCGTCTCGCGCCAGCTCTTCGTGCTGGCGCTTGCGGGTTCGTGCTACCTGGTCTCCGTGAGCGCCGGCGGAAACGGCTTCATCGCCGCATTCGTCGGCGGCCTGGCATTCGGTCGAGGCAGCCGGCGGCGCGAGGAGGGTGCGGTCCGGTTCACCGAGGTGCAGGGCTCGCTGCTGGCGATCGGGGTATGGGCGGCGTTCGGCCTCATCCTTGCGGGCAAGGTGCGATCCGACCTGTGGGACGCGTCCTCGCTCGGCTATGCCGTGCTGAGCCTCACCGTGATCCGGATGGTGCCGGTCGCCATCGCGCTCGCCGGCGCGCGCTTCCGGCCGTCGACGGTGCTGTTCACCGGCTGGTTCGGGCCGCGAGGGCTGGCCTCGATCGTGTTCCTGGTGATCGGGCTGGACGGCCTCGCCGCTGCCGGAGTGGATTCCGGTCCACTGTCCGCGACCGTGGCCTGGACCGTGCTCCTCTCGGTGATCCTGCACGGGCTCAGCGCCGCACCGCTGGCCGCCCGCTACGGGCGCAGGATGGCCGACCTCCCATCTGGCGCGCCTGAGCTCGAGGGCGCGACCGAGCCGCGGGCCTCCCGCACCTCCTGGGCGGCCGAGGAGCGGCCGTGAGCCGGAGGTACCGGGCATCGCTGCTTCGGGCAACCAGCCGCGGCTCGCAGACATGGGCGCGCACCCGGTCCGGCGCGGAAGCCACGGCGGGGTATAGTCTTATTCGCCCGGGCGAGGTCCAACGTCCCGGTCCCTCGCCGCGATACTGAACAACCTGTCTGCGCGGGCGATGCATTTTGGAGGAAGCCATGACGTTGGGACCGCTCGAATACACGGTCATCGGATTCGAAGGGAACCGGTTCAACGGTGAGATCGCCAGGGAGATCCAGGTGGTCGTCGATGCCGGCATCATCTCCCTGGTGGACGGCGTGTTCATCACCAAGGACATCGACGGGAACGCCCGGGCCATCGAGATCGACAGCAAGGACGACCCGCGCTTCGCCGGGTTCACCCCGATGATGGACGGCCTGATGGGTCTCCTGACCCAGGAGGACGTCGACCAGATCGCCACCGACCTGCCGACGAACACCTCTGCCCTCGTCCTGCTGTTCGAGCATCGCTGGGCGGAAAAGCTCAAGGAAGCGATGTTGGGAGCCGGTGGGTTCCTGATCAGCCGGCAGACCGTCCCACCCGAGGTGCTCGAGGCGGTGAACGCGGAGCTCGAGGCCGGGTCCGTCCCGGCGTGATGAGTCGACGTCAAACGAAAGGGAACTGAGTGATGATGAGACGACGACGCGGAGTCGGCATTGTGGGTGTCGCGGCGGTTGCCGGGGTCGCGCACCATGCCGGCACCAAGAGCGCGCAGGCGCAGGCTTCGCAGCAGGCGACACAGGACCAACTGGCGGCCCAGGACCAGGAGATCGCGGAGCTCCAGGCGCAGCAGGCGGCCGCCGCAGCTCCTCCGCCGGCCGCGGCCGCCCCGGTGGCTCCGCCGCCGCCGGCCGTGGACCCCGTCACCGCGCAGCTGCAGAACCTGGCGAACCTCCACTCCCAGGGCATCCTGACCGACGAGGAGTACACCGCCGCGAAGGCGAAGGCCCTCGGGCTCTAGCGTCTGCCCTTCCTCATCCCGGGTCGGCCGGGCCGGGGCAACGAAATACGGCCCCGGCGATGATTTCCGCCGGGGCCGTCCGATGTCCGGGAGCGGTGCTCGTGGGCCGGCGCCCCTGATCGGGACGCGCGCGACGCGACAGGAGATGAGTGGTCCGGTTGGAAGGCGAACCCGGCACGACCCTGGCCGTCGACGAATTCATCCTGCGGCCATGGCGCCGTACCGATGCGACCGCCGTACTGGCGGCCTGCCAGGATCCGGAAATCGCGCGCTGGGTGGCGATCCCGCAGCCCTACCTCCCCGCGGACGCGGACGCATTCATCGAGGGGGCGCTGGCGATGTGGCGAGATGGCAGCGGGGCGGCCTTCGCGATCGTCGAGGCCGAGACCGATCGATTGCTCGGGGCCATCACCCGCTTCGGGCCGGAGGGCCACCAGGCCACGCTCGGCTGCTGGCTCGTGGCCTGGGCACGCGGGCGCGGCGTGGGCACGCGAGCAATCCGGGTGGTCACGGAGTGGACCTTCGCAACCACAGCGGTCTTCCGCATCGACTGCTTCATCATGATCGGCAACGAGCCATCCGAGCGCATGGTTGAGCGCGCCGGGTTCCAGCGGGAGGGCGTGCTGCGCGCCTGGGACATGCACCACGACGTCCCCGTCGACTGCGTGGTCTACTCGCGCCTCCGCAGCGACGGGTGAGATGAGCGCCAGGCGGCCTGCTTCCGCCGGCTGGCGGACGAGTTACTTGCGCCGCGGTCGCACCGTTGACTTCGTTGCCGGCGCGTCCCCCTTGCGCAGCTGGTCGCGCACCGGGCCGTAGATCAGCAGCACGATGATCGCGCCGATGACCGAGCCGAGCAGGCCGCTGATGTGCAGGTCGTAGCTGCCGCCGGTGATGATGTTGAAGATGAAGCCGCCCACGAACGACCCGATCATGCCCACCACGAACAGTTCCCAGCGTTCGTACTTGCGCTTGCGGCCCACCAGGAAGTCGGCGATGAAGCCGGCCACCAGGGCGATGACGATCCAGCCGAGGATGAGCATGTGGGCGGGTCTCCGGGTACGGAACGATCACCGGCAGTGTATCCGCCCCGTCGTGGGGCGGAGCGAACCGTACGGGTCCGATCGGGCGGCGGGCGGCGGGCGCCGCGGGAGCACATATCATGTCCGGACCAACCGACCCACCCCGGCAGAGCCCGATCCCTTGATGCTTCGCTCATTGCCGGACACGAAGCTGCGTCCGCCGACCGTGCAAGCGGAGCTGGTTCCCCGGCCGCGGCGCAATCGGCAGGAATCACCCGCCACGTTATGTCAGTGTTAAGGTGCAGCCATATGCCTGCACGGCACAACGACGAGTGAGGAGATGGGAATGGCAGAGAATCAACTGGTCCTTGGGTTCTTCGCCGACGAGGCTGCCGCGGATGCGGCCGTCGAGTCGCTGAAGACGTGGGATGCGATCAGCGACGAGATCAAGCTCGGCGCCATCGGCGTCCTCGTCGCGGACGAGAACGGCAAGATCAAGGAGCACAAGCTGGGCCAGACCAGCGGCGGCAAGGGCGCCGGCGTCGGCCTGATCCTGGCGGCACTGACGCCGCCCACCCTGATCGCCGGGATCCTCGCCGGCGGCATCCTCGGGCACTTCCATCACAAGGGCCTGGGGCTCTCGAACGAGGATCGCGAGCGCATCGGCGCGGAGCTCAGCGGCGGCAAGGCAGCCGTCGGCCTCCTGGTCACGACCGACCAGGCCGCAGCGGTCTCCGCCAAGCTCACCGCTCTCGGTGGGCAGGCGGAAGCCATCGACGTGAGCGATGAGGCGCTGGCTTCGGTCGCAGAGACGGCGCCCGAGGAGACTGCTGCGCCCGAGGCGGCTGCGGCACCCGAGGCGGCGGCACCCGAGGCGGCGGCACCCGCAGAGCCTCCGGCAGGGGCCTGACCCAGTAGCGGACCAGAATCGACCCGGGGTCGCGCAACGCGATCCCGGGTCACCGTTTGTGCAGCAGTCCCAGGTTGGGACCTGGGGCTGATCTGCGACACGTCCCCGACGATGGGCGACTCGCGCGAGGCGGTCGCCCCTTTACGTGTCTTGCGCCCGTGCGGGGCACCCTCGCGGTGCCGCCCGCCCGGCTCATCGGGGAGCAGCGGGGCCCTGATCAACGCTGTCGCGGGCAACCGTCCGCGCGGCACACACAGGGAACGGAGGAAGTCCGGAATGGCTGACAACGAGCTCGTCCTGGGAATCTTTGCCGACGAGGCTGCTGCAGATGCGGCCGTCGAGTCGCTGAAGACGTGGGACAGCATCAGTGACGATATCAAGCTGGGCGCCATCGGCGTCCTGGTCGCGGACGAGAACGGCCAGATCAAGGAGCACAAGCTGGGCCAGCGCAGCGGCAAGAAGGGCGCCGGCATCGGCCTCGTCCTGGCGGTCGTGGCGCCTCCGACGCTGCTCGCCGGCCTCGTCGGTGGCGGCATCCTCGGGCACTTCCATCACAAAGGCCTGGGGCTCAGTCCAGAGGACCGCGAGCGCATCGGCACCGAGCTTGCAGGTGGCAAGGCTGCCGTGGGCGTCCTGGCCCCCGCGGGCGAAGCCGCCGCAGTCTCCGCCAAGCTCGTCGAGCTGGGTGGCACGGCGGAAGTCCACGAAGTGAGCGACGAGGCGCTCGACGCGGTCGCGGCTGCGGCGCCCGAGGCACCCGAGGCGGTCGCGTTTACCGAGGCGATGGGGGGAATTGATACCCCTCCAATTGGCGCCTGACCGATCGCGCGACGGCGGCAGACCCGGGGTCGGTACGAACTGATCCCGGGTCGCCGGCGACGCATCCGCGTGCAGGTGATCGGGTCGATCGCACCAAGAACGCGAAATCGGCCGGCTACGAAGCCGCGTGGGCACCGGGCGCCCCGAGGGGGAACGCCTGGAACGCCGCGATCGGCCGGCAGGTGACGGCCATCGGCGCCGGGTTGCAGGACAGGCACGGCGCCTGGCGCTGCGGCCGCCGGACTTCCGCACTTCCCAACTCGATGGGCGACTCGCGCGGCGCGGTCTTTCGACCATTGCGACCGGGGCGGAGGCACCCCTCACGGCACCGCCCACCCCGGTGGCATCACGCTCAGCGACGACGCTGGCGGCGCCGGACACCCGCGACGGACACCGGCGACAGCGGCCGGCCGATCGGGTCGATGAACAGGGTGCAGGCGCCGGTCGACGTCGGAAGCGCGCCCTCGAGGAGTTCCACCGCGTAGCTGATGGAACCCTCGCCGAGCTGCGGGTCGCGGATGACCACGACGGCATCCTCAGGCTCGCCGTCACCGGCCTCCAGGAACGCCAGCACGGCGTTGGGCGGATCCTCGGCGAAGCTGTTCTCGCCCTGGTCCCAGATGCCCACGAAGTCCTTCGTCTTGATGTGACCGACCGCGCGATGCGGGCGGTCGGAGAAGTAGAGCGTGGCGGGCGTCATCCCGGCGAGCGTGAGGCGGCCGTTCTCGACGGTCGCGCTGAGCGCCTGCTGGACGAACCAATGGGGTCGGCCGGCCCGAAAGCGTCTCTCACGGGCCTGCTGCGAATTCACCGTACATCCTGCGCCTCTGGGACGCCGATCTCGTCACCCGGAGAGCGGTTCCACGCCAGGTGAACGGCCGGCGCCTCCGCGGCGACGGGTGAGATGAGCGCAGGCGGCCTGCTTCCGCCGGCTGGCGGACGAGTTACTTGCGCCGCGGTCGCACCGTTGACTTCGTTGCCGGCACGTCCCCCTTGCGCAGCTGGTCGCGCACCGGGCCGTAGATCAGCAGCACGATGATCGCGCCGATGACCGAGCCGAGCAGGCCGCTGATGTGCAGGTCGTAGCTGCCGCCGGTGATGATGTTGAAGATGAAGCCGCCCACGAACGACCCGATCATGCCCACCACGAACAGTTCCCAGCGTTCGTACTTGCGCTTGCGGCCCACCAGGAAGTCGGCGATGAAGCCGGCCACCAGGGCGATGACGATCCAGCCGAGGATGAGCATGTGGGCGGGTCTCCGGGTACGGAACGATCACCGGCAGTGTATCCGCCCCGTCGTGGGGCGGAGCGAACCGTCGGGTCCGATCGGGCGGCGGCCGGCGGGCGCCGCGGGAGCAGGACGAATCGTCCAGGCTGGGAACCCGCCTGGTGATCGGGTGCCATTCATGGGGCTGCTGCGAGCGTTCCGGCCACCGCGGCCTCGCGCTCGTCGCGGTAGTCGCAGACGCTCGTCACGCGGTCGCCGCGGCCCCTGGCGAACCACGCCACCACCGACGAGACAATGGCAGTGATGCTCCCATTGCCATCGCGGCCGAGACACCGCCGGCATGGGCCGCTGCGCATTGTGCCGCCACGGACGCCGGGACGGTCGCGTCGATATCCCCAGGCCGGGCGTCCCGATGGCATTCAGGAACCGGTCGGCCGTGGCCGCTGCAGCCTGCCCTGGCCGGACGGCAGGCTCGAGCTACCTGCACCGGGTGGGCGAGGCCACCGGCAGACCCCTTCCGCGATCTGCCGCCGGCCACAGTCCGCATGGGGCGGCGATCTCACACCTCCCGACCTCCTCCGCGCGGTGCGGGCCGGCGCGGGGGTCGGTCGCTCAGAGCCTGCCGAGCCCGCGTCCCAGGCGGCCCCGGAATCCGGCGCCACACACCTCGCGCCACCTCGGCCCGAGCGACCCGCTCAACCGGGCCACGCGTTGATCGAGGGTGGTGACAAGGACGCCGACGGCACGACGCTCGTCGCGTTCCATCCCCGGTCGGGCCTCGACGAATTCGCGGGCGTGGTGGGCGGCGAGGTCGAGATCATGTACGTCGCCCAGTTGATCCTGGAGCGCCACGACCCGGCGGATCAGGGCACCGGCCTCTGGCTCGAGCGGGAGGCGGGCGAATTCCAGCGTGTACCGCAACCGCTTTGCCGCGATGCGCAGCTCGTGCAGCGTGGTGATGTCGGCGCCATCCACCCGCCCGTCGAAGGCCCAGACCGCCTCGTAGGCCTGCCAGATGCGGGACGCGACCCGCTGTCGCACGCTTGCCGGCGTATAGGGCACATCCGGCACGAGCCCCAGCGATACCGGAGTCGTCAGCCAGCGATACTCCTCTACGAACGACCCGAACGGGGCGCCGTGCAGCAGGTCCGCGAGCTCCGCGTGTCGCGCTTCGCGCTCGCTGCGCCACGCCGCCGCCAGCGGCTCCAGGCGGATGCGCCCGCGACGCGATCGCCGCTGCCGGTGGGCGGCCAAGATCTCGAGCCGGACATCGAGGTCGCGCACGGCACCCAACGCACGGCCGATCGCGCGCAGGTCATTGATGCACCGCTTCCTGGTCTCGGGATCGTAGCTGTCATCGAAGACGCGCCAGGCGGCACGCATCCGCCGGGTGGAGAGGCGCATCTGGTGCACATCCTCTGAATCCCCGCCGCCCTCGACGATCCCGGGCACGCGCTGGAGCATGCGTTCCAGGTGGAATCCGAGGATCTTGCGGCCGGCGACGGCCCAGAGCTCGTCGCCCCGGATCTCCAGGCTGCGAACCGGACCCGGTGGCCCGGCCGTGGCTGCCTGAGGTCGAGTGGCGTCGGATGGTGGCTCGGTAGCCGGTGGCGGAACCGACGGGACTGCGTGGGGCCGCGGGGCATCGTTCGAGCGGTTCGGCCGCTGGTGGCGGAATCGATGAGACGGCGTGGGGCCGCGCGGTGTCGGATGGTGACTCGGTAGCCGGTGGCGCAACGGATGAGACCGCGTAGGGCCGCGGGGCATCGTTCGACGGTTCGGCCGCTGGTGGCGGAATCGATGAGACCGCCTGAGGTCGGGCGGGGTCGGGCGGCGGCTCGGCCGGGTGCCCGGCAGCGCTGCTGCTCATGCCGGAACCGATGTCGGGACGAATGCCGGGTCCGGCCTCTCGATTGTCCGGATCTGCAGCAGGTCCTCGGCGGCGCTCAGTCCCTGGGACTGACCGACTCCGTGTGCCTTGAGCGCGTCGGTGCTCAGCGCAGTCCAGACCGGCTCGCTCATGGATGGCATGCTTCCGCTCCTTTCCTCCCGTCGCTGCGTCGGGCAGCTACCGGTCCATCGTCCGCAATCTGCTCGCCTCGAACCGTCCGGCACCTCGCGCGCTGATGGTACCGACCCGCACGCTGTGCTGCTTTCCAGGCGCACGATTGGACCACACGGCCGGGTGCGGCACATCCTCCATTTGGGAGGATGGTGCGCGCTCCGACAGCGTCACCCTGTTACTTGAATGACTGCACCGCGGGGGTAGAATGCGGTCGTATCGGGCGTTTCGGCACGTTGTGAGCGGCGAACCATGACTGTCGACCACGTGAATCCGGATGCGGTTGAGGCGCGCAGGGCTCTCGTCCTCCACGATCATCCCCTGCTCGTGGACCTCATTCAGCTGACGCTCAATCACGGCCTGTTCGTGGTCCGGGCGGCGACCGATTTCGCGGAGGCGGAGGCAATCCTCGCCCACTGGCGCCCCCACCTGGGCGTGGTCGACATGGACCGCGGGGACAGTGCCGTGCTGCTGCGACGGCTCGGCGCCTCGAACACCCTGCGGCAGAGTCGGACGCCGGTCCTGGGCCTGACACGACGCGGTGACCTGCAGACGAAGCTCAAGGCCTTCGATCTCGGGGTCGACGACATCCTGACCGTGCCGTTCTCCCCGGAAGAGCTGCTCGCGCGGTCCGTCGTCATCAGCCGCCGCGCGTCCGGGACGGATCTCCCGATCATCCCAACCATCCGGCTCGGCGAGATCGAGATCGACATCGTCAATCGTGTGGTGCGCGCCGGTGACTCGGTCATCCACCTCAGCGGCATCGAGCAGAGCCTGCTGTACCTCCTCGCCAGTCGGGCGGGGCGCGTGGTGACCCGGGACGAGATCATCGATGCCATCTGGGGCACCGACTTCATGTCCGAGAGCAACATCGTGGACCGCCACGTGCGCAGCCTGCGCATCAAGCTCCAGAACGACTACCGGCGTCCGCGCTTCATCGCCACGGTACCCGGGCGAGGCTACCGGTTCATCCCCACCTTCTCGAACCAGGGCTGGGACACGACGGAGGAAGCTCGGGAGCAGCTCGACTGACCGGGCCCCGGCGGACGGGCCCGGATTACGAATCGTAATGACACGACGCAGGAGGGCGGACACAATTCCGCGACGCCCGACCAGGGGGACTGGGCGGGGGCCGACACCAACCACGGATGGTCGGATCGGCCATGCTGTAGCCGTCGTGCACGGCGGTTCCAGCCAACAGGATCCCGTCGCGCGCACCAGGTGAGCGAGCTGTCCGACCTCCCCGCTGGGTCAGATGAACTCACCTGGGGACGCTGCGACGGGATCCTGCCACGTTTCGGCCGAACGATGACGATGGCGCTCGGGTCAATCCCGGGCGGCCCTCCGGCCCGACCTGATCGACCTGATCGACCTCGGGCCTGTTCGGCGTCAGGCGGACGGAGCGTCGGCCTCCGCGGCCGGAGCCGGGTCGGCGGCCGGAGCGTCGGCCTCCGCGGCCGGAGCCGGGTCGGCGGCCTCGGCGGCCTGGGCGGCCGGAGCCGGGTCGGCGGACGGAGCGTCGGCGGCGGCCGGAGCGGCGTCGGCGGCAGCGTCGACCTCGGCGGCCGGAGCGTCCTCGGCGGCTGCGTCGACCTCGGCGACCGACTCGTCGTCGAGGGCGTGGACCTCCGGAATGCCGCCGAGTTCGGCAAGCTTGGCCGAGATGGCGTCCGATTCGTACCACTCGGCGAGTACGCCCACCGCGGCCCTGCCGCCCTGCAGTTCGCTGGCAAGGCGCTCGCGATCCCCGTCCGAGAGGCCGAGGCCCTTGTGATGCAGCGCACCGAGGATGCCGCCGCCGATGATCCCGCCGGCCAGCCCGATCGGGGTCAGCATCGCCAGGACCAGCCCGATCCCGGCTCCCTTTCCGCTGGTGCGGTGGCCCACCTTGTCCGCCTTGATGTCGCCGTGCTCGTCGAGCACCAGGATGCCCACGGCGTCCAGCCTGATGCTCTTGTCGCTCGCCTGCTCCCAGCCCTTGAGCCCCTCGGCTGCCGCGTCCGCGGCCGCCTCGTCCCGGAAGATTGCCAGGACCACGTGCTTGCTTCCCTCGCTCATCGCTTCCTCCATCGTTGGTGATCCCGACCGGTCGTCGCGCTCGGAGACGATGCCGCGTGTCGAGTGTAGATGGTGGGCGACCGGCCTCACGCCGGCATCCTCCGAAGGGGGACTGTCGAGCCGGCCCAGTGGGCCTCCAGCGGATGACAGATCGTCATGACGGACTCCCCTCGCGAGGACAAACTGTCGGACGCCCCGCCCCTTGGGCTCGGGCGTACGGCCGCGGCCAACTGGAAGGTCGGCGACCGGCAATGCTGGAGCGGTCGTGCGCGGCGACTCCAGCCGCAGGATCCCGTCGCGCGCACCGGGCGAGCGAGCTGTCCGACCTCACCGCCGGGTCAGACGATCTCAGCCGGAGACGACTGCGACGGGATCCTGCCACGTCCCGGTCGACCTTCTCGCGGAAACGACGTGCCTCCGATCCGCCACGCAACGGCAGGCACAGGTGCGTGACGGCCCCGGCCGATCGACTCGTCACGCCGTCTGGCGACGCGCCCTCTCCCGACGCAGGATGAACACGCTGACGACCGCCACCCAGGCCGGAAGAACCAGGATGCTCCACTCCAGGAACGACACGGCCACGAACAGCACCACTCCGAGCGCGTACCCGGTCCATGCGAACCACCGGGGAAACGCGCCGCTCCTGACCCCGATGGTCGCGGTGGCGAAGAGGAATACTGCCGCTGCGCGGGTTGAGAACGCGAACAGGAGCCCGTATGAGAACTCGCGCAGGACCACGATCTCGGCGGCGGTCGGCGGCGGCAGGCCCAGGTAGCGGGAGCCGACGACGGGGATGCTCGCGACCGCGGCCGTCGTGAACAGCATCGCCACGAAGATCAGGCCGCTGCCGAGGAAAACCGTCGCGAAGAAGCGGTCCTCGCGCTCCCCGACCTGGTCGCGAATGACTGCGATGAACCACAGGAACATGATGCCGGCGAACGGCGCCAGGTACAGCCCGCCGATCAGGGCCCCGAGATCCTCCCCGTTCGCGAACAGCCGAATGAGTCCGGCGTCGTCGGCGGTCATCATCGGCTGGTTGCGCAGAAGCCAGAGGGCTGCGGTGAACATGATCGCGAAGAGGACGCCGGCAATTCCTGCCGCCCAAGGGGCTCGCAACTGGCGCCCGGCCTCGGTGACGATCGTCGGGACGTCGGGCGCCGACTCCGAGGTGCCCGTCGTGGAGTCACGTTCACGATCAATCAGCTCGCTCATCACCACTCCTCGCCTGACCGCTCCGTCCCGTTCGCGGTCATAATGACGCCCGGGTCACAGATGCGTGGCGCCGTCCGAGACTCGGGAACCGCCGTCGTCCGAAGCTCGATATGGTCCGAAGATCACCCCATCGGGTCGATGCGCCGAGATCTCGCGGCACGACACGATCGAATCCGGCCCTTGTCCCGAGCGCCGACACCGCCCGAGGGATCAACGAGAACTGCCGTGGCAGGGAAGGAGAGCACGATGCCCATCGTTGAATACGCCGCAGGCGCTGGTTTCCCCGGCGTCATCGGCCGGACCGTCGATGAGTCGAGCCCCGCCTGGCCGGCGCCGACGAGAGCCCGGCCCGGCGCCCCGAATGTCCTGTTTGTTGTGCTCGACGACACCGGCTTCGGGCAGCTCGGGTGCTACGGCAGCCCCATCGCGACGCCCACCTTTGACGCCCTGGCTGCGGACGGCCTGCGCTTTTCCAACATGCACACAACGGCGCTCTGCTCGCCCAGCCGCGCGTGCATCGTCACGGGGCGGAACCATCACAGCAACGGCATGGCGTGCATCACCGAGTTCGCCACGGGCTACCCGGGCTACAACGGGATCATGCCGTTCGAAAACGGCCTCCTCTCGGAGATGCTGCTCGAGCATGGCTACGGCACCTACATGGTCGGCAAGTGGCACCTCACCCCGAGTGTCCAGGAGACGGCGGCCGGCCCGTACGACCGCTGGCCGCTGGGGCGCGGCTTCCAACGGTTCTACGGCTTCCTGGGCGGTGACACGAGCCAGTGGTACCCGGATCTCGTCTACGACAACCACCCGGTCGAGCCGCCGCGGACGCCCGAGGAGGGCTACCACCTCACGGAGGACCTGGTCGACAAGTCGATCGAGTTCATCACGGACCTCCGCCAGATCGATCCCGACAAACCCTTCTACCTCCACCTCTGCTTCGGGGCTACCCATGCGCCGCACCACGTGCCCAAGGAGTGGGCGGACAGGTACGCCGGGCAGTTCGACGACGGCTGGGATGCCTACCGGGAGGTGGTGTTCGCCCGCCAGAAGGAGCTCGGCATCCTGCCGCCCCACGCCGAGCTGTCGCGCCACGACCCGGATGTGCCGGAATGGGACTCGCTGTCGCCCGAGGCCCGCCGGCTCTCGGCCCGGATGATGGAGGTGTTCGCGGGCTTCCTGAGCCACACGGACCACCACCTCGGCCGGCTGCTCAAGTTCCTGCGGGAGCAGGGGGTGCTCGACAACACGATCGTCATGGTCATCAGCGACAACGGCGCAAGCGCTGAGGGCGGCGCGACCGGGACGACCAACGAGGCGCAGTTCTTCAACAACGCCCAGGAGACGCTCGAGGAGAGCCTGGCCGTCATCGACGAGATCGGCGGCCCGGACCACTTCAACCACTACCCGTGGGGCTGGACGTTTGCGGGCAATACCCCATTCCGGCGCTGGAAGCGCGAAACGTACCGGGGCGGCTCCACCGACCCGTTCATCGTCTCCTGGCCGGCTGGGATCAGGGCGCGCGGCGAGGTGCGCCCGCAGTACGCCCATATCATCGACATGGTGCCCACGATCCTCGACCTCCTGGGCGTCGAACCGCCGGCCGCGATCCGCGGCGTCACCCAGTCGGCAATCCAGGGCGTGAGTTTCGCCCACGCGCTCGACGACTCCGACGCGCCCAGCCGCCACCATGTCCAGTACTTCGAGATGCTCGGCCACCGGGCCATCTACAAGGATGGCTGGCGAGCAGTGTGCCCGTGGCCGGGCCCCTCGTTCGCCGAGGCCGGCACCGGGTTCGGCAACCCGATCTCGGCCGAGACGTTGACGAAGCTCGACGCGACCGGCTGGGAGCTTTACCACATAGACGAGGACCCGGCGGAGAACCACGACCTTGCGGCAGAGCACCGTGACAAGCTCATCGAGCTCATCGGGACCTGGTACGTCGAGGCGGGCAAGTACGACGTGATGCCGGTGGACGGATCCGGTCTCGCCAGAGTCATCGCGGAGAAGCCGCTCATCGCGCCGCCCCGCGACCAGTACACCTACCGCCCCGGCACCCAGTCCATCCCCAACTTCGCCGCGCCGCGCCTGTTCAACCGCCCGCACAGCATCACGGCGTCGGTCGAGATCCCCGACGGCGGCGCCGAGGGCGTCCTGTTCTGCCAGGGCACGGCGGCGGGAGGCTACTCGCTCTATATCAAGGACAATCGGCTGCACTACGTCCACAACTACGTCGCCCGGGAGCGGTTCATGGTCTCGTCGCCCGATCCGCTCCCGGCCGGACACCACGAGCTCCGCTTCGAGTTCGAGCCCACCGGGCAGCCCGACATGCCGCACGGCCGGGGCGTCCCCGGACGGCTCCAGCTCTACGTGGACGGGGCGCTGGTCGCCAGCGCCGACGCGCCGTACACGACGCCGTTCATGTTCAACCCCGGTGGCGTGAGCTGTGGGCACAACCCAGGATCTCCGGTGACCCCGGAGTACCGGAGCCCGTCCGCGTTTACCGGCGGCCTCGAGAAGGTGGTCGTGGACGTCAGCGGCGAGCTGATCATCGACCCGGAGGCCGAGCTGCGGGCCCATATGGCACGGCAGTAACGCACGACGGACCAGCCCGGAACTGTCAGCGGAGCCTCGGGGGCAGGTCGGGCGTGAATGCCGAGATGACCCGCACCGGGGCTACCCTGGCCGGGTGAGCCCAGAGGGTAGACCGGGTGGCCCGCCGCAGTCCGGAGCACGGCATCCCACCGCTCCTATCATCGCGTCCAGTCAAGGGCATCCAAAGAACCGCGAGCGAATTCGCCTCGCATAGACAGAAGGGGACTCAGGAAAATGGCTGACATGTCTCTGGTCCTGGCGATCTTCCCCGACGAAGCTGCCGCCGATACGGCCGTCGCGTCGCTGAAGGCGTGGGAGAAGGAAAGCGACGTCCCGCACCGTCCCATCGGCGTCCTTGTCGTCGGCGAGGACGGCCAGATCAAGGAGCACCGGCTGGGTCAGACGAGCGGCGGCAAGGGCGCCGGCATCGGCCTGGTCCTGGCGGCCGTGACACCGCCGACGCTGCTCGTCGGGATCATCGGCGGCGCACTCATCGGCCACTTCCACCACAAGGGCCTGGGCCTCACCGACATGGACCGAGAGCGAATCGCGGGTGAGCTCGCCGGCGGCAAGGCCGGCGTGGGCACCCTCGTGGAGTCCGAGGAAGAGGCCGCGATGATCTTCCAGCAGCTCACCAAGTTGGGTGGGACGGCGGAGACGCACCCGGTGTCGGACGACGCCCTCGAGGCCGTGGCCGCAGCCGCGCCGGCGGCCGCTGATGCCCCTGCCGCTGAGGCTCCTGCCGCCGAAGGCTGATCGCCACCGGACGGAACGCGGAATCGGGCGCCTGGGCAATGTACCCGGCGCCCGATCCGTATTTTGTTGTCAGCGACCGAACACGCCGCTGCTCTACTGGGCCTGGACCGTGATGCTCGTGGCCGGACCCAGGGTGGGCGTCGTGGCGCCGGGTGCCAGGCTGGGGCGTGCAGAACCGCCGCCGCCGGTGTGCCGGTCTGCCGAATTGGACCTGGACCGTCGAACCCACCGTCACGTCACTCGCGCTCCCCGGTGCCTGGGTGTGATAGGTGGTCGAGCCGTCCGTCGCAACGTTAACGGTGGTCTGCCCGACTGCGATCGTGATGCCGGTGGGCGTGACGGCAGTCACCGTCCCGGTCAGCCCCCCGAGCCGAATCCTCGACCCAGGCCGCCGGCGCCGGGCGCGAAGCTCCCGCCGGCCGTGCCGCGGAATCCGCCGCCCGTGGAAGCGGCCGCCGGGGCGCTGACAGCGGCCCGCCGCGAATGCGACGCCTCCGAGGGCCACCACCATCGCGAATCCCAGCAGGACGTTGAGTGCTCTCGAAGACCTGGCCTTGGCTGGTTTTGGCGCGATGGATTGGATTGGCAGCGGGGCGAAGTCCGAGACACTCGCGCGCGGCGGAGCGCTCGCCGGTCCGCTGCTGTTCCACACCGGCGGCGGCTGCGAGGCTCCCTGCTGCTGGTTCGACTGGTTGTCGTACGCGTCCATGGATTCTCCTGTATTGATGACGGTCTATTCGTACCGAAGCGCGACGATGGGATCGAGGCGCGCCGCCTGGCGCGCCGGCCAGACACCGAAGACGGTTCCGACCAGCAGACTGAAGAGCGATGGCGACCACGACGGTGAGTGGGTTGAACACGAACCCCCAGCCGGCGAGCCGGCCGATGAGGTACGAGACGCCGATCCCGGCGATGACGCCGATGCAACCGCCCAGCACGGACAGCGTCAGCGCCTCGACGAGGAACTGCGCGAGGATGTCCCGGCCGCGCGCCCCGATGGCCTTGCGCACGCCGATCTCGCGGGTTCGCTCGCGGACCGAGACCAGCATGATGTTCATGATCCCGATGCCGCCCACCAGCAGCGAGATCGAGGCGATGCCACCGAGCAGGAGGGTCAGCAGCCCGCTCACCGAGTTGACGGTGCCGAGCAGCTGGGCCTGGTCGGCGATGGTGAAGTCGTCGGTGCCGCCGCGCGGCGATGCCGTGACGCTGCTCGAGCAGGTTCGTGCACCGACGCCTGGACGGCGGTCGATCTGGTCGGCGGACGCGACGCTGATGCCGATCGAGCGGACGTTGTCGCCGGCCACGAAGTAGCTGCTGCGCAGTGGTGAAGGGGATGAGCACCTGGTCGTCCTGGCTGGTGGCGGCCGACGTGCCCTTGGCCTGCAGGATGCCGACCACCTGGAACGGCAGGCCCTCGATCTGGATGGTCGAGCCGATGGACGCCTGCGCCCAGGCCGAGCGTGTCGGCGGTGGTCGCGCCCAGCACCGCCACGCGCAGCCTGTTGTCCACCGAGGCCTGGGTCAGGAACGAGCCCTGCCAGATGCTGTAGGCGCGCACCATCTGGTAGTTCGCGTTGGTGCCGATGATCGAAGTCGTCTCGTTGAGCGAGCCGGCCACGATGAGGCCCCGAGGTCGACACCTCGGGCTCGACCGCGGCGATGCCGGGCAGGCCCGCGATGGCGGTGGCGTCGGCCACGCGTGAGCGTGTTGGCGGAGCCCGCCGCACCGCGCGTGAAGCCGGAGAAGCTGGCACCGGGGGTGACGGTCAGCAGGTTGGTGCCGAGGCCCTGGAGCTGGGAGGTGATGCCGGCCGTGGCGCCCTGGCCGACGGCCACCAGCGCGACCACCGACCCGACGCCGATGATCACCCCGAGCATCGTGAGCGTCGCCCGCAGGCGGGCGGTGCCGAGGCGCGAGAGCGCCAGGCGGATGAGTCTCCAGGGTGTTCACGAGACGATCCTCCCGTCGCGCACGTGGATCTGGCGGTTGGCCATGACGGCCACGTCCGCGTCGTGGGTGATCAGCACGATCGTGCGACCGGCCCGGTTGAGCTCGTGGAGGCGTTCCATCACCTCCGCGCCGGCGACGCTGTCGAGGTTGCCGGTCGGCTCGTCGGCGAGGATGAGGGCGGGTCGTGTCACGAGGGCGCGGGCGATGGCCACGCGCTGCTGCTGGCCGCCGGACAGCTCGGAGGGCTGGTGCCGCAGGCGGTCGCCCATGCCCAGCACGTCGAGCGCCTCGCGGGCCCGCGCCTCGCGCTCGCGACGCTTGACGCCCTGGTACAGCAGGGGCGTCTCGACGTTCTCGAGGGCCGACGTGCGCGACAGCAGGTTGTAGTTCTGGAACACGAAGCCGATGGTCTGGCTGCGCAGGCGGGCCAGGCCGTCGTCGTCGAGGGTGGCCACGTCCACGCCGCCGAGGCGATACGAGCCCGCGGTGGGGCGATCGAGGCAGCCGATGATGTTCATCAGGGTGGTCTTGCCGGATCCCGAGGGTCCGATGATGGCGACGAACTCGCCCTGGCGCACGGCGAGGTCCACGCCCCGCAGTGCCTCCACGGTCATGTGACCGAGCTGGTAGACGCGGGTGATGCCACGGATGTCGATCAGCGGCGCATTTCCGGGCAGGTCGGCCGGTGCCGCCCCGGGGACCGGCGCCGGGGGACGGTCCGCCGGCGCGCTGTGGAGGCCGATCATCGTCCGGCCGCGCTGCCGGCACCGCCGCCAGAGAACCGCACGCCGCCGCCGCCCAGGCCGCCGAGGCCGCCGAAGCCACCGCCCGTGCTCGTGGTCGTACCGGTCCGAGCCGTCGAGGAACCCGTGATGACCGTGTCACCGGCCTTCAGCCCGCTCTGGATCTCGGCCAGACTGCTGGTGACGAGACCCACCTGGACCGGCACCACCGAGACATTGCCACTGGAGTCGATGACACGCACGTCGTAGTTGCCGGCGCTGCCAAGGAGCGCGATGGAGGGCACCGCGACGACGCCCGTGGCGCTCGCGGTGGTGATCGCGACGGTGGCCGACATCCCGGAGCGCAGCGCGGCAGGACTGCTGCCCAGCGTCACGGTCACGGCGAAGGTCACCACGGTCGAGGTGCCGGACGTCGCCGCCACCGGCGTGATCTGGCTGACCGTGCCGGCCACCGTCTGGCCCAGCGCGGTGATGCTGACCGAGGCGGCCTGGCCGACCTTGAGCGACGGCATCGACGACTCAGGGAAGTCGGCCGTCACGTTCATCTGCCCGGTCTCGATGTCGATGGCGTCGCCGGCGGGCGCCGGCAGGCCGTTGACCAGGCTGACGCTCACGACCGTGCCGGCGGCGGGCGCGGTGATCTGGTCACCGCCGAGGGTCGTCTGGGCGGTGTTGACCGCTTCCTGCGCGCTCGCCACCGCGGCCTCGTCGGACGCGATGGTGGCGGCCGTCGCCGGCAGGAGGGCCGTCTTGTAGGTGTTCTGCGCCGACTTGAGTGAGAGCCTGGCGTTGGTCACCCCGCTGGAGGACTGCTGATTGGAGGAGGCGGCCTGCGCCTCCGCCTGCGCCAGCGACTGCCTGGCCTGCGTGATCGCCTTCCGGTCCGCCGTAAGGGTCGCCGCCGGGGCCTTGGCGGTCGTATCCGTGGCCAGCTGGTTCTCGGCCGTGGTGACGGCGGTCCTTGCACTCTGGACAGTCAGCGCGGCCTGCCTGGCGGCGTCCGCCGCCGATTGCTCCGAGCTCGTCAGTGAGTTCTGGGCCTGCTGGAGGGCGATCCTGGCGGCCGCCTTCTGGGCCGCGTTGGGCGAGGCCTTGTCGGTGGCCAGCTTGTCCTGCGCCGCCGCGAGGTTGGCCTGGGCGACCTGGAGCGCGAGCTGCGCACTGGAGCCGTCCGCGGTGGCCAGCACCTCGCCGGCGGTGACCGGCTCACCGACGGTGACGTTCACCGCGCTGACGACCCAGGTCGTGCTGCCGCTCGAGCTGCTTGACGAGGTCGAACTGGACGTCCCCGTGACCACGTCGGGCTGGCGGCCGAACCCGAGGCCATAGGTTGTCGAGGCAGCCACCGAACCGGTGGCCACGGCCTGCTGCACGACGTTGGTGACCGTGGCCTGCGCCGTGAGGTACTGGGAGGTTGAGTTCGCGGTCGCGGACGGTTCGAGAATGACGTACCCGACCGCACCGATGCCGACCATGAGTAGCAGAGCCGCGGTGAGGAGTCTGAGACGCATGCTGTGTCCTTTCCCGAGGTTCCTGGGGGCGGCACCCAACAGTCGTCGTGCGGAACCTGGACCGGAAATCTGGTCCGTGCCGGTTATCGATATGGTTAAGCACCCGAACCGTCACGGGTCCCCGAGTGCGTGCCGCGCCGTAAGACTGCTATTCCACTTGGGCGGAACCCGTTCGATACCCGACGGTCCGGGCAGCGGCGGGCCGCGTCGGCTACTTGAACACGTTCACGGCCCGCGCGATGACCAGGCCCACGATCACGAACGAGACGAGCGCCTGGACACCCATGGCAAGCTTCGCCCTGGCTGTCAGCGGCAGTGTGTCGGTCGGACTGAAGGCATTCGCCGTCGTGAACCCGATGTAGAGGTAGTCCACGAACCGCGGCCGCCAGTCGGGCGGTGCAAGGTCGGGGTTGGAGATCTGGGGGAACGCGAAGTCCGGGTATCTGGGCAGGCCGTGTGCACGCTGGGCCGCCCCCCCGCCGTCCATCTGCCAGTAGAGCAGCGCGAACGCGATGTTGTTGGCGAGCCAGACCTTGGCGCCGGCGATCAACAACGGCCCCGCGTTGTTCGTGATCTCCGACCCCGTGACGAGGTCGTGGATGAGTAGACCGGTGGCGAAAAGCGCACCACTGACAAGGACCGCGACGAGGAGCACGCCGGTTCGGTGCAACCACCTGCTGCGGCGGTCGATTTCGGCCCGGGTCGCCGATGATCAGGGCTGCCAGCAGCAGTGCTTCGATGGCGGCAATAACCCATACGAACCCGCCGGCGAACTGGCTCGGGGCGACGACCGTCGCGCCGATCAGCACAGAGACCGCGATCGCCATCGGCCACCGTGACTCCCCGATCACCTTCTCCGGGGCGGACGCCCGCTCGGTCACGCCGAAATCACCGGGTATGCGGCGCCGCACCTGGGATCGCCCGCGGAGTGGAACGTCGGTTGACGGGACACGGCGCCAGTATCCATGAGGATGTCCCTCCCCGGATCTCAAGCCGCGCGGACTGCCATGAACGGACCGCATAATGCCTCCGGGCGACGTCGCGGCGGCCCGGCGGCCCGGCACAGTTGCGAGAAGGACGCGGCCGGCGGCATTGCCGACCGTCGGCGGCGCTCACGTGAGGGAGAGCAAGGGAGGTTGACGAGGATGGTACTCGCGCGGATCGCCGATCTGCTCCATGGAGGCCCACCACTCCCCGCTGACCTCGAGCACCTCGGCGGCAAACTCCTGTTCGACCGTCCGCCGGTCGGTGATCGCCTCCTCAGGTTCTTCATGCTGCTGTGCCTGTCGACCATCATCGCTGCCGGCGGGCTGATCGGGAACTCGTCGGCGGTGATCATCGGGGCGATGATCGTCGCGCCCCTCATGACACCCATGATGGCCGCCTCGCTCGCCATCGTGACCGGAGACGGGCGCAATGTCGTCCGCTCCGTGATCATCGTGGCCATCGGCGTCGTCGTCGTCATGTCGCTTGCGGCGGGGATGGCGCTGTTCGTTCCGGAGAGCGGCCGAACGACCCCGGAGATCCTCGCCCGCACCACGCCTCGACTCCTCGACCTCGTCGTCGCGCTGGCCGCGGGGGCCGCCGGGGCATTCGCGATCGGACGCGAAGATGTCTCGGACGCCCTCCCCGGGGTCGCGATCGCCGTTTCGCTGGTCCCCCCGCTAGCGGCGTCCGGCATCCTCCTGCTGGCCGGAGAGCCGAGACTCGCCGGCGGCGCCTTCCTGCTCTTCTTCACGAACTTCGTGGCGATCGTGGCGGCCGGCGTCGTCCTCCTGGGGCTGATGGGGTATGGGAGCGTGTCCATGCGCCAGCGCACTCGTGCCGCCCGCCGGTCGGCGATCCTCGTGATCCTCGTCGCGATGGCCCTGGTCATCGTCCCGCTCGGGATCACCAGCTACCACGTCATTACAGACGACATCCTCGAGCAGCAGGCGAGCAGCGCGGTCTCGACGTGGCTCGACGGGACGGGCTACAAGGTCATCTCGATCAAGGCGGACAACGGCACCGTCACGGCCAACATCGGAGGCGAGGGCACGCTCCCGCCCATGTCCGCGCTACTGGCCGACCTGCAGGCCCAGGGAGCCAGCGCGACGATCACCGTGGAGGTCGTCCCGGCACAGACCTACACCGGGTCGACGAACCCCTGATCGGCGCCGCGGGAGAGTGCCGTGCATCAAGGCGCACGGGGCGCGATCGCGCTCACCGAACGGCATCGCGGCCACCGAACGGCATCGCAGGCCCCGCGCCGGTGGTGTCTGCGCGCGCCATATACTCGGCGTTCGCTCAGGCAGGTCGGCGTCGCCGGCACCGGGCCGGGCGCGGCGTCCTGTTCGCAATTGAGGTGAAGATCGTGCTTTCCGATGCCATGGTGGTGACGACCGTTGCGGTGACCGACCTTGATCGGGCGAAGCGGTTCTTTGCCGAACAGCTCGCTCTGCCGCTGCTCGACGAGCAGCCGTTCGCCTTCCGCTTCGGCGCCGGCAAGGGGACGCAACTATCGGTGCGACGCGGGCAGCCGAACGTCGGTCAGACGGTGGCGCACTTCGAGGTTGACGACCTCGAGGCGGTCATCCGCGATCTCACCTCCCGCGGGGTCGCCTTCGAGGAATACGAGACGCCGAAGACGGTCAACTTCATTGCGCAGATCGGCCCGGCTCGCGGTGCGTGGTTCAAGGACCCGGACGGCAATGTGTTCGGCCTGCGCGAGGGACCGGTCCCCGGCGCCGTATAGGGTCGCGGTTTGGGACGCGCAAACAACGCACGACGCACGGTTCGCTGATGTACGGCCGAGCAGGCCAGGAGGACGGCCGCGCTGCGCCGGGCCGCCTCGGCCACGCCCGGGTTCATGGTCGTCGAATGAATTTGTCCAGGCCTGCCGGCTGTCCTGACCCGGTCGCGGCGGCGAAGCCCGCTGGGTTAGCTCGGTCGTAGCCATTGGAGCCGTCCCTGCCGGTCGCATTCCTGCCGGCGCCTCGTGTGCCCGAGTAGACTCCCCCCGGAGGCCGGACCGATGCCCACGCTGATCGACAAGAAGCGCGCTCAGATCGAAGCCCTTTGCCGCCGGTATCGCGTGCGACGCCTGGACGTGTTCGGATCGGCGATTCGTGACGACTTCGATCCGGGTCGAAGTGACGTGGACTTTCTGGTCGAGTTCGAGAAGGACCCGGATCTCAACACGTTCCACGCGTACATGGACCTGCGAGAGGCCCTGGCAGATCTCCTCGGCCGCCCGGTGGACCTCGTCATGCCCTCGGCCATACGGAACCCCTACATCAAGGCAGACATCGAGGCGACGCGCGAGCCGGTCTATGCGGCGTGATGCCCGTGCGTACCTTGCCGATGTCCTCGAAGCGGCGGCACTGATCGACCATTTCACCGCTTCGGCGACCTCGCGTCGTATCGCTCGAACGCGATGATGCGATCCGCCGTCGAGCGGCAGCTGGGGATCATCGGTGAGGCACTGAATCGGTTGGCGCGCGTTGATCCGGAGCTTGCCGGGCGGATACCGGACATCGGCCGCATCGTCGGGTTTCGGAACGTCTTGGCACACGGATACGACGTGGTGGACGACGAGGTCGTCTGGACGGCGATCATGCTCGACGTGCCCGAACTTGCCGCAGCGGTGGCGGCGCTGCTCGCAGAGCACCGGGCATGACCACGACAACGGCGTAGCCACCCGGCTGTCCTGATCCTTGAGCGACGCTTGTCGTCAGGCGCCGGTGGGACCGTCCGGCGTCGTGTCTCCGGCGATCGGTGCGACCGGCGCCGCTTCCGGGCCGGCTGTCGGGCCTGCCGTCTCGTTCCTGGCCACCTCGCGCCGGAATGCCTTGACCGCCTCGGTCACCGAGGGGAAGAAGTGGCCCTCCTCGATGGTTTCGACGAGCCCGTACTTCGCGATCACCTCGCGGACACTCGACTGGAGCTCTGCGAACACGAGGTGCATGTTTTCCGAGTGCAGCTCGAGGTCGAGATCCGCGAGCATCGCGCCGGCGGTGGTGTCGATATCGGTGATCGGCTCGGCGGCGACAAGGACCCATGTTGGCGGTGTCGCCGACGCCTTGACGAGGTCGCGGATCAGGTCGCGGAACTGGTTCGCGTTGGCGAAGAACAGCGGCGCCGACCAGCGGATGATGAGCAGGCCGGGGATCTGCCGCGCATCCGGGTAGCGATGGACGTTGTGGTAGCCGGGGGTGCCCGGCACCTTCCCCAGCACTGCCGAGTGCGGCGTCCAGGCACGCTTGAAGATGTAGATCACCGACAGTGCGACCGCCACGATGATGCCCTGGAGGACGCCGAGAAAGGCGACGCCGAGAAGGCAGACGACCGCGAGCGCGAACTCGGTTTTCCGGACGCGATAGAGACGGCGCAGCTCGGCGACGTCGAACAGGCTCAATGACGCAGCGATCACGAGCGCCGCCAGGACCGGCTGCGGCATGAACTGGACGAGGCCCGGCACGAACAGCAGCATCAGGAGCACGAGCGCGGCAGCTACCAGTCCCGTCAGCTGCGTCTTCGCACCGGACTGCTCGGCCACGGCCGTCCGCGACCCGCTCGTGCTCACCGGGAAGCCGCTGAACAGGCCGGCGGCCAGGTTTGCGGAACCGATCCCCGCCAGTTCCTGGTTGGCGTCGACCTCGTAGCCTCCCCGCTGGGCGAAGGCGCCGGAGGTCGAGATGGTGTCACCGATGGCGACGAGCGAGATCCCGACCGCTCCGGCTATCAGCAGCGGGATGTCGGACAGCGGGACGTTCGGAATCGACGGCACCGGGAATCCCTGGGGCAGCACGCCGATCACTGCGACGCCGCGGGCGGCAAGGTCGAGGATGATCGAAAGCGCGATCGAAACGACCACGGCGATCAGGATGCCCGGGGTCCGCGGTGACAGGCGCTTGAGGCCAAGAATGATCGCCAGACTGAGCAGCCCGATGCCGAGCGCCCAGGGGTTCGTCTCGTCGAGGTTCTGAAGGAATTTGACGAGTTCGTCCACGAGGCCGTTCGCGTCCGTTTTGAACCCGAACAGCTTCGGCAGCTGGCCGATGAAGATGGTGACTGCCAAACCTGCGAGGTACCCGGTCCGGACCGGGCGGGAGAGCAGGTCGGCCACGAAGCCGAGCTTTGCCACGCCCGCCCCCACGGTCACCAGCCCGACGAGGAGGCCGAGCATCCCCGCGAGCGCGATTGCCAACTCCTGGCTGCCCGACGCGAGCGGCAGGATGGTCGCGGCGATCATCGGGCCGAGCGCCGAATCAGGGCCCAGGACGAGGATCGGCGACGGTCCCACAAGGGCGTACGCGACGAGGCAGACGACGGTCGTGTAGAGACCGGTGATGGCGGGGAGGCCGGAGAGTTCCGCGTACGCCATGCCCTGCGGGACGAGCAGTGTCACGAGCACGAGGCCCGCGATCAGGTCGCGGGGCAGCCACGTCCGGTCGTAGGTCCGAACGACCCGGACCCCGGGTATCCACCGCTCGACGCGCCCACGTGGGGAACCGGCCGCGACGCCGGGCTTCATCTGGGCCTCGGTCGAGCCACTCACAGCAGCGCGATCGCGCGTCCGAGACGACGCCGATAGTCAGAGGCGGCGATCGGTCGCCAGGTTGACGGGAACGATCGACCCATGCTCTCCACGCCCTGGTCCAGTTGCTCGACGAACTTCGCGATCGACCTTTCCTGCGCGTCGGTCAGGGTCGCGGACGTCGCAAACTCCTGGGCCAGCGACCTGGCGACGTGCTGATCGTGCTGACTCCCGAGGTGATCCTGGAGGGCGACAACCGGCCTGATGAGCGCCGACCCCTCCGGCTCGAGGGGCTCCCGGACGAACTCAAGCGTATAGCGCAGCCATTTGGCCGCGATCCGAAGCTGGTGCAGCGTGGCCAGGTCGGCCGTCCGGAGATCGGCCTCGAACGCCCACACGGCCTGGTAGGCAGCCCAGATCGTCGCCGGCATCCGGTTCCGAACGAGTCCCGGAGCGTGCGGTGGGATGGCGCGGGCGGCGAGGCCAGGTGTCTCCGCGTATCTCTCGTAATCGCGGACGAACTCGGCGAAACGCTCCGAGCCGAGTACCTCGAGGAGGTCGATGCGACGCGCCTCCCGCTCGGCACGCCACGCTGCCAGGAGCGGCTCGAGGCCGACGCGCTGGCGGCGACTCCGGCGCTCGCCGTGGGCCACCAGGATCTCGATCAGGACATCGAGATCGCGCACGGCGCCGAGCCGCGCCCCGATGTCGCGGAGCTCTCCCCGGTACCTGTAGGTCGCCTCGCGTTCGAACCCGTCGCCGAAGACCCGCCATGCGGCGCGCATCCGGCGCGTGGCAACCCGCATCGCGTGGACCTCCTCGGGATCCTCGCCGGCGATGACGCCGGGCACGCGAGCGAGCATCCGGGCGAGGTGGAATCGCACGATCTTGCGCCCGGCCTCGGGCCACGGGTCGCCGGCGCGGACATCGGGGGTGCGGCCGACCGCCGGGTGCTCGGTCGCGTGGGCGGCGACCTCCGGCGACGTGGCGTCCGGGTCGCCATCGGCCGGGGCCATGGCGCGCTCCCGATCGGGCGATTGCACTTCGACTGCCGGTGGTCCGTGCTCGACCGAATCCGCGCCGCCTTCGACCGAACGGGATCGACTCTCATCCATCACGTGTGCGCCGGCCGTTCCGTTGCCATGTGCTCTTGTCGGACATCTTGGGCTTGTTACCCTTACCGGCCGCCCTGCGTGTCGGCCCGACCGCTTTGGCGTCGGTCGCAATGGCCTCGGGGGCTCGGCTTCGTCGACCCTCCGCGAGCGCCTGGCGCACCCTGATGCCGACCTGCGACGGTGCCGGCGAGGAGCCCGGGGTCGACGTCGTGAGGAAACCGACCTTACGTCCGGGCTCGACCCGCAGGCGGGCAGCGAACTCCCGGATGCGCCTGGTTTGCAGCTCGGGCATCGCTCCCATCCCCATGCGGGCTCATGGACTCCGGCGCGCGTCACCGGACAGATCACGAGAAATAGGATTGAACCACACGGCCGGGTGCGGCATATCCTCCGAATGGGATGAGGGCGCCGGGGAACAAAGGGCACCCCGGCGCGGGCAGCGGCCCGACTACGGCTGCCGGCAGCGCGGGCGCGAACCCCGGCAGCGCGCGCGGACTGTACCGTCCCACTCCACCATTCCCGGCGACAACCCGCATCCTCTGCGATGGCTGGGCATCGTCTTCGTCCCGTACGGGACTGTCATGGACCTGCTCAGCTGGAAGCCCACGGGTATCTCCGGCTGGGACTGGCTGTTGATCGCGCTGGGCCTGGTCCTGGACGTGATGTACTGGGTGCAGGTCGGCGCCAACCGCAGGAGCGTCCGAGTTATCCGGCCACTGCGACCTGGCGGCGTCTGGCGCGATCCACAGCCGTCCGCGCGCCGATGGTCCGGCCCGCGCCGTACGCGTGCCAAGCGAAAGCACGCGGATCTCGAATGACTGGCATGGCCCCGGATGCGGCCAGTCCAAATCGTTCGGCACGCCGCGTGGCTCATCCCGGGAGCGTGAGGCGCCGTCTCGCGGCCAGTGCTTCACTGAGCAAAGGACGCAACACCAGGCAAGGACGTAGGGGTGGGTCAGGCAGTTGGCAGCGTGCTGCCCATGGCGATCGGCGTGGCCATCGGCCCGGTGCCGGTCATCGCCGTCATCCTCATGCTCTTCTCCGCTCGGGCGAGGCAGAACGGCCTCGCCTTCCTCGCGGGTTGGGTCATCGCGCTTACGGTCGTGGGGGCGGTCGTGCTCGTGCTTGCGCAGGCGGGCAAGGTCGGGCTCGAGCACCGGAGCGTCCGACCTCGCGGCGCTGGTGCAGCTGCTGTTCGGCGTGCTCTTCCTGCTACTCGCCGGGAAGCAGTGGCGAGGCGTTCGGCGGAGGGGAAGACGGTCGCGATGCCGAAATGCATGTCGGCAATCAATTCGTTGACTGCGGGACGATCGTTCGGCATCGCGGTACTCCTCGCCGGCGTCAACCCCAAGAACCTTGCCCTGACGATCGCGGCGGCGCTGGCAATCGCCGCGAGTGGGGCAACGGGCGTCGACGCCCTGGCAGGGCTCCTCGTCTTCGTCGTCGTTGCCAGTCTGTCTGTGGCCGTGCCGGTCCTCAACTACCTCGCAGCAGGAGATCGCGCAAGGAAGCTTCCTTGACGAGATGAAGTCCTGGCTCGTCTCCAACAACGCCACGGTCATGAGCGTGCTCTGCGTCGTCCTGGGGACTGCGCTCATCGGGCAGGGGATCGCGGCGATCACGGGCTGAACGTCGGTGTGGCCTGGTCGATTCGCGCTTACGATGCACCTTGGCCGACAGGAGAGCCACATCACCCGGGGGCACCCATGAGCAAGCAGAAGCACAGCGAGAGCGGACGGCACCGCAACGAGCGGCGGGAGCACGACCGCGAGGCTCGCGAGTACGAAGAGAACGTGTACACCGGTCCGGCGCCCCATATCTCGAAGGGGGCTCGCTACGCCGGCCTGGCGGTCGTCGTCATCGTGATCATCGGAATCACCGTGCTGTTCATGGGCGGTGTCATCCGCTGGTAGTCCCCGCTGACCGGCGCCAGCACAAATGACCGGTCCGGGTGACACGCAGCCGCCTCCAGGGAGGTTTCCCCGGTGACCGACCTGGAGGTGATCCGGCCGGGTTGGCGGTGATCGCCGGCCGCGCGAGAGCGAGTCGGCCTGCCGGCCGTTGCGTCGACTATTCTTCCGGCGAGGGCGACCGTGACCGCCCGCCTGACGAGTGTCTCGAGGGAGGGAATCCAGGTGTCCGATCTGAACGCGCCTCTCGCCACTGGTCCGCGCTTCGATTCGTCCGACATCGGCGGGAACGGGCCGGGCGAGATGGTGGCGTTTGGCGGCGCGGTCAAGCTCAGCTGACACGACGCCGCAGCGCGGGGATCGAGTGAGCTCGAATGGCGACTGACACACGGACCGAGGACCACCCTGCGGCGAACGGGCGCGGCGAGGCGCCCGCAGGACACGCGCTCGTCCTGCCCGCAGGCCCGCTCACGGCGATCGCGGGGTTCGTGCTGGTCCTTGTCGCGGCGCTTGCGCTTCGCGAAGTGGCGGAGCTCGTCGTGCCGATCGTGTTCGGGCTTTTCCTCGCCCTGATCGCCTCCCCCCTCGTCGGCGCCATCGAGCGGCGCGGCGTCCGACATGCCTTCGCCCTGGCGTCCGCGATCGCGCTCGTCCTCCTGGTCATCCTCGCGACGGCCGCGATCATTGCCTTCTCGGTGGGAGAACTCGTTGTCCAGATCCCGCGATACGAGGATCGCCTGCGCGAGCTGATCTCGGCGGCGCAGGACTACCTGGCCGGTTTCGGGATCACCACCGACCCTGGTGCGATCTCGTCGATCATCACGCCGGAGAAGGTCGCCTCCTTCATCCGGCCCGTCGCGTCCGCTGTCTCCGGCACCGGCGCGGCGATCTTCGTGCTCGCGTTCACGATGCTCTACGCGCTCGCCGACGCTGCGGGGCTCCGCCGGCGCGCGGAGGCGGCATTCGGCGAACGACACGCGCTGCTCGTCGGGGTGGAGCGGTTCGGAACAGATCTGCGACGGTACCTGGTCGTCCGCGCCCTGCTCGGGGTGTTCGCGGCTGTGCTCGTCTACGCGCTCCTCTGGGTGGTCGGCGTGCCGTTCCCGGCGCTCTGGTCATTCCTGGTCTTCGCCGCGAGCTTCGTCCCGAACGTCGGTTTCATCATCGCCCTCGTCCCGCCGACCATCCTCGCGCTCCTCGATGGCGGACTCGTCGCGGCGGCGATCGTCGTGATCGGGTACGCCGTCATCAACTTCGCGCAGGACCATCTGCTCCAGCCGCTGGTCATGGGAAACGAGCTCAACCTGAGCCCGCTGGTCGTCTTCATCTCGATCATCGCGTGGGCATGGATCCTCGGCGCGGCCGGCGCGCTCCTGGCCGTGCCGCTGACGATCGGGCTCGTCATGATCCTGGAGGCGTCGCCGTCCTCGCGAGGGCTGGCGACCCTGCTGCGCAACAAGGTCGAGCCGCGACCCGAGGTCGTCGAGGACGGGGCACCCAGCGCCTGAGCTGAGGCGGCGCAGAGCGAGGTCACAAGGCCACTTGACCGGCGCATGGCGGCTCCGGCAGACTGCCCCGACTTCGGAGCGTACGCGGAGGTCATGCCGATGCACAGGACACGAGTTCGAGTTGCGATGCTGATCTGCCTGCCGCTCGTGCTCACCATGGCGGCGCCGTCGCCCAGCCTGGCGCTCGGGGTGCTGTGGGTGTTTCCGGGCGGATGCAGGTCCCAGGCGGATGTCTCCCTCCAGGAGTGCATCAACGATGCGAACTCCGGAGATGGCATCGGGATCGAGACGAACACTCCCGTCGTCGAGAACGTGACCATCCAGAACAAGAGCCTGAGCCTGATCGCGGGGAGCGGATTCCATCCCACCATCACCGGCGACACGACCCTGACCGCCACGGGCGGCACCGTGGTCATGGACATCGGCGGCATCACGTTCGGCGGCCAGGTGTCCGTGAATCTGAGCGGTGGAACCGGCCATACCGTCAGCGTCCACAACGTCACCATCAACGAGACGGGAGCGGACGGCCTCATCAACCCGATCGCCCTGCAGGTCGATGCCGCCGTCCCGTCGTCCGTGACCGTCACGCACAGCGTGATCAGCAACACGGCCGACTTCGGCTCCGGCGTGTCGCTTGCCGCCACCAACGGCAGCGGACAGGTTGCGTTCCGGTTCGTGGGAGATCAGGTCACCGCCCACGGCTCCACGCGGAGTGGGGGCGGCCTGGGAGCGTGCGCCTGCGGGACGGGCGGCACGGTGACAGTCGCGGTCTACAACAACGCGTTCTGGGACCTGCACTGCAACATGTGCCTGTTCCGCGGCGCCGCGCCTGCGACGATCGGGCTGGCGACCTCAACCGATCCCGTGCAGCTGACGGCCGACGTCGTCGGCAACACCATCAACGACACCGGGTTCCGGGCCCTGAGCGCGGCCGACGCTGTGACACCGGGCGGGTCGCTCGGCGTCTTCGCCTACAACAACGTGTTCTCTCACGTGGCCGGGTCGGCGATCACCCTGGACAGCAGCGCGAGCGCGTCACCTCTGACCCTCTCGTTCAACGCCGGGCGCAACGATTTCTACGCCATCGGCCTGGCCGATCACCTGGAGGGGCGCTCGCTGGGCAGTGGCAACCTCAGCCTGGCGCCGGGGTACGTGAATCCATCCAGCGGCAACCTGCAACTCCGGGCAGCGTCACCGCTGATCAACAAGGGCATCGTCTGCTCGCCGGGAGGCGTCGCAGACCCTGATGCCGCGGGCCGCCACAGGCTGCAGGGTCCCACCGTCGACCTGGGTGCCTACGAGCGCGGTGCCACGGCGCCGACGGGTGTGGTTCTGGTGGGCACCGCCGGACCGGACGCGCTCACGGGTACCAGCGGCGCCGACATCATCTGCGGCATGGGTGGGAACGACACGATCAGCGGTCTGGGCGGCAACGATTACCTTGACGGCGGGGGCGGCAACGACAGCATCATCGGAGGCCCGGGCGCTGACCGGCTGAACGGCGGCCCCGGCAACGACACGCTGTGCGCCAAAGACGGTGTCGTCGGAAACGACACCCTCAACGGTGGGTCGGGCACGGACGGGTACCGGGCCGACCCGGGCGATCACCTGTCGGGTGTCGAGCACAAGGTGACCTGCTGACCCTGCGCCGTCCTCCAGCGCGGCATGGGGTGACGGATCGCCCGACGCCCGGTACCGGGTGATTGACGTCCGGCGCCGCCAGCCGACAATGTCCAGCTATGCGCGAGACTCCCGGGGACCACGACATCTGGCCTGATCTGCGCGCCGGAGCCGCGGCCCGGCACGAGGCCGACGGACCCCGAGCCTCGCGACGCCGGTGACCGAACCGCGCGCCGCCGCCCGAACCGAGACCTTTCTCTTCACCGACATCGAGGGGAGCACCCGCCTCTGGGAGAGCGAACCGCGAGCAGATGGCGGATGCCCTCGAGGCCCACGACCGACTGCTGCGGACGGCCGTGCAACGTTCGGGCGGGACCGTCGTCAAGACCACCGGTGACGGGCTGCTGGCGGCCTTCGACCGACCCGAGGCGGCCGCTGACGGCAGCGATCGAGGGCCAGCACGCGCTCGGCCGTCACGACTGGCCGCCGACCGGCCCGCTGCGCGTGCGGATGGCGATCCACTCCGGGAGCGCCGAGTCGCGGGACGGCGACTTCTTCGGGCCCGCGCTCAACCGGACCGCCCGACTGCTGGCGATCGGGCACGGCGGCCAGGTACTCGTGTCGGGCACGACGGCCCTCCTCGTTGCCGACGACCTGCCGCCGGGCGCCGACGCTGATCGATCTGGGCGACCATCGGCTTCGTGACGTGGATCGAGCGGAGCACGTGTTCCAGCTCGTGGCGCCGGGCCTCGCCGCGCGAGTTCCCGCCGCTCCGCTCTGCGGTCCGCCACGAGACGAACCTGCCGGTCCAGGTCACCTCGTTCGTCGGGCGTGAGCGTGAGCTCGTCGACATCCACGCTGCTGGCCGTGGGTCGGCTGGTCACCCTGGTCGGCGTCGGCGGCACCGGCAAGACGCGACTGATGCTGCAGGCGGCGGCGGACTGGGATCGCCCGCTATCGCGACGGGACCTGGCTCGTCGAGCTGGCCCCGATCAGCGACCCAGGCCAGGTCGTCCAGGGTGTCGCCCGCGCGCTCACGGTCCAGCAGCAGCCCGGCCAGCCGCCGATCGACGCGATCGTCGACTACCTGCGCTCGAAGGAGCTGCTCCTGCTCCTCGACAACTGCGAGCACCTGATCGGGGCCGCTGCCGACGTGGCGTATCGCCTGCTCGGCAGCTGTGCCGCTCTCAGCGTGCTCGCGTCGAGCCGCGAGCCGCTCGGCGTCGACGGGCGAAGCCGTCTTCGCCGTGCCGTCGATGGGCCTGCCGGAGCCGATCGCGGCGCACGACGCCCCGCGGTACGGCGCGCGCGGAACAGCTCGAACTGGTCGGCCGCTCGGAGGCCGTCCGGCTGTTCGTCGAGCGCGCCGTGGCGATCCTGCCGTCGTTCGCGCTCGACGTCCGCGAACGCGCGCGCCGTCGTCGAGATCTGCCGGCGGCTCGACGGCATCCCGCTCGCCCTCGAGCTCGCGGCCGCGCGGGTCAACGTCCTCTCGGTCGAGGAGATCGCGCAGGGTCTCGGCGACCGGTTCCGTCTGCTGACCGGCGGACGCCGGACGGCGGTCGCCGCGCCAGCAGACGCTCCAGGCGCTCATCGACTGGAGCTGGGACCTGCTTGCCGAGCCAGATCGCCTGTTGCTGCGCCGGCTGTCCGTCTTCGCCGGCGGCTGGACGCTCGATGCGGCCGCAGCGGTCACGTCCCGCGTGGCACCGGGCGGCGGCCAGGCTCCAGCGGGCGGGGTCGACCGGCTCGCGCGGATCGAGACGCTCGACGGGCTCAGCCGCCTCGTCGATCGGTCGCTGGTCGTCGTCGACCACGAGGGATCCACCCGCTACCGGATGCTCGAGACCATCCGCCAGTACGCCGGGAACAGGCTGGTGGCGAGCGGAGAGGCCGCCGAGCTTCGCGACCGGCACCTGGCGTACTTCATACAGGTGGCGCGCGACGCGGAGTCCCGTCTCCAGGGCCCCGAGATGGTGGCATGGCTGGGGCGACTCGACGCGGACGTCGACAACCTGCGCGCTGGCGACGGATTGGGCGCTCGAGACGCGGCCGGAGGTCGCACTGGAACTGTGCGTCGCGTTGGGCCCGTACTGGACGACCCGGTCGGTCGTGGCGGAAGGGCTTCGAGCGCACGATGGAGGCGGTGGGCCTCGTGCGGCGACTGCCTGAACCCGAGTCGGGGTCCGCTCGCCACGCGCGATCGGTTCTCGTCGCCCGTGCCATCGCGCTTGCCACGTGGGCGGCGGTCTCGGGCGGCCGCAGCGCGGCCGCACTCGGCGAAGAAGCCGTCGCCGTCGCCCGGGAAAGCGGCGATCCCGCCGCGATCGCGGACGCCCTCGTGTCCCTCGCAATGGCGAAGGTGTACACGGGAGGTGGGCGTGAGGCCGGCGGCTGGCGCGAGAAGGCGGAAGAGGCATTGCGATTGGCCACGGACCTCGGCGAGTGGACCCGCCTGAGCCGTGTCCAGGCCAGTTGGGCGATGATCGAGGCCGCGCTGGGCTCCGCAGATGCCGAGGATTGGGCAGAGAAGGCGACCGAGAGCGCCCGTCGCACCGGCAACCCGTACCAGATCGCATCGTCGGCGCAGGTTCGCGGGCGCGTCGCCAGCCGGTCGGGCAGGCTCGCGGAAGCCCAGCGGTGGTTCAGCGAGTCCCAGGCGCAGTTCCGCGCCATCGGCGATCGCCGGTTCGAACTCTCAGCGCAGAGCGAGCTGGCGCATGTGCTGCGACGCGACGGCGAGCTCGACCGGGCCGAGGCCGAGTATCACGAGACGATCCAGGGGTGGCAGCACACGGGCAACCGCGGGGCGGTCGCCAACCAGCTCGAGTCCCTTGCCTTCGTCGCGTTGTCCAGAGAAGGGCTCCCGTGCGGGCCGCGCGCCTGCTCGGGGCTGCGGAGGCACTCCGCGACGCCGCCGGGGCCCCGATGACCGCGTACGAGCGCGAGGAATACGACGCGGAGGTCCGACCGACTGCACGAGAAGCATCGACGAAGGAGCACTCGCGTCCGCGTGGGCCGAGGGACGTCAGATGACGGCCGACGAGGCCGTGCAGTTCGCGCTTTCGGGGTGAGCCGGGCGCTCAGACCGACGCCCGGAGACGAAGGTCGCGCTGGCCAGATCGGCTGGACCGGTGCCTAACACCCGCCGCGGCCACCGGCGACCGCTATGCCGTCGGTGCCGGTGGTGCGACCCTGGGTGCCGACTCATGGCAGGCCAGGAGTCCCACGTGTCCGCGGTCATCCGGGTCCTGATCTACCCAGTGATGGTAGACTTCTACCATGAGCTTGAACATCAAGAACCGGGAGGCACACGAGCTGGCGCGCCAGGTGGCCGATATCACCGGTGAATCCCTCACTACGGCGGTCACGGAGGCGTTGCGCGACCGCCTCGAACGGCTCCGCGGCGCGGAAGCTCCGCCCTTGGCCGACCGCCTCGTGGCCATCGGCAGGGCGTGCGCGAGCCGCCTGCCGGAGCCGTACCGGTCCGCGGAGCACGGCAACCTCCTCTACGCTGACGACGGCCTCCCGGCGTGATCATCGACACGTCGGCCATCATCGCCATCCTCCGCGGGGAGCCGGAGGCGCGGCGGATCGCGGAGGCAATCGAGGCCGCGCCGGCCCGGCGGATCTCGGCCGCGACCTACGTGGAGATCGGCGCTGTCATCGACGGGGCGCGCGACCCGGTGGCAAGCCGCCTCGTGGACGAGCTGATCACCGCCGCCGCGATCGCGATCGAGCCGGTGACGGCGGCACAGGCTCGGATCGCGCGCGATGCCTATCGCGACTTCGGCAGGGGCAGCGGCCATCCCGCGGGGCTCAACTTCGGCGACTGCTTCGCCTACGCGCTGGCCAGGGCGACGAATGAGCCGCTCCTGTTCGAGGGCGACGACTTTTCGCACACGGACGTGGCCGCCGCCTGAAGGCAGAGGGTCGTCAGTTGGTGTCGGATGAGGCAGTGGCGTTCGCGCGTTCGGGGTGAGCCCCCGTTCCGGGAGGGTGGCCGGAACCGGGCCGCCTCAGGCGAAGAACGCCGTGATGGCCGCTGTGTCGTCCGAGAACGCCCAGCGCTCGACGATCTTGCCGTCGCGGATGTGATAGATCTCGGCTGTCCGGTAGTTCAGAGTGCGCCCGCCCCGGGTCGCCTTCGCGTCGATGAGGGCGATGGCGTGGTCGTCACTGCCGAGCACGTCGTGAAGGGATCCACTGATCTCGTAGTCCATGTCGGTCATGCCGGCCTGCGCCGCGGCCTTGCCGCGCCTGGGCTCCGCGCGGCCGATCTCGTGCCAGACGACGTCGTCCGCGATCAGCGCATTGAGCGTCGCCATGTCACCGGACGCGAAGGCATCGTTCGCTCGACGTGCGACGGCCGCGTTGGGGTGTTCTTCCATCTTCTATCTCCCGCTGGTTCCCGTGCGCGCCCCCGCTGGCGCGGCTCCGGACTATCGCCACAGGGTACTCGTGGCCGCAAGGGCGTGGCCCTCCCGAAATCGCACCTCGGTCCCGACCCCGCGTCGCCTGCTGATCACAGCGCGCAGGGGAACATGACGTAATCGAGGCTGGTCTCGGCGTCGCCGGTGGTGCGCTGCAGCTGGCCGTCGAAGCTGTAGCCGTCGCCACTGACCGTGTAGCTGGGTTACCACCAGGACGGCAGGGCCGAGGCTGCCGCGGCGGCCCTCGGCAAGATGGTGAGGGCGGTCGCCAAGTGCGGCGCGATGGCGACGTAGTGGAGATGCCGGCCGACCAGATCGTGCCCGGCGACATCGTGCCGATCGGGCGGCGCCCATGATCCCGTCGTCCCGACCCGCCGCGACCCGTCGGCCGCCAGGCGCGCCTCGGATGAACCCTGCCCTGACCTCGTTCAGCCGGGCGGCGTGAACGTCGAGGCCAGCGTCATCAGGGTGACGACGGCCGCCTCGGCCGCGTACGCCCCGTCGCCCGGCGTACCCGTCGCGTCGATCACGACGGTGCCCGCGGCCTGGACGTTCGCCAGGCAGGCATACCTGGCGGTGCCGACCGGGATCCCGGCTGCGTCCGATGCCGCGATCGCGCCGATGCAGGTCACGGCGGCACCCTGGACATTCGTCTCTGACCTGGTGTTCACGGTCCACGCCAACGGGTCCGTCGCGGCCGCGATGGCCTCGGCGTAGGGGGTTGGCGACAGGCCGGCCATCACCGCGGTCTCGAGCGTCGATGGGTCCGCGGGCACGGTGATCGGCGCGGGATCGAAGTACCGGCAGGCGAGTTCGGCGGGCTCGGTCACGGTTGACCAACTGCCCGGGTACACGATGGTCGCGACCGTCCCGCCGTTACCGATCAACTTGCATGATGCGGTCGAAGGGATCGTGACGGGCGGACTCGCGGTCGGCTTGGAGCTCGGCTTGGGGCTCGCGGTCGGCTTCGTGCTCGCGGTCGGCTTGGGGCTCGGCTTGGGGCTCGCGGTCGGCTTCGCCGTTGGAGTGGCGGCCGGCTTCGGGGTGGGGCTCGCGGTCGGCTTCGCGGTCGGACTGGCAGTCGGGGTCGGGGTCGACTTCGGGCTCGGGGTCGGGGTCGGGCTCGAGGTCGGGGTCGGCTTCGGGGTTACGGTCGGGCTCGGGCTGGCCGCCGGGCTCGGGCTGGGTTCGACGGCACTCGGTCTCACCAAGGCGACAAGAAGCCGTCCGGAACGGTCCGTGAGGTTCAGCTGGGACCCGCGCGACTCGATGAGGGACGCCCCCTGAAGCGCGCCGAGGAACGCGGTCTCCTGGTCCATCACCTCGGGCGCGCACACCAACCGCGTCGTTGCCAGCCGGCTCACCCGGACGACGTTGCCGTTCGTTCCATAGGTGCCGCTGAACGAGTTGCAGCCGGAGAACCCACCGACACTCGCGATACCGAACACGAGGTCAATCTGCGTGTCCGACTGCACCGCGACGACGGTCCCCGGGTTCGTGCCGTACGAGTCGACCAGCCACTTTCCGAGCAGGGCGTTCCGCGGGGCAGCATCGAACACGAGGACAGTGTTCCCGCCGGTGTCGAACATGGTCAGCGTGTCGCGTCGGACGCTGTAGAAACGACCCTGTTGCAGCAGCGTGTTGTAGGTCTGCTCAAAGGTCATCGTCGGCTCGTCGCAGGCAACGAGCGTGCCCGACGGCTGCGTGATGTTGAGCGTGCGACCACCGGCGCGATACAGCGCATCGAACTCGTTGCAGCCCGAGAAGCCGCTGACGCGGTACGCGTCGAAGTTGGCATCCGCGTACAGGGTCTCCGGGAGGATGGTCAGCGTCCCAGCCTGGTCGTACGAGTCGAGCACCCACTGGGTGCCCTCGAGCTGCCCGCCCGTCCCCGGCCCGGCCGAGCAGGCGGCGAACAGGAGTGCCAGGGCGACGAGCGCCCCGAACTGCCGGTTGCTCATCTCGTGCGTGCAGTATTCGGCTACAGGGACCTGGACGCGATGTACAGCGCGAACAGGCGAAGGGCGTAGCCGAAGCCCGCAATGAGGAACGCGGCGAAGATCGGCAGGCCGATCGCGCTGGCCGAGACGGCGAAGGCCTCGAAGACGTTGAACGAGCTGCGCGACGCGAGGTCGATCCACCACAGCACCCCCGCCACGAGAGCGTAGACGACGGCGACCCATCCCAGCACGATGAAGAAGGTGCCGATGTTGGCGAGTCGGCGGGCATCGTTGGCGATCTGCTCCATGGTTTCCTCCATCGTCGTCCGACATTGATCCGAGCCCGACAACTCGCTCCGCGGCATCCTGCACGTGGCGGGACGACGGCCCGACGATAGCGGATGGCCACCCGTCCGATGTGGGCCACGCGGCCCCGTCCGGGCGGTCGATTCCTCACTTTCGGAGCCCTTCCCGGCAGCCCCGCCGGCGTTTCATTTACGTCGTTCGTCTCGTTGGTTGCCCGGCCGCGTGCGTCTCGCGGCGGTCGGGGTGCGGACCTCTTCCTCGGCTTCCTCAGGGCAAGCGTCCCGGCACGACGGGGTGGGGGCCGCGGAGCAGGCGGGTCTGACCTGCCGCTACGGGCCCGTCCGGCGCAGCGCAACCGACCAGTCGCAGGGGGTCGCAGGTGCCACAAAGAAGGTTCCGGCGGGGACGTCGGGAAGGTAGGACGTGCCGGTTCCGGGATCACCCTGGGCGAGCGTGGTCGATGCGATGGTCCCGATGTAGTGCGGGGTCGCGCCCTGCGATTGAAGGGTCAATACATGGACGCAGCCGTGGGCGTGTGTATCGGCCGTCCAGTCGGCTCGGTACTGGCCCCCCTCCAGGGCGAAGGGCTGCGAATTCGATCGTCCCCACCCCGTGGACCTTGACCGCCGGCTCGATCCCCAGCGTGGGGATCGCCGTCGGTGAGGCGCCGGCCGTCGCGCTCGCGCCTCCGCAGCCTGCCATCAGCACGGCCATCAACAGCAGTCGTCGCATTGTCGGACGCCCTCCGGGAGCATCGAATTGGCCACACCCGTGACAACCATACCTGTCACGCGGCCGAGCCATGGCTCGGGAACGCAATGCACCGTGACACGGCCCGGAGCCAGTTCAACTTGGCGCCGAGGCCGCCGATCCCGACGGTCGCCCGTGACTCCTGGAGTTCGTAGCCGCTGCCCCGAAACCGCGTCCCAGCGGCCGTCCGACGCGCTGGACATCGCCCGCCCTGCGACGCGCACGACCCGCGCCGATGCAGGTCACGGCGGCACCCTGGACATTCGTCTCTAGACCTGGTGCTCACGGTCCACGCCAACGGGTCCGTCGCGGCCGCGATGGCCTCGGCGTTGGGGGTTGGCGATCCCGCCCGCCCGCGCGAGCACGGCGACGTCAGGCGTCATTCAGAGTTCTCGAATGCGGCGGCATCCATCGGCCGACGAGCGGCCACCGGCGGAGCTGTACGCCCAGCGACCCTGCGCCGACCGTCCTGCCCGTTTCGCACGCGCGGCTGGCGACACCTGCAACCGTTCGCCGGACGCGGCTGAAGTGGCGGTGCCACCGGTGATCGGCGACGCTGGCCGCAGTCGAGACCAGGAGGCGGGTGTAGGCTCTTCCGCGGTGAGCGCCAGACACAAGGCGCAACCGGACCCAACTGGAGGGATCCCATGAGCGAAGTCACCGAGCAGCAGCTTGCCGAGATCGAGGCCCTGTTCGTCCAGAACGCGGCGTCTGTCGTGAGCGACGGTGCGACCCTCACCTTGAAGGGCATCGGCGCCTCGACCATCTACTTCTCCGACCGACCCATTCGCGAGGTCGGCCATATGACCTCCTCCCGCTTCGTCGAGTACTGGGGCGAGGGAGACAACAGCTTCCAGTCGGACCCGCCGAACGCGGTCCTCTCGTACACCGAAGGGCACCCAGGTGCGCCGCTCGAAGACGCGGTGATCACCATCAACGACCCCCGTCTCGAGGGTGACACCCTCTCCTACAGCTTCACGCTGATGGACGGCACGGTCCCCGCCTCCACCGGACCCGTGGTCCTCTTCATCGACCCCATCGGCCGACCCCTCTCGCCGATGTCGGTGGCCGGCGTCCGGAGGCGCGAGCGCCGTCGCCGCTAACCCCGAGAGGCGCGCCACGGAAGGTGGCGATTGCCGAAGCTCACAAGAGAGCGACGAGGCGCTCGCGGTCGTCGCGGCCGCGGCTCCCACGCACGAGCAGCTCCAAGACCGGTCCCGGGGGCCCGATCGAACCAGAGAGTGCAAGCGCACCCCTCTGCGATGCGCTGCGGCCGCTTCGAGGCGGGCGCGCGGCGCCACCGCGATGCTGGCCAGCCTGTCGCACTCGTGGGCGAAGATGCCCCAGCCGGTCCGACGATGACGCCCTCGGCACCCGTACCGCGCGGTCAACAGCCATCCGCCGGTCACTATTCTCGAACGGGAACCCGGCAGGTTCCACAGTCTGCAGAGTCTCGGGGGTCGCAGATGCCGCGGCGCGTCGGTCACGGGGCCACCCCGAACTCCGGCCGGTTCCGCGATCACCACGGAATGCCCCGGGTGGCCTGACCAAGGGTCGAGGTGTTCACGCGAACGGGTCAACCATCCGGTCGCACAGGGGCGTCGGTGGCCTGAGCCTCGACGGCCCGGTGGACGTTGCCGTGGATGTGGTCGGGACCGACCTTGTCGAGGAACCCTTCCGCTCGGAGCACTTCGAACACGGTCGGCTTGACGCGGGCGAGGCGCAGCACGAGTCCGTCCGCATCGGTGAGCCCATGGATCTCGGACAGCTTCGCGGCACCCTGTGAGTCGATGAAGTTGACCCCTTCCATGTCGAGGACGAGGGTTCGGAGCCCAGCCTGCCCCTCCGTGACAGCGCGAACCCGGTCATCTACCGCCTCGGCCGTCGCGAAGAACAGGCCGCCGTCGATGCGGAGCACCGCGACACCCGGGTATGTCTCGTCCCCGGGGTGCTCGTCGAGGCCGCGGTAGACCTGTGTTCCGGCCTCGCGCCCAAGGAGCGGCATGGAGGGGCGCGTCGCGACATAGACCAGCCAGCCGAGCGACAGCACGATCCCGATCACGACACCCAGCAGAACGCCGGCGGACAACACGCCCAAGAGTGCGGCCATCGCGATCCAGAAGTCGAACCGCTTCACCCGGCGGAGGCGCCGCAGCTCGGGGACGTCGATCATTCCGAACACCACCGCATCGATGATGATCGCGGCCAGGACCGCTTTGGGCAGCTGGGAGAACAGGGGCGCGAGCAGGATGAGCGTGGCGAGTACGAGTGCCCCGGTAGCGAGCGAGGCGACTGGCGTCCTGGCACCTGCCGACTCGTTGAGCGAGCTCGCCGATAGGCTCGTGGAGACCGGCATCCCCTGGAATACGCCGGCCCCGATGTTGGCCATGCCCTGGGCAATCGACTCCTGGTTCACGTCGATGCGATACCGATGGCGTGTCGCGAACGCCCGGGCATCGCCGGCTGTCTGTGAGAACCCGATCAGCAGGAGCGCGACCGCCGCGGTGGCGATCTCCGCGAAATGCTGAGTGAACACGTCGAGCGAGGGGAGCTGCGGCACCGGGAGGCCGCGCGGCACCGGGCCGACGAGCGCCACCCCGTGTGCGCCCAGGTCGAACACAACCGACGCGACCAGGCCGCCGACCACGAGCACGAGCGCCCCGGGGATCCTGGGGGCCGCGAACCTGAGTCCCAGGATCGCGCCGAGTCCCGCCGCGCCCACGAGCAGCGTCACCCACTGGATGTCTCCCAGGCTGCGGATCCACGATGCGAGCTCCTGCCACGCACTGGCCCCATCGGCGGATGTCCCGGTGAGCTTCGGCAACTCCCCGATGACAACGTCGATCGCAGCACCCGCCAGGAATCCCGTGACGACCGCCTTCGACAGGAACCTGGCGATCCAGCCCATCCGAAGTGCGGCCACCACAAGGAACAGCGCCCCGGTGACGAGGGTGATCGCGGCCACCAGCTGCGCCGCCTCCTCGCCGCCGAGGCCGGTGAGCAGGACTGCTCCCCCGGCCACAGCTGCGAGCGACGAGCTGGGGCCCGTCGAGATATGCCGCGAGGTACAGAAGAGCGCATAGATGATCGCGCCGGCAGCAGCCGCGTAAAGGCCGTTCTGCACTGGGATCCCGGCGATACCCGCGTAGCCGAGGTTCTTGGGCACGATCATCGCGGTGACTGCGATGCCCGCGATGATGTCCCCGCGGAGCCACCGACGGTCGTAGGTTCGCCACCAGTCGAGAATGGGGACCAGCCGCGTCGAGACACCGGGCGCTGTCGTGCGGGAATCGGAACTCATTGCCGTAGGTTGTTCCACTTCGCGACCTCGGTCAACGGACCCACCGCCACGCCGCGGTCATCACGACACCGTTCCAGCCGCTCACGGCTGGGCGAGCGCCCGGCCGACGCCGCGGCGGTAGCTCGCGGCGGCGATCGGTCGCCAGGTGGATGCCAACGTCCGCGCCGGCTCCTGGCCCCTCGCCGTGCTTCTCAACGCACGAACGCCCTGTGTTCGGGCCGCAGCCGATCATGCCGACCCTGGGGAGGCACGCTGGTCATTGGTGACGGCGAGGCGCTCATGGCCGGCCCCGACCGCGAGATGACGCAGTCCACGAGCGGATCTGCTGTGATCGTCCCGGACTGGCTCCTCAACCTCGCTGCGGGTCATTTGCCACGACCGATGCCCGAAACCGCCGGCACGAGGGCCATACTGGACCGCGTTGCGTCTCGCACCATGCGATGACCCGCTTGTTAGTGGGAGCAAAGGATGACTGAGCAGGCAGAGCAGACCCTGGCGGCGTTCGTGCTCAATAACGATCTGGCCGCCCACCAGTTCTTCAAGACGATCCAGAAGATCGACGAGGCCGACAAGAACGTCCAGATCGTCGGCGCCGCCATCGCCGATCGCTCCATGGAAGGCAAGGTCAAGGTCCAGCAGATCGCGGACGCCAGCAAGAAGCACCGTCTCGGCGCCGGTGCCATCGGCGTCGTGGTCGGCGGGGTGCTCCTCGGGCCCGCGGGTGCGGTCGTCGGCGGCGCCACGGGTGGCATCCTCGCGGGGCTGCACCACCGCCTGCGCGGCATGGGCATCGATGACAAGTTCATGAAGTCGATCGCCCTCGAGCTCGAGCGGGGCAAGAGCGCCCTCTTCGTGCTCTACGAGGGCGTCTGGGCCGGCTCGATGGCGGCGGTCGACAAGGCGATCAAGGCCAACGACGCGCTGCTCATCTACAGCACGCTGCCGCCCGAAACCGCGGCGGAACTCGTCGCGCTCATCGAGGGGACGGCCGAGGAGCTGGGCGGCGAGGAGGTCGCCGCCGACTACGAGGTCGAGACCATCGCGGCGCCGGCTGCGGAACCGGTTGTGGAGGCCGCCCCGCCGGCTGTGGCGGTTGCGGCGGCCGTGGAGGCGGCGGCACCTGCCGAGGCGGACGACCTGACCAGGATCAAGGGCATCGGTCCCAGGACGGCCGCGGTGCTCACGGCGGCCGGGACCGACAGCTATGCCACGCTGGCCGGCACCAGCGAACCCGACCTCCGCGCGATCTTCGGCGAGGCACACGTGGCGGTGCCGCGGAACGTGGGTACCTGGGCGATGCAGGCTGCCTTCGCCGCGAAGGGCGACTGGGTCGGCCTGGATGCCTTCAACGCGAAGAGCCAGCCGGCCAAGCCGGAACCGGCCGTCGAGGCCGCGGCGCCGGACGACCTGACCCAGCTCTCGGGGATCGGCCCCAAGGCGGCCAGGGCCCTCGCGGCGGCGGGGATCACGACGTACGAGGCGCTGGCGAAGGCCAACGAGCCGCAGCTCCGCGATGCGCTGCACCGGGGCGGCATGCAGCCGCCCGCGAACGTGTCCAGCTGGCCCATGCAGGCCGAGCTTGCAGCCCAGGGCGACTGGCAGGGCCTGATGAAGCTCAATCAGAAACAGTCCCGGGCCAAGGCCGCGGCCGCCAAGCCGAAGCCTGCCGCGGCCGAGGCTCCGCCCGCCGAGCCCGACGACCTCACGCAGATCAACGGCATCGGGCCGCGCATGTCGTCCATCCTGGTCGAGGGTGGGGTGACCACCTACGCCCAGTTGGAGCACATGACCACCGACGAACTTCGGCAGCTCATCGCCGTGGGCGGTGCACTGCCACCGTCCAGCCTCGGCACGTGGCCCACGCAGGCTGCGTATGCGGCCAAGGGTGATTGGCAGGGCATGGCCGAGTACAACAAGCGGCACTAGTGGTCGGGGGTGGTCTCCCCGTTCTGACTCGCTGACGCCTGCGCCCGGCGCGCCGACCCGATCGGTGACGCCGGGCGCGTCCATCCCGCGATAGCACCGGTCGCGTCGGACGCCCGCACATGGTCGAACATCGCACGGTCCTGTGTTTGACGCCGGCACGGTCACCACCGCAGGCGAGACCACGCCGACAGGGCATGGCGTCCTCGGCGCCATGCGCGACTCGCTCTCGACCTTGGGTGATCGCGGATGCGTGAGGGACGGGTGGCTGCGTCCGCGTAACGCGCCCGGCGCAACTGCGTCGCGAACCCGCTTCCCGGTCGTTACCATGGCGATAACGAGCCGTTCACATGGCCGGGACACACTGCATGCGGCGCCGCAGCTCGCGGACGGCGCCAACGTATCCCCGGGCGCAACACACCATCCAATGGCTTGCGGGGGATTGGAGGGATCCAGATGGGAGCGGTCTTCGAGCCGAGCGCCACGAGCGGGACGCGGCTCGGCGTGCACTCGGAGGTCGGCAGGCTGCGTCGAGTGATGATCCACCGGCCGGACCTGGAACTCAAGCGCCTGACCCCCGGCGAACCATGACGAGCTGCTGTTCGACGACGTCCTCTGGGTACGGCGCGCGCGCCAGCAGCACGATGCCTTCGCCGACCTGCTGCGCGAGCGCGGGGTCGAGGTCCTGTACCTGCGAGACGCTGCTGGGCGAGGCGCTGGCGGCGCCCGATGCGCGAGCATGGGTGCTCGACCGCGCGGTCACGCCGTTCACCGTGGGTGCGGGCATGGCCGACGAGATCCGCGCCTACCTCGAGGACGTCGAGCCGGCCGTCCTGGCGGACCACCTCATCGGCGGCCTGACCGTCCGCGAGGCCGCCGTGCTGCTGCACGGGCGCGGCGAGGGCGGCGTCGGCACGGGTGCCATCGCGCGCGGCTCGCTGGTGGTCTCGGCGATGACCCCCGACGACTTCATCCTGCGCCCGCTGCCCAACAGCTACTTCACGCGCGACCCCTCGGCCTGGGTCTACGGCGGGGTCGTGGTCAACCCGATGTACTGGCCGGCACGCCGGCTCGAGGCCCTCAACGTAGAGGCCGTCTACCGCTTCCATCCGCTCTTCCGCGACGCGGGCTTCGAGTTCTGGTACTCCCGCGAGCAGGAAGGCGAGTCGTTCGGCCGGGCGAGCTGCGAGGGCGGCGACATCATGCCCATCGGCAACCGGACCGTCGCCATCGGCATGAGCGAGCGCACCACCGGGCAGATGATCGAGAAGATCGCGCTGGCCCTGTTCGCCGAAGGGCGCAGCCGACCGGGTCATCGCCGCCGGCATGTCGCGCGACCGCGCGCACATGCACCTCGACACCGTCTTCACGTTCCTCGACCGCGACTGCGTGACGCTCTTTCCCAGGGTGGTCGACGTCGATCACCGCCTACTCGGTACGGCCGGCGGAGACGGCGGGCGAACTCGACGTGCGCCGCGAGGATTCCTTCCTCGGGGCCGTGTCGGACGCACTCGGGCTCAGGCGGCTGCGCGTCGTCGCGACCGGCGGCGACAGCTGGCAGGCCGAGCGCGAGCAGTGGGATGACGGCAACAACGTGGTCGCCCTCGAGCCCGGCGTCGTCCTCGCCTACGAGCGCAACGAGTACACCAACGCGCTGCTGCGCAAGGCGGGCATCGAGGTCATCACCATCGACGGCTCCGAGCTGGGGCGCGGCAGAGGCGGCGGCCACTGCATGACCTGCCCAGTGCTGCGCGATCCCGCCTGACGCGGCGCCACCCACCGAGACGCGACTGGAGACGACGATGCCCCTCTCACTGCGCAACCGGAGCTTCCTCAAGCTGCTCGATCATTCGGGCGAGGAGATCCTGTTCCTGCTCGACCTCGCGGCCAGCCTGAAGGCCGCGAAGCGCGGCGGCTTCGAGGTCCAGCGCCTGCGCAACAAGAACATCTGCCTCATCTTCGAGAAGACGTCCACGAGAACACGCTGCTCGTTCGAGGTCGCCGCATACGACCAGGGCGCCCACGTCACGTACCTCGACCCGCAGTCCTCGCAGATGGGCCACAAGGAGTCCGTCAAGGACACGGCGCGCGTGCTCGGCCGACTCTATGACGGCATCGAGTACCGGGGCTTCGACCAGTCGATCGTCGAGACGCTCGCGCAGCATGCCGGTGTCCCGGTGTGGAACGGGCTCACCGACCAGTTCCATCCGACGCAGATCCTCGCGGACATGCTCACGATGCGCGAGCACTCCTTCAAGCCGATCCCCGAGATCGCCTACGCGTACCTGGGCGACGCCGCGAACAACATGGGCAACTCGCTGCTCATCGGCGGCGCCAAGCTGGGCATGGACGTCCGGCTCGTCGGCCCGCGCGACCGCTGGCCCGACCAGGCCCTTGTCGAGAAGGCCCATGCCATCGCGGCGGGGTCGGGCGCGCGCATCACGCTGACCGAATCCGTGGCTGACGGCGTCAAGGGCGCCGACTTCCTGTACACCGACGTGTGGGTCTCGATGGGCGAACCCAAGGAGGTGTGGGCCGAGCGCATCGCCCTCCTGAATCCGTACCAGGTCAACGCCGACGTGATGGCCGCCACGGGCAACCCGCACACGAAGTTCCTGCACTGCCTGCCGGCCTTCCACGACCGAAACACGAAGGTCGGCGAGGAGATGTTCGAGCACTTCGGGATCGCCGAGATGGAGGTTACCGACGAGGTCTTCGAATCGCCCGCCTCCATCGTCTTCGACCAGGCCGAGAATCGCATGCACACGATCAAGGCCGTCCTCGTGGCCACCATCGGCGACTGAGAGAGAGCCGATGCGCATCGTCGTCGCCCTCGGGGGGAACGCGCTGCTCCGTCGCGGCCAGCCCATGACCGCGGAACTGCAGCGTGACAACATCCGAGTCGCAGCCCGGCAGCTCGCGCCGGTCGCCGAGGCGCACGAGCTGGTCATCAGCCACGGCAACGGGCCGCAGGTCGGCCTCCTCGCCCTCCAGGCGGCGGCGTACCGGGAGGTCGAGGCCTATCCGCTCGACGTGCTCGGCGCCCAGACGGAGGGCATGATCGGCTACCTCATCGAGCAGGAGCTTGGCAACCTGCTGCCCTTCGAGAAGCCGCTTGCCAGCGTCCTCACGATGGTCGAGGTCGACCCCGCCGACCCGGCCTTCGCCGATCCGACGAAGTTCATCGGGCCGGTCTACTCGAAGGAGGAGGCGGAACGGCTGGCGGCCGACAAGGGCTGGGCCATCAAACCGGATGGCGACCGCTGGCGCCGCGTGGTCGCCTCGCCGGTGCCGACGCGGATCTTCGAGATCCGGCCGATCCGCTGGCTGCTCGAGCGTGGTGCCGTGGTCATCTGCACCGGCGGAGGCGGCATTCCGACGATGTACCTGCCGGGCACGCGCACTCTCGTGGGCGCCGAGGTGGTCATCGACAAGGATCGCGCGAGCGCGCTCCTCGCGGCGCAGCTCGAGGCCGACCTGTTCGTGATGGCCACTGACGTCGATGCGGTCTACCGCGACTTCGGGACGCCCCACGCGACGGCCATCGGCCGCACGACGCCGTCCGAGCTGCGGGCGATGGCACTGCCGGCGGGCTCGATGGGGCCAAAGGTCGAGGCGGCGATCACGTTCGTCCGCCGGACCGGGCGACCCGCGGCGATCTGCGCGCTCGCGGACCTTGGTCATGTCGTGGCCGGCGAGCGCGGCACCCGGATCGAGCCGGATGCCGGCGCCGGGATCGCAACGTCGCCCGGGGACCGCCCGGCCTGAGGTTTCGAAGGGGCCGGCCATGAGGCCAGCCCCTTCATTTGCATATGTTGTCGCTTCGGCAGGGTCGTCGGCCCCGCGGGAGTGCAGTTCGGCGATCGCACTCAGTCGCCAGGCTTGAAGAGGATCCCGGTGAGCGTCGACTCGCGCTGGATCAGGGTGATGATCTGCCAGCCGCGGAGATGCTTGCCGAAGCCCTGGCAGTGGTCAACGGCGGTCATCACGCCGGCGACCCAACCGCCGACCATTGAACATGTATAACCCTCGCCCGGATACGCCGTCGGCGCCAGCGTCTCCTTGCCCCACATCACGCCGTTGCCGGTCGCGCCATTGAGGTTGTAGTCAACCGTGACCGTCAGGCTGCCGTCCAGCATCGCGTTGCCGGTGGTCTCCGCGTAGACGAGCACCATGCCGCGGACGTATGCCACGTCCCCGATGTCGGTCTCAGCCCCGAAATCGGGGACGTCGACCAGGGTGGAGGTCCCGCTGAACGGGATCCTGTTCGTCGTCGCCAGCGTCGTCGCCGCGGTCGGGAGAACCATGGCGACGGCCAGCAAGGTCGCGCAGACAATGCGCACTGAGTTGTAGCTGCGTGTCCTCATGGTCCGATCCTCCTTGAGTCGTCCGAGCCGCCATCGACCCGATATCCGCCCGGAATGCTCCGGCACCCGGCTTTGCGATCGCTTTGCACCCGGCAAGTGGTCTGCGTCCGGCCGGAAACCGGAGAAGGTCGTCGAACGCCCAAGGATCTACGGTGTCGGGGGGTTGCCGGGGAAGACCAGGCCGAACACCCCCGTGATCACCTCCCCCGCGGTCGGGGTGAACAGGTCGCTCCTCGCAAGGAGCTCGAAGTAGGCCAGCCCGGCGTTGCCCCCGGAACCCTTGTACCAGATGGCGATGACGTCCCCGCCTTCGTCGTAGATGCCCGAGCCGACGCCCTCCCACGCTCCGCCGGCGTTCTCGAGTTCGACTGGGACCCCACTGCGTGCCGGCCCCGAGGGAGTCGCTCGTTGCGCCCCACATGTTCATCGTCCAGGACGGTGCCAGGAACGTGCCACTGACGCGGGGATCATTGACCGTCTCGTTGCCCGCGTAGGTGCCACCCACGAGGTCAACGTAGGTGTACCCCGAGGTCCCCTCGACCGCGGTCACCGGCCCGTAGGCGATCGCCTCCGGAGTCGGCCGCGGTGCGGGCGTGGGGATGACCGGGACATTCGGCGACGGCGCGGCCCCGGTGACAATCGGGAGGCCCGTCAGCTTCGGGGGGTCGCCCGGGAAGATCAGGCCCTGGATCATGTTGGGCTCCTTGCCGGTCCGCAGCTCGAAGTAGCCGAGGCCGGTATAGCCGCCGGTCCCCTTGTACCAGCTGACGACGATGTCCCCGCGATCCGACGAGTAGACGCCGGAGCCTGTGCCCTCCCAGGCACCGCCGGCATTCTCGAGGCGCAGCGTGCCCCACTGGACCATTGCGACGCTGTCGGTCTTGCCCCACATGTTCTCGTTCCAGGGTGATGCCATCTCGGTCCCGCTGACGCGGGCGTCGCCGGTTGTCACGATGCACGTGAGTGTTCCGCCGCGGAACTCCTGGTAGCCGTCCGAGACCGTCGTCGCACTGCCGGAGTCGACGGTGGGACAGGTCGCGGTGCCGGCCACGGAGGTCACCGTCGCATCCGGGCTCACGACCGGCGTCGCGGTCACGGGCACCGTCGCGGCCGCCGCCGAGGGCGCAATCGTCGGCGTCGCCGGGGCGGCGGCCGGCGTCGGCATCGCAGGCGATGTGGCGACCGCGGCAGGCGTCGCGCTCGCCGAGGTGGGTGCCGACGATGGAGCCATGCTCGCGCCGGAAGCGCAACCGGCCAGCATCGACAGTGCGACCAGGCCGACGAAGGTCCGTGGCAATCGACCGTGGCCGTTCATCCTCGTTGCTTCGCAGTCGTCAGCGTTGCGAGAAGGTGGCATGGTCCAGTCCTCCTCCGGTCGTCCGGGCCCCCTTCGCTCCGACATCTGCCGGAGATGATCGGGGAACGTCCTTTGCGTTCGCTTGGCGCCGGGCAAGTCATCACAAGGCGACCCTGCGGCACGAACCGCAGCCCATGCCCAGTCCGCTTCGAAGCCGTAGGCGTCCATAGCCCTCGCTCCGAGCTTCAGGCGGATCGTGGCAACGCCGCCATCGTTCGCCGCCACCAGCCGGAGCAGGACCTGTTGGGCGACCTCGCGCTCCATCGCGTCCAGCGACCGCCACGCCTCTTCTGCGCGGCGACCGAGTGCCGCCGTTGCCCCGCCGATGGCCGCGTAGCCCTCGCGGGTCAGGCGCCGGCCGTCGCTACGATCGAACAGCTCCGTCAGCGCGTACTGCAGCAGCGGCAACACGCCCGGGCGGTGCTCCACCTCGTTGATCATCTCGGCGACAAGCCCCGGCTCGACCTCCACGCCGACGGCATCTGCGGGTCGCGCGATGGCCCGCTCGAGTTCTGTCCGCGTCAGCGGCGTGACCAGCTCCGTGCCACTGCGGACCAGCTCCCCGACGTCCGCCAGCCCCAGTGGCACGTGGAGGAAATCCGCCCTGAGCGTCGCTATGACGAGCAGCCGAGTCTGCGACGCAGCGAGCGCCGCCACCAGCCCGGACAGGAATCGGCTCCTCGTCTCGCCATTCACTCGGACGAACAGCTGCTCGAGGTGGTCGATCACCAGGAGCAGGCGCGTCTCGCCGTCGGCAAGAGCACCGGCGAGCAGCGTGGTGAGATCGCCCGATCGCTCGGCAGCTTCCACGGCGCTCGTGTCGACCGGTGGTCCGCTCGCGCCGAGTCCCGCAGCAAGCTCACGGAACGGCGCGGCTCCCGGCACCATCGTGGCGATCCGCCAGCGAGCCGAGCCCTCGGCCGCGCCCGCCCGCAGCGCGGGAACGAGGCCGGCTCGCACGACGCTCGACTTGCCGCTGCCGCTCGGGCCGACGACGACCAGCAGCCGGCCGCCATGGGCGACCTCGCTCAATTCGCCCGAGCAGCCTCCTCACCAGTGCCTCGCGCCCGAAGAAGTCCGCGCGGTCCGCCTCGCCGAACGCGCGCAGGCCCTTGTATGGGTTCCGCGCGGCTCGAGGCGCCGGGGTGGCGCCCCTCGACGCGTCGAGTGCGGGGTCCTGCGCCAGGATCTGCGCCTCGAGTCGCACGAGGTCCGGCGAGGGGTCGATGCCCAACTCCTCGGAGAGCAGGCGCCTGCCGCTGCCGGCAACGCGGAGCGCCTCGGCCTGTCGTCCCGACCGGTAGAGGGCGAGCATCAGGAGGCCGCGGAGGCGTTCGCGGAGCGGGTTCGCCTCGAGGAGTGATTCGAGCTCGCCGATCGCGGCGAGATGGCCGCCGAGTGCGAGCTCGGCCTCCAGCCGGTCCTCGAGCGCGCCGAGCCGCATCTCCTCCAGCCGGCGGATCTCCGCCTGGGCGAACTCCGCGTAGGCGACGTCGCCGAGCGCATCGCCTCGCCACAGGCCGAGGGCCTCGATCAGGGTGGCGCGCGCGCCGGCCGGGTCCTCCGAGAGGCGCGCGTGGCCCTCGCGGGCAAGCCGCTCGAATCGGACCGCGTCGATCGCTTCGGGAGCGACCCGAAGGACGTATCCGCCCGCCTCCGTCTGCAGGCAACCCCCGCCGTCGCCGGGCCGCCGCCCTGGCGAGAGGGCGTCGCGCAGTCGCGAGACGTGGAATGCGAGCGCCTTTGTGCCGCTGACCGGGAGGCTGTCGCCCCAGACCTCGTCGGCGATGCGGTCCGGCGCGAGGACCCGGTTCGCGTTGACGATCAACAGGGCGAGCAGCATCCGCTGATGCCCGGCCGGCATGGCAAGGATGTGGCCGTCGTCGACGACCTCGAGCGGGCCCAGGATCCGGAACTCCATCCTCTGCGCCTCCGGCCAGAGGGTAGACAGCGGGGGGCCACGTGAACACTGCCGTTCGGCACGAAATCGCCCGACTCGGCGGCGCTGCGCGCCGGCGGCGGTGCGCAGCGGGGCTCCGGTCCTGCCCCATCAAATCAGGAACCCCAGCCCGTTCGTTTGGGCTGGGGTCCTGTCAGCGGGTTTCCGACTCGTGGTCGGAGTCGATCAGAACCGGCGGCGACCCGGTGTGACGGCGGCGCCGACGACCGCAGCCTTGGCGACGGGCGAGGGGCCTGGCTTGACGGCCGCGCCGACGACCGCCGCTTTTGCGACCGGCGAGGGTCCGGGCTTGACGGCCGCCGTCACGACTGCGGCCTTGGCGACCGGCGCGCCGACAACTCCTCTTCCTGCACGACCTGGTCCGAGCGGCATATCAGGCTCCTTCTGCCACGAGCGCCGCGTCATCCTCGACGGCGGCGATGATGGCCTGGATGGGGATGCGGCCGTTGGCGATCAGCTGGCCACCCGCACGGCGCATGGCCGAGGCGAACGGCGCGGCCCACAGGTTCTCGTAGATGAGCACCCCCGCGACGCTGCCGGGATCCATCGCGGCGGCGAGGTGCTCCACGTCCTCCTCGGCGAGCGTCTGCGCCAGCTGGGCCTCGATGGCGGCCAGGTCCCCGAGGTTGGGGATATCGGAGAGCTCGTGTGCATCGACCGAACCATCCTCGGCCTTCTCGAGGATGAGCATGTCCATGATGCGTATGATCCCGGCATCGTGGAGCCGGATGAGCTCGTCGGCCCCCTCGCCGGTGAAGTTCTGCTGCCCTGCCGGGAACTCCACGATCAGGTAGTCGACGGGTCCCAGCTCGTCGAGCGATCGTTCGTCGGTCATGACTCCTCCATGATGGGATGGTCCCGGACATTGTCCCACGTCGGGGTCCGACCCCAACCCTCCGGCGGATCGGGCAGCGCTCGGGCCCGCCAATGGCGCGGCCGGCGACCATCGGAACGGGACGCGACGCTAGACTTCGGGCGCCCGACGGGCAGATCGGTGGGCGTCTACGAGCCAAGGAGGCCTCATGGACAGGGAGGAGCTGGTCCGCCGCTACGGCGAGGCCGTCGCGCAGAGCGACTTCGACACGATGCGAGCGTTGCGCCACCCCGACTGGCACGAGGACTGGCCGCAGTCGGGAGAACGGGTTCCGAGCGACGAGGCGTACCGGAAGATCCACGAGGAGTTCCCGGGCGGCATGCCGCAGATCAACCTCCGGGAGGTCGCCGGCGCCGAGGACCGCTGGGTGATGACCCCGAGCATGACGATCCAGCGCATCGCCGGAAGCGGGGACATCTGGTTCCTGGAAGGGGTGAACACGTATTCGGGCGGGGAGGTGTACCACATCGTGCAGCACCTCCGACTCCGCGACGGGCGTGTCTGGCAGACGACCACGTATTTCGCTCAGGCCTTTGCCGCCCCGGCCTGGCGCGCGTCGCTCGTCGTGCCGATCGAACCGGAACATCCGTGAACGACCCGGCGCGTGCACCTGCGCATGCCCCGGCGGCGGCCTCTTGACTTGTGGAGCAGCGAGTAAAGAACAGGCGACGCCGGGGATACACGCAGGTCAGTGCGCAGCATCAGGTCACGCTTCCGGTTGAGGCAATGATCCGGGCAGGCATCACGACGGGAGATCGCCTCTGGGCCGAGGTGCGAGGTCCGGGTGCACTCCTCCTGCTGCGTGAGGCTGACCCGGTCGAGGAGTTCAGCGGTGCCCTGACCGACGTGTTCCCGGCGGACGCGCTGGACGAGCTCCGACGCGAATGGGAGTGACGGTCGTCGACGCCGGGATCCTGATCGCGGTCCCGGACGCGTCGGACGTCCACCATGCCGTCGCGAAGACGGCTCCCACCGCCGCCCGTGACCGCGGCGACACGTTGGTGCTGCCGGCCTCCGCTTACGCCGAGTGCCTCGTGTGGCCATTTCGCCGCGGCCATGATGCCGCTGCCGTGGCGGATGCGTTCGTCGACGCCCTTCCGGCGCGAGTCGAGCCGGGGTCACGTGCGATCGGGGCCATGGCCGCCCAATTGCGGGCAACGCACGGGTCCGCGCTTCGACTTCCGGACGCCCTCGTGATCGCGACTGCAGTCGTGGCGAATGCCGAGCGTGTCATAACGACCGACGCGGAGTGGCCGACAGTGCCCGTCCACGTGGAAATTCTCGGAACGAGCGAATAGCCCCCGCGGAACCGCGCTTCCCTGCTCGTGAGGCAGACGCCGACGAGGTCGTGGCGCCGAGGTGTTCGACGTCCCAGTGTGCCTGCCAGGCGCCGGCCGCTACGGCCCCAGTCCGGCGACCGTCGGGGCCATCGAGACCGGTGTGGCAACGTCAGTCGAGGGCGGAGGTGCCTGGCCCCGTCCGGGGGCCACGTCGCGCTCGCCCATGACCGCGAGGACCGTTCGCCACGTCGCGGCAACCACCCCGATGACCGGAACCACGATGAACATGCCGAGGATGCCCGCGACCGCCGAGCCGGCCGGGATCGCGACCAGCACGATCGCCGGGTGGATGTGGACGGTGCGTCCGTAGACGAGCGGGCTGACGATGTTGCCCTGGACGAGGTTGAAGACGATCGTCCAGATGGCCATGATCACGACGTCGGCGGTGGAGCCGGCGGCGATCGTGATGAGGAACGCCACGCCGGTCGAGATGAAGCCACCGATGTACGGGATGAAGCACAGGAAGAACGACAGGACGAAGACCGGGAGCGCCAGCGGGAGCCCCAGCACGACCATGATCACGAACTGGCTGGCCGCCCCCACGAACGAGATCGCCGCAGTACCGATCATGTAGCCGCCGAGCACGTCGAACGCCCGGGTACCGGCCGCGCCCACCGCGGCTGCGGCATCCGGCCGCACCCGCGCAATGACGCGGCCCCACAGCCGGCCGCCGTCCCGCAGGAAGTAGAAGGCGAGCAGCGCGCTCAGGACCGTGATCGCGGCGAGCGTCGCCACGTTCGTCGGCGACGGCGAGAGATGGCGTGAAGAGCCTGGCTCGCACCGCCGCCCACTGCGTCGGCGCCAAGGCCCAGCCGTCCGCCGAGGGCGGCACTCGCGGAGTCGGCGCCGGCCGTCGTCTGGTCGCCGATTGCGCCGGCCTGCTGCACGAGCGATGTCATGGCGAGCACGAGCACGGCGGTGATCGCCAGGAAGCCGCCACCGACCGCGATGGCGGCTGACCGGCCGCGGGTACGGCCTCGGCGGACGAGTGCCTGGACCAGCGGTTCGAGCGTGGCGGCAAGGATCGTCGCGATGAGGACGGGGATCAACACCAGCGGCATGGCCGTGACAACCTCGACGGCGACCGCGACGAGGGCGATCGCGACCAGCACCCGCCAGCTCCACTGCGCCACCCGGTCGAGCCAGGCGGGCACGAGGCCGGGAAGCTCCGGGCGAGGGTCGGGTTCCACGATCGCGACGCGTCGCCGTCGCCACCGCGAGGAAGACCGCGGTCACTGGGACGGCCGCGAACAGGCCGACGATGCCGGCCAGCTCGAACCCCGCGGGGAGCGCCACCAGGACGAGCGCGGGGTGGATGGCCACGGTCCGCCCGTACACGGCCGGCCGGACGAGATACGCGAGGATCACATTGCGGACGCCGATCAGCACGAGCAGCACGAGGGCCGGACCCGCGCCCAGCGACCCCAGCGTGACGACCAGGATGATCGCCGTCGCGACGAAGCCACCGAAGTATGGGATGTACCCGCTCAGGAACGCCAGCACAGAGAGCGGGAGCGCAAGCGGCACCCCGAGCAGCCACAGGAAGGCGAAGTCGGTGACCGCCACCAAACCTGCCAGGACCGTCGTGCCCCGCAGGTATCCGCCGACGCGCGACAAGGCGACATGGCCGGCCGCGGTGATCCGGTCCCGTTTCTGGTCGCCGACCGCCTGGAACATCCAGACCCATGCCCTGTCGCCGTCGCGCAGAAAGAAGAAGATGAGGAATGTCGCCAGGATCAGGACCGTCACGACGCCCGCGGCCGACGCCACGATCCCACCTGCGGCGTGACCAGCGGTGCTGCGCACGAACTCGAACGCGTCGCGGACCACCGTGCCGACCCACGCCGGGACCTGGAGTTCCGCCAGGCGCGCCTGGAGGTTCGCGAGCCCAGCGTTGATCTCCGCTGCCATGTCGACCGCGTACGGCAGGAACGCGAACGCCAGCACGAGGAGAATCACGGTGACGGTCACGATCGCCGCGACCCAGACGATCCCGGCCGCCGCGTTCCTCGATCGACCCCGGCCACGAAGCCGGAGGACAAACGGCGCGAAGACCGCGGAGATGACGATCGCGACAGCGATCGACGCCGTGACCGTCCAGAGGAGTGTGGCCACGAGCCAGAGCACGACGACGAGCCCGGCGATCGCGAGGACGCGCCAGCCGAGAGCCGCGAGGTTGACGAGCCAGTCCGGCACGAGCGCCGCCGAACTGCCGGGGGCACGCGTCATCCCGGGGTCCGAGTCAGCCCGGAGCGCCTCGCCGTCCTTCACCCGGCGCGTCCCGGCGCATGTCGCGACATCGAGATCATTGCGTCTCCCCTCTCGTCGCCGTTTCGGATTGCACAGCATACGGGCGAGGGAGAGGACCGCGCATGGCCTCCAGCGGGCTGGGCCTCACTGCCATTGACTGCTCTCGTTCGCCCCTCCGATACTCCGGACAGGCGGGCGACCGCGCGGGACCACGCGACTGCGGCACCCGGCGGGCCGGGACCGGCGACAGGGAGTATCCCGATGAAGATCGCGGTGGTTGGCGCGGGGGGCGTTGGCGGGTACTTCGGGGCACGCCTGGCGAAGGGCGGCGAGGACGTCAGGTTCATCGCCCGGGGCGCGCAGTTGGCCGCCATACGGGAGCGCGGCCTGCACGTGCGCAGCATCCTGGGCGACATCAGCCTGGCCCCGGCCGATGCTCCGGCGACCAACGACATCGTCAGCATCGGACCCGTCGAAATCGTGCTGTTCACGGTCAAGTCGTTCGACACGGAACGCGCGGCGACGTCTCTCAAGCCGTTGATCGGCCCCGACACCGCCGTGATTTCGCTCCAGAACGGCGTCGACAACGAGGAGAAGATCGCGGCGGTCATCGGCCGGGAGCATGTGGCCGGAGGCGTCGCGTACATCTTCGCCGGCATCGCCGAGCCCGGCGTGATTCGCCACACTGGCGGACCGGCCCGCATCCTCTTCGGCGAGATGGACGGCGCGCGATCGCACCGGCTGGAGTCCTTCCTTGCCACGTGTGAGCGTGCCGGCGTCTCCGCCGAACTCGTCGGCAACATCCACGTCGCGCTGTGGGCCAAGTACGTATTCATCTGTGCACAGGCGGGGCTGACGGCGGCTGCCCGCCGCCCGATCGGCGCCATTCGCGAGTCCGGGCCGACGTGGGCCCTGTTCCGGCAGGTCCTGGCCGAGGCGGCGGCGGTGGGTCGAGCGGAGGGTGTGCCACTGCCGGACGACCTCGTCGAGCGCCACGCGGCCGGCGCGGCCGGCCTCGATCCCGGGATGTACTCCTCGCTCTACGACGATCTGGTGGCAGGGCGGCGAATGGAGCTCGACGCGCTCCTCGGCGAACTCGTGCGGCGAGCGGCACGGGACGGGGTGCCGGTGCCGGCTGCCTCGACGCTCTATGCGGTGCTGCTTCCGGAGGCTACCCGGCGGACGCCGAGTGGTACGGTGATCGCATGAACAGATCCCTATTGGCAGACGCGTTCGCGCATCACGTGTGGGCGACGGTCACGTTGATCGACACGTGCCTCACGCTCGAGCCGGACCAACTGCAGGCGACGGTGCCCGGGACATACGGGTCGATCCTGGAGACGATGCGCCACATCGCCGGCGCCGACTCCTCGTACCTGTCCCTCCTGTCGGGCGGGCGTGTCCCCGCCATCGATGAGGACCACGTGGACCTCGCGGACCTGCGGGCTGCGATGGAGGCCAACGGCCCGGGATGGTCCTGGCTCGTGACGCAGGACCTTGATCCCGACCTCATCGTCGTCCGGCACAGGGACGACGGATCCGAGAGCCGCGCGCCGCTGGCGATCCGGCTTGCGCAGGCCCTGCATCACGGCAGTGATCATCGAAGCCAGGTCTGCACCATCCTCAGCACGCTGGGGGTGGCGCCGCCGGGCATTGACGCCTGGGACTTCGCCTTGCACGACGGCCGGTTGGTCGAGGTCCAGGCGACCACCTGAGGTCGTCGATCGGCCCTCCGTGGACGAGGCTCGTCGGGATGGCGAATGGGCACGACAGTGAGGCCGTCCATCCCGCGAAGTCCTCGGGGTTGCGCGAGACGGGCCGCCCGGGTTCGACGAGCCGGCCGTCGGACGGCTTCGGGACACGGTGAGCCCCGCCCGCCGATCTGTTTGAGCGGAGCGAGCGGGGCTGAAGTGGGCGATGCCGGGGACCCGGCCGTCGCCGGAGCGGCTACGGCACGTTCGCCTTTGCCGCATCGATGACGAGGCTCAGCCCGTCCGACTGCCGTGATGAAGCGGTCGCAGGACGAGCCCGGTCACGTCCTTGGCGACCGGCGCTCACGTACGTGCCGTGGTTCGCGATAGAGCGCCTGCAGCTGCGCCTCGGTGAACGGGACCTCGTGGCCTGCGATGAAGCAGAACGAGGATCCAGTCGAGCTCGCGTACCACGTGCTCGTCGGAACGTCGAGGAACGGCGAGCGAAGGCCGCCGGTGACGTTGCCGAACGCGTCGAGCACCGGCGCCCGTTCTGGACGACGATCGGATCGCCGGTGCGGCGGCGCGATGCCGGCTTCGCACCCATCTCTCGAGGTTGACGAGGAAGGCGTCGAAGAAGATGTGGCTCGGGAACCGGCTCCGCGGGCCTTCGTTGCAGTTCATGGGCGGCACCGGCCGGCCCGCCTTGACGATGTCCGCAGGTGCGGCCGAATAGAACAGTTCGTCGGGCGTGGCGTGGGCCGCCCCGGCCATCTCGTAATGGCGGTACAGGTCGGGATAGGTGTCGCCGTCCGGACGCCGAAGCGAGACGCCATACAGGTAGTCGGACTGCGACATCACGTGGATGATCGGCGTGCCGGCATTGTGGAACTGGTAGCGCGGGTCGGTGGTGCTTGACGGCGTTGGCTCGCACTGGTTGATGGGAACGAGACCCACGAACCTGCCCGACGCCACGGCGACGATGTAGCCGTCGAACATCGGCCTTCCGTCCGACGCCACGACCACGAGCGGCTGGATGCCGTTGATGTAGTCGAACATGAAACCGCCGGTCTGCGAGTAGCCAAAGCCGTACACGTGGCGGACGGGCGTGGCCTTCGGCGTTTCCGTGCGTCCAGGACGCGAAGCGGATTCGAGGCGGCGTCGCTCCGCACCCACGCACCAACCTGCGTGTAGATGTCCCAGACAAGTCCGTCCTCGGTCGCGCGAGATGGCGGAGTGACCGAGCCCACCGGGTTCAGGCAGTTCTGCGGGTCGTCGAGCGGCAGCGGGTTCGCCATCGACAGCGATCCGTACCGGACCGGATCGAAGTTCTTCAGCGCGTCGATAGAGATGGGCTTGCCTGTGACGCCCACCCAGGCGTCGCCGTTTGCCACGATCTGGCGGTTCATCATCGCCCATCCGATGTTGAGGTCGAACGCGTTCGACGGGTTCAGAACCTCGACGATGACGTTGCCGCTGAACCGCGCGGCGTTCGCCGGCCGGCGGACGAGCACGCGCGTCGTGTACGGCGCGTTGGCGGTCCGTACGGCGGCCGGGCCGGGAGCCGGCCACGAATAGACGTTGGAAGTGCCGCTGACGAGGTATTCCTCTTCGACGTAGCCGACCTTGCCGAGGTCCTCGGGGACCAGCGTGTGGTCGGCGGCACCGAACGGATAGGAGGTGGCGGTGACCGGGAGAGGCCCGGTCACGTGCGGTACGGCCGTGGCCGCCATCGCCGAGACCGGCGACTCGACGCCTCGCGTCGCCGCGGGCGACGTGACGGCCAGCGTCGGAACGGGCGACGCGACGCACAGTGCTACAAGCACGATGAACAGGCCGACCGTCCCGCTGCCGAACCTGCTCACGCGTTGGCGAAATCTGCGTTCCATGGGATGTGCCCCCTATCGCATGTCCGCCATTGCCGGACGGACGGGATGACCGTGGCGCTGCTGGCCTCGTTCGGGGCGGCGCCCGTCGCGGCGCAGGAGCCCGAAGGATCCCGCACCGGCTCCTGCCGCATGCCAGGGCCCGGGGATCGCCGACTGTCGGTACCCATCAGGCGCCGGAATCTGCCACGCCCGGCGAGATACCAGCACTCCAGAGAATGGGCCTGCTGCACCTCCTTGTTGGGCGCTTGTCAGCCTGCTCGCCACGATTGGACGCCGATCCGGAGGGGAAGTCAACTGCGCGATTGACAACCCAGGTCGGTTGTGACCAGATCTGGCCATGAGGCAGGTGCGGATCGCCGAGCTGAAGGACCGCTTGTCCGAACATCTTCGGGCCGTCGAGCACGGCACGGAGGTGGTCGTCATGGACAGGAATCGCGCGATCGCCAGAATCGTGCCCCTGCCTCCGCCCGGCCGAAACGTCCGGCTCATCCAACCGACCCGTGAGTTTGCGGAGATCCGCGATCGGCGCCGTATCCGCGCAGGCTGGCCGGTACCGTCGACCGAGCCTCCTGGAAGGGCGACGGGATCGTTGAGACGTCTACGTCGACTCCTCGGTGCTCCTCCGCATCGTCCTGGGTGAGCGCAACCGGCTTCGGATCTGGCGTGCGGACGCGGTCCTGATCCGCGGACCGACCCCGCATCCTGTCCTTGCACCGGGTTGCCCACGCTCAGCATTCGCACCGGTGCTCTCCGCGGCGTGCCTGTCACCTCGACCGGGGTCCATCGGCAGTCCGAGGAGTCGCGCACTGGAGAAATCGGCATCGCGCGGGGTACGCTGAGGACCGGAGCAGATGAACTCGGCGAGGGTTCCGCTCTCGTGGCCGTCGGTCTGCTTCCCGCCGCGATCCAGTGGACGAAGGAGCCGAACATGCGAACAGGCCGACCGTTGTTCCAGATCGTGCTGCTGGTGGTGCTGGCAGCAAGTTGTTCCGGCCAGGCGCCGGCCGCGACTCCGACGCCGCAGTCACCGAGCCAGGCCGCCTCGTCACTCCTGGCGACCGCCCAGCCCCGGGTCGCCGGCTTCCCGACGCCCGAGGACGCCATCCGCCAGTACATGTCGGGAGTCTCCCGCAGCGACGTCAGCGCGATCCTGCAGGCGTGCGCCGTCGACGAGATGAGCGCCGGTTTCCGCTTCGACCTCTATACCGATCGGCTCCAGGCGCTTGCACTGTCCTCCTCCCTGGCGCCGGCCGACTACCCGTTCTACGCCGACATGAACAGGACGCTGCAGTCCGGACGGCTTCTCGGCCAGGTGCGCATGCTCGTCTACAGCCTGCTCTCGAGCGAAAAGATCGACGGAAGCACGATCGTGCCCGCGGACAAGGCGCGAGCAGACACCTTCATCAAGCAGGTGGATCCGTCACGCCTCGCCGGCCTCTCGGTCACGGACATCAGGTTCCCGATCGCGAAATACGAGCAGGACGAACGGTACCTGGCGAACGCGGCCGCGACGGCCGCCAGCTACGGCGCGGATGAGCAGACCGAGCGCCTTGCGCTCTTCTCACTCGACGGGAAGTTCTACGACGTCGGCTTTACCCTGCTGCGCTACGGAACCGGCTGGAAGGTCTCCAGCCAGGTTTCAAACCTCGCCGGGACCAGCGCGCTCGGCATTGCGCAGCAGACGACGGTCGACGAGTTCGACAGTGTGACGTCCGGGAGCTAGCCGCGCCACCTGCCGGACTACCCACCGCAGGCGCCGCGTAGCTCAGTGCGCAATCTCCCAGATGTGGCCGCCGGGATCGGTGAAGCTGGCCGTTCGCACTCCCCACGGCCGATCCACCGGGCCGTTCAGGAGCTTCACTCCGTGCCTGGCAAGCTCCGCACACGTTTCGTCCACGTCATCCACCCGGACCGTGAACTGCAGGCGCGATCCCGCCTCGCGACCGGCCACCTTCGCGGGCTCGATGAGTTCTGGCGCCGCGGTCGCCACGAGCAGGTTGACGAGCGTGTTCCCGAAGTCGAACACGGCCGAGTCGTCGTCCTCGAACGTCACCGGGACGCGGAAGACCTCCCTGTAGAAGCGCTTCGCTTCTTCCAGGTCCTCCACGAACAGCGTGATGGCAGCGATACCGCTGGGCCATGGACCCACTCGAACACGTCCTCCCGGAGCCTCCCGGATTTTCTCGTGCCCCAGACTACCCCGGGTCCCGGAAGGCCTCCATTTCGTCCACCGGTTCGCCCGCCCTGGCGTCGGGAACTGGCCGCCGGGCGTGCAGGCGGCGCCATCGGTCGATCGCGCGCCGCTCCTCGCGAGGTGTGAGCGCGACGCCGCCGAAGCGGACCAGCTGGTAGTCGGCGGCGAGCAGGTCCAGCCCGAAGTCGCCGTGCCCGGACGACCGGAGACGCGCAGCGTGGCCGGACGGAGTCTCCGCCGGGTCACGAGCCACGGCGGGGAGAGAGGCCCAGTCGGCGAGAAGCCGCGGATATGCGTCGAGAGCCGACCGAGGTGGGGACCAACCGCGCCATCGCTGGGTTGCCATGCGCAGCAACGGCAGTCGGAGATGCGGCTCGAGGACAATCGACCGCCGCTCGGAGATCCCGGTATCCGGCCGCGGACCACGCCGGCGGCCCTGCCAGCGGAGCACGAGGTATCCGGCGACCGCAATGAACGCCAGCACGACAAGGACTGCGACGGCAACATTCAGGATGTCGCTGGGGGGCGTCGTGCCCGACGGGAGCGACGGCACCTGCGGCTCGCCCGAGCTCGGCGGGTTGGGCGTTGGGCGCTTGATCCCCAGGAGGCCGACGATCAGGCCCACGAGGGTGCCGGCGATGAAGAGGACCAGCCCGACGATGCTGCCGGCCACCGCGCCGAGCGTCGTGAACAGCGTCGCGATGACACCGCCGACAATCGCCCCGACCGGCCTGCCGAGCAGTACGGCGGCGGGCAGCACGACAGCAAAGGTGCAGCCGACGACCAGCGCGATCAGCAGAAGGCGCGCCCCGTCCCCGCGCGGGCGGTGGCGGACTTCCGCCTCCAGTGCCACGAGTCGTGACAATCCGAGCGCGAGTGCGCCGGCGATGATGAACGTGAACGTCGCGAACGTCGCCTCGGCCACGAAGGCGTCGCGACTGTCCTCGGCAATCACCAGCCCGAGCAGCCATCCCGCGCCGAGCAGCAGGGGCGAGAGGCGCACGAGCCCGACGATCGCTTCCTCCCCCGCCTCCGGATCGCCCTCGACCACGCCTCGCAGCAGGGCAAGCGCGAGCAGCGGGTATGCGGCGAATGGTCGCTGCCCGTCGGCGGCAACCAGTCCAAGTGGGGGGCCCATGGTGAGCGCGGCGCCCACGGCCAGCACGGCAAGCGAGAGCAGCACGGCCGGCCGCCACCGGCGATGCGGCACCAACCGCGCGGCCACGATCCCGACGAGGACCGCGAGCAACACCGGCAGGAATGTCCCGCCCGGCCCGGGCCCGCCGAACGGAGCACTGAAGGCCGCACCGAATACCGTGATCCAAGCCGCCTCCGCGATCCCGCACAGGACCGCCGGAGCGGTCTCAGCCAACCAGCGCGAGCGCATCTGCACTACGCCAATCGGGGGCAAGCTCCGCGGTCAGCGCGCGGAAGCCGGCCGAGCGGGCGCGCTCGACCGCGGAGGGCGCGACGGCTCCCACGGCGATGATCTCCATGCCGTACCCGAGCGACCGGAGACGTCGCAGGACCGCCAGCGCCAACTCGGGCTCCCGCCCGGTGATGACGATGAGTCGCGTCTGCAGCGGCAACCAGCGCGGCAGCCCTGCGAGGAGCGATTCGAACGGCGCCGAGGCGTAGGGTCCGAGCCGCGCGAGCGCGTCCATCAGCGTGAGGAGCTGCCGCGACCCGGTCCCCGGGAGAATGCGGACATCGGTACGTGGCCGGTAGGTGTACGCGGCCGCGGCCAGCCCGCACCGTGACCCCGACGCGATCGCGTCGCGCACGATCGACGCTGCCGTCACGCAGATCGCCTCCAGCAGGTCCGGATCGTACGCGACACCCGGCGGGCGGCCCGGTAGCGTCTGGACGTCGACCGCCAGGAGCATCTCGCGCTCCCGAGAAGCGTCGAACCGCTTGCTCAGCGGCGTTCCCGTGCGCGCCGTCGCCTTCCAGTGGATTCGTCGGGGACTGTCTCCGGGCAGGTACGGACGCACGCCGGCGACGTGGACGGGGTCCTCCGGGAGCCCCGGGATGGCGTGCTGCTGCGCGCTCCAGCGAGTGCGCGCGCCGATCATGACCACGGGCAGGGACCGGGGTGCCACGCTCAACTCCGCTGGCGCGGGCAGGTCCCCCGCCGCCGCCGTGCCGGCGAACAGGTCGGCACTCTCGAGGTGCACCGGGCCGAAGGCGACGCGGCATCGGCGGTCGGCGCGGAGCCGGAACTCGCGCTCGACGCGTTCGAACGGCCACAGCGTCCAGGCGTTGCGCAGCCAGCGCTGCTCGGTCGCCTCTTCGGCCAGGACCGTCCCGCCCTCGATCGTGATCGGCTCGCTGAGCGGATCGTCGGCCGTGAGCCACGGGACCGGGAGCCACGAGCGGTTCCGGACGGTGACCGTCATTCGCACCGTGTCCCCCCAGACGGCATGCCCGGTCGCCAGCTCACGCTGGTACTCGATCCCGCGCAGTCCGCGCCGCGTCCACGCGTCCCGCACGAGCGCGAGTGCCCCGATGAGCAACCCCACGGGCACGAGTGCGGGCACGCCCAGGACGACACCGGCGACGACCACCGCCACCGCGAGTGCCCGGATCGACCCGAGACGTTCACGGATCGCGCGGCTCTCGGCCTCGGACAGGCGAGCCATCAGCGCGGCCGGACCCGCGTCGACGCGAGGACGCCGGTCGGCGCCCGCCGCACGACATCGCGCATCGCCTGCGCGGCTGCCGTCGGCGGCGCCTGCCGCACGGCCGTCATCGGGTCGCGACCGGGGGTGCCGGGAACTGGCTGAGCACCGCCTCCAGAACCTGCTCGGCGCGTTCGCCGCGCAGGACCCGGTCGACGTCGAGGATGAGCCGATGTGCGACGACGGCGAGGTAGTTCTCGCGCACGTCGTCGGGCAGGACGAAGGCTCGGCCCGCCAACCAGGCCGCCGCCTGGGCAGCACGGTGAAGTGCGACGGTCGCGCGCGGGCTCGCACCCAGGGTGATCGCCGGGTTACCTCGCGTGGCGCGGATGAGGCCGACGATGTAGGCCTCCACGTCGTCGCTCACGCGAACGGTCCGCACTTCGTCGATGACCGAGGCAATCCGCGCTCGATCGATGACCGGCCGGATTGCATCGAGTGGCTCCGCGGCGGCGTCGTAGCGGCCGGCGATCGCGCGCTCTTCGTCCTCGGCGGGATAGCCGAGGCGGATGCGCATCAGGAAGCGATCGAGCTGCGCCTCCGGGAGCACGAACGTCCCTTCCAGCTCGACCGGGTTCTGTGTCGCGAGGACCAGGAACGGCGACGGCAGCGGTCGGGTCACGCCGTCGATCGACACCTGCCGCTCCTGCATGGCCTCCAGGAGCGCCGACTGCGCACGGGGCGTGGCACGGTTGATCTCGTCGACGAGCAGGACATTGGTGAACACGGGCCCGGCGACGAACCTGAATGTGCCGGCCTCGAGGATGCTGCTGCCCGTGATGTCCGAAGGCAGCAGGTCCGGCGTGCCCTGGATCCGTGCGAAGTCCAGGTCGAGAACGCGGGCGATCGACCGGGCGAGGAGCGTCTTGCCGACGCCGGGGACGTCCTCGACGAGGAGATGGCCGTGGGCAAGGAGCCCGGTGACGATCTGGCGCAATGCGTCCGCCTGGCCGACGACGGCACGCCCGACCTCGGTTCGGATCTCCTCCCAGAACCGCCTGCCGTCCTCCCTGGTCACCGCCGCATCCTAACGACTGCGCCGAGCGGAGGCGGCACTGCGTGAACGGCCCTGCGTCCACCCCGACGACCGCCGGGCGGCCACAATGTCCGAGACCGAGCCGTCCAGGAGCGAACGTCCATGTCGTACGCCAGGAATCCAGGGGTCGACGCCTACATCGAGGGTCTGCCCGACTGGCAGCGGGACATCTGCCGCCGGGTCCGAGATCTCGTCCATGCGGCCGACCCCGACGTCGAAGAAACGATCAAGCGACGGATCCAGCCCTACTTCGTCCTGGAGGGCAACATCTGCGCGTTGCTCGCGGCGAAAGACCATGTCAACGTCTTTCTCTACGACGGTGCAATCGTGCCCGATCCGGAGGGCATCATCACGGCTGGGCACGACAACAAGACCGCACGGACGGTGACCCTGCGCATGGACGAGAAGATCAACGAGCGCGCGCTGCTTGCCATGTTCCGGCAGATCATCGCCAACAACCGGGCGGGCGGCTGGCGCAGACTCAAGCGCGACGGACTGTAGGTGCCGCACCGGTCCCGACGTCGCGGTGGGGTTACCGGAGCCGCGCCCGATTTTGGCGCCCTCGCACGAAGCGGGCCTCGCTGACAGGCGCTCGCGATGTGGCCTCGTCCGCGCCGTGAGCAGATCAGCGCGCGAGAGCCGGGCATCCGCGAACGGATGACCCGGCTCCGAGGGCGCGTCGAGCGTGCGACGCTCTGCCCGGTCTTACTGGCTGCCCGGGGCTAACGCTCGTGCTTGGATCCCCGCAGGATGTCCAGTGTGCCCTTGAAACACGTGTTGCCGGCAGCTGGGGATTGAGGACACGTGGTCTGCGTGTATTCCCCCTTCACCCGGTTGCCCTTCAGCCAGCCTCCGGTGACATGTCCGGTGATCACGGCCGCAAGGCCTGTCTGCACGACGTGGACAGACGCAGTGAAGGAGTGTCGCGAGCCGTTGAAGTGGTAAACGGCGTCGATCACGCCGCCGGTGGGGGTGAGCACCATGCTCATGGCTTCACCGGCGAATGCGCCATGGCCGACATCGCCCCCGACGACGCCTGCCATGTTGGCGAGAACGGGGGGCGTGCCGGGGCCGGTCACCCACTTGGTGAACGTGTTCTCGGCGTTGCGGTGATCTCGGCCGCCATCGGCCGAGACCATCCCCGCACCCAGTGAGAGGATCAGGAGCGCGACGGTTGCGACCACGGCAAGCGCACGGGTGCGGCTGCCCGCGAATCTCGCGCCTGGGCTGGTTCGTTCGAGTTTCATGGCGTATCTCCCAACTTCACGACGGCCACCCGGCCGAACTCGTCTGGACCGGGACATTGATGGACATGGCCCCCCTTCGACGATCGCGTCGCTCCTCAGGGATGCTGACCATGAAGTCACCGCCGTCAGCGGTCTTCCTGGCGATGACGGTGGCCCGTCACGCCGAGCAGCTCGCCGGTGCCGCCCGTGATCGGCGCGGTCGTCGACGGCCCGTTGATTTCATGCTGGATCGGGCGGGTATTCGCTCGGCTCCGGTGCCGCCGTAGACGCTCGCCGACGGACCGGCTCCTCGGGTGCGGCTTGAGCGCCTTGGTGACGGGATGGCGACCTATGCCACCGAGACAGGGATCTTGGGACGCGCGCGATGGCCGCGCTGTCGCCCAAGAGACGGCTGACTTGCCAATTCGCCGACCAGGGGCTTGATTGCGCAGCTCGACCAGCTGTCATCTCCTCGTTTGAGCCGGGTGGCCGCTCGGCCCTCCGGGAGGTTCGCTGCTGGTGAGCTGATCGCCCGCGCCATTCGAGGGGCCGAGCGGCACTTGCCGGATCGCCACGGAGCCCGAACGATCAGGGTGTGTCGGTTGCGCTCCGGAGGGACCACGCCTCTGACAGCAGGAGAACGGATCTCCTGCATCGCGCGTCGTCGAGCGCAATCACACTGGGGCGCGGTTTGTGGCGCGCGAATTGTGCTTTCCTGTGGGCCGCCACGTAACGGAGGACGACGCCCATGAACACCGGCGGAACGGCCAGGTTGCGATTTCCAGCTGTCACCCAGGGACTCCTCATCGTCGCCGCCATCGCGCTTGCAGGCTGCGCGGTATCGGTCAACTCGCCCAGCAATGCGGTGCCCACGTCGGCGACTTCGCCGGCCGGCAGCACGATCCCGCCGACCGCGACGGCGTCGGCCGCGGGCACGGCCATCTCGGGACCTCTTGCGACACCGATCATCACAGCCCTCGCGACACCGACCGTCGAGCCGAGGTCGACCATCGGGCCCGTGGCGACGGTGGAGCCGGTGCCGACCGTGGAGCCGGTGCCGACCGTGGAGCCGACACTGTTGCCAACCGACGCCCCCACCCCCTCCCCGACCCCGGCCGCCTCTGCAGACGAACTCGCTGCGGCCTGCGATGGGACACCCGTGGCCGCGGCAGGCAAGTACTCAGGCAGCGTCCACCCGCTCGTCGTGGTCGACGTGGGAGCCATCCAGACCTGGTTCGACATCAACGCCAAGTGGTTTGGCGATTCGTGGCCAGGCCCCATCCAGCTGGTGGCCTGCGTCCATCCCTCGAAGGAGGTGCGGGTCGGGTCGTGCGGCAGGTACAAGCGGGTCAGCGACGGCAAGGTGGGGCAGGTCATCCGGTACCGGTATGGACAGGTTGTGCAGGTGGTCGTCGCAGGCACCGGCAAGACCCTCCAGTCCAAGACCATCTACGGAACCATCCCTGCATGCTCGAACACGGTCACCCTGACCTCCGCTCCGCCGCCCTGGAAGATCTACGGCAGCGTCGTCAGTGACGTGGCCATCAACAGGTACGCCGCGGCAACGTCGACACAACGGGTCAGGTAGACCCGTCGACCGGGCCCGGACCGGCTGTCGCCACGGCCATGACGGCGCCAAGTGGACTCAAGGGCGAGACCGGATCCTCGTCAGGAGGCAGCGGCGCGGTCTGGGCCGCTGCCTCCTGGCCCGGGCGCGGGCCGAGCTCGGCCAGGTCCAGCGTCCCGAGGCCGCTGCGCATCGCGCCCTCGAGCTCGGCAACCGGGCGGGCGACGCGCCGGTCGTCCGGTCCGCCCGGTCAACGCTCGATCGCATCGCGCCGCTGCCCGCGGGCACGGCTGCTTCCCCGCGTCCGAACGTGGGCCCGCCAGCCTCCGCTGCTGTCGAAACGCTCACCAACAGGGAGATCGAGGTCCTCCGCCTCGTTGCGCCCGGCCGGTCCAACAGCCAGGTCGCGGCCGAGCTGTACGTGACGGTGGGTACCGTCAAGTCCCATCTCCACACGATCGCGGGCAAGCTCGGGGCGGCCAACCGCGTCGAGGCCGTGGCGCGCGGGAGGGAACTCGGGCTCCTGGGCTGAGACGCTCGCGGTCGCCCCACGCGACCGCCGATCCCAAAACCAACCAGCGCCTCTGTCCAACGATGGATGCGCCGTGCCGTGGTTGAGCCGCAGGGTGAACTCCATCAGCGCCGGCCGCATTGCCCGGCGCGAGCGGAGAAAGGCTGTGAACGATGAACATCGTCGTCTTCGTCATCGGGGCGATCGTCGTGCTCGTCGCGCTGGTCGCCGGCATGACATGGCTCGCACTCGGCGGCTGGAAGCGACTCGGGACACGGTTCGAGGACGACGCCTCATCCGACGTGGGGATCAGTGAGATCCACGTTTCCGGTAGCTCGGTCGAGGTCGAAGTCCGGCCCGGGGCTGCACCCGGCGTCCAGGTCCACCGGACCGCTCGCTATCTCAATCCATCCCACGATCGGCCCGGACCCACGCACCGCATCGACGGCACCGTCCTGCACCTCGGCGGCGACGCCGCCAGCACCTTCTGCGTCATCGAGTACGTCGTCGTGGCGCCCGCGGGCGTCCGCGTCAGCGCGGATGTCACGACGGGAAGCCTCGACCTGGCGGGCGTCGGTACGGTCAACGTGAAGACGAAGTCCGGCTCGGTCAGGATCGCCGACACCACGGGAGACGTCACCGCGCGGACCTTGTCGGGATCCATCCGGGGGATTGGCCTCGGCTCAGGGACAATCGTCGCCTCGACGAAGAGCGGCGCAATCTCCCTCGACCTGACGGCACCTGCGGACGTCGAGGCAACCACGTGGTCGGGGTCGCTCGGCCTGACGGTCCCGGCGGCCGCCTACCGCGTCGACGCGAAGGGCGGCCGCGGCGGCGCCGACATCGGGATTCGCGACGACCCGAATGGACGCCATCGCCTGGCGCTCCGCGCCTCGACCGGCCACCTGACGCTGGCCGCGAGGTGAGCGCCGTGAGAGCAACGGCTCGTCTACCGCCCCGAGTGGATACGTCGCTCGCGGCTGGGCCGCACGGTGAGGGCCGGCAACTCCCGCCGGTCCGGCCGGCGCCTTCGGAGGTCGAAATGGGGCAGGAGGCCATCTATCGCATCCGGGTTCGGGGTCAGCTGGGACCCGGATGGTCGAGCTGGTTCGCGGGGCTGACCGTGCACGCGGAGCCGGACGGAACCACGCAGCTGAACGGCGAGCTGGCCGACCAGGCCGCTCTGCACGGGCTCCTGGCCGCGATCCGCGACCTCGGTCTGCCGCTGATCTCGGTCGAGACCATCGCCAATCGTCAACCGCAGTCCCCCACAGGGGAGAAGCATGCCGCCAATGGGCGACGTTCGTCCAGTGCCGGCACTCAACCCGGCACTTCGGCAGTTGATCAGTCTCACGAGGAGAACACCGATGACCGCAGCGCTTGAGACAGGCAATCCGACAGTCAGCGCTGTCGAACGGGCAGCCACCCGACCCGGGCACCTCACCAGCGAGGACGTGTGGCACGAGATCGAGAAAGCGTCCTTCGCGATCGTGGGGTACGTCACCCCCGCCGGAGAGCCGCGCTCCAGCGGCGTCGTATTCAAGACCGCCGGACGCCGGTTGTACATCGCGGTCGCACCCGACAGCTGGAAGGCAAAGCACATCGAGGCAAGTGGGCGGGTTTCCGTCGTGGTGCCGGTGCGCCGGGGAGGGATCCTGACCCTGGTGTTACCCATACCGCCCGCGACGATCAGCTTTCACGCGAAGGCGGTGGTGCACCCAGCGGGCCAGATGATCGAATGCAATGGGCTGCCACGCGAGTTGACCTCGCTCGTGCCCGCGGAAAGGCGGGCGCTCGCACGGATCATCGAACTCAGCCCGGAAGCTGAATTCGTGACGTACGGCATCGGCGTCTCACTCATGGACATGAAGGAGCCGGCCCTCGCCCAGGCTCGGGTGCCTGTCCTCGGGGAGTCAGGACAGAGGTCTTGACACGCGCCGTTCGTGGCGCCTTCGGCACCCCGATCCGGCGAACGCGGCCGCGCCCCGGACGACGAGCCATCGTCCGACGGCCGTTCGCCGAACACGCCGGCGCCCGAGTCATTCTCACCGCGCCGCGCAACAAACTCTGGACATCGGCCGATGCGCTCCATACAATCCGCGGCTCAGGGCGTAAGCCCTCACGTTTGGCCGTTGCGGGGAAGTGCCAAGAACGGCAATAGGGAGAAAAGGGAGGCCCATGATGTCCGCCCTCAGGAGGGTGCTGGTCGTCGGTGTCGTCGCGGGCCTGGCGGCCGCGGCTGCGGCTGCGTTGCCGGCTGCGGCGTCCGCAGCCGGGTCGCAGCCTGCCACAACCGTCAGGACAGAGTGCTTCGGGCTCTATCCCGGAGACGCAAGTTATGGTCACATCAAGTACGCGCGCGGCTGCTACGGGCACGACGAGCCGATGCTGAACGCCGAGTCGGCCGCGGCCGGAACTGCCACGGACATCACCTGGACGGTCATCCTGCCAAAGGATGGGACCGTTGCCCCGGTGCGGAAGTACGTGGACATGGCCCCGACGTTCTGGTTCGGGGCCACGGTCAACGACCCGAGCAGCCTCAACAGCCAGGCCGAGCTCGAGGTGCAGTTCTATCCCGACAGCAAGCTCGCGTCGCCCTTCTGTGGCTCGACCGGGAGCTTCAGTACCGTGCTCACGCCGAACACATACACCTCGTGCATGCCCGTGTGGGCGGTCAATCCCACCACGTTCACGGAATACGCCGCGTTCAACAAGATGCTCAATGTGAGCACCAGCTCGACCACGCCGCTGGTGATGAAGGCCGGCGACACAGTGTCGGTGCGGATCTACGTGTCCGGGGCTCCGGCGCACTACAACGTCCTCGTCAAGGACGTGACGAGCGGGAAACAGTCCAGTGTGATCCCCATCGTCAGTGGCACCGATGGGCCACTGGCCAACGCCTACAGCACGAACGTGCACACGAACGACCTTCTGTGGGGCGCCGTACAGAACACTCCATTGTCGCTGGCTTGGGAGATCGGGCACCCCAATTTCTATACGGTCCCGCGGGCGCCGGAGTGCGTGCCCGGGATGTTCAACTGCTTCTCCTACAACGTGACGAAGGGCTGGAACAGGACGGCCGCGCCGCTCCAGGTGAAGTCCGTCTACTTCCTGAACGGAACCACCAGCAAGCCGAGTTCGTGGTCGACCGTTGACGGACAGGGCGGCTCGGACCAGGACGTCATCTACTGCGGCTCGTACAACGCCGCCGGCTCGGGCGGGTCATGCACGTTCCCGTGGTACTCGTACAACGGAACGGACACCGCGATCGTGTTCGGTGGGGCGTGGCCCGGGACGACCTTCTCAGAGGGCACCTACCACCAGTACGCCACGAGCGCCGCATGCTCCGGTCCGTACGGCCCCATCTACTGCGCCACGACCATGCCGAACAAGCCCCCGATCCCCTGATTTCCGGCGCGGCTGACGGTCGCCGGACGCAGGCTGAATCTGCGGCCGGCGACCTGGTGCTCGTGTCCAACCGGGACGCGGCACTGGTCCGCCTGGGGACACGACCCCGGACGGGCAGGTGCCGCGGCGCGCCTGCGGCGACCGCACCTGGCCCTGCCGGCCAAAGGTGCAGGGGTTCGTCCGCGCGTGGGCGGGTGATCAGGCGGTCCCGGCCCCCCGGTCGACCCGACCCCGCTTTTCGATCGCCTCGATGAGCGCGTCCAGTCCGAGGTCGAACGCACGCGGATCGTCCATCGGCAGCAGGGACAAGGCCAGGCGCGTGACACCCGGATAACCGGCCGGGTCCAGCGCCGCCGCGTCCAGCTGCCAGCCGACGAAATCCCTGGCCCTGAGGTCCGGGTCAAGGGCACGGACCGCTGCCTCGTGGCTCGCCATCGCGCGGACGTAATTACCGAAGAGGCGCAGGAAGAGGACTGCGTCTGTGTCGTCGAGACCGGCACGTGCCAGGGCGTCCAGTGTGAACTCCACGTTGCCGAAGTCGACCTGTCGCCGGGTCGATCGCGTCGACATCTGCTGGGCAAGTTGCGGATATCGCAGGTAGTGCTCGCGAATGTGGCGGGCCACCGAGCGGAGGTCCTCGCGCCAGTCGCCGCTCGGCTCGTGCAGCCCGTAGGACCGCGCGCGGAGCTCGTCGATCATCTCGAGGAGGAGCTCGTCCTTGTCCCGGAAGTGTCGATAGACCGACGTCGAGTGGGCGCCCAACTCCTGCCCCAGCGCGATAAACGTGAGCCCATCGAGGCCATCGCGCTCCGCGATGCGCAGGGCCGCATCGAGGATCAGCTCCCGGTTCAGGCTGTCGCGCGGTCGTCGCTGCCTGGGTGCCGGTCCGGTCTCTCCGGTCCGTGCCTGGCGCGGTTGCGATCTGCTCCCATTCCGCTGAGCGCTCACTCCGCCCATCGCTCGCCACGCAGGGCCCGCTCGACGAGGTCCATCATCCGCCTCTGCACCTGCTCGAGCGCCTCGAGGCTCGCCGAGGTGTGGCCGCCGGGGAACCATTCGATCACGGCGTCGCCACCGGCGGCCCGGAGCGCGTCGAAGTAGCGTTGAGCCTGGACGGCCGGCGTGCGGCTGTCGAACTCGCCCTGCCAGAGCCAGACCGGGGCACGCACCCTGTCCACGTAGCTGATCGCGGAAAAGCGGGCGAACTTCTCCGGCTCGGTCTCCGGCGTCCCGCCGATGAAGCCCCGCCAGGCGGCCTGCAGGGCCGGGTTCATGGCCGCGTATGCGGTCGCCCAGTCGGCCATCGCAACGATCGCGAGGCCGCCCGCGAACCGGTCCGGCAGGCGCCCGAGCGCCAGCAGCACCAGGTGGCCGCCGTACGATGCGCCGGTGATGAACGTGGTTCGGGGGGAGCCGAGACCCTTTCCGGCGAGCCAGGCGAGCGCCGCCTCGATGTCCTCGAGCTCCGCGTCACCGCTGCGGCCCCAGAACCCCTCGCGGAATGCCCGCCCGAAGGTGACCGATCCGCGGTAGTTCAGGCTTGCGTAGGCAAAGCCGGCATCGAGCCACGCCTGTGCCGACGGGTCGTACCGGTCCGGGATCGTGTAGGTTGGACCACCGTGAACCGCGAGAATGGTGGCACGCGGTTCCCGGCCCGCCGGCGTGCCCCACCACAGCTGTATGGGCGTGCCATCCCGGCTGGCCAGGGTCTCCGACGCCAGGCGCACGCCGGCAGGCACCTCAGCGGGCGGCACGAGAGTGCGCAGCGAACCGTCCTCCGCGCGCTCCAGCACGTGGACCGGGATGTCCCACCGGGAGCAGACGAGGCGGAGATGTCCATCCGCGCCGTAGTGCGAACTGAACACGTCGGGATAGGCGTCGCCAACGTCCAACTCCACGTAGGCGCCATCCGGGTGCTCGATCGATGTCGTGTCGCCGGTCGGGAGCGAGTGCTCGAGCAGCCGGTGGATGCCGGCGTCCACGTGGCACAGCAGGATCCGCCCGTTCGCGGCGTCCCAGTCCAGCGGGAGCACGTCCCCCGCGAGGCGCGGGAGGTCGACGTCGATCCGCTGGCCGGACAGTGGATTCCACACGACGGGGCGAGCGAACCCGCTCCGCTCCGTGTACGCGAGCAGCCGCGGATCGCCCGGAACACTGCTGAACCGGATCCGGCGGACCGGTCCCAGGGGGCCATCGACCAGCGTGGCGACCACTGTTGCCGTCTCGACATCGACCACCGTCACCGCGAAGCGCCGCGTCCCCGGGTTGTGGTCGGTGGTCTCGATGGCGGCCAGCCCGCCGTCCGCGGAGAGGATCCCGTCCCAGGCCTCGTTCGCGGACCGGAAGAGGGTGCGCGGCTCGCCGGCGCGGAGGCGGCTCGTGCTGTCGGCCGATCCTTCGGCAGGGTCGCTCGCCTCCAGGGAGATCACCCGGAGCGCGAACCCGTCGGCGTCCACGGTCGTCAACGCGAGCTGCCTCCCGTCCGGCTGAACGTCGACCCCGCGCAGGACGTAGTTGGGCAGCGACGGCGTGAGGTCCACCGCGGGACTGCTCCGGTCCACCGGAATGGCGTGCACATGGCCCACTTCGGAGCCGCGGTCGTCGGCCATGATCAGCAGCGTCGCCGCGTCGGGGGTGAGTGTCGCGCTCAGCGGCACCTGGAGACCGGGCACCTGGATCGCGCCCGACCCTGGTACCCAGACGGTGCCCGATGAGCCGTCCCGTGTCTGCTCGACGAGGAGCGCCGCGTCGAGCGGTCCGCGTGCCGGCCGCATGGTGACAAGCAGGGAGTTCCCGAACCACCGCCGCAACTGATCGTCCACGTGGCAACTCCTCGACCGACGGCGCGGCACGCCCGGAGGCGTTGCGCGCCCGGAGGCCTCGCGTGCCGAGGCCTCGTGTGCCCCGGAGGGACATCATAGTCATCGCTATTGACAATGTCATCGACAAAAGGGAGCCTGTGGAACGGACATGACAGCAGCCGTGATCGCCGCGCTCTTCGTCGCCGGCGTGACCGGCGGGATCGTCAGCGTCCTTGTGAGCCTCGCGTCGCTGGTGACCTACCCGGCACTCCTCGCGGTCGGGCTGCCCCCGGTTGCGGCGAACGTCACCAACACTGTCTCGCTGACGTTCACCGGCGTCGGGGCGGGTTTGGGCTCGAGACGGGAACTGGCCGGCCAGCGTCCAACCCTGCTCCGGCTCTCGGTGGCGGCGGCTGCCGGCGGGCTGACAGGTGCCGTCCTTCTCCTGGCCCTTCCGGGGCGCGCGTTCGAGCTCGTGGCGCCCGTGCTCATCGCCGGAGCCTCCGTGATCGTCCTCCTGGAGCCGAGGCTGAAGGAGCGGACCGCCTTCCAGCCCAGGGGACTGCGCCCGGGGACGGTCGGCGCGTTCTACGCGACTGCCGTCTACACGGGCTATTTCGGAGCGGCCGGCGGCGTGCTCGCGCTCGTGGCCCTCGGCGCCATCATCGCTCGGCCACTGACGCACCTGATCGCCGCCAAGAACGTGCTGGCGGGGGTCTCCAACGGAGCGGCGGCACTGTTCTTCGCGGCGTTCGGCCCGGTGGAATGGGCCTACGTCGTGCCCCTGGCGACAGGCCTGTTCGTGGGCGGGCTGATCGGTCCCGGCATCGCCCGGCGGCTCCCCGCGCGCGCGCTCCGCCTGCTCATCGGCGTCTGCGGAGTCTCGGTGGCGGCGGTGCTGGCGTGGCGAACATATCTCTGAGCGCGCTCGGTCCGGGCGGCGCTGCGGCCAGTCTCCAGCCGAAGTCCCCATGCGACGACTTCGCGAGCAGCGCGTGCCAGTCTTCTGGCCGGAGCTGCGGCAATTGCGGGCGGCGTGTTTCACGTGCTCGTCAGCGTCGTTGGATGGCTGGCGTGGCCTCAAGGTTCCCCGCCGCATAGGACGGCCGTCCCGACACGAGGCGATGGCACCCGCCGTGCGGAACATGGGTTCCTGACGACCTCGGCCGGAGGCGCCGATGATCGGTCCATGACATACGAGATCGCCGCCGACGACGTCTCCATCGCGGGGCAACCCCTTCCTTCGACCCGCGTCACCGACTACGAGTGGGACGGCGCCGCGGTCGCTGCCCTCCGCGCCCGCGAGTACGCTCGACTCGACGAACAGAATCAGATCTACCTCGATTACACCGGGGGCGGGCTGTACGCCGAGTCCCAGCTCCGAAAGCACGGGGAGTTGCTTCGCCGCGGCGTCTTCGGGAACCCGCATTCGGGCAACCCCACGTCTCGGGCCGCCACACGGCTTGCCGATGCCGCGCGCCGTGCAGTGCTGGCGTTTCTCAGTGCCTCGCCGGACGAGTACACCGTCATCTTCACGGCGAATGCAAGCGGTGCGCTCAAGCTGGTCGGTGAGTCATACGCGTTCACCCGTGGGAGCCGGCTTCTCCTCACCGCCGACAACCACAACTCGGTCAACGGCATCCGCGAGTTTGCTCGCTCGCGGGGCGCCGACGTCACGTACCTGCCCCTGCGAACGCCCGACCTGCGCCAGGACGGAAAGCATTGTTCTCGAGGAACTCGGTCGGACCGCGACAAGGAAGCGAAACCTGCTCGCCTATCCGGCCCAGTCCAACTACTCGGGCGTCCGCCATCCGCTCGACTGGGTGACCCGGGCCCATGAGCACGGCTGGGACGTCCTGCTCGACGCGTCCGCATTCGTGCCGACCAACCGCCTCGACCTTTCCCGCTGGCACCCCGACTTCGTCGCCATCTCCTGGTACAAGGTCTTCGGCTACCCGACGGGGATCGGCTCCCTGGTCGTGCGTCGCGAGGCGCTGGCCCGTCTGCGCCGCCCGTGGTTCGCGGGCGGCACCATCGGCGTCGCCTCGGTCGTGGTGCCCCGGCATACCCTGGGCGAGGGCGAGATCGGCTTCGAAGACGGCACGATCGACTACCTGGGGCTGCCCGCCATCGAGATCGGACTGGACCACGTGAGCTCGGTGGGCATGCCGACGATCCACCGGCGGGTGCAATGCCTGACGCGCGAGCTTCTCCGCCGCCTGCCGGCGCTGCGTCATCGGGATGGCTCGCCGCTCCTGCGACTCTATGGGCCTTCGGATGACATCGACCGCGGAGGCACCATCCCGTTCAACATGCTGAATCCCGCCGGCGGTGTGGTGGATTTCTGGAAACTCGAGGCAGCAGCCGCCGACCGGCTGATCTCCCTTCGAACCGGCTGCTTCTGCAACCCGGGCGCCAGCGAGACCGCGCGCGGCCTCACCGCCGCCGAGATGCAGCGTGTCTTCGCGCTCGGCAGGCAACCGACCCTGGAGGATCTCAGGGCATTGCTGCCCGGTCGGGCCCTTGGAGCCGTGCGGGTCTCGGTGGGAGTCGCCACCACGGAGCACGACGTCAGCCGTTTCCTGGGATTCGTGGAGGAGTTCGCGGCCGACTTGACGAGGCGTCCGGCCCGACACGTGTCCTGACATGCGCAGGCCCTGCGCCGGCGTTCCGGCCGGCAGCGGGCCTTCGGGGTCCTCGCACTCGGCAGATCGGCTCCGGCCCGGCGATCCGGGCCGGTGGTAGCATGCGGCGATGGGCGGGGACCCGAGCGTCCGGGATTCAGACGCGAACCTGCGCGCCGCATTGGCCAAGTCGCACCTGGCGGGCCTTCCACCGACGCTGGTGGCCACGATGCTCGCCGACGCCACCCGCCTGCGAGTCCCGGGCGGTGGAATGCTCCGCAGCGCGGGCGAACCCGGCCCGCACCTGGAACTGGTGATCGCCGGCCTGCTTCGTGTCTTCGTCGGGGCGCCGGACGGACGCACGCTCACGGTGCGGTATGGCCGCTCCGGCGACCTTCTGGGACTGGTGTCGCTCTTCCGTGATCAGTACGTCATGCCCGGGTCGATCCAGGCCGTGACCGAATCCGACGTGCTCTCGCTGCGACCTGCAATCGTCCGGCGCCTCGCGGACGTGGAGATCGACGTCGCGCGAGCGCTCCTCGCGGAGCTCAGCGAGCGCGTCACGGCGTTCGTGGCCGAGATCCCGGGCAACGTGTTCGCCAGCGTTCGCCAGCGCCTGGTGCGCCACCTGCTCGATCTCGCGACCGACAGACAGTCCGGACCGGTGCTGGTGGCCCACGTGAGCCAGCAGGAACTGGCGGATGCCGTCGGGACCGCCCGCGAGGTGGTCGTCCGCATCCTGCGCGACCTGCGCACGGAGGGCCTCGTGGCCACCGGGCGCGACGGGATCACCGTCCTCGCCCCGGCGCGGCTCTACGCCGAGCGTGTCGGACCCGAGGAACCTTCGGAGCCTGGCTCGGTTCGCCCGGTCCATGCCCCGGGTTCCCTGCGGATGGGGCAGCGGTCGCAGACGGGCCGGCGCCTGACCCGCAACGCGCCGGAACCTGCCGCCTCTCGCGTGGGGCATCTGCCGGGCCGGATCGCCGTACCGTTGACGCGGTACCAGCGGGAACACCCACACTGAGCGACCGCCGGGCGAAGCCGGCACCAGGGCCCGGCACGACCGATGAGTGCCGGCCGCCGGGCCTCGCACCGGTAAATCAAGAGTTCCTGCGGTGCCGCTCCGCGCCGACCAGTGTCGGGAACGAAGGAGCTGCCGGGACCCCTCGATCCTGTCGGCCGCCCATCTCCGGCCGCTCAGGCTCGGGATGATCGGAGCGATGGCCTACTTCTTCTTGTCGGCCGAGTCTCGTTGGGACTACGCCATGGCCATCCCCAGGGCCACCGTCTGGCCGGCTCTGGTGGTCTACAAGCTCCTCAAGAGCTTCTACGGGTAGGCACAAATCCACAGGACGAGCGCAGCTGTCCGGCTGACTTCCACTACCGCCGCGGCGGTCGGGAGCGATGCTCAAGGAGACGACCCATCGTGGCAGGGAGCAGGGCGTCAAGTAGATCGCCGCTCTGAGGACACCGCCCAGCGCCTGACTCGTCCAGTTCGTCGCCAACCGTCAACCGCAGCGCCTCGCCGTCAGCCGATCGGGCTGCGGGCGCCGATGACGACGACACCGATATCCAGCCAGATCCAGATGTTCGGCGCCGTCGCGCGGACCGGTTCACGTCGACGCGCAGCCGCTGATCTCGGCCTTTCCGAGACGACGGTGCGGAATCATCTCCGCGATCCCTACCGCTCCCTCGATGCGTCGGGCCAGATGGACGCCGCCGTCAAGCTGGCGTGGCCACGGCTCCCGGCATAGCAGGGCGGCCAGGTGGGCACTTCGATTGGCAGGTCCACGGATGACATTGACAGAATTGGCCATACCACCGACCCTATGGCTAATGAGTGCGCCCTTAGCCGTGGATTAGCCAATGCGCCTCCCAGAACGTGCGCCCCAGATCCTGGACCTGCTGCAGCGCCGGCCAATGGCCGAACGACTGTCGCACATTCTGTCTGCCGTACGGGATCCCCTGATCGGTGGCCGCTACCTTCACTGGGACGACATCCGTCACAGGACGCCTCCTGACGATCTCACGCGGGAAGAGTGGTGGCTTGGAATCAAGTTCGCCCGGCAGCCCTCAGGGCGCACCTTCCCGCTTCAAGCCGTTGATGGCTCGCAGTTCCAGTACTCGCTCCCTAATCCGGCGCTCGAGCTCCTCCACTGGATCGACCAGCATGCGTCGGGAGAGGTCATGGTGGCCGAGACGATCCGGGACGAGGGCGATCGGAAGCGTTACCTGGTCAACTCGCTGATTGAGGAGGCGATCACCTCGAGCCAGCTCGAAGGCGCCAGCGCGACACGGAAGGTCGCCAAGGAGATGATCCGGTCGGGCAGGCCGCCAAGGGATCGTGCCGAGCGGATGATCCTGAACAACTACCTGGCCATGACGCGCCTTCGGGACGTCGCCGACCAGCCCCTCACGCCCGACGTCGTGTTTGGCCTGCATAGGACCCTGACCGAGGACACCATCGACGATCCGGATGCTGCAGGGCGCTTGCAGCGCAGCGACGAGGAACGGATTCACGTCGAGTGGTCCGACGGCACGGTCACGCACGTTCCTCCGCCGGCCGACCAGCTGCCCGAGCGCATCGAGGCAATGTGCGCCTACGCCAACGCTGACGGCCCGGGGTGGACCCATCCTGTGGTCCGGGCGATCCTGCTGCACTTCTGGCTCGCATATGACCATCCGTTCGAGGATGGGAATGGACGGACGGCGAGGGCGCTGTTCTATCGCGAGATGCTCAACGGCGGTTACTGGTTGTTCGAGTACGTCTCGATCTCGCGCCTGCTTCTCGCGGCTCCGTCGAGGTACGGGCAGTCGTTCCTGTTGAGCGAGACGGACGGCAATGACGTCACGTACTTCCTCCTCTATCAGCTGCAGATCCTCAAGCGCGCCGTCGAAGACCTGCTCGACTACCTCGTTCGGAAGATGGCCGAGGTGCGCGAAACGGAAAGCCTTCTGCGACGCACCGACCTAAATCACCGGCAGCTCGCGCTGCTTACCCATGCGCTCCGCCACGGCGACGCCGTCTACACGGTGCACTCGCACGCCGAGAGCCACCGGGTAACACGCCAGTCAGCACGAACAGATCTGCTCGACCTCGAGCAACGTGGGCTGCTCGACCGGAGAGTCGTTGGCCGGCGCTTCGACTTCCTGGTGGCAAGTGACCTTCGGCGCCGACTGCTCGCCGCGTCGGCCTGAGCGCGTCCGGCGCGACGGTAGACGCCAACTCCTCGTGCGTCACAGCGGCTTGGTCATGCCCAGCGCTTGTCTTACCGGATGCTGGTTTCGATCCCACGATGGACGCCTCGACCGTCCGCTCGTGGCGGTTCGGCCGGCTGTTGAGATCCAGCCGACGTCCCGCGGGTTGCTGATGCCCGGTCAGGGGAGCTTGAACGTCTTGATGCTCGCCGGTCCGCTGCCCTTAGCGTTGATCGCCTGGACCGCGACCCGGTAGCTGCCGGCCTTGATCATGCGGTCGGTGATCACCAGGCTGCGCGTCGAGGCAGTCAGCGTCCACGTCTTCTTCGGGTGGCCGGGGCAGGCGGCGGTGGCTGCACAGACCGTGACGACGTATTTCGTGATCGCGCCGCCCCCGTCCGATGCGGGTGCCACCCACCGCACCGTCGCGCTGTCGATGGTGGAGGTGTCCTTCACGGTGACGGTGACAGAGGGGACAGCGCCGGGTACGAGCGTGGGTGCATTCGACCTGGGGGTCACCGACACGCCGATGCTCCAGTCTCCGGCACCCGTGGCGTTCCGGGCTCGGGTCCGGCAGGTCGTCGCGGTGCCGTTGGTGAGGCCTGTCACCTTGACGGCCACGGTGGACCCGTAGCCGAGACTCACCGTGTGGGAGCCGCATCTCACGTCATACGCGGTGACGACGCCCCCGCCACGGAAGTGGGGAGGTGCGAAAGTGACGACCGCCGCGCGATCGAGCGGAGTCGCCCGAACGGTCGTCGGTGCGTCGGGCGGAAGGACAAGCCGCGTCCCGGCCTTGCCCGGCAGGAATGTCAGGGTGGGGATCGAGAACGTCAGCGTCGGAATGCGCATGATCACGCCCCCGTCCGACTCGGCCTCCGTCGCGGCACCGACCGCCACCGGCGCGGCGGTGCCCACCGTGCTCGTGACGTTCACGCCCTTGGCCGCCGCCTGTGCTGCGGTCGTGTGGTTTGCCTCGAGGTTGGCCATCGGCACCGAGGCCTCGAAGCTCGCGACAACCGGCGCGCCGCTCTTGGTCAGGTGCACGTTGCCGAGTTGCACGATGAAGCCGTCGTCGCTCGCGACCGGTAGATTGAAGATCTCCGACGATGAGGCGATCCACATGCCGGTGTACGCGGCTCGGTCTGCGCCCCAGGTCGAGAGGTCCTGGAAGTCGCCGAAGAACGCCCTGAATTCCATCGTTGCCCGGGTCGTGTTGTTGCCGCAGTGGTACAGGGCGTAGCAGTTGTAGCCGAGCCACTCGACGGTGACCGGGCGCCCTTCGACGTGAACCAGCTTCCCGTAGACCGGGTCCTGCGAGACCGCGAAGTAGAAGTCGTGTGCCCTCGCCTGTGTCATCTCGGGCAGCAACTCACCGACCGCGAAGTCCGCCGAGACCAGGCCGTCGAAGGTGAGCGGCGGGTCTCCCCAGCCGTCGATCGTGTGGTGCTCGAGCCGCCAGTTGGCGAGCGCGATGCCGTGGTCGTCGACCAGGTCCGTCACGTTCATGCGCCACTCGGCGCTGGTTCGCTCACCGATGCCGTCGATCGTGAAGGCGGTCATGCAGTACCGAGCCCGGACCGCGCTGCAGGCCGGCCACTGTTCAGAGTCGAGCGGGATGCGGGATGCTCGCACCTCGGCGCAGGTCGAGAACTCCGAGGTGGAGCCGTCGGCGGTGGTGGCGGTGGCGGTGAGGAAGCGACCGGCCGCGGTGGCGCCGGCGAAGGTCGCGCTGAAGGCGGCGCTGCCGCTGGCGGCGGCCGTCACGGTGCTCCAGCCGAGGTACGTCTGGCCCTCGCCGTGGCCGCTCGGGTCGCAGCTCGTGTTGCTGTAGACATCGAGGCTGTAGGTCGCCGAGGGCAGGCTGTCGAGGGTGCCGCTCGAACGTGGTGGTCGTCGCGTCGCTCCAGGCATCGGCGGGCAGGGGGGCGTTCTGCAGGCCATTGGCGCCGGCGTCGGCGTCGCCGGGGTCGTTGGTGCTGACCCCGTCGCCGTTGAGGTCGATGCCGAGGCCGCCGTTGGCGAAGATGGCGTTGCCCACGACCCGGTCGCGCAGGGGGGCGCCGTAGAGGGGGTCGGCGTAGATCGTCACGCCGGCCAGGTGGTTGTAGGCGATCGTGTTGCCGGTCCCGGGCGCACTGCCGCCGATGACGTTGTCGCTGCCGAGGACGGAACCTTCGACCATCACGCCGCTGCCGCCGTTGCCGAGCGGGAGGCTGCCGCTCAAGTCGGTGCCGATGTGGTTGCCCATCAGGAGGTTGTGCTGGTCGAAGATCGAGACCCCGACGTCGGTGTTGCCCGAGATCACGTTGCCGCGGACCTCGGTGTAGACGGCCTCCACGCTGAGATCGATGCCCCGCCCGTTGGCGAGCGGGGCGTCCCCCGACGCGTTGACGCCGATGCGGTTGCCCTCGATGAGCGTGTGGCTCGCGGGGCCCGAGCGGGAGTCGACCGTGATCCCGGACCCCGGAGTTGCCCGAGATGAGGTTGCCCTCCCCCGCGACGCTGCGAGATCAGAAGTGGAGGCTCGGGTCCTCTGCCGATTCCGCCTGCGCCCGCCGGGCGAAGCCGGCACCAGGGCCCGGCACGACCGATGAGTGCGGGCCGCCGGGCCTCGCACCGGTGAATCAAGAGTTCCTGCGGTGCCGCTCCGCGCCGACTAGTGTCCGAGCGAAGGAGCTGCCGGGACCCCTGGATCCTGTTCGGCCGTTGATCTGCGGCCGCCCAGGTTCCTGCGGGGGGGCCCCGAGGCAGCGTCACATCGGAGGAACGACGATGGCCCAGGTCGAATGGGTGCTGAAGGGCCGCCTGCTGCTGGCTCCCCAGCTTCCCGAGATCGCAGGATTGGCGACGGTCAACACCGACTTCGGCATGGCGGTGCCGATGGCGGGTGTTCCGATCAAGGTGTCCGCCAAGGAGTTCGACGCCGATCCCACCGGCTGGAACGAGTGGGATGAAGGTGTCACCGATGGGGACGGCCACTTCGAGATCCGCCACATCAAGGACAGGACGGAGCGATTGTTCCGGTTCCGTGCCCAGTTCAAAGACGCCAACATCAAGATCTACCCGCCGAACGACAGCGTCGCGAGCGAGCTCCTCAAGGTCGCCACGCTGATCGCGGGAGGCCCGATCCTCGGTCTGGGCGCCTGGGTCACCGAGGAGATCCTTCAACAGCTTGTCGACGAGCTCTCGCGGGGCGTGTACGACGTGAAGTGGAACACCCTCCACGAGGACGCCGCCGGTCACAGGCACGGCCCGGACGACACGAACTTCGCCCCGATGGTGTTCCGTGCCGGGGGGAACAACGACCTCGGCGACTTCACGGCCCGTCGCCACGGCGAGATCTGGTGGCTGCTCCGGAAGGCCAGCGCATACCTCGCGGATCTCGGTTTCCCGTTCCGCGGCGACCGGCCGATCGCGCTCGTGTACCCGTTCGACAACCCGGCGATCGGCGACAACCTCGAAGAGAGCTTCTCGAACCCGTACATGGACATGACGATGCTGGTCCGGAATTCGAAGAAGGACGGCTTCGACGCGGGCACGATCCTGCACGAGATGACGCACCTGTGGGCATACCAGCACACGGAGAACGAGGATCGCCTGGCCACCTACCTGCTGGTCAACGGGACCACCCATACCGGGCGGATCAAGAACTGGGCCGCCTGGCACGAGGCGTTCGCCGAGGTGGTCTCGAACGAGATCTACAGGAACCTCTTCGGGTCGGCAGGGACTGTCTACGGCGGGAACACCGCGCAGCGTCGCCCGTACAGCCGCCCGTACCTGACGAAGGGCGGACTCATGAACACATCGGATCTCGAGGTGTTCGAGGACGGCTGGCAGTCCGTGCTGGGTCTGCTGCTCTGCCCGGACGTGTGCGACCTGGACATGAACTCGGCAGGCCCGTACGCCGCGGACATGACACCCGGGGTGCTTGGGCACGCCCTGAATTGCTGGGCACCGAAGATGTCCCTCGCCGACATCCTGGCCGCGGTCGGCGACGACGCGAAGGACGGCGGCCTCCCGCTCGAGGCGATGCGTGTCGCCCCGTTCTTCGAACGGATCGACGTCGCGGGGTTCAACGACACCATCCGGGAGGCGTACGTCGCGATCCTCGATCCGGCCGGCACAGCCCAGCCGCGGGATCTGCTGCCCTCGGCGATGACCCCGACGTTGAACCCGGTCAAGCCGGTCACTGCTGCATCAATTCGTTGACCTTGGCCGGACGGACGATGCGCGGCGGGGCTCTGCCGGCGACCCGCCGGCACATGGGCACAGTCACGCCGCGCTGTCGCCGGTCGCTGCCACCGTGACCGGTGCCGCCTGATGTTGCGATTCGACTCGTGACAGCTTGACATCGGTCATGCCTCGCCTAGGCTGACGCGACCGCGGCCCCAGACGCATCCTCAGTCGGATGTCCCGCGGCAGGAGGTCACTGTGGCGAAGTATCTGATCACGGGCAGCTACACGATCCAGGGCGCCAAGGGCGTCGCCGCCGAGGGTGGCTCGGGCCGCGTGGCCGCCGTCGAGAAGCTGATTGCCTCACTGGGCGGGCACGTCGAATCCTTCTACTTCGGGTTCGGCGGGGACGACTTCTATGTCACCATCGAACTGCCGAACAACGTCGCGGTCGCGGCCGCGTCGATGGCGGTCGCCGCCGGCGGCGGGGCGAACGCCCGGACCATCGTGCTGCTCACGCCCGACGAGGTGGACGCCGCGACGAAGCTGTCGCCGACGTACCGCGCGCCCGGCGCGTGATCACCAACTCCCGCCGGGCCTCGTACCAGACCCGTTCGACATCCTGACCCTCGGTAGGGAGTCGTGCCTGATGCCCGCCTGACCGCGCCGTAGACCGGAGACGTTCACGGACGTCCCTCCATTGCGCAGCGCGTCGGCCCGGGTCCCTGCGCCGGCGGGCGCGCCCGCAACTCCTCCCCATGTGCACCAACGGGGACGGGACCGGCCCCCGCCCGATGCGGCAACTCGTTATCCTCGATGCAGTGCGGCTACCCCCACCCCGAGGATGCCGGGTAGCCGGCTGGGCGCCGGGCTCCGTTGAGGGGTAGGGTTTCCGCGTCGGACGACACATGGTCGCAGAGACACGCACGGGAGGTGGTCGTGGCAATGGACGCAATGACTGGTTCTGCCGATCCTGCACCCGAAGACGTCACGCCCTGGTGGAAGACCCGACGCCCGCCACAGAACGGAGCCACCACCGGGGGCGGTGCGGTCTACGGGCTCGGGATGATCGGAGCGATGGCCTACTTCTGCCTGTCCGCGCAGTCGGGTTGGGACTACGTCCTGGCCATCCCCAAGGCCAGCGTTTGGCCCGCCCTGGTGGTCTACAAGCTCCTCAAGAGCTTCTACGGCTAGGCGTATTCGAAGCGGTGCAGGGCCAAACCCCTGGTCGCTGATCTCGAGTTTCGAGCGTATTGGACCTCCCTGGCTTCGCTCATCGACGAACTGCGGCGGTGAACCGTGGAGAAGACGATGGGAATGTGGCCTAGCCGGTCCTGAGCTCCAGTGCACGCGGATCTCGGCCCGGCGAGTCCCTACGGCGCCGGACCGTAGTCCTGCTGCTTGTCGACGACCCAGTCGCCCTTGCCATCGGCCGCGGACATGGCGACCTCGTAGAACGTGACGCACTGCTGGAGCGAGTCGCCGTTCTCGTCGAAGCCGACCGTGCCGATGACCGTCTCGTAGCGGTGGCTCGGGTCGACCGCGTATGCGCGGACCGCCTCTCGAAGCCCGTCGGCGCTCGGACCGGTCGCTCCGACCGCGCGCAGCGTGTCGAGGATGACCTCCGTGCATGCATGCCGCTGCAGCGTACTCGTCCGGATCGGTGCCGAACCTGGCGCGATACTGCGCCGCGAAGCTGGCCTTCGGCGGGCCGATCGTGGCGTGCGAGAAGTACGAGCCGGCTGCTGCTGGCCCCGCGAGCTGGATGAACGAGCCCTGGTCGGCGCCGGACCCACCCTGGATGCCATCCCAGCTCACGAACGGCAGCGCCGTGACCCTCCGCCACCATCGCCGCACGTAGTCCGGGGGCTCCGGTCTCCGTGAACCCGCCGAAGAACACCGCCGCCGGGGCGCCGCTCGGCGCGGACAACGGCGCGATGACGGACGCAGGATCCGCGCCCGGATTCAGCGCCCGGCGCACGACCGTGCCCCCGAGTTTGGTGTAGGCGGCGGAGAACTGGTCCGCGATCCCGCGGCCCTTCGGCGGCTGTGCCGGCGGGAGCTTCCCCGTCTGTGCTCGGGTCCGACATGTCGAGGGATTATGCGAGGCTCGACCAGCGTCGACAATGCCTTGCACGACGACCGCCCGGAGGGAAGCCACTCCGGTCGGGGCGAGGACGATCACGCGCAACTACTCGGGCTCCTGCCCCCGCTTCCGTGCCCGGACTTCGATCCTCGCAGGATGTCGACGGTGCCCTGGAAGCAATGGCCGTCAGGGGCCTGCGTGCACGCGATCTGCGTGTTTGGAGCGACCTAATCGGCCGGGGTGACCCACATCAGATCCGGGTGGAAGTCGTACCCCCATGGCAGTCCGGCATTCTTCCAGCCGTTCCGCATGTGCTTTCCGTGGTAGAGGCTCCCGGGATCGTCGACCCTGTCCCCTTCCAGGCCGTTGACGATGTTGTAGGCGTGCGTGAAGCCGGCCTGGGCGAGCAGGTTGACCGCCATTGCGCCGCGGACTCCGGTGGCGCACATGACCAGGATCGTGTCCGTCGGAGCGAAGACCTCCGTGACCTTGGCCACGAAGTCGGGGTTGAGCTCCCCGGAGCACCCCGGCGGCCGGCCCGGCATTGACGGACCAGCCGGGTCGTACCTGGGGAAGACCAGCGGGATGTTCTTTGCAGTCTCCACGTGGCCGACGAAGATGTACTCCTCGAACGTGCGCACGTCGAGGATGTGTGCACCCTCCGCCCCGCACATCTGGTAGGCCTCCTGGGGCGTCGCATAAAGCCCCAGGGCCGTCTTGTTCGAGGGCGGTACCTCTCGTGGCGACCCGGGGGTGGCTGCCTCTGGCGTCGTCATGGTCCTGTCTCCTTCTGCTGCGCTACTGGCGGGACCGGTTCCGCTACGGAGCGGGCTGGCGCCCGGGCCGCGAAGGTCAGTCGTGCTCGTTGCCAGCCACGAACGTCCGGCTCTGGCGGGCCGGAAGCTTCATCCGGTCCGGCTCGATCTCGTACGTCCACGGCAGGCCCGAGTTCTTCCAGCCGTTCTTCATCCGCATGCCGTCGAAGACGCTCTCGGGATCCTTCACCTGGCTTCCCTCCATGCCGTCGAGGATGTTGTAGGCGTGGTTGAAGCCGGCCGCAGCGAGCGCATTGATCGCCATCGCACTGCGACCGCCCGACCGGCACGACACGAGGATCGTGTCGTCCGGCCCGGCCCACTCCCTCACGGCTGTGACGAAGTCCGGGTTGGCCTCCCAGCGGAGCGCCTTCTTCTCGGGGTCCCACTCGTAGGTCTGGAGGGCGAAAGGGATGTTCCAGGCCATTGGGGCATGGCCGACGAAGACGTACTCCTCGGGCGTGCGCACGTCGAGGATCCGCAGGCCCGGATCGGCCTGCCACATGTCGAAGGCCTCTTTCGCAGTGACGTACAGCCCGAGGCCGGTCTGCCGTGCCGCGGCGATCGGTGGGGTGGATTGCGTGTCGGTCATGGTGTTCTCCCTGCGTGGGGGAATCGGTCAACTCTGTCAACGGGCGCCCGAACCTGGTGAGTTCCGGCCGCCCGCTGGTGCGGCGAAGGTCAGGCGGCGACCTGCGCCGCTTCCATATTCCGTTGCGCCGACCCGGCTACCCGAGCCGCACCCCCTCCACCTCGAGCCCGCCGCCCGCGGGAAGCTTGCTCCAGCTCCTGCGCGCCCACTCCTCCTTGAGCACTTCCTCCGCCGCCTGCTCCAGGAACTGCGGGCGCGCCCACTCGTCCACGTCGAAGTCGTGCTTGATGTAGCCGTGGCTGAACATGAAGTCCTTGCCGATCTTGATGCACGCCATGTTCTGTGCGCTCAGGCTCGGCACCATGTCAACGTCCTTGATGCCCTGGTAGGTGTCCTCGGCATCGAGGTAGAACGTCTGCCGGTTGAGGATCGCTCCTGCGGCATGCTTGTTCTCGTTGGCCCAGCGCCCGACCTTGACCATCGCCTTCATGTAGGCGACGACGAGCTCGGGGTGCTCGTCGGCCATCACGTCGCTGCAGGTGATGACGGCCGGCGTGTTCGCGACCTGGAGCCTCCAGTCCGGGTACTTCGACAGGTCCTCGATCATCGCGATCTGGCCGGTCGCCTCCTGGATGTGCTGGAAGACCTTGCTCTGGGTATAGATCGCGTCGACGGTGCCGGCCAGGAGTGCCTTCTCCAGCGGGCGGAAGGCGTAGTCGTGCTTGTGGTCGCGCCGCATCCAGAGCTCCGACGGGTTGTTCATGGTCACGGCCAGCATCTCGGGCTTGTCGTACCAGTCGTCCGGATAGGGAAACTCGACGAGCTCGATGTCCTCCATGGTCATTCCGTTGAGCATGAGCATGTTCTCGATGCCCATGTGCTCCTGGATGCGCCACCAATCGTTCTTGATGGTGTTCAGGCTCTTGCTGATGCCGATCTTCTTGCCCTTGAGGTCCTCCACCCGGAAGATCCTGTCGCGGGCGCGCACGGCCATGCAGCCGCCCTCGTACACCCACGTCGCCCCGAGGAGCACGGTGCGGCGGAGGTCGGCGTTGACGTGGATCGGTGGGTAGAGGCCGCCGAAGCGGATCAGGTTGTCGAGGTTGTGGATGTAGTGCGGGTACCAGTTGTTCTGGGGCGAGTGGCGGAAGTAGGCGTACTCGACGCCGATCTTCTTGAACTCCTCGCGGCACCAGCCGAGCTCCTGGTCCACGTTGTTCGCGGAGACCATGGGGCAGTTGGTGAACCAGACCTCGTTCCAGTTCAGGGGCACGGTGGTGGAGACTCTCTGTACCTCGGCCATCTTCGACTCCTTCCTTGTTTTGCATGCCCGGGCCGGCGGCAGGTGCGGACAGCAGATCTGCGCGGCCGGACGAGCGCATCTCGCGCAGGCGGGAGGATCTCGGTTTCCGCCTTGACCCCACATCCTTTGTCGTTGCTCCACGTAGTGAGCAACAACCCGCAGGCTTGCGCCTCCCCTGCGGCGGGGGAGGTCGCGGGTCCAGCGGCAGCCGTCGCGTGCCGTCGAGGCTCCGCCAGGACCGCGCGGTCGGCTACGCTTGCCGCGAACGATGGTCACGACCCAGCCTCGCGCCGTTGCTCCTGCACCGGCGTCCCTCGGCCTTGTCGAGGACAAGCTCCTCATCCCGCGCGGACGCCCCGGTATGGTGCGCAGGGCACGACTCCTGCGCCGGCTTGGCGCGTTCAGCGACTGCCGGATCGTCTCGCTCATCGCGCCGGCCGGCTACGGCAAGACGAGCGCGCTCGCGCAGTGGGCGCGCGCTGACCGGCGGTCCGTCGCCTGGCTGACCGCTGACGACGGTGACAACGACCCCGTCGTCCTGTTCACGTACCTCGCCGCCGCGCTCGACCGCCTCGAACCGCTCGATCGCGACATCTTTGCCGCCATCGCGTCACGCGCGGTGTCCGATCGGGCGGTGGTCGGGCGCCTGCTGTCGGCCGTCTCGGGTCGGACGCCGGTCCTGGTGGTCATCGACGACGCGCACCGCATCACGGATCGCGCCTCTCTCGATGCCCTCGCCGAGCTCATCGAGCACCTGCCTCCACGCGCGCAGGTGGTGATCGCAAGTCGGCGACCGACCGGCCTGCCGGTCGCGCGTTGGCGAACGCAGCGATCGCTGCTCGAGATCGGCCCCGCCGAGCTGGCAATGGACGAGGACGAGGCCGGAGAGCTGATGCGTCACCTTGGGCTGAGCCTGCCCGCCGACGCCACGGGGCGGTTGAACCGGCGAACTGAGGGGTGGCCGGCGCTCCTGGCGCTCGCGGCCATGGCGGCGGGCCGGTCAGGCGGCCGTGATGTCGCGGACCTCTCCGGCGCCGACCTCCCGATCGCCGACTACCTCCGGTCGGAGGTGCTCGGGCGCCACACGGCGGCTGAAGTCGCCTTCCTGACCCGCACGTCGATCTTGGAGCGGCTCAACGTGTCCGTCTGCGACGCCGTGGCCGACCTTCGCGGTTCGGGCCGGCTCTTGGCGGACCTGGCGCGCTCGACCATCCTTGTCGACGCATACGGCGGGTCGTACCGCTATCACGCACTGCTGCGCGAGTTCCTGCAGGACGAGCTCAGGGCTCGCGAGCCGGAGCAGGTCGCCCAGCTGCATCATCGAGCCGCGGCATGGTACGAGGCGGCAGGTGACATCGACCGCGCGATCGAGCACGCCTTCGCCGCGGGCGACCTCGACCATGCGGCGACCCTCGTCGGCACCGCCTTCTACCGCTATCACTGGTCCGCCCGCCGCGCGACCACGCGAGCATGGTTCAGGCGCTTCGGCGATCGCGCGCTCGAGGAGCGCCCGTGGCTCGCTGTGACGGCGGCCTGGGAGGAGGTCGGGGCGGGTGACGTCGCGGCGATGGAGCACCTCGCGGATATCGCCGAGCGTGGGACCTTCGAGGGTCGGCCGCCCGACGGCACGGCTTCGTTCGAGTCGGGGCGTGCGATGCTGCGAGCCGCCATGGGCCGAGCCGGCGTCGATGCCATGCTGGCGAACGCCACTCGGGCGGTCGCTCTTGAACCCGTCGGCAGTCGCTGGCGCGACTTCGCGCTGTGGACCCTGGCGCTCGCATGGCACGTCACGGGCGACCGCGATGGCGCGGACGCCGCACTGGTCGAGGCCGTGGAGGCTGCTCGCTCCGCCGGTAACAACGGGCTCGCCTTCTGCATCCTCGGGCATCGCGCCCTGCTCGCCATCGACCGAGGCGACTGGGTCGCCGCGGCCGCGCTCCTCGACGAGGGTGCGGCGGGGTCGGGCTCCGGGCAGGTGGACGGCTACCTCTCCAGCGCCCTGGCCTGCGCCGCACGCGCTCGCGTCGCCATCCATCGCGGCGATGTCGACGCGGCACGCAGGGAACTTGTACGAGCGGAACGCCTCAGGCCACTGCTGACGGCGACCGAGCCCGCCATCGCCGTCCTGTCCCTCTTGGGCTTCGCGCGTGCTCACCTCGCCGTCAGTGACGCCGCGGGAGCCCGCAGTCTGCTGAACCAGGCGAGCGGCGTGATCCGCCTGCGACCGGATCTCGGCGTGCTCCCCGGCCAGGTGGTCGCGCTGTGGGCGGAGATCGCGTCGCTGCCGGTCGGCCTCGCGGGCGCCTCCACCCTCACGATCGCAGAGCTGCGCGTGTTGTCGCTGCTGCCCTATTACCTGACCTTCGAGGAGATCGGGCAGCGACTCGGCGTCAAGGGCTCGACGGTGAAGACCCATGCGCTCTCGATCTACGGCAAGCTCGAGGCCTCGTCGCGGGGCGAAGCCGTGGCGCTCGCGGTCGAAGCCGGCCTCCTCGACCGCTTCCCCGCGTAGGCAGGCCTCCTCCCCCGCCGAAGGGGATGCGATCCCTGACGGCGAGTGGTTGAGTGGGCTGGTACCAGCCCGTCCGCTCCAGGGGGCGAGTCGAAGATGATCTCCAGCGAGGAAGTCCTGCGCAGACTGACGATCGGGGACCCGGTCTTCTGCCGCGGCCTCATGTCGGCCGAGCCAAGTGGGTCACCCGGTGGGCTCGACGCGCGGAGCGTGGCGTTGGTGCGACTGGTCGGTTCGATCACGGCCGGATCGGTGGCCCCATTGCTGGACCAGCGCGTGAACAGTGCGCTCGACGCCGGCCTTGCCTTCGACGAGATCGTGGCCGCGCTGGTTGCGCTCGCGCCGACCCTCGGCATCGAGCGCGTCGTGACTGTCGCGCCGGACCTGGCGCGGGCCCTCGGCTACGACATCGATGCAGCGCTCGAACGCCTGGACGAGGTGGCAACGCCGCGCCTCAGCAGCCGACCGGGTGGCACATAGAAAGACGGGCCAGCAACTCGAAAGGGCGATGATGCCGCGCAACGCGGCCTATTCGACAGCTACGGTACCGAGTGGTCCCCACCGCCGACCGGCGAGTGCGCGGACTCGGCAACGGCTCCAGGAGCGCGGGTCGGCCACCTCGACGGCTGTCTGACCGCGACAGGTGCACGAGCGGTCCTTGCCACGCCATCGGCCGAACTCGATCGCAGGGCGGATCGACACTTTGCCGCGACAATCGCGATGCGACCGCCGTGGTCAGGTCTCGCCCGCGGCCGAGAGGTCCTTGTCCTCCATCTCCCACGCGTGGTCGAGCGTGTGGAAGGCCGAGTGTCGGATGAGGAACGGCAGCGTCCACGACCGCATGCGCCGCGTGACCTCACCGGCGTTGTACGCGCGCATCGCCGCGACGTAGGTCTCCCGATGCTGGCGCAGCCCGTCCGGCGTGAGCGCCGCGCCCTCCGGGATCCGCAACCCGACCTGCTTCGCGAAGTCCTCGCTCTCGGTGCGGATGGTGTGGCGGATGATCCGGTCGCGGTCGCGTCCTCCGCCGCGCGGCCCCTTGCGCATCTCCGGCGACACCCGCGCCGCGACGCCGTCGAAGAACGCCCAGCAGGCCCGCAACAGCGTGATCCCGCGCTCGAGCTCCGCCTCGCCCATCGGTCCCTGCTCGGTCGCGGACGGCGAGAAGGAGATGCCCCAGAAGTCGGTCGAGCCCGTGCCGACCTTGTCCTCCACGACCTCGAGGGGACCGGCGGCGTCGAACTCGCGCGCCATCCCGGCGAGGCCCGCGACGGGCCGGTAGCGCTCGCGATAGGACTCGAGCGTCTCCAGGGCGAGCTCGGCGGTCCTCGCGCCGCGGCTCCACCCCGGCCAGTCGATGCTGAACGCCACCGACCGCTTGTCCTTGGGCCCGCGTTCGATGACGGTGCGAACAGGCATGCCTGCATTGTGGCATCGGGCCCAAGAGGGGCGAAGGGCCTCACACGATCGACCATGCCTCGGAGATGGAGGAGCGGAATGCCCAGCGGCTCGAGCGGGCTTACCGCTCATCCGGGTGGGCGCCGTGGCCGTCACGCCAGGCACCGGGGGTGACACCCGTTGCCTTCTTGAACGCCCTGCTGAACGCGGCCTCCGAGTCGTAGCCGGCATCGTGGGCGGCCTCGGCGACAGTCGCCTCGGGACGGCCGAGCCGGTCGGCAGCGAGGCGCATTCGCCAGGCGGCGAGGTAGCGCATCGGCGGCTGGCCCACGAGTCGGGTGAACCGATCGGCCAGGGTCGACCGCGAGGCACCGGCCCGGCGGGCCAGCGATGCCGTGGTCCACGGCTCGGCCGCGGCCGCGTGCATCAGGCTCAACGCCCGGCCGACGAGGGGATCGCCGAGCCCGTCGAGCCAGCCCGGCGCGCCGCGCGCGAGGTGCGACCGCACGGTCTCGATGAACATCGACTCGCTCAGGCGCTCCCGCACCGAAGCTGCGCCCGCGCCATCGACCTCGGCCAGGGCAAGCTCGACCAGGCGTTCGAGGCGCCCGCTGGCCTGGCGGACGACGAGCAGCGGCGGGAGGGCCTGGAGCAGCGGATTGAAGGGCGGCGCGTCGCAGCCCAGGAAGCCACAGACGAACCGCGTTCGACCGGCGCCGGCGGGGCCGCGGCTGAAGCTCGCCGGGATCGACCCGTCCGCGACGCCCGCGAGCAGCCCGCGCAGGGCGGCGGCATCCGCTCCCCCGGGCGGCGGGATGGCCGGGTCATGCGCCAGGAAGTACGCATCGCCGCGCGGGTAGACCACGACGTCTCCGCGCTCGAGCGCGATCGGCGCTCGCGCTCCGTCGCCTCCAGGCGCATCCAGGCCGGTCCAGCACCAGCCCGCCACGATCACGTGGTACGACAGGACAGTCCGGGTGTGGGGCCCAGGCCGGATGCGAGGGCGGCCCCTGGTGGAACCTGGATGGCCGGCCATGGACCGGCGGCATCGACGGTGTAGTAGATGGCCCGGGTGAAGTGGATCGCGCGGAGGACCTCCGACAGCGGGTCCGGCGCGGCGCCGGCCGGACGGTCGGGCAGGGATTCCGGACGCCTGGTCATGGACATGGATGGCTCGCCGCGCCGATTCTTCGGCCATGGACATTGCAACCGTCAACCAAACCGCTGCTGACGCCCAGGGCCAGGTCCGCAGGCGCCTCGAAGAGATCTGGCCGACCGCTGCGGCCAGGGACTTCGAGCGCCTCGAGTCGTTCCACCTGTACGGCCCGACATTCACCGAGTTCAAGGACGGTCGACCGCGCGGCGATGCCGCGACGTGCGCCGCCGGCGAGCGGGCAACCTTCAGCCGACTCGAACATCCCCACGTGGACATGAACGACCTGGCCATCAGCGTCTTCGGCGACGTGGCCCTCGCGACCTTCAACGGACACTTCACGGCTCAGATCGCCGGCAACGAGGTGGCGCTCGACCAGCAATGCACGATGGTCTTCGTCCGGATCGGCGACGACTGGAAGATCATTCACGAGCACATGTCCCCGCTGGGTGGACCCGGACCTGGCGCAGGCGGACCGCCGCCTGACGCGAGTGCGCCGCCGCAGACCTGATTGCCACGGCCCGCTCGTCGCCTCGCGACCCGACCGCACGATGGCACCATGCTGCTCGGCCATCGAACCATGGTGCACTGGTTTGTTCGAGCCAGAGGTGGCGGCGTCAGAAGCCTTCGGCCGGCGGCCTCTGCCGGCCGAAGCGAGCGCAAGCCGGACGGCCCCCATGGCCGGGCATGTGCTGATCTCCGCGGGCCAGACATGCGCCTGTCCCGGTCAGCCGGCCGCGCTTGCAGCCTCCGCGCGGCAGATCGGGCAATCGCCGGCTCCGAAGGAGCCAATCGCGAGGTCCCCTTCTTCATCGCGCTTCAATCCGCCGCTTCCCTCGCTGAAGCTGCCCTTGGTGTGCTGCGCGTGGGCGTTCACGAGGTCCACACACGCCGGGCAATTCTCATCGCCGAAGGAGCCCTTGAGCAGGTGCCCTTCGTGATCGCGCAGCGCTCCCTCGCTGCCCTCGCTGAAGCTGCCTTGAAACTCCGGCTGGTCTGTCATTGCGTAGTCTCCCGCTGAGCTGTGCCGCGAGCTCCGACGTCAAGACGGTCGGTGCGTTGCCTTCGTCAGTGTATGTTCCGCGCCAACCGCGATCGACACGCCATGTGCCCCAACAGCACGATGATCCGCGGAGCCGCGGCCCATCACGTGGCGGGGTCGGGGTGCCGCGACCGTATCAGGGGGATCGCATAGGGCAGGCAAGGGTGCGGGCGTTGTCAGGCCCGCGGTCATCCCGGCTGGGCAGCGCCCGCCGCCGCCCGCGCCCTCGTGATCGCTGCGCCCAGATAGCGCTGCACGATCATCACGGCGGCCACCGCGAGGCCGATGAGCGCCGCCAGTGCCACGTCGGCCTGGAGCATCACGGCGGTCAGCAGGGTGGCCGAGAACGGAGCCCTGAACAGCGCCATCAGGTAGCCTGCCGTGATCCCGCCGATGACAAGCGCCAGCGGGATCTCCGGGAACAGGAGGTTCAGCGCCAGCGCGACGCAGGTCGTGGCGAAGATCGAGGGGAAGATCGGCCCACCCAGGAACCCGCTTTTCGACGCGACGGCGAGCAGGGCGAGCTTCACCAGCGCCATGACGAGCAACTCCACAGCGCCGTAGCCCGACGGGTCGAGCACGACGGTCTGGATCTGGCTCTGCCCGGCGAAGAGCAGGATCGGCGCGACCATGCCGACGAGGCTGAAGATCGCCCCCGCCACGAGCGCCCGCTCGACCTCGCGACCCTCAAAGCGCCCGAACAGCCTCGCTGCTGCCCGGAACATTCCGCCCGTGATCAGCGCAAGGACGAGCCCGGTCAGCCCGAACAGCACGACGAGGAGGACATCGGCCGGCACATACGCCGTGACAGGCGCGAGGTGCAGGTAGTCCCGCAGGCCGGTGCCGCCGGCGGCGAAGAAGATGAGGAAGCCGATGCTGCCGCCGATGAGGTTGGCGGGCAGCGTGCGGATCCTTCTCTCGCGGTCCTTCACCACCTCGCTGCCGAGGACTCCCGTGAAGATCACGCTCGCCACCAACCCGTTGAGGGCCGAGGCGAGGGCGGAGAAGACGAGCCCGGAGCGCTGCTCGAGCGGAATCCCCAGGCGCTCGCCGTAGAGGACGGCCACCCGCGACGAGATCCCGGCGATCCCACCTTCAGGACCCAGCACGGCCCCCGAGAAGATCGAGGCCCAGGCCACCACAACGTTGACCGGGAGCTTCCGAGCGTCGATTTCGGCGACGTCGCCCGTGAGGCTGTCGAGGAACGACTCGTCGAGCGTCGTCGGGGCGTGGCGGTACTTCACGAGCAGGCCGACGAGCAGCGCGAACGGCAGGCAGATGACGGGGAACATCCAGCGGTTCGCCGAGACGAAGCTGTTGTCCCAGAGCAGCCGGTTCACCACCTGGATGACGAGGAGCCAGGCGAAGACGGCGACCGCCCCGATGATGGCGACGGCGACGACGTGGAGATACAGGCGGATGGGTCGGTTGGTGCGGACCGAGAGGTCACCCGCGTCTCGCTCGCCGCCAGCACTCGACATTGTCGCCAGGTCAGCCGCCGTCTTGCTCGCCTCTGGGTACCGAGACGTGTCCGGTCACGATGGACGGGGTGCGGGGACGGACCCGAGTCGCGGTCTTCGTGATGTTCGCGGGCGTCGGCATCATCGGCAGGCTGGGGAGCATCCTCGCCAGCCTGCTGGTCTCGCCGGCGGCAATGATGAGTGGAGGCGGGGGGTCACTGGTCCCAGGCGGCATCGACGCCGAGCTCGCGCAGACCCGCGCGGAGATGGCGCAGACCCGTGCCGAGATGGCGGACCTGCGTCGCCAGATCGGTGCAGTATCGGTGCCGCTGCCCGCTGGAGAGGCGGCCGCGCCCGGGGGCTGACAGATACTCGACCGACGGATGGGCCCGCGCATGTCATCGAGTGGTCAATTGGACGTGAGGGCCGTCACTGCGGCGTCGAGCACCGGATCGCCCCCGAGGTCCGCTTCACGCAGCGTCTGCCGGGTCACCGGCACCCGCCACGTGGGATCCACGCCCTTCCCCTCGGTTCGTACCGTGCCATCCAGGTTGAGAATGCGGACGACCGGCATCTGTACCCAGATGTTCTCGGGCATGGTGAAGAACGTGATCGCACCACCCGCGCCCGCGGTCGGGTACTCCCCCACGATCGTGGCCCGGTGGGCTGCCGTGAGGTCCTTGGTGAACAGCTCGCACGCGCTGATGCAGGCCGGCCCCTCCAGCACCGCCACTTTGCCGCCAATTTGGAGCGCCGGCGGCGGCGCGATCATCGTCTCCACCAGGATCGAGCACATAGCGAGACGCTTCATCACCAAATCCCCGCCGGACACGGCCTTCTTCGAGAGCGCCACCGACCCCACGACGTCCGCGACCTTGCGCGTCCTGCGTGCCGGGTGTTGAGAGGCGCACCGCACCCCGAACGCAGCGCCCTTCGCGGTGTTGCGGATCGTAACCGAGCGTGTCCACCCCACGCATCAAGATCGGGTGGCCAGGGTCGAAGAGCTCGGCGCCCGGGTCGAAGAAGGGCTTCGAGCGAGGCTGCGCTGGGACAGTTCGAGGCCCTCAATCCGCGAGGACGCCACGCTCTCGGCGCGCAGAAGAAGTGGACCGGCCGCCTCGAGGTCGCCGGTCGCGGCGACGGCCTTACGTGGCCGACGAAACGAGCGCTGCCCGGAGCGCACGAATGGTCGCGTCGGGAAGCAAGGTGCGTGCGCCTGCGTTGGTCCAGGCGGCGACCCGGGCCATGGCTTCGGCAGCTTCCGCCCAGGTCAGGACGGCGGCGAGCCGAAGCAGCCCGGCGTGGAATGCCGCAGCGCCATCCTGGCCGAGCGCCGTGAAGAACGGGTCCTCGCGACGGTCGGCGCGGAGCCGCATGTCGTGCAGGACGGGGGCAGGGTCGGGAGCGCCGTCGCCGTCGACGGCGATCACGAGGGCGTTCGCAATCGAGGGCGGCAACTGGCGGAGCTTGGCGAGGATCGCTGGCTCCAGGGAGGCCACGCCCTGAGCGAGCCGGCGACGCGTGACTTCGAGATTGAACGGGCGGCCGGCCCGAAAGGTTGCCGTGAAGTCCGGCCCGCGGCGACCGGCACCATACGATTCGAACGCGAGCTCGAACCGGCGATCGGCGAGCACAAGGGCGGCGACGCGCAGCTCGGCCCGGACATCGAGTCGCGCCGGGCCGTCGACGGCGTGCCGCAGCTTCTTGCGGATCTTGTCGCGGTTCGCTTCCGCGAACGAGCGAAACTTCGGCGTGGCTGCCAGCCAGGCGGGCAGGTCGACCAGCGCGGGGTCCGGTCCTGGGGCGTCGACGAGGTAGGCCACGAGGCGCTCGATGCCGGGGGTGGTCGAGGCGTGTGCAGTCACGCGCCCATGCTGGCGCATCGGGGCGGAATCGACGGACTGCGGTCGGCCCGGAGGCAGGGCGCCGTGAATGAAGCGTACAACGTACATCTGCGCATGCACGGCAAGCTCGCCTCGGCGGTCCTACTCCCTGTTGGCGGTCACGATGGTCCTCTCCTCGCGAGGGTCTCCATCTCGGTGACAGTCCGGTCGAGTTCGTCGATGAGGGCCGTCTGGTGCGCTGGGTTGCCGCGGAATGCCGCGACGAGGCTGCGGTAGTACCAGAGCGTGTCGGCCTTCGGGGCGCTGAAGCGGTTCCAGAGATCGTCTCCGACGACGCGCACGTCGCGGACGATGGCGCGCGCGTTGTGGAGCTTGTCGGACGCCGAGACGAGCAGGGTCGAGCGGTCCTCGGTGGCGAGCTTCGCAAGATACGCCTCCTTGCGCTCCCGCCAGAGGCGGCTTGGGGTGCGTGTCAGCGTCGGTGCAGCCCTCGACGATCCGGCCCACCGCCTCGCCGAAGCTCCACGCGGTCGCCCGGGCGGCCTCGGTCGGCTCGCCGTCCTCGATCGCGTCATCACGCGGACAAGACAACCTGTACCTGACTCCCGAATTGCGTGGCGGCTTCGTGACGCCGCCCGTCGTTCGGGTCGCCGCCAGGCGGACGTAATCCGGGCCGCCCTCGACGCGTATCTCGTCGAGCCGCCGAATTGGCCCCAGTCGATCGCGGCAGTCATCGCCTGCGCGGAACGGAACGGCGGCCGTGTCCTGACGTTCGATCTTCGCGAATTCGGCGTGGTCGCGGGTGAGGGCACGATCACGGTGCTTCCGGGGACAGTCCGTTGGGCACGCGGCCAACGCAACCGGCACTCGAATGGGACCCGAGGTTCGAGTTGTTGGTCGGGGCGAGAAAGAATGCCCCTCCTGGACACACCCACCCGGGCCGCCCTTGGTGCCGGACGACCTCGATCCGTTCATGGCGCTGATGTCGTAATCCCTGTCCCCGGGAATCCGAACGCAGGCGGCGTGCGGCGCCTGCCGTCGTTTCTGCCTGCACGTCGTTTCGGCCTTCACAGGGCCGGTCACGGGCGGCGGGAACCAGCGGCCGGGTCTTCGGCGGTCCAGCGGCTGGGCATTCGGCGAACCAGGCGGGGGCGTACGTCCAGCCGCAACGCGTTCGAGGAAGCCGTCAACTCCCTCCCCGAACCTGATCGACCATGCTGAACTGGATCGAGTCCGCCACATGCTGGACGACTCCGTAAGGGCCATCCGGCCCTTGACCGGCAGTCGGCATGGCATGACGATCGATGCGCGGACCGCCTGACGGCCGAGGGGGGCGTCCGGTTGCCCCGTCGAGCGTTCCGCGGGAGGGCGCACGATGGGCAGCCGAAGTGTCGGGCTGGGTGCGGTGGTGGCCGCGCTCTGCCTTGCCGTGGTGTCACCGGTGACTGCGTACGGACCCGGCGGGGCGCGAGTGACGCAAGGTCTCGGGCCATCGACATCATCCGACCCTGCAGCTGCCGCCTCGGCGGTACGCCAAGCGAAATTCCGGCCCTTGATCCAGGAGAACGACACCCCACCTGCCGGCACGGACATGCTGCCCCGGACGATCGTTCCCGACGCCGAGGTCGTGTCCCTCTACCCTGACGTGGGCGCGGGCTCGGTCGCCTATGGGATGGACTGGAACGGCGACACAAACCTCAACCTCGGCCAGGTCGGCCACAAGCTGAGCGTTCCGAATGCCTCCGGCAGCCTGGATGTCGTGTCCGCGGACTTCGACGCCGGCACGACGGACGCGGACGCGGACGCGGCTAAGGCCGAGGCGGTGGCCGTGTCCGGCCGTTGTGCGGACCCCGTGACCCATGTCGCGGACACCGCCCTCGGGTATGGCCACATCTGCCTCTCCCTGTTTCGAGGCGGCGTCTGGAACACGGTCTACACCGACCTGCGGACGGCAGCCCCGAACGGGGACCCGAACGGCAACGCCACCAGCAAGAGCGAAGGTCGAGTGCGGCTCGCCACCGGTGATGTCGACGCGGACGGCACGCAGGAGCTCGTGCTCGCGTACGACGCGTGGACGGCCGCCAGCACGGCGGCGCACCTCAAGCTCCAGGTCTTCGAGGTGGTGGCGGGCGATGACTGGCTCCACTACGGGCCGTCGCTGGACACCGGCAACTCCGTCGACCCGACGATCAACGCGGGCGGCGGCGTGTTCGCGGTCACTGCCGGTGACGTGGATACCGGCGTCTTCGATACCGGGACCAGCAAGTGGCAGGCCGACCCGAATGACAAGCGTGACGACGAAATCGTCCTGATCTGGGACAAACGCGAGGCCGGGCCGAAGTACCACGTGGCCATCCAGGTCTTCAAGGACGCGCTCGTCGGCGGGACGTGGCAGCTCAGCGCCAAGTCGGCGCCCTGGGACCCCGAAGGCGTCACTCAGTGGACGACGAATCAGATCACAGACGTGTCGATCACCACGGGACGTTTCGATGACCCGGCGAATGCGGGACCGCGAAAGTCGATCCTCTATGGCTGGGCGAACAGCTATGCCGGCTATTCCTGCACCGCCGTCACCTGGGGCAAGGCGACCCTCACGTTTGAACTGAAGGCAGTGTCATACGGAGGTGGTGGCAGCAACGGGTGGAGGTCGATCCGCGTCGCGGCCGCCGACCTGGACCGGCGCGACGATACGTCGCACCTGGCGTCCGACGGCGGCGGCCTTGACGAGGCGATCGCCGTGTGGACGCTGGGCACGACCACGAACCGGACGGACGCGTTCTTCCTCGTCATGCGGGGACTCGAGCTGAAGTCATCGGCCACGCTGACCTACAACACCATCGCGCAGAGCGCAAACGCCCAGCTCTCAATGGGGACCGGGCGCATCACGCCGAACCTGGATGACGTGGGCGACGCCACGCCGCAGATCGTCGTCTCCGCGGGGCTCTCCGGCAGCGGCACGAACCACCGGGTAATCCGCGTGTTCAGCTATTCGGCGAGCCCCTCGCCAACCATCACGCTCAAGACGACGGCTGACGCCAGCGCCGTGGGCAGCGGCATCGAGCAGACGGCCATCGCCGTCGGCGATCTCGACGGAGACGGCCTGCGCCTGGGCGCGCCGAAGAGCTGGACGGTCACCAACATCAGGCGACCCGTCGTCATCGTGAAAGCCGCGCCCGCCTACTTCGACGTGGTGAACGGGCAGGTCTACGACCCGAGCAACTGCTACCTGCCACCGAACACCTTCACCACGTGCGGCTTCGGCGCCAGTTACGGCACGACGCACACGACCACGTTCGAAGCGAACCTCGAGACCCATGCCACGTGGGACGTGAGCGCCGAGGCGAGCGGCGGGTTCAAGGATTTCGGCGTGACCGTGTCGGCGTCGATGAAGTATTCGGTCGGAGGAGGATTCAGCCGGACGTCGGGAACCTCGTCATCGCGAAAACTCACCGAGACCGTCTCGGCCCAGGCGGACGACCTCATCCTCGCCCAGGTGCTGCGCTACGAGGTCCTCGAGTACCCCGTCATCAAGAACGGGATCATCAACAACTATGTGAAGCTCATCAAACCGATCGACCCGATGGCCGATTTCGAGTGGCTCCCCGGATCGGACGCACCCAGCTGGCTGGCCGACGACGAGCCAGGGAACCTGCTCTCCTACCCGACAGCTGCACCCGCCGAATGGAGCAATGCCTGGCCGCTGGGGAACGGGTGGACGGTCGCCCGAACCGGCACGATGAGCAAGACCTTCGTGCTGAGCGAGATCAAGACGGCGGGCGCCAGCACCTCCATCCATGCCGGAATCGAGCAGACAACGGAGGTCGGCGCGGGGTACGGCCCGTTCACGGGCTCCCTCAAGTTCGACGCGAAGTTTGACGTTGGCGCCACCGCGGACCGCAAGACGACGTTGGGCGACGACACGCAGGAGACGGTCACGCTCACATCGATTGCGCACGACACGTCGGGAGCGGTTCGCGACTACGTGGTGAAGCCGTTCTTCCGATATGACAGCGTGGGTGCGATCGTCCTCGACTATGTCGTCGTCCTGAAGCAGGCCGGCCCCGGGCAGGACCCCACCTTCTGGGACGCCGTGTACAAGGACAAGCCGGACCCTGCGCTCACGCTTCCGAAGCGGCTCGACTGCGCAAAGGCCGCTGCAATCGGCTGCAACCCCAATTACGAGACCAAGAGCCTCTGGATCGAGGACCCCACACCCGCGGTGGGTGAGGACGTCCGGATCGTCGCGAAGATCCGCAACTACAGCCTTTCCGCCCTGCCCTCCGATCCGTCGACGATGGTCCACCTCTGGCTGGGTGATCCCAACCTCGGCGGCAGCGAGATCGGCTCGGGCCAGTCGACCGGCGCCATCCCCGCGCAGGGATCGGCTTCGCTCACCTGGCACTGGACGGTTCCCGCCGGGCTCGAGGGCCTCTCGAAGCGGATCTACGCCGTCATCGATCCAGAAAACGCGGTCGACGAGATCCACGAGGACAACAACAAGGGCTGGGCCGGCGTCGCGATCCAGGGGACGTGGACGGACGTGACGAGGCCGACGGTCACCCTGTCGGCGCCGACCGCCAGTGCGACGCGCCTCATCAACGTCACCGTTGGCGGGTCCGATACGGGTGGCGCGGGGCTCTGCTGGTTCGCAGTCGTCAACGGGACGACCCGACCGCTCGACAATGACCCTGCGTGGACGGCGTACCCGCCGACCACGCTCGCCCTGACCACCGGCGACGGGACCAAGACGATCAGTGCCTTCTCCCGCGACTGTGCCGACAACTACTCCGACCCGGTCACCCGCACCGTGCTGTTGACACGACACCTCCGACGGTGAGCCTCACGGCGCCGTCGACGAGCGGTACGAGCGTCGATCGTCGTGACGGTCACGGGCTCGGACACGGGCAGCGGGATCGATCGCTATGCGATCGTCGAAGGCACGGCGGCGCCCGCGACCGACTCTCCCGCCTGGGTGCCGATCGCACCCACCTCCTTCACGTTGTCGGCCGGGAACGGACCGAAGACCATCACTGCGTTCACGCGCGACCAGGTCGGCCTCGTGTCGAACGCCGACACGAAGACCGTCACTCTGGACGCGATCGGCCCGACCGCCGCGCTGTCCGTTCCGCCTTCGTCAACACCACGGCCGTGCCGCTGAACGTGGACCGGCACGACGCCGGGCGGCGGCAACATCACGGGCTACCTCGTCTCCGTGAGCGCCCTGACGCCGCCGCTGAACGACGCCAGGTGGATGGCCTCGCCGCCGGCCACCGCGACGGTCGCGGCCGGTGATGGCGCGAAGACCCTCTACGCCTGGGTCAAGGACGAGAACGGCTCGCTGTCCGCACGGGTGTCCGCGCAGACGACGCTCGATACGGTCAAGCCCACCGGCGGAGCCGCACCTGTGGCCGCCCTCGGGACAGCTGCTGTCACCACCCTCGTACCGCTCAAGCTCAGCTGGGCTGCGGCGGCCGATGCCGCGAGCGGTCCGGTCAGTTACACCCTTCAGTACTCGTCGGACGGAGGCGCCACCTGGAAGGGGACGAAGACGGTCTCGACGACGTCGACGGCGCTCAACCTGGCGGCTGGAACGTACGCGTTCCACGTGAAGGCGACGGACCGTGCGGGAAACGCGACCGCGTGGTTCGTCCGCACGGGCGTGATCGTGACGCTGGCCCAGGAGAACGCCGCGTCGATCGTCTACACGGGCACGTTCACGCGAGTCGCGATGACGGGCGCCTCGGGAGGCTACGTCAAGTACGCGAGCGCCACGGGTGCGTCTGCGAAGTGGACCACGACGGCCAGGACGTTTGCGCTCGTCGCAGCGCGGACCGCCAATTCGGGCATTGCCACGATCTGGGACGGCAGCACGAAGCTCGCCACCATCGACCTCTACTCCGCGACGACCCAGGCCGGACGGATCGTCTGGCGCACGACCTTCGCGGCATCCGGCAAGCACACGATCAAGGTCGTCGTCACGGGCACCAAGAACTCGAAATCGAGCGGCAAGCGCGTGTACATCGACGCATTCATCGCACTCAAGTAGGGCGGCTCCTCCACGTTCATGGCGCTCCGGCCGACCGCCGACTGCCCACGAGCTGGAGGTCGCGCGTTTGACTGACACCTGCGCCAGTGCGGCCGGCAGCCGGGTTGATTTGGCGCCGGCCGCAGTGCGGCCCGCCGGATCGGCCCCCACTTCCGCGACGGCCGGCAGGTCGAGCGATGGTTCTATCCCAAGGATCCCGAAGCCTGGGACGCGATCTTCAACGGCTGATGCACGCCGCTCTCCGGACGGCGCCGGGAACCGAGCCGACCTCCGATGGCTTCACCGCGGGCTCGGCTGCTGATCGCCTGATCTCAACACGGCGATCGGCGCTGGCCTGTCGAGGCGGCCGCCGTCACACGTCCGGATGTTGTAGCCCAGCGTTGGCCACGAGCTGACCGGCGAGGTCGGAACCGAACGGCGCCGGCGAGTTTCGGAGTGCCTCCTCGGGCGTCTCGCCTGTTCCGATCTCCGGCGTGTCGGCGAGATCCGCTACCGCGAACCAGCGGCCATTGAACTCGCGCAGCCGCCCGTTGATCCAGAAGTCGAGTTCTGGGTGGGTGAGGCGGGGGTGCTGCACGTGCCGCATCGTACGTTCACTGCGCGCGCCCTGGGCGTCCCAGCGCCTCAAGACGGTCCGCGGAACGCGGCGAGGCCGGAACGAGCGCGCGCGTCAGCGCTTGGCCCAGTAGTCGTCGCTCGTCTTGCTGGCCGCCAGCGCAGCCGGGGTCTCGAAGCCGGGAGCCATCGACGCAGCGTCACCAGCGAGGACCTCGTGGTGTTCGATGTTGAGCAGCCGCAGCCAACTCTGTTGGCCCATCGTGAGCGCGATGAAATAGCCCAATTCGACGAGTTCGGGTTCGGAGAAGTGGCGGGCGAGCCGGTCCCAGAACGCATCATCGGGATCCAGGCGCCACGTGATCGCCTCGGCGTACGCCAGAGCCGCCTTCTGCCGCTCGTCGTAGACGTCTGACGTCTCGAAGTTCAGCAGCGTGTCGTACTTGCCCTCGCTCAGGCCCTGCGAGGCAGCCTGCACGGAGCGCTGGTTGCCGCAGTACTCGCACTTGACCGAGCGCGACACGTAGACCCGGCAGAGTTCCTTGATCGTGTGGTCGCAGACGCCCTCGCGGAACACCGCCTGCCAGGCATTCGCGAACGACCAGAACACGGCCGGGACGTGGGCCCGGACCGACTGGCTCTCCGGCCGCGGGGTGCCGAATCGGGCACAACGCTCCAACTCGCCACGCATGTCCTCGTCGACGGATTCGGGCCTGACGTAGCTGATCCGTTGTCTGCTCGCCACCGCTGCCTCCTCGTGCGTGCTGTGCTCTGTTGTAGCTCCATTCTCGTCGGGCCGACCAGCGAAGCCGACCGTGCCCGCACTGGGCGCTGACATGCGCCTGAGCCGCAGGCCACGGCTTCCTCCTCGGCTGCTACTCGGAACGCAACCTGGCGCCGTACGCAAAGGTACCCGCGGTTGACGCAACCTCGATTGAGTCAGTAGATTCTGACTGATGAACCTCTCAGAGCGCGCTCAGGTCTACGCGGCACTGGGTGACCGGTGCCGGCTAGCGATGGTCGACGCGCTGCAGTTCTCCGACCGGACCTTCATTGAGCTGGCCGACCTGGTCGAACTGCCCGGCAATGCCGCTGCGCATCACCTGGCCGTCCTCGAGGCCGCCGGACTGATCGAGCGGCGCGTTTCGGATGGGGATCACCGCCGCCGCTACATCAGCCTGCGGCACGGCCGGCTGGCCGGCCTGGCCGCAGTGCCGTTGCTCAGGCCGAGCGTGATCCTCTTCATCTGCACCCACAACTCGGCGCGATCGCAGTTCGCGGCCGCGCTGTGGCGAGCGCGGACCGGCGGTGCCGCCGAGAGCGCCGGCACGGACCCCGCGACCCGCGTTCATCCCCTGGCCGTGCAGGCCGCTGGCGCGTTCGGGCTCCATTTGGCCGGCGCCGTGCCGCGGGGCTATGACGCCGTTTCGGTGCAGCCGGACCTCGTCGTCTCGGTCTGCGATCGGGCCCGCGAAGCCGGCCTCCCCTTCGCCGCCCCGTCGCTGCACTGGTCGGTGCCAGACCCGGTGGCGGCGGGAACGGCGGACGCCTTCAATTTGGCATTCGCCGATCTCTCGCAGCGCCTGGACCGGCTCGCGGCCGCGGTGCCGGGCGCGTCCGCAGCTTCAATCCCACAGGAGGCATGACATGGCCATTCGAACCTGGACTCCGCCCGCCGACCTGACGCCCGCAGAGCTCGTCGCCATCCGCCAATCGGCCGCCGCCCTCGAGCGGCGCTGGAAGGGGCGCATGAACGTCGAGACTATCGAGCGCTTCATGACCGAGTCGCTCGACATCATCCTGCCGCGTGCCCGGATGCGCATGTGGGTGCCGGTGCTGGTGGAGCGCCTCACCAACGACCGGCTGCGGGCCCTTGTGCGACTGGAGTCGGACCGCACCGACCTCAACCCGAGTGTCCTGTTCCTGTGCGTCCACAACGCGGGGCGATCGCAGATGGCCGCCGGTTGGATGCGTCACCTCGCAGACAAGCAGGTGGATGTCTTTTCGGGCGGTTCGGAGCCCGCCGAGGCACTCAACGCGGCCGTCGTCGCGGCCATGGCCGAGAAGGGCATCGACATCAGCCACGAGCTGCCGCAGCCGTGGGCCGACGAGATCGTGCGGGCGGCCGACGTCATCGTGACCATGGGCTGCGGCGACGCCTGCCCCGTCTTCCCAGGCAAGCGCTACCTCGACTGGGAGCTCGACGACCCCGCCGGCCGGCCGATCGAGGAAGTCCGCCCGATCCGCGACGAGATCGAGCGTCGGGTTCGGGCGCTGCTGCCGGAGCTCGGCGTGGATCCGGTACCGGGCGCCTGACACGCGACCGGGCCGACGGGGGCCACGCCCCAGGGCAGCCCTGCCGTCAGCTGCCGAGCAGCAGTTCCGCGATGTCGCCCGCCGACGGCACCCGCCCGGTCGATACGAGCCGCCCATCGATGGCGAGACCTGGCGTCCGGATCACGCCGCGGCTGGCGATCTCGCGGTAGTCGGTCACGTGGCGGATCTCTGTCTCGAGACCGGCCATGGCAGCGGCCTCGCGGGCGTTGGCCTCCAGGCGCTGGCAGTTGGCGCAGCCCGGACCGAAGACCTCGATGAGCTTCATGGTGCGACCCTCCACTACAGGGCGAGCGCGTTGAACAGCGCGCCGACGGCGAGGACGCCGACGGTGACGACGCCGGCGAACAGGACGATGAGCCGGGCGCGCAGGACGCGCCGCAGGATCAGGAACTCGGGCAGGCTGATGGCGACGATGGCCATCATGAAGGCGAGCGTCGTGCCCAGCGGCAGACCCTTGGCGAGGAGCGCCTCGACGATGGGGATCGTGCCGGCCGCGTTGGAGTAGAGCGGGATCGCGATCAGCACGACCAGCGGCAACGCGAAGGGGTTCTCGCGGCCGCCGACCTGGGCGATGAGATCGGTCGGCACGTAGCCGTGAATGAAAGCGCCCACGCCGATGCCCACCAGCACGTAGGGGAACACCCGCCGGACCAGCGCCTGCGTGGAGTCCCAGGCGTCGCCCAGGCGCTGCTCCACGCTCGGTCGCACATCCAGTGAGCTGGCTCCGCCGCCGGCGCGCACCTCGAGCACCCACGGCTCGATCCAGCGCTCGACGCCGACGTGCCCGAGCACCAGGCCACCGACGATCGCGACCGCGAGACCCGCGGCCATGTAGAGCAGCGCCACCCAGGGCCCGAACAGGCCCCATAGCAGCACCAGGGCGACCTCGTTGACCATGGGACTGCTGATCAGGAAGGCGAACGTCACGCCCATCGGGATACCGGCCTCGACGAATCCGATGAACAGCGGTACCGCCGAGCACGAGCAAAAGGGCGTGATCACCCCGAAACCTGCCGCGGCGACGGTTCCAACGAACGTGCCGCGACCGGTGAGTGCTGCCCGCACCCGCTCGGGCGGGAAGTAGCTGCGCAGGAACGTGACGACCGTCACGATGCCCAGCAGGAGCAGCAGTACCTTGGGCACGTCGAGCAGGAAGAAGGCGATGGCGTCACCGAGGTGCGAGCCACGTTCGAGGTCCAGCAGTTCGTAGGCGGCCCAGTCGGCGAGCGGCGCGTTGACCAGCCAGGCCAGCAGCCACGCGGCGACCGCCGCCAGCGCGGCGGCACGGAGCGACACGTGCGAACGGCGCAGGGCGAGCGTTGTCACGCGAGCACCTCGCGCAAGAGGGCGACTGCGCGAGCGACCGCTTCCTCGTCGCGCTCGTAATACATGCGCCGCGAATCGGAGCCGACCCGGCTGGCGCGGACAAGTCCGGCGTCGCGCAGGCGCGCCAGGTGGTTGGAGACATTGTTCTGGCGCTCGCCGAGCGCCGCGGACATCTCGCACACGCAGTGCGGCCCGTCGGCGAGAAGGCGCAGGATGGCCGCTCGAGAGCGATCGGCGAGGAGAGCGGCGACCTCGACCGTGTCGTCGACGTCGGGCGCCGCGACGTCGAGGCGCAGGTCCGGGAGGACGGGGATGTCGGTCTGCATCAGCGACAAGTGTCTCAGTGACGGCTGATGTATCGCCACGGCCGCAGGTCCTACCCGGACGGGCTGGTTGTCATAGTGACATATGTCGATATCGGCGGGATGCTGCGGCTCGATCCTCCTTCACACAGGTGCCCATCGCGATGCCCATCTCCGCCCACCTGCCCCTCGTCGCGTCGCCGATGCACGGTGGCATGGGCACCGGACCCGCCATGGCGTTCCTCATCACGGGTGCGGGCACCAGCATCGGCGCCATCTCCGGCGGGTTGCTCATCGCCCGCTGGCGGGTGCTGGCGCTGGTCCTCGGGACGCTGTGGGTGGGCGCGATCGTCTTCGGCGTGCTGGCGGGGGCACTTCTGTGAGCACCGGCGGTCGATCCCGCGGCCGGTCAGGCGCCGGGCTGGACGACCGGCAGCACCCGGGGTTCGGGAAGCGGCAATGCCGGGGCGAGCTCGGCGGCGATCGAGCGCAGCCGTTCGACGGCCTCCGGCCGCAGCGAGTAGTAGATGAAGGAAGCGCGACGGTCGGCGCGGACCCAGCCGGCCTCGCGCAGGACCTTGAGGTGGTGGCTCACCGTCGGCTGGGTGACGCCACAGCAGTCCGTGAAGTCGCAGGCGCAGACCGGTTCACCCGCGGCGAGCTGGCGCAGGATCGCCAGGCGCGACGGATCGGCCGCTCCCTGGAGCAGCAGCGCATCGGGGTCGGTGAGGCGTTTCATGCCGCTTAGCCTATTGACATCCCCCTATATCGTCAAGTATCAAAGTCCAAGCATTGCCAGCAGCGCACGCCGGAGGGCGAAGAGGCCATGACCGTCGAAACGATCCACGATGAGGTCCGCGCACGATATGCGGCGGCAGCCCGCACGGCGATGGCCGGCGGGTGCTGCTCCGATGCGGAGTCGATCGGCCCGGAACTGTACTCGGCCCTGGAGCGCGAGGAACTGCCCGACGCGGCCGTGCTGGCATCGCTCGGCTGCGGCAACCCGATCGCGGTCGCCGAACTGCACGAGGGCGAGCGCGTGCTCGATCTCGGCTCCGGCGGCGGCATCGACGTGTTGCTGTCGGCGCGGCGCGTCGGCCCGACCGGCCGTGCGATCGGCCTCGACATGACCGACGAGATGCTGGCCCTCGCGCAGCGCAACGCCGCAGAGGCGGGCGCCAACAACGTCGAGTTCCTGCGCGGCCACATCGAGGACGTCCCGCTGCCGGCCGCATCGGTCGACGTCGTCATCAGCAACTGCGTGATTAACCTCGCCGCTGACAAGCCGGCCGTGTTCGGGGAGATCGCGCGCGTGCTGCGTCCGGGCGGTCGGATGGGCGTGACCGATATCGTCGCCGAGGACCACCTGACCCGGGAGGAGCGCGCCGCACGCGGCTCCTACACCGGCTGCATCGCCGGCGCGCTCTCGTTCTCAGAGTTCCGGACAGGCCTTGAAGCGGTCGGCCTGACAGATGTGACGGTCACCCCCACGCACCACGTCGCCGACGGCATGCTGAGCGCGATCATCCGAGCTCGTAAGCCCATCGAGGCGGTCGCGCCGGTCGCGTCCAACCCGCGCGAACTGGCGGTCGTGGCGAGCGGCTGTTGCGGTGGGGAGGGGTGCTGCTGAACGGACGTACGCGTCCGGCGACCATCCGACACACCCTGGCTTATCTTTACGGGCAGGTGTGAAGAACGCCTACGCGGAGCCGGTTCGGGCTCGGCTCGACGGCGGGAAGGCAACGCAGCGCCGTACCGCTCATCGGGCGACACGGCGGTCGAGTGAGCGCAGCATCCCAAACCGGATTACGTCGACCGCCGTCATGACGGCGCGCTGGTCCGATCCACACCGACTCCCGGTTCCGTCCACCGGGTACGTCCGCGCCGTCAACCCCTTGGCGGCCCGATGAGCGGTGACGACCCCGGCGTAGCCGGGATCACGCAGCGGGAACCCGGCCCGACTCCATGACAAGCTCGATTGGCAGAGACCATCGGCATACTGAAGCGAGTGCGCAAGCAGTCACTTCGGAGGACGTCGATGGCCGTGCGTGTTGACCTGAACATCTCGCTGGACGGCTTCGCGACAACGACCGACCAGACGCGCGAGAACCCGTTCGGGCCCGACTGGGCGCGCCTGGTCGAGGCCTACGTCGCGACCCGCACGTTCCGCGCCCGGGTGCTGCACGAGACGTCCGGCGAGGGAACGACCGGCGTCGACGACCAGTACGCGCAGGCGTACTTCGCCGAGGTCGGTGCGGAGATCATGGGTGCCGGCATGTTCGGGCTCCACGCCGCCGCGGACGATCCGGACTGGCGCGGCTGGTGGGGCGACGAGCCTCCGTTCCACGTCCCGGTGTTCGTGCTCACCCACAGGCCGCGCCCGGTGCTCGAGATGGCGGGCGGCACGACGTTCCACTTCCTCGCCGCGACGCCCCGCGAGGCGCTCGACCTCGCGCTGGAGGCCGCGGGCGGCAAGGACGTGCGGATCGGCGGCGGCCCGACCGTGGTCCGCGAGTTCCTCAAGGCAGGACTCGTCGACCGGCTGCACGTCGCCATCGTCCCGATCCTGCTCGGCCGCGGCGTCCGGCTCTGGGACGACCTCCGCGGGTTCGAGGACGGCTACAGCGTGACGTCGGAGGTCGCCTCGAGCGGGATCACGCACCTGACCTTCTCGCGCTGAACGTCCGGGTCGTCCGGCCCAGAGCCCCGACCGAGCCCCCGGTCCGGAGGGCATGGCCCAAGCGGCCGAATAGAATCCGGGGCCCGCCGCCCGCACGCTTGGGGCATGACGGCGCGCCGGTCTGATCCACACCGGCTCCCGGGCCCCCCTGCCTGTTGCGACCCTGGGTACGTCCGCGCCGTCAACTCCTTGGCGGCCCGATGAGCGGGGTGGAGCTCGCCCTCGCCTTCCTCTCCGGTGTCGCCATCGCCTACTCGGTCGACAGGATGCCGAGCATTCTCGCCCGAGCGACCGCCTGGGTACGGCTGCTCACGTCCAGCTTGGAATAGATGTTGCGGACGTGGACCTTCACGGTGAGCGGCGAAAGGAACAGCCGTTCGGCGATGTCGTGATTGGACAGCCCCTCCGCGAGGAGCTCGAGCAGCTCAAGCTCCCGTTTGCTCAACGGTTCCGCGACGCCGGAAGCTCCAGCCGGCCGACTTCCAATCGGAGCCGGGGCGCCCAGTCCGGCGCCGGTCGCGTCCGTGGAGAAGGCACCCAGCAGCCGGAGGCAGTACTCGCGATGCAGCCCCGCGGCCGCGGCCTCTCGGAGCAGGCGCGCCATCAGCGGCCCTTCGTCGACGAAGAGCCGGACAAAGCCCTCCGGCTCGCCGATCTCCATCGCCTCGCCGAGCAGCGACACTGCCTCGCCCGTATCCGCCGCAGCGTGATGGGCGAGCGCCTGGAGAACCAACGCCCTCAACCGCTCGTCCGGCCAGGCGCGCGACTCGGCCTGACGGCGATATGGATGGAGCGCGGACAGCGCGGCGTCCGCACCTCCCCGCGCGAGACAGACTCGAGCGCGGACCCACGGCAGGTCGAACTCCTCGGCCAGCCGGGCCGCCCCGTCCACATCGCCTGTCCGGAGGGAGATCGTCGCGCGGGCGGCCGCCACCCTGGGTGCTTCGCGGACGCAGTCGTGCTCGTGCATCGAATGTTCGGCCTCGGCCAGGATGCGCGCCGCCTCCGCGAGCTCGCCCTGGGCGAGCTTGACGTGGGCGAGCAGGACGAGGCAGGCCGCCGGTCGACCCGTGTTCTGAAGCTGGCGAGCAAACCCAAGGCTCTTCTGGCCTCGCTCCCAGGCGGCGTCCAGGTCGTTCCACTCGTAGAGGATGCGTCCCAGGCCGAGGTGGGCGTCGGAGATCCAGGACCAGGGCAGATCGGCCGAGCGCCGGATCGCGTCCTCGTACGTCTCGGCCGCCAGCCTGAGCTCGTTGTCGATCTCCTGCATCCCTGCAAGCCCGATCGAGGCATTCATCTCTCCGAACCGATAGCCCGTCGTCCCGCTCATCGACAGTGCGTCGCCGTACGCCTTTCTGGCCTTTGCTCGCTCACCGGAGATCTCATGGGCGTAGCCCGACGCCCAGGCGACGAACGCGCGAGTCAAGTCGTCCGAGCGGAGAAGCTTCTGCGCTCGCTGCGACTCGACGATGAAGTCATCCGTCCGATGCTGAAGGAACGCCAGAATCGCCCGAAGGGCGGCGATCTGGCCCAGGAGGTCGCGGGTCGGTTCGTCGTCGGCCCGCATGTCCAACGTGGCCTCGGCGGCGGCGAGTGTCTTCTCGAAACCCACCGTTCGGCCGCTTGCGAGCAGCACCTGCGCGTGAACGATTCGCAGGGACGGCCGGGCGTCCAGGGTCTCCACGGGCAGCGACGAGATCCAGGCGCCAGCGGAGACAAAGGTGTCGCTGATTTGCAGCGACGGGCCATGGCCCATGATCAGGCGCCCGGCACGTTCGATGTCGTGGCCGGCTGCGGCGTGGCGGAAGGCCTCGAGGTCGAAGCCGTTGTCCTCGTGCCACAGGCTCGCCCGGGCGTGGAGCTCGTCCACGACCGCGTCGGACTGTCCAAGCCGCTGGCGCAGCAGGTCGCGGAAGAGGTGGTGGTAGCGATACCAGCGACGCTCGCTGTCGAGGGGAACGATGAACAGGTTCGCGCGCTCCAGATGTTCCAGCGTCTGCTGCCCAGGCGTGGAGGGGTCCAAGGTCACGGCATCGCACAGGGGTCCGCACAGCCGATCGAGGATCGAAGTGCGGAGCAAGAACTCGCCGACAGCCGGCGGTTGACGCCCAAGGACCTCCTCGACGAGATAGTCGAGCACGAAGCGGTGGCTCCCCGAGAACGATCGGATGAATGCGGCGGCATCCTGGTGTCCCCGCAGGGAAATGGCCGCGAGCTGAAGGCCGGCGACCCAGCCCTCCGTCGTCGTCTCGAGGACGTTGACGTCCCCGGTCGACAGACCGAGATCCATGACCTCGTTCAGGAATGCGGCGCTCTCGTCGGGGGTGAACCTCAGGTCGGCAGCCCGGATCTCGCTGAGCTCGGCACGGGCACGCCACCGGGCGAGCGGCAGGGCCGGATCTTCGCGGGTGGCGATGGTCACGTGCACCCGTGACGGTCGATGTTCCAGCAAGAAGGCCACGGCTTCGGCGACCGGCCCCCCGTCAACGCTGTGGTAGTCGTCCAGCACCAGCACGACGTCCGTCGGTAGGGCGGCGAGCTCGTTGACGAGCGGTGTCAGCGTCGCCTCGACCGGTGGCGGCTGGCGCGACCCGAGCGCGGCGAGCACGGCCTCGCCCACGCCCGGTCGGACGGTTCGAAGGGCCTCCACCAGGTACGCCAGGAACCTGGTCGGTTCGGCATCGCCATCGTCCAGCGAGAGCCACGCGACCGGCAGCCCGCACTCCGCGACCCATTCCGCGACCAGGGTGCTCTTGCCAAAGCCGGCCGGCGCCGAAACGAGCGTCAGCCTGCGCTGGAGCCCCTCGTTGAGCCGCTCGTCGAGGCGGGGGCGGAGGACGATCCGGGACCGGCGTGGCGGCACGTAGAGCTTGGTCGCCAGGATCGGCATCGCCATCGTCAAAGGATAGGCGGGCATCGGCTCGCGAATACCCCGTCGAATACCCCGTCGAATACCTCTACGGAGGTACGACACGGGCACGCCGCCGCCCGATGCTGGCCATACCCAGTCGCTGGGGCACCGTCACCACAGGCATCGAGGCCAGGAACCAAATGCCCGACGAGATCGAGCCCGGTCCGGAGACGAGTCGAACGGCGGCCTATGAGATCCGGGTCAGGGGCCACCTCGGATCTGCGTGGTCCGACTGGTTCACGGGCCTCCGCGTCACGCTCGAGGACAACGGCGACACGCTCCTGGCGGGTTCGCTCGACCAGGCGGCGCTGCACGGCGTGCTGCGGCGAGTTCGCGATCTCGGCATGCCGCTGATCTCCGTCACTCGTATCGAGTCGGGGCGGCGGTGGCCTCAAGCGTCAATCGATGGACGGAGCTGAACCAGTGATCACCCCACCGGCTCCGCACCGAAGGGAGCACACCATGTCAGCTACTGCGCAGAAGTCACCGTCACTGCCGCCACGCTGGTTCATCCGCCTGTTCTGGGTGGTGCAGCGGGCCGTCTATTCGGTCACGGGCGGGCGGCTCGGCCTCCGGACTGCGACGGCCGACCACCAGGGCATGATGCGCCTGCGGACCGTCGGGCGGCGCACCGGTGAGGAGCGCACGGCCATCCTCGCCTACTTCGAGGACGGACCCGACCTGGTCACAATGGCGATGAACGGCTGGGCCAATGCCGAGCCCGCCTGGTGGCTCAACCTCCAGGCGCATCCCGACGTTACCGTCGACCTGCCCGGTGGGCCGCGCGCTGTTCTCGGACGCGCCGCGAACCCCGATGAGCGACCCCGGCTGTGGGCCAGGTGGGCCGCGTACGACAAGGACCTCGACGCATTTGCGGCCCGGCGCTCACGGGAGACCGCGGTCGTGATCCTGTCGCCCCGACCCGCCCAGGGGTCATCACCGGACCTCGAGGATCTCAGGCGCATTGGCGAGCCAGTTGGGCCCGCCGCAACGATCGGAGAGAAGAGCGTGAACACGAACCGAACCGCCGCCGCAGCGACGGCGAAGCCTGGCATGAGTGCGGATCGGAAGGCCGCTGCCTGGATCGGCGTGCTGTACATCATCGGAACGGTCGGCCTCATCCTCAGCGCGGTCGTCACGGGCGGGGTTCTGACGGGCCCCGGCTACCTGGCGCAGGTCGCTGCGCAGCCGAACCAGTTGGCCATCGGAGCTCTGCTTGTCCTCGTGGCGGGCTTCTCGCTTGCGATGGTCCCGGTCGTGTTCTGGCCGATCGGCAAGCGGTACAACGAGACGCTGGCCATGGGGTACATCGTGTTTCGTGGCGCGCAGGAGATGGTCATGTACGTCGCAACAGCCCTTGGGTGGCTACTGCTGATCGCGCTCAGCAGGGAGCCGGATGCGGCGCCGCTCGCCGGCCTCGTGCGCACCATCGAGGCCGTGGCCTGGGACCAGCTGCTCGCCATCCCGTTCGTTGTCGGCGCGCTGATGTTCTACGTCGTGCTCTACCAGTACCGACTCGTGCCCCGGTGGCTGTCCACCTGGGCGCTCGTGGGGGCGGCGCTCTACATCGTGGCGCCGCTTGGGAGCATGTTCGGGCTCTCGCTCGGCGTCTTCATGGCCCCGCTCGCAGTGCAGGAGATGGTCATGGCGGTATGGCTGATCGCCAAGGGCTTCACTCCGCGGGCAGCCGCCTCATCACCTGCCGGTGAGACAGCCGCTGCCATCGGGCCCTCGCTGGCAGCGGCGGGCGCACGGTGACCACGAAGCCGCAGCGACCTGCGCCGGCTCCCGCCGCGCTGGTTCAACCGCCTGTTCTGGCGACGACATCCGGCCCCGCCGTTCGGTTGGCGACATTCGAGGATGCCGGGCCGATCGCCGACCTGCTCGCCGACGCGTTTCTCGACTACGAATGGTCTCGCTGGGCCGTTCCCGCCGACAATCGCCGTGGACGCCTCCGCGGCCTCCACCTGCTCTACGCCGGGCTGGTCGGCGCCGAGGCGGGCAGCACATGGGTGACCGACGACATCAGCTCGGTCGCCGCCTGGGTGAAGCCCGGCCGGACCCCGATCAGCGACGTCCTTCGCACCCGTCTCAACGAAGAATTGGCCGCCCTCTTCGGTGACCGGCTCGAGGCGGTCGACGCCCTCGACGCGGAGACGGCGCCGCTCCGCCCCGCCGGGCCCCACTGGTACCTCGCGACCGTCGGCACGCGACCGGACCGCCGGCGCGAGGGCCTGGCCTCGCTTGTCATCCGCGCCGGCCTGGCTGCCTGCGACCAGGCCGGCCTCCCGGCGGCGGTCGAAACCTCGAACGAAGCGAACTGCCGCCTCTACGAGCGCCTGGGCTTCCAGGCCGCCGGCGACCGAACCGCGCCTGACGGCGGGCTGCGAGTCTGGGTCCTGGTCCGGCCGGCACAACGCTGAGCAGCGCCCCCCGCTCAGGAATCCCCGAACGAGACCTCGCGCTCCAGGCGGAACGGCGAGCCGAGCCGGTCGGCGGCATACACCGGAGGCCCTGCTGAACGACGATCGGCTGCTTGGTGCCGGCGACGAGCGGGCAGAACCCTTCACGTCGTGGTTCGGGACGGGCGTCCATCAACAAGTACGGCCCTGCCGAACGCGCGACCGATCGTGAGGTCGGCGTGGTTTGCCGCGGTCCTCGTTGCCGGATCGGAGAAGGCGGCCGCCCACCGCCTCGGCCAGTCGCACTCGACCGTGAAGCACCCCCTGGCGAACGCGCGGTCCAAGGTGGGGGCGACGACGACGGCACGCCTCGTCCGGGTCCTCGGCGCGCGGCTGCCCGAACCCCGGGGTCCCGTCCAGGAGCAATCGAGCAGCTTCGAAGAAGCGGATCGCGACCCTCAGCAGTAGGGTTGGGTCGGTCCATCGAGACGGTGGGCACCATCAGCGCGCCGCTGCGGCGGCGCGTCCAGCGCGAGGACGAATGGACATGGCCGACGCGAAGACCTCCTCGATGCCAAGCAGCTCGCTGAAGACGTCCGGCGACGTATTCAGCGACGAAGAGCTCGCTGCGATGAAGGAGACGATCCGGGAGCGAAAGAAGGCGGCGAAGCTCAGCCCGGAGGAGGCGCGCGCCGCCGGCGAGGCGGACGTCCTGGCCGCGATCGCGGCGCTGCCCGAGGACGATCGGGCGATGGCGGCTCGCGTCCACGAGCTCGTCCTCGCGGCCGCGCCGCACCTCGTGCCCCGGACGTTCTACGGCATGCCGGCGTACGCGAGGGACGGCAAGGTGGTCTGCTTCTTCCAGGCGAAGCTGAAGTTCAAGGTGCGCTACTCGACCCTCGGCTTCCAGCCCGACGCGCGGCTCGACGAGGGGGAGATGTGGCCGGTCGCCTTCGCCCTCACGAGCCTGACGGCGGCGGGCGAGAAGCGGATCGCCGAGCTGGTCAAGAAGGCCGCGGGCTGAGGGTCGCTGATAACGGCGCGGCGTCTTCACCGGCGGCCGGCTGCTATCCAGGGCATCGCCAAACGGCGGAGTACCAACGGCGCCTCACCGCCCTCTCGGAGGACCTCGTGATGGATCGGTCGGCTCCACTGCCCGTCGTCTTCCTGCCGGGCGGCGTCACCCCGTGCCCACGGGGAAAGCGACCCGCCGCACCCCGGGAATCGATCGACCGCCGGCGTGGAGTGCCTGACCGAGGGGGGTCAGGCCGTGAGGGAGACGTCGACGAGACGCCGATGGGCCGCCCCACCGTCACGCGGCATTCGCAGATGTGCCGGCTCGCGGAGATCCGAATCCTCCCGCAGTGACCGCTTGCGAATCCGGGCCCCGCTTCGCTTACGATCAGCGAATGGCGGTTTCCGTC
>CAWFMQ010000002.1:0-30717 GCA_963816905.1 uncultured Chloroflexia bacterium | reverse complement strand
ACCTGGCCTTCGAGCCTGACAAGGATGGGGGCATCGGGCCGGCCCACTTCTCGGTCGACGGCAAGCAGGTGATCGCCGGTCTGTATTGGGCCGATCCCTTGGTCGCGCCGCCGAGCGATGTCCTCGGCGCCGTGATCCTGTACGCCCACACCGGTGCGCTCCTGAAGCGGATCGACCTTGGGCCATGCGGCGGAGTCGTGGCCGACGTTGCCGACAGCGGCCTGCTGGTCAGAGCGCCATCCCTGGCTCCCGACGTTGGACCGGGTTGCCAGTGGCCAGCAGACCCGAACGGCCCTGCGGTCCTGGTGATCGACCCGGGCACAGGAGCATCGAAGGTCCTCGCGGATCGAGCGTTCTATGGGTCTGGCGGCACGCTCAGCGGTGACGGTCGCTTCGCGGGCTTCGACGTGTCCGAGGCTGGCATAGCGAAATCGGTGGTCGTCAACGTCGCGACCGGGGAGCGGGTCTTCACGCACCCTGGCGTCGGCTCTGCGCGAACACTAGAACCGAGGACGGCACACTGCTCCTGGTGGGGGACAACCCGACGCTGGCCTACGACGTCACGCGCCCTGAATTCGCCGGGGTGCCGGGCCCCACCGGCGGCGATGTCACATACACGGAGTTCGATCGAACGGGTGCGACGGTCTACGAGACCTTCGTCAACCGGACCCTCCGCCATTGGGATCCCCGCACGGGAGATGTGCTCGGCACCTGGCAGGCCGTCGGCAATGGCCGGCCGTCGGTCGCCGCGGATGGCCGGACCGTACTGGTGCCCGACCTCTCATCCGCCACGGGCGTCCTCCTCGACAGCGGGACCAGGGGCGAACTCGGGCAGCTGCAGACGTGCCCCGGGTTCACCCTGCATGGCAGCCTCGAGGTCCGTGGCGACCTCGCCGCGTTCGGCGAGTTCTGCGGCGGCCTCGACGCGGGCATCGGCACGATCCAGATCGTCGATCTTCGGCAACGGACGCTCCTGGCGTCGCTGCCCGGGTGGTTTGCCCAGGACCTGGCCATCTCGCCTGATGGAAAGTCGTTCGTCAGCCAGGAGTGGTCCACCAGGGACATCGAGGGCCCGTTGAAGGTAGCCGACCTCCAGACCGGGTCGCTCGTCGTCGAGCTCACGGATGTGTGCCGGTGGGACAACTCGGTAACGAACCAGAACCGCCCGGACCAGCAGCCCGGCTGCCATCCCTACCCACAGACGCCGTTCCCGTTCCTGATCGCCGCCGGGGGGGCCAAGTGGTCGCCCGACGGCAGGATGATCGCCGCGATCGGCCAGCACGACGTCGGGCTTGACGCAGAGCTCGTGGTCTGGGACGCCCACGACGGGCACGTGCTCTACAAGCGCCCGACTGATCCCAAGATCAAGATCAACGTCGGGCAGATCACCTTCACGCCCGATTCGAAGCGACTTGTCGTGTCGTACAACACCGGAGTCGTCGAAGCGCTGTCGGCGGACACGTGGACCACAGTGACGACGACCCAGCTGGACGCGTCCGCCTTCCCCGTGGGTCAGCTGGGGTTCGTGGGTTTCACGCCAGACGGCTCGACGATCCTTGCTATTGCAGGCTTCGGCCCAAGCGAAAACGCATCGCTGCTCTGGCTCGATGCCGAGACGCTCCAGATCAAGGGGTTGCCGGCCCCAGTCCCGGATCTGCACAGTGGTTTCGCGGTATTTGAGTCGGCGCTGAGCCCCGATGGGTCGTTGATGGCCACAGGTGGTGCGGTGGACGGGATCGTGCGCATATGGGATACACGGACCGGAGAGCGCAAACAGCAGATGGACTTCGGGGAGTTGCGGGTCCAGGGCATCGCCTTTGTCGACAACGGCCACCTCGCCGTCACGCCGCAGGGCGGCGGCCTCCTGATCATGACCGTCGATCCCGCGGAGCTGGCGGCCACCGTCCGCGCGTCGCTGACCCGAACATTCACGGCCGAGGAGTGCACAACATACGGGATCGATCCCTGCCCGACCCTGGAGCAGATGCGGACTCCCTGAACGCGTCCCGGCGACGGCAGCGTCCCGTCGTCGCGCGTGGCGGATGCGCCGGGAGCAACGGTGGCGAGGCGGGAGGGCTCTCGGCTACGACCGATCGGTGTGCCCTCGGGCACCCGGCGCCCGGGCCGAGCGGCCCTTGGGCGGCCACGTAGCGATCGTCACGCTTACGGCCCCAACGGGTCGCCAGGGAGTACGCCACCGTGAGTCCAAGGCAACGGGAGCAGTCGAACCGCTCCACGTCGATGGGGCGGGCCGTGGCGCTGACCGCCGCCCTGGGCATCGTGGCCGTCGTCATCGGTCTGGGAGCCCTGGGCATCGCGCTGACCCGTACTGCGGCGCCGGACGACTGCCAGGCCACCGCCTGGAACGCCGTGCCCGAGGCAGACCTGCTGCCCTCCGGCTGGAGCATGGTCACCAACCGCGTCTTCGTCGACAACCTCACGACGACCCTGGTTGGACCCGTGCCCTCCGGTTCGACGCAGCGACCGGCGGTCTACGTCAGCCTGAGCTGCTACGGCAACGACGCGTCGCTGGCCATGCGCCGCGCCCGCGAGGGAGCACTGGCCGCCGGCGCCACCGACGTGGCGCTCGCCAGCCTGGGCGACGAATTGCTCGCCCTCACCAGCACCTCGTCGGGCACCACCACGGTCTACGTTCGGCGCGGCGACCTGGTGGCCGAGCTCACCGCTCCTGCCACCCTTGACCAGGCGACGCTCTCCGCCATGGGCCAGACGATCGATGCCGCCATGGTGCACGCGCTGGCCACCGGTCCCGCCGGGTCGCCGCTCCCGCAACCCTCCCGGGCACCGGCCACGATCGCGGCTTCCCCCGGTCCGACTCCCATGCCGAGTCCGACCCCGAGCCATCTTGTCCCGGACCTCGAGGCGCTGCTGCCCCACACGGTGGGGACGACGACGCTCTCGACCCAGAGCATCCTCGGCACGACGGCCCTGGACCCCGCCAGCGCGGCGAGCCAGTCGCTGATCGCATCGCTCCAGACCTTGGGCAAGACGCCGGCCGACCTTGAGATTGCCGGTGCATACGACCCGACCGGCACGCTCGATCTCCGGCTGTTCGCGTACCGAGTCAAGGGCGTCGCGCCGTCGCAGCTGGGCCCGGCGATCATCGCGAGCCAGATGACGAACACGGCTGCGGAGCCGGCAACATCCCAGGTCACCGTCGGTGGCCACCCGATGACGAAGATCACATACGCTTCAGGTACGCCCGTCTACATCTACGACCTCAACGGGGTGGTGTACGCGATCGCGACATCCGACGAGAGCCTCGCCGCGAACGTGGTCGGGATGCTTCGGTAGGGTCCGACGCGGTCGTCGGTGCCGCCTGAATGGAGGAGTCGTGAAGCGCCCAGTGCGCCCTCGCCGTGACGCCAAACGGACGTCGGCGCGACGCGGGCCGATTCGGCCGCCGATCTCTGGCCGCGGTCCCTCGGTCGTGCTTGCGTGCGTGCTGGCGGTGACCATGGGATCCGCGGTCGGCCTGGCGGCATGCACGAGCACTCCGCAACCCTCCGCCTCGCCGGGATCGTCGAGGCAGGGACCGACCGGCGAACCGGCGTCGACCGGTGGCCGGAGCGCGGTTGACGGTGCGACTGCCGCGCCGAACCCGACGCCGATCGCCCCCGCTTCGCCGCCCTCCACGCGCTCACCGATCGCGACGCCGGCCGCCTCGCCCGCGCCGATCGCTCCTGCGCCCGTCACCATCGCCGCGGTGGGCGACGTCATGCTCGGCAACACCCCGCGACTGCCTCCCGATCCGGCCGGCTACCTGGACCTCGTGAAGAGCGCTCTCGACGACGCACAGATCCAGTTCGGCAACCTTGAAGGCACGTTGACCACCGCGACCCGATCCAAGTGCCAAACGGTCGGGCCGCCCTGCAATGCCTACCGGGTCCCTCCCGGATACGCCGCGTACCTGGCGACCGACGGCTTCGACGTCCTGAACGCGGCGAACAACCATTCGCGCGATTTCGGCATCGCAAGCCAGCACCAGACGACGGCCGTGCTCAAAGCCGCCGGCATCCTGGAGGAGGGGCTGCCCGGCCAGATCGCCGTCTACGACACCGGCGCCGCGAAGGTGGCGTTCGTCGGGTTCGCACCCTACGCGCGTACCGCGAACCTGTTGGACCTCGCGGCTGCCGGGTCGCTCATCCGCTCGGCCGCGGCCGCGGCAGATGTGGTCGTCGTGTACATGCATGCCGGTGCCGAAGGCGCCGACAGGGCCCACGTGCCCCTCGGCGAGGAGTATTTCGTGGGCGAGGACCGCGGCAATGTCGCGGCGTTCGCCCACATGGCCATCGACAACGGCGCGGACCTCGTGATCGCCAGTGGGCCGCACACCCTTCGCGGCATGGAGTTCTACCGGCGGCGGCTCATCGCGTATTCATTGGGCGACTTCGCGAGTTACCACAACTTCGATGTCCGCGGAACGCTGGCCCTGTCCGCGATCCTCAGGGTGACACTCGGTGCCGACGGCACCTTCGGGAGCGGGCGCCTCGTGGCGGTCCGGCTCGACGCGAACGGTCGACCGCATCTCGACCCGTCCGGGGGATCGATCGGGCTGGTCGCGCGGCTCTCGAGGGCCGACTTTCCACGGACCGGTGCGGTCGTCGACCCCGATGGCGTGATCGAGCCGCCGCCTCCACCGGCCGAGCCGTAATCCTCGAGCGCGGGCGCGTGAAGACTACTTCGCCTGGCTGATCTCCAGCAGGTGTCCGTCGGGGTCTCGGAAGAAGGCGCGGATCTCCCAGTCCGACTCGCTCGGCGGCGCCAGGAACGCGGCGCCTCGGGCGCGCAGGAACTGGTGGGCGGCACGGCAGTCGGAGACCCGGAACGTCATCTCGTGGCTGACCATGTCGGGGTCGGCCGGTGGTGCGAACGTGACCGTCGGCTTGTCGGGCGTGGGTGGACCGCCGGTCACCAGCAGCAGCCACGTCCCCATCAACTGCAGCACGCACGATGTGCCACCGTATTCGCGGTAGACGCTCGCCCCGAGCACATCGACGTAGAAGGCGCGCGACCGGTCGAGGTCGCGCACGACGAGCAGGTGGGTCAGCTCCATCTCGGGGAGCGCAGAGGCGTCGTTCACGATTCCCTCGGCTACTCAGTCCGCCGTTTCAGGCACGTCCACTGTATCGCCGCGCCGGCGCCGCGGCGCGCGTGAACCCCCGGCCGAGCTGGCCCGGTTGGCTCCTGGTCAGGCCTCCAGCCTGGTCCTGATGCAGTCGAAGGTCTGGCCGATCATCTTCTTGGCCGTGCCCTCGATCAGGCGCGCCCCGACCGAGGCCAGCGTGCCGGAGATGACCACGTTCGCCAGCCAGTCCATGACCGTCACGTCGCCGGTCGGGTTCTCCGTGAGGGTCATCGTCGCGGTGGCGTCGACCGCGTTGCCCGGCGCCTGGCCGTGCGCCTTCAGGACCGCGCGGTTCGGCGGGTCCGTCTCGACCATCTCCATGTTCACGTTGAAGCGCGCCGAGATGAAGCCGATGCCGACCTTGGCGCGCGCCTTGAAATGCGTCTCGTCGATGACCTCGATGGACTCCACGCCCGGTCCGCACGGACCCACCTGCTGGGGATCGATCAGGAAAGCCCAGACCTTCTCGCGTGGGGCCCGGATCTCGGTCGTGTCGGAGAACTGCATGCATGCCTCCCGGTGTTCAGGTGGCCGGCGTCCGTGCCGGCAGGTAGGCCCCCGGATCCCTGATGAACCGCGTCCGGCAGCCGAGCGTGCAGAACGCGTAGATGGCCCTGTCGTGCTCGGCGAGATGGCGAACATGCTCACGCTCGACGGTCATGCCGCAAACGGGATCCAGCAGGACGATGTCGTCAAGGCGGACGTCGGCCGGCAACACGGGGTGTGCGGCCGACGATTCTGGTTGCATTGGTCGTCCTGCGTCGGGCGCGCTCGCGGCCGGCATTGTCGGACCCGACGGCACCGGCAGCGCCTCCAGGGGGAGTGTCATGGTCGCCGGTCCCGGGGACGCCACGAACGGCGCGCGGCCGCGACGCACCGAGATCAGCTCGGCGAGGATCGACACCGCGATCCCCGCCGGCGTCTCCGCCCCGAGGTCGAGCCCCGCCGGTGCTCGGAGCGCCGCGATCCGATCCTCCGGCACGCCCTCGTGTCGCAGGTAGTCGCGGACCACCGCCGCCCGTGTCGGTGACGCGATGAGCCCGACGTACGCCACGTCGCGGCGCAGCGCCGACGCGACGGCCTCCTCGTCCCACTGGCCCTGGGTCGCGACCACGACGTAGGGGCTCGTGCCCGCTTCCAGGCCGGCCATGTCGGCCGTCCCCACGACGCGATCGGCGGTCGGAAATGCCTCGGCCGTGGCGATGGGATCGATCACGGTGACGGCCAACCCGGCCGCAGATCCGAGTTCGACAAGGGCTCCAACGATCGGGGTGGTCCCGCACACCCACAGCGCGGGCGCCGGCAACTGCGGTTCCACGTAGATCTCCAGTGTTCCGCCGGAGTGGCAGGTCATGACGAGTTCGACGACGCCGTCGCTCCGGCGGGTATCGGACGGCGCGTCCTTCGAGATCCGCAGCAGGCGCGGCTGGCCATCGGCGATGGCGCGGAGCGCCTCCCGCACGACGACCGGCTGCGCGCAGCTGCCTCCCACCCAACCTTCGATCGAACCGTCCGGGTGGATGATTCCGTGGGCTCCGGGGCGCGCCGAGGTTGGCCGCCGGACGGCCACCACTGTCGCGAGACAGAACGGTCGTCCGGCGGCGGAGAGCTCTGCGATTTGCCCGTAGATCCCCCCTGAGGCGGGGCGGGCTATTGGGCCACCCCCTTTTCCTTCAGGATCGCCCAGATTTTCGGCGGGGTCATGGGGATGTCGATATTGCGGACGCCGAGGTGCCAGAGCGCATCGACGACGGCGTTCGCGATGGCCGGCGGTGCGCCGACGGTGGCGGACTCGCCGACGCCCTTGGCGCCGAGCGGATGGTGCGGCGACGGGGTGATGGTCTTGCCCGTCTCCCAGGCCGGCGTCTCGACGGCGGTCGGGAGCAGGTAATCCATGAACGTGCCGGCCATGTTGTTGCCGTTCTCGTCGTAGACGATCTCTTCGTAGAGCGCCGGTGCGAAACCCATCGTCAGGCCGCCGTGGATCTGCCCGTCCACGATCATCGGGTTGATGATGTTCCCGCAGTCGTCGACCGCGACGAAGCGGCGGACGTGCACCTCGCCGGTCGACTTGTCGATGTCGACGACGCAGATGTACGAACCGAATGGGAAGGTCAGGTTCGGCGGGTCGTAGTAGTCGACCGCCTCCAGCCCGGCCTCCATGCCGGCCGGATGGTTGGTGTACGCGGCAAACGCGATCTCCGCGATGGTCTTGCCGCGATCCGGCGAGCCCTTGACGAACCAGCGGCCGGTCTCCCACTCGAGATCGTCCTCGCTGGCCTCGAGCAGGTGTGCGGCGATCTTCTTGGCCTTCTCGCGGATCTTGCGTGCCGCGACCGCCGTAGCGGCGCCGGCGACCGGGGTCGAGCGTGACGCATAGGTACCGAGCCCGTACGGCGCGGTGTCCGTGTCGCCTTCCTCGATCGTGATCTTGTCTGCCGGGATGCCCAGTTCGTTGGCGATGATCTGGGCGAAGGTCGTCATATGGCCCTGGCCCTGCGTCTGCACGCCGAGCCGGGCGATCGCCGAGCCGGTCGGGTGGACCCGGATCTCGCAGCTGTCGAACATCTTGATGCCAAGGATGTCGAAGTCGTGGGAGGGGCCGGCACCGACGATCTCGGTGAACGAACTGATGCCGATCCCCATCAACTCGCCGCGGGCCCGCTTCTCGGCCTGTTCCTTCCGCAGGTCGTCGTAGCCGATCATGTCCATGGCCTTGCGGAGCGCGGCGGGATAGTTGCCGGAGTCGTACTCCCAGCCGGTCGCCGAGTGATACGGGAATTGCTCCGGCTGGATGAAGTTCTTCTGCCGCAACTCGGCCGGGTCCATCCCGATCTCGTGCGAGTAGATGTCGACCATGCGCTCGATCGAGTGCACCGCCTCGGTGACCCGGAAGGAGCAGCGGTAGGCGACGCCGCCGGGCGGCTTGTTGGTGTAGACGCCGTCGACCTCGACGAACGCGTCCTTCAGGTCATAGGAGCCGGTGATCACGTTGAAGAGGCCGGCCGGGAACTTGGACGGATCGGCGGCCGCGTCGCTGTAGCCGTGGTCGGCGATGGTCCGGACCTTCAGTGCCGTGAGCTTGCCGTCTTTCGTACCGCCCAATTCCGCGTGGACGTGGTAGTCGCGGGCGAACGAGTCGGCCTGCAGGTTCTCCGACCGGTCCTCGATCCACTTGACCGGCTTGCCGGTCGTGAGCGACGCGACGACGGCCAGCACGTACCCCGGATACACGGGGACCTTGCCGCCGAAGCCACCGCCGATGTCGTGCGTCTTGACCCGGATCTTGTGCTCCGGGATGCCCGACACGAGGCTGAACACGGTGCGGATCGCGTGAGGTGCCTGGCTCGTCATGTGGACGGTCAGGTGACTCTCGACGGGGTCCCAGTCGGCGATGCAGCCGCACGTCTCGATCGACGCGACGTGGATCCGCGGGATGTAGATGTCCTGCTCGATCCTGACTTCTGCCCTCGACAACGCCGCGTCAGTCGACTCCTTGTTGCCGGACTCCCAGTGCCAGATGCGGTTCGTCTGCTTCTCGCGGTCCGGGCGGAGGATCGGGCGCGTCCGCCTCGAGCGCCTTGAAGGGATCGACGACCACCTCCAGCGGCTCGTAGTCGACGTTGACCGCCGCCACGCCGTCGGCCGCGATGTATCGCGATGTCGCGACGACCGCGGCGACCTCCTGTGACTGGTACATGACGGTGTCGGTCGGCAGCACCATCTGCCTGTCACCGGCCAGCGTCGGCATCCAGTGCAGCCCGGCCTTCTCAAGGTCGGCGCCGGTGATCACGGCAAGGACGCCGGGGATGGCGAGCGCCTCGGATGCGTCGATGCTCTTGATGGTGGCATGAGCGTACGGGCTGCGGACGATGTCCAGCCAGAGCATCCCCGGCAGGACCACGTCGTCGATGTATTCGCCCTGTCCCCGTATGAAGCGCGGGTCCTCCCTGCGCTTGATCGAGTGGCCCATGCCCCCGACTTCGAAGGTGGTGGTCGGAGCCTGTGACTCCAGGGTGTCGGTCATGTCAGGCCACCGCTGCCGACTCGGCGACCGTCTCGGCCGAGGACTGCGCCACCGCAGCGCTCAGGTCGCCCGCCGCCTGTTGGATTGCCTTCACGATGTTGACGTAGCCCGTGCAACGGCACAGGTTGCCGCTGATACCCTCGCGTATCTCCTCATCGGTGGGGGCGGGGTTCTGGCGCAGCAACCAGGACGCCTGCATGATCATGCCCGGCGTACAGAAGCCGCACTGGAGACCGTGCTGGTCCCAGAACGCCTGCTGCAACGCGTGGAGACCGCCGGCCGGCGCAAGGCCCTCGATCGTCTGCACCGAACGGCCGTCCGCCTGGACCGCCAGCACCGTGCAGGACTTCGCGGATTCGCCGTCAAGAAGCACAGTGCAGGCGCCGCAATTCGACGTGTCGCAGCCGACATGGGTGCCGGTCAGGCCGAAGACATCGCGCAGCAGGTGCACGAGCAGGAGACGCGGTTCCACGTCGGCCTCACGTGACGTGCCGTTGACCGAGACAGAGATGTGCTGGGTCGTCACCTGGCTTCCTCCTGCGCCCCGCCGCGTGCCCGTGCGAGTGCGAGCCGCACCGCACGAGCCGTCATCTCCCCCGCCATGGCCCGCTTGTAATCCACCGGTCCGTGGCCGTCGGCGGTCGGTTCCGTCTGCGCCGCGGCCGCGGCCCTGGCCCGTGCAATGACGTCGTCGGTGGGCACTGCCTGCAGCAGGATGGCCTCCGCATCGGTCGCGGCGAACGGCGCCGGCGCGACCGCCGTCAATCCGATGCCGATCTCGGCGACCCTGCCGTCGTCGTCGAGCCGGAGTTGCACGCCGGCACCGACGGTGGAGAAGTCACCTGCGCGGCGTTCGAGATGCTGGTACGCACCGCCGCTCCGTCCGTGGGGCCGCGGGACGCGGACCTCCGTCAGGATCTCCGTCGGCTCGATGGCCGTCTGGAACGTGTCGATGAAGAAATCGCGTGCGTCGACGGTGCGCTCTCCGGATGCGCTCCGGAGGACCACGATGGCGCGGGTCGCGATCAGGACCGCGGGCCAGTCCGCCGATGGGTCGGCATGCGCGCAGGATCCGCCGATCGTGCCCCAATTGCGGATCTGCGGGTCGCCGATGCCGCCCGCCGCGTCGTGGAAGATGGGATACCCGGACGCCACGATCGGGCTCTCAAGAATGCGGCGGTGCGTGGCGCGGCCCCCGATCCGCAACCAGTCATCCGCTTCCGCGATCCCGTCGATCCCGCCGACGTCGCGCAGGTCCACCAGAGCCCCGGGCTGGCCAGCCGGAGCTTCAGCAACGGCAGAAGGCTGTAGCCTCCGGCCAGCACTTTGGCCTCTCCCTCCCTGTCTCTCAGGACCGCCAGGGCGTCCTGCAGGCTCGCAGGCCGAACGTATTCGAACTGTGGGGGAATCATCGCCGGTTTCAGCCCTCCTGACTCCAATCCATACGGAGATCTGGGGCCCGCCGGATTGCGGGCGCGGCTCAGTACGACGGCTGCCGATTTCGATGCCCGCGCGGGTGCCAGACTGCCTCTGACGGGGTGTCGGAACACGGCTCCGTGCGGGAGAATAGGCGTGGCGTCGCGGAGCGTCAACGAGCGAGTTCCGCACACGGTGACGCTGTTCCGAGGACCGGAACCTTGAGCCACCGAGCGCACGCGGCCCGGGCTGTCACATGGCACCCGTCGAGGCCCCGCGCCGGCCCGAACATCACGGATTCTTGCTGCCCGAGCACGAGTCGGAGAGGGCCGGGCCCGGGTCCCTGTCCATGGCACCCGTCGAGGCCCCGCGCCGGCCCGAACATCACGGATTCTGCTGCCCGAGCACGAGTCGGAGAGGCCGGGCCTGGGTCCCGGTCCATGGCACCCGTCGAGGCCCCGCGCCGGCCCGAACATCACGGATTCTTGCTGCCCGAGCACGAGTCGGCGAGGCTGCCCGCTGCAATCCCGCTCGGTGGGTCCTCGCGAGGTCGGCGCGTCCCGGAACCTCGCCCAGTCATGCTCCCTGGGCACGAATCCGAGCCGCCGCCGGCGCCGAACCAGGTCCGGGGGTTCGTCCGACGAGTGCCCTCCCCGGAACCTCGCCCAGTGATGCGCTCTGCGCACAAGTCGAAGAGGCCGCGGTGAGGACCCCGGTCCTGCAAGGGGTGCCCTCCCGGAACCTCGCCCAGTGATGCGCTCTGCGCACAAGTCGAAGAGGCCGCGGTGAGGACCCCGGTCCTGCAAGGGGTGCCCTCCCCGGAACCTCGCCCAGTGATGCGCTCTGCGCACAACGTGGAGCCGCCGCCGACGCTGAACCCGGTCGAAGGACCCGTCGAAGCGTGCGCTCGCCGGCAGGAACCGCCAATGTTCGACCTTGCCGGCAGTGTGCTGCCGCGCACCGTCCAGGCCCCTCTGGTAGCCGCCGCGCTAGCATCGAGGTGTGACCCCGCAGGTCCAGGCCATCCTCGCGAAGCTCCCCGACCGGCCCGGCGTCTACCTCATGAAGGACGCCCGCGGCCGCGTGCTGTACGTCGGCAAGGCCCAGAGCCTGCGGAACCGCGTTCGCCAGTACTGGCAGGCGGGCCGCGGGAGCGCACAGCCGCTGCGCATCGAGTCGGCGATCGACAGGGTGGCGGACGTCGACTACACACTGACCGACACAGTCAGCGAGGCGCTGCTGCTCGAAGCCAACCTTGTCAAGCGCTACCAGCCGCGCTTCAACGTCCGCTTGAAGGACGACAAGAGCTACCCCTTCATCAAGGTCACCCTCGCGGACGATTTCCCGCGCATCGAGCGGACCCGCAAACTCCCTGTGGACGGCAGCCGCTACTTCGGGCCGTATGCATCGGCGAGCAGCGTGGACGAGGCGATGAACCTGATCCGCCGCCTCTTCCCGTTTCGCACCTGCACGATCGACATCCACGAGGGCCAGCGCGCCCTGCCGCGTCCGTGCCTGCTCTACCACATCAAGCGCTGCCAGGGCCCCTGCATCGAGGCGATCGGACGGGATGCCTACCGCGAGGACATCGACCAGGTGATGCTCTTCCTCGAGGGCCGGCAGGAACAGGTCGCGCGGGCACTGCGCCGCGAGATGGAGGTCGCCTCCGACGGACTGGACTTCGAGCGGGCGGCTGCGCTGCGCGACAAGGTGCGGTCCATCGAGCGGACGATGGAAAGCCAGAAGATGGCCGCGTTTGCCCGCGCGGACGAGGACGTGCTCGGCTTCGCCCGCTCCGGGAGCGAGGCGGCCGTCCAGCTGTTCGCGATCCGCGAGGGCAAGACGATCAGCCGCGACGTCTTCGTCCTCGAGAACCTCGGCGACGGACCGGACGAGGAGGGCATCTCGGCGTTCGTGAAGCAGTACTACGCTGCCGCCGGGTCCGTGCCTCCGCGAGTGCTCATCCCGCGAGCGCTCCCCGACGCGTCCGAACTGGCGCTGTTCCTGACCGAGCGTCGCAGGCGGAGGGCGACGCTGGTCGTCCCGCAGCGTGGCGAGGGGCGGGCGCTCATGGATCTCGCTGCACGCAACGCGGGGGAGACACTGGCCCGGGAGCAGGCGCGCTGGCTCGCCGACGAGGGCAAGACCCTTGCCGCGCTGGAGGAACTGGCCGATGCGCTGGGTCTGCCGACGGCACCGATGCGCATCGAGTGCTACGACATCAGCAACATCCAGGGCTCGAACACGGTGGGGAGCATGGTCGTCTTCGAGGAGGGCCGGCCGCGCAGTGGCGACTACCGGCGGTTCCGCGTCAGGACGGTGGAGGGCCCCAACGACTTCGCGAGCCACCAGGAGGTGCTGCGGCGGCGCTTCGGCCGTTCGCTGTCGGCGGAGGAGGGGAGCGCCGAGGAGTTGCGCTGGCGCCTGCCGGACCTCGTCGTCATCGACGGCGGCAAGGGACAGGTGAGCGCCGCGCGGGCCGTCATGGATGACCTCGGCCTCTTCGATCTGCCGCTCGTCGGCCTGGCAAAGGAACGCGAGGAACTGTTCCTGCCCGGCCGCTCCGACCCGATCGTGTTACCGGCCACTTCCCAGGCGCTCTACCTGGTCCAGCGGTTGCGCGACGAGGCGCACCGGTTCGCCATCACGTACCACCGCAAGCTGCGGGCACAGGCACAGACGAAGTCGGTGTTCGATGACATGCCGGGCGTCGGGCCGGCGCGCAAGCGGGCGCTGCTGCGCGTCTTCGGCTCCGCGCGACAGCTGCGGAACGCCGGCGTCGACGAGATTGCGGCGGTTCCGGGGATCGGCCGGGCGCTCGCCGAGCGAATCCGCACCTACCTCGAGGGCTGAGCCGGCCCGTCGGGGCACGGAATCGGCCGCCATCCTCCGGTCCCGTTCTCGAGCGTGCGGCGGCGGTCGGCGCGCGCCACGGGCCGCCGGCGGATCCCGGCGATGGGCTGGTCGGCGCGTTCAGAGAGGGACCTCCGGCCCGACGACGGGGTGCGCACTGGCCCTATCCGGACACTGCGCGCCCGATAGAGTCCCGCCCATGCCCCGAAATCCGGTGTCTGCTGTTCAGGCTGCGCATTCGTCCGTCGGGCCGTCGCGAAATCCATCGCGCCGAATTGGCGCGTATCCTCGAACGTCGCACGCCATCTCACAGGGTTTGTCGGCCGCTCCGGCGCGATCACGCTCGATCGATGCGGAGGGCCCCCGCGAACGCGGTGGAGGGCGCGCCCCCACGGGCCACCCGCGCCCGGCCGCACCAACCGCGATCCGCCGTCACTTCTGCTAGAGTCCCGCCCGATGCAACGATTTCTCCCCTACATCGTCGTGCTCGTCCTCCTTGCCGCGCTCGCCGTGATCGTGGTGCCCATATTCCAGGCGCCCCCCATGTTCACGACCCACCTCGGACTGGACCTTCAGGGCGGGCTGCGCGGCGAGTACCAGGTCATTGCCACCAACCAACAGCAGGTGACGCCTGAAATCCTCGCCCAGACGCGCACGATCATCGAGAACCGCGTGAACTCCAAGGGTGTTACCGAGCCGATCGTCCAGACCCAGGGCAACGACCGGGTCACGGTGGAACTGCCGGGCGTCGCGGATCCGGAAGATCTCCGCAAACTCATCGGCACCACCGGTCGCCTCGACTTCATCGGCGTCCCCGACGCCTACGCCAACCAGGTGATCGGCGGCCAGCCGCTGCCGACCGCCCTCCAGAACGTGCCCCTGTGCACGAGCGCCACGGCAGAGGGCTGCATCCTGTTCAGTGGTGACCAGATCGCGTCAGCGGCCCCCGGCCAGGACAACACGGGTCAGCCTGCCGTCAACCTGAACCTCAAGTCCGACGGTTCGGCCAAGTTCGACCAGTACGCTGCGGCCCATTATCAGAAGCAGTTCGCGATCGTTCTGGATGGGATCGTCCAGTCCGCGCCCACGCTGCAGGCCACGCATTTCGGCGGCACCGCCCAGATCACGGGCAACTTCACCGCGGCTGAGATGAACGACCTTGTCACGGTGCTGAAGTTCGGCTCCCTGCCCCTCGAGATCAAGGAGGTCGGGTTCACCCAGCTGAGTCCGACGCTCGGCCAGAGCTTCCTGTCACAGACGATCTTCGCCGGCTTACTTGGCATCGCGCTCGTGTTCATCTTCATGCTCTGGTTCTACCGGCTTCCCGGCGCGGTCGCCTGCGTCGCCCTCGTCTACTACGCGATCGTCGTTTACGCGCTCTTCCGCTTCATCCCGGTCACCCTCACCCTGGCCGGCATCGCGGGCTTCGTGCTCTCGGTGGGCATGGCGGTGGACGCCAATATCCTGATTTTCGAACGGACCAAGGAGGAATTGCGGGCAGGAAAGATCCTGAACGCGGCGGTCGAGGCGGGCTTCAATCGCGCCTGGAACTCGATCTTCGACTCCAACGTGTCCACCCTGATCACCGCGTCGATCCTGTTCTATTTCGGATCGTCGACCATTCGCGGCTTTGCACTGGTGCTGATCATCGGCGTGCTGACGTCGATGTTCACGGCCATCTCGCTCAGCCGCATGATGCTGCGCTGGGTGGTGCGCCAGTCGTGGGCCCGGAAGGCCCATCTGTTCGGCGTCCGCGAGGACGAATTCCTGCTCGCCCCCACGCGCGTCCGCACGAGGGAAGCTGGCGCACGTGTTTGACATCATCGGCAAGAGAAAATGGTTCTATCTCCTCAGTCTGGCAGTCACGATCCCGGGGCTGATCTTCATCGCCCTGACGGTCCTCCCGAACAGCAACCTGGGGCTTCAGTTCTCGATCGACTACACGGGCGGAACGCTGTGGGAGATCCACTTCGCCAACGGGACGCCGTCCAGCTCCGACGTGCAGAGGGTCCTGGCCGCGCAGGGCCTGAGTGACTCGTCGGTCACGATCAGCACCAACCCCGCAGACGGCAAGCAATACGTCCTGATCCGCACGGAGCCGATCGGGCTGCAGCCCGTGGCGACGCCCACGCCGGAGCCCACTGGCGGCCCGTCCGTCTCCCCCGGTGCATCAGGATCTCCCGCCGCCTCGGTGACCGCGGGGCCCGGCAGCTCACCTGGGACGCAGGCCGCGACGCCGCAACCCGCGACGCCATCAGCGGCCGTCACCCCGGTGCCCACGGCATCCCCGACCGTAGCTCCCACCGCGGCCACCTCCGCCTCCCCGGCTGCTGCCGGGGCCGGCGCATTCGCAGCGGCGGAGGCAGCTGCCGCGAGCGGGTCCCCAGTTGCGTCGGTCGTGCCCACGTCCACGCCGGTCCCGACGGCCTCACCGGCCGCGACACCGTCGCCGGCCGCAACCGCAACGCCCGCCGCAAGCGCGTCGGTGGCTGCGAGCGCTTCCCCGGCGCCCAGCGCCACTCCCTCGCCCAGCACCTCCCCAGCGCCGTCCGGCTCGGCCGCGGCCAGCGTCGGGCCCAGCCCCAGTGGGGGCGGCCCGCAGATCCCGGCCACCGGCAAGCTCGCGGAACTCGCAACGGCTCTCGAGGCGGAGTTCGGCCCCATCGACGCCGTGCTCCAGGAAACCTCCGTGGGCCCCGTCGTGAGCCAGGAACTCATCCAGCAGGCATTCATGCTGATCCTGTTCGGGGCGGTCGGGATCATGCTCTGGATCACCTTCCGGTTCAACGACTTCCGGATGGGCGTGACGGCGATCGTCGCCCTGATCCACGATGTGATCGTCGTCGTTGGCGTCTTCGCCATCCTCGGCACGTTCTTCCACCTGCAGCTGGACGCCCTGTTCGTCACCGCGATGCTGACCGTCATCGGATTTCAGCGTCCATGACACCATCGTGGTGTTCGACCGGATCAGGGAAAACCGCGTGCGCCACGCTGGTGAGCCGTTCGACCTGATCGTCAACCACAGCATCCTGCAGACGATCGGACGGTCGATCAACACGTCGCTGACGGTGCTGCTGACGCTGACCGCGCTCTTCCTGTTCGGGGGCTCCGCCATCCACTCGTTCGTGCTGGCGCTCATCATCGGCATCACGTCAGGGACGTACTCGTCGATCTTCAACGCCTCGCCGCTGCTGGTCGACTGGCACCTCTGGAGCGACCGGCGCCGCGTCGCGCAGGCTACGGCGGCCGCGCACGGGGGGGCCTGACGCGCGCGGCGGTGCCGCAAACGCACCGCGTAAGTGCCGGTGCATCAACCGACGTCACACTCGCGTTCCATGAATGATCCCGTCGCCCGCTTCGAATGGGTGATCCCCCCGGCTGAGCCGCTGTCCGCCGAGGCGGCGGCGCTCGCTGCGGAACGAGGAATCACGTCGCGAGTGCTCCGCGTGCTCGCCCGTCGCGGGATCACCGATGCCGCAGGTCTCCGGGCCGTCATAGAGCCGCCCGAGGCCTGCCTGCACGACCCGATGCTCCTGCCGGACACCGAGCGTTTCTGCGCCCGCGTCCGGGCCGCCGTCGCCCGACGCGAGCGCGTCATGGTGTTCGGTGACTTCGATGCGGACGGCCTCACAGGGCTTGCCATCCTGGTGCTCGCATTGCGTGGGCTGGGACTCGACGCCGAGCCCTACGTGCCCAGCCGCGCGGGGGAAGGCCACGGGCTGTCGCTCGCCGCGGTTCGGCGTGCACGATCGGAGGACCGGACGCTCATTGTGACCGTGGATTGCGGCACCACGAGCGTCGCGGAGGTGGCGGCGGCCCGTGCGGTCGGCCTGGACGTGCTCATCTCCGACCACCACGCCATCCCCGCCGTCCTTCCGGATGCGGCGGCCATCGTGAACCCCCATCTTCCCTGGTCGACCTACCCGGAGCGCGAACTCTCGGGCGCCGGGGTCGCATTCAAGCTCGCGGCGGCAGTGCTCGCAGGCGAGCCCAACGGCCCGGCTCGTGCGCTCCAACTCGCGGACCTGGCGGCGATCGGCTCCGTCGCAGACGTCGTGCCGATCCGGGAGAGAACCGCGCCATCCTGCGTCTCGGCCTCCGCCTGCTCCGGGCATCGGCGCGCCCCTCGCTGGCTGCGCTCATGGCCGTGTCCCGCATCCGGGCGGACCAGATCGATGCCGAGGGGATCGCCTTCGGGATCGCACCCCGGATCAACGCGGTCGGGCGGGTAGGCGAGGCCCTGCCCGCGGCGCGCCTGCTGCTGGCAGAGGATCCTTCGGAGGCGGCCGCCCTTGCGGCCGAGGTGGACGCCGCCAATACCATCCGGCGCGGCCTGCTGACGATCGCGCTCGCGGAGGCACGCGCGGAGGTGGACACGGTCGCGGAGTCCGGCCTCCGCGCGACTGTCGTGGCCGGGGCATGGCCGGTGGGGATCATTGGCCTCGTCGCGGGGCGCCTGGCGGAGGACCTGGGTCGGCCCGCAGTGGTGTTCTCCACCCTCGCCGAGCCGTGGCGCGGGTCGGCCCGGAGCGCGGGCGGGTTCGACCTGGCGTCGGCGTTCACCGCCTGTGGCGACCTGTTCGAGCGCTTCGGCGGCCATGCGGCCGCGGCCGGGTGCCACATGCCGTCGGCGAGGTACGCGGCCTTCCGTGAGCGGTTCATGGCCCTGCTGCCCCCGGAACTCGCGCTGCGTGCGCGTCCGACGCTGCGCATCGATCTCGTGCTGCGCGCAGAATCCGTGGATTACGTACTCTGTCGGGAACTCGCCGCTCTCGCCGATTGGGCGGATCCTCCGCCCCTCGTCGGGATAGAGGGGTTTGTTGTTGGACGAGTACGGGCCGCGGCAGGCGGCCACACGCAACTGACATTGCGCAAGGGGAACGAAGTGCTCGACGCAATCTGTTTCGGCCGTCCGGACCTGGCCGAGAGCGTGGGCGAGGGGCAGACCGTGGACCTGGTGGCGCGTCTTGCGAGCCGATCGTTCGGCGGCCACGAGACTCTGCAGTTGGAAGTCCGTGACGTGGCTTCGGCCGGCCGGCTGGCCAACCTGTGGGATGCCGCTCGGAGCACGGCAGGGCCATCCGGCGCTCCAGTCGGACTCCAGCCGCCCCGGCGCACGGATCTCCTGCACCCGGATGCCATGCAGGTGCCCGCGCCGGCGGGGGAGGGCACGGCGCGATGACCGGCCCCGGCCAGAACGCTCCGATCGAACCGCGTCCCGGCGACGGCCGGCGACTTCCTCCGGTTCGCGGTGGGGTCATCCCGGCAATCCTGTCGGTCGTTGGCCTCGTGCTGATCGTCGTGGTCAGCCTGACCATCCTGGCGGAGTTCCCGGTGTTCCACTCGTCGGCAGCGCCGCCGCAGTCGCTCGCCCCCGGCGCGACCGAAGCCCCCGTCACCATCAATCCGGGCCGCACCGTGAACCCGAGCTTCGTGGTCGCGCCGCCCTCCGACCTGCGTCCGACTGTGGCCGGAACGATCCTGTTCGCCCGCCTCGACCAGAACATCTGGGCCGCCAGCGGGACCAACCTCACGCAGGTCTCGAACAAGGGGACGGATTCCAGCCCGGTCTGGTCTCCCGACGGCCAGAGCATCTACTTCCTGCAGGCCGGGACCAAGATCGCGCAACCGCCCTGGGGGGGTACCGCCGGGAACGCCGCGCACTACACCTTCTACTACGACAATGTCGAGTCGATGAAGGCGGACGGCACCGGCCGAACGCAGGTCTACAACAGCATCTTCCGGGCCGGGGGCGGCTGGTGGATGACCACGATCGCCCAACCGGCGCTGAGCCCGGACGGCAAGACGCTCGCGGTCGTGAGCGACGCCGGGTTCGTCCCGCGGAGCAACAACGACATCCAGGCGTACGCCCCTGTGGAGCTCACCACCCTGCCGGCAGCCGGCGGGAAGCTCAAGACCCTCGGCGTTCGCCAGGTCAACAATCTCGGGCACAACAACCCGGCCTGGAGCCCCGACGGCACGCAGCTCGCGTTCACCTTCAACATCAGCAGCGGAGCCAACGGCGTTCCGAAGATCGGCATCTACACCATCGCCACCCGGAAGCTGCGGCTGCTGCCCGCGATGGGTTACGCGGATCCCTCGTGGTCACCCGACGGGCGCTACATCGCGGCCGAGCAGACCACCGGGACCGGCCGCGACATCGTGATCATGAATGCCGCCAACGGCGACATCCTGGTGCAGCTGACGAACGACGGGAACAGCTTCGCGCCCGTGTTCTCGCCCAACGGGGACCAGATCGCGTTCCTCCATCGCCAGGGACTCGGCACAGACCTCTGGATCGCCTCGCTCGACCTGAGCGGCGGCAGGTTCACGCTCGTCAAGACCCAGCCGATCACCGAGGACGGCTCGCTGGAGCCGACGTCGAAGCCGGCGTGGTACATCCCCGCGGACCAGCGCGTCGCCATGCCGACGCCGACTCCGGCGCCTCCGCCGAACCCCGTACCGAGCTCCCTCCCGACGAGCGCGCCCAGCACCGCGCCCTGACGCGCCCGGTCGTGAGCGAGGGGTATCTCGCCCGCCTGGCGGCGAGGATCGCGTCGAAGGGGACCTGCCTGTGCCTCGGCATCGACCCTGATCCGCTCGCCCTGCCGGCCGGGTTCCCGTCCGGTCCGGACGGCATCGAGCGGTTCGGGCTCCTGCTGCTCGACGCGGCGGGAGCCCACGCGGCGGCCGTGAAGGTCAACCTTGCCTTCTTCGAGGCGTTCGGCAGCGCCGGGTATGCCGCATTGGAGCGCATCCGCGCTGCCGTCCCCCCCGACATGCCGTTCATCGCCGACGCAAAGCGGGGAGACATCGGTTCGACGTCGGCCCAGCACGCGGTCGCCTTGTTCGACCGGCTCGACGCGCACGCCGTGACCGTGAGCCCATACCTGGGCGCCGAGGCGATCCGGCCGTTGCTGGATCGCGCCGATCGCTTTGTCTACGTGCTCTGCCGCACGTCGAACCCCGGTGCCGGCGAGTTCCAGGACCTGCTCGTCGCAGCCGATCCCGGGAGCGGCGACCCGGCGGAGTCGCTGGCGCTGCGGGTCGCGCGGCGCGTCCCCGGGTGGGCACGCCACCCCGGGACCGTGGGGCTGGTCGTCGGTGCCACCGCGCCGGCCGAGTTGGAGCGCGTGCGCACGGCGGCCCCCGGGCTGCCGTTCCTGGTGCCCGGCGTCGGGAGCCAGGGTGGCGACGAAGGCGCGGCGCTGCGCCACGGCCCGGCATCGACCGCTCCCGGCGCGGCTGTCCCTGGCGGTGCGCTCCTGGTCAACGTCTCTCGCGCGATCGCGAGCGCCGCGCTCGGTACGGCCGATCCGGCGGCCGGAATCGCGGAGGCGGCATCAGGTTGGCAGGCTCGATTGCGGTGTTAGCATGGATTGCGCGTTACCAGCAAACCGTCGCCCGCAACCTGGAGAAGCCTTCATGCTGCCGTTCAACATCACGCCGGTCCACCTGCTGCTCATTCTCGGGATCGTCCTCATCGTGGTGGGGCCCGGCAAGCTCCCGGAGGTCGGGTCCGCAGTCGGGAAGGCGCTGCACGAGTTCCGCAGGTCTTCGTCGGAATCGCAGGATGCCGTCCAGAACCCGTCGGCCGCAGCCCCGGCCGCGACCACGATGTCGAGTCCGGCGATGCCGACCGCCTATGCCGCTGCCGCTGCCGACGCGGGCGCGGTCGCAGGTGCAAGGGATGTCACACCCCGCGGAACCCCGACAGAGCCGATCGACGACAGGGCCTGATCGCCACCTCGCGTCCCCCATCCACTGGCCGGCCGCGTAGCTGCCCCTGCGCGCCGTGAGCGACACCGTCGAGCCCACGTCCCGCGCGGTGGACGGCCTCGTGACCGAACGCCTGTTGCCGCGGCCCGGGCCCGATTCTGCCGTCGCCCAACCGCCGTCCCGGCCCCAGCCCAACCCGCCGGAGCCGGAACCCTCGACGATGACCCTCGTCGAGCACCTCTCCGAGTTGCGGCGGCGGATCTTCATCTGCGTCCTGGCCGTGGTGGCCGGGGGCGTACTCGGTTTCTGGCAGGCCCCGAACATCATCGTGCTGCTGCTTCAGCCGCTGCCCGGCCAGAAGGTCGTCTTCCTCAGCCTCAGCGCGGGCTTCATGCTGTACCTGAGGATCGCGATCGTGTGCGGCGTCGTGCTCGGCCTCCCCGTGATCCTGTACCAGACATGGGCGTTCGTTGCGCCCGGCCTCACGGAGCGGGAGCGCAGGGCCATCCTGCCGTGGATCCCGTTCACGGTGATCTTCTTCCTCGCCGGCTGCGCGGTGGCCTACGTCACGCTGCCGTACGCGGCGGCGTTCCTCGGCGGTTTCCAGATCCCCGGTCATGCGGAACTCCTGCCGAGCGGCGAGGCCTACTTCGGGTTCGTGACCATGATCTTCCTGGTCTTCGGCGTGGTCATGGAATTCCCCATCGTGCTCGTGCTGCTGAACCGTCTCGGGCTCGTCAAGCGTGACCAGCTGCGCGCCAACCGGCGGTACGTGCTGATGGGCATCGTCGTCTTCTCGGCGGTCGTCACGCCCGGCGGCGATCCTGTCAGCCCGGTGGTCATGGCCGGCACCATGTACCTGCTCTTCGAGTTCACGATCTTCTGGATGGGGCGTTCGAAGGCCACCGAGGTGGACGATGACGGAGGGTAGTGACCCGTTCCGATCCGAGACCCCGGAGCCGGCGACCCTGGACCGCGGCATCCAGCACGTCGCGATCATCACGGGACTGTCCGGCGCGGGCAAGACGGCCGCGAGCAAGCTGTTCGAGGACCTGGGCTACACCGTGGTCGACAATGTGCCCGCGGACCTGCTGCGCGATCTCGCCGAACTTGTCGCCAACGACCCCGAACGATACCGGCGCGTTGCCCTGGTGCTCGACGTGCGCTCCGGCAATGCCCCGCTCGCCTTCGGGGCCGCCCTTGGCGCCCTCCAGGGCCGCCAGATCGAACCGCAGATCTTCTTCCTCGAGGCGAGCGACGAGACCCTCGTCCGCCGGTTCAGCGAGACTCGCCGCCGCCACCCGCTGGACGAGGGCACCGGGTTGGTGGATGCCATCCAGCGCGAACGGGAGCTGCTGGATGAGGTCCGTGGCGACGCGGACGTGATCATCGACACCTCGGAACTGTCGGGCAGGCAGCTTCGGGATCGGATCCAGGCAGCGCTCCACCACCCGGAACACGGCGAACTGCTGCTCAACGTCATCAGCTTCGGCTACAAGTTCGGCGTTCCGCTCGAGGCGGATCTCGTGTTCGACGTCCGGTTCATGGAGAACCCGTACTACCAGCCCGAGCTGCGCGCGCTGAACGGCCTGACCGAACCGGTGCGGCAGTTTGTGCTCGAGCAGCCCGTGACGCGGCGGTTCCTGGAGTTCATGCGCGAATTCTTCGCCTTCACGATTCCGGCGTATCAATCCGAGGGCAAGACCCGTCTCACAGTCGCCATCGGCTGCACCGGAGGGGTGCATCGGTCGGTGGCCATCTCGGAGGCCGTCGCAGCGGACCTTCGCGAGCAGGACCTGGGACCGGTTACCGTCTGGCATCGGGAGTTGCAGCGAACATGAGCCGAGCGCCCGAGACGCGCGCGCGTCGCATTCGACGCTGGATGCGGCCGGGAACCGGTATCAAGCGCTGGCTGGTCGTCGTCTTCGCGGGAGAGCTGCTGCTCGCCGTGGCCGGGGCACTGGCCATCCGCATGGCGTATCGCAACGTCGCCGAGTCGTCGCCGGCCGGCCAGCTGTTCGACCTCGTGAGTCTCCAGTTCCTGCCGCTGATGTTCCGGCCGGTGGCCGTGCTGGCAGTCGGGCTCGGGATCTTCATGTTCGGCCTGTGGCGGCTCATGAACGTGCTGTTGGAGCCGTTCCCGCAGCGGCGCGAGCCGCTCGTCGAGCTCGTGTACCAGAAGCGATGGCTCGCTCGCGGACCCCGGATCGTCGCCATCGGCGGTGGCACCGGCCTTTCGACCCTCCTGCGCGGCCTGAAGGAGGTCAGCAGCAACATCACGGCGATCGTCTCGGTCGCCGACGACGGCGGCTCGTCGGGCAAGCTGCGTGACGAGTTCGGTATCGCGCCGATGGGCGACATCCGCAATTGCATCGCCGCCCTCGCCGACGCCGAATCCGCCATGACCCGGTTGCTCCAGTACCGCTTCCCCGCCGACGAGGACAGCACGGCCGGACTGGCCGGGCACGCCTTCGGCAACCTGCTGATCGCCGCACTGACGGACATCACGGGCGACTTCGAGGAAGGCGTCCGCGAGTCCAACCGCGTGCTGGCTGTTCGCGGCCGCGTCCTTCCCGTGGCGTCCAGCGGGCTCACGCTGCACGCGGAGCTCGCCGACGGCTCGCGGCTGGACGGGCAGTCGGTGATCATGCGGACGCGGGGCGTCCGCCGCGTCTGGATCGAACCCGAAGGCGTCGGGGCGAGTGCGGACGCCATCGAAGCAATCGCGGCGGCGGATCTCATCGTGATCGGCCCCGGCAGTCTCTACACCAGCCTGCTGCCGGGCCTGCTCGTGCCCGGCATCCGAGCTGCCTTGCGGGACTGCACCGCGACGCGCGTCTTCGTCTGCAACGTCGCGACGCAGCTCGGCGAGACCGAGGGCTACACGTTGAGCGAGCATATCGCCGCGCTGAACGCGCACGAGGTAGGGGGCCTGGTGGACCTCGTGGTCGCCAACGACAACCTTGCTGCGCGGACGCCGGAGCACTATCCCGCCGCCCCCGTCCGGATCGACGTCCAGCCCGGCGAGGGGCACCCGAGGCTCATACTGGCCGACGTGGTCGATGACGAGAATGCTCACCGGCACGACCCGCACAAGCTCACCGATGTGCTGCTGCAGCTCCTCGAGGACGGCGCGTCGGCACGGACGCCGACGATTGCCCGCAGCGCCTGAGGCGGTTCGACGCGGCGGTGCCCTCCGGTCGCCGCGCCAACCGACCGGCGAGAATCGCGACCGTGAACTGGTGACCGCCATCCGTGCCGAGCTCGCCGCCGTCGAGCCCGCGCGCGCCTGCTGCCGCCTGGCGGAGCGCGCCGGCTTGGGCGAAGCAGCCAGCGGTCATGCCCGCTCGCCGGTGGTGGCCCGGGTCGCGGTGCGGCTGCCGGCCGGCATCGGGGATGCCGCCTTCGACTGGACCACGGCCCGCGACCACTGCCGCCTGGCCTACCTGCGAGGGCGGTTCCTCGCGCGCGGCTCGCTGAGCCTCGGTCCCGGCCGGACGCATCTCGAGTTCGTGGTCGCGCCCGACGAGGCCCCGCTGCTCTGCGCCCATCTCGCGGACGTGGGGCTTCCCGCGGCGTGGCGCATCCGTCGGGGCCGCGGCGTCGTCACGTGGAAGAACGCCGAGTCCGTCATGGAATTCCTGCGCCGCGCCGGGGCATCGGGCGGCGTGCTCGAACTCGAGTCGCGACTCGTCACGCGGGCCCTGCGGGGCCATTTGAACCGCGTCCTGAACGCCGAGGGCGCCAACCTCACTCGCTCGGTCATGACGGCCGCGCGCCAGTTGGCCGCGATCGAGCAGCTGACGCGGAGCGGGGCGCTCGCGGCCCTTCCGGCCGATTCGCGTGCCGTGGCGCAGGTTCGGGCGGAGGCGCCCGAGCAGACGTTCACGGAGATCGCCGAGCGCACCGGAATGACGCGGGCCCGCGTGCAGCGGATCTTCGAGCGCATCGAGGCGGCCGCGGCGCTCGAGCGTGATGCCCCCGGGGCCGGCGACTGACGACGATCGGGCCCCGTGGCGCCGTGCCGAGTGGCACTGGCCCCAGGGGCGGTCGGCACCGCAAGGTCCGGCGTGTGATGATTTCAACCATGCCCACACGCCCCGTGATCGTTGCCGCCAACTGGAAGATGAACACGCTGCCCGCCGACGCCGGGCCGCTTGCCGCCGCGATCGCTGCGGTCACCGCGGAGCCTCTCGTCGAGCGGGTCATCTGCCCGCCCTGCGTCGCACTGGCGACCGTCGGGGAGGCACTCGATGGCACCGGCGTCTCTGTCGGCGCCCAGAACTGCCACGCCAGCGCCGGGGGCGCGTACACCGGCGAGATCTCGGCATCCATGCTCGCCGGCCTTGCCACCTGGTGCATCGTCGGGCACAGCGAGCGCCGGCGCGACCAGAAGGAGACCGACGAGCAGATCGGGCAGAAGCTGCTGCGGTGCCGCGAGGCAGGGCTCCGGCCGATCCTGTGCGTCGGGGAGTTGCTCGAGGAGCGCGAGGCCGGCCGGGCCGAGGAGACGGTGCGAACCCAGCTGGAGGGGGCCCTTGGGGTCGTCCTCCGCGCGGGTGACGGCGTCGACCCACGACTCGTCATCGCCTACGAGCCCGTCTGGGCCATCGGCACCGGCCGAGTCGCCCGCGGCGTGGACGCCGCGGCCATGGCCGACGCGATCCGAGGGTCGTGCGCCGACCTGGGCGTCGCGGACGCCGGGCTGATCCCGGTGCTCTACGGCGGCAGCGTGACCAGTGCCGCCATCGGCGAGTTCCTCGCCGAGCCGGCGATCGACGGCGCGCTCGTCGGCGGTGCAAGCCTCAAGGTCGACGAGATGGCGGGGATCGTGGCGCGTGCCGCGCTCACCGCGGAGGCGCGTCGGGCCGCGGCCCAGCAGTAATTCCACCAACAATCCAGCAGAACGGAGACGACGAATGAGCGGGGAGGGAAGACCGCGCCCCCTGGTGGTCGTGGTGATCGATGGGTTCGGGCTCGGCAGTGATCCTGCCGCCGATGCGATTGCCGCCGCGCGCATGCCGAACTGGCGGGACCTCGTGGAGCACTGGCCGCATGCGCGGTTGAAAGCCTCCGGCGCGGCCGTCGGCCTGCCCGACGGCCAGATGGGCAACAGCGAGGTCGGCCACCTGAACCTGGGTGCCGGGCGACCGGTGCTCCAGGACTACCCGCGCATCGACGCCGCGGTCGCCGACGGGTCGTTCTTCTCGAACCCGGCACTGGTGCACGCGGTGACGCTCGCGGCCGAAGGCGGGCGGCGCCTGCACCTGGTCGGCCTGGTGGGCCCCGGTGGCGTGCATTCCCACGACCGCCACGCAGTCGCGATCGCCGACCTGGCCGCCCGCCACGGCGTTACCGACGTCGCTGTCCACGGGCTGCTCGACGGCCGGGACACCCCGCCGCGTTCCGCGGACGCCTTCCTCCCCGACCTCGCCGATCGACTGGCCGCGGCAAATCCCGGCGCGCGGATCGCGACCATCGGCGGCCGCTACTGGGCAATGGACCGCGACAAGCGCTGGGAGCGGACGAAGAAGGGCTACGACGCGATCGTGCACGGCGAGGGGCTGCACGCCCCGAGCGTCGGGGCGGCCCTCGCGGCGGCCTACGAGCGTGGTGAGAACGACGAGTTCGTGACGCCGACCATCATCGACGGTGTGGACGGGGTCGTGCGGGACGGCGACGTCGTCGTCCACTTCAACTTCCGCGCCGACCGCGCGCGCCAGCTGATCCATGCCCTCACCGAGGGTGACGAGTTCACCAGGTTCGATCGCGGCGAGCGGCCGCGTGACCTGCTCGTGGTCACCATGACCGAGTACGAGGGAGGGCTGGCCGTCGAGGTGGCTTTTCCGCCGTTCGTCGTGGCCAGCCTCGCCGAGGTGTTCTCGAAGCGCGGCTGGCGGCAGTTCCACGTCGCCGAGACGGAGAAGTATGCCCACGTCACGTACTTCTTCAACGGCGGCGTCGAGGAGCCGTGGCCGGGCGAGGAGCGCATGCTGATCCCGAGTTCCAAGGTCGCCACGTATGATCTCCAGCCGGAAATGAGCGCGGCCGGCGTGACGGAGGCCCTGGTGGACGCGATCGGGAGCGGCACCTACGACTTCATCGTCGCCAACCTCGCGAACCCGGACATGGTCGGCCACACCGGTGTCTGGGAGGCAACCGTGCGTGCCTGCGAGTTCCTGGACGGGTGCATCGGCCGTGTCGCAACGGCGTTGCTCGAGGTCGACGACGCCTCCGTCCGGGCAGGTGGCCCCGGCGCCCTGCTGTGCGTCACCGCCGACCACGGCAACGCCGACGAGATGCGCGATGCCGAGGGCCGGACCGTCACGGCGCACTCGCTGAACCCGGTGCCCATCCTGCTCGCCGGCTCTCCGGTTCGTTCGATCCGCCTGGTCGACGGCGTCCTCGCCGACATGGCACCCACCGTGCTGGACCTGGTCGGCGTGCCGCCGGCCGAGGGCATGACGGGCCACTCGCTGGTCGAGCGGTAGGCCTTCCGGAGTTTTCTCCGGGCGGCGCCGTGCTCGGGTTCCGGGGTCAGGCGACAGGATCCCCGGCCGAGCGGCAGGGCCGGCGGTTCGGCGCCGCCGGACGGCGGGCCCGGGCGGGCCGAGGGGCCCGGCATGCTATCCTTCGCGGGCGCCGCGAACGTCCAACGTGAGGAGTCCCGCATCCAGTGGATACGATTGTTGCCATCGCCCAGATCCTCGTCAGTATCGGCCTGATGGCGTCGATCCTGCTGCAGGCCCGCGGGGCAGGCCTGGGTGCAACGTTCGGCGGAGAGTCGTCCGTCTACCGAAGCCGTCGCGGCGTGGAAAAGCGCCTCTTCCAGTTCACCGTCATCCTCGCCTGTCTCTTCGTGGGCGTGTCGCTGATCACCTACTTCTTCCACACACCGAGCGTCGCGGCGGGCGCGTCGCCAACGCCCTGACGCGCATATCGGGGTCTGGGCCGGTCGGATCGATCCGGGTGCCTGACCCCACGGGCATCGCGAGGGTCGGCTGATGCGATTCCGGCACGCCGTCGGTATGGTTCTCGGGCTCGCGGCGCTGCTCGCGCTCGCGTCGGGAATGAACATCTCGGCGCCCGCCCGACCCACTCCGATCGTGGTGACCCCCGTCCCGTCGCTCCCCACGCCGACGCCAGCGGAGATCGTGCGCGTGGGCGTCATCGGCCGGGTGTTCAACGTCGACCCGCTCCTGGCCGCCACGCCGGCGGAACGCCTCGCGAGTTCCCTGTTGTTCCGGGGGCTCACGCGATTGGGACCGAACGGCACCCTGGTGCCGGACGTCGCAAGCAGCTGGGAAACGAGCGACAACGGCCTGATCATCACGTTTCACCTGAACCCGGACATCCATTGGCACGACGGGCCGCTCGTCGACGCGGATGACGTGGTCTTCACGGTCGCGCGCCTGCAGGATCCTGCTTCCACGTCGCCCTCGGCAGACGACTGGCGGCGCGTCACGGTCATGTGGGTGGACCGTTACACCGTCCAGTTCCTCCTGCCGGAGCCGCTCGCCGGGTTCATGTCGCTCACGACGCAGCCGTTGCTGCCGGCGCACCTCCTCTCAACGGTCCCGCTCGCAGAATGGTCGAAGCTGCCGCTCGACCTTTCGCAGGTCGGCGACGGCTTCTTCCGAGTCGCCGCTGTGACGGACACGGAAGTCCGGCTCGAGCGGGTCGGTCCGCCGCCGGGCGGCGCGCCGGCAACCTGGGAGCCATTCCATCCGCAACCGGAGTCGACACCCGCGCCCGCCGGGGAGCCGCGGCCACAGTTGGAGGCGATCCGTTTGATCCTCGAGCCCGACGAGGAGGCGCTCGCGGGCGCCTACGCGGCCGGCCGGGTCGACATTGCTGCAGGGCTCTCACCAGCTCGCGCGACCTCGCTCGCCGCGAAATCCGGCGGCAGCGCGGTTCGCTATCCGACCACCACCGCGACCGTGCTGGTGCCGAATCTCCGGTTTTCCGACCGCCCGTTGTTCTCGGTCACGGTCCGGGAGGCGCTCTCGGAGGCGATCGACCGCCCGGGAGATGCGACCGCGATCCTGGGTGGCGCCGCCGATCCTGTTGTGACGCCGCTGTCGCCGTCGTGGCCCGGCTGGGACGCCTCCTCATCGGGCACACCCGGGTTCGACATGAACGCCGCCGCGCAGGGCCTCCAGGACGCCGGGTGGCAGAGCTCGGCGGACGGGTGGCACCGGCCCGGACAGACGGGGCCCGTCACCATCGAGCTGCTCACCCCGGATGCGAGCGCGGACCCGACGCTTCCCGTGCTGGCGGAGCGGATCGCGGCGAGCTGGCGGTCGCTCGGCCTGACGGTCAACGTCGTCAGCATGAGCCAGGACCTGCTCCTCCAGACGCGCCTGCAGAGCGGCACGTTCGACGTGGCACTGCTCAAGATCGACGTGGGGCTGGAGCCGGACCTGTACCCCCTGCTGGTCTCGACCGAATCACAGGTCGGAGGTACGAACCTGCCCGGGTTCCAGTCGAGCGGGGTCGACCAACTGCTCCAGTCGGTCAGGAGCGACCCGGATCCGGCCACTCGAGCCGAGGAGTGGACGGTGCTGCAGGCAACGCTGCGACGGCTGCTGCCGCTCATCCCGGTCTGGTTCGCCGACCAGGTGATGGTGGTGTCCGACCGCGTGGCCGGACCTGCCGGCCGGCTCATCCGGGGGTCCGAGGACACGCAATGGGATGTGCTACGATGGCGCCTCGCTTCGGGGACGGGCGATTGATCGCCTGTGCCTCCTGCCGAGGTGGCGGAATAGGCAGACGCGCTAGGTTCAGGACCTAGTGACCGCAAGGTCGTGTGGGTTCAAGTCCCTCCCTCGGTACCACTCCCTCGGTGGACGAAGCACCTGTGCCCAGGTGGCGGAATTGGTATACGCGTACGTTTGAGGGGCGTATGAGGCAACTCATCCGGGTTCAAGTCCCGGCCTGGGCACCACTCTTCCACGGGACACCGGGCGTGCAGGAACGCCCGTGACGGGCATGCGGGAGGAGCAGCGGTCATCGACGGCGGAGGTACGAAGATCGCCGCGGTGGACCACGCGGTTGGCCGGCCCAATCCGGCGGCGCTCCATTTCGGCCCGGGACACGTGGTGGTCCACGGGAACCAGGCGTTTCTCGACGAGTTCGGGTCGGAATGCCTCGGTCTGCCGGCCCGCGAGGCGCTCGTGACCCTGCCGCCGGAGGCGTTCGCGCTGATGGACGCGGTCCTGCTGGGCGGAAAACCGCTCTGCAGGTGGATCAGGACGGCTCGTGGCCGGTCCCGGCTGACGATCGCCGACAGGCGCGATCCGGAGACGGGCGAGGTCTACGGGGTTGTCTTCCATCTCCGGCACGAGGAGCAGTGAGGGCCCGTCGGCAGCGCGCCCACGTCGAGCCATATGTCCGAACCTGTTCGGGGCAGAGGTGCGCCTCCTGCGCTCTGTCGCGGCATTGGCGGGCGCGCAGGGCCCCATGGTAGCGGCACCCGATCATCTCCATGACAGACGCCCCCTGTGGCGACGTTCGCCGCCGTCGCCCGCAGCGCTCCATGACATCCGTCGCC
>CAWFMQ010000001.1:0-14065 GCA_963816905.1 uncultured Chloroflexia bacterium | reverse complement strand
ACAATCTGATCGCGTCGGCGCTGCGCGAACGGCTCGTGGCAGTAGTCGCAGATGGACTCGCGGGCGCTGGGGCTGACGAGGTCCAGCGCTAACTGTAGAGAGATCGCGGCCAGCAGGCTGTCGGGGAACAGGCGCATGAGGGGGCTGGTCAGGAACGCTGGGACCCCCTCGGGCCCACGTGATCGCGAAGTCGAGCGTTCTCACGACGATAGGCGAACGTAGTACCGGGCGGGGCCGACGAGATCGCCACGTGAGAAGCGACCCTCCAGGTCCCTGTCGGTCAGGTCCTTCGACGGGGCCAGCCAGTGGGAGATGGGGATCGTCCGCGCGGAAGAACTTCACCGCCTCGCTGTGGTAGCGGACTGCCCCACTTGGCGCCCAGTAGGCCCGCTCCTGAAGGTAGGCGCGGGCATCGTGTTCATGCTGTGCACGTCCCCCTTGGTCAGGTCGAGCACGCGCTGCCAGGTGGTCCGGAGGTCGCGGAACATCGCCGCTTCCTCCTGCCAGAAGGACACGGGCTCGCCCAGGATCAGCTCGCTGACGGGGATCTGGGCGTCAGCCCCGGACCAGGCGCGATCAGCATCACGGGCGTTCCGAGGAACCCAAATTCGTTCGCGAACGCGAGGATCTTCGCGAGGGACGGATTGTTGCCGAGCACCTCGAACCGGCGAGCGAGACTCGGCTTCAGCAAGGTGCCAGGCTTCTTGAGCGAGAGGGGCTGGCGGCGGCCCTGGTCCGTCTGAGCACATAGCCACTCCTCCCCATCGTCCTCGGCGCGTTCGCCGGTCGGGTCCCATCTGCGGAGGCCGCGCCGGGAGCTGGAAGCCGCCGACCGGGACCACACCAACTCCACTGACGCCCATGGGCCAACGGCATCTGCGAGCGAGAACTGTTCGGAGGGTTCTGGCCTCTTCTTCATCTGTTCAGCATGGACCTGGGACCATGGTGACGCAACACTCGACGCGTGACCGTGCATGCAACCAAGCACTCCGGCGGACTCAAGGCGGTCCGGATCGCACTGGGTATCACTCAGGCCGAGCTGGCCGAGAGCACCGGGGGGTTGATCGGAGCCTGGTGAGCCGGATCGAGCGCGGCGGAGGTCCGCTCCTGGCCGCGCTTCCGCAGGGCGGCGTCGGCGTCCCTCGGTATCCCGGTGGGCGTCCTCTTCCCCGATCAGCCGGGAGACCCCAGGGACCGGACGGGTTCCGATCAGGGAGCGACCAGCCCGGAAGGCCCTGGGCCGTCGGTTGTACTGCCCAAGACTGGATCTCGGTAGGTGGCTGGGGACCGGATCCGTCCCGAGCAGCGACACACTCGCCAGCACCCCTGTCCGGTGTCGGCAGCGGTGGCGCAGACGAGGATCCGCGCGGCGGGGCAGGGTTGCCACGGCTTCACCTCCGGCCGACGGGGCGTGGGTGAAGTGCGCCCGCGAGGAGCAGGCCGGGCCGTTCGTCGCCGGACGCCGCTGGCCTCTACAGCCACCGGATCGGCCGGGAGGCGCGTGCAGTGGACCGCCCACCGCCCCGATGCGTCCAGCGTCGAGGGACCCTCGCGGCGGACCTTGCCCTTCCGTCGCGCAGTGGCCACCCGCTACGACTACACGTCGGCGACGGCGACTGCAGTACCAGGTCACGCGCTTCGACCCGAAGGGGTTCAGCCAGCGTCGCCCCGACGGCAAGGGCGGCTGGATCGACAACATGATGGGCGTCGACCGCGTCCTGTACCGCCTGCCCGAGTTGCTAGCCGTCGCGACAAATCGTCGTCGTCCTAGAAGGTGAGAAGGACGTTGACCGGCTTGGGCGTGAAGCGGGCTTCCTCGCCACCACCAACCCGGTGGTGCGGGAAAGTGGCGGCAGAGTTCTCCGAAGTCCTCAAGCCGGCCCCTGGCCGTCATCCCGGACCACGACGACGTCGGCATGAACGACAGTCGAGATGTCGCCAGCGTCGCTGAGGAAGGTTGCCGCCACGTCGCGGTCGTCGAGTTGCCCGGGGCCGTGCCGGGTGGGACGTGTCAACCTGGCTCGACGCCGGGCACACCGTCGAGGAGCTGCGGGATCTGGTGACCACCGCGCTCGAGATGTCGGTCACCCGAAGGTGCTCAACCCGATCCGGTGAGAGCGCCTTCGACGACGATGAGCATCTTCGGGAGTCGGGCTACCGGCTCATCCCGATGGCGGAGGTTGCCGCCGAGCAGATCGACTGGTTCTGGCAGGGCCGTATCCCCCTCGGCATGGTCACCTGCCTGCACGGCAACCCCGGTGTCGGGAAGTTCCACCATTGCACTGGACCTTGGGGCTCGCGCCACCATGGGGCTTCCGATGCCCGATGGCTCCCCGGGTGCTCGGTCCTGCCAACGTGATCATCCTGTCAGCAGAAGACCCGCTGGCTGAAGTCATCCCGGCCTCGGCTTGAGGCCGCGGGGTCATCCTCACCGGGTCTCAGTGCTAACCGTGACCGACGACGATGCGGCGACGGCAGCGTTGCTTCCGCGTCCCCGACTACTCTTGAGCGGCTGGAGAAGGCGATCCGGGAGTGGAACGCGGTGCTCGTCATCGTCGATGTGCTGATGGCCTTCCTGTCAGGTGCCGTCAACTCGTTCCGAGACCAGGATGTCCGGCGAGCGCTGGCGCCACTGCGCGAAGTCGCGGAACGGACGGGAGCGGCGATCCTCGTCATCGGGCACCTGACGAAGAACGGGGAGCAGAGCCCCATCTACCGGGTAGGCGGGTCAATCGGGATCATAGGCACCTTCCGGGCATGTCTCGTTGCGGGTCGTGATCCTGATAGCCCAGATCAATGCGTCATCGCGCCGCTGAAGATGAACCTCGCCAGGATGCCCGCCGTGATCTCGTATCGGATCGTCGACGTCGACGGAACGGGTGCTGTGACCTGGGAGGGGGCCAGCAAGCACACGGCGGAGACCCTCCTGACTGTGGGCGCCGAGCGGCGTGACGGCGCGCTTCAAGACGCAGTCGAGTTCCTCGGGGGCCTGCTCCGGTGATGGCCCCGTTCCTGTGAAGGCGGTCGAGGACAGGGCGAGGGCGGAGGCCATCTCCCAGGCCACCCTTCGGCGGGCCAAGATTGAACTCGGCGTGGATGCGCTCGCCGTGAAGGTGGGTCAGCCGGGAAGGAGGGCTACTGGAACTGGGAGCCTGCCTCCCGAAAATGCTCACCACTACACCGAAGATGCTCAATACGGAGCCCGAAGATGCTCATGCAGAGGAAGAACCACGCCTTCGGGCCCGAGGAACCGGCCGCGTCGGACCCCTCGTTGACGAGGTCACGCTGGTGAAGCACGCGGCGGGTCCTCGACGACGGCTACCTCCACAACCATGCACCCATGTGGTTGTGGCCGGGACTGATCGTCGAAGACCCCGAGAGCGATGTTCGCGCTGACCTTCGCGATGCGTACAAGCCGGCCTCATCGGAGTAGCCGCCCGTGAGCGGCTGGCAGCCCAACACGCTGATCCTGACCAGCGGCAACGGCCGTGACGTCGGCCGTGCGTACGATGCCGGCGGAGCGTTCGCTCCGCCACAGGCTGCCTCTCGGGAAGCCGTCGTCGTCGTCCGGCTCGTCGGCCTGGGGTCCGCGAGAGGTCCGGCTCATCGAGTTCGGGGCCCTCGCAACCTGCGGACCGGTGGAGGTGGTGGTCTCCACCATTCCGACGGTTGAGACGATCCCGGACCCCATCGCCCAGGCGCTCGCGCAGTTGGTTCGTGATCGCTGGGCTGCTGAACGACGCGGGATCGACGAACGCCGAGGTACGCTTCGAGTCATCGTGACGAGGCACCGTCTATGAGCGCCTTCCCGCCACCCTCGATGATCTTCGCGGGCTGCGGTGCGCCCGTTGGATCAGAGAGAGTTCGAGCGGCCAGAGGGACAAGTACGGCCCGGATGCCCAGCGGGCCATGCAGGACCGCGCCATCGCCGAGTTCGGGCTGATCGACACCGGCCTTGAGTGGAACGTAGCCAAGTCCGGCTGGTCTGGCCCTACGTCGATGGAGGAGCCCCCCGCGACCCAGACGTCAGAGTTCCGAGCCATGCTGAGCGCCGCCGAACAGGGCACGTACGACGTGCTCCTCGTGGGCTACACCTCCCGCTTCATCCGAGACCTCGCCCTTGCCCTGCACTACCGCCGGGCGTTCCACCGCCTCGGGGTAGCGATCCTCCTTCGCCGACGACCAGATCCTCACCTCGAACGACGGCGACTGGGAGCGGTTCGCCGACAAGGCCAAGGCCGCCGAGGTGTACAGCCGCGACCTGTGCAAGAACATCCGTTCCGGTTACGCCACCAAGCGAGCCCGTGACCGCGACCCCGGGGTCACGCTCCCTTCGGCTTCCGTCGCGTTGCGGACCTGGTTGCAGCCGGACCCGGGCACCGTGCCGACTGTCAACTCGTCTTCGCGCTGTCGGCGTCCGGGAAGCTCACCGCCAAGTCGCCGCTGGACGTCGGCCTGCCCATCGACACGATCCGGGGCATCCTGACGTCGCCCCTCGACCTGGGTCGGCTGCGTGACGGAGGACCGGCCAACTGGCCTCCCGTGGTCGACTTGAACGTCGCCAGTCGCGCTGCGGAGAACCGTGCGCGTCGGGCGACGAACACGGGCGGCCCGCTGTCTCGTCGCGCCACTACGCGCTCTCGATGCTCCATTGCGCCTCCTGTGGCGTCCGCCTCGTAGGCGACACCGACTACTACAGACACTACGACGCGTGCTCGGAGTTCATGCTGCAACACCGGAGAGGCCAAGGGGGTGGCACGGCCGACGCGACGGCAAGGGCTATCGACGGACGTTGTTCGAAGACGTCGTCGGGGGCGGTGCTCGAAGAGGTGTCGCTCGGGCGGAATCCTCACCCACGTCGTCGGCCTGGTGATCGCGCCGCCGGCATCGCCGCGACCGGCCCACCCTCGCGCGCATCGAGCGGGAGCGCGACGCGGCACTTGCCCGCTACCGGCGTGATCGCGACAGCGACGCACTCGATCGCAGGCCATGGCCCGCCTCGATGCCGAGGAGGCGGAGGCGCGCCGCCCGCGCGAGGCCGAGGGAGTGCCCGGCCGACGTCGCGGTGCGCTACCTGCGGCGAACTGGCCACCACGTGGCGAGTGGCCGACGGCGGGCCGGGTCGCAGGATGCTCGCGGAGGCGCTGTTCGAGCGCATCGAGCGCTCAGGGCTTCCGGGAGGCGACGCTCCAACTCACCGAGATCGCCATCGCCCACGGCCTCGCGGCCGTCGTCCCGGAACGGCTCGACCTCACTGTTGGATATGGTCGGGGCGAGAGGATTTGAACCTCCGACCTCAGCGTCCCGAACGCTGCGCGCTAGCCAAACTGCGCCACGCCCCGACCGAGAGACCCGCGGCGCCGAGCGCCGACGGGACCGTGAAGTATAGGTCAGGGCGACGCCCCTGACCTTTCCGCGAGCCGCCGTGCTCGACGGGCGCGGACCCGGCCGTCCAGCTCGACCCTGGCGTCGCCTCGCCCTCCCCTTCCGCCGCGGACGGAATACGATGTCGGCGATCCCGCCGTGCCTCACAAGGCGTGCCACCCAGTGCCTCACCCATGACCATGCTCGACGAGTACCTGTCCCGGACGCCGCGCTCTCGCGCTCTCTTCGAACGGGCGACCGCCACCATGCCCGGCGGCTCGACGCGCACCACCGTCTTCTTCCCGCCGTACGCGCCCTACATGGTCGACGGCGACGGACTCAGCATCACCGACCTCGACGGCAACGTCTACCGCGACTTCCTCTGCAACTACACGTCCCTGATCCTGGGTCACCGGCACCCGGCCGTGATCGCGGCCGTGCAGGCGCAGCTGGCCCGCGGGACCGCGTTCGGCGCGCCGACCGAAGCCGAAGTCGAGCTGGCAGAGGAGCTCACGCACCGGATCCCCTCGATCGAGCGCATTCGCTTCGCGAACTCCGGCACCGAGGCCACGATGTTGGCGATACGCGCGGCACGGGCCTTCACCGGCCGAGCGCTGATCGCCCGGTTCGAGCGCAGCTACCACGGCACGCATGACCAGGTGATGGCGGGCACCGCCGGCGTCCCCGACGCACTATCGGTCCTGGTGGTGGACCTGCCGTGGGGCGACCTCGACCAGGTCAGGGCGGCGCTCGCCGGCCGCGAACGCGACCTCGCGGCGATCATCATCGAACCGGTCCAGGGCGGGGGCGGCATCCGCGTGGCGGAACCCGAATTCCTCGCCGGGCTGCGGGAGCTTGCGGACGAAATGGGCGCGCTGCTGATCTTCGATGAGGTCATCTCGTTCCGCGTCGGGTGCGGAGGCGCGCAGGGTCGGTTCGGCGTGCGGCCCGACCTCACGACTCTGGGCAAGATCATCGGCGGCGGTTTCCCCGTCGGCGCGTTCGGCGGTCGGACGGACGTCATGGAGCAGTTCGATGCTCGCCGGGCCGGCGGGCTCAGCCATGGCGGCACGTACAACGGCAATCCGGTGACCGCCGCGGCAGGCGTGGCCACGCTCCGCGAATTGACGCCGGAGCGGTACGCTCATCTCGACGTCCTCGGCGACCGGCTGCGGGCCCGGCTGGCCGAGGGTATCGACCGCATCGGTTCGAACGCGCAGGTCGCCGGAATCGGTTCTCTGTTCCAGGTCTTCGCGGGCGAGCGGGCATCCGTGACGGCGACCGGGACCCGTTCGGCACCGGGGCTCTTCCTGGGGTTGCTGTTGGAGGGCTTCTACCTGGCGCCTCGCGGCATGGGCGGAATTCCTGTTCCGACGACGGAGCGCGACGTCGACGAACTGGCCGACGCGATCGTTCGGGTGCTGGCGGCCCAGGATTCGGCGGCCGCCTGACGAGCCGCCGGCTGGCCCGCCGAGACAGTCGACCTGTCTACTCCAGCCTGGCGATCCGATCGAGCATCGCCGCCAGTTCGCCCGGCCGCGACAGGAACGGTGAGTGGCCGCCCGGCAATTCATCCGCCACGGTCCCGAGCCGATCTCGTGCCGTGCGTCGCTCCCACTCCGGCCCGATGCCCATGTCGTCACGGCAGAGGATCACCGAGGCGGGCACAGCCGGCAGTGCGGTCAGCGGGCAGATCTCCCGGTGCGGAGCGCGCGACTGGCGACGCAGTTTCCCGGCCGCCCACGCCGCGACCTCCGGCGGGCAGTCCGGGTACAGGACGCGGATCGCTCCCTCGGCCGGCCACGACATCATGCCCTCGTCCACGATCGGTCCGCACCCGTCCGGGATCTCCGGGAAGATGCCCTCGTCGCCGAACAGGTCGCTGAAGGGGTGCCCAGGCAGCGGCACGAACGCGCACAGGTACACCAGCCGACGAACCGGGCGCGCCGCCGCCACAAGGGGGATCGTCAGGCCGCCGAGGGAATGCCCGACTACGATCACGTCGTCGCGATCGCCGATGGCCTCGACCACGACCTCCGCGTACCGGACGTTGCCCGCGCTCGGATCCTCGATCGGCAGGTCCATCGCCACGACATCGTGGCCGAGCCGTTCCAGCTCCGGCCGCAGCAGGTCCCAGCACCACGCGCCGTGAAATGCGCCGTGGACCATGACGAACGTGCTCATGGCGCGCCTCCCTTGGGCCGGTCCCGCGCCGGCCGATCGCCTGGCTCGCGCGGTGCAACCTGCGTCCGGCGCGTCGGCGCCGTCAGCCTGCCACTGTCGGCGTCAGCCGTCCATCGACTCCGTCGGTTCGACCCGGCCCGGCCGTTCGCCGATCGCGCGCTCCTCGGCGCGAACCTCGGCCGCACGCTGCTCCGCGTGGATCGGCAGCACCGTCAGCGCCGCCGCCAGGAACGCGACGGCCATGAGCCAGAAGACCATCGGCAGCCCCGCCGAATTGCCGAACGCGCCCACGATCGCGCCGTAGACCGCCACCCACAGCGACCCGATGCCGAACGCCAGCGTGAAGTAGACGGCGAACGATGCGTCGCGGATCGCGGGACGGGAGATGTCCGCGAGGAGCGCCTGGAGTTGCGGGCTCTCGACGAAGTTGAAGGCACTCAGCAGGATGATGCCCATCCACAGGAGCGCCATGTTGCTCCCGGCCAGTACGAACAGCGCCAGGGAGGCGGCGCCCGCCAGGTAGACGCCGATGATCAGGGGCTTTCGACCCAGTCGATCGGATAGCCAGCCGGCGATCAGCGGGCCGGGCACGCTGCCCAGGAGCAGGACCGTCAACATCAGGCCGACCGTCGCGGTGTCGAGCCCCAGCACGAGTGCGAGATACAGCGGCACGAACAGGTTCAGCACGCCCAGGCCCCTGGCGCCACCGCCCAGTACCGACGAAACGTACGTCAGCACGAGGTCCCGGTCGTGGACCAGTTCGCGGAGCGCGTCCCTCAGGCTGCCGCGGGCGACGGCAGCCGCACGATCCGCGCCGCTTTCCCCGATCAACGCGAGCATCGCCAGGCCGATCAGCACGGACGGCACCCCGAACAGCACGACGGTCCACTGCCAGCCGATCCCTGCGATCAGCCATGTCCCGACGAGCGGCACGGCCACGGTACCGACGTTGCCGCCGGCGATATGGACGCTGATGGCGAAGCCTCGCCGTTCAGGCGCGAACTGCTCCGAGATGAGGCCGTTGCCGACCGGGTGCTGCGGTGCGCCGCCGATGCGGGAGATCACGTTCGCCACGGCGAACGGCACGAACGACGTGGCCAGTGCCTGCAGGGCCATGAAGCCCCCGAACACGAGGTTCCCGGTTCCCAGCAACGCGCGTCGTGACGTCCTGCGGGTCAGCTCCCCGAAGCTGAACTGGACGAGTCCCGACGAGAAGTTGCCGAGCGCCGCGAGGAAGGCGATCGCGGGCACCGAAACGTTGAATTGGGTGATGAGCACGAGGTAGACGAGCGGGAGCAGCGCGGCCTGCGCGTGGTTGAAGGCGTGCGCAACGGTGAGCAGCCACAACGAGCGAGTGGGGTTGATGGCGATCGGCTCGGCGCTGCGGAGTCGCGCGAATTGGGCGAGATCGGCCATCCCGCGCAGCCTAACCCGTCGGGGATCGGTACACTCGCAGCGGAGGTGACCATGTCGGTAACGAGAAACGCGGACTCCTGGACCGGGCGGGAACGGTGGGCGCTCGTCCTGGGCGCCAGCAGCGGGTTCGGAGCCGCAGTTGCGAAGACGTGGGCACACGCCGGGTTCGGGGTCATCGGCGTGCACCTCGACCTGCGATCGACCAAGGTCATGGCGGACCAGGTGCGCGAGGAGATCGCGGCCGCGGGCGTACCGGTGGTCTTCCACAACGTCAATGCGGCCGATGAGGTCAAGCGCCACGCGGTGATCGAGGCCACGAAGGCGCTCTTCGACGAGCGTCGAGCGGCCGGCGCGGACCCGCTCATCGTCGGCTTCCTGCATTCGCTCGCCTTCGGCACGACGCTCTCATACGTCAGCGACACACAGAAGGAACTGTCCCAGAAGCAACTCGAGATGACCGCCGACGTGATGGCGCACTCGATGATCTACTGGGTGCGGGACCTCTTCCATGCCGGGCTGATCGGCAACGGCAGCCACCTCTACGCGATGACCAGCGAGGGTGCGACGCTTGCGGTCCCGACCTACGGCGCAATCAGTTCCGCCAAGGCTGCCCTGGAGGCCCACGTCCGCCAGCTGGCACTCGAGTTGATTCCCTTCGGGATCACCGTCAATGCGATCCGGGCCGGGGTCACCGATACGCCGGCGCTCCGGCGGATCCCGGGCCACGAGAAGCTGATCAAGACGGCGACGGCGCGTAACCCGGGAGGCAGGATGACGGTCCCGCAGGATGTCGCGGATGCGCTCCTCGCGCTGTGCACGCCGCTCACCCATTGGATGACGGGGAACGTGATCGGCGTGGACGGGGGCGAGGTCATGGGGGAGCGCAGCGACGCGATCTGAACGCATGTCCGACCGCCCGGATGGCAGGCCGGCCTCAGGCCGGTGACGGTGCGGTGCCCTCTCCCGGTCGGGCCAGGTCGAGCTGGCGAAGTTGCGGCACTGTCATCGTCACGGCGCCGACCACCAGCAGGGTCACCAGCCCGCCGGCCACGACACTCGGCACCACGCCAAGCACGCTCGCGGCCACGCCGCTCTCGAACGCCCCCAACTCGTTCGACGCGCCGATGAAGATGTAGTTCACCGCGGCGATCCGTGCCCGCAGGTGCTCTGGGGACGCGATCCGCACGATGACGTTCCTGATGATCATGCTCACGCCGTCGGTCGCCCCGCTGAAGAACAGCGCGACGAGCGACAGGGCGAAGTTCCGGGATAGCGCGAACACGATCATCGACAGGCCGAACCCGGCGACGGAAGCAAGGAGCATCGGCCCGGCATGCGATGCAGGCGGGCGCCGCGTCGCGACCAGCATCACCAACAGCGCGCCGATCGACGGTGCCGTTCGCAGCAGCCCCAATCCGACCGGCCCGACGCCCAGGATGTCGGCGAAGACCGGCAGCATCGCCACTGCACCCCCGAAGAAGACCGCGAACAGGTCGAGCGCCATCGCGCCCACCAGGATCGGCGTGCGAAAGACGAACCCCACTCCGCCCAGCATCCGACGCCAGGTGGACTCGCCCTGCTCGGGCTTCGGCATCGGCTTGCGTGCGACCAGCAGCACGCACCCGGCCGCGGCCGCCAGGAGGGCCGCGAGCAGCAGATAGGTGTTCGTGACGCCGACGATCGCGTAGGCGATGCCGCCCAGCGCCGGCCCGCAGATGTACCCGACCTGGGATGCGCTGCTCGCCCACGACGCGCCGAGCGTCACCTGGTTGAGCGGGATCACCTGTGCCTCGAACGCGGTTGCGGCCGGCCGCTCGAACCCGCCCGCCACGCCCTGGATGAAGATCACCGCGAAGATGGCCCCGATGCCGAATTTGCATGGGGTCGGTGGAGATGAACGCCAGCGCGAGCGAACAGGCCAACATCGCGAGGCTGGTCACCAGGACGATGGTGCGGCGATCGCGGCGATCGGCGACGTGCCCGCCGAAGAGTGCCAGCGTCAGCGCGGGAATCGCCTCGACCAGTCCGAGCCACCCGAGCGAAAGGGGATCGTGGGTGAGCTGGTAGACCTGGTAGGCGACGACCGTCGCCAGCGCGCTCATCGCCAGCCCGGAGAACAGGCGGACGCCGAGGATGGCGCGGAACTCGCGCATGCCGAGGAGTGACGGGAGGGCGGCCCGTCCCGACATCCCCGGCGCGGGATGCGGCCCATGCGGAGGCGTCGGCCGTGGTGCCGGCCGATCTTGCAGCTGCGTTCAGCTCACCCCCTCCCCCGCGCCCATGCGAGCGGCACATGGACGTGAAACACCACGCCGGCCCGAGGGCCGGCGTGGTGATGCGACGATCTGGGTACTCCGGGATCAGCCGGCGAGGATCGCCAGCGATGTGCCCTCGCCGTCGAACACGTGGACCTCGTTGAGCGGCACCTTGACGTCCAGCACGTCACCTGGCTTGACACGATGGGAGGCATCCACGATCGCAACGAAGTCGTGTTCGCCGATTCGAGCGTGCAGCAGTTCCTCGTTACCGAGGAACTCCACGACGTCGATGTTGGCGCGCAGCGGAGCCCAGTCGCCGGGAACATCGCCGATCTCGAGGTGCTCCGGCCGGATGCCGAAGGTGAGCTGTCCCTGGGCCTTGTCGATCGCCGGCACGTACTGGGCCGGCAACGGCAGCTCGATGCTTCCGCCCCGCAGCACGACGTGGCCGTCCTCCTTGACGGCCTCGACGTCCACCATGTTCATGGCCGGGCTCCCGATGAAGCCGGCCACGAACCGGTTGACAGGCGTGCGGTAGAGGTCCTGCGGCGACCCGACCTGCTGGAGCAGGCCGTTGCTCATGACGGCGATCCGGTCGCCCATGGTCATGGCCTCGACCTGGTCGTGGGTCACGTAGACGGTGGTGGTCTTGAGGCGCTGGTGGAGGCGTGCGAGCTCGGCTCGCGTCGCCACGCGCAGCTTTGCGTCGAGGTTGGAGAGCGGCTCGTCCATGAGGAAGACGGCCGGCTCCCGGACGATGGCGCGGCCGAGGGCGACGCGCTGTCGCTGGCCGCCTGACAGCGCCTTCGGCTTGCGATCGAGCAGGTCGGTCAGGCCGGTCGAGGCCGCCGTGTCGTTGACGCGGCGCTCGATCTCCGCCTTGGGCATCTTGCGCAGCTTGAGGCCGAACGCGAGGTTGTCACGGACGGTCATGTGCGGGTACAGCGCGTAGCTCTGGAAGACCATGGCCACGTCGCGATCCTTGGGAGCCAGATCGTTGACGACACGGTCACCGATGCTGACGTTGCCCTCCGTGACCTCCTCGAGTCCGGCGATCATCCGGAGCGACGTGGTCTTCCCGCAACCCGACGGACCGACCAGGACCATGAACTCGCCGTCCTGGATCTCCAGCGTCAGGTCGTTGACCGCAACGACGTCGCCCCCGAAGCGTTTCCAGACGTGGTCGAACGTGACAGTGGCCATGACAACCTCCGGGGCGACGTCTTCCGGGCCCGGCTTCGGGCCTCATGCGGCTCGTCTCGCTCCAGGGGCCATGCTAACACCCCATTCCGAGCGGTGGCAGGGCGGACGGGCTCCCGCTCGGGCGCTCCCGTTGGGCCGCCCGGGTCGGCCTATCCCTCCGCGACCCGCCGGAGGGCCCCGCCCAACGCAGCCGCCGCCTCGCCCGGTCGACCGTCGCCGATCGGCCGCCCATCCAGCTCGACGACCGGCATCACGCCGCGAATTGACGACGAGGTGAACAGCTCCGCCGCCGCGGTCGGCTGTTCGATCGTCCACGCACCCTCCTCGGTGCGGTAGCCGAGACCGGCCGCGAGCTCGAGCACCCGGATGCGGGTGACACCGGCCAGGATTCCGAGTTCGAGGCTCGGCGTTCGGAGCAGGCTCCCGTCGCGCCACCAGATGTTGGACATGGTCCCCTCGAGCACCGTCCCGTCGGACGCGACGAACAGGGCGTCATCGGCGCCCCGACGGGCGGCCTCACGCACGGCGGCCACATTGACCGCATAGGAGGTCGACTTGACGCCCCCGAGCAGCCACCGTGCGCCGGCAACCGCCCGGGGATCGACGCCCAGCTGCAGCGAAACCAGCCGCAGGCCCCGCAACCGGAGTGCCTCGAGGCCGGGAGGAAGCCGGCTGGCGACCGCGATCACGGTCGCCTCATGTGCGCCGTCGCGTCCGGCGCTCCAGATGATGCGGAGTACGCAGTCCGCGACCGCGGCCGCAGCCAACGCCCCGGTCGTCAACTCGATCAGTTCGTCTCGGCCGACCGATGGCAGGCCCAACCGAGCGGCCGACGCTTCCAGCCGGTCGAGGTGATGCTCGAGGTCGAACGGCCGACCTCCAACGACGCGGATGGTCTCGAACGCCGCGAGGCCGCGGAGGAATCCGAGGTCGTCGGCATGGATCACCGGCTCGCCGGGATCCACCACGCCGCGTCCGCGCACCGCGACGGCGAGGGGCGACTCGCTCATGCCGGACCCCGGCACATCCTGCGACCCGTCACGCGAGTGCCCGGACCCCTGCCCCGCCCGCAACCGGCGCTCCCAGCGCCCTGAGCAGTGGCCGGGCCTTGACCCAGGATTCCCTCGATCTCGGCGGCCGGATCGGAGTCCCAGGTGATCCCGCCACCGACCCAGAGGTGAATGTGGCCGTCCGCGATCGCGAACGTGCGGATCGTCAGGGCGAGGCGCAGGTCGCCGTTCGGTCGAATCGTGCCGAGGGCACCCATCGAGGCACCGCGCCCGACGGGCTCGAGACGCGCGATGTGATCCAGCGCGGCGATCTTCGGTGCGCCGGTGACAGACCCTCCCGGGAAAATGGCCCGGAGCAGCGCGGCGAGGCCCACGTCGGGCCTGAGCCGGCCCTCGACGGTCGAAACCAGGTGTCGGACGCCCGCCATCACATGCTCGACCTGGAATTCCGGGCAATGCACGCTCCCGGACCGGCTGACGCGACCAAGGTCGTTTCGCTCAAGGTCCACGATCATGACATGCTCGGCACAGTCCTTTGCGGAACCGACGAGCGGCACGTCGGAGTCGAGCGGGCGCGTTCCCTTGATCGGCCTGGTCCACGCTCGATCACCTTCGCGCCCCAGGAACAGC